>NZ_VIQT01000007.1 GCF_010206195.1 Anaerotruncus colihominis | reverse complement strand
TTTATATGCTGTTCACCTCTTTTAGCATATTTAGTATTTTAATATTTGGATTGGTAATTGTTGTAACTGCATTGGGAAGCTATTTATATATTCTAATGCCTATACTGAAATTCAAGCAAACTGCAAAATATCATGAGGAATATACGCTGGTATTCTCAAAAGAAACAATTAAATTTAAAACACAAAGCATTGAATCAGAAATGAAGTGGGATATTTACTCTGCACTATGGGAAAGCCATGATTTTTATTATTTAATTCAAGCACCACGAATATATACGTTAATTCCAAAAAGAGTTTTTAAAGACCTAAACGAAAAACAACTATTTGAAGAAATTACACAATCAAGAGTAAAAACAACAAAACATGTATAATAAACATACCCCACAATGTAACAACTTCCTATTTTATAGAGTGGACAAGGAGGGAGAGCATGGAACTATCCACACAAGAACGCTTAAAAGACCTGCGTGTGGAGCGTGGCTTGACACTGGAACAGCTTGCGGAGCAAACGCACCTCTCCAAGTCTGCGCTGGGCAGTTATGAAGCGGATGACTTCAAGGATATCAGCCACTATGCTCTTATCAAACTGGCGAAATTTTACCGCGTGACTGCCGACTATCTGCTGGGGCTGTCCGAAACAAAAAATTACCCAAACGCCGATCTTGCAGACCTGTGTTTGAGTGATGATATGATTGAACTATTGAAAAGTGGGTTGGTAGACAATTCCCTCTTGTGTGAACTGGCGGTGCACCCGGATTTTCCCCGGCTGATGGCTGACCTTGAAATTTATGTGAATGGAATTGCCGGGAAGCAGGTGCAGGGCGCAAACGCCATTGTGGACGCTATGAGCGCAACCATTATGAAGCAACATAATTCCGGCTTGACCGACCCGCAGTTAAGACAGCTTATCGCCGCCCATATTGACGATGACAGCTTTTGCCGCTATGTGATACAGCAGGACATAAACAATATAGCATTTGACCTGCGGGAAACCCACAAGGACGATTTTTTCAGCGTCCCGGAGGATAACCCGCTGAAAGGATTGTTGCAGGCCGCAGACGAAGCCGCCAGCGAGGACGATGACATGGAGCAAGCATCTATGGCTTTTATCTGCAAACAGCTCAAATTGAATTTGAAGAAGCTGTCAGAAGAAGAAAAGAAGTGGCTGAAAAAGATTGCGGAGAAATCGGACTTGCTGAAAAATCCAACCCCACAGCGGGGGAGAAAATAAAAGAGCAGAAAACCAAAGTATGCGGAGGTATTTATGAAGAAAATTCTTGTTTTATGTATTGCACTTATTAGTATGGCGGCCTTAACATCATGCAAAAGTTCCATAGCCAATGCCAATACCGCAGATGGTGTAAAAATCGAAATGCAATTAAATGAAAATTATGATGATACAGAACCATTTATCAATGAAAAGCTATTTTGTGTATCAAATGATTTAGAGAATGTGACAGCAAAATGTGAATTGGAAATGGATGGAGAAAAAGGAATTTTAGAAATCAAGAACAATAAAACAAATGAGATTTTATGGAGTAATACATGGGACGGAGCAGTTGAATTAACTACTTTTTCCATTTCACTGGACAATCTAAAAAAGGATGACGAATATGCTGTATGTTTTACAGGGACAGGAATAAAAAATACAATAATTTCTATTAGCTTTGAAAATGATTATGTTCAAGAACGTGAAAAGCCACTCAAATAATTTCCTAATCTATCGGGGAAATAGCAAAGCCAGGCGAGCCAGTCAACGGTCAAGATGAACGGCGCATAAATGCGCCGCCGCTGACAGTCCCGCCTGTCTTTGCTGATGGGTAGTCAAGGCGGGAAAGCCCTAAAATGGCTTTCCTGCCCATTTCAATTTTGAGAGAAAAATCCGTCTTCTTTTTTGTGAGTGTGGCTATCCGTTTGGGACACTTTGTCTCATAGTCCGGCGTGGAACGGAAGTTCCATATACGCCCTGTCTGCTGATAAGACCAGTCTTGCGCTTGCGGCTCCACGTCACGCAATCACAGCCCTGTTTTCCTGCCGCTCCAAATGCTATTGCCTTTCCCGGTGGCAATCCCATTTTCGCAGCAACGCTGACAGAGCGTATAACACACTACACTTTGCAAGCAAAGTCGTGTGCCAAGGGGCAAGCCCCTTTGGAAACCCCAACAAACAACAAAAAGGCTGAATATCCCGCACTTTCCCTGTGCCGGATATTCAACCTTTATTTGTTGTCAGCAGCCCCATTTCATGGTCTGCCTTTTGTGTCCTTGTCCATAATGTTTCTGTGTACATTCCCACTTGTAAATAATTTCGCCCTAACCTTGACATATCCTTTACTATGACCGTTCCCACAAGCCCCGCTTCAATGTCGGCAAGCATGGACTGGAAGCCGGGTCTTTGGAAATTTGCCCCGGAGAATCCGTCGTCTGTGTACCATTTGAGGTTTGAAAAGCCGTTCTGTTTTGCGTAGGCTTCAAGGATTCGCTTCTGAGATGTAATGTATAAAGGGTGGTTTCACCAGGCCACTACATTACATTGACTGCGGTTCATTTGTGGCAGAATGGCACAGGCTGGGAAGGCGGTGATCGACCAGCAGGAGAAAACCGAGCGGGAGCGTCCGGGGATGACCTGGGCGCTCCGTTCTCTTTATAGGCCCTCTGCTAAGAGCGCACTTACCCACCACCGGCTTGGGCGCGATGGTGGTACTGCCTGACGGCAACCGTGCGCCCTCCAGGGGCGGCTCCCGCCGAACGTTCCTTCCCTGCCCAGTATGGACAGGCCAGCAGACGCCATCGGCGGCTTGTGCATCGGGCGGAGCTGCACCGATGCACCGGGGGCTTGGGGGCCATCAGCCCCCAACAAGCTGCGCCGGGTATATACCGGGGCATTGCTTGCTACTACTATCAGCACCTGTAAATGAGGATTGAATGTCATTCCCATTGGTGGTATACTTGGCTTGTGACAAATCGGTATTTGCATGGAGGTATCTTCAAGTGAAAAAATATGAGTATAAAGTACTAACAATCGCAACTGCTTTAGCTGTAAGTACAAAGCAATATGAAAAGGTTGCGCAGGAGTTTGAAACACAATTAAATGAATTGGGAGCTGATGGTTGGGAACTTGTTCAGCGCATGGATGGTTTCTTTTTTCTAAAAAAGGAAATTGAATAAATTCATGTTTATCGCGGGGACTTCATCTTTTGGGTGAAATCCCCCTTGACAAATGTTCTCTTGTGTGCTGATGCTCATGCTCTCGTTGTTCGTGCCGTCGTCTTTGGAAAGCCTGCAATATAAAGCAGTGATTTTGTCGTTATTTAATTTTGCCCTTTTCATTTCGTCCTCCTTGATGAAAAGGGACTTCCTCTTAACTCCTATTATACTATATTCCCTTTTCCGTTTCCAGTGCTAATTTACGCTGTTTTCCGCTATTTCCTTAACCTTTTTTGTTATTTGTTCCTCGGCTATCCGCTTGAATACCGTTTCCATTTTTTCAGTGCCTACATAATGCCTTTCCACGATAATTTTAGTGGGTGGGTGCTGTCGGGTGGCTCTATGCTGTGCCTTGCTGTCTTTACTCATAAATCTGCTCCTTTACAATAAAATAGAGCGCATAGATTTGTTTTCTATACGCTCTGACGCTGTGACTTGTTTAATTGTGTAATTCTGAAAAATAAAAATTTATCGTTTTTTAAGTTCAGCAATCGCACCATAATGTAAAATATCAAATTCATTAGGCGCAATCCGTTCAAGAAGTTTCCTGTGTTCCTGTTCCCACATTGAAATCTCTTTTTCGGTAAGTGAAGCACCAATTCCACGACAAGCCTTTATTCTTCCGTTCCAACTTTCATGGGTAAATGGTATTTTTAAGGTAAATTCTTCATGGTATACAAGTTCAAATTTTTCTTTGTAGCAGTCGGGTATGTCTATTTGATGTATTGTTTCTCCTGCACCGCTCCAATTAGGACTATATTTTAATACAAGTTTTTCACTGGCTCCCGCAATTTTGTCCTCAAATGGAAGCCATGCCATATATAAGATAAGAATACTTCCCCCTTGTTTAAGCATACGATAAAACTTAGGCATAATAATTTCATGGTCGAAATACCAAAAACACTGACAAGCTGTAATTACATCAAAGGAATTATCAGAAAAATCTATATCTTCCGTTGATATAGCATAATAATCTATATCCATATCTTTTGAAAGAATTTTGGCTTGCTCAATTTGATTTTCTGAAATATCCGTAGCCGTCCATTTTGCTCCATACTGATACATATTTCTCGGAAGAACGCCCGTACCTGTTCCAATATCAAGAACAGATTGTCCGTCCAAACATAATCTACGGTCAATAATTTTTTGATAAAATTCTTTTGGATATATGTCACGAAATTTTGCATAATCTAAAGAGGTTTTCCCCCAATCAAAAGGTTTTCCGCTATCTATATTTTTATTTGTTATCTCCATACTATGCCTCCGTCAAACTCAATTTGTATCTCCAATAGAATACCACAATCACACTCATATTTCTATCAGATTTTCATTAAATTTCTTCCTCCCTCCGTTTCGTTTTGTTCTGTTGCCTGTTATGCTGTCGGCTCTCGTTCTGAAGCTCCCTCTCAAGGTTCTTTTTATTGTAGCTGATTACCTCGGCATACGCTAATTCTGTGGCGGTCTTGGTCTGCTCTTTACTGATACTGTCATACTCGGATTGCAAAGACTGTATCTCCGCTTTCCACTGTTTCGGTGTTACCTTTTCGTCGTTCTGTAAAAGGCTCTGCATACGCTCCTTTAATTCTGGGTATTTCGATAAGCTGTCTTTATGCTCCTTATCATACCGCATTTTTGCAAGTCCTTTGAGTGACTGGCTTTCCTTATAGGTGGCTTGGATTGGCGCAAAGAGGGCATACATTTTTGACAGTTCCTTTAATCGGTTTAGTTTCTGCCCCTTTGAAAGATGTACCGTTTCCAACTGTTGGTATTTCTGTTCCTTATCCGCTGTAAATTTTGCAAGTCTCTCATAGCTGTCTATCTTTCTTGTCGTGATGAACTTCTCCGCATTGTCGGCTGACTGCAAGGCGGTTCTGTCGGATATTCTTCTTAGGTGCTTTCCGCTGACAATCGGCAGGTCAAGTCTGCCTTTGCGCTCCCTCACCTTTGCAATCATCTCCATGACTTCATTCTTTACGCTGACCGCTGTACTCTTAATCTTGGCGTACTGTGCGCTGTGAAGTTCCTGCTTGGCAAGCATGAGCATTTCTTTTGCCTGCTCCAACAGCATATTATTCCTAATGATTTCCCGATTGATGTTGCCCCTCTCGGTCTGTATGCCCTTGCGCTCTAAAGCGTTAGCAACCGCCCCGATATGGATAGTCGGCTCTTGGTCAATTCCCTGCTCCTTAAAAGAGCGGTGTTCCCAATGTACCGCAATCCCCAACTGCTCATTGGTGGCATTGATTGTGTCGGCTAAATCTTTTCGCCACATTTTGGCGTTTTCTTTGCTGTTCCAGTCTGTGCTGTCGGCGGTGTGGCATTTCCATTGTTTGCGGTTGCGCTTGTCAACTTTCTGCTGTCCTGTCTTTTTGTCAATGACGGGAATACGCTCCCCGTTTTCGTCAAGGTCATAGATTTTCTTCTGTTTCGCTCCCCATTCCCCCTTTTCCGTAAGAGGGCGCAAGGTAAGCATTACATGGATATGGAGATTGCGCTGTCCTTTGTCGTTCTCGCTGTCATGGATTGCCCAGTCAGCACACATTCCTTTGTCAACAAAGTTCCTCTGCACATAATCCCTCACGACTTCCTCCGCAAGTTCATAACTCCATTCGTTGGGGAGTGACGCTTTTAACATTCTCGCAAGCTGTGCGTCCTGCCTTTTCTCTGCCAGTTCAACAGCGTTCCATAAAGTGGCTCGGTCTGCATACTCTTTGGGCGCATTGGGTGGGAGAGTGATTTCGCTGTGGACTAAATCCTCATGGTATTTGGGGCGGTAGGTCTGCCCGTCAAACTCGCTGACAAGAATACTCCTGCTGATGTATGATGCTTTCTCGACTGCCGACTGCCCCTTGCTCCGCCTGACTATGGAAAAACGTGTGCTTGCCTGTTTCGTAACATTAGCCATGCGCAACACCTACATTCTGCCGACAGGGTAGTGGGGCGCACTCATAGACTTTGTGGGCAGATAAAAGCCGCACTTTGGCTTTTGTCTGAACGCAAAGTTCACTAAAGGGTAGCAAGCGCAGCTTGCGAAGGGGAATTGTCGTTTCCCCTTTTGGCTGCCGCAAGGCAGACAACGCCCTCCGCAGGAGTCCATGCAAGTGAAACTTGCCCCTCGGAGAGCGCACATACCACCTCTGGTGGTATATCTGTGCGCACCCTGTAAACAGGGTGGATACGTTACCTCGGCTTTCCAGTGTCCTCGCCTTTGTCATTCTGTACCGCCCTCGCTTTCGTTTTCGGCATTAGTAAGAGCGGATTGTGGGGGAGTGGTTTCTCGGCTTTCCGCTTTAATTTTAGATATAATCTGCTGACACTCCCTTGTCTGCAAGGCAACCGACAAGATACGGTTTAACTCGCCCTCGTCATAATGGTAGCAGTCAGGGAAATACTTCACGACAATACCGCCCATGATATACTTGTGGTGGTTCTCGGCTTTGCGTTTCTTCTCGTTCTGCTTTTTCTTCTCATTGGCTACACGCTGTTTCGCCTGTTCGAATGCCTGCAATGCTTTTTCTAAATTTCTGCTTGCGTCATTTTTGCTCTCAATCATCTTGATACCTCATTCTTTCTGTACTGTGTTGATTAGTTTTGGAAATAAAAAAGGTAGCTGATTGTCTGTTAAGATAATCGCTACCTAAAGGTAAACAATATTCAGTTTTAATGCGTATCATTTCCTGCAAATAGAGGTTAAACTTCACTCCCCATTTGTGTCTTCGTTGAAATCAAACGTGTTCTTCCTTCAACCTTGACCATACTTTCCAGTTCCTTTATTGCGTCCTTTGCAATCCATGTCTGTGTCTTATTGCCGTTGTTTAACAGTTCATGCGCAACCAAAAGAGCTTTTTCATTATAATCGAAATCCCTTTTTCCAATTTCTTTTAATGCCCACGCTACAGCTTTCTTTATATGCTCATGCTCAATGTCCTGTGTTTCCCTTATCAATTTCAAATACTTATCCAAAGTATCGTTGAGGAGTTTTTTATCATGTATTGCAGATGTAGCTATCAGAGTGTAAGCAGCACGTTTTTTGTAAATATGAGTAGAGGTAATCCATTTATAAATAAATTCCTCATAGCCTTTCATCTTGGCTATCAGGTTTTTGCATAAATGGTCACACAAATCCCACGAAACAACTTCGCTCATAAGTTTCTCAATATCCGAATGTGTTATGTCTTTTCTGTCGAATATAAGAACTGCCAAAAGCTTCGCTTCATGGTAACCGGTATTCCATAGTTCAAATGCAAGTTCATTAGATTTGGCTATTCTTTTTGCAATATTTCTTATTTCTCCTGTCGATACACCAATACTATATTTCTCCGGTATACCCATTTTCACCACGTTTGCCTTGTATTTTTCCGAAGCCTGTGATTGTAATTCTTTTATTATTTCTCTGCTATCCATAAATCCTCTCCAATTCCTTTCTTAAATCGTTTATGTATAAGCCCTGCTGTTTTTTCAAAAAAGCTTTTATAAACGGTTTCATCATAATTTTTTTTGCGGTAACATCTTCCGTAAAATCAACTTCTGTTTCTTCGCCCTTAGAAGTGAAAATCCCTGTCCAATGTCCTTTCATATTACTGTTTTCCATATCAAACTCCCAACGCTTGAGTGGCTCAAATGCAGTGACAGTGAATGTAGTTGCATATTCGTCTTTTGTATATTCAACAAACTGTGTTTCACTTATTATGTCTATTTTACTTAAATCACTGCGCCATTGATATTTTTCTAAAGAGGTAACTATATTCCACACGTCCTGTATGTTGTAACGAAATACAGCTTTTATGTTTGAAAGAGCCATACCTATTTCCTCCACTATTCTAATCTGTTAATCTGCTCCTTGTTATATTACCACAAATGCACTCACAATTCCATTAAATTTTCTTTAATTTCCCTTTGCCTTGTTATTTGCAATCATCATCTGCCTTGCCCGTTCCCTCTGCTCGTTACTGACCGCCCTCGGCTTTCGGTAGCTGACGTATGACTTTGGAAAAGAATAGGTCTTAGATACCTCGTCCTGCCCTGTCAGCTTGTATGTGTCGGGGAAGTCGGCAACAAGCGTGTCAAGTTTCCGCATAACCGCTTTATCCCTTGTATAGAGGGTGGCGGTCTTTTCTCCTGCATTATAATTGACAATCGTTTCCTGTTCGTATCGGGAAAGTTTCATAGTGCCATATCCCCCTTTCCTTTGCTGTGGGTTCTGTGCTTTTTTCCCTCGGAAACTGTCGGCTGTTTTGCCTGTTCCTTTGCTCTGGCTAACCTTGTCCTTATGGAGTGGTCACGCTCGGTCAGTTTCCGTCTTTTGGTGGTGGCGGTCAGTTCCGCACACGTTTCTTCTGACAGGGAATTTAATTTCTTTAAGGTGCTACTTACTATCTGCTTTGTGTTATCGTCTTTTATCTGCGGAAGAATAGCAGACAGACTGGCGCACGTTTCCGCTTTTCCCTGTTCTCCAAACTGGTAAATCAGATTGATTTCATCAGCGTTAAAAGGTATCTGTATATTTGCGCCCTCACATAAACGCTCCACGCCCACGCACTTAGGGAGATTTTTTGTCAGTTCGTAATTATCCCTCGCTGTGATTGTTCCATGCCTGTCGGTCTGCCTTACCTCGACTTCACACTGGCTTTTCTGTTCCAACACAAGCCACTGGTATTTATCGTTTTCTTTCGTAAATACAGTCTGATGCGCATTGGAGTGTGTCTTGCTACGGATATATTTGTCGGCGGTACTGTAATAGTCCAAAATCTGTTGTTCCTGCTTTCTATTCATGGTCTTTGCCCTCCTGTGATATGGATTGATATGATTGATTGGTTTCGGTGTTGATATATGATTTTTTCTCGTTACTTGTTGGGAGATTTGATTGCGGAATACTGTTGTTGGGTATTTCTCCGCTTGGGGGAATAGGAGTTCATTTCATACGGTAATTACCGCATGAAAAAAGACTATAACCGATACTGTCATAGCCTTTTAAGGATTGAGGAAGTCCCTTTTTTATTTGTATTTGTTTGTCGCCCCTCCGCACTATCCAACATCGGTGGCGCATACCACAGAAGCCACCCGTTTGTCCTTCATCAGCCGGCATAAGAGGCCAAACTGCTTTTTCTTATCCTTCGGCACTTCGTATTTCCATTCTTCCGGCAGGATCGGCAGGTCGCCATAGCGCCATCTGGCGTACTGTTCCCCGTAAGCCTCCGGCTGCGCCAGTTCCAACAGGTGCCCCACGCACCAACTCACCAGATAGCCGCCGCCCTCCAGATAGCCGTCCTTTTTCTCATTCGCGCCCAGGACCGCCGCCAGAGACATGGCGACGGAAGGCTTTTCTGCAATGACTAACTTCAATATCCAGACCTCCTTTGCATATCTTCAAATTCTTCGTCCGCCTGCTTTCCTGTCTGTAAAAGACACATCAGCACAACGCCGGCAGACATCCCTCCGGTGAAGGTAAGAAAGTGTGTAATCATGTTCCACATAAAAAACGCCTCCTTTTTAGATATAAAAAAAGCGAGGACATTTTCAGCCTTCGCTCTTAATTTTAGATATTCAATTATGTGTCCAAAACAAAATCAATTTAGATTGATTTGCTAAATAACTTGAAAGTTATTTATTCCAGTTCTCGTTTTTTGAAATCACATGAACAATAGGTAGCAAATCTGTAAATACAGTGGCTACAGTATAACCACATATTGGACAATCAAAGTCCTCAAAATCTCTATTACCTTCATGGATTGACCGATCATCATATTCGAGAACGGAAGAACACTTCGGGCAAGTAACTCTTTTTGGCATTCTCATTTATTATCCCCTCCTATTTACATAAAGTAATGGTTTAAGGTTCTTCAAGAATTCCTTCTTGTGAGTGAATCTTAAACTTAAGCTGTTCTGGTTTAGCAATCAAATCATCGATACGTGCATTAACTTTCTGGTTTAAATCATCTGCCACCATTTTCAAAAAAGAAACACACTTACCTTGTCCCCACAAATTCAAATCAATATCGCTTTGATATTTCTGTAACAAGATGGGAAGAATCTCTGTATAAAGGGATAAAATGCAAGTTGCAATCCTTTCTTCACGGGAACCTTGAATTAGTTCTCCTAGATATTTATCTTCATCAAAACCTATAGTATTTCTATTGTTCAAAGATATTTCAATATTCAAATGATTGCGATAAGAAAGCGCCACTGTTATTTGGTTTAAATTCCGACTTTCTATCAAAAATGATAATGCACTTATAATATTCATCACAGACTCACCAGACATAGATACTTTTGCCAACAAGTCCTCCGTATCACCTTTAAATCCTTTAATCGAATCTATAATCAAATCACTAAGTTCTTCATTTTCGCTTGATATAGTATTTTCCTTACCATATACTTTGCTTATCAGCCACACAAATAAATCCCCTGATAAATCTAAAGCATTACTTACAATCTCACCTTTTCCAGTATAGAATAACATTTTACGAAGTAATGTTTGTGCAATGGAATAACAAATCCTCTTTTCGTATAGGTACCGTCATCCAAAATTTCTTCACTTCCAGGAATCTGATCCACAGAAAATGTGTAAAAATTATATATTACCTGCCTGCTATAAAATAATGCGACCTTATCTTCATCGAATATCTTGTTTATTTCCCAATTCATATATTTTGTTCCAGTTTCTGGTATTTCGTCAGGATGCTCCTTGTCAAGCAACATCTCTATATCAGCAAAGTTTGTAGTTTTTTCATCTACCCATCTTGTAACAGCCGTCATTTGTTTGCTCACCCCATATTTTGAATTGTAATTCCATTAGTCTCAAATTCAAGTCCAAATCCAAATCTTTTTTTGATTGTTGGCTCAAGAACAATGGATGCATCATTTTCGTTGTTCCTTATGAATGAGATTTTCATACGCGTTTCTGTATGAACGTCCTTTTTGTTATCATGTTCTGGCAATAATGTAGAAACATCCCATTTAATTTGATGATTATTCTGGTCAAGGCTACTGTTAGCATCCAATTGGGCCGAAAACCATTGAGGTATATCTAAACATATTTCTGTTCCTGAGAGTATTTTGTAATTACCATCAAGAATGATATGACACCACACACTCGCTATTCCCATTGAGCTATCGCTCATTTGTATAGTTGGTTTAGCATGTCTGTCTTCCCTTCGTTCATCTGTATAAAATGTACATGCTATAGTAGCGTTGGCTTTAGCGATAAAATATTCTATGAATTCGGCAACTGCCTCCAGTATTGCCATATACAACGCCAATCCCGCTTCAAAGCGATAATCTTCTGGAATAAATGTTATATATCCACATAAATTCCATTTATTTAACATGAACATCGCTATCATCGGAAGCACAACTGCTTTAATTAGAATTTTTATAATTGAGGAAGGTTTCAAGCAATCACCCTCCTCACAATCTTACTAATTTCATCTGATACAGACTCATAAGCATTCTCTGAGACAATAATTATTCCATTAACTTGTAAACTAAGTAGAAATCCCATGCCATCTCTACCAGCAATAGTGACTTTCTTAATATCGATTGAATCATACCGACTTAAAAATGAAAGTTTTTCTTTAAGTATTTCCCAATAAGCACCATTACCTTTCATCTTGTCAAGAAGTCTATTGATTTCCTGATTCAGAGCAATGTCTTCTACTAAAAATTCAATGCCAGTCACTAAAGCATTATGCTTCAGTAAAAAATACTCAATGAGTGAAATCATTACAGAAGAAGTAAAAATACTTTGCTGATATCCTCTTTTAGACGCATCCTGCACTATATCATAGTAATTTTGTTGAGGATCATACGAAAAACATTCGATTTCTCTTGTTTGAATATTTTGGAATATTTTTCCATATTCGCTACGCATTTTCTCACCTTCTTCAATATTTTTATTGAATAAATTTTACCATATTTTTCATTTTTCTTCAATATATCTGCTAACATTTGGGAAACATATCTCCCCCACCGGGATTTCCCGCAGTTCCTTTTTCATCTGGTGCGCAAACCGGATCGTCCTGACCGTGCCGCCTTTTTCCCTCCCGTCATACACGGCGATCACCCGGTCCGAGTGTTCGGCCATGTAGCGGTTCCGGTGGGAATAGACGCTGGGGTGGTATTTCTCCTGCATGACGACAACATCCGCACACGCCTCCAGCATTTCATAAGTCCGCCCTTTCTCCATCAGGCTGTCCAAGCGCTTTTGGTAGGGAATAACCGCAACCAGCTCCAGCGCCGGATTTGTCTTTTTCTTTTCCAGTACGATCTCTGCAAAATACTGGTCCACGCCGTCCGCAAAGCCGCTCATAAAGCGGGTAAACCCGTCCGCAACAGCGCAGTCAATTTCACGCCGCAAGGCCGCCTTTACATAGTTGATTTCTTTCTGGGGTAAGTCCCTGTGCCCGGTGACACAGCATGTCTTTCCTTCCATCCGTCTTTTCCTCCATCCGATAGTTAATATTCTTTATTTTTTAAATTATAATAGATTTATTTTAGCGTTTCAACGCAAACACCCTTTTTTATTTTGCGAATAATGGAAGGGTGTAAAGTACAATCTATTACAGAATGGGAGGTGAAGGCGATGTATGAAGATTTCGTCCCGGAACGGCTGGCAAAGCTGCGGACACAGAAAGGCGTATCTGCACGCGATATGTCGTTGTCATTGGGACAGGCAAATAACTACATTAACAACATTGAAAATAAAAAGTCCCTTCCCTCCATGCAGTCCTTCCTTTATATCTGTGAATATCTGGGCGTGACGCCCCAGGAATTTTTTGACGAAGGGAACCCGGCCCCGCAAGCCTTAAAGGAATTTATTGCGGAGGCAAAAAAACTGGATTCCCGGTTAATGGGTTATATCCTCGGCATTATGAAAGAACTGAACAGCAGGCGCTAAGGCGGCCAGGGTGTTGGCCGCTTTTACTATTCTGTAAATTTTTTTCGTGCCCCCTTGCATAAATCCCCCAAAGTGGATATACTATAAGTAAGAAAGTGAGAATTTCCAACTTTTAAACCAAAAAAGGAGATGATTCTATGCTGGCCGAATTACGCCAAAAAGCCCAGGTCACGATACCAAGAGAAATCATTGTCAAGCTCGGTCTGTCAGAGGGCGACAAACTGGACATTTTCGAGAAAGACGGTTCCATCTGCATCATGCCGGTAGTCGTCTACCCAAAGAAATATTTAAGCGAGCTCAAAGAAGAAATCAGCGGTGTAAAAGCAAAGCTCGCATCCGGGGAACAGCCGGTTTTTGACAGCGTGGACGCCCTGTTTGACAAATTGGAGGCAGAATAATGGCGTATGAATTTACCTTTACGCCCCGTTTCCAAAAGCATTTTAAGGGCCTGACCGCCCAGGAGAAGAAGCAGCTTAAAAACAAACTGGAACTTCTGGCTGAAAATCCTTCCCATCCGTCGCTGCGGACCAAACGCATCCAGGGCACCACGGACCTTTTCGAGTGCAGCGTCAACATGGACATCCGCATTATCTGGTATTACGAAGGCGATAAAATGATTATCCTGGTGGACGTAGGGCATCACGACATATTAAGGCAGTTTTAAGCAGCGGGGCGGTACGCTATGACGGCGTGCCGCTTTTTGCTGCCATTCTTTTATT
Source organism: Anaerotruncus colihominis (assembly GCF_010206195.1). GTDB lineage: Bacteria > Bacillota > Clostridia > Oscillospirales > Ruminococcaceae > Anaerotruncus > Anaerotruncus colihominis_A. The sequence goes on along the minus strand of NZ_VIQT01000007.1, from coordinate 35,197 downwards.
TTACCCTGCAATCCTCCTGATATGCCCAATCCCACTACCGGCGATAAACCAAGAATCACTCCCGGAATGTCACTTTTTTATTTTCCTGTACTTCCAAACCCGCCTGTGCCGCGCTGCTCGCCAAGCTCCGAAACAAAGTCCGCAATGACGACCGGGGTGATCACAAGCTGCCCCACGCGGGAGCCTTTGGAAAGCTCCTGGGTCTGGCTGCTTACATTGCTGATGATCGCATGAATCTCCCCGCGGTAGCCGGAATCCACCGGCGGCAGCTCACAGACCAGCCCTTTTACCGCCATGCTGGTGCGCGGGAATACATAGCCCGCATATCCGTCCGGCACTTCAAGCCCGAACCCAAGAGGGACCTTTGCGATCTCGCCCGGCTGTAACGTGCAGTCATAAGGCATGTAGACATCCGCGCCGGCATCATTCCCATGCGGACGGAAAGGGCGGCGGTCCTCCGGCACGCCAAAGTCGATCAGTCTGATCTTCATGCGCCGCCTCCTTCCGAAAGCGCCGGATAGTCCACCCTTAAAATATTCTCCGGCGTCATGTCTGCCGCCAGCTTTTTGCCGCAGGTCATTTTCCCCTCCAGGCATTTGTCCATCTGGCAGAATGGCCCGGCCTGAGACGGTGCGAACAACGCCGGGCTAAGTGAATATAATTCCTGCCAGATTTTTAAGAGCACAATCCGGGTCTCGTCCGTATTGCGCCGGCATACCCGCTGGCCGATGATGTGTTTCCACTGGTAGGGCGTGGCGCTGATAACCAGCACATTCCGAAGTCCCTGGGGTGTGGCATATCCCGCCGCGTCATGGCCGACGCCGGCATTACATAGCTGCTCGTAGCAATCCATGCCCTTGTGACAGCTTTCCAGGTAGAGCACCCGGACAGAGGCAGGTGCAGTCAGTATTTCATAGGGTATGGCAAAATCTGCCTGCCCCACATAATTGCTGTACTGTAAAGATGCACTCATAAACTTTACTTCGTTCTGGTGCCTGATAATTTGCGATAGGAACCTCCGGCTTGCCCCTACAACGGCGACGGTGATCACCGCAAATTTCTGGACCGTCGGGTGGGGAAGGGCGCTGATGGCCGCCACAGAATCCTCACTGAACGATTTTTCATAAAGAGCCATCAGGTCATCCATTGTGGCAATCTTATGGCCCCTCTGGGTGAGCCGGGCGGCAAAGACCATATTTTTCTCGGCCTCCGAAACCGCCTGGCAGTTCAATATTTTTACTTCAATCCGTCTGATCGGTATGTCCCTCCTTTACAATGGCTTTCAGCAAGAACAGATAGTTGAGGCTGTCTGTGATCTTTTCCTCCCATGTGCTTATCCCGTAATCCGTATCATTGTCAAAGCACATGTCGTACAGGGAAACGATATGCTTCGCCAGCATCCCGGCAAGGGCGCGCTCCGGCGTGGTGTGCTGCAAGGCTGCCGCCGCCTTAAAAGCCCCCAGCCGGTCCGTATCGTCCCCGGTGTATTCTTTGGTTTTCTTCTGCAGTGTGTCGGCGCAGAGCCGCACCTGTTCGTCAAATACGGCATTGACTTCCTGCTGTGTGATATGGCATCCCTCCTTTGAAAAATGGATTGTCCCGAATACTGTATAAAATCCGGGACAGTTTTACTTGAAGCAGGACAAAATATGTATTATATTTCTTATCCGCTACATTTCAGGCGCTCGGCAGATAAATCCAGTCGTGCATCAGGCACACGCTGGGTTCGTCCTCCCTGGGAACCAGGCGATAGGTACATTCCCCGTACACGGTCCGTTTGTCCTCAATCTCCATTCCATACGCCTTATAGAAGCGGTATTCCAGGTTGGAAATGATACAGCGGAGCGTCTGCAGCGCCTCCCGCTGTGAGGTCACGATCAAATCCCGGTCAATGCTGCGCTTTAAGAACAGCAGGGATTTATAAAGCTGTACCTCCGTCCGGTAAGGGCGGCAGTCCTTATGCTCCAGCCAGTCACTAAAGGCAACCGGGCCGCTCTGGATCACATCACGCTCCGGGTGGTAATACTCGTAGCAGTCCAGGTTCGCCGTATTCAGAAGGTAGAGCATTTCCCGGACCTCATTCTCCGGCATGTCATAGAACCGCAGAAGGGAGCGGTACAGATGGACGTAGCCGGGTATCGAAACAATGGTATTTACCATAGAAAAATCCTCCTATATAGCAGGTGCGGGAGCAGACAGCCCCCGCACCGGTTTCCATATGCTTGTTAATCGTTTACAGCCGCCAGCTTTCCCATGACGATAAAGCGGCTCTTACCTCCGGGCGTACAGGTGGAAAGGGTCAGCACCCTGTCACTGGAAGTCACCGTAACACCGGTCTCAATGACAGACCGGCCCGCCATTTCAGAAAGCCATGTGGTGTAGGCCCCGTCATCCTTCCAGCTAAGCCTCCAGGGGGAGGCATCGCTGCCGGACTCTCCGGGCTCTGCCACAAACGCCGTGAAGATTTCCACGGTATAGCCGCCGCCAGGAGTGACAAGGTACATCTGCGGGTGCCCGTCATAATATCCCTGCCCGCCATATTCATTCAGCGCGGCAAACATGGAGCCATCCCACATGTTGTGGCCGTAGATAATGGTATTGCGGTCCGAAAAATCCGCCTGGTTCTCATAGTCTGCAAACAGGCAGCCCACCTTGTTATAGGTGCCGTCGTACAGATGGTGCAGGTAATACTCATTATCGTCTGTCTGCGTTACCGGGTAGTTGATAGCCGTATCGGGAAGGTTAAGCCATCCGATGATGTCCGGCCCGTTTTCCCTGAGGGCTTCAAAATCAACAACAGGGAGGACCACACTGGAAACCTCCCTGCCTGTTTCTTCCTCTGTCCCCGGTTCTTCCGGCTCCGCGGCCTGCTCCGGTATTCCCACGTGTTCCGCCAGCCCGTCATAGGTCCCGGCGCTCTCGGCATACTGGTTAAGGTCACGGACGATCAGGAACCCGCTGCCAAGAGCCACTGCTGCGCAGAGGGAAAGTATCGCAATGTTAGCAGCTTTTGCTTTCGGTGAAATCTTTCTGTACTTCCCTTTTCTGTACCGGCATACCGTAAACACACCGCCGCCGATTACAGCCAGCGCCAGAAGCCCGCCATACAGGAAAATAAAATTATCATCCCCGGTCTGCGGTACCGCTTTGCCCGGATTGCCCGGATTGGACGGGACAGTCGGATTAGAAGGACTATCCGGGGTGGACGGTGTTTTCGGATTCTCCGGGTTGTCCGGCGTTTTGGGTTTCTCCGGTTTTTCATTGAAGAACTGGACCGTCGCGGTTTCATCCGCCTTGATCTCCACGGTAGCAGCGTCGGGAATGATATAATCCCTGCTTGCCCGGTTGGAGATTTCCGTTACGGTATAAATGCCAACGCGCAGCCCTTTGACCTCGATCACGCCGGATTTCGGGCTGGTAAAGGTCTCACAGTAGGAGCCGTCCGCATTCTTAACTTCAAAAGCGAATCCATCCTTGCGCCCGTCGCTGGAATCCTTCGTGATTTTCAGATTGCCGCGGTATGCCTCATTGGTAAAGCCACGTCCGGCCTCGCCGTTTTCCACAACCGCCACCTGGCCGTCCTCGGTGATGGCAAAGTAGTAGGCGTTCTCGTCAAGCTGGTAGCCCTCCGGCGCCTTACTTTCTTTTACAAAATAGCCTTTTGCCAGAAGGCCCTCCGCCATGTGGAATCCGCCGTCTGTTTCTTTCAGAGTGCCTACCAGGGTATCTTCGGCGTCCAGCTCCTTGTTGCCGTTGATGTCCTCATACAGTTCAAATACCGCGCCGGAGAGGAAGCGCAGGAAGGTATTCTCTTTGTCGCTCTCCACAGAGGAAGGTTCATCCACCGCCTCGGTCTTATGGAGCTGCACCCGTCCGCGGATCAGGGTATCATCCACACGGATTTCGATTGCCTGGCCGTCCACACCGATATAAATATGGTGTTCCTCCGGGCTCACTGTATAGAGCGCGGGAGCGGAAATTTCCTTTACGATCCAGTGGCCGTAAGGGATATTCTCAAAGGTAAAGCTGCCATCCTCGCCGGTGGTTACGGTAAACAGCGCGTTTTCTTCGGTAAATTCCTCGGTGTCCGGCTGAAACAGGCCCATCACCGCGCCGGCCAGCTTCACAGCCTCGCCGCCATCTGCGTTCTCACCGTATTTCACACCGTCTACACGCCCACGAAGCAGGTCATTGGGAACGGCCTCGCCCTCACCCACAAGAATCTGCACCAGCGCCGCATCCTGGCCCGCATATTCAAATACTACCGGGTACTCGGTATCGGAAAGGATATAGGCACTGTTTGTGGTGCGTTCCTTCACATAGTAGCTGCCAAAAGGAAGGTCAGAGGCGAAAGAAGCGTCATAACCGCCAGCCTCATTTGCAGAAACGGAAACCACTTCCAGAAGGCCGCCAGCCGGGATCACGCTGCCATCCACAGCCGTCAGGTCGGCGGAAGCATATAGTCCAAAAGAAATATCCTTGTATTCCTCATTCATGCCAAGCCCGAACAGCTCGTCCGTTTCCAGTGCTTTGAACAGGCTCACATCCACCTTCTGGCGCTCGTCATAAAGCCCCACGGCCGTTTGTGTGACCTCCACGGTCTCTCCCGCGTAGGTAAGCTCTACATATTCCGGCTGGGTGTTTAAGACCATCCCCGCCGGCGCCTGGCGTTCCTCCAGTCGGTAGCAGCCCAGGTACAAAAGCCCGCTCTGTGCCGTCCCGTCATCCCCGGTGGTAAGGGTTTCCACAACCGTGTCCTTTGCCGCGTGAAGCGTACCGTCGCCGGTATAAATATCCCCGTCGGCGATCACATCATAGACCGCGCCGGGCAGCCCCATGACTTCATATACCGGCTGATACAGGCCGTCGTTTTCCTGGACGGAAGCGAATACCTCGCCGGTCTTTGTAATGGTGAGCTTACCCTTCTGGGGCATGTTATACTGTGTTACGGTCACAACCGCCTCGCTGCCGTCAATGGTGAACGGTACGGGCTCACTGGAAAGGACATAGCCGTAAGGCGCCGCCACCTCGTAAAGCTCATAATCCCCGGTATGCAGAGGTTCCGGCAGCATGAGCCAGCCTTCGTCCGAAACATAGAAAGTATCAAGGGTTTCCGGATTCGGATAATAGATTTCCTGGGTGACAAATTCCCCGGTAGACAAATCCTTGATCTGGAAACCAGTGCCCGTCATCGGGATAATATTGCCGGTCTCCGCGTCGCATTTCTCCACTTTCAGTCGTGCCGTGATGGTACGGTTATTCAGAATATAGCTGTAAGTCTGGCCGTTTGCGGAAATAAATACGGTAAAGTCCGGGATAAACGCCTTTCCTTCTTCGCCGGCTGCCTGGTGAACCGTATAACGGCCATAAGGCAGCATTTTGGAGGAAGCGAAGCCGTCCCCATCGGTTGTGAGCAAATCACGCTCGCTTTCCTTCGCCGCGTCATAGCTGCCCGCCGCTTTCAGGTAGATTTCAAAGACAGCCCCGGCCTCCGGGCGCTCGATCACGCCCTCATTTGGTTCGTCCGTATTTTCATCCTCGGACACATCCGGGTCCAGGTCGTCCGTATGCTTTACAAGCTGGATATTGCCATAGATCACGGTTTCCGTGATCTGGTTCTCCGTGGTGTTCAGTTCCACTTCGTACAGCGTCGGGGAAGCGCCCACCTCATAGACCGTATCATTTAAGAGGTAGCCGGTGCTGGGATCAATTTCCCGTACCGTCCAGCTATCGCCACAGACATAGTAGCGGGTCATAAAGCTGCCGTCCGGCCCGGTGGTATAGGTATCTACCAGATCACCGTTATTGAACAGGCCGTAAGTCGCACCCGCAAGGGTAGCATCACCCTGGGCGGTTCCGGTGTCCGCATCGCTCTTAATCACATGGACGCGGAATTTCTTCAGGATATTGCTGAAATGGACGGAGGCCGTCTGACCGCTCTCAACCGTCACATACTGCGCGGAAGGGGTCACATAGCGGTCCACCGGCAGCTCCTTCATCAGATAGGTGCCGGGCAGCAGCTTTTCTTTGATCTGCCCGTTGTCTCCGGTAGTTACAGTTTCATCCACTTTATTTCCCAGAATGTCCGTGCCAGAGATATGGAAAGGAATCCCGGACACAATGCCGTCCTCACTGGTCTTGACAATCTTTGCGGTGCCGTAGGTCTCGGTCTTGATCTTCACAAAAAAGGAAACCGGGTCGCTGGCGCCGGTCATCATGGTCTGGTAGCCCGGCCTGCCCCAGATCAGCATGTCATTGGCAACCGGAATATCCTTTCGGAATTCAAAGGTGACAGGGTTCATAATCATGTTCTTGCTGGTGAACGTGTACTTGTTCCCGTTTCTTGTGACGGAAACGCCGCTGCCTTTCAAAGTCTCCAGATTGATTTTCAGGTTATTGGTGTCCGTGACCGTCAGGGTATAAACTTTTTTCTCCGTGTCCCATTTCAGTTCCAGCTCCGGGGCTCCGCTTTTCTTCGTGGAAGTAAAAGAGGGAACCGTGGAATGGGAGGCAACCTGTGACAAAATCCAGTTGTAGGCTTTTTCCGCAGGACGTCCGGCAATCACGCTGAAATACTGGTTAGCATCTGCATGGCCATTCCCGTGACAGCTGTATGGGTCGCTCCGAAGCTGCTGCTGGTACTCCCAGAGGATAATCTGTGTCGCCATTTTATAATCGTCCTCGTTAATGCCGGACACAGGGAGGGAAGCGCCGGGCTTCCAGCCGTAGATCGCCGTGAGGGTGATCCCCCGTCTTGCCTCGGAAGGGAGCAGATTTAAGTAATTGCTGTTGGTGCCGCTTTCCGATGTATAGGTATTGTCAGAAGTGTTATAGGCAATGCCGCTTTCCACGCAATACACCTGCTGGCTGCTCCCGTCCGAAGCTGTCAGCATATAGTGCCGGTAAGCATTGCCCCCGGAACTGCTGCGCACATCCATCGTTCCATCAGAATTGTAAACAAGGTAGGTGTAAGGCGCCGACGCATAATAATGCTGCCCGTCAGACCCTACATATTGATCGCCCAGCCAAGAACTTGCTTTCTGTCCCAGTGAAAACGCGAACGCCTGCGTAGGGATTAGCCCCAAGACACATACTGCACAAAGCAGAAATGCCAGCAGCCGCTTTACACCGCTGCGGTAATGGATTGTTGTTTTCTCCATGAAATATCCTCGCTTTCTTAAAATAGTAAAGGACAGCTTTATTCGCTGTCCCTGTCGTCAAAATCATCCTCGGAGAGATATTCCGGCTCACCGTAAGCCTCGTCCGGGTCAAAGCCCTCCCCGTAGCCGTCGTCCTCGTCAAATTCGTCCTCCGCCTGCTGCTTCGGGCGCACGATCTTCACATAGTAGCCGATACCTCCGACTGCAAGCAAGGCGACGATCACAAAAATAATCGTGCCAGCGCTGCCATTGTCCTTTTTCGGCTGTTCGGTCTGTGCGGGTTCCTCTGTTTCCGCAGGTTTTTCCTTTCCGGTGCAGCCCTTCAGGTCGTTCTTGCAGACCAGGCAGGCGGTATTGACTTTTCCGGCCTCGCATTTCTCCGTACAGGTGCAGACCTCCGCAGCCGGAATCACGCTCATGGTGCCCTCGTTCTTTTCCGCCAGGGCCATCAGGTCAGCCTCGGTAACGCCGTTCAGGAAGTAGACGTTGTTACCGTCCCGCTTTCCGTCAATAATCAGATAGAACACATTCCCGTCCTCGGTGGTGATGGTGTAAAACTGTTTATCCCCATCTGCGCCGGTGGCCGTATCTAACACCGTGCCGGTGCCTTTCGGGGTAAACGCGCCATCCGGGATAGAGGAAGTGGTTCCTGTTTCCTCCTGGGAATTGGAACTGCCGCCATTTGTGCCGGAGGCTGTATTACTGCTGGCATTGGTGCCCGTATTCGTACCTGCATTAGAGCCATTCCCGGAAGCATTACTGCCGGAATTGTTGCTTGGGGTGTTATTATTAGTACTGCCGGAAGAAACAGCCTGGGCCTGTGCCGGTTTTACCGCCGTGCTGCTCTGGTTCTGCGGTACCGTGGGCGCCGGTTCCTCATAATAGGGATTTTCAAACTTCACGGTCTTTGAGCGGTTCCCGGCATAATCCTGGGCGTACACGCTTACCTGTTTTCCTGTGCCGGCATAATCCTTTAATGTGACGGAAGCCGCCCCATTGGTTAGGGAGTTGATACGGTTCCCGTCCACAAAGACCGCCTCTACGCCAGAATGATCGTCGCTGCTTTCTATTTTCAGCGTGTCGCCGTCCAGAGAAGCCGCAAGCTCCGGCGGTGTGGTATCTTTGGCCCCGGCAGCATAAGCCGTCAGGGGCAAAGCGATGGCGCTTATGACAAGCACAAGCGCCAGTAGCAGAGAGATTTTATTAGTCCTCATTCATGTCCTCCTGTTTCTGCAGCGGGCCATCCCCGGACGGGACGGACTGCTGCGATTTCAGAAATTCGGCCAGCTGCTGGGGTGTCAGATGGAAGCTGCGGGCAATCGCCACATAATCGGTATTCTCCAGCTCCGTTTTCTGCTTTTCCAGGTCGCGGAGCTTGGCCTGCATCTCCGCAATCTTTGTTTTTGTCTTGTCGATCTCTTTCTCCAGTTTCTCAATCTTAGGGTTCAATTTATTACCTCCAATCTGTCAGGGCAGACGCCCAAATGTATAAAAGTGCTGCTGCCAGTAACTTGTGTTGATGTTCGCGTAGGAGATCGGGTCCCCGCAATGGATCATCATCCCGTTACCCACATAGATTCCCACATGGCTTGCGCCGCTGGTATTATAGGTGCCCTGGAAGAATATCAGGTCGCCGGGCCTTGCATCCGCGCTTGATACAGGCGTGCACACGCCTAAAAGCCCGTCCGCGGTAAGCCGTCCGAAGTTCCAGCCCACGCCGCAATGGTTGACTACCCAGGAAACATAGCCAGAACAGTCAAAGGAAGTGGAAGGGCTTGCGCCTCCCCATACATACGGATAGCCTAAATACTTTTCGGCCTCCGCGAGCATAGCGGCAAATTTTTCATCTGCAAGGGCCTCCGGCGGGACGTCATAGTCAAAATAGTTCCCTCCGCCGCCTGCGCCTGCCTCCGGTAAATGCCGCTCGCTGGTATCGCCGGTATCGGCAAAATACAAAGGGTTCATATACTGGCCGTCAACCAGCACCTCCAGGTGCAGGTGCGGCCCGGTGGAATTTCCGGTGCTGCCGACCTTCGCGATCACATCCCCGGCCTTTACCTCCTGTCCGGCAGATACAAGAATCTGTGAACAGTGGCCGTATTTGGTGGTGAGGGAGTGCCCCTCATAAGCCTCGCCCTCAATGGCAACGCACAGGCCGTATCCGCCGGCTTCACCGGCCAGCGTGACCGTGCCGTCATGCCCGGCTAAAATCTCCGTGCCCTGGGGCATCCCGATGTCAACGCCGGTATGGTAGTTCTTTCCCCCGCTGATCGGGTGTACCCGGTAGCCGTAATAGCTGGTGACATAGGGCAGCCAGTTCGTGCCAAATACATTTTTTACATACTGCCTGTTGCCTTTGGTCTGCAACAGAATCTCGCAGATTTCTTTCTGGTCTGCGTTCATGCGTGAGACAACCAGGTTTTCAAGCGGCGTAGAAGTAAGCGTTACATTCAGGATGTGCCACTCATAAGGCACTTCTTCCTCTGTTTCCACGCCGGTCTCCGGGTCAACGCTGGTTTCTGTCCGGTAGCGGGTTTCCGTTTCTTCTGAAAAAGACAGGGAATACTGCCCGTTAAACAGCTCCCGGAGGACGCCCTCAATCTGCGCATAGGTAAAATTCTGATAGGCAGAAGTGAGGTACCCCATCAAGACATAGGGATCATGCTCAATGGGCCCGATATTATAGCGGTATTCATCATAGCCGGGCCGGTCTGTTTCCACACGGTTGACCTGAATCTGCAGGTCCGTTTCCCACTCGGTATAAGCAAGCTCCGCATTGTTGATGTCCGCATCGTCCGCCAGATAAGTAGAGGCGGCAAGGCTCCCCAGCCCTCCGGTTCCCAGATTAGAAAAGGAAGAAAAGAGGGAGGTAATCAGGAAAAATACCAAAAGGAGCAGGATCACGATTCCGCATATAACTGGGTGGCGCTTGATGGCATGAACCACGCCGGCAGCGATCTTTTCCGTGGTAACGGTGGTGTCCTTTGCACGCTTTCCCGCTTTTTTCGCTTCTCTGGCTGCTTTGGCATACTGGCGTTTTATCTTCTGTTTCTGCCACATCCGGGCAAGGAGGTTTTTCTTCAGCTCCGGGCTGTCATGTAAAGTCTGCCGGTAGGAAAGCCGGGCATTGGCCCTGGCTGATTTCTGCTGTAATTTTGCCACCCTGCGGTACGGCGCCGTCTTATGCCTGTGATATGCCATGCGCAGCCCCGATTCGCCTGCAAGTTCGGTGCGGTGGGCCGCCTTAATGCCGACATTCTCATTTTCTGCCTGGTATATCTTTTTATGGGCGTAACCGATTGCCGTATTTGCACCGGCCTTTACCGGGCGCATCGGGACGGGACCCTTGACATGTGCCCGCTGGGATTTCACCTCCTTTTCAAATTTCAGGCGCTTTTTGGCCTTGCCCGTATCAGGGTCAGAAGCTGTTTCCATCCGCAGCCTGCGGCGGGCAGGAAGGCGGCTTTCCGCCTGTTCCAGCTTTTCCGCTGTCCGTTCTGCTTTCCGTCTAGCCTGGGTGAGCTTTTTATCCGCTGTTTCCGGTGGGAGTTCGTCAGCGGCAAATTCCAGCTTGGAAGGCCGTTTGGGTTCTCCTTCGGCTGCCTCCGGCGGTTTCTCCTTTGGTTCCTCGGCTTTGGCCGCCTCCTGGAAACGCTGCTGGTATTTGTTGCCGTGCCGGTGCATCCGGGAACGGCGTTCTGCCTGACCGGGTTCTCCCTGTGTGTGGCGTTCTGTACCAGAATTGCCACTGTCAGAATCCGCACACCGGAAATCTTCATATCTGAAATCCCTCCGGCGCGGTTCCGGTGCAGAGGGCTCCGGCTCTAAAGAACTTCGCATTTCAGAAGGCTCATGATCCAAATCTTTTCCAGCCAAATGTTCCAGCGTGGAAGTGTCCGTCTGCTGCGGTATATCCGCTGTGGAAGGCTGTGTATCATCCGCTGCCTGCTGTGCTGCGGTTTCATACCTCTGGCTCTGGGCCGTTCCCGGAGAAGAAGGGGCGTCCCTGACCCGCAGCAGGTTAAAATCCTGTTCGCTCTGCCGGGTGTCTATCCGTTCCTCCGCATGGGAATCACGGACCGGCATCCGGGCCTCTTTCTGTTTCCTCTGAAAATTCCTGTCACGCGCCATTGTTCTCACCTCCAATCGCTTTCAGGGTATTTTCGTTTCCTCATGCCTTCGCCCCCGCCACTTCATCAGGCCGGGTTGTAAGTACGCTGTACAGCAGGGTATCCTTCGGAAAATGATCGACAAAGGGGATAATCACATTCCCGAAGAACAGAAGCCCCTCGCCGGGGCCGGAATGGGTCACATAGGAAAGCTGGTGCGGGGAAATTCCCAACTGCTTCGCCAAAATCTGCCGGTCTCCCTGGGCCTGGTTCAGCATGTAGATAAAATCCGAGTTCTCAAAGATATTCTCAATCTCACGGGAGGCCAGCAGGTCCTTTACATTCTGCGTCAGGCCCGATGGTATGCCGCCCCATTTACGGAATCTTTTCCAGATTTCCACGCTGAAACTTCCGGTCTGGCCTTTCAAAAGGAGATGGAATTCGTCGATATAGAACCAGGTTGTCTTATGCTTCGAGCGGTTGGCGGTAACACGGTTCCATACGGCATCCTGCATAATGAGAAGCCCGATCTCTTTCAGGGCCTTGCCCAGAGATTTGAGCTGAAAGCAGAGTACCCGGTGGTTGTTCATGTCAATGTTGGACCTATGGTTAAATACATTCAGGGAACCATTGACATAGATTTCCAGCGCCGTGGCGATATTCTGCGCCTCCGGTTCAGACTGTTTCAAAAGCAGCTCATACAGATCACCCAGGACCGGCATATTCTCCGGGCGGGGGTCCTGCAGGTAATCCCGGTACACAAGCCTTGTGCAGCGGTCAATAATGGTCCTCTCAATCGGGGAAAGCCCCTCCTTGCCGCCAATGATAAGGTCACACAGCGATAGGATAAAATCGCTTTTCAGTGTGATGGGGTTTTCATCATCCGAATAGTCCAGGTTAATGTCCATCGGATTGATGTAGTTGGTAGAGTTCGGGGAAATGTCAATGACCTGCCCCTGGGCTCCAAACTGCTGTACCAGAGGCCCGTACTCATTTTCCGGGTCTGCAATAATGATGTCATCCTCCGTTAAAAGGAACACGTTGACGATCTCACGCTTGGCAGAGAAGGACTTGCCGCTGCCGGGCGTTCCCAGAAACAGACCGTTTGGATTCTTTAAGTTCTTGCGGTTCGCCATGATCAGGTTATTGCTTAAAGCATTCAGGCCATAATAAAGCGCCTCGCCCTCCTGGAACAGCTCGCAGGTGGTAAACGGCACGAAAATGGCCGTGCTGCTGGTGGTAAGCCCCCGCTCGATCTCGATCTGGTTCTGCCCCAGGCATAGGGAGGACATAAGGCCCTGCTCCTGCTGGAAGTCCAGACGTTTTAAGGCGCAGTTGTATTTCTGCGCCACACCGGAAGCGGCGAAAATTTCGTTAAACAGCTTTTGGCGCTTCGGGGCGATATTCTCCACCAGAACTGTAACCAGAAACATACGCTCATTTCTGGATTGCAGGTCTTGCAGAAGGTTCTTTGCTTCTTCGCCATAAGTGGCAAGGTCGGTAGGTATGATGTCCATGTCATAGCCGGAGCGGACGGCTTTTTTCTGTTCCTCTATGGTCATTTTCTGCAGGTCGGACATCTTGCGCTTGATATTTTTAATAGCCTGCGCCTGGTCGATAGACTGGATATGCAGGTTCACCGTCACGGCGTCGTCCAGGTCAAGCAATTCCGCCAGCAGCCGGTCCGTCAGCTCCGGCGCTAAAATCTGCAAAAAGGACGCCGCCCCGGAATGGTCGGCCACCCGGAAGGTCTTTCCGTCATTCGAGAACGACAGGCCGGAGGGCGCAATAAAATCTTTCGTGGAAAGCCCGGTTTTCGGCAGGTCCGCCCAGGTGAAATGAAACTTTTCCTGACCGTCCGGGTGAAGCTGGCTGTGCAAAAGCTCCAGGCGTTCCAGCCCGTTTAAGGATCTTGCCTGCGCGCCTAAGGCTTTGAAGTTCCCCAGCACATCCGTTTCGATCCGCTCCAGACGCATTTTCGCCGTGCGAAGATCCTCCGCCTCAATCCCAAACGTGATATATTTCCGCTTGGTAAGGCCGTTGTTGCCTTTTTGGAGCTGGTTTTTCAGCATATCCGCGTACTCCCTGCGGATTCCGTCATACTCGTCCCCACGGGTAGGAATATCTATGCTCCGAACAAAGTCCTGCATATTGGCCTGCTGGTTGATAAAGGTGAGCTGCACATGGATAGAAGCGTCAAAATAATTGAGGAAATCGCAGTAACCCTCAAAAATCTGCGCTTTATCATCTGCCTGTGCAAGCTGGTAGTTAATGTCGAAGAACTGCACCGTCTTGGTGTAATAATTGCCGCTTACACGGCAGATACCGTCCCGGTACATTTCCTTATAGGGAATACTCTGCTGGACCGTCTGTGGCGCGTCCGCTTTCAGCCTGGAAAAAAAGCCGGGCTTTTTCTTCGGCCCGGCAGGAGAGGCAGCTTTACTTCCTGCCTTTCTTGCTTCGGCGCGGGTCTTTTGGGCCTGCTTTACGTTTCTTTGCAGACGTTTTTCCTGCGCCTCCTGCTGTTTGGTTTTTGGCAATCTGTGATACCTCCTTTTTGGAAATGGATTTATAGAGATTTTCCGTCCGGTAAGGGCGGTTCTTCGGCCAGAGCTTATAGCGGAGCCGGTTCCTCAATAGCTTTTCCGCCGGCTGCCCGTCCTTCTCATACATGGCAAAGAAGAAAAAGGGCATCATCAGGCCGATCATAAGGAGCACCGCCGCTGAATTGCCGATGGCGCCGCGGGTAAGGAAATATACCGGCAGCCCCACCAGTGCGGCCAGACTGAAACAAATAAGCTGGCGCTTTGTCAGGCCAGCAGCTACTTTGGTCTTGACTGTAGTTAAGTCTTTGGGTACGGGTACATAGGGCATTTCGTTGTCACCTCCGATCTGCGAGAATCTTTTCTATCCATTCTGCGGCATCGTGATACTGCAATCCACTTCGTTGCCCCACACCTCCCATCCGGGCGTCTGCTGCCTGGCAAAGAGCTCCACCCTGGGCTGATCGCCCATGAGCTTTACGATCTTGTCCCGCACTTCATCGGGCTTCTTGCTGTGCTGCTCGATATGGGAGATCACAAACTGGTGGATTCCCGCGCACTGGCGTTTCGGGTGCCCGCGTGTTGCAAGCAGGCACACCTCCGCGTTAGAGCGGGTCCAGAAGCCCATTCCATAAAACCAGCTATCGGCTTTCCGGTTCTGCTTCAGCCACAGAAATGCCAGGGTCTTATACTGGAAACCCCATGCCTCCATCACCCGGAACGCCTCATTGAGCTGCGGGAAGGTGGCCCATAGAAAAAGCGCACTGTCTTTGGCTGCAAGGTCTGCAACCGGCAGTGCGCATATTTCATCAATGCTCATGGTAGGATAATGGTTTTCCGCCACGCCTTTTCCGCGCTTCATGTCATAGCGCCAGGGCGGGTCTGCGTACACAATGCCATATTTTCCGGTATCTGGCATCAGCGGGCCTGCTCACTCTTGGCAGTTGCGGGCTTTGCCGGCTGCGTCTTGACCTTCCCGGCATTTTCCTTCAGGGCGCCGGTCAGGGAAGGTTTCTCCGCCGCTCCCTTTGTCGCTTCAAGGGTGGCCTGCAAATTTTCAATCGCCTGGCCGTACCCTTCGATCAGGGCGTCATTAAGCTGCCTGCGAAAATCCGCCGTCACCGGCCAGCAGACATCCCTCCATTTCCCCTGCTTATCCTGGGTGGAAGGCATGTTGACATACAGGCCGTTTTCGCCGGAGCAGATACGGAAGCCGTCGATCTTGAAGCAGTCGCCAATCGTCACGTTGGCAAAGGCCAAGAGGTTCCCCATCGGGGCAATCGGGCGCACGGTTACATCCAGCTTCAAGCCTTCGGACACCTGGGCCTCCGGCTGCATGGGTTCAGTGTTGGTTTTACTCATAATGAAAGTTCCTCCTTGTTAGAATATAGTTGTTACCCGCTAATGCGAGTTGAAAATACTTTTTGATAACGAGCCTGTCTTAAAGAGGGCGAAGGCCAGCAGGACGGTATATCCCGCCGTGCCCCAGATCGCACCGTGAATATCGCCGGACGAGGGGATCGACTGGACCAGCACCGCGTAGATTGCGACGCATACCAGGATCAGGAACCCCTGGAATCCCAGAGCGAACAGGGAACGAAGGTAATTCGTCCCCATCTGTCCCCATTCACGGTTTGCCATTGTGGAAAACGGTATGGGTGCCAGACTGACCGTGAGATATATTTCAATCATGCGGCCATAGACAATGACAAAGATTACAATAGACAGTACCCACATGCACAGGTTGATGATGTTGGTTTCCAGCCACAGGCCGATCAGCTCCCACATCCCCATTGCTTCAAGCTGCGTTTCCAAATCAGCCAGCGCCGCCGTGACATCCAGATTCCCGTTTATTACGCCGGCGCTCTGCGATACCACATTTTGGGCGACATCAAACACCGCCATGACAATCGTAAAGCAGTTGGTGAGCAGATAGGTGGCTACGAAAGTTTTGAAAATCCACTTAAAGATGTTGAATGTGTCAAAATCGTGCATGTTGTTCTTTTCCAAAATCATCTGAATCAGCTCATATACCAGCACAAAGGTCAGGATAATGCCCGCAATGGGAATGACGACGGTTTCAGAAAGATTCTGGATCATACTGAACACGCCACCATTCCAGCCCTGCGGTGTCTGTCCGACCTGCCCGGCCACATCCGCGACCTGGTTGTTTACCGATTCAAAAATACTGGTGTACTGCCCGGTGATCGCTTCGATCAGGCCCTCTTTGATCCAGTCTGTTATCCAGTCAAACAGACTGCCCATCGGCTATTAACCGAACAGGCCGGACAGGAGTGGAATCAGCGTGGCACCCACCAGGGCAATGCCTCCGCCAGCCATAAGCTGTTTCATCCGTTTTTGTTCACACCGGGTCGCTGCCCCGGCGCGGCCCCACCCCATAAAGAAGCGGACACCCCATGCTTTCACATGGGCGCAGACTATATCTTCACCCGCATGGAGCGGGGCAGGCTGCTTCGGGCCGCTCGGCCCTACTCCTGCAAAGGATAGTCGTTGAACCTTCCCCTGTTCGGGGTTTGGCTGCTGATTGCCCATTGTCCCGGCGTTTAGGTTCGCACCCTGCGCCATCCGTGTGTTTTTTTCTGCTTTCGCCACCGTCACATCCGGGCCTGTTTCATCCCCATGTTTTGGTACACACGGCTTTAGGGGTTCCCAGCAATTCAGCCTGTTGCCGTATGGACTTCCACCATACGCTGCACGGCAATTACTTGTCCGTGGAGGGCGTAGCTTACCCCTGCGACTTGGCTCCGGGATTGTCATTGCCGTAACCTTTCAGAAGGTTGATGACACCCCATGCGCCGAGGCCGGCACCCAGAGCAATCACCAGAATTTTCAGGGTATCAATCGCACTTGCAAAAAAAGCCATATAGTTGTCCTCCTTTAATTTGAAAAATATTGGTTTTGTGGTATGGCCGTATCTGGCCGGAAACGAAAAAACGCCCCTGTGCTTTAAGAAAATCTGCATAAAGCACAGGGGCGGCATAGTCCAGGAGCATCCTGGAAAGGTATACGGTTGTCAGGGAGGGGCGCGAATCCTCAATAGAACCTCCTTCCAGTGAAAAGAAAAAGCCCGCCAAAGCCAGAGACTTCAACAGGCAGCTACATCATCATACAGCCGGCGCCTCCAAATCCTCCGCCGTGACCTCATAATTGCGGTACAGCTCACCGGGGCTGACGGGCAGCCTGGTTGAGAGGAATCTTTCAATGTCAAACGCATTTTTAGGGGCATAATCCGACAGGTATTTATAGTTCGGGTGTTTCGTAATATCGTACTTGCGGGAGAGGAAGGGCCGGACACCCCTGATCTGCAGGAGGCATTTCCCGCCGTCCATCACGGCCAGTTGGTCCACCGACATCAAATCCTTTCCCAGTTTCTGAAAATTCTGCCCGTGGGATTCCTGGTTGCCTCTGGTGACGCTGGTGTTATACATATCGATGGTCTCTTTTCCCAGCAGGGAGTTCCAGCTTTTCAGCGTGGTTTCCTCCTTGCCTCCCAGGAAAAGGGAAGCGTCACAATTCCCGATGATGGTGTCCATGTTGTCCTTATAGAGCGCCTTTAGCTGGCTCTGCGCCTGCAGGACCAGGCAGGCCGAAATCTCCCTGGAACGGATCGTCGCCATCAGCTTTTCCAGGTTCGGAATCTGCCCGATATTGGCGGCCTCGTCGATCAGGCACCGCACATGTACCGGCAGCCTGCCGCCGTACTTGTCATCGGCACGCTCGCACAGCAGATTGAACAACTGCGTATAGGCCATGCTGACAAGGAAATTGAACGTCGCATCCGTATCGCTGATGATAAAGAACAGCGCCGTTTTCCTGTCCCCGACCAGGTCAAGCTCCAGCTCGTCATACATGGTGATCTCCCGTACCTCCTTAATATCGAATGGCGCCAATCTGGCGCCGCAGCTTATAAGTATGCTTTTCGCTGTCTTGCCCGCCGCTAATTTATATTTCTTATACTGGCGTAGGGCGAAGTGGTCCGGGTCTTTCTGCTCCAGTGCGTCAAAGAGCAAATCCACCGCATTTTTGAAAGTCTCGTCATCCTCCCGGACCTCCATAGCGTTTATCATTTCTACCAGGGTGGAAAAATTCTGCTCGTTTGTCGGGGCCTCATAATAGATATAGCCGATCAGCGCCGTATACAGCAGCGTCTCGGCCTTGACCCAAAAATCGTCGCCGGATTTCCCTTCCCCTTTGGTGTTTGCAATCAGCACCGTTACCAGTTTCAGAATGTCCTTCTCATTGTGGATATAGGCAAAGGGATTATAGTGCATACTCTTTGAGAAATTGATCGTGTTGAATACCTTGATCTTATAAGGCTCATACACGGTTTTTCCATTTTTTCCTTTGACCGGTTTTCCGTCCTTGTCCAGTTTCGGCGTGCCGCGGCTTAACAGCTTTCCCACTTCGATCAGAACCGTACCTTTCGGATCGGTGACGACATACGAACTATGGAGCTGCTTGAGGTTGGGTTTTATAAAAAATCTCGTCTTGCCGGAGCCGGAACCGCCGACTACCAGCACATTTTTATTGCGGGCGTGGGCCGGGTTCTTCGGCCTGCCGGACATCATAAGCCCCTCGGTCTGCGTCAGGATAATGTTGTTTTCCGGTTTCGGGTCCATGAAAGGGGCAATGTCTGTTTTGTTCCCCCACCGTGCAGAGCCGTACTCCACATCCTTGCGGTACTTTTTTGCATTTTTTCCTTTCACATATACCGCCAGCCGCACGATAGCCGCCCCGCATAATCCCGCCAGCCAGTCCAGCGCCGTACCCGGCCACATGCTTTGAAATGCCAGCGAAAAGCCCTCGGACAATCCTAACAATTTCTGTGAGGCGTCCGCTCCGGGGGCAAGGCGCACCGCCTCGCCCAGCTTCGCAAATACCAGAAGGAACAGGAGATAGGGCAGGTGGAGGATCACCTGCTTTTTCAGGGTATCGGTATCTATCTTCAACGTTCCGGCCCTCCGTGTTCCTTGTTCTTCACCCGGTCACGGCCAAGAGCCTGCGCCAGCTCCTTGAATTTATGGAGCTGGGTAAGCAGCGACGGCCTGGTGCTGCGGGCAAGGTCTTTTCTTGTATATTCCTTAAAGGCCGCCGTCAGCGCGTCCGCCTGGTTCGCTTTGAAATAGACCGTCCACTTCGGGGGACCGGTCCCCAGCTCTTTTTCAATATGGTAGCGGACCTGGTGTTTCCTGGCGCACCGCTCAAAGGAGCGGATTCTGCCGGAGACTTCAATGGTGTTGGCGCCGGGGTCCTTACCGGTCAGCCGTTTCATGCTGTTCCTGCCGACTTTCGGGGTCGTGCGTTCCTTCTCCATCTTTTGAAGCACGGCTGCAATGGCAGAGCGCAGCACCCGCCCGGACAGCTTTGACGCCTGGACGGTGATGGAAACAGTTCTTTGTTCAATATCTTCCTGCACCTGCATCCTCCTTCCTGAAAAAATGTAGTTTGTTCATTACCGCGCCTCGCTTAGCACCTGCTGGCGCGGGGCGTGTTCATGGGCCTTCGCCGCCTGTTCAATCTGAATACGGGCGTGCCGAAGGAGCGTCTTAATCATGGAAGCCGGCTCTTTCACTTCCGAAAGGTGCTCCGTCATGCCTTTGCACTCGTCCGGCAGATAATCCGCCATTGCTTTACAGGCATCTTCCAGATTCCCAATGAAGCCCCAGCAGCTATCCGAAAGCTCACCGTTTTTATACAGCTCAAAGCCATAGCACTCACCCCGGAGATAGGCATCATACTCGGCAACCTCACTCCGTAGCAAATCCTCGGCTTTCTTTCGGAGGGCGCCGGTCATTTTCTCCGCGCCAAATTCCTTCAGCACATCCTCTTTGGAAACATATACCCATCCAACCTGCCCGCTGTCCCAGGGATCGTGAAAGCTGGTCGTCTGCATGGCAAGACCGCTGTGATCCAGAAGGTACAGGGGCATCACAATATATTTTTCAGAAATCACCCGGAGCATGGTATCATCCACGGCGCGGGGATCAGGGTGGTCGCCGGTCATTTTCCGGCTCCAGACCATATTTACCATGCGCTCATAGCGTTCCATGCCGCGCTCGTTGTTGCCAACGGTGTTTAAGTACATTTCCCGCAGAAAATCGTCTTTGTCCATATAATTGTGATGGTCGCCCAAGGCATAGCGCGGGTGGAAGCATACCATTGTCCCGAAGTTGTCATTTACCTCACGGGGACTAATCAGCATATCGTCCGGCTGCACCATTAAGGCATAGGGTTCCTGTTCTGCCATCAGCATAAGCCATCAGCTCCTTTCTGGTTCTTTCTTTTTCTCCGGCGTCTTAGGTTCCGCTTTTGCCGCCTGTTTCTTTGCGTCGTCAAGCTGCTCCCGCAGCGAACCGTCCCGTTTTGCCTCCTGCTGCCGGGTGCCGCCGAAGAAATCCGGCAGCTCCTTAAATCCAATGCTGTCCACATAGTAGGCGCTGTCGCTGCCTTTTTCATGGAGCACAACCACATCAGAGACAGAAAGAGAATGGCCCTTAAAGTCCTCCGGGTGGTCGATATTAAAGCGTGTATAAATATCCTCCAGCGTTTCGCCGGGCGAAAGCTGTGCCGCATAGACCATTTGGTAATTGTTCCTGTCTACCGGGAGCCCTTTCTTTTCCAGCCAGTCAAGAGACATAAAACGGAGGTTATCCGTATTGTCCGATAAGTCAAGCTGGTAAATGGAATAAGTGCTGATCCCATACTCTTTTTCATAGGAAGAAATATGCTCCAGAAGCGGCGCCGTTTCTCCCTCCATGTGTTCCTCCCGCTCAAATGCCGCCAGCCTCATGCGGATTTTCCCGGTATCTCCTGAAAGCAGCTCGTCCGCCATGCGCTCCTTCTCCGCATGGGAATCCGGGTACAGGTCCGCATAGGCCCCGCTGTTTTTCCTGAAAAATTCGTCCAGGTCGAAAGCCAGGTCTGTGGATTCGTCAAGCCTTATATCATCCCCGCCCGGTTCCTCCATGACAGGGGCCGGCTGCTGTTTTTCCTCCGGCGGGAGGGGCTGCTTCACCGCAACGACCTCACCCGCCAGCCGGTAAAATTTCTCCGGGTATCTGAACTGTTCCTTATACTGCTCCATAAAGTAATCAGGAAGGTCGGCATAACTTTCCTCGCCCAGGCCGGCTATGAAAAAGGTGCCGGCCATGATCTCGATCATCTCGCCGTCCTGGTTGTAAATTGCCCGGTTCAGGGGCAGCCCGTTTATTTTCCCTTCATCATTGCAGACAATCGCGACAGGCTCCGCATAAGGGTAGTAGCCCTCTATGCCTCCCCCGACAGCCTCCTGCATGGATTTGAGGCTCCCGTCCAGCTCGGCCTCATAAGGCACTTTCCCAGGCTCTATCATCAATACTTTCAAATCTGCATATCCTCCTTCTTTTTAATCGGCGCCTTCGGCTCTGCCGCAGCCTTTTCCTGCACCCTCGCAGCAGACAGCTTTCCCAGCACGGAGGGCTTTTCCTCTTTTCCAGTCGCGGAAATGGCACCCTCCGAAACCTCGGCGGCATGGCCTGGTTTTACCGGTTCCCGGCCCTCCACGGTATATCCGGGGAGAAGCACGCCATTGACCGTAAAACAGTTTTCATGCTCTTTCGGAATGGGCGGTGAAATCTCCGCGAACAGATGGGAATAGGCTTTCTTCCGTCCTTCTAGGTACTTTTCCGCAGCGGCTTTGTCCGTATAGCGTTTCTGATTTTGCCCGGCAATCTTTTCGCCATAACCCTGTTTTGGGGAGTTCACATAGACATCCCATGTCACATACCAGGCAGCCGGAACATCCTGTTTTGTCTCCCTGTTATATGTTGTCTGTTCCCTGATCTGGCAGAACATCTTATAGACCCGGTTGCTGATCTCCATCCAGTCCTTGTTGTTGGAAAAGGGCTGCCAACAGTTCCCGGTATGCTTTACCTCCGGGGTGCGTAAGTATGCCAGCGCCCGGTCAAGCCGCTGCGTGGCCGCCGCCTGCTGTTCCCATTGCTTTGCTGCCGCTACCACGATGTCATAGGCTTTCTTTTCTCCCTCAATGCTGTCCTGGCGCATGACCTGTACCGTTTCAGCCCCCTGTGCAATCAACGCTGAAATATCCGTGTTCTCGCATGATACCGTGTGTTCCACCTGCAGCCTGTAGCCTTCTGACAGGTCCCCGGAGCGGTGCGCCCGGTAATCTTTGTTTTCCTCCAATCCTTCCACCTCCTTAAATCTCCGGCGTATGGCTCTTTTTCGGGACTGCCTGTGCCGGGGTGGTTTTTTCTGCCGGTTTCGCCGCCGCAAGCTGCGCCATGACCGAAGGCCGATCTGCCGTAAATATGGAAATCTGTTCATTCTCCACCAGTGGCCGCGCCGGAAGGGGCAGCGTTTCATCCGAATGGGTCAGTATCTGCTCCCGTTTCAGGTCTGCCACGATCTCGTCAAATACCGCATTGATGGCTCTGCGTTCCTCACCCTCCGGGAAGGCTTTCAGGACTGTCAGGTCTCCGCTTTTTTCTGTCACGAAGGTAACGGCGCAATCCGCGTGGCCCGCCAGATAATCGGAACTGTAAGGCAGCTTATCCTTGATGTAACAGGCAAAAGCCCTGGCGGTCATTTCCGTATTGCTGTCCCAATAGCCGCCGTCCTTTTCGCACTCCTTACCCATGCGCACGGAATTCCGGTAGAAATCGGTTTCCACCCGCCCGACCTGCGGCGCCTCCTGCGTCTGCATCCCGGACAGCATGTGCTCGAATATTTCCAGCCGTTCCCGTTCGCTTTTGGGGATCACCCGCCCGGTGACAGACTTCTTGAAAGCGCTGATCTGTTCCACGGAGCCAGTTTCGCCGGACAGAAACGCCTCTTTAAGAACCGCGTAGGTCTCCATCTGTTCCTCACTGCCATGCCGTTTCAGGGAACCGAGCACCGCCGAATCCAGCCAGCCTGCCGCATTTTTCCGGGTGCGCTCTGCCTGCGCTTCGGTACGGGCCGCCGCCTGCTCCGGCGTCTCCAGTTTATATTTCATGGTATCAATCAGCTTCTGGAACGGCGCGTAGAGGCGGGGCTGTTCCGAGAGCATCCCCTTCGCGCCCATCTTCGTGCCCAGGTAATCATCAAATCCATGCCACCATTCATGGGCCAGGGAGCCGGCCCCGTGCATTTTCGTAAGATTGATGACCTTCCGCAGCGGTTCATAATGGGCCGCCGCGTTCCCGCTGCCTCTGGCGCCGAAGGCGATGGCAAGCGTTCCCTGGTAGGCAATATCCCTGTCGCTGACCTGCAGGGCTGACGCCAAATCTTTAAGCGCTTCAAAACCCATGTTAAGGGAAGCCTGCCGGTCATTCTGGTTCATCCAGTTTCCGAACTCGCCGCCGCGGAACCCGAAGGCGTCAAGGTAGTGCTGCCCGGTGATCTCCACGCCGCTGCGGTAATCCGGCCCGTTCCGCCGCACATGGGAGAGCTGGGGAGGCACAAACCGCGTCTTTCCGCTTTTGCTGCGGCCCTTTGCCAGTTCCTGCACCCATTTCAGGGCAGCCTCCCGCGATTCAAAGTTTGTCTGTAAGATGGAATAGCCTTTCGTCACATACCAGGTATCAGGTTTCCAGTCATTATTTTTGGAATAAGTGTTCTTCCCGTCGTTAAAATGGATCGCATAGCCCTTCGGCACCTTCTGGTCTTTGGAGACGCCAAACTGTTCCTTCTGCGCTTTCTGTGTGAAGTTCCGCTCAAAATGCGCGGCAGAGTGGACCATCAGGGCATTGGACAGCTTGTTTGTAATGGCCGGGTTCTCCCGGCCCTTCTCCGTCGCCCGGTAATGGAGGCCGCTGCCCCAGCCCTGCACCTGTTCCAGATACCCGTTTTCCACAAAGAAACGGTCATAGGCTTTCATGGCGTCCTCCACGGTGCGGACCTCCGAGACCACGCCCTGCAGCTCCCGTACCGTCCGGATATATTCTTTCTGCCTTGCAAGCCGTTTCTCCGGCGTGTCGTCCCTGTGGTAATACTGCGGGGAGGCATTTAATCCGTCCCGTGCCTTTTTAATGAAATAGACCACGCCAAGAGAAATCCCATCCTCCAGCATGGCCTCATAATCCGGTTTCTTCCAGATATTATCCTTTTTTACAAATTTCTCGGCTTCACGCTCATTCATGGCGTCCAGGTCGTTCACATAGAGTCCACGGTCCTTCCATAAGTCTTTTTTGGCACCGCCGATCTTTTCCCCAAAATCTTCATGCTGTATGTTATCTGCCAATCATTATCACCTCCAATCTATGCAAAAATTTACCGCTCCGGGTTGGAACGGTCTTTCTCCGGTTTATGGAGCGTCGGTTGTTTTCCAATGAGCCTGTCTGTCTCCCTGCGGACCAGCCGGTCCACCGCACCCAAATCCTCCGGTCTGACAGCGAACTCCCGGTAATTTTCATACCAAAGGCCGGAAGTAACCACGGCAATCGGCGGCAGCTTTTCCGGTCCTTTGGGAAGAAGGCGGTAAACAGGAGCTTCATCATAGAGAAGCATCTGCTTGGCAGTTCCCAGCGGTATGCGGTACATGTCCATATCCGGGTTCTCTGCCGCCTCCATATATCCCGTATTCAGGCGTTCCTCCAAATCCTGGGGCATATAGGAAAATGCCTGCCCCTTCCACTGGCTGAACCTGCCCTGATAGAAGTGCTGCCATTCTGTCACCTGCTCCGGCGCATAGAGGTAGCGCCAGGTTTTCAGGGCGTCTTTTTCGCACAGCTCCATTGATTCCCATTTTTCAATGTCTGCCTCCGCCTTCGTGCCATCCCGGTATTCCATGCTGACGCCGTAAGGGTAGAGGGTATTCCTTTCTATATCCTGCCGCAGCGTGTCAAGGCCCATCATCAGGACATCCCCGTACAGCCGTCCGCCCTCCTTGCGCTCCGTGTGGAACAGGAAGGCCCTTGCGCCGGGGTATTCCGTCATGGCAGCCGTCCGGTAAAGCTCCGCTGAGGGGCAGTAGGCAAGCAGCGCATCCGACAGCCACATGTGGTTTTTCCCCATAATGGCAATCGAATCCGCCCCGGTATTCGCAGCAAGCGCACGCAGGTTATATTCGCTGTCCCGCAGGAAATCCCCGGCCAGGATATGGAGCCCATAGGCAAACACGCCTAAATCCGTATCGCAGACCAGATGAATCTGCGGAAGTGGTTCCTGTTTCAAGTCCATTTCCTCCCTTCGTTCTGTCCTTATCACCGGCTGCCCCTGTCATGGGACGCCTCCGGCTGGTTCTTTGCCGGCGCTGCCTTCACTGCCTGTTCCCGCATGGCCTCCAGGACAGAGGGCCGGCGCTGTGCCTGCCGTTCCAGCCCTTCCAGGGCGGTGATTGCCTTTTCCGCCTGTTTCTTCATGGCGCCCATGCACGCACGGCTGGCACGGTAGGGAGCCTTGACACAGGCCGCAATCCGGCCGGCGCTCCTGGCCTCCTGCACCGGTTCCTTCCCCAGCAGCGCCAGGCGCATGTTTTTCAGGTGTTTCCCAGCCTCATGGTACTCGGACACGAAGGCGTCAATCTTTGCCATAGACTGGTCGTTTTCCTTCCAGTTGTATTCCGCGCTCTGCCGGATCGCCTCCAGCGCCGGTTTCAGGTGGAGAAGATGGGCGATTCCGTTCAAAGCGGAAGTACCGCGTTCCTTAAAATCCGCCAGGATATGCCTGCATCCCTCAACAATCCTTCCCTTTAGCTCTGATAATTTCTGCTGCATGGAGGCAATATTGCCTTCCAGCGTCTTACAGGTCTTTTGTAAGGAGGCTATCAGGGAGCGGTCCTGCATTTTCTGCAGGTCCTCCCGCATGGCCGCCAGCTCGCCGACCGCTGTGGAAAGGCGGTCCTCCATCCCTGTGACAGATTCGATCAGCTTTGCGAAGTCCGCATAGGCGGGGGAATCATTTTCCTTTAAGAGCGCAAGCAGCGCCTTAACCTGCTCATTTTCCGCAATCGGCGTTCCCGTGCCGGAATCCGTATGTGTCCTTTCCTCCGCCATTTACGAATCTCTCCCTTCTGCCGGCGGCTGCCCTCCGGCAATCTTGCCGACGATCTCCGGCCCGGCCTCGTAAACCTGCATGAGCCGTCTGGCCGTGCCGCTGGGCTGTGCCGCGCCGCTGGTCCAGAGCCGGACCGTGGAAGGGGCGACATTCATCAGGAGCGCAAAGCCTTTCTCGTTCATATCCAGTTTTTCCATCAGCGCCTTAACCATGTCGGGGCCGTAGTCCGGGCACCGGGCGGCTTCGGCGATCATCTGTAAAGCCGTGTTCTCTGTGTTCATCATTTCCTGAAATCCTCCTTGTCAAATTGAAGCAGCCGCCTGTTTCCGGCGGCATTGCTGTTGTTGGTCTTTCATCTGCCCTGTAACATGGAGCAGCATTTCGTTGTAGTCCTTTCCCGTGCGGGGCGGGTTGATCCCCACCCGGATATGCCTGAAACGCCGTTCCTCATGGAGCATTGCCTTGATTCTCCTGGCATTTTTAAGGCCGCCAAGGTCATTGTCCATGTAAAGATTAACGCGCCGTATTTCCGGGTGGCGTTTCAGAAATGCAATCAGCGCCACATGGGAAGTTCCGCCCAGCGATAGCCGGTAGCCGTCCCATTTCCAGCCTTCCAATTCCTGCAGCGTGGCATGGGAGAGGGCGTCAATGGGCGCCTCAAACACCGCCACATGTCGGCTGCCTGGATTCTTCGGTGGATAGCAGAAGCTATATTCCTTGTCGCTGCCGTAGACATCTTTTCTAAGATTGCCGGTAATGCTCCGCATACATGCAAACTTTGCTTTGCCGACTTCATCCTTTCCCACAAACACACAGACCGGCTCGCCATGATACCGTGCCTCATAGAACAGCCCTTCCCGGAAACACCGGCTGATTACATCAAGGTTGATCCCGCGCTGCTGTAAATAGGAGATGGCAGAGGTGGCGCACCGTCTGGCCCAGGGGAGAGAAAAAGGTTTCTTCTCCGGTTCTTTCTGCACATTGGCTGTTACTGTCGTACTCCGATAGGCCGGTGTCTGCTGGATTTCTCCGCCTACCAGCGTATGGACCGCATCCACCAGCCCATAGCCCCGAATCTGGATCAGATAATCCAGGGCGTTGATACTCCGGCCCCGGCTGTTCCAGTACCAGTACCTTTTCCCGGTCACATAGACCAGGCTGTCATGTTCCTTGTGGCGGTAATTGGGTCCGTCCCGTTTCAGCACCCCAGGTTCATGGAACTGCAGGTATGCGAACAGGTCCGCCTCCCGTGCCGCCTGAATCTGCTCTTTGGTTACGCCGGGCATGATACCGGCACAGAATTTCTTTTCATCGTGCTTTGCCTCCTTTCTGTGATGAAAAAAGATGCCCGAAGGCGCCTAACAGCCGTACAGGTCATGGTTGACCTCGGCACGGTAATAACTGTCCATTGTTGCCGGGGCATTATACAGCGCCGCCAGCAGGTATGCCTTGATATTCCCGACTTTTGTAGTGTTCTTGTCAATACAGTCAAAGACATACTCCAGGTGGCCGGAATTGATCTTCAGGAAACGGCCCTTTACCACCTCCCTGGGAAAATCATCCCCGGCGATACGGATATATGGACGCTTGGATAAAATTACTTCAAGCATAAGCTCCATCGTCTCGTCTACGCGTTCTTTCCCATACCGGGAAACCATGCAGCCATACTCGATATTTTCTTTGATGATTTCACGGTAAGCGTCTACCAGCTCTATCCGATCCATCCCATCCAGGCGGCCCGCCGCCTCCGGCCCTGCCGGATAGATTGATGGATAAGTCCTTGATATATCCATTTTTGATTTTTTAGTTTTTAATGGATTAGTATTTAATTGTGCTGGATTTTCCTGTCCAGGTTCCACCTGTTCAGGTTTTGCCTGTCCTGGATTTCCCTGTCTTGGATTTTCCCGTTTAGGTGAATTTCCCTGTTTTTCAGCATTTACAGGCTTTTCATGGATCGTATACTCGATGTCTCCGAGCTGCCCGTTCCCATAGCGGAGGCGTTGCCTGGTGAGATACCCGTGCCGCTCCAGCTCTTTCAGGGCGGTAGTGATCGAATCCACGCCGTCCCTGCAGATATGGGCGAGCCCCTTAGTGGTATAGTCCCAATCTTCCGGCAGCGACAGCATGAGTGAGAGAAGCCCCTTTGCCTTTAAGGACAGTTCCGTATTGCGCAGGTGGTGGTTGCACATGATCGTGAAGTCCTTTGTTTTTTCTACCCGGAATACAGCCATAACAAAAACCTCCTTCCTTTCCCTCCGGGCTACAAGGCGCGGTCCCTGCGGTCATAGTACAGATGGCCGCCCGGCGCAACCTTTGCATGGTTTTTCAGCCTGACTTCGCCCCGTTCCTGGCTGTCTATGAATTTCCGGTAGCCGGCATCCGTAAGGAACAGCCGCATCTTGTCGCCCTTATCCCCGACAGGGGCATTGCCTGAAAGCACGTCAAAGACGATCATGTGCTTTACTTCCGGGTCGAAGCGTTCCAGTGCCATGATGTCATGCCCCTTCAATTTCTCTGCACCGGATTTCTGCCTGGCCTCCGCCAGTAGTTCCCCCATTGTCTTAGGACCTGCCGGAATCCGGTAGTTTTTCCGAATATCCTGAATGAGCGCCAGACATTCCTTTTCCGGCATGGCGTCCAGCTTTCGCACAAGCTCCGCCGCTATTTTCCTCTTTACCGGGTCCGGTATATAGGGGAGGCACATGCGCAGCTCATAAGTGACATCTGATTTCCCATAGCCTTCCGTCTGGAAGATCAGGCGCTTTTCCATTTCGTTCAGTTCCATGTGAATCTCCTTTCTCCTGAAAATGGGTACAAAAAAAGGACATCCACCTGAATAAAAGATGAAATGTCCTTTGGCATGTACGCTATTCAATTTTATATACAAAGCAGTTTGCCGCTGTTACGCCGCTTTCTGCAAGTGTCTCTGTGTTACATTCCCATCCAAAAACGGGTGGTTTTGCGTGATGGAGAAGGCAAGGCGGGCGGCACGCTGTTCCGGCGTGGGATAGGTTTCCTCATTGCCAAAGCCCTGCAGCGCCCCATACAGGGCGGACTCCAACAATCCAAGATCCCGCGTCCCGGCAAGGCCGCCTGTAATGTAACCATGATTTCATATCCAGCTAAATAATAATAATATTCCTGGGAATCCTCAATGGCACGTTTTCTTCTTTCAAACTGCTTGTTAACTTCCTCGCGCGCCTCTGGCGGAAGCTCTTTTATAAATGATTGGCAAACCTGTATCAATTTCTGTTCCTTATCCGCATGGCCAGGAATTTGCTTCAGACCGGCTGTTTTAACAATCTGTTCGAGCAGATCTCCAGCTGCGCTTAGAAAACCTTGTGCAAGATAATAATCGTTGATGAGTTCTTCATAATCAATAAAAGCATCTGTGACGGAAGAATAGCTGCCTCGCAGGTCGTATTTTTTGAGACAGAGACAGGAAGAATGATAATGCCCCTCATACTCTCGATAGATAGGGGAATACCGCTTCTGATAGGGTATCACTAGAGAGGAAAGCTCGCCCAATATACCTTCTATAAATTCTTCTGTGATTAGATATCTTTGAGACATTGTACGGCCCCCTTTCTATTTTAACGTGTGGCGCTCAATCTCCTGCGCTATAATACCCCGGATGCTGTCGATGCCTCTGAAAACCACAAAACTTTCCCCCAAATTTTCCATGGTATTTCTTTCCACCATTTGGCCTGTTCCTTTCTCAATCCAATTTCCATATACAGATGTGGATAACTTAATGGATTTAATCTATTTTAGTGATATATCACTAATTTGGGCTAAAAAAATATTGTATCATAGTGATAAATCACTTAAAAGAAGGGATTTGCCTATGAATACACGAGAGGCAATCGCAATTCGCATTATGGAGTTATGCAATGAACGAGACATAACTCCAAATGGACTAAGCAATACTTCTGCTGTTCCACAATCCACCATTAAAAGCATTCTAAATGGAGAAAGCAGTAATCCGGGGGTAGTTACAATCAAAAAACTTTGTGACGGTTTTGAAATTACCTTAGGAGCCTTTTTTTCAACGCCGGAATTTGATGCGTTAGAACAAGAAATTTATTAAAATATGATAATCCCAAAATTAAAATTGCGTAAAAGCGAGGTTATGCCCTAGTTTGTCGAGACTTTATTATCAATTATATCATATTTTCGGGAGGTAGTGAAATATCACTAACACGGAAATTATAAATAATATAGGATAGTAATGAGCTAATAGGGGGAGGTGGTGTCCTATGGATACTCGTGAGGCTATCGTGGCCCGTATTATAGAACTGTGTAACGAACGGGACATAACGCCAAATGGATTAAGCAATATTTCGGCTGTTCCCCAAGCAACGATTAAAAGTATTCTCAACGGGGAAAGCAACAATCCGGGCACAGTTACAGTCAAAAAACTTTGCGATGGTTTTGAGATTACCCTGGGGGCTTTCTTTTCAACACCAGAATTTGATTCATTAGAACAAGAAATTCGTTAAATTTTTTATTGTTTTGAAAATACACTGAGACGATAATGATCCCAGTGTATTTTGATTTTGGACGTTACACTCGATATTCTTAAACAATGGGTATAGGGCTATATTGAAAGTCCATGCTTCCCATAATACCTAACCCGTG
The DNA here is from genome assembly GCF_010206195.1 of Anaerotruncus colihominis. GTDB lineage: Bacteria > Bacillota > Clostridia > Oscillospirales > Ruminococcaceae > Anaerotruncus > Anaerotruncus colihominis_A. Next base: position 4,747 of record NZ_VIQT01000007.1, on the reverse strand, counting down.
GAAAGGCTATGCCAACGATTAAAGAACTTATATCAATTTGTGACTATTTTGGTATTACAATAGAGCAGTTCTTTGCTGAAAATGTAAAATATCCTGATTTGATTCAACAGGCTATTGATGGAATGAATAGTTTGAGTGAAGCAGATTTGAGTCTGGTTCTCCAGCAGATAAAACGTCTCAGCAAAGATTAATAACCCCACTTTTATTGTAAATAAAGGTGGGGTTATTTTTATTAGAGGGGCTAGCCTTTGATTGCCGCAATTTCTACGGAAGAACACCTTCTGCCGCTCGACTGTCCGCTTCCTTCGTGCTATACTAAGGGGGAGAACAAGAGAACGGAGAACGAACCATATGACCAAAATATTGTTTATCTGCCACGGCAACATCTGCCGCAGCCCAATGGCGGAGTTTATTATGAAAGACTTAGTGAAGAAGGCCGGACTGGAAAAAGAATTTCTCATCGAGTCCGCCGCCACCAGCACCGAGGAGATCGGCAATCCGGTCTATCCCCCTGCGCGGCGCAAGCTGGCAGAGCACGGGATATCGTGCGGCGGGCACAGCGCCCGCCAGCTGACCAACCGCGACTACGACCAGTTCGACCTGCTTATTGGCATGGATCAGGCGAACCTCCGCAATATGCACCGCATCATCTCCGCGCCAAGAGCCTCGCTTCGCTCGGTTGCGCTCCGAAATGGCGCCTGCGGGCGCTCATGCGGCGGAGACTACGCAGACAAGATGCACCTGCTGATGGATTTTACCAACCGTCCCGGCGATGTAGCGGACCCATGGTACACCGGCGATTTCGAGGCGACCTGGCGGGATGTGCTGGCGGGCTGCCAAGGGCTGCTTGAAAGAATTAACCGCAAGGATATGAAAAACGATACAAGAACGGAAGAATACCGATGAAATGCAATCTGATACACAAGCGCATCGCTGTGGCGGAACTGCTGATCGATGATACGACCGGTTTTATTCAAAAAATCGGCAGGGTATTTCAGCCCGAACATCTGCCCATCGGTGTCCCTGTGAAAAAAGGGCTCGCTGACCGTGCGGCCTTAAACGAATGGTGGACGGATCGTTCCATTCCTGCCAGCCGTTCCGGAATCCGAGAGGCGCTGGAAACACTGGATGTGACCAGCACCAAAATGCTGCTGGTGCGTTGCTACGGCTTAAGCCTCTCCGATCAATACTGGATTTGCCCGGTAGACTCGAATCTCACATGGGAGCATATCAATTTCTTTGAAAACCCATTTTCGGGCGATATGGGCGATGTGCTGTTCGGCGCGCCGAAAAAGGCGGACGGTTTTGATTTCAGCTCACCCGACAACACCTCGGATGGCTGTCTAAAAAAGAGGTGGAAAATTTTAAACGGCAAGCGCTGTCTCATCAAAGGCGGCAGCAACCCGTTCCGACAGCAGCCTTTTAACGAGGTTATCGCCGCAGAGATCATGGAACGGCTGGGTATCGACCACATCCCCTACGCGGTCATGTGGAACGAGGACGCTCCTTACAGCGTGTGCGAGGACTTTGTCACGGCGGATACCGAGTTGGTCGGCGCATGGCGGATTATGCAGACGCAGAAAAAGGACAACAGCACCTCGGTCTATCAGCATTTTGTGAATTGCTGCAAGGCGCTTGGTGCGCCGAATGTTGTGCCAAGCCTTGACCGGATGATCGTCCTTGACTATATCATCGCCAACGAGGACCGGCACTTAAACAACTTCGGCTTGCTTCGCAATGCTGAAACGCTGGAATGGCTTGGTTTCGCCCCCATTTTTGACAGCGGTTCCTCGCTGGGCTACGACAAGGTGACAGCGCAGATTCGTGCCGGACGGGATATCACCTGCAAGCCCTTTAAAAAGCACCATACTGAGCAGCTCAAGCTGGTCTCGTCCTTTGACTGGATCGACTTTGAAAAGCTGAAGGATGTAGAATCCATGATCACAGCAGTGCTGTCCGATGAGAAGAACGGGGAATTTATTGATGAAAGCCGGATCTCCGCCATCGCTTCTGCGGTAGGCGAGCGCGTACAGATTCTTCGTGAGATTGCCCTGACGCACACGCCGAACCACGCAGAGATCACGACAGAGGACGATGTGGAGGAAAATATCGCCGAGGACTATACCCCGAAAATGGAAATGTAAATTTGAATCAAGCAATTGAATCCGTCGTTTTGCAGACAATGACTTTTCTTATGTCAAAAACAGGTGCCTGCGTCCGGGGTGGTTCCAAAGTGGGCAAGCTTGCCAAACAAAGAACCATCGCAGAGAAATCTGCGATGGTTCTTTGTTTATAAAACAGCAAGGCCGAGATCGATGGTGATGTCAGCCTCCCTGATCTCATCGCCAATGTGTTTGCTTGCCGCTCCTGCCGTTCATGTTGGCAGACACAAATTTCACACCACAACCGCCCCCAGATAATTTCCCAGGGATGTCAGCACCAGAGGAATCGCACTGAACAAGGCATGACGGCTAGGTATTAGCCATGTCTCTTGGCCGCTTGTAGACAGCCAATGAATCTTCTCGGCGAATATGCCGGCCATATGAAACGGGGCTAGTCGTACTTACTGCGCATGATTTTTCAAGGCTTCAATACAATGGGAGCAAAAGCTGCCGGGAAAGATTGTTTGCTTGACAATTTGGAATATATCCTTTAAATGCCGCCTTCCACATGAATGAAGCCTGAATCGCGCAGAGAGATATAATCCTGTCCTGCAAAGATAAAATGATCAAGCAGGCGGATCTTCGCAGCGGCGAGCGCACGACAAACGCTTTCCGTCGCTGCCAGGTCGGCATTGGACGGTACAGCAAGCCCATGGGGATGGTTATGCGCTAAAATAACGGACACAGCGCGGCTGCGCATGGCGGCTTCCAAAATGGTCCGCGAATACATCGGCGCTGAGTCGATCGTTCCCTCCGCGATAAAATCGCCGTAGGTCAAACCGCCCTTATTGTTCAGGCAAAGCAGAAACACCATTTCCTTTGTACGTCCAACGAACTTTGGGCGTAAAAAATCACCGATTGCTTGCACAGATGTAAGCAATATCTGTTCATGATCCGCACTGTCCAGATAACGGCGTGTCAGATCCGGCACCAACTTAAGCAAAGTAGCCGTATTGCGCCCGACCCCCTCCACTGTGCACAGCTCGTCAAAGGCGGCGTCAAATACAGCGTCAAGGGACCCAAACCGGGCAATCAAACGATGTGCCAGTTCATTTGTATCACGCTGGGGTACAGCGTAAAACAACAAAAGCTCGAGCACGGTATGCGGCTCGAAATGGTCAAGTCCTTCCCTCAGGAAGCGATCTTTCAGGCGCTGACGGTGCCCTTCATGCAGATTTTCCATTGTGTCACCACATTTCTTGATGTCTCAACTCCATTATATCCGCAGCGCGCCCAATTTTCAACCATCCAGCCGACTTCATCGCTTGCCGCAATGATTACTTCATGGTAGAATAACCGCAAAGCGGTTATTCTACGCCTTATGGCCAACGGCTCGCCGCTTGCGCGGCAACCGCCTTTTGATGGCCAATTCTGACATGCCGCTTCACGGGCATGTCAGAATAACCGCAAAGCGGTTATTCTACGCCTTATGGCCCAGGGCGATATTGCGGGCGCAGCCCGCTTCCGCCCAAACGGCCGGCTCTGTCATATTTTCACGGCAATATGGCAGAACTGGTCCAAAAGAAATCCGACCTGGAGGATATCATGAGGGAATTTCAAATCAACAGCAACGACGCCGGACAGCGTGTCGATAAGTTTCTCACCAAAGCGGTTCCGCTGCTGCCGCAGTCCATGCTGTATAAAGCGATCCGTACCAAGCGTATCAAGCTTAATGGAAAACGCTGTGAGATTTCGACGCGCCTTTGTGCCGGCGATCTGCTCACGCTCTATCTCAACGACTCTTTTTTTGACGACCACGACGATGCTTTCTCCTTTCTCCGCTCTCCAGCCGCGATCGATATTCTTTATGAGGACGAAAATATCCTGCTTGTCAATAAGCCCGCCGGTCTAGTCGTTCATGAGGACGAACATCAAAGCAGCGATACACTCATCAACCGTATACAGCATCATCTCTACGACTGCGGCGTTTACAATCCGACGAGGGAGAATAGCTTCGCACCGGCATTATGCAACCGTATTGACCGCAATACCGCCGGTATCGTCATCGCTGCGAAAAATGCCGCCGCCTTGCGTATCCTCAACGAAAAAATCAAGGCGCGCGAACTGCAAAAGCTCTATCTGTGCATTGTGCACGGAACGATGCCAAAAGAATCCGACACGCTAAAAGCCTTTCTGCGCAAGGACGCGCATACCAATACCGTCACAGTCTACAATCATCCGATCCCCGATGGACGCACGATTTTAACGCGTTACCGCGTCCTGGCACAAAAAGGCCGGTTTTCACTTCTCGAAATTGATCTGCTGACAGGGCGTACCCATCAAATCAGGGCGCATTTGGCACATATCGGCCACCCGTTGCTCGGCGATGCAAAATATGGCCGGAATTGTGATAACCACGCAACAGGCTTGAAGCATCAGGCGCTTTGCGCTTATAAGCTGACCTTTCGTTTCCAGTCGGACGCGGGCATATTAAACGGGTTGAACGGGCGTTCCTTTGAGGTGCTGGACGTTTGGTTCCGGGACGCCTTCTTTGCCGGCACGCTGCATTGAACGCTGCCTGCCGGGCACTTGACAGGCGGGCAGCGTGAATCAATAAATAAGGGACGGCGCCGCTTTAGCGGCGC
>NZ_VIQT01000020.1 GCF_010206195.1 Anaerotruncus colihominis | reverse complement strand
GAGCAGAGGTGGACGCAGGCAGATCTTGCAAGGGCTACCGGAATCAGACCCAACACGATTGGAGAACTCTATCATGAGTTTGCCGAACGGGTCAGCCTTGAACATCTCGACTTGATCTGCGAAGGAGGTGGACGCAGGCAGATCTTGCAAGGGCTACCGGAATCAGACCCAACACGATTGGAGAACTCTATCATGAGTTTGCCGAACGGGTCAGCCTTGAACATCTCGACTTGATCTGCGAAGCGCTTGGTTGCGAGCTATCAGATCTCATTGTTCGCGAGCCGAATAACGAGGCCAGGAGCAAGAGACGAACCGGCAACCCCTACATACTAAAAAATGAGCCAGTCTCCACCGACCCGGACGTTCAGGCGTCTGGGGCTTTTTTATAGTTCCTCTCCATCAGGCAAAGTGAAGCGAATCTCAACAGAACACCCGAGAGCCTTAGCCAGTTCTCCGATATCCTTTTCGGTAAAATTATCCCGTGTCATTTTATTTGATAGGTTTTGACGTGTCTGGCCGGAAACCTCGGCCAAGTCGCCCATTGTCATTTTCCTGCGTTTCATAATTAAACGGATTTTTTCGGCAACCGAAATACCCATGCGCTCACCTCCTCATTTATAATATACACTAAATCATGTCTACTGTCAAAATATTTTTTATATTTTTCATTAAAAAGTGTCAAATTTCAGTTGACAAATAACACGAATTAGTGTATCATAATACTTGTAAGGCAGAGGCGAATACCTCTTACGAAAGGAAGTGAGGACTTGGACGAGATGACTACGGCAGAACTCAATCAGTATCTCGAGAACATCGCAAAACTGATTGAGGCTACCGCCAAAGACCCCGAATCTGCCGCTAAGATTGTGCGGGACAGTAAGGTCAAGGCATAAAAAAAGAGTAGCGGCCCCCGCAAAGAACGCCGCTACTCAAACACCCCAAAAGGCGAGCCGGGAGCCTTACCCCGGCCGCCTCCATGATAGCAGAGTAAGGCAAAAAAATCAAGGAGGCAAGCAAAATGAAACTCGACCACACACTTACGCGTGAAATTAAGGCCATAAATGGCGATGGCAGCCGGGAGGCGAGGTTTTTTAGAATACGCGGGTGCTGGATGACTGTTAAGGCGACCTGCTTAAAACAAGCCCTCTTGAAACTGGTAGATGCCGACGGGGATTTCACCTACCGGGCGCACTGGTACACCAGAAGTAACCGGAAATCCTGGGCAGAGTTTGAAACTAGTTATGGTTACAAGGGCGTTGTTGAGGAAGTTTAACCCCACCTGACGAGAGCCGGACAGCGACTGGCCGAAACGCCCACCAGGGCGTCGCGGGAACCCGTCGACACAGGGGGAAATCGCCGCCCCTTTTACATATACGACCTTGAAAACCGAATAGGAGGTATACGCATGAGACATTACACGAAAAAGGAATGGGACAGGATGGTGAATCAGTGCCCAGACTACTTCGGGAAATGGGAGCCGACCCCGTTTAACCTTGACCGTGTGGCGGCTGGAGAGCTGCTCGCCGAATACATAGGCCGCAGAAACATGATGACCTATGAGCCGGGGGTGGGGACGGTTTTGCTGACGGAAGATGTGCATTTTACCGTAGAGGAGTGACGACCGTGAGTAGAGACTGGCCCCCCACCGAGCTCCAGGTCGTTAGCGCCGCCATGGAGGCCCGGGGAGAAATGGGCTACGAGGAGTTCTGCGCCGAGATGGAGAGGCAGGGCTGCTTCGGCCGTTTGACCCGCGTAACGCTGGCCGACGGGAACACCATCACCACGCGCATCAATGGCACAGATGAAGAAATTCTGGCCTACTATCGCGTCGGCTCAACGCTGAATGTCGGCGCCGTTCATGACGATCTGGTGGAGATTGCCGCAGTGGAGATTGTGGCAAACGGTTAGAAATGCCCCTGACGGCCCCATACTTGAGTTGCAACGGATACTTTGCGCCATGGGAGAGTAGACGCCCCCCACGCTCAAAAACGTTCTAAAAAGCCCTCTAGAACGAAGCCGTAAAAACACCAAAAGCCCCCCCTTGCAGGAACGATTCCTGCAAGGGGGGGGCTTTTGGTCTAAACATAAAAACATATTGAATGAAAAAACTTGCGTAGAGTAATTGCATCATTAGATTATTATATCTTGTCGGTCCCCAATATCCGCGTAACCGAATTGAGCGCCGCCGCCAGGTCATCCCGCAGCCCTTCCAGCTCCGCCTTTGGAATGGAGATCATTTCATCCTTTGGCTTGTCCGTATTTCTCCAGCCGTTGAGCAGGTTTGCCCGGATGATCTCCGGGTAATCCCGATAGCAGGCGTTGATATCCACCGGTACGGAAATGCCGTCCACACGCCCCACAAAGCCCCGCGCGTCCCCATGATGCTGCCACATCCCGTAACTGCCGGTGTAGGTGCATTTTTCGGCGTACTGCGCAACCCACTTGTCATATGCTTCAAGCTGTTTGTCGTCCACCCAGTATTGCAGCCAGTTTGTCGAAGCGTACAGCCCCGCGTAGTACCCGGCGTCCTCCAGAACTTTCAGGAACGCCTTTGCCATGTCGGTGCGAAGCTGCTTTCCCTTGCCCACTCCCCAGGCGTTACCGCAGGGAGATTCGTATTCCTGGTCCATGTACACTGGATAGGTTGGACGCAGGCCGTCAAGCGTCTTAACGAACGCTGCCGCCTCCTTTTGCGCTTCGGCGACTGTCACGGCGTCGCTCCACCAGTACGCGCCCCAGTCAAGTCCCGCGGCCAGCACTTCGGGCAGGTATTTTTGACGAAACGTCCCCATCTCACGAAGGCCCTGTCCGGCCTTGATGATCACAAAGCGGATGCCGTCCGCCTTCACGCGCTCAAAATCAATGTCCCCCTGGTGCGACGAAATATCAACGCCTTTAATCTCCATAGTTTACCGCTCCTTTCTGACATATAAAAACCGCCGACCGTTTCCGGCCAGCGGCTTAAAAGCCTACTATTAAGCATACAGTACTTTGCGTTTCATTTGGCTTTCGCCGTATCTTTCAGGCGGCGCTTTCTATTTTTTCATAAATTTATATTTTATCATTTTTAAATAGGTTTATCAACAGACTTGCCGCCCTTGAAACATGATACGACTGACTTATACAATTATTTCCATAAATCATTATAAAACGAGGCGGGAGGAAATAATTGTGAAGTACGATGAATGCAGAGTTATTTTGGCATGTAATCTTTCCGAATACCGCACAATCAATGGAATCAGCCAGGAGGAGCTGGCGCTTCGAATCGGTATCGAAGTCAAAAGCTATGCAAAAATCGAGCGGGCGGAGGTTTATACAAATTTGAAAAACCTCGATCGTATCAGCCGTGAAACTGGCATGACGCCTGCCCAACTATTGACGCCCTTCTATCAAAGCATTCCCCTGGCTTCCAATCAATAAGCCGCAGGCCAAAGGGCCTGCGGCTTGACAGATATCTCCGGTACGGATATAATAAAAACAAAGAGGCGCTGTCGACAGACGGTTAGCCCCTAAAGTTTTACGGAATGACCGCTTACTTTGTCAGGGTAGGGCGGTCATTTTTTTATGTATTTCACGGCTTCTGTGATCGCCACGACCAATAAAATCGCGAGCAACAACTCAACCATACATAACACCCCCTTTCGCAAGGGAGTGACTAACCGCCTGCCGTTTGCGACAGCGCCAGCCTTATTTTACCATGTACCGCCCTTTTTTACAAGCCGCAATCCGCATTGGCCGCCTTTATTTGTCACGATTCGGCGTCTTATACCTGAGCGCCCGCCGGCTGTCCCCAACGCCGGCCGTCGTCGGGTCGGTCACAGCGTTAAACACGCTGGCCGCCGCGGCGAGCAGCACAACGGGATTCTGTACCGCGCGCTGCAATACGTCCCACAGCGCTCCCCAGGAGGTCATATCCTCCCAGGCCAGGCCGAAGTACGCGAGTACCGGCAGCACCAGCGCCGCCGCCACCTGTGCCCACCACAGCGGGTTTTTAATGCGTACCTTCCAATTAATCTTCATTGTATTTCCTCCAGTCTCACAATCCCATACGTCCCAGCACAAAGGCGATCACCGCGGCGAGCACGGCCCATATCGCCTTATCTACAATGCTTTCCCATCGCTTCGCCGGCTTTTCCTTGAGCGCCGCAATAGTTGCCATTGCCTCGTTGAGCCGGACGGACAGCTCCGTCAATTTGTCCATGATCGCCTGGTACCGCGCCTCCTGCGCCGAGCCGGACCGTTCCAACGCTGAAATGCGTTGGAACATCTCGGCATGTGTCTCGCGCGCCTGGGTGCGGTATTCCGACATTTGCTTTTCCAGAGCGATTGCCTTATGCAGGCCAAGGCAGTCCCGCTGCGGGTCTACGATGCATTTTTCATCCGCCATATTTCTTTCACCATCTTTCTGTACGACAAGCAGCCCGGCCAAAAGGCCAGGCAAAAATCTGTATAAACGGCAGTCAGGCCACTATTTTATTGTACTGATAACGCACAGCCTCTTCGGACAGTTCAGCATAAATCAGAGTTGTTTTTGTATCCTTGTGGCCCAAAAGCCGCTGGATAACTGTGATGTCCATCCCGCCTGCCAGGGCTTGCGTAGCGAACGTATGCCGCAGCAAATGGGGGTAAATATGTATCCCCGCCCTTTCGCCAAGTCCCTTTAAGATACGCTGAATCGCTCTGGATTTCATCCCAGGATATGGCGTTTTCACACTGGAGAACAATGCCTCGCCGCCTTTCCTTTGGTGAAGATATTTCTCCAGCATCACTTTAGCCCGGACGCTGAAATAAACCGTCCTGCTTTTATTGCCCTTCCCACAAACTATGACGCTGCGTTCACGCCAGTTGATATCTTCTAGACGCAGCCCTGCCGCCTCGCTTAAGCGGCACCCGGACGACACAAGAAATTCCATTAACGCTTGTTCCTTGCAGGTTCGACAGGCTTCCCGCAGCTTTTCCAATTGTTCCTGTGAAAGGGCGCGCCGCGACCGGTTCCGGTCAAATCTCTGAGATTTAATTTTGAGCATTGGATTTTTACGAATAACATCCTCTGCGGAAAGCCATGAAAAAAAGCTGCGCAGGGTGTTGATGTGTGTTGTCAGGCTTCCATCCTTCAGTCCGCGTTTCTCCGATAACCAGGCAATGTAACTGCGCAGATCGTCTGCGGTAATTTTTGTGACGGTACGATTTACCTTCTCTACGAAAATATTCAATGTGTACCGATAATTTTCCAGTGTCTTTTTGGATAATCCATCAATGCGTTTTGCAGCCAGAAACGCCGCTACACGTCGTTTTAGGCTGCCTTGTCCTGACTCATCGCGCCGTGTTATCTGATATCCCTTCAACAAGCTTTCCGCCTGTTCCCGCGAAACGCCCGCATCCTCCAGTCTGATCATAAGCTCCTGTTTTGCATCCATCAATTTTCCCTCCCTGACATTCAGTATAACCTTGATCGCGCGGACAGGACAGACGCAATTTCCGAATAAGATGGATATGCTGGAGGCGGGAACCTGCCCGCCTCCGGGATTCTTTTTTACAGGGAAATGTCAAGATCTCCGAGAATCTCCCGCACCTGCTCCCTGAGCAGCGCCGGGACGTCCTCCAGCGTCTTTTTGCCTTTCACGATCAGCGTTGCGTAAACAACCGCCATGATGCGCACCTCCCTCCGGCAGAAGATGTTTGCGAGGAAAAGAAAAAAGCTACTCATGTTCGAGCAGCTCCTTCACCTCGGCCTGTAGGGCCTTGGGTACGTCCCCGATTGCCTTTAAGCCCTTGCGAATCAGCTCCGCGTATACTTTAGCCATTTACTTCACCTCCCTCCAGTGCCGTCACACGCGCTTGCAGCGCAAGCATGGATTCGTACACTTCGGCCAGCGCGAGCAGGGCGTCCGTGTTCTGCCTGTCCGCCGTCTCATACGCTTCGACCTGCGCCAACATGATGACCGTCGCCTGTTCGTCCGCCGCCTCGTATGCCTCAACCAGCGCCATCTGCGTGTCTGTTATCTGCTGCTCAAGTATTTCGGCCCGTTCCTCTACAGTCGGAATAGGCCCCAATATTTCCGCGCCATCCATGGCCTTCGCTTGCTCGCCCCATACCGCTAAAATTTCATCCAGCAGCTCCGGCGCCACCTCCGCCAGCATTGCCCGCCCTGATTCTGTGTTGTAAAACATCTGGCGGTGCGGTAAGGTGACCGGCACACCGTCCTCAAAATCCTGCGTCTCGATAAAAACGAAACCAGCGCACAGGCTGTCATATATTTTTTCCGTTATTTTCCCCACAATATTTTCCCTCCCCCTTAAGTCAAAATCACACCATGTCCGTAATACCAAAAATCCGTGCCTACCGACATCTGTGATTCTGTCGCAAGCGTGCCACCGGGGATGAACATCCATGTGGAATTTGTATTTGTGTTTGCCAGTACCCAATTCTTTTTAAGCGTCGGACTACCCGGTCCACGCATAATCACTCTTCCAAACGTATGGCCGGCAAACGGCGTCGTACAATACATGTTTGCGCCGTTGCTGGCTTTCCGGGTTATTTGGGTCTGGAAGTAAAACAACGCGACATTTCCAGCCTGGCACCAGACGCCGCTTGGATTTGTGTTGGTAAAACAGGCATTGTATGCGTCGTTGAGATTGGGCGTCCATGTACCTCTGGCCACCGCAGCCGCGCCTACCTGCGCCGCCGTATGCGTATGGGTCGTATCGGATTTTGCGTTTAGCTTTGTTGTTATCTCCGTCTCTGTAAAATAGCGGTCGTCGTGGGTATGGGCTGCGGGCGTAAAGCTGGACGGTTTGTTTGTCAGATCGGCGTAGCTGCCGCTCCATGCCACGGATTTTAAGTCTGCATACATCCTGGCGATCTTGCCCAGGATAATTGCCAGGGTATCGCCATTGGTAATATTCGCGCGGGCCGCTGCCTGCGCAAACGCAGGTTTGATACCTGCCAGCTTTGTGGGATTGATTGCCGGGTTGGGATAACGCCCCTGCAAGTCGCCGCCTGCCGTGCCGTCGCCCAAAATCCCGCTTAATGCAGCAATATTCTGTATCGCCTGATCAAGGGCAGCTTTATCCTCCTTCGACATCAATCCGTCCTGATCAGGTGCGGCGGTGTCAGTGCCCGCTTTGCTGTCAGCAATGCTCTTGACCGCCGCAGTATTGACGATCAGGCGGGAAAATATCTCGTTAAACATATCCGCATGGGCCGGCGTCATGGTCGTCGGCCTTAGAATATTGGATGCGTCATAAGCCGGATTCTCTGGAATCTGGTAAGGTTCTTCCATTGTATCCTGCCAGGAATTATGTACCTCTGCCATAAATATCCTCCCAATTAAAATTCCATGTCGAAGGTAAAGGAAAACTCCACATCGTCATCCTTCTGCTTCACATACATTGTCTTGATCGCAACAAAATTCCCCTCTGTATCGACCAACCCCATTTCGGAAAATTTGGTCCCGGCCTGTTCATCCTCCGGGATAACAATTACGAATCGCGCCGTTGTCTCCACCGGGAAGGCGACAGGCTGCTGTACCGCATACCGGCAAACCTCATGCGTCAAAGCCCCCTGTTCCACATCCGGGGCAACAGGCTCCCCGCTTTCATTCACCCCGCCGTCTCCCAATGCGATAAAGGCAACCGGTGGGACAGTTTCAATCACGCCGGCCGTTAATTTGGCCAGCGCAATCCGCCGCGCTTTTGTAATGATGCTGTTTTTCTCCGCCAAAATAATCCCTTCCTTCCATGATTTAAAGATCGCTTGTGATGACATCCGCGTTCAACAGCTGCTCGCCGTCAAGACTGCGGGAACCGTCCAGGCGCCACATGTTGTTTCGGCTGAGGCCGGCCTTAATACACGGGCTGGCACTTACAGACGCCCGGAAAGCGCACATCCGCAATGCGCCGCCCCGTATAAACACCGTCCCAAGCTGCCCCCCGCCGGCCAGCCTGTGGGAACCGTCCAGCATCAGCGTTTGCGGGCTGTATACATTGTTTCGGGTCCGCACGGCAAAACGGGGCAGTTTCGGTATTTTCCGATATTCAAAGCCAGTTCTTTGTGTGATGGCCATATATGCCGCCATCCGGAGCGGCATCTGTTTTTGGTGATGCAAAGCAAATTTCTTTAAATGCGCGCCCCGCTCCCAAACGCTGGACAATATCCATTCGCCCTTTAGATTACGGCTGCCGTTCAGCCGGACTTCCTGCATCCCCCATATGCTTAAACGAGTCCGCATTGCAAGCCGCCACGAGAACCCAAGTTTGAGCCGCGCCGCAGCTTCGATGATCATCGTGATTTTTTCCAGGTGGGAACGCAGGGACTTATAGAATTCAACGGCCTTTCTGATTTCTTTGGCCGGAATGGAAACAGGCATATCCTGATCGTACAGCAGTATTTTAAAGCAATACGGATTCCCGCCATACTCAAACCATTCTTTGACTGATGCGGCAGAATAGATGCCGGTCAACGCCCTGGTTACAGCGCCTCGTGTTCCCAAAAACCGGTGCACAGCGAAGCTGCTTTTAAACAACGCCCGCTTTATATCCGCGTCATAATTGTAATCATACCAATCCACTTTAAAATCACGGGCCAGGATATCCAAAAGCGATTCATCCAGGTCATCAATCGAGGGATAAACGGCAATCCGCCCGATTTCTTTTGGCCTTTTGGACAGGATATCCGCGACAGCAGAGGCCAGAGCCGCAAGCGACGCATCATGCCGCAATGCTTCGGGGAACGACGCCAGTAAATTTCCCGTTGTCAGGCCATGATCATTCATCCTCGTACCCTCCGTCAACCACATTCAGCGACCGCAGCGCGGCCACCTGTGGGACGGTCCGGTCGCTTCCATCACGCAGGACGGTAAATACAGGCGCGGTCAACTCCACACGTTTAATCCCGGTCTGCATAAGTAATCCCACCAGATAGGACGGATTGATATCACGTCCCATGCGCGCGCTCTGCCATACAGCGTATTCTTTTACAGCCGCATTTACCGCCCCTTTTAATTCTGCCGCGCTTTTTTGTACGCCCTCCTGTATATAGTAGGTGAAGGAAATGCCATACTCTATCTTTTCGGCATCCTCTACAAACACCTGATCTGTCAGAGGCCGCACAGTATCTTCGTTGCAGGCGGCCAATACTGCGTTTTTAATTTCCTCTCCCGCAGGTTCCCCGTTTTCCATCAACACATACAGCTTGACCACACCGGGAGTGGGGGAATTGGCGATTACGTCCGCGATCTCCGTACTGACGCGCCGGGCAAAGTAGGTATAACCGCCTCTGGCGCCGGCGCAGCTATATCCGTCCATACTGGCCCGCATAAGTTCATAATATTCTTCGTCCGTCGCCATGTCCGCGCCTGTGTCGGATGCAGTGATATTGACACATTTTGTGCAGTAATCGTACAAGTCCATGATGGTGTCAATCTGTCCGGGTACATAGCCGTTTCCCACCGTACCGGAGGTCTGGCATACCACTTCCGCGTCCACAGCGGTTTCACCGGCCGGGACATAGATATCCGTCTCCGTTTGCCAGATCAGGGCGCCTCCTGTATCCGTAACCCTTGTTCCCGCAGGCACCAATACGGCAAATAGCTGCGCCTCGGAAATTTCAAATCGGACGGTGCATCGGGCCGGCTTGGCTCCGGGGCGGGTCTGCTCTAAAAACAGCTCGCCCAATGCATCCAGATTCCTGCCTTCGGCGCGGCTTGGGATGTTCTGATTGCCGGTATAATTATTTAAAACACGCTCTTGTATGATTATGTTGCCCATCCATCGGATGAACAGATGTTCCGGGCTGGCGGGATGGACCGTGATACCAGTGATCTTTTCGTAAGCTGCTGTCAGCAGGGATACGATTTCGGCCGCATCCGTTGGGATAAACTGATATTCTGTATTTCTACCCATGATCGATCTCCACCTCTACCGTCGGTATCAATTTGCCTGGTTCGGACGCGTCCCCTGAAAAGGCGATATCCACAACTGCCGCCCTCGGTTCCCACCGTTCGATCGCTTCGCGGATATCGGCCCGCATCATCACTTCGGCAACAGAAACCGGCCGGTCAAGGGCGTCCATTGCTATCCCGAAGTCACGATGCAGAGGAACAGAACCTTTTGCTGTCGATAAAATGATTGCAATATTTTGAATAACAGAGTTTAAAGCATCGGTTTGGTTCAGCTGGATATTACGTAAATCCGCGGCGCTGATCGTATAGGTCATTTGTTTTCACCTCCTCAAATATTCTTGCAGGCTGACGGACAGCACCGCAACATACAGATTTCCGTATTTATCGAATGTTTGCGCTTTGACACTGTAGCTCAGAATCACCCATCTGTACTGTCCATAGACATGGCTACCGATGGTCAGAGGCAGCTTTTTGCCGCTGCTTACATATTTGGCGATCCTGGCGATTTCCTTTGCGGGTGTTACCCCAAGTTGTGCGGAAAGTGTGATATCAAAAGATATCTTATCGGGGTCCGTCCCTGTAAATTCCAGAAGTCCCCGCCCCAAATGCCGCTGATGGGTCGCATAACGCGCAGAACCGGACCATTGAAAATTGGAGAGCGTCCGGATGACGGAATCGGAAACTGTAAAGGCCACATCCCCAAGGCATCCGATCGTTGCCATGCCTAAACCCTCCCCAGGACAAAACCGTCCGTATTATCTCCCGGCAGGTACAATATCAGGACCGTTTCGTTCACCTTTGGCATCCATGGTTTTATGATCAGCTCATGGCTATGGCTTTCATAAGCCGCTTCACCGCTGCCGCCTTCTTCAAATTCTGTGCGCTGCGGCGCGTCATAGTCCGGAACGGATGGAGGGGCCGCGAGGACATAAAGCCATCCAGAGGGTAAACCCGTATCCTCATACTTTACCCGCGCCCGCCGTCTTCCGGTGTCCACAGCCGTCACAGTCCCAATGCGCACCAGCTTTTCCAGGTTTATATCCAAAGCCATCAATATCCCTCCAGTACTTTACGCAATTTGATTTGCGTCGTATAGCCGGACCCGCTGACAGAATGGTTCGCCTGCGTGATGATATACTTTCCGCCCCAAGCGCCCCACCCCTCCAGCAGAATTGTCACCCCGGCCACGAGGTCAGGATTTCCCGGTAAGGTAAATGCCGCTGTCCTGGCGTATTTGTTGTGTAGCCGCAGATGCTTTTCGGCCAGCGCCTTTGCCTCGGCGATGCTGGACACCTTTGCCGAAATTTCCAGCTGTTGATTGTTTTTTGCGCCGGCATTATAATCCTCCGTCTTGGCCGTCGCCTCGATGCATCGGCCTGTAGACGGGTCGACATAACTGACGCGGCACGACGAATACTTTGTATTCGCCGTGCCGATGTTCATCCTGTATTTTGTATAGCCCCCGTTCTTTCCCTGCCTGATGGTAAAGACAGGGGCTTTCATTTCATAAGCCGCCTGATCAAACAAAACAAGGATGCTGTTAGTCGCTTTAAGGGAGATTCCCGCGTCATGGCAGAGGGTAGATAAAAAAGCGATGTCGCTGGTTTTTACCTGCTCCAACCGCGCATAAAACGGATCGTCCACCGATTCGTACATACAAACCATACCGTTGCTGCGCGCAATCTCCTTGGCGATGCTGGACAACGAACAGGCTTCCCACGCATGGGATTTTTTCGTTTGCCTGATCTGTGCTCCAAAGGGAAGGGAGGTGGCTTTAATGGTAATGGTGGCCGGTGGCCCGGAAGCGTCCACACTGTCAAGCTCGAACTGGCCACATGGCAGCAGCTTGTCTTTGCCGTCGCTGTTCCAGTTTTCCCGGACAATCACAGCGTCGATTTTAAAGCCGGCGCTGCTGTTATTCTCCGAGTCGTTGCTGCCTATGCCCTGGAAATCCCCTTCGTTGACCCAACCATAGACATTGGAGGTATTATCGGTATGAATCAGATGCCAGGGGTGCTTACTCCCGGGATTGCTCAATGTGATTTGCGCAGGCCCCGGTATCGCTGTATATCCAGCGTCGTCGGTAGAACTTATATAGTGAAACGATCCTGTAAACTGGACGATATCCCCCACGGAATACCCATCCGACGCCGAACCGGGGGCGGACGCGGCGGCGTCAACCGCTTCTGTCAGCCATTTTTCCAACCAGATAGATTCCCTGTCCTGAAGGGTGATCTGCAAATCGTCTGTTTCGTCTTCCTCATTATCGATATAGGTCATGGACAGAAGATAAGGCTTGATAGACGATGTAATATTTATGCCGTTAAAAGATATCTCCGCAGCCGCGCGGCGTGACAGATTTTTGTCGCTCATCCTCCCACCTGTTTCCACGGGGGCATGCCATCACTGACACGCCCGGTTATTTCCGGCAGGTTCAGGACAATGCCGGCGGGAAATATGTAATATTCCCGATACTGCAAATTTGCGTTCATCAGTTTATCGGCGTAATCCGCATTCCCAAGCTGGGCGTAGGCGATGCTGTCCCACATATCACCCTGGACAGTTGTGTACTTTTTCATCGATAGGCCCTCCTTGCAACATCAATATTGTGCTGTTCGATGATATCCAGGACATATTCGGCAAATTCACTTCCGAATTCTTGCAGGGACGCTACGGTTTCCGGGGAGGCGGTTCCCTGAATATTAAATGAAACCTGGATTGTAACCGGGGAATTGGCGCCGCCGGCAGGCGGGACCAGCGCGGAAATGGCAGGCTGTGACCGCATGGCGGCGGTTTGTGCCGCGTTCACAACTTTCTCCCCGCCATTAAAATAGATCAATTCCGGTCCTTTTTCACCTACCAGAGCAAAGCCAGGTTCCGCTGATTCCGTACCAGTAGCATATCCGCGTCCATGTAAAGAGGCGATCGGGGCAAATCCGTTTCCCGGCAGGGCCGGAGTTTGCGGCACCGCCTGTGCAAAACGGGCGAAGGCGGCCTGTACCTCCGGATGCATACCATCCAATCCGTCGATGTACCCCTGAATTGTAGCCCTGGCGCTCTCGGCCGCCTCGGAGCCAAGGTTCATAGCCGCAACGCCGTCCTCCAGTTCTTTTTGCAGCTTGTCTATTTCCTGGGGAACCTCGTTCACCAGCATCGAAGTACTGTTGGACGCGTCAGACATTGCCTGTTTATTGGCATTGTAATTGGCGACCACTTCCCGCAATTCCTCGTCAGTTGCTGCGGCAAGGCCCGCAACCGCGTTCACGCCCTCCTTGCTGCCATCGGCAAAGCTTGCGATGACATCGCTCAGGCCCTCAATCTCGGCACTGCGCTCTGTCAGGGATTGCAGGTTGGCGTCATATGCCTGCCAATAGGTGATCTGGCTTTCCAAGGCAGAATTGATGCTCCCTGCACTGGTTGCAACAGCCGGTGCGGCCATATCCCACAGGGCGTATTGTCCCTGTATGGATTCCATTGCGGCTTCATACGTCGCTTTGTAAGCCTCCGTGAGCGCCGCTGCCGATGCGGTGACGCCGTCAAAAATCTGCTGAAACTCCTGTGTCTGCTGCGCGGCAGCTTTCTCGGCCTCGGTCATATCTTTGGTGGTGTCGGTCATCCGGGTAATCGCTTCTTCGGCTTCATTGATTTCGTTTTGAGCGGCAGCTACCGCTTCGGCATCTTCATCAATGGCCTTTTTCAAATTTTTGATGGTCCGTTCGGCTTTATATGCCTCATCGTCAAGGCCGTAGATGGAATTTTGAAGGTCGTAGTATTCCTGCGTCAGAAAGGTCGCAGCCTCGCTCCAGGTTCCGAATTCTTTGTAATAGTCCTGTGCCTTTTGCTGCGCTTCGGCATAAAGCTTATTCATGCGTTCCTGGGCATCGCTGCGCTTTTCTTCTATGGATTCCAGTTGTATTTGTGCCTGGGTAAGCTTGATGCTGTTTTCAGCAGATTCTGTTATAACTTGACTTTGTTGATCATACAGCGTATTTAGATATTCCTGGTATGCCTGGGCCTCCGCGTTGCGCTGCCATTCTTCCGTATTTGCACGGAGAGCTTCTGTGCCGCCATCAATGGCGTTATTAGTAAGGTCGATACTGTCGGCCAGTTCCGGCACTGTACGGGAAAGGAGGGCGAGAATATTGTGGTATTCCTGATTTTCTTTCACCGCGCCGCCCGCGGCAGCCTCGATTTCCTCCAGCCTGTCGATGTAGATTAGGGCGGTCTGCGCCGTGGCAAGCGTCTGTGTGGCGGTTTCGTCGTAGGCAGCGTTGGCCTGCTCCATAGCCTCCTGCGCATCGCGCGCCGCATCGGCCAGCTCCTTCACAGGCGGAATGCCCTCATTGACCGCAGAAACCAGCGCGACAATCCCGCCCACTACAGCGGCAAGACCCATCGCAATATTGACGCCGGGAATAGAAATAGATAGAAGGGTAGATGCTTTTGCCGCAATTTTGGCCACCGCGGTAAAAGCGGTCAGAGCGCCGACTGCTGCGCCAAGGACACCGACAAAAGCAGCCGTGCCCTTCACTAAAGCCGGGTTTGCCTTCAACAGTTCATTGATCTGCGTGAGTACGTCCGTACCGACACTGTATACCCCTTCCATAACCGGCGTAAACTGTTCCCCAACAGTGGTTTTCACGGCCTCCCAGGCAGAGTTCATCAGGGTCAGTTGTCCATTCATGTTATCCAGTTTAATCGACGCCATGCGCTGCGCCGCACCGGAGCAATTGTTGATGCTGTCGGTCAAAGAGGCGTAATCTTCATCAGCTGCATTTAGGATCGCCAGCAGGCCGTTATAGCCGCGCGCCCCGGCAATGGTCATGGCGTTATTGACGCGTTCGGCTTCGGTCATCTGGTCAAAGTAGACGCGCAGTTCATTGATGGTGCTCGAAAAGCTTTTCATGGTGCCGTCAGCCTTGATTGCCGAGTATTCATACTCGCCGAAAGCCGCGCCGGTCAGTGTTGCTCCTTCCAGTAAGCCGTTAAAGGTGTTTTTCAAAGCGGTACCGGCAATACTGCCTTTGACGCCTGAATTGGCCATCAGTCCCACCGCCACGGCCACATCCTCGATGGAGTATCCCAATGCACCGGCAATACTGGCGGATTGCTTGAATGTTTCACCCATAATCGATACGTTTGTGTTGGAGTTGGTTGCCGCCGCTGCCAATACATCGGAGAAATGAGCGGTATCCGCAGCCGTCAGTCCAAAAGCAGTAAGGTTATCAGTCACAATATCCGATACCATGGCCAAATCCTCGCCGGAGGCCGCCGCCAACTGCATCACGCCGTCCATACCATTCATCATATCTATGGCGTCCCATCCTGCCATTGCCATATAGCCCATGGCGTCAGCGGCTTCCTGTGCGGTAAACTTGGTTGTAGCGCCCAATTCCTTGGCCACGCCGCTCAATTGTTCCATTTCGGCGGCCGTAGCCCCGGACAAAGCCTCCACATTTGACATGCCCGCCTCAAAATCGCCGGCTATTTTAACGCATTCCATATAGGCGTCCGCTATTTTTTTCAGCGCCGCAGCTATGCCGGCGGCAATAAGCGCCTGCTGTACGGCGCCAATGGCCTGCACGGAACGTTCGCCAAAACTGGTCGCGCCCTCGGCGGCTTTGTCCTGTTCGGCTTG
Organism: Anaerotruncus colihominis; assembly: GCF_010206195.1. Lineage (GTDB taxonomy): Bacteria > Bacillota > Clostridia > Oscillospirales > Ruminococcaceae > Anaerotruncus > Anaerotruncus colihominis_A. The sequence continues at coordinate 35,662 of NZ_VIQT01000020.1, read as the reverse complement.
CAGCTCTTTAATCCGGGCGGTTAATTCCGCATCTTTCTGTGACAGATTGGCGGTATCAACCCCGGCTTCTTTCAGACGCGCGCCTGTGTCCGATAATTTTTGTGATTGCCGCTCCAAAGCCGCGTTTGTATTGCTGATCCGCTGTTCCAGCTTCAATTTTTCCCGTTCCAAAGCGGCAATAGCGGCGGCGTCTTGTTCTGTCGCGCTCTTAGCCGCATTTAACTGCTGTACCAGGAGCGCTTCTTGCTGCCGGAGATTATTCAATTTTGTTTGGGTAGCATCAATCGCGCCCTGCTGTTTTTGATAAGCGGAAATATCTGACTGAATTTTACTTAAACCTTGAATCTCTTTTCCCAGTCTGACAAATTCCTGCTGTGCTTTCGATAGCGTGCTGCTGAAACTGCCGTTCATTTGGGCGTTTAAAGCAAACAGCATTTCATACGATTTCCCTCTGGCCACACGCCGCCTCCCTTCTCCGGCTGCAAAGAAGAGGGAGGCCAAGGCTATTTGCCCTCGGCCCCCCTTTGTTTTTAATTTCGAACGGGTTGATTATGGCTTTCCGACGCCTCTGCGGCTACAGCGTTATGCGCTTGGATCCATGCTTTAAATTCCGACAGGGGCAAATCCAGCCAATCAAATGCGGGGGTGCTGTTCGACTTTGCTAAAATCAGGCATTGCTTGCGGATCCACAGCCCGCCGTCGCCGATTACAACCCCGCACGCAGCAAAAAATTCCGCGCCCGGTTACAGATCGCCTGAAAATCTTTCAGCGGCAAAGCGCAAATTGTATTTGTGTTTACGGTTCGATTCCCGCTGTCATCCCGATAGGTGCAGGCACGGGCCGCCATGCCGACCAAATATTCCCCGGTATATGCAGGCAGGATCAGCGTTTTCCCCTTAAGCATCATTTCCGCTTCAATCGCCAGGCTGTCTTTGCCTGTCAGGGCGTCCCAGTTAAAGGTAAGCGTATCGTAGGTCCTGCCCTCATAAATAAACGAAGGCTGGAACACATGGGTATAGGAGCTATGATCGGCGTCTGATCTTTTAGCCTCCTGTTCCAGCCTCTCCGCCGCTTCCGTCATGTCCATCATCACGCTGTCTGCTGTTCCGTCGGCCTCTGCTGCACTTGTCTTTTTCTCGTTATTCATGACAATACTCCTTTGTTCGTTTATTTTCCGAGAGCTTTTCGAACGTCAGCCATATAATCCGTCCCCATAATGACGCACCTCAGCCTGCGCTTGTCGATTTCCCATAGCTGCTGTCCGTCCCTGTAGGCAGCATAGTAATACACCGCATATTCACCGGATGTATCCGCAGCGGCCATAGGCGCTACGGTACCAGGGTCAGTGGATTTCGGCCGAACAATCACAACGTATTTTTCCGGCCAAATCCCTTCCTCCGCCGCTTCCACATCCCAGTATTCTTCCGCAACCCGCAAATCCAGCTGGTGCTTTTTCGGGGCTGCCAACCGCACCGCGTCCTGAGTGGGACTGAGCCAGTTGATCGTCATGCTCATGGCGTCGACCATACCGTACAGCGGGACTTCCATATTGCCCATCATTCCGGCGCCGGCGATATTGACGCACGGATATGTAATTGTGGGCAGTTTAACTTTTGCGATGCCCATCAGATTTATACTGTCCTCGTAAAGCTCAAGCTGGATGTAGGATGCTGCCTGTTGGCTCATTTATGATTACCTCCTTTAACCGGCGGACTGCAATGCCGCAGTGGCATAGTCAACCGAGTATTCAAGCGTAAAATCGATCTCCTGCGCAGGGCATGGCGGCGTCAGATAAATATGAATACGCAAAATTCCGGCCAACAGATCGTTCAAGGGGTTTTCATCCTCCGACACTTCCGCCCTGGCTCCCAACAAACGTTCGTCAGCCACCAGCCCGTTCAGCCAGATATTGCAGGTATCCAGGACAGTATCTATGAGCCGCCGGTTCATGGGCTTATCCAACTTGCTCCAATAAGTCCGAATCAGGGTATTTGCTACCCAATCGAACATTCTGGAAACAGGAATAAAGCAATCCTTCACATCGGTGTTTCCGGGATAGCAGGCGGTGTAATTGCCTTTTAACGTCCAGCCTATAGACATGAAATTCAGAGCCGTTACAATGCCATAGTTTCCGGCTATCATCTGCACCTGTTCCCAGGTCAGATTGATTTCTGTCCCATCCAGCAGGCAGCAGCCGTCAATTTTCAGCGCCTTATTGGATGGCGATTCGTATGGACATCCATTGTTGCCGGCGTCTACCTGCGCCATCAGCCCGGCCATTTGTGTTGAGAGGTGGAATTTGTATTCTCCCATCTTCACCATTGGCCAGCATACAATCTGGTTTTCATCTGTCATACTGTTTTTGGTTTTCCATTCGAGCAGTTTGGAAACCTCCCGGACGCCGTTATCTCCGGTAAACACGTCCACAAGGGCTTTGGCCCGAAACAAACCGTTGATGCCGGCAGCCTTGGTCGCCATAACGGCTGCTACGGCAGGGATATGTGAAAAACCGGGCGCACAGATCAGATCGGGGATTACCCCTGTGACATTCATGCAAGCGTCGACCGCGCCCAGGCCGGACACAATGTCCGTATCACTTACCGCATCCGGCGTCACTGTATTGCCGGCAACATTGAGCGATTGCGCTGAGTAATGGCCGCTTGAACTCAACAGTTCTACGATGCAGACGCCCTTTTTTTCGTCATAAAGGACGCTGTAATCTGTATCCCTTTCCAATTCGTCCTCACCGCTGCGCACCATTAGGCTGTTATCATTGATGATGCCGAAAGACAGGCTGATCTTATGGTCGACGACATCGTAATCGGCCGCCTGGACTTCTTTTTTCATGGTTGCCGGATCCAGTACATTGCAGAAGATGACCGGCTGGCATCCGAATAACCGGAAATGGGAATACATAAATTCGCAAAGGGTATAAGTTCCCCAGTCATAGGAAAAACCAAGCTTCTCCACCGCCTCAGCCCAACTGGTGCAGAGCACCGGCAAATTAGCTTTTGCAGGATTGGATGCGCAATGGCTCGGCGCCAGCCCAATCACAAATGGAATGCCGGAATTGGCCACGACGGGCGTGCTGACCGCCGTGGCCTGTTCTTTTACACGAATACCGAGATTCGCCATGATATATTGACCTCCTTATCGCAGCCCGGCAACTTTCCTATAATTGACGTACAGGGCATTGCCAGGCCTCTTGATTTTTAATCGGGCTTCGGGCAGCATATCTCCGGACACGATTAATGTTTTGACCAGGGGATATTTTTCAATAGCCGGCGCCGCAGCGGCCAGGGCGGCCGTCCTGCTCCCTCGCCAGATGGTTCCATGCTGGATAACGCCGGCGATGCTTGGACCGATATAACAGTAAAAACCAGAGCTGTTATCTTTGGGACTCAAAGCAGGTCCCTTGGCCGAGCTGTTTAACATTGTCATTTCCTTCCTTGCCATAAGGCGCCTTCCTTTCAATAGCTGGGAGCTTCCATGCAGATATCATTTCTCCAATGTAATATGGAGCTGTATCCTCGGGGTAAACCAGGGTTTCCAGCCCGGCTTCCAAATCAAGCCTAAACTGCTTACCGACGCTCCTTTGCTCCAATAGAGCAATCCTCAGCCGTTCCATAAGGTTCAGCAGCGCAAGCCCGCCCTCCTGTTCATCATGATGATAGACGCAAAAGATGGTGCGGACAGTGGCCGAATTGTCAGGACGCCGGCCGGGAGCCTGGACATCCTTGCCTGTGATGATCTGATGCAGGATATAAGGCGCTTTTTTCCTGGCCGCTTTGCTGTCAGGCAGACGCGCCCGGTATACCTCGGCGGCCCGTGGCCGGGGCTGCTCTTGATCCTCTTTTTGCAGGGCCGCGGGGAGGAGCAAATCCTTTATAGCTTCAGTGGTAAAAAGCCTTAACTGCTCCAGCAGAACTGCCTTTGTCATGTCCTATCCTCCCCAGCCGTTGAGAATGCGCAGAATCTCATGGTCAATACGTTTTTCATATGTCTCGGCCATCTTCTGTTCAATTTCATCGGTGACAGCCTCGTTGGAGTACATCATCTGAGGTGTAGCCGGTCCATAAAGTTCCGTGATCGGGAGACGGGATGAGCCTTCCCTTTCGAATATCACCCTATGTCCATGCACGGCCGATTGTGCAGAAAAAGCACGATCCAATGCTTCTCCCGCTCCGAATCTTTTAACTTGGGCGACCATCTGACCGTTGCTATTTATGCGGGTGTTAAATTTCAGGAGCGGTATCACATAGCCCTTAAACCCAAACACTACGGAGATTTCTCCGGACGATTCCCGTATAAAATGGTTGATATTTTTCGTTTGGGTCAAGAATTCGCTTTGGCTGATGGTATACTCCTGTGAAACCGCCCGCTTCGCGACGGTTTTTCCTGCCGCCGCTGCGCGTGCCAATGCGCTCCCTACAGCCCTATAAACGCCACCATTGACGCCGGCCAGCAGCTTTGTTATACGGTCAAGGCTTTCCTCGGCAACATCAACCACAATGCCGCCATAATAGGTGCTTCGATCATGCGATCTGTAAATATCACTCATTCGTCGATCGCCTCCAGTTCCACCCGCAGCATACCCATCTCGCATACAGACGAAGCCACATAGAACTCCCGGAAGAAGCCCCCGCCGCCTTCCTGGCCGTTGATTCTGATACGCTGACCCTTTTCGGGCTGATTGCCGCCCAAGTCGGATCGTGCGCAATGAAGCACGGCCGACACAAGGTAGAGGCCCTGGACATGGTTGGACTGGATCTGGTGCCGCTCCTGCTCCTTCAGGCCGGACAGCACGATGGGGATATCAGCATACCGCTCTCCGTCGTATTCCACGGTTCGTTTCTCCGCGAACTCATTCGTGTTGAGAAAAACATTGTAGATATCTGCGGTTACCATGTCCTTGAAGCCGTTCATTCCACCGGTCCCTCCGTACCGAGCGTGGGAGGCTGCTCGCCGTCGCCGGTGTTCCCCTCGTCAATCTCGACGGCCGCGATCAGTTCGGCAAGTTCGGTCTTGTTTTTGCACTTCTTGATGGCGGCAGCCTCAATACTGAGATCGGCGGCAAGAGTATCCATGTCCTTGCGTTCCAGTGCCATCAGGCTTTCAACGGTGAAATGGCCGTCAACGATATCGAGAGCTTCATCGTCCCCGCAGCCGTTTTCCTGCCCTTCTGCGCTGTCTTCGCCGTCAGGCGCGTCTTTACCTGCGCCGCCAATGGGAATGGTCACAGGAGGCGTTGCAACGCCGTTGGCGGGGGAGGCCTCGTCGACGTAGGCCGCGACCTTGAACCCGACCAAACGGGCGGCCTCCTCGTCGCTGACTTCGACGGTACCTCCAATAGAGACAGGGGTGACGCGGCTGGTCTTGTTGTCCCGAGCACCGTAGACGCCGTTGATAATTTTAACCTTCTTCATAGCGTACTCCTTTCACCTGCATCGATCAGCCGACTACAGCGGCAGCGTAGATGTAGGGGCAGTAGTTCCTGGGTGCGCACAGTGGACGAGTGCCGAGACGCAGCTTGCGGATGTCCTTGTCCTGATCCAGAGTAAACTTAGGGACGCGGATGCCGGCATGGTCGGTGAAGTTGGTGGAGCCGTAGTCGATCTGGGTGATCTGTCCGTACAGAGTGCGGCCGCAGTTGGGAGCGGTTACCATGGCGGAGGCGGTGGGGAAGTACTTCTGCTCTTGGTCCTTCTCATCCACATAGGTTTCATCCACACTGATCAAATTCAACCTGAAGCCGCCAAAGTTGACGGTGCCCATGTAAACGACGCCATCATAGGGGGACAGTTCCTCCTCGATCTTGCCGGTGATGATGCCGCTGTTCTTATCCAGCAGGCGCTGCAACTCCTCGAACTCCAGAACCGCCTCAGCGACATCAGAGCCCATGACCAGATCGGCGGCGGGTAAACCGCGCTTGGAGAGCTGGCGGCACATGGCGATTACGTCGGCGCGCATAATGGCCCAAGTGGTCCACTTGGCGGCGGGCACATACAGGTGCTCGCTGGCATTGTCGAAGAACTTGACATACAGGGTGTCGCCCTTGGTCTTGTCGTCGATGTACTCCTGCATAGTGCAGGCGTTGTTAATCATGGTCTGTGCAGCCATCCACTCCTCGCGGCGGGTGATACGCAGATCCATATCGGTCTGATCCTCCAGAATCAGGCGGGCGGCACGAGCAGCCTTATCCATGCCCGGATACAGCGCCTCGCCGAAGCCGCGTTTGTGCAGCTCGTCAACGGTCAGCAGCCGGGAAGGAGCGATAAACGCAGGCTGATACTCGTGGATAGAGTAGCCGCGGCGATCCATGGGAATATCGCCGGCACGGGGAGAAACGAAAGCGGCCATCTTACGGTCGCCCTTGCGGTACTCGGTCAGCACCTTGTCAGCGGCGAAAACATCGCCCTCACCCGTGGGGAAATAGCGATCCTTGAAAAAGGTCTGCTTGGGAACGATCTCCTCGGTGATGGCGATCAGCACATAAATGTCAAAGAAATTCAGTTCAGCAGCCATTTGTAATACCTCCTATTAGTCCGCAGGGGTAGCGGACTTGAAAACAATGCCGCGCATGCGGAGCTTGTCGTAGTCGGCAGCGGTGAGGCTGTAGCTATCGGCCACAATCACCTTGCCAGGATCGAAACAGCCGGCGGTGTAAACAGCCACACTCGCATCGGCATCGGTGCCAACAGTGACCTCGTCGCACAGGATGCAATCGGGTGTGTTGGTGCCATCATAGATGGCCAGTACGCCAGCATCGGACTTGCCAAAAACGGTGCCGCGCTTGTAGGTGGTCTCAGCAGCGCCCTTGGTGATGGTGCCTCCGCGTACCTGGACGGGAGGAGTCAGATCGGTCACCAGACCATCAAACTCCATCTCGCCGATCTTCTTGCTCAGGTTGGTCATGATTTAGCCCTCCTTCTTCTTGCCGAGCAGAGACTTGATCTCCGCTCTGGTTTTTGCCATGCGAGCTTCGGGAGTCAGAGCGTCGTCGCCCTTTGGTTCGTCTGCGCCGGGGGCAGCCCCGACATCACCGGTGTTGGCGTCTTTGGAATCGCTGTCCAACTGAGACAGAAACTGCCTGCCCTGTTTGGCGGCGTTCTGCGCAGCGCGCAGAGCCAGTTCAGCAGCGTTGCAGGCCTTTTCACCGTACTTGGCCTCCTTCACCAGAGCGTCGTCGAACAGGCCCGCGATCTCGTCGATGCCCTGCAGACGAGCCTGTTCCGCCTGAATGGCGGCGTTGACAGCCTCAGTGTTGCCGGCGGCAATCGCGTCGTTCTGCACTTCCGCGAACAGGTCCGGATACTGCATCCGGAATTCTTCCTTGGTCATGGAATTTCCTCCTTTTTGTCCGCCGGTGACCTCCGGCTGATTTGCATCTGTCGTAACCGAAGCGCAAGCCTCGGGATTGACCGTGGGGATAGTATCGGGCGCGAATGTGCCGGGTTCCATACGCATGGTGCGGCCGCGCACGAACAGGCTACGGCCGTCAACGCTGGCTGTGATATTCAGCGGCTCGGCATCTTCCAGGACTTCATCGGCAAAGCCCTTATCGACAGCCTCTTTACCCGTCATGTAGGTGGTGTCGGCCATCATGTGAGAAAGGACCGTATCAGAAAGACCAGTCTTGCGCTTATAAATCGTAATCTGCATCTTATCCCATGCGTCGTTCTGATCCGCCATCTGACGGAGTTCATCAGCGTTGTAGTCGCCCCAAATATAGCTCCAGCACTTGTGGATCATGATAAGGCTGGACGGATTGACGCGGACGGTATCGCAGGCGCACATAATGAGGGAACCGCCGGACATGGCTACGCCGTCAACGACGCAGATCAGCTCGGCGCCGTTCCGCGCAAGCTCACGCAGACGGTTGTGGATCGTGTTGGAAACACCGGCGTCGCCCCCGTAGCTGTTCATGCGAATGATGATGCTCTTGCACCTGGCGATCTGCTCCAGATCGTCCAGAAACTCGGACAGCAGAATATACTTCCCCTCGACGGGTTTCCCGGTCCACCAATCGACAGGCTGCTCCTCGTAGATATCGCCATACATGACGATTTCTGCGCTGGAGCCGTCCGTGGTGGCCATGGTGTAAACGCTGCGCTGGATATTCACGGCAGGGCTTTTGCTCTTTGAGGGATTACTCATTTCGTTTTCCTCTCTTTCCATACTTCGCTCGTCGGGATATACGGGGCATTCAGCCCCCATCACCGCTTCCTTCTCCGGGAGCTGGTGTCAAGGCCTTTGCGATGCCCCTCGTTGCGCGCAGCAGCTCGTTTTCGCGCTTGACCTGTTCCACATTGGCTTCCCAGTCGCCGCCGCTCATTTCGCGGGTGACCTGCCCGTGGGTTTTAATGGAATGGTTGATAAGCATGATATTGGCCTCGGCTTCCTTCTTGGGATCAAGCTGCCCCTGTACGGGTCCGATCCAGTTGGCGCCGCACCACGCTTTGCGGATCAGCGGGTCGTCGAAGAAGCCGGGCGCCTTAATGCGCCCGAGGGCGACAGCCTCTGCCAGCCACACTTCATAGATGGGCTGGCAGAAATCGTCCACGAACCACTTGCGGCGCATCTTGAACGCTTCCCACGCCTCCAACAGCGCTCCGCGGCTTGCGGAATAAGAGCTATTGAACTCCTTGATAAGCACATCATAAGGTTGCTCCAGAGCCGCGCCGATCAGACGGCAGAACGTCTTAATAAAGGCGTCAAATCCGGTGGTGGGGATATTGGGATTGCCGAAGCGTACCTTTTCGCCCGGTGCCAGATGGGTAACGGTGCCGGGACCGAGCGAATAATTGTTGTCGTATTCATCCTCTTCGCCGGTGCTCTCAATGTTGACTGTGCCGTCCAAAGTATCGCTCATATCAACGGGGCCGGTTTCGTTGAAGGGAATCTGAGACTGATCCGTTTCCGTCTCGATCCACGCAGTAAAGAACGACTGCACCAGAGCCGCCATCAGCTCGCTTTCGGTGTAGCGGCGCAGCTGCAAAAGGGTTTCAATGACCGGAGCCAGATACGGAACGCCTCGGTACTGATCGGGACGCTCGCTGTCCATAACTTGCAGGATATTAGGAAGCCCAGTGCGTTTGCCGTAGACCTCCACACGTGTCCATTTGATGTCTTCGGTTACATACTCGAAGGGATAGGCATTACGAATATAATACGCCTCCACCAAGCCGTTTTCGTCCACCTCGACACCGTCGTAGATCTTGTGTCCGGCGCCGGGCTTTCCTTCCGGTACCTTTCCCTCGAAATAACCGGAGGCGGAAATGCTACCGCCGTACTCTGCCGGGGTGCTGATGCGGTCTGCCTCGATCAGATGTACGCGGAGTGAGTACGGATTCAGCGGAGTCCGCTTATAGTGCTTCAGGAGGGGAAAGACGTCGCCGGAGAGCAGCCAGGATTTAAGGCCGAGCTGTTGCAGACAGCCGAAGTTGTTCATGCCGATCGCGTCACAATTGCGCTTGTCGCCCGCCCACAGGCGGAATTCTGCCTCGGTCTTGCGCTGCCACTCTTTAGCAGCATCTGCGCTCATGCCGAGCACCTGTCGATCAATGGCGCTATTCAGAACAAGGCCGGTGCCGATCACCTTGGTACGATTGGTATTGATTGCCGCCGCAGCCACAGTGGACGACATATAGAGAATGCGAGACCTCTGCCGCAGGGTATAGTTGTTGTGGTTTATATCTTCATTGGGCGACCCGCTCTGTGCGGTGAAGCCCTTCATTGAACGCCGGTCGAGGCTCGCGCCAGCTTCGCTGTACCCCTTGGCATTGGGAGCCTTGCGGCACTTTTGGCTCTTGCTCAATGTGTTCGCCTCCTATTATCGGAATAAAAACAGGTTCCCGGCGGCAAAAGAATCGAATTCCGCCGGTCAGCCTGTAGTAAGACCCTCTCGGGCGTATACCCTGGCATTTTCACAACCTCGCGAAAAAGATCACCAATCTTCGGGAACGATCCCGAACGCTCTGCGCGGCTTGCGGCCAATGAGCTGTGCCGTCAGCGTGTCAACGGCGGCCTCGGCGGCCTCAATCTCTTTTTTGAGATCGGGCAGGTCGAAACGCGTCAGTGTCCGATCGTTGATGGTATAGCTTTTCACTCCTCCGTCGATCAGCGCCAGATACGCGGCACGCAGCTTCTTCAGAGCTTCCTTTCGGAATTCCAGTCTTGCCTTGATTTCGGTCTTATCAGCCATGTCAAATCACCTTACCAACTGTCGTAATATCTATCCAGCACGGAGCCGCGCTTTTTCGCTCTTGTCTTCCGCTTCGGGGTAGTTGCCGGAGCAGTTACAACGGGTGCAGAGGGGGCTTTACCGCGGGATTCCCTCAAACGTCTGTCTACCTCATCAAGATTGACAGGGAGCGCCTTAAACGCCGCCATAGCGTAGTTGCGGCAATCCAACGCCTCGTTGCGCTCGTGCCCGGGGATCTTCTTCCAAATCCACGGCTGTTTCTTTGTGGCGTCATACTCCAACCGCTCGGAGAGCAGACCGGCAAAGTATGCGCTGCCATAGTCGTCACGCCGGGGAAAGTGGCAATACTTCGCACCTTTGGTCTTAACACGAAGATTGTCCTGAATGATTTGCTTGCCGGAGTCAACGCCGATCTGATACTGCCAACAGGTACCGATATACCTCTGGCGGACGGTGATCTTTTGTTGCTTCGGGGGCGGCACATACGGTCTGCTTGGCCCAGGCATACCCTTGATGCAAAAGACCTGCTTCGCGATACGTGCGCGGCACTGCAAGCGAACTTCTTGCGTGAAGTGGCCGCCTTCGTCCACAAAGGACGCAGACTGCCGCAGGCCGGTACCGTCAGCAAACCGGAATACGCGGTCGAAAACGATGTCATCCAGCTTTGCCCATGTCTCGGAATCGTCCGGGCGTCCCATGATGACGCCCTTTTCGATGCCCCATGTTTCTCCGAAATGCCCGTGACCGATGATCTCGTACTCAAAACGGTCGTCCTGTGTGTCGACGCCGGTCGTCAAGACAAGGACACCTTCGGGAAGCGCGGCGTCATATTCCTCTCGCCGTGCCATCAGGCTATCTTCGTCCTCCAAATCGCCACGATCTTCCCATACCTCGCCGAAGCAGGTGTTATAAACAACCTGCATCTTCCTGGTGCTGCCCTGTGCGTTCAGGAATTTCAGGATAATAGACGACCATGTTGCCCATTGGGAAACAAAGGCATTTAGCCAGAAAGAGCGAGTACCTTGTTCGTAGGCGTCGGGGTTTTCTGCCATCCACTTTGCCGGGACGCGCTTCATTTCAAACTCGCTTGATACACATGCGCATCCAGGGCAGACATACCAGACATTCGTCACCTTGTAGGTCTTGCGGCCGGCGATGATGTTTTCCTCGTATTCAAAGCGGATATCCGCCCAGCGAATCTCGTGATACTCCCCACAATGGGGGCAGCGCGATTTCCACCGTTCCATCGTTCCGGTTGCGTAGGCCAATTCGATGGCGCTGGTGTTTTTGATGGTGGGGGTAGATACCTCTACTGCTTTAGCGTTGTAGAAGGTTGTCTGTCGAGCCATTGCCAAACCCCAAGGGTCGCCCTCATTGCCGGCAGAAAGTGCCCAGCGGTCGCGTTCGTCGCCGAACACGTAACGGATGGGCTTTGATGCCAGGGCGTGCGCCTCAGTAGAGCCACACATGGTGAGGATGCCGCCGGGATAGGTCTTCTGGAGAATGGTGTTGTTGCTGTCGCGGCTCTTGGGGCTACTCACCTTTTTGCGCAGTGTGGGGCAGTCCCGGATCATCGTCGCGATACGAAGCTTGGAGTATTCCTTCGCGTCAATGCCTGTGGGGTGGACGAAAAGAATACTGCCCGGATCCTCGTCGATGATGTAGCCGATGCAGTTGTTCAGGAACTCGGATTTACCAACCTGCGACGCGGCAACCATAACAATATGCCGCACCCTCGGGTCTGTAAAAGCGTCCATCAGCTCGCGGAGATACGGCGTGCGCTCGGTGCGCCACGGTCCCGGCTCGGCAGAGCTTTCCATCGACAGGCGGCGACAAGCTTCCGCCCATTCTGTCACTGTCAGATCAGCAGGGGGTACAAGCCCCTTCAACGCCTTGGAAATTACCCTATTGATCCGGATTGCGTTCAGGCTACTTGTCATCGCCATCACGCTCCATGATATCCCAATCCCTGCGTTCTCTCACCAACTCCTCGTATTTTTGCGGGTCATAGCGGTAGTTCGCAAGCTCACGCATGACCTTGTAGACTTCCTTGCGGATGATCTCCGAGGCTTCGGCGGGGCTTTCTACTGCCGCCACGTCTACGGCCAGACGCCCGGGCAAGGCAATCAGCGCGCCGCGAACGGCGTACACCAGATCAGAGGTCACCGCTTCGACGTCCTCAGCGCGATGCATTTTGCCTTTCAGCTCCTCGGCTTCCAGCTTCGCGACCTGTGCTTTTGAGGCTTTGAGGGTGACTTCTGCCGTCCTCTTGGCCTTGTCAAGCTTGATGTCCTCCTCGTTCATGGCGTCCTTGGCAGCGTGCTTGATGTACTTCTGCACGGATTCCGCGAGGGGGAAGCGTCCTTTGTCGACCTTCGACAATACGCCGTCCTCTGCCATCTGCCGCACATAGCGGCCGGTGATGCCGAGTATGCAGGCAAGCTCCGTGGTGCTAACCTCGGTATCCTCTGTAATGGTCTTGTGGATTTCTGCCATTGTGCGCCTCCTTTCGCGGAGCACGCCCGTTTCTTGACGGGTCGTGCGGAATGTGGTATGGTATCTGTGTTACAAACACCACAATCCCGAGCACATAAGCCTCGACTGTTGCAGCAGCCGGGGCTTTTCTTTTTTACAGGGCTCACCGGAATTGCATCGGAGCACCCGTAGCCGGTACCAGCAGCCACGGACGAGACCTTTACCCTGTTGTGGTCTTATATATCTCAGGAGGTGACACGTGGACCTTTATCAAAACTCCCCGGACTTACGCCCGAGGAGCAGATAAAACATATAAATTTCCCCGCTATCTTCTGCGGTATCATGCCAAATACCACAGAAAGCGGAACGGAACAGACTAAAATTCTCCTTGGTAACTGCACGTTTTTCGGGGTCGACGCGCCCGCAGCTAAGGGTGGCGGGGCGTCACAGTACCTTTTTGAACTCGTTGCAACGCCGCTGCCTGCCCCGTCGCAGATGTGGGGAGGGTAAACACTCGTCCTCTCCGTCCCTCGGCTCTGCGCCTCTCTGCGGGGCTGTGCGCGTCCTTGCACGATGCTCACACACGTGTAATGATCTCCGCGCGACTGTACGCATTACCCTGTGCCATGAGGTTGATGAACTCCTCCTTGGAGAAGTCCGACAGTCTGAAGACTTCCGCAGGCCGCATACCCAGCTGCTTCCCGATTTCCTTGAAGGTCTTTCCATCATCCAGCAGTTTCTTCACGATGGCTTTCATCGGCTCCAACAGATGTGTACCACGGGCGCGGTTGTGCGTGATGGTGCCGTACATGTCCTCGGACTCGTCCTCATGGGCGACGATCACCACAGGGACACGACCGCCGAGCTTGGTGCGCAGCGGCTCACGGCCGGCCACAGTCCACCGATGGAAGCCGTCTGGATTCCGTTCATGGATATCCAGCACTGGAAGGGACACATGACGCTCATGGCGATCTTCATAGTCTTACTTCGAAATACCTCTCGAAGCTTCGGGATCGCCGGTGCGAAGATGCCGAAGACGATGCAAGCCAGCGTATTACCGATAGCCCAGAGGATGTACGGGATGATACCGCTGCCGCGCGCCATGATAATGCCATTGAGCAGGCTGCCGGCATTGGCCCATGTCGCAGCTATGCTCATGGCATAAAACAACGACGGGTTTTTCAGAAAATTGCTTTTCAGCGATGAAAACACAAAGGTTTCCTCCTTTTGTTTTGTGCCTGCCACCGGAGCCGTTGGCGAATGGCGCCGATCCAGACCGAGCGGCCGCGCAAAGGAGAAACGCGAACGCCAAAGCCTCCTTTCCAAAAGAATGACGGCCCTCCCGAAAGAGAGCCGCCGGCTATGTAGAATTTTACGAGTTTAAGCCTATCAGCATTTCCGCAAAACCGCAAGTAACGAGTCGCAACAGCGCAGAACAACTTTCAGCCATTAAGGTAACGGTAACACATCATCCGCACCGATTCCTCCGAATTTCGGCCTCCTATGACGGCTGCAACCTCTTTCCATGTGAGTCCCCGGAGGAAACGGAGCCTGAACACCATGCGTGTCTGGTCGTTCTCAATGGTGGAAATAAAGACTGATACCTTGGCTTCTTCCTGCGAAATCTTCTCTTGCAGGTACTCGATCTGGCTCTCCATATCAGCAATCTCGACAGCCAAGTCGCCGACCTTATCCCGGACTCCCGGGGCGTGAGGCATACCAGTCAACACCTGTGCTCCGGGGCAAGCCGTAGCTTTCAAAGATTCCAGTATCTCCTCGTCCCGCGCCAGTTGCTCCCGCAATTTGAAATACTGGGACAGTTCTTGTAATGTCATTTTGGCTCACCCCTATCTGCCTGCTTACTTCTTTTTCCCTCTCTGCGGCTGTCGGGCGTCGTAAAGCCCCATCTGACGGTACTGGGGCTGTTCCTCCGTCACCGATACCACTCGGATGTCGCCGAACCGCTCTAAGTACATCGCCAGATCCTCTTTGATACCGACAGCCTGGCCAGCCGGGGCATTGACCTGTACGGTGATAATCAGCACAGCCGGGTCTCCTCTGCTGGCTGCTTGAGCCAGTCCGTGATACACGCTTCGCATTTGTGGGTACATTTCTCCGGATACCTCACCTGCCCACATGGTACGTCTGGAATTGCCATAATCAATTTGCATAGCTCCTCGTCGCTCATGGCCCGGATGCGTTGTCCGTTCGAGACAGTTTTTGGAACAAAAGCCCCGCATGGCCACGTCAGGCCGCTCTCAGCAGCACAATCCTCATACTTCTTGCAGTTCTCGCATTCGCTCATGTTGTCCCTTCCTTTCGGCTTTTGAGCAAATTTTCCCATGGTCGCCGCATAGGGATATCCGGTACTCCTAGCCATCCCCATATCCTTTCATACCGTACTGTCAGGGTCTGCGCATAGCCAGCCGCTTCTTCCGGCGCATAGAATACTCTCTCTCCGATCTCCGATAGCTTGAAGTAATATGGCGTCCTGTGTCCATTCGGATCGTCTCCCACGAGCTGCACTTCCGTATAGCCGTCGGTGAAGAAGCCTACCACCTCTGCCTCGCATACGCAGTATTCTTTGACCGGCCCGGCGTGGTTCGGGATGCAGTATAGGTGCTCGCAAACGAAATACATTTTAGTTCCAATATCCGGTTTCTTCATTGTGGTCATTCGCCGCCGCCTTTCAGCGCCGCCCCTGCCTCCTCGTGGGTCGGAAAGACGGTTTTGCCGAAATCATTTAAGCCATAGAACTTTGTCGTCGGCAAAAAGTCAGGGTGGAGACCGCTTTCTGCTGTTCTGTTGTATTCCGGATAATATACTGTTACAACCCATCGGCCAGCTTTCCCTGCAACGTAATTCTGATGGATAGACTCTACTACGCCATCTACGATCCGTCCGTTGTGATTTCTGGCATACACCGTATCCCCCACCTTACACGGCAGCACCACCAGCCGCCCGTCCTTCTCGGCCTGGGCCAGCTTGCGGAGACGGTCGATAGCGATGCCATCAAACTCCTTGATTTCGACCACGCATTTCCCCACGCTTGCAAGTTTCAGCGCATTTAGCTCCGATGGGCCAAGGCCTATGTCAAGGTAGGGTTTCAGCTTTAATTCGAGCCGGCCAGAATAGCGCCTGCTGTCCTCAAGCATCATGCCCATTTTCACGACTTCCTCCGGAAGCAAACCGGTTTCTTCGTAGGCTGCACACCGCTGGGCACAGTCGACTAAAGGGAGATACTCGCTTTCGTAGTCGAGCCGTTCGGTATGAAGTTCATTAAGTATTCCAATGGCGACTTCGCCAAGGTTTCCTATCTTTTCTTTCATCTACTCACCCCTGCAAAGCTCTCCCGGACAGCTCGCCTGCCCTCGCCAAACTCGACTACATGGAAGCGGCCCTTGGGGTGGACGTAGACCACACGCCCGCGCATCACTTGAGCCGTTTTATTCTCGTTGTCCGAAAAGGTGACTGGGCGGCGAGCAACAATGTCTCCGACCTGCACCGGACCGCTTGACGGGAACTGCACAGCCTCTGGCTCCGGGGGTGCCTTTGCCTGCACAGTCTGATATTTCCGTTTCTTCTTCATACCTGTCATCCCTCCTGTGTTACACGCCGGCGTCCCAATACCAAAGCCCCTGAGCGCCACGCGCCGGGATTGGGGCTATTAACTGGGTCATTTGTTCAAACTCCCAGGCGTACCGCCCCAAAGAAAAGTCGCCAAGGGCCAATTCTTGCTGCGTGAGCCGCGCCATAAAGTCCTCAGTAATCAAGTTGCAACGCACCAGGAGGGCCTTTCCGATGACAGCCCCGGTAGGTAACTCGTTGATGGAGCCAGGGTGCATGAACAGGGCGTCAAAGTAGTCCAGAGCAGTCCACCCATCCCCTCGGTCGGCGACCAGCGCGTCGATAGTCCGACGCACCGGCCGCATGGCGGCGTGAATGGCTATGGGGCCTCGGTAGGCGGTGGCCCAGCTCCGGGTTTCGTATTTCTTCTGGCCAGACACCAGCAGCGAGGCCCAGGGCTGCCAAATGGTAAGAGCCTTCATCCGTCCGCCTCCTGGAACAGCTCATGGGTGCCGTCCTGGAGGGCTTTTTCCTCGTCGGACATCTCATATCCAAGCTCGGTGAGGATTTTATACAGGAAGTCCAGGCTTTCATTTTCCTGGTAGGCGCAGGCCATGCTGTGCTTCGCAGGGTCCCAGCGCCACCAGAAGTAATTTACTCTCTCGGCGTCAAAGGACGCGTAGGCGGTAGCTAGGAGGGTGTATTTTGGGCTTTCCTTCGACCGTTCATCAAAGGCCGGGATGTCGATTTCATCATTCTCGGTATCAACGCCAATACCTAAGAGCTCGGACATCATAGCGTCGTCCGGATCATCGTGGTCCCGGAGAAGCATCCCCGCAACAAACCGGCAAACAGTTGCCACATTCTTTTTCGCCGCCGAGAAGTCCTTGATGAATGCGTATCGGGTCTGGTATGCTGCCCTGGAGATGGTTTCAAGCTCTGCGTGCCGGCGCTCCAGCTCGGCCTTGATCCGCTCCGCCTGTGCCGCCGCCTCTGTGTCCTCCGGTTCCTCGACAATCTGGCGATAAAGGTCTACCTCGTGCATTCCTACATAGAAGAAGTAAGCCACAGTGTCCGCGTCATCAGGACGCTTCACCTCGTCTTGCTTGTTCCAGGTGCCATAGTTCCGCACATACTGTATGGTGGAGTGGTCCACCTTCTCAATCTGGGTCGCAAAGGCGGAAAGGGCCTGCACTCGCTCCGCGATGAGCTTGCGGCTTTTCTCTGTCTCGATGGCGCTGGCCAGCTTCTGCCGGAAGTTGTTGGTGCCGATGGCCTCCAGAACTTCATTCTTCAGCTCCGGGTCGTCGATCTTGTCCAACTCCATGTAATCCATGAGGTTGGCGCCACGACTTACGGAAGTCTTGAACTTCTCCTGGTCGAGCTCCAGCAGCTTCACTCTGCGCCGAACGGTCGTCTGGGAGAAGCCGGACTTCCGGGCAATCTCGTCAATGCTGTCCCCCAGGTCGAGCATCATCTGGAAGCCCTGGGCCTGCTCATAAAGGGTGAGGTCGGACCGCTGAATGTTCTCCATGAGCATGGTCTGCACCTGGCTCCGAAGATCCATATCGGTGATGACACATGGCAGCTCTTTCAGCCCGGCCAGCTTCGAGGCTGCGAGCCGGCGGTGGCCGATGACCACGGTGTAGCCCTTCTGCCAGGTCTCTCCCGTGATCTCCCCGGTAACGGCGCGAGGAACAACAGTCAAATTCTGAAGGACACCGTTGGCCTTAATGCTGTCGGCCAGCTCGGTCAAATCACCCAAGTCCTTCCGAGGGTTGTCGGGATGCGGGTAGAGATCTTCGACCGGGATATAGACCAGGCCGTCAGGGGTGTCATCGTCATCATCCCCTAAGGACGCAAGGAGGGCTTCGTCCATGGCCTCCCTATCCCTCCGGTCACGAATCGCCTCCTGGTCGTAGATATAGTATCCATCGCGGGCATTCGCAGAATAGTAAGGGCACTCCAGCTCCTTGCGGACATATTCACAGGTCTTCCGTTCGCACTCCGTCTGTAGTGGGCACCTTTCATTCAATACCTTCTTTGCCATTATAATAGCTCCTTTCGTCGGCCGACTTATCCCTCGGCAGGGGAATTTGATGTGATGCGGTGCGTCTTGGGGTCCATGTGCCGGAACAGAGCCTCCAGCGGCCACCGCTCCGGGCAAGCGCATATCGCTTTCCAGCGGTATATGTGGGCCAGCCGGCATTGCCGAGGGCATTGGGCATGGCAGCCGGCTCTTTTCTTTCCAGAAAGAACATCTCACGTCTCCTTTCGGGAATATCCGTTCATGCGGCACCACCGGCGCTGAGCCTGCTTCTTCCTGGCCGTGCGGCAGGCCGAGCAGAATCGGTTTTCCCTGCGCTCGTAGAAGGTAGACCCACAGCGGGCGCAGTATTGCGGGGGTATGCGGTGGAACTCTGTGCAGCTGTCGCAATTAGCACATCCGGCGGAGCACCCTCTAATGTCATCCCAGTTCATGCACATAAACCGCTGCCAATAAGGGTCGTAGCCGAGATCGTTTATGCGCTTGCGGAGCAGCGCATCGAGTATGGAAAGGTTGCGCTTGACCTCTGCCCTCGTTCTGGAGAGGTGCACGGCCTGCTTCACTGTCGGTTCCGGCGCACCATACCCCCACGGGCCGTCTCCCATGTATGCCCGTACTTTATCCGCATTTTCTGTCAGGTATACAGAGTAAACCTTGCCGCGAACGGCTTTTTCGGACTTGCCGAGTACCTGCCCAATCAGCATATAGCTATCGCCGTTTTGGATGCCGTCAGCCAGTATAGAGAAATCGTCCTCTGTCCACGTGGCATCGGGGCCGCGATTGTCAGCCTTCACGGGGCGTTCTTTTAAGCCGAGGTCTGTGCAGCGCCGCTGGATAGCGCCTGTCGATCGGCGGAGCATTTCGGAAAGCTCCGCATATCCATACTTGTGCTGTTTCAACAGCATCTTCAACCGGCTGTCTTCGTCGACTGTCCACGGCTCTTTCCTCTGGAGGGCGTAAGCCTTGAAGTCCTTTCGACGCTGTTCGGCCAACCAATCCGGCTCCTCGCCGAGTGCCAACGGCTCCATTCTGGAGAAGTCCAGAAATGACCTGTTTTTCTCTGCCCACTCCCAGAACTCGTCCAGAAAAACAACCTTGACGACCTTCTCGGTATGCCGCTTATTTCGCACAGGAAATCCTCTGTTCTGGATCCAGCTTTTGATTTTGTAGCTGCCTGAGCTTCCGCTATGTCCGAGGGCAAGGATAAGCTGACGCATTGTGACATACTCGCCGCTTTCCAAGTAAGGCGGGAGCCCGAGCCGGTTTACTCTCACCATAATGGCGTTTTTCGATCGGTTGAGCTTCTTGCACAGGCCAGCAACGGTCATTGTCCCCCAACATTCACAAAGGATCTCTTCGTCTTCAGGTGTCCATCGCTTCATGTGTTCCCCTCCCATCAAAAGAAAGCTAGCTGCCCGATCTTTGTCTGCGTCAGCAGCTGTTCAACACTGGCGGGCTGTTCCAGAGCAGATTTCTCGACCTTACCCAGCGGAGCCGCCGATCGGCACACAATGTCCATCTGCGCCCAAATTCTGCGCCAATGCCATATGTCACGAAAATACATGGGGGTAAACCAAATATTTGAGCCGCTGACAGGGAGTAGTCCCCTTGGGTCATGGCTCGTGCTGGGGTGAGCGATGGTATCGCCGATCAAAATATATCCGGGGCAACCCATGAGGCTCAACTGGATATAGCACATACATCCAGCCAAAAAGTCGATGTCCTGCGCTACGAACAGCACCGACGTCTGATAGTTGACGTCATTTTTGGGACGGCGGCACTCGTTGGCGAACGCTACCAGCAGCGCCCCCGCACCGCAGGCCGGGTCATTCACCGAGACCCAACCTTGTGTCTCGATTTTTGCTTTGAGGTCTTCGCCGCAGGACATGGCGGCCATTGCACGGCAGACGGAGTACGGGGTGAAGAACTGACCCGCCCACTCATTTCCGAGGTCGAGCGCCATAAACAATTCCCCGAGAAAGTCCTGATCGGGGTTACACTCCAGATCGGCGACAACTTCTGCGAGCATCTGGGCAAAAACCGCCATCTCTTTGGCAGAGTATTTTCCCGAGCGGGTCATGTACTCCTTTTCCCGGGCTTCCCGATGTGGGCCGTCAAAGAGATTTGCAATACTGATGGCGGACATGATGATGAAGTCCTGCCACACTTCCCACCGGGAATATCGCCCGATCAGAATGTCCATGCATCTGATGATGTTCTTCTGCGCCTCTCCTCTGACGCGACGAACGGCCTTTCCCATAGCTTACTCCTCCGCGACAGCTTCTGCGGCTGCCTGCTCCACTTTCTGACGCGTAGCTTCGGCCTTGACGCCAGCCTCGTAACCGCGGCGATAGATACGCTGCAGGTATGCGATCATTTGCATCTTGTCCATGTGCTTGACGGCCTTGTAGTCCTCGCGGCTCATTTGTTGGGCCTGCTTCATGACTTCTCCGGTGTACTCCTTGTCCATTCGGGTCTTAGCCATTCTCGTCACCGCCTTCCTGATCGTCGGGCTCGTCATAGGGCAAAACCTCGCGCGGCTCGGAGCCATTGAAGGGGCCGACCACACCGAGATCTTCTAGGGCGTCGATAATGCGCGCGGCCTTGGCATATCCGACGCCCATGCGTAGTTGCAGCAGGGAGACCGTGGCCTTGTTCTCGGCCCTGACGATACGTGCGGCTTCCTGGAGGACAGGGTCATCGAGGTCCGTAGCCGGAGGGCCCCCACTTTCGCCAACAGAGGGCGCGCCGTCCCCTTCGTCATCTCCGGAGAGGGTACCGTCATCTCCATATTCCCCTTCATCGTCAAAGCTCTCCAGCGGCTCCGCTTCTTTTGGAAGGTCATCGTCGCTTTTATCGATAACCGGCATGGTCTTCGGTGTCAAAACGCCCTTCTCGACCACATCCCGAAAGAAAAACTGGAGCCAGCAGTAGTTCATGTTTTTGAATAGGTTTTTGATTTTGGAGAACAGTGTGTCGTTAATGGTGAAGGTCTGCGAGATCTTGTAGGTTATACTGCCATCTTTGAAGAAAAACACGATGGATGCATCGGGACTGGTGTATCCCTTATCCTCGACATTCTCCAGTAAAGATAGCTGTTCCTCCAGACCAGTGACCGGCTTAATGGTCAGGGTAATAGGATATCTGTCACAGCGAAAGCGAAACACCAGATCGTTTTCGTCGCAAACACCTTGCAACTTCTTTTTGTAGGCTTCGTACTTGGAAATCTCGCTCATGATGATAAACCCCTTTCTTAATCGAGCAACAGCAGCGCACCGTTTTGTGCCGTCAGCACTCGATATTCTTGCAGATCTGATTCAGTGATGTACTTGCGGCCAAAACGCTCCTTCATGTTCCGCCAAACATCCCAAGGGAGCCGGTAAACCCCATTTGAGGCGAAGCCTGCCACGATGAAACACCTTGCTCCAAGATGCTGATAATGGGTTAAGTATTCAGCCTGGCTTTGAAGTACCCGGCTTTGTTCCATGCGATCGGCTGATGTAAACTTTGCTTCAAAAATGACCGCCTGGCCGCCTTTGATGACACCTTTATAGTCCGGTTGTGCTTTACGTTCAAAAAAAGCAATAAATTTTCCAGCGCCAAGGTTTTTGATGGGGCGCATCGGTTCAGGGGTCTTTTCGATAATGGCGCTGCCCTGATTGCGATAATATTCAAACGCAGTGTCAATCTGTTCTTCGAACTGTCTGCCTCTGGCCTTGCTGACAGCACCCTGCCATTGACGCTTGGGGTCTTTGTTCCTTACCATTCAATCACCCCTCCCAGCGTTCCGCCGACAATGAACATCGTCAGCCCAACAAACGATTGCCAGAACGTCCGGCTAATCGAGATACTGTTTAAATCACTGGCGTTGGCGGTGCCAAACAGTATCAGGAACCCCAGGCCACAAAGGGCATGTAAGAATCTTTTAAGCTGCATTTGTTTCATGACATCACTCCCAAACATAACCAAAGCAGAATATATGATCTCCAATGGCCCCCCATATGCGATCATTCTCACCGTTACGAGAAAAGTACACCACATCAGCCGGAAGAACGGACGGACCATATAAAGCGGCGGCAACCGCTTCATATTGCATTTGTCCCGGTTCTGCGGTTTGCTGAACACAAATTGCGGAGAACTGCGGCATCGCTGTGTCCTCTCCTTGATGCAGCACGTCATGTACACTGTCCGGGAAGTCCGGGGAAATCACACGGTTCAATACGACTTCCGCAACGGCCTGTTGGCCTTTTGCACTTTGATTTCCAGCCTCCAGATAGACAATCGCTGCCAGTTCATGTAATTCGTTTTCTGAAATGTTGATAGAATCATACCGCTCGATGATCTGTGGGGTTGGAGATTCTGCTTCCATTTCCTGCTCTAAAATGACCATTTCAGCAGCCGGGAGTATTTCCATTGGTGCAGTTGGCACGTCTGTCAGAGCTTTTTTATTAGGGGCGTCTCCCTTCATTACAGACGCAACCGCCATAATCGTGGCAACGGCCACAAGTACACAGAGTTTTATGTAGGGTAACATCCAAATCCTGTATTGCTTCATCATTCCTCCTGTCTGCTGCGGTAGTCATCCCAAGCCATTGTCAAAGTTTGGGATACCTCCCGCAGCCTGCTTATGATAGACTCAATTTTCTGGCATCCGTATCCCCGTGGAGTAAGTGTGCGGATTAAATCCTCGGCGCCAAAATTTGTGGTGATAATGATTGGTTTCATGGCTTCGTATCGCTCGTTGATGATGGAATAAAGAATTGACATGGACCAATCGGTACATTGTTCTTTGCCAAGATCATCAATGATCAAGAGATCACACTCCCGATATGCCTTCATGACCTCATGTTCCGATGTGTATGCGTCGTCAAAAGCCCTTTTAATTTCATCCAGCAGATCAAAGGACGTTTTCATAATAACCGAGTATTCCTTATCGGTCAGGTACATGGCGATAGCGGCGGCCAAATGTGTCTTGCCGGTCCCATTGGTTCCCTCTATGTACAGTCCATCGCCGGTCTCTTTGATAATTGCAAAATTTTCAGCATATTCCCGGGCTGCGTTATATGCCTGCTTTCTGCCCGGGGTATCGGCTTTGAAACGTTCAAACGTCCGTTGCTGAAACCGTTTTCGAATCCCGCTTTTGGCAAGTAGATCGTTTACCCGACGGCGATGCCACATCCTCTGCTGCTCTTTTTCCTTCTCAAGACGTTTTCGTTCCTGTTCTGCGTCGTACCGTTCCCAATGTTTTACAGCATCAGGGCAGGTGCACCGAATTGGCATATTTGTCCATCGGAATATCCAGGGCGGGGGAGCATTGTCACGGTCATTGGTAAGATCGGGCATAATCATGCCCTCGTAGTAAAGCGGCGCGCCGCAATATTTGCATTTTTCCGGTGGCGGAGCAGGGCCGCAGGTTGATTTTATTCCTCGATCCTCGGCTTGCTTTGAGGTAATCTTTTGGCCATACTGCCGAAGGTCGGCATACTCGTCAGGATGATTCGGCTTTTCGGAATCCAGTTGAAGGTTTAAATTCGGCAGAATGCGGCTGATCCCTTCCAGGAGCAGCACCCCCTTTCACAGACAATCCCCATCTATCTCTGCTGCATTTTCGAATTACAAGGTTCCAGTCCCGCCATTTGTTTTTGTTTTTGGTGATCTGGGCGCTCTCATCGATGTAATCAATACATCGTTGCAGTTCGGCATCGCCAAGTTCGCGTTGAAGGCGCTCGTACTGATCGTCTGTCAGCTTCACCCATCCGTATTGACCATATTTCCGCAGCTGGCTCATTTTCTCGCGCGCGGGCAATGAGATATTTTCTTCTTTCGGAATATCTCTGTTATCTTCATCTTCACTTTTATCTTCAATTTCATATTCATTTTCAATTTCAATTTCATTTTCAGCGTTTGCTTCGGTTTTTGCTTGATCAAAATCCGAAGCAAAACGAGAAGCAAAAGCCCGCGCGCCGTTTTTTTGCCCTCGCCCTTGTCCGCCTCTTTTTCCCGCAGAAGCCCTTGTATCGCTGAGTTTGCCGTCACGCACCATACGCCTCTGGAATAAAACGTCCCCATCCATGGACAGAACGCCTTCATTCAGCAATTCTGTCAATGAACGCTCGATCGTCTCTATGTCATAAGGCATTTGCCGCATTAATTTACAAGCAAAATCATAAATTTGCTTTCCAGTTTGCTTATCCTTTTGCTTGAGCAAAATCGCACCATACTGTTCAGATTTATGCATAAGACACATGAGCCGGATATAGACGCCTGTACTCTCTGCGCTGCACTCAACCAATTTTTCATCTGTAAGAAAATCCATGACATAAAGCGGAAGATACGGTTGTTCTCTGCGGGACATAGATCATCCAACTCCTTTTTAACTTTGTCCATGCCACAGGGCCTTTTGGACAGGCCGCCCGCATGGAACGGCCTGTCCAAATAAATCAGAATGGCAAATCCCCGTCATCGTCCACCTCGGTGAAGTCGGGAATAGAATACACAGGTGCAGACGGCGGCGTACCTCTTCCGCCTGGAACATCGCTGTATCCGCCCGCTGGATAATTTTGATCACTACGGCCATCATTATCTTTCTTTGAATCCCCAAAGTAAACGCTGTCGGCTATGACTTCGGCGGACTTTCGCTTATTACCATCGCGGTCCTCCCAAAGACGAATCTGAAGCCGACCCTCCACTACGGCCATACGGCCCTTGGTAAAATATCTGGCAACAAATTCGGCAGTAGAACGCCAGGCGATCATGTCGATAAAGTCCGTTTCCTTCTCTCCGGTCTGCTTATTTTTGAAGTCACGGTCTACCGCCAGGGTGAAAGAGGCAACAGACGTGCCGTTTGGGGTACTGCGCAGTTCCGGATCACGGGTCAGCCGACCCATGATGATGATTCTATTGAGCATCGCCCTCCACCTCCGGCTTGCCCAGGAGCACCTTGTTCCGGGCTTTCTTGATGGCGGCCATGACGACATCGACGTTGTAGCTCTTGTTTCCCAAAATTACGACTTCCAAGACGTCGCGCTCCGCCTCGGCCCGCACCAGTTCCTCAAAGCGGTCCTGCGGCACCAGCACGAAGCCGGGCTCCAGGCACAGCTGCGCCAGCAGCTCCTCGGGGCTTCTCTTTTCATCCATGTGAACTTCCTCCTCGCGTTTCGTTCTCAATGATATGGATGGCCTTGCGACACTGCGCCACATCAAACATTCCGATATGGGTCTGCTCCACGGGCAGGCCCATCTTCTGGGCCAGCCAGCCATAAGCCGCGTTGCGGTGGCCGCGGAAGCGCCCCCGCTGCCACAGGGGGTCAAAAACGGCGTGGGCCCGTTTCTTCCAGTAGCGGAGTTCCGCGTTGGCCAGCCGGCCCAAGGGCTTGTCGGTGCCCTTGTGAACACCGACGTAGGCCATGCAATTCCGGCAGAGGTACATCATGCCGTAGCTCTTGCCGTAGATGACCTTGCTGTCCACATACTCAGCCTGCCGGCCGCAGTAGTCGCAGTAAACTTTTCTCATTCCTTATTCCAGTCCTCCTTGTACCGGGCCAGCTGCTCCGGGGTATCCGTCTCGACGCCCAGCTCCTTGGCTACCTCGATGGCCCCGTCAATCAGCCGAGCCATTTCCTTGCTGTCCATGAGGTGCGTCTGCTTGTAGACCAAGTAGCATTTGAACATCTTGCCGTTCTCCACGCGGGTGTCAAAGCATTTCACATAGGGATAGATGGTGGTCACATCCACTGACGCAGGAAGTTTGAAACCTACGGTGAGTCCGTCCTGATCTTTGGCCAAGGCGCCGTACTCGCATACTAGAGATTCCTTGGTGCTGTCCTCGCTGCCGCCGCGTTCAGCGGCAATCTTACTGACCAGGACGTGAAAATAGGCATTGGCCGACAGAGAACGGCGGTTACGGTGTTTTTTAATCTCCACATCCAACTCGGCCTCTTTGAGCCGGTCGAAATCCTCTCGGAAATCTCTGTCGACCTCGATGGTAATACGTTGCTTTCGATTGAGGCCCAGTGATAGATCAATCAGTCGTCCCTTCATAGCGCCAGCCACTTCTTTTTGTAAAGCGGGGCCAGCTCCAGGGCATCCAGCCATTCCAAAAAGTCTGAAATGGTGGGGATGATGCTGGGCGTCTCCTCGCGGTAGTACCGCTCCGTCCATACCTCGGAGCCGTTGCTTACCAGATATGTAAAGGTCTTCGCCTCCGGGACAATTTCAAAGTAGGTTGGGTGTTGGGTGCTACTGAAATACTTACCCCGGTCATAGCTACTGGAGAACTTGATGTCCTTGATGTCTCCGGCCTTGAGGCAGTCCAGCCGGCCATACAGTACCAGCGTCAGACCGCCAACCACGATAGTTTTGTTGGCCCGGTATTGCAAAACGCCCCCGCTGACAGTTTGAGCCACCTTAGCGGCGGCATCATACCACTTATGGTCAGCCGTCTGAATGTGGAACTGTCGAATTTCCTTGGTTTTTTCGTTCATTTCGCAGTAGTCGAACTCCGCCGCATTTCTAAGAATTGCTGTGACCAAATTTTCAAACGTGATGCCGTTCAGCATCTTGCCGCTAGGTTTTGTCTGCTCCCTATTGAGCGTAGACATGAACTCTGCCATTGGATCGCGCTTGGTGGTCATATCTTCATAGGGATTGCTCGCCATTGAATAGAGCCAAGAACTGAGTAAACTGTGTGTCATCAAATACCGGGCCATTTACTCCGCCCCCTTATCTCCCTCCGGAGGTGCCGAGGTGTACTTCTTCAACACATTGTCATAGAACAGTCCCAGTTTCTTGATTTTGGCGTTGAAAGCCGCATTGACTTCCTTCTTAGAGGTCAGGGCGTGCTTGACGGCCTTGATTTTCGACATGGCAGCGTTGGCGCTGTCCGCATCGGTGATGCCGGCGA
This sequence comes from Anaerotruncus colihominis, assembly GCF_010206195.1. Lineage (GTDB taxonomy): Bacteria > Bacillota > Clostridia > Oscillospirales > Ruminococcaceae > Anaerotruncus > Anaerotruncus colihominis_A. The sequence goes on along the minus strand of NZ_VIQT01000020.1, from coordinate 8,467 downwards.
CGATCTTCCGCCCTTCGGCCATTGCTGCTTCGTAAGTCTCCTGTTCCTCCACACTCTGAGCCACCTCGGCGGCGGAGAACGCGTTGTACTGGGCAAACAATCGGGTCAGGAAATCGTTGGTCTTATCCGGCCCCAGCTCGGGCACCTGCCAGACACCATGAATGCCTCTGGTTCCCTTAGCGAAGTACCGCTCACAGTTGGAGAAACCGATGGTGCGGTTGTTGCCCTGGATCTCCACGAAGCCGCCCAGGTCCATCGGCTCCCAGACATTGTTCTTGGTCTGGCCTTCGACCTTGATGCGGAGCCGGGTGTTATCCCCATCCTTTTCCTCGATCGCGTGGAACACGATCACGATGTGCTTGTCCAGCTCGTAGAAGCAGTAATCCATCAACCGAACGAATTCCTTGCCGACGAAACCATAGCCCTTGAGAGAGAGCGATCCGTCACGCTGGCCATACTTGGGGTCTTTCTTAATGGCCCATAGAGACATAAGAGAAATGAGCTTTCCGCCGGTATCAAATACCAGAGTATCGAAGTCCTGAACGTTGATAGGTGTCAGATCCTCCAAGATCTCATCATAGCTCTTGGGCTGGATATAGGGCTTACGATACCGCGGCTCGATGCGATCGATGCCGAAGTCAATGTCAATGTGCAGGGGGCGGGGAGCGGACAGGGCCAAAGTGGACTTGCCGATGCCGGGGTAGCCGGCAATCAGCATACGGATTTTCTTAGCGCCCTCCTGAATTTCGTTGGGATTTCTAATCATGGCAGATAGCTCCTTTCAGTTATTGGCGGCCTCACGCCGCAGGATGATAGTCTCACGGCACCGGTGGCCGAAGTTGCCCTTTCGGAACATCTCGGTGCGTTCAAACACAGCCTGAGGGTACATATCGCTGCAATTCAGCAGTCCTTCGGTCTTGTCGGGGTGAAACGTCCGAAATGCAAATGCTGCAGCTCTTGCTGTTGGGGCCTCGACTTCAGTCCAGCCGCCGACAAAGGGCTGGTCGTCCGTGCCGTAGGTGAAATAGAACTTCATAGGGTTTCCCTCGTTTTAATGTATTGATTGGATGTGTGGCGGTTATTCGCCTGCTCTTTAGCTGTCGCCCACCGACAATTCTTCGGGTTATAACCTCCGTCGTTGTCGATACGGTCAATAGAAAGGCCAGTGTGATATCCGGAGCAGAGAGCCCATTCCTTGAATGCTGGATAGCTTTCGGCCTATTCGGGGCACATCTTGATGCCCCTACCGCCATAGCGCGGATAATCTTTGTTCTTTGGGTTCAATGTGCGCTGTTTGATGCCCGTCCAAACTTGATATAGCCGGGAGCCACACTCTCCATGGATAGTCCGGGCATCTCGTATTGCCTCTACTCTCATGCACCCGCAGGACTTAACAATGCCATCACGCAATTTCCGCCCTTGCACGGACTTTGGCTTTCCACACTCGCAGACACAGTTCCAATAAAGCTGGTGGTTTCTGACTTCATCAGGCCCGGTGACAGTCAGGTGCCCGAACTTAAGGCCAGTTAGGTCAATTACACTCATCGCTGGTGGCCTCCCAAGCATCGGCAGTCGTTACACACTCCTCACACCCGAAGATGTCCCCGTATGTGTCCTTGTAGAATGTATCAGTTTCACAGCCGCAGATTGGGCAGTGCGGGGACCGTGGCTCTTTCCCGTTTGGGTAGCCGGTGCGTTCCATGTTCTGAACGACAGGGTGGTCTGGAAGGTATCTCAGGCTCATTTGGTCCCGTCCTCCTTTTCTGCGATATACCGAAGAACCATGGCCGTGATCCATTCCTGAGCTGTGGCATAGCCATCGATCTCCATGTGCTGTTGCAACGCCGCGTAGACGCTATCCTCCAGACGTCCCGAGATACGACAGGTAAGCCGGTGCTGGCCGTGCCGCGTCCTCTTAGGCGGCTCCAGCTGCTCGGGGGCGAACCGCTCATACAGAGCTTTCATAGCGTCCGGTCTAATATTCACACCATACTCGTCGCCACGTTCACATTTGCTTTGCATGGTTTTATCGAACTTGGGATACAAGGTTTGGACGATGGCCACCATATCCTTTGCTGGCAGGCCAAGGTCAACACGCAGGCAGCGCAATTCGTTGTCATTTTGCATGGAGTTGCCCCCCAATGAACTTGACTTTTTACCGTTCCATTGATAAACTAAATAAAGTTCTTTTTGCTTAAAGCCGTTTTCGTGGCAGCGGAGACGGCTTCTTTTTTATGAAAGTCCGATCACGGCGCTAGATCATCCTTTTGCAGTCTGAAGTATTCGAGGTAAAAGCGCGTCCTCCTTTCTTCGATAAAGCGATCTCCCGGATAAGGCCGTATTTTGTCCAACCGCTCCTTGCCGCATTTGGGGCAATATGCTTCATTGAGAATAGGAAGAAGGATGATGTTGCTGATGCCGGCCAATCTGCTTAGACAATTGTCACAAATAGGGTTGTCCATCCCAGAATAGCCGGACAGCTCCTCACAGGTAATTTCGAGCCAAGGTGTTCCATTCTTTGTCCGATGAAATTCCGCCAAATCGTCAGCTCCTTTCAGCAAACGCATGGATGCAGTTGCCGCACAGAGAGACATCCTTGAAATTCACCAGGTCTTCTGTAGAACCACAGCAGATACAGCCCTGCTTGTAAGGCCGCGCCAGAATTCCATCATCTGTGACGAGAATCTCCATAGGGTCGTTCTCGTTGATACCCAGGGTTCGGCGAAACTCCTTTGGGATTACCAATCGGCCGAGATGATCAATACGGCGAACAATTCCAACAGCTTTCATAAGAAATCACCTCCTTTCAGTTCTCGGGGGTTGGCCCTCCATTGATTTGCGCCGCGCAGTTTCTTCGGCCAGCATCCTGCGGCCGTCCGGCTGCCTGAGAATACTTTCGGTCAACTCTATAGCCGCGAGAGCCGCCAGTTTTCGGATATATTCCGGGATATCGGACGTTGAAAATTCGAGGGTATCATGGGGCGCATTGCATTGGTATGTATCCATTGAAAGTCTCCTTTGTACTTGCAGATCATCAGAAAGATATGTTATAATCCAGTTGCAAGCCTTTGTTTTGGATTGGTTTGTATGCCCTGTCAGGTGTCGTCAGCACTTGTCGGGGCGTTTTCTTGGTTATGCATTCCCGATATCGGGAAGTAGTGCAGCCGGTGTCAATCCCCAAACTTGGAGCACAGCCCTTGGATAATCCGGGTCGTAGTCAAATACTACCCGGATTTTGCTTTTCTCCGCCTTATACAGACCGAGTGCCTCCGGCAATTGTCCCAGCCGCGCAATTGCAGTGCCATCATTGGGCCAAAGCCCTATAGTCTGCGCCGTACTGTCGCCATTGTACCCATAGTGTTTCAGGATTGCTTTGGCATCCGGATTGTTATCATCCACTTAATGCACCTCCCTCCTGCCGCCCGCTGGGCGGTTTTTTTCTTGCACGGGTTCATACCGCCCCTTCCTTTTTTTCTCCGGTTTGATATACTGGTCTCGACGGTGTTACCGCGTCGCTAAAACTCAGTATGGAAGGGGGGGTGTTTCCATGTCCAACACGCGCTCTTTTTGTGACCAACCAGGTCACGAACATGCGCTTGTCCCTCAAATTGTCGAAGTCCGCGACAACTTAGGCACTCTGGCCGTACAGGTGCTTGCAGCAAGGGAGGACTTATCCAAAATGGACTACTCTGAAATGCTGGATAAGCTCTACCAGATTGTAGATGACCTGCACACTGAATACGACCGCCGTAAACCTACGAGCATCACCGATTAAAGCGTTCTTTCTTGGCAACCTCTTGGATGCTGACACCATCCAGGAGGTTGTTTGCTTTATCGTTGAGCACAGTTCTCACATAGTTGAGTGCGCTGATTGCCTCTTGGTAAGACAGATTGCTATCCACAACAGCGGTCATCAGCTTATCGCGTAGTGATAACTCCCCCTCTGAACAGTAAAACGGCATCTCACAACCTCCTTCACACCACCCTCGGGCGGCTTTTTCTTGCTTTTTTGTTTGCCCCTTTTCTCGCTATATGGTATAATTTGGGTGGAAAGGGGATGAACTTATGAATACGCAAAAATTAGCCTATGACTTGGCACTTGTTTATGCGCAGGCACAGTACACACAGGCGTTAGCCGAAAACAGAGTAGTAGTCGAACCAGATAATCCACAATATCCCAGTCATTCTTTACTGCTGACAGAGGCCTTCACCGATATGTACATAGAGCTGCTCAACTCTCCCGGTCTCGTTGAAGGGCTTCAAGAGTGGGAACCGAAACTTCTCGACACAGACTGATCGCCAGGTTGCAGGCCTTTTCTAACTGCCAGATGGACAGCCCGTGTGCGCTTGCGTTTTCGAGAATTACACGGGCAAATCGTTCTGCGGCGATTTCTTTTCCCCGCTTTTCCTCGTAGAGCCGTCTCAAAGCTGGAATCTTTGGGGCGGTTGCTTTTTCGTCTTGCATCGCTTTCACCTTCTTTCATTGCTAGACTCTGATATTGCTATAGTGGGATTATGCGCTGGTCGGGTCCGTATCTCGTTTTACCGGATATCCGAAAAGGTCATTTGGCGTAGTGTCAAGCGCAATTGCGATAGCCATAACATCAATATCCTTGATGATTCGCCTGCCAGTCATCAATGCACTGAACTGCTTTTCAGAAAATCCAGCTTTAGCGGCAACCACTCGCTGTTTTAGCCCCTTATCAGCGATAATACGTTTGGTGTTTGCAGCAATTAGAGATGTTCCCATTTTTCACCCCTCCGATCTAAAGAATCTTGATGACAAAACCATAATAACTCAAGATTCTTTATAAGTCAAGTGTTTTTTCTAAAGTTTCTTGAATTTTTATCTTGACGAATTAAGGGTTTTATGTTTAAATATGGGTATAAGGGGGGGCATTATGGGAATTGGAAAACGTCTCAGGGAGGCCCGTGAAAAGGCTGGATTCACTCAAGAGGAATTGGGGAAAATGATAGGAGTTACTGGTTCCGCAATTACCAACTACGAAAAAGAAACCAGTCATCCTAAAGAACCTATCATGTACGCACTCATTGATGCGCTTAATGTTGAGCCTAATTTTCTATTTCAAGATTGCGTACATCTTCCTCAAAAAGCGAAATCCCCCGGTACAACTGAAGTTGTACCGGGGGAAGATAACATATCATTGGAAGAATCAAATTATTTGTTGCGTGCTCTCGGCTTGATTCAAGAGGGACAACAACTCTCCGATGATGATCTTGCGTTTCTCGCTCACATTATCGGTTTGTTGGAGGCTTGGTTTAGCAAAGGTAAGTAGGGCATTATAAACCTGTTGCGCATGAGAGCATGAATTGAGCAGGGCGTTGAACTTTTCGTTGTTGCTCACGGGGACTCCTTTCCGCCCTGGCGCCAAGGCTATGTATTTGTACAGGAAAATTATATCATATTTTACTAAAAATAATTAAAAATGTGATAAAATAACTGTTTTCGTTATTGCAAAAGGCAGGGACATTTTAATTTGAGGAGGACGTTCTTATGAAAAAAGTTGCAATTATCCTTGCTTGTGTGCTGTTTTTTGTCGGGTGTAGTAACGGCGCAGGAGGCAATGCCCAACAAAGTGAACCGTCTATTGAAACGTCAAGCACTTTAGGAGTTTATGAGGGAGAAATTACCCTTAACTTCTTGTTTGGAACGCGTACTGGAACCTACTCTGGAGAAATCGACGAGAACGGGCTTCCAGATGGGCGGGGAAAGTTTACATCAAAAAACTTAACCGGAGAAATATGGACATATGAGGGAGAATGGATTGCTGGTCATTGGGAAGGGACTGGTACGTCTACTTGGGAAAGTGGACAGGTTTATAGCGGTGAATTTACTAACGATTCTGAAACAGGACGTGGGACCTTTATTATGGAGACGGGAGAAAAATATGAGGGTACATTTAACGCTAGAGTCCTCTCTGGTGATGGGATACTCTACTACCCTGATGGATCCAGTTTTATAGGAACTTTTACTGATTTTTACAATGCCACAGGTGAATATTGCGATAAAGATGGGGTTTCATACGAGGCAACTATAAAAGATGGGGAACTCGATCTGCGTCCTTTATGTGACTTTTTTAGCGATGAAGAACGGCAAAATCAGTATAACAACTTATATCAATCTTATCGTTATTCAGAACTTATTGCATACATTAACGAGTATTTGTCAGAAAATGATGCAACACCGCTTGATTCCGCCTACGCAATACTTGATTTGATTATTCCAGCATCACAGTATGAGGAGAATTGGAACATCAGTTTAGATGAATTTGACAGTAAATATGTTTTATCTTTTGTTGGGGCTGACAGCATCACAAAAGATAGCTCTGTTGCCGTTTCTGTCGAAGGTACAAGCCTAAATATAAAAGTTGGCTTTAGAAAAACCGACTGGTTATTCTTTGATCATATTGAATTGAGCATCAACGGAGAACGGGTTTATACTGCAAGAGTGAATTCTTACGACTGTACAAGAAACGTAATATCAGGAAATACAATTGAGGAGTATTGCGAATGCGGCTTTTATGACAGCGTATTGGAACAACTTGAAACAGCCGAAACGGCTATTCTTAGATTCTCCTGCGAGGAAAGCGGAGAAGTTTATGATCACACTCTTACCCAAAATGAGATAGATGCGCTATATTGCGGATTACTATTGAGGGTAAACAACAGAGAGTTAAGCAATCTTATTTATCGTTACAATAATCCAAAGTGAAGCGGGAGGTGCAGAATGTCTCCACGCAAGAAACTGGCGGACCAGCAGGAACGCTATTCCGGCACCGCCGTCATCTACGCTCGGTACAGTTCCCACAACCAGCGGGATGTGAGCATTGAGCAGCAGGTTAAGCAGTGCCAGGAATTTGCCCAGCAGAATAGCTTTCAAATCATAGAGATCTACGCTGATCGGGCCATCAGTGGCAAAACGGACAAACGCCCCAATTTCCAGCGGATGATGCGAGACGCTGAAAAGAAAAAGTTTAAATATGTAATCGCCTGGAAGTCAAACCGTATGGGTCGCAATATGCTCCAAGCTATGATGAACGAGGCCAAGTTAAATGATTTGGGCATACGGGTTCTCTATGCCGAGGAGGATTTCGACGATACTGCTGCCGGCCGGTTTGCGCTTCGCTCAATGATGAATGTCAATCAGTTCTATAGTGAGAATATGGCGGAGGATATCAAGCGCGGGTTATACGACAATGCCGCCAAATGTAAAATTGCCAATGGAGGGTTGCCGCTTGGTTACAAAAAAGGCGATGATCTGCGCTATGCTCTGGACCCGCCGAATGATGAAATTGTCCGCGAGATTTTCAGCCGGACGGCCTGCGGAGATTCATTCGCTGATATTGCCGCCGACTTAAACGCCCGAGGGATAAAGACCAGCAGGGGAAAAACATGGGGGAAAAACAGTTTCCATGCTCTGTTGACCAATGAAAGATACACAGGAGTATATATTTATGGTGATATACGAATCGAAGGAGGGGTTCCTCAGATTGTGGACAAAGGGCTTTTCTTTCGCGTACAGGAGGTGTTGAAAACGAAAAAGAATCCGCAAGGCCGACATCGGATCAACGGAGATTATTTACTTACTGGAAAACTGTTTTGTGGTCACTGTAAAAGTCCCATGGCCGGTATCTCAGGCACTGGAAAGAACGGAAAACTGCATCATTACTACATCTGCCAAAAAAGGCGTATGGAGAAGTCCTGTGATAAAGCCAATATACGCCGGGATAAGATCGAGCATGAGGTTGCTGTCGCAATTCGTAATTATATCATGCGTGACGATGTCCTGGAATGGATCGCCGACAGCGCAATGACCTTTGCTAAGGAATACCGAAACCAGACCTGTATAGGCTCTTTGGAAACCCAGTTGGCCGAGAATAAACAGGCTACTAAAAACCTACTGACAGCCATTGAACATGGCATCATCACCTCCACTACAAAGGATCGGCTGCTGGAATTGGAAAGAGAACAGGCTATTTTGGTTTCTCGTTTGGATGAAGAACAGGCTTCCCTCCTGCATTACTCACGGGATGATATTATTTCCGCTATGTCCCTATATAAAAACGGAAACATTGAGGATAAAGCTTTTCAAGCAAAACTGTTCGATACATTTCTAATTGCTGTATATCTCTATGATGATCACTTAAAAATAGAATTCAGTGTTACAGGAAAGAAAACCTTTGTAAATCTCCCACTGGATACTTCTGTTATAGATAATATAGAAAGCTTTGCCGCAGAAGAATGTTCGTTTAGTCTCTCTTTAGGGCCACCAAACAGTCAAAATCCGAACCCAACGGGTTCGGATTTTGTATTTTTAATTCCACCAAAAGAAAACCAGACGAACACAATGCCAGCCATTTATATGCTTGGCGGGGTGTTCGTTTTGGTTTATCCACCTAAAATTTAAAAAGCCAAAAGTCTATTATACAGATTTTCACTGTATAAT
>NZ_VIQT01000012.1 GCF_010206195.1 Anaerotruncus colihominis | reverse complement strand
AAAAAAAGCCTCGGCAAAAAACTTTAGTCGGCTGCGCCGCAAACAGTGGGGCAGGCGCTGCGTAATCAAAAGTTTTCGCCCGCCTTTTTCAAAAGGCGGCGGGTGAAGGGGAATGACAAGGCCCCTTGTGGGTCTTGTCATTCCCCGAGGGCAGAGCCCTTATCCCGGGCCGCAGCCCTCATAAAAAGCGCGGACCGCGCACGGGCCGCAAGATACCCGTTCAGACGAACCCCCTGCCCCCAGCAAAATCCGTGACAGACGCCGCGCGGCTGGCATGGATTTTGCCCCAGCCTTTTTGAAAAAAAGGCCTCGGCGAAAAACTTTCCGGCTTTTTTGAAAAAAAGGCCTCGGCGAAAAACTTTCCGGCTTTTTTGAAAAAAAGCCTCGGCGAAAAACTTTCCGGCTTTTTTGAAAAAAAGCCTCGGCAAAAAACTTTAGTCGGCTGCGCCGCAAACAGTGGGGCGGGCAAAATCATCAAAACAGGCCGCGCCGCTGTTCGCGGCGCGGCCTGTTTTGATAACATGCTTATAAAGCCTTAGTCGTCACTATTTTCAATTTTATCAATTGCGGCCGCTGCGTCCACACCGCCATATAGTACGGACAGGATGCCCGAACCATAACGGTCCAGCATACAAAATCCAAGATTGATCACCCGGTCCATATGGCGTTCCGGTACCTCCAAATCACCCCAAATGGCCGTTGTCTTGTAACGGATTTCCCCATCGTCAAAATCCATTTCAAAGTTGCCGTGATTGAGTCCATAATTGGCGCGTGTGATGAATTCCGCAATCTCCGAGCGTTTATCCTCCGGAACCTTAATTGGAAAAATACTATAAACAACAAACGAATCATCATCAAACGAACGCATGACCGTGGTGCACGCATCAACTGTTTTTAAATTCATGCGCATGATCATATATTCTTCTTCTTCTTGCCCGCGAACATCATAATTCCATTCCTGTGTATCAAGATAATCGCGTACCTGCTCGAGCAATGCCGTCAAGCCAATCACTCCTATTTCTATTTTTAAGGTTTTTCCCATTCGCCGGTCCACCAGCGCTTTTGATTTATAGTAATAGTATACATGGCTTCATGACAAAAGACAAGATTTTTCGAACAATTGCTTAAAATATTTACATTTTATGCGCATACTGCGCATACTTAAAAAATTGGCCGTCCGCGCCGTCCCCGGCACGGGACCGTTTGATTAAAATGTGCCTGTTTGCACCTGTGCTTATGGCCGCATCCTGGGAAGGACTTGACTTTCCGTCCATAATCCGGTATAATAGGATATACTTCGCAGGATATACTGCGCAGGTGTGGTGCAATGGCAACACTTCTGCTTCCCAAGCAGACAACGCGGGTTCGATTCCCGTCACCTGCTCCACCAGGCAAGGGCCTGGAGCCATTTCGCGCTCCAGGCTTTTTCTTATGTCCAAAGCAAATGCCCGCGTCCGGGGTAGTTCCAAGCTGGGCAGGTTTGCCGCCAGGTAAGGGCCTGGAGCCAATTCGCGCTCCAGGCTTTTTCTTATTGTCCAAAGCAAATGCCCGCGTCCGGGGTGGTTCCAAGCTGGGCAGGCTTTCATATTTTTCATGCGAAAAATTTACCGCCGGCTGTGGAGGCAGCCGGCGGTCTGATCTCTTTTTCTTGATTGTGCGTCTCTTTACTCCCTGATCAAATCCGGCGCAAAATCAGCGGCCGGTGTTCGGGATCGGTTTTTCCGGAGTCGGAGTGGGGTTTTCCGGCTCCGGGGCGGGCTCGTTTGTTGTCGTATCGTCAACAAAATCGATGTCAAGCTCCGTGTCTGAAATGATATAGGTGCCAAGCGTCCGTGTCTGGCGCGACCAGCCGGGGATTTCGCGCTCGTCGTCGCTATAGGAGAATTTGCTTGTCACATCCGTCAGATTGCCGTCGGCGTCAAGCTCGTAAATATAGCAGGACATAGGATCCGGGGTGTAGTCGCTGTTGTCATCCCACGGAACACCCAGCGTCAGCCAGGCGCGGGAGGTCGACGGAATGGTCGAGCTGCCGACAAAATCATAAAACCACAGATCTGCGCCGGCAGGGTCGCCGTATTCGGTATAGATCTCGGTGATAGACTTTGTGGACATCTTGGCATAGAACTTGGAAGCGCTGTTATCGGATTCAAATTCAAGCGCTGCACGGTCGTCGCCCCAGACAAGGATATTGGTATCATTATCATCTGGATTCATCACAACGCCGTCGCCTGTATCCGGGTTGTCATCGTTGCCAACTTCACGGTTGCTGACCCAGAAATTATAATGAATCGTAAACCTGTCATCCTTCTGCCAGACATTGCTTCCGGTTGTTATCGGCTGATTGTTCTTTTTTGCATAAGAATCAAAATCCGCTTTTGCCTTGAAGGTGATGTCACCGGTTGTTTTGTTTTCATCCGTCGAGGTTGTATCCGCAAATTCGATCTTGAGATATGCGGAGCGGCTCAAGGTGTCGGACAGCTTCTTATCGTCAATGATCGTGATGGATTTCACAAGCTTGCCGTTAACATCCTTGTCGGTGCCAAACTTAAAATAATCCTCATTGACAATATCCTCCACCAGGATAGCGGAACTGCCAAATGTGTCGCTCATCTCAGTCGCAAGCGGGATATAAACTGTTGAACCGGGATAAACAGGGTCGGCGCCAATGCTGGCCTGGGAATTCAGGGTCAGACTGCTGATGTTGGATGTAAAACCAACCAGATCTTCGGATACCTCGCCATCGCTGTTATAGGCTGTATTCATCGCCACATTTCCTGCAAAGACGGATACAGACGCAATCGAAAGGACGGTTGCTCCAGCAAGCATTACGCTTAAAATCTTTTTTGCGTTCATAATGGTTTATTCCCTCCTTGAAAAATCAGTTTTAAATGATCGCGGCTAAAGGCGGCCCTCCAACCATTCCCTTAACTGTTTCCAATTATAATGTCTAAAAATGACATTGTCAAGCATTTTTGTAACCGTTTTGTAACTTTTTATGGCGCAATTGTAACATATTTGTCATTTTTCAATTCATTTTTCGCCTATTTATTTCTATTTTGTTAATTTATTATTAATTTTTTGTGTACACAACTTCTTGTATCTTCAAATCAATCAACCACTATAGCTTGTTGATTTTTGTATAATAATCCTTACTTTTAAGCATTATTTTCCTATTCAATCAAACATTATTTGACAAATTTTGTCGAATTCTGTACAATAGAATTGGCGCTGCCTCAGACGGCACACCGGGCCATAAAGCCCGGCGAATCGAAGGCCAACTGCCCGCAGGGGCGGCTCTCAGGCCAAAGACAGGCGGTACAATCGTGCCCCCAAAAGGGGGTGTGCGTATGGAGTACTTAATCGTATTGGTCGTTTTGCTGATCGTTTTAGACTCTGTCCTGCACAATAAAAAACGATAACCGCCCCAACCTCCCCCAAGGTTAACGGTTATCGTTCATCATGAATGGGGGCGTACCGTCTGCCGGCAGCGCCTCTTTATATATATTGTAGCATAAGGAGCAGACCGCGTCAAGCATCCCCGCTTTTCAATTGACAAATTTTGTCGAATTCTGTACAATAGAATTGGCGCTGCCTCAGACGGCATACCGGGCCATAAGCCCGGCGAATCGAAGGCCAGCCGCCCGCAGGGGCGGTTCTCAGGCCGAAGACAGGCGGTACAATCGTGCCCCCAAAAGGGGGTGTGCGTATGGAGTACTTAATCATGCTGGTAGTAATCCTGTTGGTTCTGGATTCCATTTTCCGCAACAAAAAACGATGACCGCCCCATCCCCTAGCAAAGGATAACGGTCATCGTTTTCTCTTAACATGGGGGCGTACCGTCTGCCGGCAGCGCCTCTCTATATATATTGTAGCATAAGGAGCAGGCCGCGTCAAGCATCCCCGCTTTTCAATTGACAAATTTTGTCGAATTCTGTACAATAGACTTGGCGCTGCCACAGACGGCACACCGGGCCATAAGCCCGGCGAATCGAAGGCCAACTGCCCGCAGGGGCGGCTCTCAGGCCAAAGATAGGCGGTACAATCGTGCCCCCAAAAGGGGGTGTGCATATGTACTTAATCGTATTGGTGGTTTTGCTGATCGTTTTAGACTCTGTCCTGCACAATAAAAAACGATAACCGCCCTACCCTCGCAATGTAGGCGGTTATCGTTCATCATTAAACGGGGGCGTACCGTCTGCCGGCAGCGCCTCTTTATATATATTGTAGCATGGCGTTTGATCTCTGTCAAGCGCTTCCGGCTTTCTCAAAAAAACGATAACCGCCCCAACCTCCCCCAAGGTTAACGGTTATCGTTCATCATGAATGGGGGCGTACCGTGGCGCTTATCGTTTACCATTAAATGGGGGCGAACCGTCTGCCGGCAGCGCCTCTCTATCTGTATTCCGGCAGGAAAGCAGGCGGCTTGACAAGCCGCCTGCTTTCCTGCTCGTAAACAAGCAAGTAAAAGGGACAGGCGTGGAGAGTCGCCTGTCCCTTTAACAAAACCAAAAATGTTAGATATTAACTGTGATTAGCGGCCAGTGTTCGGAACCGGCTTCTCATCGACCGGAGCGGTCGGATCGCCCACAACAGCGGAAGCCTCGGCCTCAGCGATGATGTAGCAGCCCAGCTCACGGGTCTTGGTCTGGAAAACATAGTCGCCGTCATCGTTCTGCAGAGCGGTGAAGGAAGCGGTCACGTCGACCAGCTCGCCGTTAACGATCTGATAGATGACACAATCTTCCGGAGCAACCGTCAGGAGATCCTCATCCCAATCATAGTACGGGTTGTAGAGCTCGAGCGTAGCACGGCTGGTGGAAGCGATCTTGGTCTCTCCAGCGGCGCGGCCAACAAAATCAAAGATGAACGCGTTCTGATCAGCGAAATACTCGGCATAATCAGTGTTGTCCCACTTTGTGGTCAGCTTCGGGAAGAACTTCGCAGCGTTGTCATCGCTGTAGAAGGTCAGTGTAGCGATCGTGTTGTTCGCATCTTCCCAGGTGATCGTGTTGTCATCGTTCTTGTTGGGCTTGAGCACGATGCCGCCGGTGCCGGCCATGTAATCCTGGTCAGCATTATCGGTGGTGTTGCTGATGTAATACTTACCAACCTGATAAACGAATTTGTCACTCTTCGAGAGCACGGTTGTAACACCAGTACGGCCATCGACCGGAGCAAGCACATTCGCCGTTACTGTAGTACCATCACCCAGTGTCACGGTCACGGTTTCAGAAGTTGCATAGAAGTCGTCTTTCGCGGTCAGCGTGAAGGACGGATTGATCTTGAACTCCCTGTCGGTGAAATCATCGTTCAGCTTGATTTCAAACCAGGGGCCGCGGCTGCCCTGAATGTTTTTCTCGGACAGAGCCATCGACTTGATCATCTTGGCGTTCTCGTCGCCCTTGTCAGTCTTGACTTTGAAAAGACCCTTGTCAGTATAATACGCTGAAGGAAGCACCCAATAATTGCCACTACCATCGTCTCCAACAACACCGCCAGGCGCAAAATACAGGGTCTTATCCGGCTTCACGCTGTTGGCGCCGTCATAAGCGGCCTGCGTGCCATCATCAAAGAAAGCTACGCTATCCCACTGAATCTCATAAGTTTCTGCAGCAAAAGAAACCGTGCTCAAAGAAGCAACAGTCGCGACCGCAAGAGCAGCCGCCAGAAGCTTTTTCATCGGTAAATCTCCTCCTTGAATAAATTCATGTTCATGATTAAGTACAGGAAACACTCTCCAGCCATTTCCTTGTGGCTTTAGTATAGCACAAGCCTTGGAAATGTCAAGCAATATTGTTACCACTTTGTAACTTTTTCTTCATAATTACCGCTTCAAAGCCTGTTTTCCAACCTATTGCTTCCTGTTTCCCCATTTTTTATGAATAAACTTTTAACGTTCCAAGAACATTTTGTCATAATGCCGTCTGTTTTTACATTTTGTAGTATTCTGCTGCAATCCTGCTCGTTTCCTATTTATAATATATAACCGCCGCGCTTGACAGCGGCGGCGGCGTATACTATAATCGTTTTAGAGAGGCGCTGCCGGCAGACGGTTCGCCCCCATAGATGCAAAACGATAACCGCCTACGTTGTGAGGGTAGGGCGGTCATCGTTTTTTGTGATTTATCCGTTGACAGCTCAAAAAGAAAAAGCTATACTAAAATCAAAACAGGGGCGCTGCCGGCAAACGGTTAGCCCCCGGTGTTATTGCAGAAAGTAACCGCAGGCCGGGAAGCTGATGCGGTTACTTCTTTTTTGTCGCCTGAAAGAACAGGCTGATAATGCCAACAATTAAAATTCCTGTCTGAATCAGATCCGAATATGTAACCATTGCCAGCGCCCCCTTTCCTCAGAATCAGGGGCCAAGAAGCTGCCCTCAAAAAGAGGGCTAACCGCCTGCCGCTTATCGGCAGCGCCGTTTTGATGATACCATTTTCGACATTTTCTGTCAATCTTTTCCCTATGCTTGACGTGGTCGGTTCCTTATGTTACAATATACATAAAGAGGCGCTGCCGGCAGACGGTTCGCCCCCATTTAGTTTCACGATAACCGTTCACTTTGTTGGGGTGGGGCGGTTATCGTTTTTTATTGTGCAGGACAGAGTCTAAAACGATCAGCAAAACCACCAATACGATTAAGTACTCCATATGCACACCCCCTTTTGGGGGCACGATTGAACCGCCTGTCTTCGGCCTGAGAACCGCCCGCACAGGCGGTTGGCCTTCGATTCGCCGGGCTTATGGCCCGGTGTGCCGTCTGAGGCAGCGCCGTTTTGATGATACCATTTTCGACATTTTCTGTCAATCTTTTCCCTATGCTTGACGTGGTCGGTTCCTTATGCTACAATATATACAAAGAGGCGCTGCCGGCAGACGGTTCGCCCCCATTTCGTTTCACGATAACCGTTCACTTTCTGAGGGTGGGGCGGTTATCGTTTTTTATTGTGCAGGACAGAGTCTAAAACGATCAGCAAAACCACCAATACGATTAAGTACTCCATACGCACACCCCCTTTTGGGGGCACGATTGAACCGCCTGTCTTCGGCCTGAGAACCGCCCGCACGGGCGGCTGGCCTTCGATTCGCCGGGCTTATGGCCCGGCGTGCCGTCTGTGGCAGCGCCGTTTTGATGATACCATTTTCGACATTTTCTGTCAATCTTTTCCCTATGCTTGACGTGGTCGGTTCCTTATGTTACAATATACATAAAGAGGCGCTGCCGGCAGACGGTTCGCCCCCTAATTAGATGAAACGATGACCGTTATCCTTTGTCAGGGGATGGGGCGGTCATCGTTTTTTGTTGCGGAAAATGGAATCCAGAACCAACAGGATTACTACCAGCATGATTAAGTATTCCATACGCACACCCCCTTTTGGGGGCACGATTGAACCGCCTGTCTTCGGCCTGAGAACCGCCCCTGCGGGCGGCTGGCCTTCGATTCGCCGGGCTGCGGCCCGGTGTGCCGTCTGTGGCAGCGCCAAGTCTATTGTACAGAATTCGACAAAATTTGTCAATCAAACGCCTGGTTGAATCAGCCGCTTAATCCAAAGGGCCGGAGATTTTCTCCGGCCCTTTGGATTTTTATGGCTTATGCGACACGCGCCCCTCTCCAAAATGCGAAAACCGCGCCGCATATGCATATTCAATCTTGGCATAGGGAATCCCATTGCGGTTTTTCAGCATGACAAGCTCAACCGCGCGCGGGCTGCGCGCCTTGGCTGCGTTGACGTCAAAGCCCGCCTCCCCTGCCCCGGCCAGCTGAAGCCCAAACAGGACGTCTGATGAATATTCAACTGCTCCGCTCTCTTTAAAGGCTTCCATAGAAACGGCGTTGCGGTAATTTTCGCGGTTAAAGCTTGAGATCGCAAGCACTGTCAGATCAAAATCGCGGCTGATGCGTTTCAGCTCGACAACAGCCCGGTCCGTATTCTGCTTGTCGGTCGCGCGCGGGTCGTCCGGCTTGAGGATCTGCAAATAATCGATCACAACGACCGGCTTGCAGCCGCGGATCTGAATATGGTTCTGTACACGTTCACGGATTTCACGCGCGCCCACGTCCGCCAGCCCTTCCCAGATAAACAGCCCCTCGGCGGCTGTGCGGTATTCCTTGAGCGCCTCGCTGAGCAGCGTGCTTTTTTCCAGCGGCATGTCCGGGTCGACGCGCAGCACCTGGCGCGCGGTAAACGCCCGCGTATGCCCGGGCGACGCGTCCAGGCAATAGGTCAGGCGCGATAAGCTCTTTGCCATCAGTTCAAATTTGCTCATCTCCAAAGAAAAAAAGAGCACGTCCGTTTGATGGGCGGCGATATAATCGGCGATCTGAAGGACAAACGATGTTTTGCCAAGCGATGAAATCGCTCCTATAATATATAGCCCCGCGTACAGCCCGCCGTCAAGCACATCGTCGAGCGCCGCAAACCCGGTTGGGCAGGCGCTGCGGCTTGCGCGGCGCAGGGATGTATCAAGCAGCGCCTCCAGCGCATGGGCGGCGCTCCCGGCCGCATAAGCGGCCTGCCGCGCGC
This sequence comes from Anaerotruncus colihominis, assembly GCF_010206195.1. Classification (GTDB taxonomy): domain Bacteria; phylum Bacillota; class Clostridia; order Oscillospirales; family Ruminococcaceae; genus Anaerotruncus; species Anaerotruncus colihominis_A. The sequence goes on along the minus strand of NZ_VIQT01000012.1, from coordinate 48,153 downwards.
CGGCGGCTTCCGCCAGCGCGCGGGAAAGCGCCGCCCGGTCGGACAGCAGCAGCTCGTTTGCATCCTTTGCGCCGTCCGGCAGCTGCAAAACGGCGCACGGCAGGCCGAGCGCCTCCAGCCCTTCCTTTAAAGAACGGTTCATGCGTTCGCCGGCGGCGTCCATATCGCCGGCTGCAACCAATGTATACCCGGCCGCAGCGGCCGGGTGCGCGGCGCACAGCGACAGCCATTTTGCCACGTTGGCCGCGCCGCACAGCGCGACGGCGCGATAGCCGCACGCCTCGATCGACAGCGCGTCGAGTATCGCTTCTGTAATGAACAGCGCGCCGCCCTTTCCCTCGCCGGTCAGATATCCGGCGTTAAATATATCCATGGCGCCGGGGCTGTTTTTATAACGCGGCGTTATATCGTCCCCGGTGGCGCGGGCACAGTAGCAGGTACATTTTTCGCCCATAAAAACAGGCATCCAGGCGCGGCCGCCGGCTTCATAAAGGCTGTATTGCTCGCACAGCGCGCGCGGGATACCGCGCGCTGTAAAATAGCTTCCGCCGGCTCCGTGCTTGGCGACGGCCGCGCGGACCATGTTTGTATAATCGGCCGCCTCGCCCGCCGGCGCGCTTTGCGCGGCGGCGGGCCTGACGGCGCGCGCGGCGGGCTTTGACGCGGGCGGGTCCTTTGGCAGCGGGATGTGAAACAGCTCGCACGCCTTTTTGACCTGGCGCGGGAAGCTGTCGCAATCGGGGTAATCCATTGCAATCACATCGAACAGGTCGTAATTCGCCCCGCATCCGAAGCAATGCAGACGGCGGCTTTGGGGATGGTACGACATGCTCGGGGTCCTGTCGTGATGCTCGGGATTGATGCAGCGGATCAGCTTTTTGCCGCGTGAACCGACTACGATGCGCTTTTGCGCCATATATTCGGGCAGCAGCGCGCGCAGCTCGCCGAGAAAGCGGTCGTCCCATTGCATATGTGATCATCTCCTTAATATATATCCTATCATATCCGCGGCCCGAGGCGCAAGTATATTAGGGTTTCTATTCGTCATTATAATTGTTATTCTAATATAAATTATATTCGTTAATGCAATCGATATTACATCTTATAATATAATTTTGAATATGTGATAAAATAGATTGTAAAATATATTTCGAAATATATTTTACAATCTACTTTACAATGCATTTTCTATTATAATATATATCATAATCTTTTATACGTTCGACATTCTATTCTTGCATATCATAACGATTGTATGATATACTGTCCTAAAGAATCGATGCGTTGATACAATAACGAATCTATTGGAGGCTTTCGCCATGGCAAAAATTATCACATTCGGAACGCTCAAGGGCGGCGTCGGCAAAACGATGCTCTGCTTTAACATCGGGGGCATTGTATCGCAGCTTGGCAAACGCGTGCTTGTCATCGACTCCGATCTGCAGGGCAATCTGACAAATAATATGGGCATCGACCGCACCAGTGCCGACCTGCTCACAACATACGATATCTATAACATCGAAACCGACCAGCCCGACCCGCAGGCGCTCGTCGCGCGCCAGCCGATCGAACGCCTGCCGCTGCTCGATATGATCGCCGGCTCCATTTTCCTGCACAAGGCGGAGCTGAAAATAGCGTCTGTCGCCGGGCGTGAGCAGATCCTCTCAAATTATCTGACGGATAACCAGGCGTTTTTTGATGAATATGATTATATTTTCATCGATACCAACCCGAGCATGTCCATTGTCAATCAAAACGCATTTCTCGCCTCAGACGCCGTGCTGCTTGTCAGCGACGTTTCCATGAACGCCATTGAAGGCGCGCAGCTTTTCATCGCGCTGTGGGAGGACGCCCGCCGGCGCCTGCGCCGCGCCGACAATATCCGTGGTTTTATTGTCAACGACTATGACCAGCGAAACAAGCTGTCAACCGATTTCCTTGAATATCTGCGCACCTCGCCCGATGTTGAGGACCTGCGTGCGCTGCTGTTTCGGACAATCATCCCGCGCAATGTGCGCATCACAGAAAGCGAGCTGGCCGCCATGCCGATTTCGCTTTATGATCTGCGGTCAAAAGGATGCGATGCAATTGCGTCGCTTGTCGACGAAATGTTCGAAAAAAATATCCTATAATAAAGGCGGTGAACAGAAAACCTATGCGCGCGTCTATTCGCTGGACGAATTGCACGCGCCATGTATCAAACCGCATGCAAGGGGGCATACTCATGGCAAACAAGTTTACGAAAAGCGTATTGGAACGCCAGGCCAAGGAACGCCGGCAGCATCCGGACGGACAAGCGGCAGGGGAGCGGGCAGCGCCCGCAGCGGCGGGCGCGCCGGCCGCACCGGCTGCGCCTGAGGCTGCCGCGCAGCCGGTCCCTGCCGCGCAGGCCCAGGACATACAACAGGAAGCTGCCGCGCCTGAGGCCGAACGCCCGGCGCCGCAGGCGCCGGCCGGCGGCAGCCTGGAGCTGCCGCTTTCCGAGCAGCCAAAGACGCGTTCGAAACATACAAAGGCCGCGCCGGCAGTCGACCTCACCGCATTTATTGTCCGCGACGAGGGGAGAAGCGCAAAGAACAAAACGTTTTATCTCGACGCCGCCGTTATTGACGCGCTGCACAGGGCGGCGGTCGCCCAAAAGGTGACTGACAGCAAGCTTGTCAATGATATTCTGAAAAAGCTTCTGGGCGTTTAACTGTGGGAAGCGTTGAGCCTTTACAGATGATGGTCCCGCGTGTCAGTCCCGACTACCCAAAACTGGGTACCTTTCATGATATAAATATCGTTTTATCTACTGAATGCTTTTATTTTTAAAAGAATTCAAAGGAATACACTTTATTTTATTTTGTGCGCAAATCAGGTGTTTTCATCACTTTTACAATCCGTATTTTCTTGAATGGTACCACTAGCCAAAACTGGGTACCTTTTTAGAATATCTGGGCGTTTATCTGGTTCAATCGTCTGTTCACGGCTGAATGCTTTTATTTACGCACTTCTTCATTATAACGAAAATCCGACAAAAACCCCGTAAAGCAAATACCTTACGTATAGAATCTTCCCCGCTTTTTTGAAAAAAAGCTCCGGCCTTTTTGAAAAAAGGCCTCAGCGAAAAACTTAGTTCGGCTGCGCCGCGAATAGTGGGGCAGGTTCCGGCGTTTTTACAGGCTGCGCCGCGAACAGTGGGCTTGGCGCATCGCAATCAAAAGTTTTCGCCCGCCTTTCCGGCCTTTTTGAAAAAAGGCCTCAGCGAAAAACTTAGTTCGGCTGCGCCGCGAACAGTGGGCTTGGCGCATCGCAATCAAAAGTTTTCGCCCGCCTTTTTCAAAAGGCGGCGGGTGAGACGGCGGCCAAGGCCCCCTGCGGGTTTTGGCCGCCGTCGAGGGCAGAGCCCTTATCCCGGGCCGCAGCCCTCATAAAAAGCGCGGACCGCGCACGGGCCGCAAGATACCCGTTCAGACGCACCGCCTGCCCCCAGCAGGAAGCGTGACAGACGCTCTGCGGCTGGCGCGCTTCTTGCAAGCACTCCACTCCCGGGCGGGCGCAGTGAAACGATCCCCCTCCAAACGTTTTGGCGTGCGCCTGATACGATCGCGCCAGGCAGAGGTGGGGATAACATAAGGGGAGGGGTCGCTCGACCCTCCCCTTGTGAGGCGCGCTGAGGGGCGCTGCCGCGGCTTGTCCGCGCCCGGCGCTACAGCGCCGGAAAGCCCCGAATAGCCGGCCGGGCAAGCGCAGCGCCCGGCGGTGAGTGGCCCGCGCACGGGCCACGCGCGCCCCCCCGGCGGTGAGTAACCCGCGCACGGGCCACGCGCGCCCCCCCGGCGGTGAGTAACCCGCGCACGGGCCACGCGCGCCCCCCGGCGGTGAGTAACCCGCGCATGGGTCGCGCGCGCCAACGCAACGGTGACAAGCTAACCGAAACTGGGTACCATCAAAATAATTCTCCGGTTTTTTGTCCATTTGCTCAATTTTCCGGCTGAAATCTCACCGTTTCATCCAAATACATTTTCGGAAAATCCGCGAATATACATAACAATTCGGGACAAGCAAACGTTGTAAAAGATCGAAAAAGGGAAGATGATCACCAAATGGTACAGACTAACCGAAACTGAGTACCTTATTTTTAAAAATCAAATTATCTTACAATTCCTCCTGTTTTCATCGATTTTCACCTTTATTCATCCACAAAAAAAACCGGCTGCAAGCTTAACCCGGCCCATAACCAATATAACACAGGCCATAATCAGCCAAACTAACCGGATCAGATCACCAAACTAACCGGATCACACCACCGCGCCAACCGAAACCGTCCACCATACCAACCGAAACCGTCCACCGTCACAAAATCCGTATCATCCCTGCAAAGCAGCATTCCAAGGGGATTTCATCCAATTTTAAAACCGATATCTCCCGCCTGTAGGTACTGTAGGTACTGTAAGTACTGTATCAATTATAAGAAAAGGGCCTCCTTTTATAAAAGGGAGGCCCCTGCCTTTTAACGTAAAAACATGGCCTTGCCTAAAGGAAAAATTATGGTATAATATGCGCAGTACAAGCGGCAAAGCCGCTTGTACTGCGCATATTATACCAGGTTATGCCCAACGGCTCGCCGCTTACGCGGCAACCGCCTTTTGATGGGCAATGATACCATGCCGATTCACAGACACAACATCATAATAGCCGGTAAAGAAAAACTGACTGGTCCGCCTGCGCTGTGGGTGGATTTTTTGGAGGGACTATCATGCCGCAGGAACCCTTTCTTTTTATACTGCTGCTGTTGACGCTCTTTTCCTTTTTGGCGGCGGCAGCGGCAGCCATATTGGCCGCCAGGGCCGGCAATGGAAAAAGTGATATGGACGGCCTTTATAACGCGCTGGACCGGCAGCGGACGGCGCTGTCTGAGGAAGCGCGCCAAACGCGCCAGGAGAGCAGCCGGGCCGCCATGGAAGCGGCCGAAGCGCTTGGGCGGACGCTGGCCAGCGGCCAGCAGCAGCAATCCCGGGAGCTCTCAATCCGTCAGGACAGCCTTCAAAGGACGGTCGCGGAGCTGACGCGGGGCATGGACGCGCGGTTTGCTCAATTTATGGCGCAAAATGAACAGCAGCTTTCGGGCATTCGTTCAACGGTTGAAAACAGGCTGTCCGCAATGCAGGAGGACAACGCCGCAAAGCTGGAACAGATGCGCAAAACAGTTGACGAACGCCTTGAAAAAACGCTTGAGACGCGTCTTGGACAATCCTTTAAACTGGTGAGCGAACGGCTTGAGCAGGTCTATAAGGGCCTGGGGGAGATGCAGACGCTCGCGGCCGGCGTAGGGGATTTAAAAAAGGTGCTTTCAAATGTCAAAACGCGCGGCCTGCTCGGCGAGGTGCAGCTTGGCGCGATTTTGGAGGATATCCTTGCACCCGGCCAATATGAAACGAATGTGGCGACGCGGCGCGACAGCCGCAATCCGGTTGAATTTGCCGTGGTTCTGCCGGGGGATGGGGAAACGCCTGTCTATCTTCCGATTGACGCGAAGTTTCCGGCGGATGCTTATATACAATTGACGCAGGCGTACGAGCTGGGCGACCGGGAGGCGGTCGACGAGGCGTCAAAGCTGTTAAAGACGCGCATCAAGGCGTTTGCGCGCGATATCCGCGATAAATACATCGACCCGCCGCATACGACTGATTTTGCAGTGATGTTTTTGCCGTTCGAGGGGTTGTATGCGCAGGTGCTCCAGTTGGACCTGGTCGAGCCGCTCCAGCGCGATTATAAGGTTGTCGTCGCTGGGCCGGCCACGATGGCCGCGCTGCTCAACAGCCTACACATGGGCTTTAAAACGCTGGCGATCCAAAAGCGTTCAGCCGAGGTCTGGCAGGTGCTTGGCGCGGTCAAAACAGAATTCAACCGCTTTGGCGATGTGCTTGAAACGACGCAGCAACGTCTAGAACAGGCGGGCAGCGAGCTTGACAAGCTTGTCGGCGTGCGCACGCGCGCCATCCGGCGGCGTTTGGCGCAGGTCGGCGAGCTGCCGGAAACGGATGCGGCAAGCCTGCTTGGCGGTGAAGAATAAGGACCGGCGGCACAGCGTCCGGCGGCCGTATGACCGGCAGGGGCGGTGTGATCTGGTTCTAAGCGCAGGGGAGAGAGAAACATATGCTTATCAGCCTGGATAATGTCAGTAAACTATTTGCGGACAAGGTCGTATTTATGAATGTCTCCGTAAAGGTGGAGGAGGGCGACCGCATTGGCCTTGTCGGTATGAACGGCGCGGGTAAATCGACGCTTTTAAATGTGCTTGACGGCGCGCTTGCGCCTGATGAGGGCGAACGTGCTGTGCGCGGCGGCCTGCGCATTGGGTTTTTGCGTCAAAACAGTGGGATTGAAAGTACAAACACCATCCGTGAGGAGATGCGCGGCGTATTTGGCCCCTTGCTCGACGCACAGGAGCAGGCCAAACAGCTTGCCGCGCAGATGGAAACGCTTGCGGACCGCGCGGGTGAGGAATATAAAACCCTGTCCGCGGAGTACGGCCGCTTGCAGGCTTATTTTGAGACAAACGACGGATACAACATCGACGTCAAAATCGACACGGTTTTAAACGGCATGGGCTTTGGCGGCCGCGATCGGGATACCATCTGCGGCACGCTTTCAGGCGGCGAAAAGACACGTCTGGCTTTGGCAAAGCTGCTGCTTGACGAGCCAGATGTGCTTATGCTTGACGAGCCGACAAACCACCTTGATTTTATAACGCTGCAATGGCTTGAGGAATACCTGCAGGCGTGGCGTGGGGCGCTGATTGTCGTTTCACACGACCGTTATTTTCTTGATAAGATCTGCACGCGCATATGGGATGTGGCCAATCTGCGGCTGATGGCTTACCGCGGCAATTATACAAAATATATCCGCACGCGCGAGGCTGCATATGAACGCGCTGTCAAGGAATATGAGATGCAGCGGAAAAACATTGTCAAGCTGACCGATTATATTGCACGCAACAAGGCGCGCGCTTCGACTGTTGCGATGGCGCGAAGCCGTGAAAAGCAGCTTGAGCGCATGGAGCCGCTCGACCGGCCGCCGCCGCCGCCCTTGCCGGTGCGCATTGCTTTCCATTTTGAAGAGGACCCGGTCAAGGACGTGCTGCATGCCGCGGGGCTGACGCTGCGCGCGGGCGGCACGGCCGATGGAACGATATTATGCCAGGCTGTGGATTTTGATCTGATGCGCGGTGAAAAAATAGCGATTGTCGGCCGCAACGGCGTGGGGAAATCGACCTTTTTAAAGGCTTTGCTTGGACAGATTCGGCCGCAGGCCGGTTCGATTCGATGGGGACGCAATGTAAAAACCTCATATTTTGAACAGGAACAGCTAGATTTACATCCTGGAAAAACGGCGCTGGCCGAGCTGTGGGACCGGTTTCCTGCGGCTTATGAACGCGATGTACGCACAATGCTTGGGAATCTGCGCTTTTCCGGCGAAGCGATTTATAAGCGGGTGGAAGCGCTTTCCGGCGGTGAAAAGGCGCGCTTAAAATTTGCAATCATGATGTATGAGGAGGGGAACGTCCTCCTGCTTGACGAGCCGACAAACCACCTTGACCTGGCTACGCGCGAAGTGCTTGACCAGGCCCTGATACGGTATAAGGGGACGATTCTTGCCGTTTCGCATGACCGGTATTTGCTTTCGCGGGTGCCGACCTGTATTGCCGAAATGACAGAGGAGGGCTTTACTTTTTATAAGGGCGGTTACGACGCGTATCTTGCGGCGCGCCGCCCCGACGCGCCGGCCGCGGGGGGACCCGCGGCAGCGTCGGAACAGGCGGCGCGCCCCGCGCCGGCGGAGGATTCCGCCGGCGAATACCATCGCAGCAAAAAGCAGCGCGCCGAAGCAGTCCGGCGCAAAAACCGCCTGATTGAGATTGAGCAGGCGATTTCCGACTGCGAATATGAGATTGAACAGCTTCAGGCCTCGCTCGCCGAGCCTGAGATATCAAGCGATTATCAAAAGGTGTCCGAGGTTTGCGCGCAGCTTGAGCAGAAGCGCGGGCAGCTCAACGCGTTTGTCGAGGAGTGGGCGGAGCTTGCGGAATAAGGCGCAGGGGCGCGGCTGCGCCCGCCGGAAAGGGGCTGGTAAAAAATGGCGCTGAAATTGGCAGGACAGGTCGCCGTGATGTTTATACTGCTCGGCGTTGGGATTGTTATCCGCAGGCGCGGCATTGTTTCACAGGTTTCAGCCGAGCAGTTTTCAGGCTTTGTGCTTTTGATTGTCACGCCTACGCTGTTAATACAGTCGTTCCAGCGCGATTTTGAACCAAAGCTTGGCCTGTTAATCGCAGCTGCTGCACTGTTGACAATTGTTTTTCACCTGTTGGCCATCCCAATTACAAAGCTTGTGTTCAGAGGGATGCAGGATGATTACGATTCTGTGGGGCGGCTGTCCGCGATCTGTTCCAACTGCGGCTTTATGGGGATACCGCTTATGAGCGCCGCCATGGGCGAGCTTGGCGCGCTGGTTGCGGCGGTTTATATCGCAGTGTTTAATCTTTACATATGGTCGCATGGCGTCATGATTTTACGGCGCACGCGCCAGGTCAGCGCGCGTGAAATCCTTTTGACGCCATGCGTTGTTGCGGCGCTGGCAGGCACGGCGCTGTTTTTGCTGCGCATCCGTCTGCCCGGTATTTTACAAAATGCGATGGGGTATCTTGCGGGGCTCAATACGCCGCTTCCGATGATTATTACAGGGATTTTGATTGCAGAGGTGAAGCCAAAAACGCTGTTTAACGATTTTCGCCTGTGGATTACAGCTGCCATGCGCCTGTTGGTTTTGCCGCTGGCGATGCTGGCCGTGCTTTTGGTGCTGCGGGCGCCGTCCTGGTTTGACGGGGCGCAGACAGCGGCGCTTGGGGTAATGATTGCATGCGCCTGCCCCACGGCGGTCAGCTGTGTGATGATGCCTGCGCGCTTTGACGCAGACGCTGCGCTTGGCGCGCGCCTGGTCGCCGTCACCACCCTGCTTTCCATCGTCACCATCCCCTTAATCACCCAACTATCCGCATACCTTTTCCGGCCTTTTTGAAAAAAGGCCTCAGCGAAAAACTTAGTTCGGCTGCGCCGCGAACAGTGGGGCGGGCGCTGCGTAATCAAAAGTTTTCGCCCGCCTTTTTCAAAAGGCGGCGGGTGAAGGGGAAGGACAAGGCCCCTTGCGGGTTTTGTCCTTCCCCGAGGGCAGAGCCCTTTCTCCGGGCCGCAGCCCTCATAAAAAGCGCGGCCCGCAGGCCGCAAGATACCCGTTCAGACGAACTGCCTGCCGCCAGCAAAATCCGTGACAGACGCCGCGCGGCTGGCGCGGATTTTGCTCCAGCCTTTTTGAAAAAAGGCTTCGGCGAAAAACTTTAGTCGGCTGTGCCGCGAATAGTGGGGCAGGCGCTGCGTTTTTACAGGCTGCGCCGCGAATAGTGGGGCAGCCGCAGTGAAACGATCCCCCGCCAGACGTACTGGCGTGCGCCCGATACGATCGCGCCAAGCAGAGGTGGGGATAACATAAGGGGAGGGGTCGCTCGACCCTCCCCTTGTGAGGCGCGCTGAGGGGCGCTGCCGCGGCTTGTCCGCGCCCGGCGGCTGTAGCCGCCGGAGAGCCCCGAATAGCCGGCCGGGCAAACGCAGCGGCCGGCGGTGAGCAATCCGCGCACGGATTGCGCGCGCCAGCTGGCCGGGCAAGCGCAGCGGCCGGCGGTGAGCAATCCGCGCACGGATTGCGCGCGCCATGCAGTAATTCTCCCATATAAACGCACTATTATATGGAAGGCGTATCCGAACCTATCAAGAGAAAGGGAGAAAAGCATCATGAAAAAGCTTCTTGCAGGTATTTTGGCTGCTGCGGTTATATTGCCGTTGCAAATGCCGGCGTTTGCCATTGACCAGGGCGCGCGCACCTATCAGATAACAGCGGTTACCGGGGACCCGCTGAATGAAAACGGCGAGCAATTTTCCATCGGGGATACGGCGCAGCCGGGACAAACGGTGTATTTTACCCTGCCTGTAACGCTTGCCGGTTGGGCGGATTCATCAAAGGACGTGCGTATTTCCACGCGCAAGGAGAAAAATTCCAAGCTGATTAAATCGATCAAGGTTGTTGAAAAGAAGCTGACAAATTCCTCTAAAAATACAATTTATGTCCCCAACCAGCAAAATCCTACAAGCAATGATTACGCTCAATTTTATACAAATCAGCGCAACAGTTATATTGCGCTCGAGTTAAGCGACATGACGGGCGTGGATGAACAGAAGATCGAATTTTCTGTAACATTTACCGCACGCACGCCGGCCGTGCTTTGTTATGGTAAGCGCACCGATACAAAAAACGACGCGGTGACGGAAAACGGCGTGACAAGGTATACACAATTTTTTAACGGTAAATCCGGCGATAAACTGACGCTGACCGGCGCGCTGTATGTCGGCAACCAGGAGGAGAGCGGCGACAGCGCGAGCGTAACAGTGGGCAATAAGGGCGTTACCATCCGTCCGGAAAAAAATGTGATCAATGAGGTTGTTTTTGAAGGCGGCGATACGTATGCAACGCTGACCTACAAAGCGAACAGCAACCCGTCCAAATTTTATGCGGCGATGTCGACAAAGTGGCCCAGTTCTTTAAGCTCAAAGTTCCGCAATACGGATGCGGTCATCCGCAAATTTACAGCTGCGACCATCCCTGCGAGCGGCCGGGCGACGCTGGCGCTCAACAATCCCTTTGACAGCGATATTGACCCGGACGACGTCTATATTTATACGGCGGACAGCAAAGGAAAGCTGCGTGATATCACACGCACAGTCGTATATAATGAGGACGACGACACGTTTGAGCTCCAGACAAGGACGCTGACCACCTATATTTTGTCAAACGAACGCGTCAGCACAAAATAGATATCTTCTATATTGATATAGTCTCCAGCCATGGGCGGGCCGGCTTACGGGCCGGCTCGTCCTATTTATCCGGGCTTGTAAGAATTTGATAGATACATTGTCAATTCCTACAAATCTTTTATGAATATACGCATTCAATTATACGCTCGCCTGCTCGATATGTGACGAAAATTGCTTGACAAGAAGTTGATGGAAACTTATAATGAAGAATGTACCAACAGGGCAAAAAACAAACGGGAAAACCGGCAGGGGGCAGCGCGCCCCGATACCCGGGGATTTTAGGCAGGCCCTTACAGATTGAAATGGTGTCATGTCGCCCGTGGAAGGTGATGACATAAAAATTTTATTTCGATTCCAAGATCGAAAAAAGAGGAGAGTGTATCAACAATGAAAAAAGCATTGGCGCTTATCCTGGCCGTCTGCATGCTGTTTAGCTGCGCGGTTATGGTCAGCGCAGCGGAAGGCGGCGGCCCCGGCGGGACTGACAGCAACTACGACAGCAACTATGACAGCGGCTACGACAGCGGTATTATCGGTGGCGGCGGTGGCGGCGGCGGTTCGTCCTCCGGCTCCAAGCTCGGCATCATCGGCGACAGGACCAATACCGGTGCGGCTAAAACGCTGAGCGCGGCTGCGGCTTCCAAGGCTGCTTCCGATGCGGCGGCGGCAGCGATTGCCGAAGCGCAGGCGGCCGGCAGGAACAGCACGAACGCTTCCGTTACCTTTAACAATGTAAGCAGCCTGACTCCTGAGGCCATCAAGGCCATCAACGATGCGGTTGCCGCGGCTGAGGCAAAGTCCGGCGTCAAGGTCAACCTGACAGTCAACCTCGACAAGGTTGTCAATGGCAGGGTTGTTACCCGCATCTCACTCAATCCGGCTGATCTGGCAAACATCACCAGGGCTGTTAATACGACGGTTTCCTACGATGTGACCGACAGAGCGGTTAAGAGCGTGCTCGACAGGTTTAACAAGTACTTTGCAAACGACATCGTTGTTGTTTCCTACGGCGAGGTAAGCCCGCTGACCGGCGTAAACGCTGAGTTCTGCGCCAAGCTGGACCTTTCCGCGCTGAATACCAACACGCTTGTTGTTTATTCCTATGACAGGGCTACAAACGTTTATGCCCGTGTCGCAGCTCCGAACTTCTTTGTTGACGTCAATGGTTACGCGCATGTGACGGCTCCGTTCGGCGGAAGCCTCGTCATCACCGATGCGCCCTTGGTCAGCAAATAAGAAGCTGTCCTGACAAATCATGCACAGCTGCAAGCGGGAATTCCCGCTTGCAGCTGTGACGGTTGGGTTCGCTCCCTCTCCTGCGCGCCCTGCGCAGGAGAGGGAGCGAATATTTTTCTTGCGGATATGGTTTCAAGGCTTGTGATTTTTCCGCCGCAATCAGGAAAACATAAACGCAGGGCGTTTATGTTTTATGGCCAGGGCGATACGCGGGCGCGGCCCGCTGCCGCCCTGATGGCCAATTTTATCATGCCGCGCTGCGGACATGATAAAATAAACGCAGGGCGTTTATTTTATATTGCGCGTATGAGCGCCTTTGGCTGCGCCCCCCTGTTTGCCGGGGAATTCCTACAGACAGGGGGCGGGAATAAGGCTGTTACAAAGCTTGAAAGCATGTCCGAAAACGGACGATGCAATGAATGGAGGATGCGGATTGCTCCCATATATAGTTTTGTTGGCGGCGGCCGGCGCTGGCGGCCTGCTGCTTTGCGAATGGAAACCGTCGCGTATGGCGAACCTTTGGTATTTGTATGCAATGACGGTGGTTATGTGTATCATGGTGATGCTGCGCTCCTCAATGGTGGGCGTCGATTACCCAACCTATCAGGCGTATTTTGAAACGGTCTGTCAAAATTCTTTTTCGTTCTTATTTTCCCCAAATAATATTTATCGGTTTGAACCGGGATTCAGCCTTTTGACATATCTTTTTTCCCTTGTGACAGAGGACGCGGTCATTTATATGGGATTGATTCCTGTATTGATCATCATCCCGCGCGCGGTCACCATTTATAAACAATCGTGTTCCGTTTGGTTTAGTGTCTTTGTTTATATCAGCTTTGGATTTTTTAGTTATTCGATGTGCACGCTCCGTCAGGAGCTGGCGATTTCCATAATGCTTTTTGCACTGCCATATCTGAAAGACCGCAAAATACTGCCTTACATGCTTATCATTGTGCTTGCGGCGTGCTTTCATAAAAGCCTTTGGCTGATGGTCCCTGTATATTTCCTTGCAGTGATCCCGCTGAATTGGAAAAGTATATCGTTTTATGCCGCAGGGACGCTTTTTGTGCTGATTTTTTCTGTACCCATCCTTGGATTTGTTACACAGTATGTTTTTAAAGCATATACGCCCGGGTCTTATTACACATGGGGCCGCAGTTTTGATACTGCGTTGATGATTCTAGTATTTTTAGCCGTCGCGCTGCTGATGAAAAAGCATATATTGGCGCGCGACCCTAAAAATATTGTGCTTTTAAATCTTTATATCTATGCCTCTATCCTGTTTATCCTGACGCTTAAACATTTTATTTTCCAGCGCGTAGGGCTGATGTTTTTGCCTGTGGCAACATTTTTGCTGCCGGAAATGCTTTACAGCATCAAGCCCGACGAAAGCAAATATACAGAGCTTCAAACGCTTGACAAACAGCAAAAGAAACAACAGCTTTCCAAGTTTGGGGCGTTGCGCGCACAGCTGCGCGGGGAACGGGCGATTTATTATACAGCGATGGGCCTTTTTATGGCTGGATGCTTTTATTATTATATCTTTCTGCTGTCGTCCAACCGGCTGCTGCTTGTGCCGTATACAACGATTTTCAGCAGTTCGGTGCGTCAAATACTTGTGCGGTCGTAGGCCCGGGCCTGCCGCCGGAAAGAAATAAACGAGGGCAAGCGGATATATCCGCTTGCCCTCGTTTATTTTTTATAGATTGCATTTTGCAATCTATAAAAAATTGGCCATCCGCGCCGTCCCCGGCGCGGGGCCGTTGGATTAAAAATGCGCAGCTGCCCGCAGAGCGGGCAGCTGCGCAAGAAAATCGTTGCTTTGCAACGATTTCTTATTGTTCCTTTTCCTTCCAGTGGATACGCACCCCTGTGATGGTGCGGCCTTCCTTGATAATTTCATACTGTGTGATATAGCCCATGCTGATAAAATGGGTTAAAATAACCTCTGTATAATCACGGATACGCTTTTTGCGCTTCTTGTCCGATTCGAGGTCGCCAAGCTCCCGGTAAATCGATTCAAATAAAATTTTATCGCGTGTCAGACGGTTGTTTTGATTTTTCATACCCTCAATGCGGCTGAGAAGGTATGTTTTTAAAGGGATTGTCGTTGCATTGTTGTTGAGCGGCGCTTTAAGCAGATCAATTGGCAGGGTTGTAATTTGATTTTTCAATTTGGCATAGCTGTAAAGCGGCGGCGTGTCAATAATTTGATACATTTCGCTGCGTTTACCGTTGACAACGCCTGTATATTTGTTAAGCGGCAAAAGATAACCGTCGATTGTAAAGGAATCAATACCATTGACGCCATCGATATTGCGGCGAATCATATGCGCCTTAATTTCTTCTGTCAGATCGATATTGATTGAAAGGCGGCGCATCGCGTCAAGTTTTGCCTTGATCTCCTCAACAAGCCCGTCGTCAACAGTTGGGTTTTCCTTACCGGTCATTGCGTGGTAAAGCATAGGGACTGTAAAGCTGGAATTTCCACTTTCCAAAATAGAAACAATGCCATTGATAATGCTTTTATCATAGTTTGTAAGCTGAAAATTGCCGTCAATGCGCATATGTTCAGGGCTATCGATCGTAACTGCCGTTTGAATGGTCAGATTTTTTCGGCGTGCAACTGTGATCTCGTTAAATTCTTTAAGCTGGGCCAGCTTGTTTGTAATCGGGTCGATCGGCATAATATAATTTTTAGGCCGGATCGCCTGTATGGCAGGCGCGACGGAAGCAAGCAGGCTGATTTCTTCGCGGACGTCCGGTTCGATTTCAAGCAGGCCGTCGATTTCATCAGCTGTGACGCCGCCCATTAAAATTAAAAAACGGCGCATATCCTCAGGGAGCTTGGCCAAAAACGCATAATAGCTGCCGGTTGCTTCAACGACGCGCTTGACAGCGTCGGACTGCGCCGTTTCGTCCGAACCGACGTCAAGCAGGCTTGCATTGCTTTCCTGGACACGCGCAAGCTTGGCGCTGCATTCATTCATATAATCCCCGACAGCCTCACGCGAATATTTTTCAATCAACTGCGGCAATAGCTCAGAAAGCGCGCTTGTATAATCAGCGGGAGCGGCCGGTTTCATACCCGCATTTGCCATATAGATCACCTCTTGCGTGGGCAGCAGGAGCAAAGCGCCGTGCTGGCCGTTTTGTAATACCTTTATCATATCAAATTTCAGCCGTTTTGTCATCTGCTTTATCATCTGTCAAACACCCCTTTACCCATACCCCCGCACACCCCCAAATTTGCAAAAAAACGCTCCCGCTTTTTTGAAAAAAAGCGGGGCAAAAAACTTTAGTCGGCTGCGCCGCGAACAGTGGGGCGGGCGCAGTAAATCTGATTCACGCCGCGTCGATCAAAAGTTTTCGCCCGCCTTTTTCAAAAGGCGGCGGGTGAAGGGGAATGACAAGGCCCCCTGCGGGTCTTGTCATTCCCCGAGGGCAGAGCCCTTTCTCCGGGCCGCAGCCCTCATAAAAAGCGCGGCCCGCAGGCCGCAAGACACCTGTTCAGAGGCAGGTGCTTCCGCCAGCAAAATTCGTGACAGACGCCGCGCGGCTGGCATGGATTTTGCCAGCGCCCGCTTTCCAGCCTTTTTGAAAAAAGGCCTCGGCGAAAAACTTAGTTCGGCTGCGCCGCGAACAGTGGGGCAGCCGAAGTTAAAACGATCCTCTTTCCGGACAAGTTTGCTTTCTGGAAAATACTATGGTAAACTGGAGGAAAATAAACGGATGAGGTGAACGCAATGATCGATGTAACAGCGCTTGGAGAGCTTCTGATTGATTTTACACCGGCTGGCCGGTCACAGCAGGGGAACAATTTGTTTGAACAAAACCCTGGGGGAGCGCCTGCCAATGTATTGACAGCCGTTACACGGCTTGGGAAAAAAGCGGCTTTTATCAGCGCTGTTGGCAACGATCAGTTTGGCCGCGCGCTGATTGAAGTGGTTGACAGCCTGGGGATTGATACCTCTGGAATCCAAGTGAAGGAGGACGCCTTTACAACGCTGGCGTTTGTACATCTGAATGAATCAGGTGACCGTTCCTTTAGTTTCGCGCGCAAACCCGGTGCGGACCAATGCATAGAAGCCGGAAAAATTGACTATAGTTTAATTGACAGATGTCGGATTTTTCATTTTGGGTCGGTAGCCCTATCCGATGAACCGGCGCGTTCCGCTACGCTTTCAGCGGCGCGCTATGCATTCGAACACGGCAAGCTTGTTTCTTATGATCCAAATTGGCGCCCTGTGCTTTGGAACAGCACAGCACAGGGAATTGCCGGCATGAAGCTTGGATTACCCTATACAAATGTTCTCAAGCTGTCGGAAGAGGAATTGGAGCTGCTTTCCGGGACCACGGATTTGGAACAGGGGACAAAAAAGCTTTTTTGTGGCGCAATGAAACTGATTGTTGTGACGCTTGGACCGCGCGGCTGTTTTTACCGCTGCGGTGATCAGACAGGCGCTTACCCGACCTATCATGTAAAGGTAGTTGATACAACCGGTGCAGGAGATGCGTTTTGGGGAGCGCTGCTCTGCCGCCTTCTTGATCAGCCGTCCTGTCTGGAGGGGGACAGCCAAGCCCTTGCCGACGCGCTCAATTTTGCAAATGCGGCCGGTTCGCTGTGCGCCGCCGGACGCGGCGCCATCCCGTCAATCCCCACAAACGAACAAATTACCGCCTTTCGGCTTTTTTGAAAAAAGCTCCCACCTTTTTTTCAAAAAAGGTGGGCCAAAAAACTTTCCGGCCTTTTTGAAAAAAGGCCTCAGCGAAAAACTTAGTTCGGCTGTGCCGCGAATAGTGGGTTTGGTACTGCGTTTATGCAGGCTGCGCCGCGAACAGTGGGGCGGGTCCCGGCATTTATACAGGCCGCACCTGCCCCGGGGTTGGGTCCATGGGATAGGGGCGGCCCGCCCCTTCCACCAAACGTACTGGCGTGCGCCCGATACGATCGCGCCAGGCAGAGGTGGGGATAACATAAGGGGAGGGGTCGCTCGACCCTCCCCTTGTGAGGCGCGCTGAGGGGCGCAGCCGCG
Source organism: Anaerotruncus colihominis (assembly GCF_010206195.1). Lineage (GTDB taxonomy): Bacteria > Bacillota > Clostridia > Oscillospirales > Ruminococcaceae > Anaerotruncus > Anaerotruncus colihominis_A. The sequence continues at coordinate 30,974 of NZ_VIQT01000012.1, read as the reverse complement.
GCTTGTCCGCGCCCGGCGGCTATAGCCGCCGGAGAGCCCCGAATAGCCGGCCGGGCAAGCGCAGCGCCCGGCGGTGAGCAATCCGCGCACGGATTGCGCGCGCCCTAGCGCCCGGCGGTGAGCGACCCGCGCACGGGTCGCGCGCGCCCTCCGGCATTTTTGAAAAAAAGCCTCGCGGTAAGCGTTTAAACTTTTAGTTCAGGGGATCTTTATGAAATCAGCATTTAAAAAAGTCGCATTTCTTGTGGGCCTCTTTGCAATCGTATGCGGTATTGCGCCAATGCCCTTTGGGGTGTTCAATAGCGGCGTACTGACGCTTGTTTTATTTGGGCTTGTGCTATGCGCCCTGGCGGTTTTATGGGATGCGTTCCCGGCGGCGCAGGGTGCGCCGCGGGTTCATCGCAGCCTTTTATTTGGCGCGGCGCGTCTGGTGCCGGTACGCACGGCCCGTTGGTGGCGTGGGCTGCGCCTGGCCGTATCCCTCGTGCTTGCGGTTGCCGTGCTGATTGGCGCTGTCCTGTCTGTGCTGATGATTCGTTACGCCTGGTTTACACCGCCGCGCACCGGAGAATCATATACAATTGTTGTGCTCGGCAGCCAGAGCGTTGACGGCAAGCCGTCGCAAATCCTGCGCCTGCGTCTCGACGCGGCGTATACGTATCTGACCGCGCATCCAAACGCGCCTGTTGTTGTGACGGGCGGCGTCGACAAAGGGGAAACAATCAGCGAAGCTGCTTGTATGCGCGATTATCTGATTGCACGCGGTTTGCCGGCCGGCCGGATCTATATGGAGGAGCAGTCCCGCAATACGCTTGAAAATCTGTGCTTTTCCAAGGAGTTGATCGCGCGCGAGCAGCTGCCGCGCGAGCTTTTAATTGTGACGGATGGTTTCCATCAGCTTCGCGGCGCAGTCTATGCGCAGGCTGCCGGGCTAAAACCGTGCGCTGCCATTTCGTCAACAACGCCGTGGGGCCTGCTTCCGTCGTATTGGGTGCGTGAATGTATGGCGCTGCTGCGCGCGCTTGTGCTTCAGGGGAACCGTTTGCCCTAAGGCCCGCGCTTTGACGGTCCGGCCCGCAGATCGCATATATAAAACCGCCCCCTTTGCTGGAGCATTCCAGCAAAGGGGGCGGTTTTTGTCTGCCGGTTACGGCGCGGGCAGCGCCGGATTCGTTAAAACAGTGATCGCATTGTGATGGTTTTCAATTTGGACGGTTTCAACCTTGCCGCCAAATTCCCCATCAAGCGTCCAAGGGACCGGTTCGGCCGCTGTGATGGCCAATTGCTTTGTACGCAGCGTTGTGATATAGGGCGAGCTGAAATCACGTCCAAGCACCGCCCCAATGATAGCGGTCGCCTCGGCGGCGTTTTTAGGGTCGCGGACAAGCAGCAGCTCCAGCAGGCCGTCGTTCATGCGGATTTCCGGGGAACGCAGCTTAAAGCCGCCGACCGAAAGCGCGTTTGATACCATACCAAACAAAAAACCGCCTTCGATTTCGCCGCCGTCATGCGCCAGCTTCATATGGTATGGATGGATGGTGGGCAAACGGCGGATTCCCTCGAGAAAATACGCCGTCCGTCCGAGCATATTTTTTGATTGCTGCGGCGTCTGGTACGCCACATCGGTAAACGCGCCGAACGCGGCGATATATGAAAAATACCGCGCCCCAAACGACCCGACGTCACAGGCAAAGGGGGTTCCGTCCAAAACGGTCTGCGCCGCGTGTAAAATATTTTTTGAGATGCCCAGGCTTGAAGCGAAGTCATTGACTGTTCCCGCCGGGATGTAGCCAAGCGGCGGGCGCTGCCCGCTGTGCATCAGGCCGTCGATTGTTTCATTGAGCGTGCCGTCGCCGCCGCAGCAGACAACCAGGTCGTACAGCGCAGCGCGTCCGGCCAGCAGATGCGTGATTTCACGGCGGCGCTGCGTTGTATGCACGGTTACTTCATAACCGGCATGTGCAAACAGGTCGATGACCTCAAGCGCCTTTGTTTTTATTTCACCTTTGCCGGCGTGCGGATTGATTGCAAAAAGCAGTTTTTTCATGATGATCGAATCCTTACAGATGTTCTTGGAATCCCGATTCACCGCCGGAAAAATGCCGGACAGGCGAAAAATTTTATCCCCGGTCCATGCAGGTTTTTTGGCCGGGCGGCCGCCCGGCCAAAAAATTTTAAGACGGCGCAGGGACAAAGGACCCATCCGGCCAGCGTTTTTTGGCTGTAAAGCAGGTTCTTAAAGATGCAGGCGGCGGCGCAGCTCGGAAAACAGCGCTTCGCCCTGGAAAGAAAGCAGAGCGGCCAGCGACAGGATGCTTGCCGCGACGCACAGGATGGAAGGGAGCGGTACACGCACCCATCCAAGCGTTAAAAACAACAGCGGGACAATGCCAAACAGGCCGTCCAGCAGCACATAGATCATATATTCTTCGATATGCAGATGCAAAATGATTGCGATGGCGGCCATTGCAATCATAGCCAGCACACAGATGGCGGGGATGACATAATCAATGGACCAGCCGCGCCGCCCGGTAAACAGATCCCACAGCACGGCAATAAGCGACAGCCAGAATACAAGCCAGATAATATTTTTTGGGATATTGTTGCGGCGGCGGATCACGCTGTAAAGACAAACCCACATACAGGCGACGGCCGCCGCGATAAACAGCCACCAGCGCCGCCCGCCAAGCAGGATATTGACTGTGGCGCAGATAACGATTGCGGCGATCGATGCAAAAATCATGGAGCGGATCAGAAGATGATACCGGGGCGCCTGATAGGTGTGGGCGGGGAACACGCTGTTTGGCGTTTCCCCCTCGCCCGTCAAAGGGCCCTGGCAGAGCGGGCAGCCCGCGTGCAGGCCGCGTACATGGACTTTACATTTTTCGCAGTACTGCACGGATTATTCCTCCTCGTCAAGCGTATTGGCCGCAATTGTAACCGGGATGCCCATTTCTGTCAGCGTGCGGAAAAAGCCCTTTTGCACATCGGCGCTGGCAAACGGCGACGTGATGCTCATAACCAGGTTGCCATTAAAGGAGCACATGACGGTTTGAAGGCGGTCCGCGCCGACAAAGGCGTCAAACCGGGAGATAAACGGCGTCAGCTCGGGCGGCATCGTAACCGGCCCGATGTTGGAAAGTGACGTTGTTTCGCCGCGCTCCGATATAAGCGCCGACAGCCGCAGGACAGGGTCTTTGAGCGCCAGCGGCAAAATCCGCACAAGCGGGTTGTGTTCCAGCGCCAGCAGTGCGTTCATCCGGCGGCTGAGGTTTTCCGCGGTCAGCTCGCGTTGAAACGACGCGGCTACGGACGCGATCACATCCTCAAGCCGGTCGCTTTGCCTGTGAAAGGTATATTTGACTGTAAACACGCCAAAGAAATTGCGGGCGGATTCCGATTCAAAATAATTGCGCAGATTGACCGGGATAGATACGGCAATCGGTTTCTTTTGACGGCGCGGGGGAATGACCTCATGAAACGCACAGATCAAAACAGCCGTCAAAAACGCCGTGATGCTTGCGCCATAGGCGCGCGCCTTGGCCGCGACCTCGCAAACGGGCGCTTCGCCCTCGATGACGCGCAGAAAATAATCTGGATTGCGCGGCCCCTTCAAATGGCAGGCAGGCGTTTTTTTGATATTGGCGCGCCGTTTTGTATCGGGGTTATAATGCTTATAAAAGCTGTCGGCTGTGCGCTCGGTCAGCGACGCGTCGTAATCAAGCGCGGGCGGGTTGTCCCCAAACTGCTCTGGATGGCATAAAATCAAATAACGGCATACAAGCGCCCGCAAAAACTGGAGCGCGCCGGTCCCATCGGTCAGGGCGTGGTAAATTTCAAGGTTGATGCGCCGCCGGTAATATGTGACGGAGAACAGTAAGCTTTTGATAACCGGGTCGTAAAGCGGCCGGCAGGGCGGCTGCGACTCCTCTGTGACAACGGGGCGCTGGGCGCTTGTCTCAAAGTAATACCAGAACAGGCCGCGCCGGATCACGCTGCGAAAGACCGGAAAAGCTTCAATCACTGTATCAAGCGCCTGCTGGAGGATTTCCGGGTCGACCTCCTCCGTCAGCTCGCAGGCGAAGCGGAACACCTTTGGGTCGGCTTTGCTGCTGGTGGAGGGGAAAATTTTAGCGGCGTTGTCAAGCCGGGTCCAAGCCGCGGCTTTTTTTCGTTTCATGTATGCGTCACCTCGCATAAAAAGCGGTTGATATATCCATATGCCCGCCTGGCTGCCTGAGTGCGCGGCGAGCGGGAGAAAAAACCGTGCAGCGCATCCGGAATGCGGTGCATCTCCACCCGGTTTCCCGCGAGCTTGAGGCGTTCGCCGTATGCCTCGCCCTCGTCGCGCAACGGGTCGTACTGCGCCGTCAGAATGAGCGTCTGCGGCTGCCGCGACAAATCGCCGGATTCCAGCGGCGCAAAGTAGGGATTGTGGCGGTCCTCTTCGCTGGAGATATAAAGTGACATATATTCTTCAATATGCTTTGCGGTTAAAAGATATCCGTCGCCGTTTTCATGCACGGAGGGGAAGGGCGAATCCGGCCCGTGGTCTGCGGCTGTCGCGGGATAAATCAGGATTTGGCTTTTCGGCAGAAATTCCCCCCGGTCGCGCGCCATCAGCGAGACGGCCGCCGCCAGGTTTGCGCCGGCGCTGTCGCCGATCAGCGTAATTTGGCGCGGCGCCATCATGAACAGCGAAAGGTCTGTAAAGATGTCGCGCGCCACGGCATAGCAATCCTCCGGCGCGGCCGGGAAACGATGTTCCGGCGCAAGCCGGTAATCGACCGACACAACCATGCGGCCCGTGATGTTCGACAGATTGGCGCACACGCGGTCATAGCTGTCGATATTGCCCGTCACCCATCCGCCGCCATGGAAAAACAACAGGATGGAATCACGGCTGTTTGTTTTCGGCGCGAACAGCCGCACCGGCACCCGCCGCCCGTCCACGCACACGATGTGGTCCCACGGCTTGTAAAACAGACGCGGCGGCCTTCCTGCCGCTGTCTGCACAGAGCGGACGGCTTTATACATCTTCCGGATATCAAACGCCGGGTTGGAGAGCGCGCGCAGCGCCGCCCGGCGCAGCTTTCGTATAGGCAAATTGACCATCCTTTCCGGCTTTTTTGAAAAAAAGCCTCGGCAAAAAACTTCATACCTTTTTTGAAAAAAAGGTATGCCAAAAAACTTTAGTCGGCTGCGCCGCGAACAGTGGGTTTGGTACTGCGTTTATGCAGGCTGCGCCGCGAACAGTGGGGCGGGCGCTGCGTAATCAAAAGTTTTCGCCCGCCTTTTGGGGGAGGCGGCGGGTGAAGGGGAAGGACAAGGCCCCCTGCGGGTTTTGTCCTTCCCCGAGGGCAGAGCCCTTATCCTGGGCCGCAGCCCTCATAAAAAGCGCGGACCGCGCACGGGCCGCAAGATACCCGTTCAGACGCGCCCCCCTGCCCCCAGCAAAATCCGTGACAGACGCCGCGCGGCTGGCATGGATTTTGCAAGCACCCGCTTTCCAGCCTTTTTGAAAAAAGGCCGAAGCGCTATGATTATTATAACAGATAAGCTGCATAATTCCTATGCAAAAAATGTGAATGTTACTGTGGCGCGGGCCCTGTGGAGCTGCGGGGCACAAGCTGCGGTTCATATTCAATCCGGCTGACCTGCGGGGAAAGCGCGCCGCGTTTGCCAAGCACAATATCAACGGCCGCGCGGCCGCGCAGATCAAGGTGATGATCTACCGTTGTAAGCGCCGGGAAGGCGGTGCGCGCTGCGAAAATATTGTCAAAGCCGCAGACGGAGCAATCCTTTGGCACACGCACGCCCAGCGCACGCGCAGCTGAAAGAATCCCGAGGGCAGTCATATCGTTGACGCCGATGACGGCTGTAACGCCGTGCGTCTGTGTAAACAGGCGGCGCGCCAGCAGCTCGCCGGCGGCAAATTCGTATGGCTCGCTGTCAAAATCGCCCTCGGACGCATCGTCTGTAAAAAAGGTAAGCAGCTCGCCGCCCTCGCGCTCAAAGCAGGCGCGCGCGCCTTCCAGCCGCTGGCCGCGCGCAAGCGTCAGATTTTTAGTGGGGGTGGACAGAAACGCCGCGCGCCGGTGCCCAAGCTTTAAAAGATGACGGGCGATGATTGCGCCGGCTTTTTGGTTGCTTAATTCAATGGACGGCAAGGTTTGCCCGGTATTTTTTTCACCGATCAAAACGGTTGGGATTGTCTGTGCAAGCTGTTCGGCCTGCTGCAAAAAGGCGGGCAGGAACGTATAAATCACGCCCGCAACGCGGCTGCGCCTGAACAGCGCAAGGTAATACGCTTCGCGCTGCGCGTCGCGCGCTGTGTTGCAAAACAGCGTTCGAAAACCGCGTGCAGCCGCCTGGTCCTCGACCGCCTGCAAAAGCTGCGTATAATATGGGTTGGAAAGCGTTGGGACCAGCACGGCGAGCAGCTTTCCGTCGGAATCGACCATACTTTGCGACGGAAGGCTATATCCAAGCGCGCGCGCCGCTTCAAACACACGCATACGTGTTTCGGCGCTGAAGGAAACGCCGCTTTTCCCATTTAAAATCATCGAGACGGCCGCCTGTGAAACGCCTGCCGCATGCGCCACATCGGATGAGGTTGGTTTTCGCATATCGCACCTTCATTTTATTAATAATTATTAGTTATTATTTTAATCAGATAATCAGCATCCGTCAAGGGGAAATCTGGCAAAATATCGTTTTAAGCTGCAAATTGCATCCATCAGGCGTGAAAACTGTTCAAATGGGGGAGGTGCAAAAAAGAGTTGACACGTTTCATGCGGGAGGCTATAATGAGGTTAAAGTTTTTAATTAATAGAAATCAATTAATATTATTAATTGGAGGCAAACGCTATGGAGCACGCAAAAACCGGCCGGCCATTTATTTCTATCGGCGAATTGCTTGTTGAATGCATCCCTGTAGAGCCAACGCTGCGCATTTGTGAGGAGGGCGCAATCCTCAAGACAGCCAGCGGTTCCTGTGGAATTGTCGCCTGCGCTTATGCGCGGCTTGGCGGTGACGCGGCCTTTTTTGGCAAGGTTGGCCGCGATGGGTTGAGCGATTTTGTTTATGGCGCGCTCAAACGGGAAGGCGTCGACGTTTCGCACATTGTCATATCCGATGAAGGACAGATCGGCCTTTCCTTTGTTGAATATCTTGAAAACGGCCGTAATTTTCAATATTACCGCAAAAATTCGGTTGGCAGCCGCCTGTCGCCCGCAGATATTGATGAACCGTTCATTGCGGGCGCGGCAGCGATCCACTATGCCGGGATGCTCCTTGAGGTCAGCCCTGAAATGCGCGCTGCCTGTCAGGAATGTGTGCGCATTGCGCGCGAACATGGCGTGCTTGTTTCATTCGACCCAAACATCCGCAAGGAGGTCATGAGCAGCGGCGAGGCGCGCGACCGTCTGCTGGAAGCGATCCGCTCGGCTGATATCATCGCGCCCACGCTCGACGAGGCGCGCTTTATAACCGGGCTTGACGACCCGCACGACATCCTGCGCGAGCTGCACGCCTGGGGGCCGCGTGTGATTGCGCTGACGCGCGACGCGGACGGCGCAATCGTAAGCGATGGCAAGCAAATCGTAACCGCTGCCGGCATCGATGTGCCGGCAATCGATCCCACCGGGGCCGGGGATACATTCGCAGCGGCGCTGGCGTACTGTGTGCTTCACGGGTATGACCTGGAGCGGACGGCGCTGTTTTGCAACTGCGCCGGTTCGCTGGCTGTCACAAAACAGGGCTCCATCGGCCGGGCGCTGCCGTCCCGCGCCGAGGTCGAAGCCCTCATGTTCCGGCCTTTTTGAAAAAAGGCCTCAGCGAAAAACTTCCCACCTTTTTTGAAAAAAAGGTGGGCCAAAAAACTTTAGTCGGCTGCGCCGCGAACAGTGGGGCGGGCGCAGTGAAACGATCTCCCTCAAGATGTTTTGGCGTGCGCCCGATACGATCGCGCCAGGCAGAGGTGGGGATAACATAAGGGGAGGGGTCGCTCGACCCTCCCCTTGTGAGGCGCGCTGAGGGGCGCTGCCGCGGCTTGTCCGCGCCCGGCGGCTATAGCCGCCGGAGAGCCCCGAATAGCCGGCCGGGCAAGCGCAGCGCCCGGCGGTGAGCGACCCGCGCACGGGTCGCGCGCGCCCCCGCGCGCACAGGGGCAATACAACGACGAACGACGGAGGAAACAGCAATGAATCTGAAAAAACGCATCCAAAGCGGGGAACGCGTCCTTGGCACCATGGCGACGACCTTTGACACGCCTGACCTTGCAAAAATTTTAAAGGTTTGCGGCTTTGATTTCTTTATCATCGATTGCGAGCACGGTTCCTTTTCCTATGGCGATTGTTCGCGGATGATCGGCGTGGCGCGCGCGATCGATTTGCCGGTGATTGTGCGCATTCCCGGGCCGCTGCGCGAACCGGCGCTTAAATTTATGGAGATGGGAGCCTCCGGCCTGCTGCTGCCCAATACGGAATGTGCCGAAGATGCGCGCAAGCTGGTTGACTTTACAAAATATGCGCCGCTGGGACATCGCGGCGTGTCGTTGTCACGGCCGCATACGGACTTTATGAAGGTCGACGGGCGCGCATATATGGAACAGGCAAATGAAGAAACGCTTTTGCTCTGCCAGATTGAGTCGCGCGCCGGTGTGGAGCATGTGGAGGAAATTTTAGCAGTCGATGGGATCGATATTGCGTTTATGGGCCCAAACGATCTTTCCCAGGATTACGGTTTACTCGGCCAATATGATCATCCCGAGATTGCCGCGGCGTTTGAACGTGTCATACAGGCTGCAAAAAAAGCCGGGAAAGCTTCCGGCGTACATTTTGGCGGTATGGAGCCGCTCGCGCGCTGGATAAAAGCCGGTATGGCGGTCAATATGTGCGGCAGCGACGTTGGCCTGATGCAGATGGGCGCCAAATCCATGCGCGCCTGGCTGGATGAACATACAAAGCAGTAAAGGGGGCTGGCAGATGAACATTGTGGTTTTGGACGGTTATACAGAAAATCCCGGCGACCTGAGCTGGAACGGCCTTGAATCGCTCGGCGAGCTGACGGTATACGACCGCACGCCGCTTGACCAGATCGCCGCGCGTGCGCAGGACGCCGACGCAGTCTATGTCAACAAGGTTCCGCTTGACCGTGAGACGATTTTTTCCTGTCCCAATCTAAAGTTTATCGGCGTTCTGGCCACAGGTTATAATGTGGTTGACATCGCCGCGGCGCGTGAACGTGGAATTGTGGTCTGCAACATCCCGACATATGGGACGGCGGCTGTCAGCCAGTTTGCAATTGCAATGCTGCTTGAAATCTGCCATCATACCGCCCATCACAGCGACGCGGTCCACGCCGGCCGCTGGGAACAAAGCGCTGACTGGTGTTTTTGGGATTATCCATTGATTGAGCTGGCGGGAAAAACAATGGGGATCATCGGTTTTGGCCGGATTGGACAGGCGACCGGACGCATTGCAAAGGCGCTTGGTATGGATGTAATTGCATATGATGAATCCGAAAACGGCGCAGGCCGCGCGCTGGCTGAATATGTCCCGCTTGACGCGCTGTTCGCACGGTCCAATGTGATTGCATTGCACTGCCCGCTGCTCCCTTCGACGCAGGGGATCATCAACCGGGAAAGCATCGCCAAAATGAAGGACGGCGTCATAATCCTTAACAATGCGCGCGGGCCGCTGATTGTTGAACAGGACCTTGCCGACGCGCTCAACAGCGGCAAGGTGTATGCCGCTGGCCTTGACGTCGTTTCCACCGAGCCAATCCAAGGAGACAACCCGCTGCTGAAAGCGAAAAACTGTCTGATAACGCCGCACATCTCCTGGGCGCCCAAAGAGAGCCGCCAACGTCTGATGGATACCGCCGTCGACAATCTGCGCAGGTTTCTTGCGGGCGAGCCGGTCAACGTTGTCAATCCATAAGGATGCATCAACCGGCCGTCAATCATGCATGATTGCCTGAAAAGTGCATCATCTTGCCAGACGGGCCGCCGCCGGGACATGTCCCGGCGGCGGCCCGTCTGTCTTTCTGTATGGCGCGCCTTATTCGCCCGGGCAGGATGGCTTTTTGGGTGCGGCTTTGCGTCAATAAGCCGAAAGAAGGGGGGAGCGGGGCCGGGCGAACTGTACCGTATGCTGAATTTATGAAAACCCCTTGACGAAACGCATGCCGGGTGTAAAATAATGACACTGGAAATTTGCAATATGAAATGAGGATTCATGCAGAATGACAAAAAATATGACCGTGGGCAATCCGGCAAAGCTCATTCTCTTTTTTACAATCCCGCTGTTGATCGGCAATCTGTTCCAACAGCTTTACAGCATGGCCGATACGCTGATTGTTGGACGCACAATCGGCGTCCAGGCGCTGGCCGCCGTCGGCTGTACGGGCAGCATCATGTTTTTAATTCTCGGCTTTACACAGGGGTTGACCGCCGGGCTTTCCATTGTGACGGCGCAGCGGTTCGGCGCCGGCGATGAGCAGGGCGTGCGCCGCAGCTTTGCGGCGGGCATTCTGATCGGCGGTGCCATCACCATATTTTTGACGGCGATCAGCGTGGCGCTTGCAAGGCCGATTCTTGTTTTAATGCGCACGCCCGCCAATATCATCGACGGCGCATACAGCTATATTGTCGTCATTTACTCCGGCATTGCAGCGTCTGTGCTTTTTAACCTGCTTTCAAGCGTACTGCGCGCGCTTGGCGACAGCCGCACCCCGCTGATCTTTCTTGTGATCGCCTGCCTGATTAATATTGGGCTTGACTTTTTATGCATTTTAACCTTTCAAATGGGCGTGGCAGGCGCGGCTGTGGCGACCATTGCCGCGCAGCTTCTCTCCGGCGGCGCATGTATCGTTTATATCGTCCGGCGTTTTCCCATGCTGCGCCTGCACCGCGAACACTGGCGCGTCACACGCGAGGAGGTTTTCGAGCATCTGCGCGTTGCGCTTCCAATGGGCTTTCAATCGTCCATCATTGCAATCGGTTCCATCATTTTGCAATTCACGCTCAACGGCCTTGGCGAGACGGCCGTTTCCGCCTATACGGCCGCACAGAAAATTGATCTGATCGCCACGCAGCCCATGATGTCGTTCGGCATGACCATGGCCACCTATGCCGCCCAGAATTACGGCGCAGGCAATGTGCCGCGTATCCGGCGCGGCGTGCTGCAATGTGCGGTTATGTCCGTATCGTTCAGCATTGTGATGGGCATTGTCAACAATATGTTCGGAAAAAATCTGATCGGGTTGTTTGTTGTCGGCCATCCCGAAGTGGTTGAAACCGCGCGGGTCTATCTGGCTATCAACGGCTCCTGTTATTTTTTACTGTCGCTGCTGTTTATTTTCCGCTACACCCTCCAAGGGCTTGGACAGAGCTTCGTACCGACCTTTGCCGGCATTATGGAGCTGTGCATGCGCGCTCTGGCCGCGCTTGTGCTGGCCGGTATATTTGGCTTTGCGGGCGCGTGCATGGCCAATCCTTTGGCCTGGGTCGGTTCGTGTGTGCCTTTGTCCATCGCGTTTCTTCTGACCATGCGCCGCCTGTCATATCTGGCGCCCGCGCCGGAACAAAGCAGGATGTAACGCCCGCCCCGGCCGCAGGCCGGGCGGGCCGCGCGCCTTGTAAAAGGCGGGGAAGCGGCCCCGGCCGCAGGCCGGGTGGGCCGCGCGCCTTGTAAAAGGCGGGGGAGCGGCCCCGGCCCTAGGCGGGCCGCGCGCCTTGTAAAAGGCGGGGAAGCGGCCCTGGCCGCAGGCCGGGCGGGCCGCGCGCCTTGTAAAAGGCGGCCCCCTGTGCTACAATGGACAAAGATGGGCGGCGTATGCCGCCCGGAAAGCAGGGGAGGGACCAAGCGTATGATTACCTGTCCGAAATGCGGCCGGCCTGTCAGCGGACGGGCACGGCGCTGCGGCTATTGCGGGCAGTCGCTTTTACATGACTATTTTCAGGATGCGCAGCAGCGCGCCGATGAAATCCAGGATTCCCGCCCAAGCGGCGGCGCGCTGGCAGGTGTGGTGCTCAGCGGGTTCTGTGGGCTTTCGCTTATTCTGGCGCTTGTATTTCATTTGCTCGCGCTGTTTGGCCTTGGGCCGGGCGGCGCGCTCACGCCCAGGCTGGATATCCTTTGGTGGGTGCGTTCCGCTTTGATGGCGGTTGTCCCCGTTGTCTACATCATGCAGACAATGCTGCTCTTGGGACGGCGCGCCTCGCTTACGCTCGACGCGATATGGCTTTTCCTGATGGCCTGCGGCCTGTCGGTGACTGTACAGGCCTACCTCGAAATGGGCCCGGCCGCTTTTTACGGCCTGATGGCCATTCCATATCTGTTGATTGTCGGCTGTGCGCTCGGCGTGGCCGCAAGCATTGCGTCAATCCTTTCCTTTGACCGCCCGCGTTATTAGGGGCTTGTTTAAAAAATCAAAATACCCGCCTTTTTCTGCAAACAGCGGCAGATGCTGCGTTATAAAGCCTCGGAATCCAAAAGGATTCCTGCGTTTTTTGCCTTGCGTTCTCCTGCTGTTTGCGAAAAATTCGGAAATTCCTCTATTTTTTAAACAAACCCGAATCGAGGACAGAAAATAGTATGATTTTATCAATTGACATTGGAAATTCCAATATTAATATCGGCGCTTATCACAACGACGAATTGTTGTTTTTGACCCACATCGTCAGTGAAGCCGGCAAGACAGAGGTTGAATACGCCGTATTGCTGCACCATATTTTACATCTGCATCGCTTAAGCGAGCAGAATTTAAAAGGTGCGGTGATTTCCTCGGTTGTTCCGCAGCTCTCGCCCGTGCTCAAAGCGGCTGTTCAGCTTACAAGCCCCGTCCCGGTCATGCAGATTGGGCCGGGCGTCAAAACCGGGCTGAATATACGCATTGATAACCCCGCGCAGCTTGGCGCGGACTTTGTCGCGGCGGCTGTCGGCGCGTTTGAAAAATATCCGCTGCCGGTTATCATCGTTGATTTTGGCACGGCGACGAAAATTTCCATCGTCGACCACAGCCGCAGCTTTATTGGCGGTTCCATCATGCCTGGGGTGCGGGTGGCGCTTGACGCTTTGAGCAACCGGGCCGCACAGCTGCCGCATATCAGCTTGGAGCCGCCCGCGCCGGTCATTGGGACCAATACGGTTGACTGTATGAAATCAGGGGTGCTGCTTGGCAACGCCAGTATGATCGACGGTATGATCGAGCGGTACGAGGAAAAGGCCGGGCCGGCCGCCTCCATCGTTGCAACGGGCGAATCGGTCGATGCAATCGCCCCGTTTTGCCGCCACAAGCTTCTCGTCGACAAAACGCTGCGCCTTGATGGGCTATATGCTGTCTGGAAAAAGAACACCGTCATGTAAGGGGAATTCCCTTTACAAATAAAACGCGCTGCATCCGCATACGGAGCAGCAGCAAGGAGCGATTTTTTATGACAACGGCAACCATTCGCAGGACCACACGGCTGACACAGCTTTCACTGCTCGCCGCATTGCTGGCGGTACTTGGCTTTACACCCATCGGATTTATTATCATTCCGCCGGTATCGATCACCTTGATGCACATACCCGTCATCATCGGAGCCATTTTGCTTGGTCCGCTCGATGGGGCGATCCTCGGCGGCATCTTTGGGTTCATCAGCTTGTTTAAAGCTGTCACAACGCCTGGCGGCCCAGTCGATCTGCTTTTTTCCCCGGCTGCCAGCGGCGCGCCCCTTAACTCCTTAATCATGTGTCTTGTCCCGCGTATCCTGCTTGGGGTGATTGCGGCGCTTGTATACAAAGCTGTCCGGCGCGCCGGTATGCGCCCTGAGCTGTGCACCGGTGCGGCGGCCGCCGCCGCAACCATCGCACATACCGTCATGGTGCTTGGCTGCTTATGGCTGTTTTTCCAGGCCATCCCTTTAAAAGAAGTTTTTTTGACAATCATCGGCGTCAATGGACTTTGTGAATTAGCGGCAGCAATTATACTGTCGGTATTTGTCTGCCGGCCGGTTCAGATCTTTTTGAAAGCGGGGCAGTAAGCTTGCGACAAATTCCAATCTCTGATATAAAAGGTGTGCGCATTGGCTGCGCTGAAGATCAGGCCGGTAAAACAGGCTGCACGGTATTGCTTTGCGGCGGCGCGGACGGGGCTCCCGCCGGTGTTGATGTGCGCGGCGGCGGCCCTGCCTCCCGCGAAGCAGAGCTGCTGCGCCCCTGGGCTGCGGCCGAACGTATCCATGCGGTATTGCTTTCCGGAGGCTCGGCGTTTGGCCTTGATGCGGCAGGCGGCGTGATGCGCTATCTGTCCGAACGTGGCGTGGGATTTGACACCGGCATTGTCAAGGTGCCGCTTGTATGCGCGTCCTGCATCTTTGATCTTGGCTATGGCTCGCCCGACGCACGCCCTGACGCCAATATGGCATATGCGGCCTGCCTTGACGCACAGACAAACAACCGTCCCCGCTGCGGCAGCTTCGGCGCAGGTACAGGCGCTACTGTCGGCAAGCTCGGCGGCGCGGCGGCCATGATGAAAGCAGGCCAGGGCTTTTTTGCAGTCCAGGCAGGCGATTTGCAGGTAGGCGCGGCGGTGATTGTCAATGCGCTTGGCGATATTTTTGATCCTGACACGCATGAGCGCATCGCCGGTATGCGCACGCCCGACGGCAAGGGCTTTGCAGACAGCACCGCTGTGCTTTGCCGCGATATCTCCGACAAGGGCAGTTTTTTTACAGGCAATACAACCATTGCGGCCATTGTCACAAATGCCGCCTTTGATAAAACCCAATTGACCAAGATCGCGTCTATGGCGCAAAACGGCCTTGCCCGCACCATCGACCCGGTGCACACAACAGCCGACGGCGACAGCGTTTATGCGCTGTCCGTCGGTTCCCTGCGCGCCGACATCAACGTTGCCGGCACACTCGCCGCCCATGTGCTCGCTCATGCAATCGTCCAGCCCTGGCGGCGCGCGTGACCCTTCCGGCCTTTTTGAAAAAAGGCCTCAGCGAAAAACTTCCCACCTTTTTTGAAAAAAAGGTGGGCCAAAAAACTTTAGTCGGCTGTGCCGCGAATAGTGGGGCAGGTTCCGGCATTTATGCAGGCTGCGCCGCGAACAGTGGGCTTGGCGCATCGCAATTAAAAGTTTTCGCCCGCCTTTTTCAAAAGGCGGCGGGTGAAGGGGAAGGACAAGGCCCCTTGCGGGTTTTGTCCTTCCCCGAGGGCAGAGCCCTTATCCCGGGCCGCAGCCCTCATAAAAAGCGCGGCCCGCGCACGGGCCGCAAGATACCCGTTCAGACGCAGGGCTTTCCCCCAGCAAAATCCGTGACAGACGCCGCGCGGCTGGCATGGATTTTGCAAGCACCCGCTTTCCAGCCTTTTTGAAAAAAGGCTTCGGCGAAAAACTTTCCGGCTTTTTTGAAAAAAAGCCTCGGCAAAAAACTTTAGTCGGCTGCGCCGCGAACAGTGGGGCAGGCGCTGCGTTTTTACAGGCTGCGCCGCGAACAGTGGGGCAGGCGCAGTGAAACGATCTCCCGCCGGACGTACTGGCGTGCGCCTGATACGATCGCGCCAGGCAGAGGTGGGGATAACATAAGGGGAGGGGTCGCTCGACCCTCCCCTTGTGAGGCGCGCTGAGGGGCGCTGCCGCGGCTTGTCCGCGCCCGGCGCTGTAGCGCCGGAAAGCCCCGAATAGCCGGCCGGGCAAGCGCAGCGACCGGCGGTGAGTGACCCGCGCACGGGTCACGCGCGCCCCCCGGCGGTGAGCAATCCGCGCACGGATTGCGCGCGCCCCCTATTCCCATTTGTCGCACAGTGCGTTGATCTGGTTTGTAAATTTGGCCAGGTCCTTGTTGGCCCGGCCTTTGCTGCGCTCGATGACCTGCATCAGACGTTTGCCCGCAGCGACAAGCCGTCCAAACACGCCGGACGGCGCGGCGGCGGATACGGCGGGCTTCGGCTTCATAGCCTCGCGCTTGACGCCGGGCGAGAGCATCGTATTGCTGGCAAGATCGAACTGCGCCATATAATCGGGCGCGCTCACCGGAACATGATAGCGCCGGGCGGCAATGTCTGCAAACTCCTCGCAGACGCCCGATTCGCCGTGCACAACAAAAATACGGCGCGGCGGCGTCTGGAATGCGTCGAGCCAGCGGAGCAGGCCAGCCTGATCGGCATGGCCGCTGACGCCCTGCAAAGAGGTTATTTCAGCCTCAACCTCAATCGTTTCACCAAACAGCCTGACGCTTTTTGCGCCTTCCTGAAGCGAGCGGCCAAGCGTCCCGGCGGCCTGATAGCCGACAAATACGACTGTGCAATCCCGCCGCCAAAGGTTATGCTTTAAATGATGCTTGATGCGGCCTGCGTCACACATGCCCGACGCGGAGATAATCACCTTGGGCGTATGATCAAAATTGATTGCGCGTGATTCCTCACTTGTTACAGAAAGCTCAAGCCCCAAAAAGGTGATTGGATTGATACCATGCTTTACAAGCTCCATCGCTTCATCATCAAAGCAATCAATACGGTTTTCCTGGAAGATGGTTGTCGCTTCAATGGCAAGCGGGCTGTCGACATAAACAGGAAAATTGTCATGGCCATGGACAAGCCCCCGCGCCTTGATATCGCGCAGAAAATAAAGCATTTCCTGTGTGCGGCCAACCGCAAACGATGGAATTACAACATTGCCGCCGCGATCAAAGGTACGCTGGATGATCTGCGCCAAATTGACACTGTAATCAGGCGGCGGTTCATGCAGGCGGTTGCCATAGGTGGATTCTACAACAATATAATCAGCGTCCGTTATGTAGGCCGGGTCGCGCAAAAGCGGTTGATTTATATTGCCGATATCGCCGGAAAAAACAATTTTTGTTGTGTTCCCATCCTCTGTTGCCCACACCTCAATACTTGCGGAGCCGAGCAGATGTCCCACATCGACAAACCGGACGGCAATCCCTTCGCAAAGCTGCTCCACCTGGTTATAGACAAACGGGGAGAGCAGTTCAATAGCAGCCTGTGCATCCTCCACGGTATAGAGCGGCTCAACCGGGCTGCGGCCGGCGCGTTTGCCCTTGCGGTTTTTCCATTCGGCTTCAAATTCCTGAATGTGCGCGCTGTCGCGCAGCATAATCCCACAGAGGTCACAGGTTGCGTCAGTCGCACAGATCGTCCCATGAAACCCGTTTTTTGCAAGCAGCGGCAAACGGCCTGAATGGTCAATATGCGCATGTGTCAGCAGCACAAAATCAATTTCGCCCGGTGCAAGCGGCATTTCCTGATGTTCATATTCATCGGGACCCTGCTGCATTCCACAGTCAATCAGTATCTTTTTTCCACAGGCTTGCAGATAGTGACAGCTTCCTGTCACTTCATGCGCCGCGCCCAAAAATGACAGCTGCATAAAACGCCCTCCTTTGACGGCTTTTTTTACATTATACCGTATTTTTTGCAGCGGTACAATCGTTCAATATACGAATAGAATTTCTATTCGTTCTTCTATTCGTTTCGTGTTTCTATTCGTTTAACAGTTCATGTTTCTATTCGCCGCAGAAGCTTTGATACCTGTGGGATTTTATCTGCCCTTAATTTCGTTAAATCTTTCTTTAACGTAATTTCCTTACTTCTTTTTCCAGATGCCCTGCCGGTATACATGGGCCTTTATACGCTTTTTAAGAATAAACTGCTGCATTATGATACTATATGCTATTGCGAAATGTGTCAATCTATCATATAATTTGTATAAAAGCTGATGTATCAGATCAATGTAAATGCATAAATTGACGTAAAAGGGTGACAGACAATGGCATTTCTGGATTTTTTAAGGCCGAAGCCGGCTGTAAAGACATTGACCTTCTCCGGGCCAATTTTTATAAAAGAAAACAGCTCCACTAAAAATCAGATTGAAAAGCTGGAAAAATGGCGGGAGCTGATTGTCCCTGAACAGACCGAGCGTATAACACGGGAAATTAAAATGCTTACCAGTGGTTTAAACGGTGAAAAAACGGTAGCCTATGAACTGAAAAACAGCTATCTGCCGATTTTGATTTTACAGGATCTTTATTTTAAAAATCAGGACACGGCAGCGCAAATCGATTTTGTCGTCATTGCCACCTCATTTATTTTGGTTATTGAAAGCAAAAAGCTGATCGATGATATCGAAGTGACAAGCAAGGGCGATTTTAACCGCTGTTTTAAAACGGCAACCGGCCTGGTTTACAAAAAAGAGGGTATGTACAACCCTGTCACACAAAATCAGCGTCATGTCGATATGCTCAAAAGCCTTTTAAAGGAACGGATACCGATCCTGTCTGCTCAGAATTTGGAAGCCCTTCTTAAATCGATCGTTGTGCTTGCCAATCCTAAAACGGTTATCCAGGATGCGAACGCCCCGGCGGAAATCCGGGATAAAATTATCAAGCACGATCAGTTGATCAATCATCTTAAAAAATTACAGGAAACAAATACAAGCGTGCTTTTAAGCGAACAGGAGATGCGTTCCATCGCCGAAACCTTGCTTTCATCACATCAGGAAAAATCATTTGTGCCGGCGGCGGATTACAGGTTTACAGTCCCGCTTTGTCCCAAATGCAATGTCCCAATGGTCCGGCGCACAGCCAAAAAAGGCGCAAATCAGGGAAATGAATTTTTCGGCTGTCCAAATTTCCCAAAATGCCGCCAGATTATCAATATCGATTGACGCCGCAGAGTATGTAAAAAAGCGCATGGAACATCGGTTCCATGCGCTTTTTTCGTCTAGAGCTTGTTTGAAAAAAGAGGAATTGCCGGATTATTCGCAAACAGCCGGAGAATGCAAGGAAAAAAACGCAGGAATCCTTTCGGATTTCAAGGCTTTTTAACGCGGCGTCCGCCCCTGTTTGTAGAAAAAGACGGGATTTTTGATTTTTCAAACAGCCCCTATTCGGACAGGGTTGTTTATGATACGGCGCAGCCTTGTGGCACGGCCCACGCACAGGTCACACGCGCCGCCGCCGGCCCTGCCAGGTATTGCGGCGCAGGAGTTCTTTGTCAATCTCGTTGAGAACACACAGCTTTTTACGGCTCCAATCAGGACCAATCAATATATCCGGGCCGCCGTCGCCGGTCAGGCGGCCGATGATGCATTCAGCCGGCAGCTCCTCGAGCTGATCGCAAACCGTTTGCACATACGCTTCCCGTGTCATCAGCTCAAACGCCCCGGCACGCCACAGCTTTGCAAGCTGTGTGCCCTCAAGCACATGCAGCAGATGGATTTTTACAAGATGCAGGTCAAGACGCGCAAGCGCGCGCGCAGTTTCAACCATCATTTGCCGCGTCTCCCCGGGCAGGCCGTTGATGATATGCACGCCGACCGGGATACCCCGCGCGCGCAGCCGCTCGTAACCGGATAAAAACGTATCATAGCCATAACAACGGTTGATCTGTTTGCCGGTTTCATCGTGTATACTCTGTAAACCAAGCTCCACCGTCAAATATGTGCGCTGGCTTAATTCTTCCAGCAGCGCGCAAACATCATCAGGCAGGCAATCGGGCCGGGTCGCAACCGCCAGGCCCACAACGCCCGGACAGGCAAGCGCCTGTTCATAGAGCCGCCGCAAAACCGAAACGGGCGCATACGTATTTGTATGCGCCTGAAAATATGCGATCCGTAAAGGCGTATCCCATTTTTCGGACATACGCGCCGCGACCTGCGTAAACTGCGCTGCAATGGAATCGGCGGGATTTCCGCCGAATTCCCCGCTGCCCGACGGCGAGCAGAACACACAGCCTCCCCGCCCCTTTGTTCCGTCGATATTCGGGCAGGTAAAGCCAGCGTTCAGGCTGACGCGCATCACCTTGCCGCCAAACCGCCGCCGCATCGCATAACTGTATGTGTGGTATCGTTTGTTGCTGTCGGAATACAAAAAGGGCATCCGCACATCTCCTGTTTTCATGATGCTTGGGCGCGGGGGCGCGGGGGCGCGCGCGACCCGTGCGCGGGTCGCTCACCGCCGGGCGCTGCGCTTGCCCGGCCGGCTATTCGGGGCTTTCCGGCGCTACAGCGCCGGGCGCGGACAAGCCGCGGCAGCGCCCCTCAGCGCGCCTCACAAGGGGAGGGTCGAGCGACCCCTCCCCTTATGTTATCCCCACCTCTGCTTGGCGCGATCGTATCAGGCGCACGCCAGTACGTTTGGAGGGGTCGCGCGCGACCCGTGCGCCTGGGAGGGATTCTTTCAAAAAGGCTGGAAAGCGGGTGCTTGCAAAATCCATGCCAGCCGCGCGGCGTCTGTCACGGATTTTGCTGGGGGAAGCCTGGCGCGTCTAAACAGGTATCTTGCGGCCTGCGGGCCGCGCTTTTTATGAGGGCTGCGGCCCGGGGATAAGGGCTCTGCCCTCGACGGCGGCCAAAACCCGCAGGGGGCCTTGGCCGCCGTCTCACCCGCCGCCTTTTGAAAAAGGCGGGCGAAAACTTTTGATTGCGATGCGCCAAACCTTCTGTTCGCGGCGCAGCCTGCATAAATGCCGGAACCCGCCCCACTATTCGCGGCGCAGCCGACTAAAGTTTTTTGCCAAGCTTTTTTTCAAAAAAGCGGGGGCCTTTTTTCAAAAAGGCCGGAGCGGGTGGAAGCTTGTAACGTCGAAGAGGCCGATATCCGTGATGCGGATTTCGGGGATGACGGGCAGAGCCATAAAGCTGAGGGTGATAAACGGGTCAACGCCGTCTGCAACGCCCTGAGCGCGCGCTTCTTCGATCATCCGGTCGAGCGCGGGAATAAACGTACCGGCGCCGTCAAGGCTCATCAGGCCGGCCGCAGGCAGCGGCAGCGTGCCAAGCACCCGGCCGCCGCGCACAATGGTATACCCTCCCTGTACGCGTTCAATTTCACGTACAGCCGCCAGCATGTCGGCGTCATTGTCACCGGCTACAATCAAATTGTGCGAATCATGCGCAACCGTTGTCGCAACCGCGCCATGCGTCAGACCATACCCGGCGAGCAGCCCAACGCCAATGTTCCCGGTGGCATGGTGGCGTTCAATCACCGCAATTTTACGCAGACGGCCATCGGCCAGCATCGCCGGGACTTCGGCCGCATCCACGTCAAAGCGCGTTGTCGTAACGTTGCCGGGCATAATGCGGATCACCGGATAACGCGGCCAATCCGGCAACGCAAACGACGTTTCCGTAACAGGCGCAAGCCTGACCGAATGCAGGATTTTATCTGCGCAGCCGCCAACCAGCCCGGCAGGCGGCGTTTCCGGCTGTTTTTGGCCGTCCTTGTAGACGGACAGCACCTCCATGTGCTCCAAATCGCGCAGAACAACCAGGTCGGCGCGGTAACCGGCGGCGACTGCGCCCAGGCCGTGCAGGCGGTAGATACGCGCGGCGTTGATGGTTGCAATCTGGATGGCTGTCACCGGGTCCATGCCGCAGGCAATGGCGCGCAGGATATTATACCGGATGGTCCCTTCCCGGCGGATATCGGAAAGGTGCTTGTCATCGGTGCAGAATGCAAGATGCCAGGTATCCACGCCGTCGGCCAGGACGCCGCGGATGATTTCCTCCAGGTTCTTACAGGCCGAGCCTTCCCGCACCAGCACCGCCAGGCCCGCGCGCAGCTTTTCCTTTGCCTCGGCCCATGAGGTGGATTCGTGATCCGTAGCCATCCCGGCGGAAATATACGCCTGCAAGCCATTTCCCAGGATACCGGGCGCGTGGCCGTCGATTACACGTCCGCCGTACAGCTCCAGCTTGGCCATCACCTCGGGGTCGCACCCAGCCACGCCCGGATAATTCATCATTTCGCCAAGGCCCAATACGCGTGGATGATCGAGAAAACGTCTCATTTTTTCAGCTGTGAAAATATCCCCGGCATGTTCAAAAGGCGTTGCGGGCACGCACGACGGAAGCTGTACATAATAATTGATTGGCAGACGCTCCGATAAATCCAACATGAACTGTACGCCGTCGCCACCGGCTACGTTTGCGATCTCATGCGGATCGGTAATCAGCGTCGTTGTCCCCCATCGCAGCGCCTCGGCGCAATAGACCGGCGGCGTAACCATTGACGATTCAATATGCACATGCGCGTCAATAAAGCCGGGCGCAACATACGCCCCGCCGAGGTCAACCGTTTCCTCCCCGCTTTCATAGGCGCCCACGCCCGCAATGCGGCCGTCTGTTATTGCGATATCACCCGGCAGGATTTCACCGGTGAATACATTGATAATCCGGGCGTTTTTTAAGACAAGCGCCGGTTCTTTTTCCCCAAGCGCCGTTTGGATCAAGCGTTCCCTGTTCATCAGACAGCCTCCCTATTGAATTTTTCTGCATTCCAGATAAAAACGTTTTTCATATGCATGCCCCATTGAGAAGGTTTTTCGCGGGAGCGCGCCGCCTTCACATACCGCCGGGAAAAGCTGGGATTTTTCCATCGCAGGCAGCAAAAAGCCGATGGCCCCCGGTTTTTCTGAAAGCTTTGCAACCACATCGTCGCCGTGTATATAATCGACGGTCCCGCCATGCGCGGCAAGATAACCGTCAATAAAGATCTGAAGCGTCCCGGCAGCCAGCGGTGACGGCGGGTTTTCCACTGTAAGACAGCCTGTGCGGCCGCCTGTTACATATGTAAACGCCTGCCCCTGTCCATTTTCACATGCGCCAAGCTGTTTTTGCAGCGCCTTTAAGACATCATGGGGATCAACATCAAATAAAACACGGTGGATCGGTTCAAAGGCCAATGCGCTGTCATGCAGGTTGACAAGCTCCGCCAGGGCGTAACGCGCCGGATGCATGCGCTGTTCCTGTTCGGAAAGCGTGGGCTTGATCCTTTCCCAACATGCCTTTGCCGTGGCAAGCGAATGGTTGCCGTCGCCAACGGCAATCAGCATCGGCGGCGGGCACTCCCTGTCTGTACAGCGGCAGCACTGCTGGCTTGAAAGCAAAAACAGCATGGCCGCGTCGACCCGCGCACACAGCTCCGGCGTCACATGCCAGCCTGCAATATGGCCGCCGTCCGCCATCAGGTCAAAATCATAAAGCAGTTCCATGGTGTTTTTTTGTTTTTGCAGCGGCTCAATGACCGTATTCAGTGCATCATCGACCAGCACCATAATATGCGGGCTTTCCAACGGCGCCTGTTCGCGCACGCGCATCCGCGGCGGCAGGCGGCTTTCTACGGTCCCCTCGGTCGGCCTTACCAGAGAATGGCTGCCTGCGCTGTAATCATACTGTTCCAGATCGATCTTTCCAACCAGGCCGCGCCGTATCTTCCCCGGCGCGACAGTCCGTTCCACATAAACATAGCTGTCATGCAGGACGCGAAACAGGCCGCTGTCCAGATAGGCGCGCATGGATGCGTTGATCTGTGCAATGCGCCGGTCAACATCGCCCTGCTCCAGATAAACTTCCGGCAAAACAAGGTTCAATGTGCTTGGGGATGCGCCGGCTATCTGCGCTGCACGCTCCCAATAATCCGGCTGCGAAGTATACTGGTCACATGCAATCACGCTCCAACGCGTCATATCCACATGCTTTGGAAGCAGGATGTCTGCTGTTGAAAAACCAACCTTATCCATTTTAACAAACCGCCTTTACTGAAAGTTCAGAACCTGTATTGACAGCCAAAAAACGCTGGACAGGCAAAGATCTTTACACCCAGCCGATATAAATTTTGGAAGGCAAACTGCCGCCCGGCAGGAAAATTTAGAAGCTGTACCAACCAGGGGGCAAAAGGCCCGCCCATACAGCGCTTAGCGGCTGTGAATACAGGTTTTTATAGTGAAAGCACGTTCAATTGACGATCTTATAACCATCTCATGGACGCCCGCCCGTGACGCCCATCCGTGACGCCCCCCGTGGGGCAAAGGATTGCCACAGCTGTAAAAACACAAAAAACGGGCTGTATGCCCGCGCCGCTGCTGAAACCGGCTTATTTGCGGGCAATATGGACCGTATACAAAGCCATCCCCTTCAAAGCTTTTTCACCAAAACCCGGCAAATCCATAGTATGGAATGAACATTGTACCGGGTGGTGTTTCATAAATATGCTTGTCCTGCTTACAGCGCTTGCTTTGAGCGCCGACGGGTTCGCTGCGGGCGCTGCGTTCGGCATGCGCGGCGTCAAAATCGGTGCGGCGGCCAAGGGCGCAATCGCGCTGCTGTCCACCGCCTTTGCAGCCGCAGCAATCCTGCTTGGCGGCGCGCTCGGCACGTTTTTGCCTGCATGGCTTGGACGCGCCGCAGGTGCGTTGATTTTGATTGTGCTTGGCCTGGCCTCCTGTATCCGCGCCCTGCTCCCGCCAAAGCCGCAGCGGCCCCCGCGTCCGCCGCTGCGCCGCCGTTTCCGTGCGCTTGGGCTGACCATCCTTGTCATCCGCGAACCGGCCGCAGGAGATCTTGACGGCTCCGGCGCAATCGATATTGGCGAGGCGCTTTTACTCGGCTTTTCCCTTTCGGTTGATATGCTTGGCGCAGGCGTGGGTCTGGCGCTTGCCGGGGCCGGCTCTGTATGGCTGCCGCCAGCTGTTGGAATGATACAAACAATCTGTTTAACGCTTGGCGCGTTCGCTGGCCGGATGCTTGCACGCCTGCCTGTCTCCAAGCGTGCGCTGGCCTGTGCAGCCGGGCTGCTGCTCGCGGGGCTTGGCGCTGCGCGGTTGCTGCTTTGAAAATCCCGCACACGGCTATGCGGTTATTGTGCCGCAGCGGCAAGCCCTTTTGGGGCTTGCCTGCCGCAAAGCGGCAGTAAAACCGGCAAGGCCGGTTTTGGCTGCGGCCCGGTATGCGCAGTCCGCTGCTTTACAGCGGCTGCCGCCGGACGGCGGCTGCAAACGGTAAAGCCGTTTGCTCTGCGCATATTGTACCATGTCCGCGAAGCGGCAGGGTACAATTGCCCATCAAAAGGCGGTTGCCGCGCAAGCGGCGAGCCGTTGGGCATATCCCGGCATCATAACCGCTCTGCGGTTACGACGCCGCAGCGGCAAGCCCTTTTTGAGGGCTTGCCTGCCGCAAAGCGGCAGTAAAACCGGCAAGGCCGGTTTTGGCTGCGGCCCGGTATGCGCAGTCCGCTGCTTTGCAGCGGGCGCCGCCGGACGGCGGCTGCAAACGGTAAGGCCGTTTGCTCTGCGCATATTGTACCATATTCCTTTTCAAATTACCACCGGAAAGCCGCCGGGACATGCGGAAAATCCGCATGTCCCGGCGGCTGTATCTGTAAAGCGGCGGCAAGCGCCGCCGCTTTACAGGGCGCGCCGCGCGCCTTAGCGCGCGGCGCGCCCGCCGTTTCCCCGCATGGGGAAACGGCCAAGGGGGGGGGGCCGGGCGGCCATTCGGCCGCCCGGCCCCCCCTGGCCCCCGGCGCGGGCTTTTTCTGCGAAAAAGCACCTGCGCCGGGGGCGCGCCTCATACGAAAACACCTGTCAGCCTTGCGCCTCAACCGTCACCATGCCGCGCTCGCTCTTTGCAGCCGTGCCCTCAATATACGGGGTCACATATGCGCTTTCAGAAACAAATTCGCCCGGGAGCGCCGCACTTACATAATATGTCAGGGTGTATACATCCGTGTCCTTCTGCGCCTGTGCGCCGCTGGTTGAAGGGACCCCCTTTTCTTCGGCCGCCGCGCTGTCAGGCAGCGGAGCAACACTGTCAGCCAGCGGGGCCGCCCTTTCACCGGACTGCTGTCCGGTGAGCGCCGCCTGGGCTTCGCGCCAAACGGCAATATTGCGGTAAATCCGCCCGGAAACGGCCTGCCCTTCATTGTCAATACCGCCCCACATCCAGTCAAAGTACGGATTGATACCAAAAACGCCGGAGGTCTCCATATAACGCATACCAGATGGGATATAATCGGAAACAATATAGCAGCCGTCGGGCGCGCTGTCGGAAAAACGCACCGTCAAATCAACGCGCACCCGGTCGGAAACACCGATCCCATCGCCGGCAACAGGCGTGTATGTCTTGGTGATCTGTACGCGCTCGTCATCCGGAATCTGCGCCGCATCCGCATAACCTGTGTAAAGCGCACAGGCATACACATTGCCGTTTGCCTGGAAATTCGCGGCTTTCAACGCCTCATAGCTCATGGAAAGCGGTTCTATACCGCCGTTTTCAAGGGTGCGTTTTTGCGTCTCACCCTGCGTATCCGTGTAGCTGAAGCTTTCCGCCCCCTTCTGCGGCGGCGTAAATGAATTGATATAACACAGCATCTCCAAATTGGCAAGCGTGCTGTAGCTCTTTGCACGGTCCCGGTCAAGGTTATTCATATAACGCATCAGCGCGTCAGCATCCGGATTGGATGTAACCGATGCAAGCATCAGCGCCGCAGCCGATGTTTGAATGCGCGCATCGAGCGTACCGTCCGCTCCTTCAGCATACAGCATATCGCCATCTTTGACAAGGCGGCCGCCAAGTGAGTGATAAACAAGATCAGCTGATGTAAAGTCGCCGAGCAGCGCAAGCCCTGTTCCCAGATAGAGGCGCTGCGCGTCTGTCATGGACGCGCCCTCCTCCGAAATAATGCGCAGCAGATCAAGCAAAATTGGTTCCTTTGCCGCCGCAAGCCCCAGATAAGCCATCACACGGTCATCCTGCGCAGCGGCCGGGTCCTGGAGCACACCCTTGAGATAATCGCGCGCCGCGCCCTTGTTGATGAGTTCCGGAGCCGCAACCAGCATCTTTGCCGTTACAGCGGCGCTGCTTTCAGAGACAGGCAGCAGACGCACGCCGCCGTCGCCTATCTGGATATCGTCCAGACGGACGTCGCGGCGCACCGGCTCGCGTTCGGCTTCGTCCAACAGCTCATTGTACGCAAGCTGTGCGCGGTATGCCGCTGCAATGATCTCCGTGCGTTCGCCCGCCTGCATTGAAAGATACTGCAAGCCCTCCATATATGGCTGCATCCGCTGGTCATACACCATCAGCTTAACCGGGTAACGCACCGAATCAATATTCACGGTATCTTTAAGCGGCATATTCTCATAAACCGGCGTTGTCAGCGCCTGTTTGACAACTGAAAACGGATACCGCACCGCGTCGCTGTTTTCACCACACACGCTTTCCATGGTCAGCGTGTATGCGCCCGCCTCCAGCTTGCCAAAGGAGAACGGCACACGCACGCCAATAGTTCCTTCGGCGGTCTGTTTGTCAAGCTCTTTTCCCGCAGCGTCGGCGATTGTCACCGTGTACGAAACCGCGTCACCGGGGTTTGCGCCAGTCCCGACAGCGCCCGCCGCGATCACAACGTCGTCGCCCTCCAGATATGTGTCTGTATAAAGCGGCGTTAGGTAAAACGGCAGCGTTGCAGCCGCAAGCCTGGCTGTGTCGCCGGCCTTCAAATCGTCTGTCACGGCCAGCGCTGTAATGCGCCATGAGGTCACATTATCCGGCAGCTCAAAGGTCATGGACGCCTGCCCGTTTTCATCGGCCTTTGCCGTTTTAAACAGCGCCGTATCGGCAAAGTCCTCGCGCAGCAATACGCCGCCCGCACCGCCGCCGGTGTCAGCCATCATCGGGGTCGCCCCGCCCTCTGCGTTGGCGGATGTCTTTTCATCAGCGCCGGTATCATATTCCGCATACGACAGGCTGCGCCGCAGGCGCGGATAATAAACCGCGCTGTAAAGCTGGTAAAGCAGTTCGGCATGTTGTTCCGCCACATCAAATGCCGCCTCGTCGGCCACGCCCACACATACGGAGCCGGGCACCGGATTTCCTGCCGCGTCCGTCAGCTTGAGCGTCACTGTCGCTGTTTCGCCGGGCCGGTACGATTCTTTGTCTGTCTCGGCCGTCACGGTCAGCCCCTTGTCCGTGTAATCGTAATGGACTGCATATTCCTCCACAGCATAGATATGCCGCCCGTCAAAATAGGCGCCCGCAATGACAATGTTCGGCAGGAAGCTTTCTTCCATTGTCAGCGTCTGCGTTTCCCCGTCAAAGACGCCGTTTTTGAGCGACCGGCGCTGCAATACGCTGTAAAGTACGCGGCCGGTATTTTCAGTTTTTACACCGTTGCGGTACAATCCAAGCGTGACTGTATCGCCCACGTCGACCGGCGCGGCCGCCGCCCCGTCGTCCGGGTTGAAGAAGGTATAAATTGGCGTGTCGCCCCTGTACTTATAAGGCCGCGCGCCAAACTGGTTTGTTTCACAAACCGTACCGGCCGCGCCGCCGTCAACGCGCGCCTCGGCCCAATAGGTCGTATCGTCCGTATTTTTATACGCAAGCCCTTCAAGCGTGACAACGCCGCCGCTCGTCTTTGTTTCAATCGTTTCAGCGACCGCCTCGTCAAGCTCGGTTTCATATTCCGTCACCGTGCGTTTGTTGACATAATCATAATAGCTCCCGGTTTCCACCTGGCGGCGTGTGACACTGTGAATCAACACCGTCACCGGCACATCGACAGGCGCGCCCGCCAGACGGTCATACTCGCTGTTGTAAACCTCCAGCGGGCTGATGGGATTGCCGCTGTTCAGCTTTGTATCGTCGAGCTGCGCCGTGCGGATGGTCAGCCTTTCAGGGGAATCGCCCTCCAGCTTGAGCGCGATGCGCGACGGCAAAACCGTTGCATTGGCGCTGCCGGAAACATAAACGTCCTGCGCGCTCACATTACGCGCCTCAATCCACAGGCTGCGCGGCGACCAGCCCATCGGATCATTTTCATCGTTTGGCGCTTTCAGCCTGACAGTACAGCCCGCATGGCCGGATGCGTCGAGCGTCACGGATTGCTCCTCAATATAGGAGCCTGACAGCATAAGCGTTTCACCCGAAACAGGCGTGCCGTCAAAATACCGCGCTGTAATGGAAACGCCAACCGCTTCATCAAAATAATAGCGGTCCTTATCCAGCGTCACACCGATTTCATACGGCGGCTTTGTGTATTTTTCCAGCGAAAGCCCCTTGGAGGTGTAAACGCCCTGTTCGCCGTCGTTGACAGAAAGTTCATAATAATTTTTGGCGATCCCGGTCACAGCGATGGCGCCTTCAAATGTGCCGTCCGCCTGATTGACAGCCGCTTTCACACGGTAAACCTCCGCACGCGGCCACGAGGTGGAAAGCGACACCCACACGTTCTGCGGCAGCGCGCTGTCGCCGGTGCGCGGCTTGACAACGCCCCAAAAATGGATGGTATCCGACGGCTGGTAAGCCTCGCGGTCGGTATAAAGCGCCGTATAATACCGTTCGGACAGCGGCGGCGTCTCAACCGCCTGCGACAGGGGCGCCTGTGCAAAATAGACGCTCTTTCCATCGCGCAGCACCGTTACGTAAACAGCTTCGCTCTCCCCTGTCATCACGCGCGCCGTCCCATCAGCCATTGTAACCGCCGGGAATTCACCTTCGCCGTCCACATCCTCAAGCTGGAGCGCGGCTTTAGCAACCGGCCCGCCGGTTGCAGGGTCATTGAGCCAGAACAGCGTATCGCCGTCAGCCGACTGTGAATAAACGCTTAAATTGCACACCTGAACCAGCTTCTGTACAAACTGGTCGGAGCCGGAGGCGTCCTCCCCCGAGATGGTAACGACATACCACCCTTCACCCAGGTCATCCGGCAAAATCGCGTACAGCTCGCCCCATCCGCTGTCTTTGGAAAACAGCTCGCCGGTATATGAGGCAACCTCCTCCAGGCCGGTTGTATTGGCGACATAATCTGTCTTTTCGCCATACCGCTCCCGATAAAACGCGTTATATTCGCGCAGCTCTTTCATATATCCGCTGATATCGCCATAGCGGTGGATTTTGACATTGAACGGCAGCCCGGATACCTCGCCGCCGCTTTGCAGCTTGACTGTCAGCGGGTCGCCGGGCAAAAATGTTTCTGCATACGGGCTGTCAAGCCGCAGCCGCTCATAATCACGCTGCGCATCCTCAGCCTGTGCTGTCTCAAACGAGAATGTATAATCCTCCTTAAGCGCCATACCGCCCGGCGCTGTCAATCCGGCTTTCAGCGTTACCCGGTAAATGCTGTTTGCCGTCAACGGCTCAGCGGGTTTAAAGACAACCGTATAACCGTTTGTTTCAAAGGAACCGGCAACAGCCGGCTTGATTTCCATATGGTTTTGCAGATCGACATTCTGCGCATTCAAGGTAATTTCTATCCCTGTTTCCAGCGGTACAAACGTTTCGCCGTCGCCGGGATAAACCGTGTTTACAAGCAAATCGCTGCGCGTCTGAAATGCAAATGACTGTACCGCCGCGCCCGTATCGGGATTGATCACGCGTACAGTATAAACTGTATTTTCCTCCAGCGGGTTCATCGGGCGCAGCGTCCATTTTTTCCCGCTCCCTTCAATCATATACTCCCCCATATCCGGTTCAATCGACAGCATTGCACGCAATTGCTCCTGTGACACGCTGTAATCAAGCGTAATGGCAAACGTGCTTTCAGGTGCGAGCGGCTCTGCGCTCTCCTGCTCCTGCGGTTGGATATTGACAGATGCATAGATCATATCGCCCTCTGGCCGCGAAAGAAAAAACGCTGCGCCAGCTGCGCCTATAATCACCAGCATCACCAGCACCGGAATCAGCCATCTTTTTTTTGTCATACTGGTCCCCCTCCCTTGGCGGCCTTTGAAAAGCTGTTTGCCAACACCGCCTGTTACCCTATAAGTATCTTAAAAACGACAATTCCCTGCACACCTTTTTTGAAAAAAAAGGTGTGCCAAAAAACTTTCCGGCCTTTTTGAAAAAAGGCCTCGGCAAAAAACTTTCCGGCTTTTTTGAAAAAAAGCCTCGGCAAAAAACTTTAGTCGGCTGCGCCGCAAACAGTGGGGCAGGCGCTGCGTAATCAAAAGTTTTCGCCCGCCTTTTTCAAAAGGCGGCGGGTGAAGGGGAATGACAAGGCCCCTTGTGGGTCTTGTCATTCCCCGAGGGCAGAGCCCTTATCCCGGGCCGCAGCCCTCATAAAAAGCGCGGACCGCGCACGGGCCGCAAGATACCCGTTCAGACGAACCCCCTGCCCCCAGCAAAATCCGTGACAGACGCCGCGCGGCTGGCATGGATTTTGCGGCATGGATTTTGC
>NZ_VIQT01000017.1 GCF_010206195.1 Anaerotruncus colihominis | reverse complement strand
TGCGAGTTGTTCATGCCCAGCTGACGCTGCGCATTGACTGCCATGATGTTGCTTCTAACTACCATTCCCATGATAAAACCTCCCTGAATTGTCGCGGGCGTATCCCTCCGCCCKGTTCATTAATGAAAATTATATTTTCAGGCTCCCGCGTGTACAGCGCGCCAGCACGCGCGAAAACCGGAAAACCATGTCTACCGCGCCATACTTACGGGCCGCCCGCTGCGTTTTTCAAAGATCTCGCCGCGTTCAATTTTAATATCCTTGGGCGCGTCGATCGCAAGCTTGAGGTCGCCATTCTGCTTGACCACCCGCACGAAAATATTCTCGTTGATCACCACATATTCGCCGACGTTCCTGCCAAGAACCAACATGGCCGCACCTCCTTATGCGCAAAACGAAAAAATCCAAGTGTGGCAAAAAGTACACTTTTTGTCACACGCTTCCATTTTTGTCTTTTCACAAAAACAGTTGCATTTATTTAGGCAATCCGACGAATCATCTCTGTCAGACTATCCATAAGCACAGCCTAGGTTCCAAAGAATCCAGGTGTGGCAAAAGGTGTACCTTTTGTCATGCGCTTCTATTTTTTATATTCGTATCGCCTGGGAAAAACTAAAGCGAAATCAATAAAAAATTTCTCTTGCTTTTTGCGTGCACGCTTTTTTGCCCGCTGGCATACAGTGGAACAGCCCAACATGCACAGACAGGAGGATTTTTATGCCGATTATCTATCTCAGCCCCTCCACGCAGGAATGGAACCATTATGTAAACGGCGGTACGGAAGAATACTATATGAATCTGATCGCCGATGCGATGGAGCCATATCTGCGCTCATCCGGTATCCGCTGGACACGCAANGTGTACCTTTTGTCATGCGCTTCTATTTTTTATATTCGTATCGCCTGGGAAAAACTAAAGCGAAATCAATAAAAAATTTCTCTTGCTTTTTGCGTGCACGCTTTTTTGCCCGCTGGCATACAGTGGAACAGCCCAACATGCACAGACAGGAGGATTTTTATGCCGATTATCTATCTCAGCCCCTCCACGCAGGAATGGAACCATTATGTAAACGGCGGTACGGAAGAATACTATATGAATCTGATCGCCGATGCGATGGAGCCATATCTGCGCTCATCCGGTATCCGCTGGACACGCAACACCCCGGATATGACCGCAGCTTCTTCGATCGCACAGTCGAACCGTGGCAATTATGACCTGCATCTGGCGCTTCACTCCAACGCTGCCCCTGAAAGCGAGGCTGGAATGCGTCAGGGCGCGGAGGTCTATTATTATCCCACAAGCGTCTCCGGCAAGCGCGCCGCCGATATCATCGCCGAAAACCTCAAGGCGATCTATCCCTATCCGTGGCTGGTCAAAACCGTCTCCACCACGCACCTGGGCGAAGTTTCCCGCACACGCGCGCCGGGCGTGCTCATCGAATTCGCCTACCACGACAACCTCGAGGACGCGAGCTGGATCAAGCAGCACATCAGTGAAATCGCCGAAAACGTCGTTTTGTCGCTGACCGAATATTTTGATATCCCCTTCGTTTCGCCACAGCCGCCGCGCCGCGGAATTGTCACCGTCCGCTGGGGATACCTCAACATCCGCGAAAAACCTTCTCTTGACGCGCGCGTGCTGGCGCACGCCTACAATGGCAACTCGATCGTCGTCAACGGCCAGTGGGAAAACTGGTATGTCGTTAACTTCAATGGCGTGGTCGGTTACGCCGATTCCCGCTATATCCATATATCCCAATGAAACTTTAAATTTTCCATTAAAGGATGGCGTGTATGAACGAACATTACCCGTTTGAACTGACCCCGCTCCCTTATCCCTGCGACGCGCTGGAACCGTATATCGACAAGCTGACTGTCGAAATCCATCATGACCGCCACCAAGCCGGCTATGTTAAAAAGCTCAACGAGGCGCTCGCGGACTGCCCTGAGTACCACTGCTGGTCGCTGGAGCAGCTCATCTGCGGCTGCGCGCAGCTGCCGTGCAATATCCGCCGGGACGTTTACCGCAATGCCTGCGGCGTCTGGACGCACGAGCTTTATTTCGACTGCATGACCCCCAGCCAGACAGCCGGGCATCCCTGCGGCCAGCTCGCCCAGGCCATCGACAAGTGCTTTTGCTCATTTGACCGGTTCCGCGATGTTTTCACACAGACAGCGGCCGCGCGCTTCGGTTCCGGATGGGCATGGCTCGCCTGCGCGCCGGATGGCGGCCTACATGTCTTTTCCACCCCCAATCAGGATACGCCGCTCACCCGCGGGCTTCGCCCCATCCTGTGTGTCGACGTTTGGGAGCATGCATACTATTTAAAATATAAGAACCTGCGCGCCGATTATCTGGACGCGTGGTGGCACGTCGTCGACTGGCAGTTCGCCGAGGAAAACTACATATTTGAAACCGGCGAAAAAAGTTGTTGACTTTATCGATTTTATCTGTTAAACTGACAACATAGCGGCGGAACGCACGAACGTTCTGCGCAAAACATGGCGTTGATCGGAAACAAGTAGGACGTTTTATCCCCACAGAAAGCAGCCGGGCGATGAGAGGCGCGGGGCAATGACGCCGTCTGAATTACATTCCGGGAGCCGCGCGAAAGCGCCGGGTACGCCCGTTACAGCGCGCGGTGCAACCGGGCGGTTCGCACCCGCAGAGGCGCCGGACGCGAGTGCGGCGCAAACCGAGGTGGTAACGCGGACTTCCCCCGCCCTCCGGATAGCCGGAGGGCGGGTTTTTTAGCATATCGAAAAAATTTGATCATAATAGCAAAGCTGCTTCCCCTGAGTAAAGCATCAAGCTTTAACAGGGCGGGGTGTTGTCCAAAATGCAGGGAGGCATAGCCATGTTGGAAAAAATTCTGATGATCGTCATTTTCTTCGCCGTGACTGTCGCCATTGGCGTTTATTGCCGCCGGCACGCCGGCAGCGTAGGCGACTTTGTGCTTGGCGGGCGCAGCGTCGGGCCGTGGGTCACGGCGTTTGCATACGGCACGTCCTATTTTTCATCGGTCGTGTTTGTTGGTTATGCCGGGCAGTTCGGGTGGAACTTCGGCGTCTCCGCGACCTGGATCGGCATCGGCAACGCGCTGATCGGCAGCCTGCTCGCCTGGGTGCTGCTCGGACGGCGCACACGCGTCATGACAAAGCACCTTGAATCGGCCACCATGCCCGATTTTTTCGCGAAACGCTACTGTTGCCCTGCGCTCAAAACCGTTTCGTCCGTTCTGATTTTCGTATTCCTGGTGCCGTATTCCGCTTCGGTTTACAAGGGTCTATCCGGCTTGTTCGCAATGGCGTTCGGCATCGATTTCAAATGGTGCGTCATCGGAATCGCCGTGCTCACCGGCATCTATGTCGTTGTTGGCGGCTATATGGCGGCCGCGCTCAACGACCTTGTGCAGGGCGTCGTCATGCTTGCCGGCATCGTCATGGTCGTCGTTTCAATTCTCAATGGGCGCGGCGGCTTTTACAGCGCGTTTGAACAGCTTTCCCAAATGCCGAGCGAAACCGCCCCGGGACTGAATGGCGCGTTTGTCTCGTTCTTCGGCCCGGACCCGCTTGGCCTGCTTGGCGTCGTCATACTGACAAGCCTTGGTACGCTCGGTTTACCGCAGATGGTTCACAAGTTTTATACCATTAAAAATGAAAAATCGATCAAAGCCGGCACCATTATTTCAACGCTGTTTGCCCTTATCATCGCCGGCGGCAGCTATTTCATGGGGGCGTTTGGCCGTCTGTACTACACGCCGCCTGCGTCCGGACAGCCTGTTTTTGACAACATCGTTCCGGAAATGCTCGCTGGCAGCCTGCCCGATTTATTGATCGGCGTTGTGATGATCCTGGTCCTGTCCGCATCCATGTCGACGCTTTCCTCGCTTGTCATCACCTCGTCGTCGACCTTCACGCTTGATTTTCTTGGCGGCGTCCTTTTCAAGGGCATGGAACACAAGGCGCAGCTTCGCTGGATCAGGGCGCTGTGTATCTTTTTCGTCACTCTTTCCGTTGTGCTCGCGCTCAATCCCAACAGCCTCATCACCTCGCTGATGTCGCTCTCCTGGGGCGTGCTGGCCGGTTCCTTTTTGGGACCGTTCGTTTATGGACTGTTCTGGCGTGGCGCAACGGCCGCCGGCGTCTGGGCCTGCTTTATTACCGGCGTGGGCATCAATGTGTTCAACCTGTTCGTACCCTTTGCCGCACCGACCTCCGCCGGCGCCATTGCGATTGTGGCATCCCTTATTGTGGCGCCTCTCGTCAGCCTTTTCACGCCAAAGCTGTCACAGGCGCACCTGGATGTCACTTTCTCCTGCTATGATGAACGGGTCGCCGCGCCACACAAGCTGATCCTGGAGCAGGTTTCCGAATAAACAGATTACAGTATCCAACAGTCCCCTGTCTGCCGGCGCGGGACTGTTTTTCTTTGCGGCGTTCGTTTATCCTTGGTAAACAAATTTTTCCCTTTTATACACGATTTGGGTAGTTACCACAATTTGTATCCGATTAAAGTCAAAAAATTCACATAAAATTTAATAAATGAATGGCGACAAAGCATTTCATTTGTGATATTATATGAAAGTTATTTTAAATATAGATGAAAAAAACCCGCTGGAGAACAGGTGTTTTCCTTTGGCGGGCAAAAGGCCACCGTTGAGACAAGGGTTATCAAACGTCCGGGTCGCCGCAGCTGTATATGGCGGCAACGCCCTGTTTTTTTGACCCGGAAAGTGAGCGTTCTATGAGTGAAACAAAATTTGAGGATATCGGTCTGTCGCGGGAGCTTGTACAGGCTGTCAGCGATATGAATTTTACGCAGGCCACCGGCATCCAGGCGCAGGCAATCCCCCTGCTGATGCAGGGGGCCGATGTGATTGGCCGCTCCAGCACTGGTACCGGCAAAACAGCCGCATTCGGCATCCCCGCCGTGGAGCGCATTGAAGGCGGCCTGAAAGCGCCGCAGGTTCTGGTGCTCTCGCCCACGCGTGAGCTTGCCATGCAGATTGCCGACGAGATGCGCAAATTCGCCAAATATAAGCCCGGCGTCTGTGTTGCGGCCGTCTACGGCGGAGCGCCGATGGACGCCCAGATCCGCGCGCTGCGCGCCGCCAACATTGTAATCGGCACGCCGGGGCGCGTGATGGACCATATGCGCCGCCATACGCTGCGCCTTGCCGATCTGCGCACCGTTGTCCTTGACGAAGCGGACGAAATGCTCAATATGGGCTTTCTTGAGGACATCCAGACCATTCTGGCCGAAACGCCCGATACGCGTCAAACAGTCCTGTTTTCCGCCACCATGCCGCCGGCAATTCTGAAAATCACCGACGAGTTCCTGCGCGATCCGCAGACGGTTGACATCCGCACAGGCCAGCGCACCATTGCAGCGGTCGAGCAATTTTTCTACCGCGTACCGCAGGCGCGCAAGATGGATGCGCTCAATCTCCTGCTTCAATATCACGACCCGAAGCGCGCGGTCGTGTTCTGCAATACCAAGGCAATGGTCGACAGCCTGACTGAATATCTCAGCGAGCACGGTTTCCGGGCGCTTGGCATCCACGGCGATATGAAGCAGTCCGGCCGCACGCAGGTCATGCAGAGTTTCCGCGACGGCAAAACGCGCATCCTTGTAGCGACCGATGTGGCGGCGCGCGGGATCGACGTTGAAAACATTGAAGCCGTCTTTAATTTTGATATTCCCCAGGAGTTCGAGCACTACATCCACCGCATTGGACGCACCGGACGCGCAGGCCGGACAGGGATGTCGCACACGCTTGTATGCGGCGCGCGCCAGGTCGATACAATCCGTCAGCTGCGCCGCTTTATCAACGCGGATATCCGCGAAGCTCCTCTGCCGATGGGCGATGAAATCGTGCGGAAAAAGCGCGAAAAATTCGCAGCGCGCGTCGCGCGCACGCTCGAGGCGGACGAATACGGCAAGTGGGGCGAGCAGCTTGACGCAATCGCGGCCGAACGCGGCTGTGAAATGCGCGATATCGCCTGCGCGCTTGCGCAGATGATCGCTGCGCGCGATAAAAAACTGATTCCCGTCCTGAAAATTCCCGCGCCCGGCGAACGCCCGGCGCGCGGCGGACGCCGCGTGGTTCTGCGCGCGGACGCGGGACGCGCGCAGAATGTAACGCCGGCTAATTTTGTCGCGGCCATTGCCGACGCGTCCGGCCTGCCCGCGCGCGCGATCGGCAAAATCGATATTTTTGAGGACGGCTCCCTGATCGAGCTGTATGAAAATGATGCGCTTACAGTCATCGAGGCGATGCGTACCGCAAAAATCCGCGGAATTGATGTGCACTTTACGCTTACGTCTGAAAAGCCGCGTTATGCCGCGCGCGGAGGCTTTGCAGGCGGCCGGGAAAAGCCGTTTTTCCGGCCTAAGCCGTCGCAGCGGCGCGACCGCGCCTCCTACAACGACCGCAACCGCCGCCGTACGCACGATGAATAACAGGCGCGTCCGCGCAGTAAAAAAAGGCCCGGATATCCCCACAAAGGATATCCGGGCCTTTCATTGCGCGCCGCGCGTCATTCAGCCGGAAAATCGCGGCACATCTGCATATACGGCAGCTCCTCAAACCCGACGCGGCCATACAGGCGGCGCGCACCGTCGTTGTCAGGCTCCACCTCCAGCCGTATGCGGGCCGTCTGCCCGGCATACGTCTCCTCCAAAAAGCGGAAAAACGCGCCGCCAAGCCCGCGCCCCTGGTACTGCGGCCGCACATACAGCTCCTCCACCCAGATCACACGGCCGCCGGCTTCCGTTGAATAGGTAAAGGAAAGCTGTGCATAACCGGCCGCCGCGCCGCCGCATTCCAGCAGATAGGCCCGGGCATACGGGCTGTCCGACGTGACCTCCCGGAACGTGCGCTCAAAATATGCCTGCGGCACCGGATGCAGCACAGCCGGAGAATGGTAAAACTCATCGAGAAGCTGCAAAAAGTCCTCCCTGTCCGCTGCTGTAACCTCTCTGATCATTTTGAAATCCTCCTGTCGTCGATCGCTGAAACTGAGTATAGCAGAAGCTTGTTCGTTTGGCAAACCGCTGGCCGCGCCTTGCCAAACGATTCGATTTATGCTATAGTAAAGTCGTTGTTTTATCAAACGGCACAAAGGCGGTGCGCCGCTTTGCCGGCAGATTCGCTTTGCTCAAAAACAGATCTCCTGCCTTCCAAGGGATTTTCCCGCGGAGAAAGGACTTTTCCATTATAATCGTCCCACCGGAAGGGTTCGTCCCGACCGAAAAGGCGGTGTATTTTGCTATACAAAAAATGATGCGCTATTTTCCCGCCCCTACGGGCATCCGAAAATGGTGCGCAAACGTTTCATACGCCTGGCGCCTGCTTTTTCACGCAGCGCGCTTTGGCGCATGAGGTTTTGTGCCGCAAAAACGCCGCGCCAGTTTGGCTGCGGCGTTTTTTTATAGCCTGCAAACAACCGTTTATAAAATCATTAAGAAAGCCGCCTGGGCCGATGCAAAAGCTATGCCGCAACAGCTTCAACACAAATCGAAATTTTGAAATGAGGAATTCGCATGCTCAATTTACAGGACAAGGAGCACCGTCCTGCTTTGGAGGAAATAGGGCAATATGTCAGAACGCCCGTTTTTATGCAGTTCTGCTCTGAACTGAAAAATAGGTACAAGTGTATCGAAAAAATAGAATTCAGTTCTTGCAGCTGGGAAGCAGGATGGAACGTCAAATTTAAAAAAGCGGGAAAAACTTTGTGCACGCTTTATCTCCGGGAGCTTTATTTTACCGTTATGATCGTTGTAGGAGAAAAAGAAAGAAAATCGGTTGAAACAATCCTGCCTGAATGCATCTTGGAATTGCAGGAAATTTACAGCCGGACAAAAGAAGGGAACGGACAAAAATGGCTCATGATCGATTTGGAAGATAGAGGCGATCTGTACGACGACGTCTTTCGTTTGATTGAAATTCGCCGGAACGGTTAGGGCCTCTTTGAAAATAGAGGAAACTTTCTTTACCAAATCGCACCGCATATCGCGGCGAAACGGAGGATTTTTATGGACACACGCATCGCGCTGATCGGCATCATTGTCGAGGAACCGGCCGCGGCCGACCGCATCAATACGATATTACATGAATACGCGCCGTATATCGTCGGACGCATGGGCATTCCCTACCGGCAAAAAAATATCTGCATCATCAGCGTCGTTGTTGACGCGCCAGGCGATATGATCAGCTCCCTTTCCGGCAAGCTCGGTATGCTTGACGGCGTCAGCATCAAAACGGTTTATTCCAAGGTATCCGCAGGAAAGGACCTGGATTCGTGCGCGGGCTGATCGACGCACTGCGGCGCGAGCGCGCGCTGCCGCGTGCAGAATTGACCCGTCTGATTCGGGAAACCGGCGACAAAGACATGCAATACCTGTTCGACGCGGCGCGCGAAACGGCGCGCCGCCGTTTCGGCAACCGCATTTACACACGCGGGCTGATCGAGTTTACCAATTACTGCCGCTGCGACTGCTACTACTGCGGCATCCGGCGCAGCAACCATCTGGCGGAGCGTTACCGTCTGACGCAAGAGGAGATTCTTGCGTGCTGCCAGGCCGGCTATGCGCTCGGCTTTCGGACCTTTGTGCTCCAGGGCGGCGAGGACCCGTACTTTACCGACGAACGCATCTGCGGGATTATCCGCGCCGTCAAGTCGGCCTGGCCGGACTGCGCCGTCACGCTCTCCATC
The DNA here is from genome assembly GCF_010206195.1 of Anaerotruncus colihominis. Classification (GTDB taxonomy): domain Bacteria; phylum Bacillota; class Clostridia; order Oscillospirales; family Ruminococcaceae; genus Anaerotruncus; species Anaerotruncus colihominis_A. The sequence goes on along the minus strand of NZ_VIQT01000017.1, from coordinate 78,464 downwards.
GGCGAAAAGGAGCCTTCGTCCTACCGGCTTTACCGAAAGGCGGGCGCAGACCGCTATCTGCTGCGGCATGAGACGGCCTCGCCCGCGCATTACCAGCGTCTGCATCCGCCGGAGCAGACGCCCCAGCGCCGCAGGCAATGCCTTTGTTCGCTCAAGGAACTTGGGTTTCAGACCGGCGCTGGCTTCATGGTCGGCTCGCCGTATCAGACGCCGGAAAACCTGGCGGACGATCTGCTGTTCCTTCGCGAGCTGTCGCCGCAGATGGTCGGCATCGGCCCGTTTATCCCGCACCATCAGACGCCGTTTTCCTCCTTCCCCGCCGGGACGCTGCGGCAGACGCTTCTGATGGTTGCGCTCACGCGGTTGATTTTGCCAAACGCGCTGCTGCCCGCTACGACGGCGCTCGGTACCATCGCGCCCGACGGCCGGGAGCGGGGCGTTCTCGCTGGAGCGAATGTCGTGATGCCGAATCTATCGCCGGTATGCGTGCGAAAGCAATATGCGCTTTATGACAACAAAATCTGTACAGGGGACGAAGCGGCCGAATGCCGCGCTTGCCTGCAAAACAGGATGCGATCCATCGGCTATGAACTGACTGTCGGCCGCGGCGATTTTGTCCCCGAATAAAAAGACGGGCGCCCCACAAGCCCGGCCCCGTTTTCCGATAGGATACAGAACCTGTATTCACAGCCCGTTTCAATAAAAGGAGTGATTGGCATGTATGATCCCAAATCCAAAAAGGCGGAGGAGTTCATCAACGACGCCGAAATCAAAGAGACGTTGCGGTATGCGGCAGAGAACAGGAACAACATCCCGCTGATCGAAAGCATCCTTGAAAAGGCGGCGCGCCTCGGCGGCCTTTCCCACCGCGAGGCAGCCGTCCTGCTCGAATGCGGCGACCCGGCCAGCATCGAAAAAATCTTTGCGCTGGCCAGGGAGGTCAAGCGCCGCAACTATGGCAACCGCATCGTCATGTTCGCGCCGCTGTATCTGTCGAATTACTGCGTCAACGAATGCCGGTACTGCCCGTACCACCACCACAACACGCACATCGCGCGCAAACAGCTTTCACAGGAGGATATAGTGCGCGAGGTGGTCGCGCTCCAGGACATGGGGCACAAGCGCCTTGCGCTGGAAACGGGCGAGGACCCGGTCAACTGTCCGATTGAATATGTGCTGGAAAGCATCAAAACCATCTATGGCATCAAGCACAAAAACGGTGCGATCCGCCGCGTCAACGTCAACATCGCCGCGACCACCGTTGAAAATTACCGCAGGCTCAAAGAGGCCGGCATCGGCACCTATATCCTGTTCCAGGAGACATATAATAAGGAATCGTACGAATACCTGCACCCGGCCGGTCCTAAAAGCAATTACGCCTACCACACCGAGGCGATGGACCGCGCAATGGAAGGCGGTATCGACGACGTGGGCTGCGGCGTCCTGTTTGGGCTGAATCTTTATAAATACGATTTTGTCGGCCTGCTCATGCACGCCGAACACCTTGAAGCCGTGTTCGGCGTCGGACCGCACACAATCAGCGTGCCGCGCGTGCGCACCGCCGATGACATCGACCCCGATGAATTTGACAACGGCATCTCCGACGAAATCTTTCAGAAGATCGTCGCCGTGCTGCGCATCGCCGTCCCCTATACCGGCATGATTATCTCAACGCGCGAGACGCAGCAAACGCGTGAAAAGGTACTGGAGCTTGGCATCTCGCAGCTCAGCGGCGGCTCACGCACGAGCGTCGGCGGCTATGCCGAGGACGAAACGGAAAACTCCTCGCAGTTCGACGTCAGCGACAACCGCACGCTCGACGAGGTGGTCGGCTGGCTGCTCGACCTCGGCCATATCCCAAGCTTCTGCACCGCCTGTTATCGCGAAGGGCGTACCGGCGACCGCTTTATGCATCTGGTCAAATCCCAACAGATCGGCAACTGTTGCGACCCGAACGCGCTGATGACGCTCAAGGAATACCTGGAGGACTACGCGTCGCCCGAAACGCGCGCCAAGGGCGAGGCGATGATCGCCCAGATGCTCCCGCGCATCCCCAATGAAAAGGTACGCCGCCTCACAACCGAACATCTCGCGGAGATCGCTGCCGGAAAGCGCGACTTCCGCTTCTGAAACGAGGGAAGCATCATGAGCCTGACAAGCACGCCGAGCGCCAACCGGCTGCATATCGGCATCTTTGGAAAACGAAACAGCGGCAAATCGTCGCTGATCAACGCCATCACCGGGCAGAACACGGCCGTCACGTCCGATATAGCGGGCACGACGACCGACCCGGTCTATAAGGCGATGGAGATACATGGGATCGGCCCCTGTATGCTCATCGATACGGCCGGCTTCGACGACGAGGGAGCACTCGGCGCGCTGCGCGTTGAAAAAACGCGCGACGCGCTTGCAAAGACGGACGTTGCCGTCATGTTGTTCTGCGACGCCGGCCTGACGTGGGAACAGGAATGGATCGACGCGCTGCGCGCGCAGAAAACGCCGGTCGTCGCCGTCGTCAACAAAGCGGATATCCTGCCAAATGTTCCGGAAATCGCCGGGGCGGTGCATGCGGCGTTCGGCCTGTTCCCGATCGTCGCCTCGGCAAAGGACGGCTCCGGTATCAAGGATGTGATCGAGGCTGTCATCCGTCAGATGCCGGAGGATTATGAGAAAAAGAGCGTCACCGGCGGGCTTGTCAGCGACGGCGACGTTGTGCTGCTCGTCATGCCGCAGGACATCCAGGCGCCTAAAGGGCGTCTGATCCTTCCGCAGGTGCAGACGATCCGCGACCTGCTCGACCGCCGCTGCGTCGTTATAAGCGTCACAGCGGACAAGCTCGACGCGGGGCTTGCCGCGCTGGAGCGTCCGCCGCGCCTGATCATCACCGATTCCCAGGTATTCCCCCAGGTCTATGCCAAAAAACCGCCTCAAACGCTGCTCACCTCGTTTTCTGTGCTGATGGCCGGCGTCAAGGGCGATATCAACGCATTTGTCGAGGGAGCGGCAGCCATTGACGCGCTGACAAAGGATTCGCGGGTGTTGATCGCCGAAGCGTGCACGCACGCCCCGCTCGAGGAGGATATCGGCCGCGTCAAGCTGCCCCGCCTTCTGCGCGCGCGCGTCGGCGGGGAGCTTGCCGTCGACATTGTCAGCGGACCGGACTTCCCGGACGATATAAGCGGTTATTCCCTGATCATCCACTGCGGCGCGTGCATGTTTAACCGCCGTTATGTGCTGGCGCGCATTGAAAAAGCGCGCGCAGCGGGCGTGCCGATCACAAATTACGGCGTCGCGCTGGCCAAGCTTGGCGGCATCCTTGACCGGATTGCATATTGAGGGCTGCGCCAAAGCCCGTTTTCCAAGACGCCTGCCTGCGCCGGGAGGTTCATTTCGCGCTGTTGGCGAAATGAACCTCCCGGTTTTTTTACCTGCAAAAAATCGTGCATATATGCAAATATAATTGACAAAAAATACATTTCTATGATGAAAACATACAGAAACCTGCAAAAACTCTTGACTTTACCGCGCCATCAACATAAACTGTAACAGAAGGGTTTTCCTTGGCAAAAATTTGAGGCGGCCGGTACTCCCGTTTTAAAAAACAGAGCTTGGCCGGCAGCTCCGATTGAACACAAAAACAAAGCACAGGAGAGAATGAAAAAATGAAAAAGTTGTTTGCATGCGCTCTTGCCGCCGTCATGATGCTCGCGGCCGGGTGCGGTTCCAGTTCCTCAACCAGCACGCCTTCCGCGGCGTCTCCCGCCGCGCCCGCCGCCTCCCAGGCTGCGGGAAGCGAAGCCGCAGGCGGCGCGGCATTTGCAACCGTAACCCCGGGTAAATTTACAATCGGCATGGAATGCGCTTACGCGCCGTTCAACTGGACACAGCTTGAAAAAACGGACATGGCCGTCGATATTGGCAGCGCCTCTTACGCCGACGGCTATGATGTTGTCATGGGCAAGCACATCGCCGAGCAGCTTGGCCTTGAGCTTGTCGTCAAGCCGATCGCCTGGGAGGGGCTTGAGCCGGCTGTCAACAACGGTGAGATTGACGCGATCATCGCCGGTATGACCGCCACGCCCGAGCGCAGGGAAAATGTCGACTTTACCGATCCATATTATGAGAGTAAGATGGTTGTGATCGTGCGCAAGGACAGCGATCTGACGAACATCACGAGCATCCAGGATCTGTCCGGCCGCAAGGTGCAGGGTCAGCTCAACACGCTTTACGACACCGTTATTGATCAGATCGAGGGCGTCGATCATGTTACGCCGCTGGCCACCTATCCGCTGATGGTCGTCGCGCTTCAGAGCGGCGAGGTCGACGCGCTCACCGCCGAGCTGCCGGTCGCCGCTGGTGTTGTCGCCGGCAACTCGGACCTGACATACATCGAATTCGCCGAGGGCAGCGGATTTGAGGCGGACACCTCCGTTTCCATTGCCGTCAAGAAGGGCAACACCGCTTTGCTCGATGCCATCCAGGGCGCGCTGGCCTCCGTCTCCGAGGAGGATCGCCAGCAGTGGATGATCGACGCCACCGGCCGCCAGCCCGCACAGGAATAAAGGCGTTTTCAGCGGCAAGCGCCAATTCAAAATCTCCCGCTGTAAGTGTAAACGGGAGCTTGAACAGACGACGCCATATGGCCAAAGCCGGAGGATACCGGCTTTGGCCGATGTCTTTCATCAAAGTTGAATAAAAGAGGTAGGGTTGTTTAAATATGCTTGCATCCGCCGTCCAAATCGCCGGGAAATACTGGCCCATGTTCTGGGCCGGCATCAAGATCACGCTCCTTATTTCCCTGACTGGTACGATCATCGGCCTTGTGATCGGGCTGATCGTCGGCAGCGCGCGGTCGATCTCCTCAAAAATTGAGCCGCGCGATTCATTCGCCACAAAAATTGTGAAACGCATCGTCAATGTGATTGCATGTGTTTATATCGAATTTTTCCGCGGCACGCCGATGATGGTGCAGGCGGTATTTCTTTACTACGGGTTGAAGTCTGTCTTTAACTGGACGCCTGTCGTCGCAGGTATCTGCATTATTTCGATCAACACCGGCGCTTATATGGCGGAAATCCTGCGTTCCGGCATCCAATCGGTCGATGTCGGACAGACCGAGGCCGCGCGCAGCATCGGTATGACCTCAGCGCAGACGATGCTGCATGTCGTTTTGCCGCAGGGCATCAAGAACGCTTTCCCCGCCATCGGAAACGAATTTGTCGTCAATATTAAGGATTCGTCCGTCCTCAACGCAATCTCCGTTACGGAGCTGTTTTTCCAGTCGAACAAGATCGCGGGCAGCATCTTTGATTTTACCGCTACATTTTTGGTCACGGCTTTGATCTATCTCGTGCTGACCTTTACAACGACCCGCATTCTGCATGTGATTGAAAAGCGTATGGGACGCGCGCCGTCGAGCTATCCGTCGTCACAGACGGTCCCGGAAGCCCGTCTTGCAACCGGAAAAACCAATCAATCGCGGGAGGAGTAAGTGTGATGGAGCATCTTGTTGAAATCAAAAACCTCCGCAAGCACTTCGGACGGCTTGAGGTGCTCAATGATATCCAGTTTCATATCGATAAGGGCGATGTCATCACGGTGATCGGTTCGTCCGGCAGCGGCAAATCAACTTTGCTGCGCTGTATCAACCTGCTTGAAATCCCGGACGCGGGGGAAATCCTGATTCATGGCAAGGACATCCTCAAGGGTGACATTGATATCAACAAGCACCGTGCAAGCGTCGGCATGGTGTTTCAGTCCTTTAACCTCTTTAACAACATGAGCGTGCTTAAAAACTGCATGATCGGCCAGATGACTGTGCTCAAACGCAGCCGTGAGGAAAGCCAGAAAAAGGCTGAGGCCTTTCTTGAAAAGGTCGGCATGGCCCAATTTGCAGGCGCGTCGCCCGCACAGCTTTCAGGCGGGCAGCGCCAGCGCGTCGCGATCGCGCGCGCGTTGTGCATGGATCCGGAAATTCTTCTGTTCGACGAGCCGACCTCCGCGCTTGACCCCGAGATGGTCGGCGACGTGCTCGAGGTTATGAAGGGACTTGCCAAAACAGGCCTGACAATGATTGTTGTCACGCATGAGATGGGCTTTGCGCGGGATGTTTCCTCACGCGTTGTCTTTATGGACAGCGGCGTCATCCTCGAGGAAGGATCGCCCGAGCAGATTTTTACCGCCCCGAAAAACGAACGCACGCGCGAGTTTCTTTCACGCTATTTGCAGGCTTAAACAATCCCCGCCGCAGTTTTATGCGGCGGGGATTGTTTATATTCCGTTTGGAAATTCCCGTGAATAAGACGTTAACGCCGCTTTCCATGTGCAGGGGCGTCAAAAAAAGTCCCTGGGAGCCTGCAAAAGCGGTTGTCTTTTGTGTGGAAAATGGTATAATAAAAAACGGGAAATCTACAATCCATTAAAATAAAGGAGTTGTTTATCATGCCGTTGGTTACAACAACCGAGATGTTTAAAAAGGCATATGAGGGCGGTTATGCTGTTGGCGCGTTCAACGTCAACAACATGGAAATTGTCCAGGGAATCACCGAGGCGGCTTCCGAACTAAAGGCGCCCGTCATCCTCCAGGTTTCCGCTGGCGCACGCAAATATGCCAAGCATATCTATCTTGTCAAGCTTGTCGAGGCTGCCGTTGCCGATACGGATATCCCGATCGCACTGCATCTTGACCACGGCGCGGACTTTGAAATCTGCAAAACCTGCATCGACGGCGGTTTTACATCTGTCATGATCGACGGCTCCGCGCGCAGCTTTGAGGACAACATCGCCGAGACGCGCAAGGTTGTCGAGTATGCCCATGCGCATGGTGTTGTTGTTGAGGCGGAGCTTGGCAAGCTGGCCGGCATCGAGGACGACGTCAACGTCCACGCCGACGACGCGCAGTTTACAAATCCCGGCGAGGTTGAGGAATTCGTCACCAAGACCGGTGTCGACTCGCTGGCTATCGCCATCGGCACCAGCCACGGCGCATACAAGTTTAAACCTGGCCAGAAGCCGCAGTTACGCTTTGATATCCTTGAGGAGGTCAGCCGCCGTCTGCCTGGTTTCCCAATTGTTCTGCACGGCGCTTCGTCTGTCCCGCAGGATCTGGTCAAGGTCATCAACCAGTATGGCGGCCAGATGCCGGATGCCATCGGCATTCCTGAGGATATGCTCCGCAAGGCCGCTTCGATGGCCGTCTGCAAAATCAACATCGATTCCGATGTGCGTGTCGCCATGACGGCTGCGGTCCGCAAATACTTTGTTGAGCATCCGGATCATTTCGATCCGCGTCAATATTTGATGCCTGCCCGCACCGCCGTCAAGGACATGGTTTCTCATAAGATCAATGAAGTGCTTGGCTGCGCCGGCAAGGCGTAAGCTGCCGCACCCAACGTGCAGACAGCCCGGCGGAATGGGTTCCGCCGGGTTTTTCCAGTGCGTGACCGCGGCTGGAGCCCGCCCCATATCTTCCGCCGGCGGCTTTGTTTTAAAAAATCCGCCAATTGTGATATGCAGCCGGCTTTTTACAGGAAAGTGTTATTTGGAGGAAGCAGAATGAAACGAATCGGGTTTGACAATGAACGCTACCTGCGCACACAGTCCGAGCATATTCAGGAACGGATTGTGCGTTTCGGAGGAAAACTCTATCTTGAATTTGGCGGTAAGCTGTTCGATGATTATCACGCCGCGCGCGTGCTGCCGGGGTTTCAACCAGACAGCAAGGTGCGTATGCTCTTGCATATGAAGGACGATGTCGAGGTCGTTGTTGTCATCAATGCTTCAGATATCGAAAAGAACAAGGTGCGCGGCGACCTTGGTATTACATACGATCTTGATGTGCTGCGCCTGATCGATGCGTTTCGAGGCATCGGCTTGTACGTGGGAAGCGTTGTAATCGCGCAATATAACGCGCAGCCGGCGGCTGAAGCCTTCCAGAAACGCCTGGAATCGCTTGGGCTGCGTGTTTACCGTCATTATCCAATTGCGGGTTATCCGTCCAATATCCCGTTGATCGTCAGCGACGAAGGCTATGGGCGCAATGAATATATTGAAACGCAACGGTCGCTTGTTGTTGTAACAGCTCCAGGGCCCGGCAGCGGTAAAATGGCGACCTGCCTTTCACAGCTCTATCATGAATACAAGCGCGGCGTCAAAGCTGGCTATGCAAAGTTTGAAACGTTTCCCATCTGGAATTTACCGCTCAAGCATCCGGTCAATCTCGCTTATGAAGCGGCCACGGCTGATCTCAACGATGTTAATATGATCGACCCGTTTCATTTGGAGGCGTACGGCGTCACAACAGTCAACTACAACCGCGATGTCGAGATTTTCCCAGTTCTCAACGCGATCTTTGATAAGATCGCGGGCGGTTCTCCCTACAAATCGCCGACAGATATGGGCGTCAATATGGCGGGAAGCTGCATCATCGACGATGAAGCTGTCTGCGACGCGTCCAAGCAGGAGATTATTCGCCGTTACTATGCCGCACGGTGCGGGGTCCGGCAGGGATTTGTCGATGAAAACGACGTTTACAAAATTGAGCTTTTGATGAACCAGGCCGGCGCCTGTATCGAGGAGCGGAGCGTCATCGCCTGTGCGCTGAAAAAAGCGGAAGCGACCGGGATGCCCGCGACTGCGATCGAACTGCCGGACGGACGGGTCGTTTCCGGCAAAACTTCGGCTTTGCTTGGAGCTTCGGCGGCTGCCCTGCTCAACGCGCTCAAGGTACTCGGCGGAATCCAGAAGGATATTCATCTCATTTCGCCAATCATCATCGAACCGATTCAAAACCTCAAAACAAAGCATCTGGGCAACCACAACCCGCGTCTGCATACCGATGAAATCCTTGTTGCGCTCTCAATCTGCGCCGCAACCAACCCGACAGCCGAGCTGGCTATGGCGCAGCTTCCCAAGCTGCGCGGCTGCGAGGCGCATTCAACCGTCATCCTTTCACAGGTCGATTCCACCACTTTCCGCAAGCTTGGCGTCAATCTCACCTGCGAACCAAAATATCAGACAAAAAAGCTGTTCCACGGCTAACTGTCCCTTCCCGGCCTTTTTGAAAAAAGGCCTCAGCGAAAAACTTCCCGGCCTTTTTGAAAAAAGGCCTCAGCGAAAAACTTCCCGGCCTTTTTGAAAAAAGGCCTCGGCGAAAAACTTCCCGGCCTTTTTGAAAAAAGGCCTCGGCGAAAAACTTTAGTCGGCTGCGCCGCGAATAGTGGGTTTGGCGCTGCGTTTTTGCAGGCTGTGCCGCGGACAGCGGATAGGCGGTAAAAAATAAGACCCGGCTCGCGCGCCCCTTTCAGAAGGGCGCGCGAGCCGGGTTCTATTTTTGAGCACGGATAGTACATCCAGCTTGCTTACTCATAGCGCAGGGCCTCGATCGGGTCGAGCTTCGCGGCCTTATTAGCCGGATAGTAACCAAAGAAGATGCCGATTGCCATCGAGAAGCCGACTGCCACAAGGATGATAAACAGGGACGGCCAGGCCGCTGCGCCGAGCGCCAAAGAACCGACGCGTCCAAGCGTTGTGCCGAGCACCACGCCAATCACGCCACCGATCACGCAGATGATCATCGATTCCACGATGAACTGAATACGGATCGCCGAATTTTTTGCACCAAGCGCCTTGCGCGTACCGATTTCACGCGTCCGCTCCGTGACGGAAACAAGCATGATGTTCATGACGCCAATGCCACCGACAAGCAGCGAGATTGCCGCAATGACAGAAACGACCACCTTCATCATATCCATCGTGCTGGTCATCTCGGCGAGCATGCTGTCCATACTCATGGCCATCAACTCGATATATTTGTTGTCGCGGTAAAAGGTCCGGTTGAGGAAGTCCTCCGACTGCTGTGCGAACGCCACCGTGTCCGTCACCTCTGAGGACGCCTTGATCTGTATTGAGTAATAGCCGCGGTCAATATCGGCGATTTCCTTTGCGACAGAAACAGGGATAAATAAATTGGACGTTACGCTCCCCACCATTCCGGCCATCATTCCGTTGACCTCAAAGTGATAAACGCCCACGACAGTAAATGTATATTGACCACGCGCGACACGCAGCTTTACTTCGCGTCCGAGCGCCTGCTGCGGCGTTGTATTCGGGAACAAATCCTCAACAAACGCGTCGGAGATCACCGCGACATATTTGCCCGCGCCAACCTCGCGCTCGTTTAAATCGTGTCCTGCGACGATATCGATATTCTGGATGCCGAGCGCGTTGTCGTTGACACCGATCACCTGTGCCTGTGCCTGATGGCGTCCATTCTGCGCCTGTCCGTTGCCGATGCTCTCGGAAACAGCCAGAGCCTCAACCATGCTGCCGAACCGTTCCTTATATGCGTCGATCATCTCGTCGGAGATATAGTCGCCGTCCTCGTAAGGACGCGACCAATCGATATTGCCGTTTTCATCGGGCTTATCGCTGATATAGATCTGGATGCTGTTGGCGCCGAGCGAATTGAATGTATCCATAATCGCGCCCGTCATCGCATCACCGAGCGTGACAATCGTGATGACCGATCCGATACCGATAATGATACCAAGCATCGTGAGCAGCGCGCGCATCTTGTTGGCGCGCAGTCCGGCAACTGCAAGGGCGATGTTTTCAAACAACTGCATGGCGTGCATCCCCCTCCCTGCTGTCAATGATCCGGCCGTCGCTGAGTGTTACAATACGCTGCGTCTCCGCGGCCAGCTCCGGGTTGTGGGTGATCAGAACAATCGTTTTGCCCCGCCGCTCATGCAGGTCATGGAAAATATCCATAACCATCCGGCCAGTCGAAGAATCAAGCGCGCCGGTCGGTTCATCCGCAAGGATGATCGCCGGATCGTTGGCCATCGCACGCGCAATGGCCACACGCTGTTTCTGACCGCCGGAAAGTTCATTTGGCAGGTGCTTCATCCGCTCGCCCATCCCAACAATCTCCAAAAGCGCCTTCGCACGTTTTGTGCACGGACCGCGCCGCGCCCCTGCATAGACCATGGGCAGCTCCACATTGCGCAGCGCGGTGGTACGCGGAATCAGGTTGAAGGTTTGAAATACAAACCCAATCTTTAAATTGCGGATTTCAGACAGCATATCGTCAGGCACATCCGCCATTGGCACACCATCCAGCGTATAAGCGCCTTCTGTCGGGCGGTCAAGCGCACCGATGATATTCATCAGCGTCGATTTGCCGGAACCCGACGCACCGACAATCGATAAAAACTCGCCCTTTTTCACCTGCAAATCGATACCACGTAAAATTTCCAGCTCGTTTGGCTGCCCAATGTAAAACCGCTTGTATATACCCCGCATATCAATGATCAGATCATCAGCGGGCGTTTGGCTCCACATTAGCTGTTCATGTTCCATCGGTCAGCCCCCTTGCGAGGCGGATGCCGCGGAGGAGGAATCCGCCGGCAGGCCGGCGGATTCCTCCGAAGCGGCCGCTTCGGAGGAGACGCCGGACTCTGCAAAGGACGCGTTTGCCGCGCCGCTTTCACTGGCCTGTGCCGGTTCGGACACCGTTTGGACGGCTGCGGCTTCTGTCGTCATGCCGCCCGCCAGGGTGATCGGCGCGCCGGGAACAACCGTACCCGGATCGCTGATGATCTGGTCGCCCTCATTGAGCTGGTCGGAACTGACCTCTATGTAGAAATCCGTCTCCATACCGGCTGTCACCGGGACCGGAACCGCGGTTGTAACGCCATTTTCGTCCGTGCGGGCAACATAGACGATATCCTGTCCCTGCTCATCCGTCGTCACTGCGTCGAACGGAACGGCCCATACCTGATCCTTGCGCGCTGTTTCAATCGTCATACGTGTGTTCATACCGACGCGCAGGCCTGTGCCCTGCTCGTCAAGCGTAATCTCCGCATCAAATTCAACGCTGCCCTCCGTTTGAATCTCACCGGTTGACGATTTGACGGCGGCCGGGCTGATGTGGCTGATATGCCCCATGAACTCCTGCTCGCCCGTTGCGTCCGACTTGATGACGACGGGCATGCCGATCTCGACGGAGGCGATATCATATTCCTTCAGCTTTGTTTTGATCACCAGGCTGTCTGTATCCTCAACAACAAACATCAATCCGCCCGCGGGAGCGCCCTCCTTGGCGTAAACAGCCGTGACCGTGCCGGAGATCGGGGCCTTGAGCGTTGAATCGGCAAAATCTTTCTGATACTTTTGCAGTGAAATCTGCATGGAGGTTACGTCATTCTGGATTTGCTGGCCGGCAATTTCGTCCCGTAGGGTGTCCAGATTCCGGCTCGCGCGGTTTTCAGCAGCCTTTTTGTTTGCCAAAGCGTTTTCATAGCTGACGCGCGCTTGGCGGTACGCGCGGCTGTAGCTGCTGATATCGCTGCCATAGGAGCGGTCGGCCCCGACCCATTCCTTGTTGACCTCGTCATACTTTTCCTTGGCCTTCTCATACCGTTCACGGACTTCCTGCGGGACAGGCGTGCCGTTTTCACGCTCCTCGCGTTCCGCGAGTGAAAGCTCCCGCTCCGCATCGTTCATCTCGTTGCGCGCACGGTTGAGTTCCTTTTCAAGATCATTCATCACGGAATCGGCGTATTCAAGATCGTCCTTATGATCCTGAAGGTCGCGGCGCGCACTGTTCAGCTCCTGCTGCGCCTGCTTGAGCGCATTTTCCGCCGAAATCAAATCCGCGTCAACATCGTTTGCAATATCGCTTTTTGCATTGTCAAGCGCTTTCTGCGACTGCTCAAGCGCATGGTTGTTCAGCCTGACCTGCTTATTGATCTGCGCCTGCTGCTCCGCGATGGACAGCGACAGATCGGAGGTATCAAGCTGCGCAAGCGTGTCGCCTGCGGCGACACGGTCCCCAACCTTGACGCCGACCTCTGTTACCAGGCTGTTCAGGTTCGAATAGACAAGTCCCTCGTTCGCGCTTTCCACGGTACCGGTCACGCTGATCGTGCTAATCAGATCCATTTTTTCCAGCGGCACGCTGACCGTTGGAACGACCGGCGGCTTGCTGGTCATCATCTTCCATGCGACAACACCAACAATCGCTACAATCACCACAGGCACGATGAATTTCTTTCTTCTGCCTTTGCGGACTGTAAAACGGCCCGGATGCTTGCTGATCGGCGCGGGCGGCAGCGACGGCGTCTCCGGCGCCGGTTGCAGCCCCACTTTCTCCTCGGTTTCCGTCATAATTTCATCAACTCCCTTATGCTTCTGCCAATCCCCGTGTATGCGGCACGGCAAATCACCTCAGTGATAAAACGAGCGTACACGGGTGCGGACTTCAAAACATTGGATTTTTTGATCTGTATGCAACTGTATCAATCCAACGGTACAATAATACAATGATACAATCCAAATGTCAACAAGACCGCCACAAAAAACAAGAACCTGTATTCACAGCCGGAGGATACCGGCTGTGAATACAGGTTCAAAGGAAAAAGCGGCCTGCAACCGATTTTGCAAGCCGCTTTTTCCTATAGGGGGTGAGGGTGTGGAGATATCAAACCATAATAATCCTAACTTATGTATTCAATATAGCACATTATTTTTAAAAATACAACTGTTTTTTGGCTAAATTTTGATATACAAATTGGGGCCTGTCCTGTGAATGTAATCTATCTGCAATCAAGCTGCCGTGCGAAAGAAAATATTATTAAAATTTAAAGGGTTTCTATAAAATTCCTTGATTTCAACACTATTATATAGTAAAATTATAGATATTGTTAGGCTTTATTGCAATCTGCTTTGTGCCTGAAAAGTTTTTGGCTTTCGTTGTTGATAATTTTTTATCAACCAGTTGGTAGTTTGATCATGAGCAGCATTGATTATTTTTCCATTTCATTGTATATTAATCATAAGTATTTTACGCCTTCGGGCTTAAAATGTTAAAAGACAAAAACAGGTGGTGATACTATGGAGCAGGATACCATCCGGACCATCCGCGAGGCGGAGCAGGCCGCTGAACAGACTGAACAGGAGGCCGCACGCCAGGGCGAGGCGGCGATTGACGAGGCCAGGACGGCCGCAGCCGCCGAGTCCAGGGAGCGAATCGCCCAGGCGCACGCCAAGGCGGACGCCGCGCTGGCCGCGGCGCGCGCAGAGGGCGACGCCCTGCAACGCGAGGCGCTCGACGCGGTCCGCCAGGAGGTCGCGACGCTGCGCGAGAGCGCGTCCGCCCAGGCGGATGCGGTGCGGCGGCTGATCCTGTCCGAGCTGGTATAGCGGCCGGACCCATTCCACTCGTAAAGGAGGCATCCGTTTTATGGCGGTGCTGCAAATGCAACGCATCAGCATATGCGCGCTGAAAAAAGACCGCAAACAAATTCTGGAGACGCTTCAGCGGCGCGGCGTCGTCGAAATTTCTGATCTCGCCCTGGAGGACGATGTTTTCGAAAAGTCCGACACCGCAGTGCAGCGCACGCAGTTTGAAAAGGACATCACAGCGGCTACATCCGCCCTTGAGGTGCTTGATACTTACGCGCCCGAAAAGGCTTCCATGCTTTCCATGCTGGAGGGGCGGCGCGCCCTGACGGCGCAGGAGTACGAGGCGGCCGGCGCCAACGCCGGTCAGACGCTTGAGACGGCGCGGCGTTTAAACGCGCTGTCAAGAACGATCGCTGAAAACCGGGCCGAAATTCTCAAGCTGCAAACACAGCTCGACGCGCTGACGCCCTGGCTTGGTCTTGACGTATCGATGCGTTTTTCCGGTACACGGTCGACGGCGGCGTTTATCGGCTCTTTTGCCGACGACATACCGCTCGACGCGCTTTATGCGCGTATCGCCCAGGCCGCGCCCGAGGCTTCGGTACACATCGATCTGGTCAGCCATTCGCAGGATCAGACATGCGTATTCATCGTGACGCACCGTGGCCAGGCGGCCATTGTCGACGAAGCGCTGCGGGCCTGCGGCTTCTCGCGTCCGGCTTCCCCGGCCAAAGAGTCGCCCGCCGAGCGTCAAAAGCTCTTAAACGATTCTGTCGCCGCTGCGCAAAACGCGATTGAAGCGGCACAGAAGGAGATTGAAGGGCTTGCCGGCAAGCGCGGCGACCTGCGGTTTTTAACCGATTACCTGCGGTTGCGCGTCGAAAAATACGAGGTCATCGGACGGCTCGCGCAGTCAAAACGCACATTCCTGCTTTCAGGTTATGTCACGGCCAGACGCGCGGCGGCTGTCGAAAACGAATTGACCAGCAAATTTGACGCGGCTGTGCGCCTAGAGACGCCCGGTCCCGGCGAGGACGTACCGGTTGTGCTGAAAAACAATTCGTTTTCCGAGCCGGTTGAAACGGTTGTCGAAAGCTACAGCCTGCCCGGCAGGGGCGAAATCGACCCGACGACGATCATGTCGTTTTTCTATTACATCCTGTTCGGCATGATGCTCTCGGACGCCGGCTACGGGCTTGTGATGGCAATCGGCTGCGGCGTTGTGATGGCCAAGTACAAGAATATGGAGCCAGGGATGGCAAAGATGATCAAGATGTTCTTTTTCTGCGGCCTGTCCACTATCTTTTGGGGCGCGCTGTTCGGCAGCTTCTTCGGGGACGCCGTGGGGGTCATCGCTTCGACATTCTTCCATTCTGACTTCAAGCTGTCCCCGCTGTGGTTCGAGCCTGTCAGCGAGCCGATGCGTTTGCTCGTCTTTTCTTTCCTGATCGGTATTATCCATCTGTTCACTGGGCTTGGGATCAAATTTTATCAGCTTGCCCGGGAAGGGCAGATCAAGGACGCCATCTACGACGTTGTGTTCTGGTATCTGCTTGTCGGCGGCGGCATCTTTTATCTGCTGACCATGGGCATGATTACCGAGATGCTCGGCCTTTCCTTCACGCTGCCGCCTGTTGTCGCCACAATCGCTGCTGTCTGCGCAGGCATTGGAGCAGCCGGCATTATTCTGACATCCGGGCGCGAATCCCGCAACCCGGTCAAACGTCTGCTCAAGGGCCTTTACGGCGTCTACAACGTCACTGGCTACCTAAGCGATATCCTATCCTATTCCCGCCTGCTCGCGCTCGGCCTGGCGACCGGCGTCATCGCGACCGTCTTTAACAAGATGGGCAGCATGGGCGGTTCAGGCGTCTTTGGCGCGATCATGTTTATCCTGGTATTTTTGGTAGGACACGCGCTGAACATCGGCATCAACCTGCTCGGTGCGTATGTCCACACAAACCGTCTGCAATTCGTCGAGTTTTTCGGCAAGTTTTACGAAGGGGGCGGACGCGCGTTTTCGCCGTTTGCCGCTCATACCAAATATTACAAATTCAAGGAGGAAATCTGACATGAGTTCTATGGGAATTGCTTTTGCATTGCTTGGCGCGGCGCTGGCCGCTCTGATGGCCGGTATCGGCTCCGCAATCGGCGTCGGCATGGCCGGCGAGGCCGCCGCAGGCGCGGTGACGGAAGATCCCAACCGCTTTGGTAAGGTCCTGATCCTCCAGCTGCTCCCTGGTACACAAGGTATTTACGGCCTGCTTATTGCCTTTATCACGCTTACACAGATCGGTATCATGGGCGGCGACGCCAACATTTCGCTTGTCAAGGGCCTGCTCTATCTCGCGGCCTGCCTGCCGATGGGCTTTGTCGGATTGTGGTCCGCAAAGCGTCAGGCGCGCGCGGCCGTCGCCTCCATCAGCATGATCTGCAAACGCCCCGAGACATTCGGTAAGGCGATGATCTTCCCGGCGATGGTCGAAACATACGCGATCCTTGCGCTGCTTATCTCGATTCTCTCGATCTTCGGCGTCGGCAGCCTGGCCATCTGATACGGCGGAATCGTCCGCACTTTGTAGTAAGGAGAATTCTGCCATGACCGGATTGGAAAAAATTGTACAGCAGATCCAGGACGACGCGCAGCAGGCGGCGGATGCCGCCCTCGCGCGGGCGCGGGACGAGGCGCGGCAGATCACGGACCAGGCGCACGGCGAAGCCGACGCCCGGGTCGCGGCTATCGAGGCCCAGTCCGCGGCAGCCGTCGCCGCCGCGCGCGAGTCCGCCAAATCGGCCGCCGCGCTCGCGCGCCGGCGCGCCGTGCTTGAAGCCAAGCAGGAAATCATTTCTTCGGCCATCGCCGAAGCGCAGAAAGCAGCCTGCGCCCTGCCTGAACAGGAGTATTTCGCGCTGATCCTTAAAATGATCGGCAAGTATTCCCTTCCCCTTGACGGCGAAATCCTGTTCAATCCCGCCGACAAAAAACGGCTGCCGGACGGCTTTGCCGACGCCCTTGCCAAGCAGGCCAAAGGCACGCTGCGCATTGGCGACGAAACGCGCGATATCGACGGCGGCTTTGTGCTCGTCTACGGCGGCATTGAGGAAAACTGCTCGTTCGCGGCGCTTATCGACGCCGCGCGTGAAACCTTGCAGGATCAGGTTCAGGCGCTCCTGTTCGCATAACGCGCATTTTGCGCCGCGCCGCGGTACTTCCCTGTCCGCGGCGTGTACAAGGGAGGTTTAACATGTCCGATTCATTATACACCTATGCGGTCGCTCGTATCCGCTCGAAGGAGCTGACGCTTCTCAACGCCCAGGCGATCGATCAGCTGCTCGCGGCCAAAAGCTACGACGAATGCCTGCGCCTGCTCGCCGACCGCGGATGGGGTGACGGCGAAGTCGCAGCGGACGACGCGCGCCTGTTGGCCGCCGAGCGGGAAAAAACCTGGAATCTGATCGGCGAGTTGGTTGAGGATATGTCCGTGTTCGACGTGTTCCTCTACGCCAACGATTACCACAACCTGAAGGCCGCGGTCAAGCTTGTCTGCACGGACGAGAGCGATTTCGGCGTCTTTATCTCGCACGGAACCGTCGGCAGCGGCGCGATTCTGGAGGCTGTGCGCGCCAAGGATTTCGGCGCGCTGCCCGAAGCGATGCGCGCCCCCGCCGAGGAGGCGTATAACGCCCTGTCGCAGACGCGCGACGGCCAGCTTTGCGATATCATCATTGACCGCGCCGCGCTTGAAGCTATCGAACGCGCTGGGCAGGCCTCCGACAGCGAACTGATCCGCCAATACGCGGAGCTGACTGTCGCAGCGGCCAATATCAAAACGGCTGTGCGTTGCCGGCGCACCGGGAAATCGCTCGAATTTATCCGGCGCGCGCTCGCGCCATGCGCCTCTCTCGACGTATACCAGCTCGCGAAAGCCGCCGCCGAAGGCGACGAGGCAATCAGCGACTATCTGGCGCTGACCGATTATGCCGGCGCGGCGCCCGCGCTAGAACAATCTCCGTCCGCTTTTGAGCGGTGGTGCGACAATGTCATCATCGAATCGATCCGCCCACAGCAGTTTCAGGCGTTTGGCATCGGTCCGCTGGCGGCATATATCCTCGGGCGTGAAAATGAGATCAAAACGGTGCGGATCATCCTTTCCGGCAAGCGCAACGACCTGCCGGAGGCGTCGATCCGGGAAAGGGTAAGGGAAATGTATGTATAGGACGGCAGTCATCGGGGACCGCGACAGCATTTACGGCTTCGCCGCGCTCGGGCTGGACACCTTCCCTGTCACCGACCCGACCGAGGCCGCCCGCAGGCTGCGAAAGCTGGCTGAGGGCGAATATGCTGTCATTTATATCACTGAGTCGCTCGCGGCCACGCTCGAAGCGGAAATCGACCGCTACCGCGCCGAGCGTCTCCCTGCCATCATCCCCATCCCGGGCGTATCCGGCAACACGGGGATGGGCATCAAAAACGTCAAAAAATCGGTGGAGCAGGCTGTTGGCTCCGATATCATTTTCAATGGCGATTAAGAGTAAAGCAGGTGAAAAAACGATATGAGCATTGGTAAGATCAAAAAAGTAGCCGGCCCGCTGGTCATCGCCGAGGGAATGCGCGACGCCAACATGTTTGACGTTGTGCGCGTCAGCGAGCAGCGCCTCATCGGCGAGATCATCGAGATTCACGGCGACGAGGCTTCGGTACAGGTCTACGAGGAAACCTCGGGGCTCGGCCCGGGCGAGCCTGTGGAGTCGACTGGCGTCCCAATGAGCGTGGAGCTTGGGCCGGGACTGATTTCCAACATTTACGACGGTATCCAGCGTCCGTTGGAGGAAATCCGCGCAAAAATCGGCAACAGCCTTGCGCGCGGCGTTGAGGTTCCTTCGCTCGACCGCGATAAAAAATGGGCCTTCACTCCCACAGTTAAGGCGGGCGACGAGGTGTCTGCCGGCGACGTCCTCGGCACGGTTCAGGAGACGCAGGTTGTCCTGCACAAAATTATGGTTCCCAACGGCGTCATCGGAACTGTCAAATCGATCAGCGCTGGTGATTTCACCGTCACTGATACCGTTGCCGTAATCGAAACGGCCAACGGCGCTGAGCAGAACGTCTCGTTGATGCAGCGTTGGCCTGTCCGCGTCGGCCGTCCCTATCAGAGCAAGCTCTCCCCCGACATGCCGCTCGTCACCGGCCAGCGTGTTGTCGACACGCTGTTCCCGATCGCCAAAGGCGGCGTGGCGGCCGTTCCCGGCCCGTTCGGTTCCGGCAAAACCGTCATCCAGCACCAGCTTGCCAAATGGGCCGAAGCCGACATCGTCGTATACATCGGCTGTGGCGAGCGCGGCAACGAGATGACGGACGTTCTCAACGAATTTCCGGAACTGAAGGACCCGAAAACAGGCCGTTCCTTGATGGAACGCACGGTACTGATCGCAAACACCTCCGACATGCCGGTTGCGGCGCGCGAGGCTTCCATCTACACGGGCATCACCATCGCGGAATACTTCCGCGATATGGGGTATTCCGTCGCGCTGATGGCCGATTCGACATCCCGTTGGGCTGAGGCTCTGCGCGAAATGTCCGGCCGTCTTGAGGAAATGCCTGGTGAAGAAGGATACCCCGCCTATTTGGGCAGCCGTCTGGCACAGTTTTATGAGCGCGCCGGCCGCGTGATCACGCTCGGCAAAGAGGGGCGCGAGGGTTCGCTTTCCGCGATCGGCGCCGTGTCGCCGCCCGGTGGCGATATCTCCGAGCCTGTTTCACAGGCGACGCTGCGCATCGTCAAGGTGTTCTGGAGCCTCGATTCGCAGTTGGCCTATCAGCGCCATTTCCCCGCGATCAACTGGCTGACGAGCTATTCGCTCTACACTGATACCACATCGAAGTGGTTTAACACAAACGTCAACGAGGACTGGTCCTCCATGCGCCAGCGTCTGATGCTGCTGCTTCAGGAGGAGGCTGAACTTGATGAAATCGTCAAACTGGTTGGTATTGACGCCCTTTCCGCTCCCGACCGCCTCAAGCTGGAGGCAGCGCGCTCCATCCGTGAGGACTTTCTGCATCAGAACTCGTTCCATGATGTCGACACCTATACGCCTCTTGAAAAGCAGTTCTTAATGATGAAGCTGGTTCTCAGCTTCTACGACGCCTCCCTCGAG
The DNA here is from genome assembly GCF_010206195.1 of Anaerotruncus colihominis. Lineage (GTDB taxonomy): Bacteria > Bacillota > Clostridia > Oscillospirales > Ruminococcaceae > Anaerotruncus > Anaerotruncus colihominis_A. The sequence goes on along the minus strand of NZ_VIQT01000017.1, from coordinate 58,121 downwards.
GCGCTCAACAAGGGTGTTCCTGTCGACGACCTTGTTAAAATGGCTGTGCGCGAGCGTATAGGCCGCTTCAAATATGTGACCGCCGACAAAGTAAACGACGAATGCGCCGCTGTTTTGCAGGCGCTCGCCGATGAAATCGCCGCGTTGGCCAACAGGAAGGAGGAGTTCTGATGCCCAAGGAATATCGTACCATTCAGGAGGTTGCCGGCCCGCTGATGCTCGTGCGCGACGTGGAAGGCGTCACCTATGACGAGCTTGGCGAAATCGAGCTTGCCTCCGGTGAAAAGCGCCGCTGCCGTGTGCTTGAAATCGACGGCGGCAACGCTCTGGTTCAGCTCTTTGAAAGCTCGACGGGCATCAACCTGTCGAATTCCCGCGTGCGCTTTCTCGGACGCAGCATGGAGCTTGGCGTATCAGAGGATATGCTTTCGCGCGTGTTTGACGGACTTGGCCGTCCCATTGACGGCGGCCCGGAGATCCTGCCGGAAAAGCGGCTCAATATCAATGGCTTGCCGATGAACCCGGCCGCGCGCAACTATCCGCAGGAATTTATTCAGACAGGTGTTTCAGCCATCGACGGCCTGAATACGCTTGTGCGCGGCCAGAAGCTGCCGATTTTCTCAGCGTCCGGCCTTCCGCACGCCAATCTCGCTGCACAGATCGCGCGTCAGGCGAAGGTGCGCGGCACCGACGAGCCCTTTGCCGTTGTATTCGCCGCGATGGGTATCACATTTGAGGAAGCGAACTTCTTTACCGACAGTTTCCGTGAAACAGGCGCGCTCGATCGCTCCATCATGTTTATCAACCTTGCTAACGACCCCGCTGTTGAGCGTATCGCAACGCCGAAAATGGCGCTGACGGCCGCCGAATATCTGGCGTTTGAGAAAAACATGCACGTGCTTGTCATTCTCACCGACATCACCAACTATGCCGATGCGCTGCGTGAAATTTCCGCCGCGCGCAAGGAGGTCCCAGGCCGCCGTGGCTATCCGGGTTATATGTACACCGACCTGGCCTCGCTGTATGAGCGCGCGGGGCGTCAAAAGGGCAAAAACGGTTCGATTACGCTGATCCCGATTCTGACCATGCCGGAAGACGACAAAACGCATCCGATCCCCGACCTCACCGGCTATATCACCGAGGGACAGATCATCCTCTCGCGCGAGCTGTACCGCAAGGGCATTGCGCCGCCGATCGACGTGCTTCCGTCGTTGTCGCGACTGAAGGATAAGGGCATCGGAACCGGCAAAACACGCGCCGACCACGCTAATACGATGAACCAGCTCTTTGCCGCTTATTCGCGCGGAAAAGACGCTAAAGAATTGATGGTCATTCTTGGCGAAGCCGCTCTGACCGACATCGACAAGCTCTATGCCAAGTTTGCGGACGCGTTCGAGCAGGAGTATGTTTCACAGGGCTACGACGCCAACCGCGATATTGAGGAAACGCTTGATATCGGCTGGAAGCTGCTGCGCATCCTGCCGCGCAGCGAGTTAAAGCGTATCGACGACAAGTTCCTTGACGAGTATTACGGAAAGCAGGGGTGATGCGCTTTGGCAAAGACGCAGGTCAACCCGACGCGCATGGAGCTTACCCGGCTCAAAAAGAAGCTCGTCACCGCTGTGCGCGGCCATAAGCTGCTCAAGGATAAGCGTGATGAACTGATGCGTCAGTTTCTCGATCTCGTGCGCGAGAACAAGGCGCTGCGTGAAAAAGTGGAATCCGGAATCGCTGCCGCGAACAAAAATTTTGTTCTGGCACGTGCCGGTATGACGGACGAAACGCTCAATGTCGCAATGATGGCGCCGATGCAGGAAGTCTATCTTGAGGCGTCCGAACGCAACGTTATGAGCGTTGAGATTCCCATATTTGAGTATAAAACACGCACTGCCGACGCAAACAACATCTATTCCTACGGATTCGCGTTTACTTCCGCCGATCTCGATGGCGCGATCAAATCACTCTCAGATGTGCTGCCTGATCTACTGCGTCTGGCGGAGGTCGAAAAATCATGCCAGCTCATGGCTGCTGAGATTGAAAAGACCCGCCGGCGTGTCAACGCGCTTGAGCATGTCATGATTCCTGAATTGCGGGAGAACATCAAGTACATCACCATGAAGCTTGATGAAAATGAGCGCAGTACACAGATCCGTCTAATGAAGGTCAAGGATATGATGTTGGAGGAAGCGCATCATTACAAGGAGCGCCAAAGCGGTCCGACCGCTTGTACCCCGCCCAATTAAGGTCAAAACCGCCGCTCTGTAAAATAGAGCGGCGGTTTTTTTGCGAAAAAACGCTTGACAAATCGGTTTCTTCTGTTATAATACTTATAATATAATAATAATTATCATTTTTATTCTTTGTGAGGAACCCTATGAATTATTCCAGGCAACGGGAGCTTATCCACCGGATCGTTCTGGAGAACCCTATCCATCCCACGGCTGATGAGGTTTATGCGCTCGCACGCGCACAGGAGACAACTATCAGCTTGGGAACGGTTTACCGGAATTTGAATCTGCTTGCGCAGACTGGCGTGATTAAGAAGATCGGGCTATCCGGCACGCCGGATCGTTTTGACGGTCGTATAGACGCACATTCACATTTGCTCTGTGAAAAATGCGGACGTATCTATGATGTCAATCTGCTTTCTCTTGGCGCGCTCGAGGAGGAATTGCGTTCCCTACCCGATATCACTGTAAATGGCATCTTGCTCACTCTGACAGGAATCTGTCAGATGTGTGCAGAAAAATCCTGATTGTTTGTAAGATTGAAAGGAGACCATGACATGAAAGAGCTTAAAGGAACTAAGACAGCCGCCAACCTTGCCGCCGCGTTTGCAGGTGAATCCCAAGCACGCAATAAGTACACGTTCTATGCCTCCAAGGCGAAAAAAGAAGGCTTTGTCCAGATTGCAAACCTCTTTTTGGAGACGGCAGCCAATGAAAAGGAACATGCTGAAATCTGGTTCAAGCTGCTGAATGATGGTATTCCCGATACGGCCGCCTGCCTCAAAGATGCAGCCGCCGGTGAAAATTATGAATGGACCGATATGTATGCGAAATTTGCCGCTGAGGCCCGCGAAGAAGGTTTTGACAAGATCGCTTACCTCTTTGAGGAAGTCGGCAAGATCGAAAAAGAACATGAGGAGCGCTACCTGGCTCTCTTGAAAAATGTTGACACTGAACAGGTCTTTAAGAAAACTGGCGTCGTGATTTGGCAGTGTTCCAACTGCGGTCATATTCATGTTAGCGAGTCTGCTCCGCTTGTCTGCCCTGTCTGCACACATCCACAGGCGTATTTCCAGCTTCAGGCCAAAAATTATTAATTTGTTTCCAAGCACATCTTACGGTTATACCGGAGTCCCCGCGATTTGCAGTGGGGACTCCGTTTTTTTCGCAGTTTACCTGCCGCGCTATGACTTTTGCAGAATTGAATAAGTTCTTTCATTGCGCCTTTAGCATTTCCCCAAGATGATCAAGGAATGTCCTTCTTACAATTGCTATTTTTTACAAATCAGTGTATACTGTTAACATACAAATTTGCTCAGGGCATCCATTGTCCGGGCTTCGCCGAAAAGGCATGAGGGGGATATCGCCTATGAATTGGGTCAATGAATCCGTTTTTTATCATATTTATCCGCTTGGGTTTTGCGGCGCACCGCAGCAAAACAGCGGTGGAGAGCCGCAAAACCGTATTGCGAAAATCATAGAGTGGCTTCCGCATCTCTTAAAGCTGAATATTAATGCCGTCTATCTCGGCCCGGTCTTTGAATCGAGCGAGCATGGATACGATACAATTGATTATTATACGCTTGACCGGCGGCTTGGAAGCAACGCAGATTTTAAAAAGATCTGCGAGACGCTTCATAAACATGGAATCCGCATTGTGCTTGATGGCGTCTTTAACCATGTCGGCCGTTCCTTCTGGGCCTTTGAAGATGTGCGTAAAAATGGACAAGCATCCAGATATTGCGGATGGTTTCATAATCTCAACTTCGGCGGCGGCAGCCCAATGGGCGATCCTTTTTGGTACGAAGGCTGGCAAGGACATTTCAATCTTGTAAAGCTGAATCTGCAAAATCCTGAGGTCGTCGACCATCTGCTTGGCGCGGTCGGCATGTGGATGGATGAATTTGGAATCGACGGTCTGCGGCTTGACGCGGCTGACTGTGTTGATCCAGCTTTTTTCCGTCGCCTTCGCACCTTCTGTCGTGAAAAACGTCCTGACTTTTGGCTGATGGGAGAAATTATCCATGGTGATTATAACCGTTGGGCCAATCCCGATATGCTTGATTCTGTCACCAACTATGAGTGTGAGAAGGGGCTTTATTCTTCGCACAATGACAAAAACTATTTTGAAATTGCCTATTCCCTGAACCGTCAGTTTGGGAACGGCGGCATCTATAAAAATCTGTGCCTTTATAATTTTGTCGATAATCACGATATCAATCGTCTCGCTACCATGCTGCGAAACCGTGCCCATCTCTGCAATACCTATACACTGCTCTATACAATGCCTGGCGTACCATCTGTTTATTATGGCAGCGAATGGGGCATTACAGGCGCTAAACAGGGCGGTTCTGACGCACCGCTGCGCCCTTGCCTGGAGCTTGGACAAATTGTCGAAGCAGACGAACCTCTTTGCACCCATATCGCACGTTTGGGAATGATCCGGCGCAGCCTGCCTGCTCTCCAGTACGGAGCATATGAACAGAGGCTTGTCAAAAACGAACAATTTGTCTTTGAACGCGCTTATGATGGCCAGTATGTCTATACTGCGCTCAATCTTTCCGATCATTCGGAATATGTTGAATTTCATGTGCGCACCGCGCCGCTTACGGATCTGTTCACCGGAACAGTCTTTGAAACGAATGACGGCAATCTCAAGCTGGAGCTACCCGCCTTTGGCGCGCGTATCCTTGTTTCACCGGAGGACTGCGCGCGGCTGGCCGGCGCGGCGCATGCCGCGCCGGGAACGCCTGAACCGGCTGTGCCGGTCCAGGCGCCGGACGCGCCCACGGCGCGTCCGGACCAGCCGCGCGCCTTCCGTCCTGGGCGATACCGCCATTTTAAGGGTAATGAATATGAGGCCATCGGTTTAGCGCGCCACAGCGAAACACTTGAACAGCTTGTCGTCTATCGGGCCTTATATGGCGAGGGTGATCTATGGGTGCGCCCGCTCGACATGTTCATGGAGGAAATCGAACGAGACGGAAAACGTGTCGAACGCTTTACGTATATTGGAGAATAAAAAAACGCCCCAGCGAAGGCTGGGGCGTTTGCTTTATACTTTTTTAATCATACGTAATCCGTGCTGTTACAGCCTTGACAAGAGGCAGCAGATCACGAGGCGAGGCTTCAATCTGGCAGCCGATCCGGCCGCCGCTGACAATCACAGCCGGCAAATTGAGGACGGCCGCATCGAATACTGTTGGATACAGCTTCTTCATTCCAATTGGTGAGCAGCCGCCCCGGATATATCCGGTCGCTTTATTGATATCCGCAACGGGAATCATTGCAACTGACTTCTCGCCGACAGCCCGCGCCGCTTTTTTCAGGTCAAGCTCCCGGTCAACCGGAATCACAAACACAAAATAACCGCCGCCCGCGCCTTTGGTGACAAGCGTTTTATAGACGGCGTTGATATCCTGCCCAAGCTTTGCCGCAACGCTGACGCCATCAATTTTTCCGTCTGCATGATCGTATGTGTGAATCTGATATGGGATTTTTGCACGATCCAACATACGCATTGCATTCGTTTTTACCTCCGCCATTCATTTTCCCTCCATTGCAAAACCGTCCGGCTGTAACACCTTGACAGCCGGACGGTATCTGTTTTTACATGCCGAGATATGCCCGCCGAACCTTATCATCCTCCAGCATATCCTTCGCCTGACCATCCATAACGACATGCCCTGTCTCCAGCACATATGCGCGGTCTGCGATGGACAGCGCCATTTTGGCATTCTGTTCAACAAGCAAAATGGTCATGCCGCTGCGGTTCAGCTCCTGGATAATCTCAAAGATCTCGCCCACCAGAAGCGGAGATAAGCCCATCGACGGTTCATCCATCAGCATGATCTTTGGCCGAGACATCATCGCGCGTCCAATAGCGAGCATCTGCTGCTCGCCGCCTGACAGCGTGCCACCCGCCTGCTTATATCGTTCCCGCAAGCGTGGGAAGTGCTTATATACATTTTCTATGTCCGTTGAAATCTGCGCCTTGTCACGGATGGTAAAGGCGCCCATCTCAAGGTTTTCCTCAACCGTCATCGATGCGAAAATACGCCGTCCCTCCGGAACATGCGCCATCCCAAGGCCGACAATCTTTGACGGCTCGGTTGTCAGAAGGTTGTGCCCTTCAAGCTCGACAGAACCGGACGACGCCTTCTTCAGACCTGTGATTGTGTGCAGCGTCGTCGTTTTACCCGCGCCGTTTGCACCGATCAGCGAGACGATTTCGCCCGCATTGACCTCTAGGCTCACATCATGGATCGCATGGATGGCGCCATACGACACATTCAAATCTTTGACGATCAGCATTGGCTCCCCTCCTACTTTCCAAGATATGCGCCGATCACCTTTGGATCGCGCGCAACTTCCTGCGGCGTACCTGCGGCAATAATCTGGCCGTAGTCGATCACGACCAAACGCTCACAGATCTTCATAACAAGGCTCATATCATGCTCGATCAACAGGATGGATACATGAAATCGCTCACGGATGATGGAGATCGCCTCCATCAATTCCGCCGTTTCAGTCGGGTTCATGCCAGCGGCTGGTTCGTCAAGCAAAAGCACCTTTGGATTGGTTGCAAGCGCACGTGCAATTTCAAGCTTACGCTGCTGTCCATACGGAAGATTGGCCGCTATATGATCGGCAAGCCCTTCCATATGAAATACGGACAACAGCTCGTGCGCCTTGCGATCGATCTCCTCCTCCTCTTTCCAAACAAGCGGCGTGCGCAGAATGCTTTGGAGGACGGAATATTTCATATGCAGATTGAATGCGACGCGCACGTTGTCGATTACCGTCATCTTCTTAAACAGACGGATATTCTGGAAGGTGCGCGCAATACCTGCCTTTACCATCTGATGCGGTTTTTTACCTGCCATCAGATTCCCTTCAAGATAAACGGCGCCCTCGGTCGGCTGATAAACGCCCGTCAGCATATTGAACACGGTTGTCTTGCCCGCGCCATTTGGTCCAATCAAGCCGACAAGCTCATTTTCACGGATTTCCAGATCAAATCCTTCGACCGCCTTGAGTCCGCCGAAGGAGATGCCGAGATGATCGGCCTTCAAAACAGGATTGCTCATTTACCGCTCCCCCTTTCAGCCGCCGCTTTCTTTCGCTTAATCTGCGGATGGCGCAGCCAGCGCAGAAATGCAGACATGGAGAATTCACGCGTACCAAGCAGGCCGGAGGGTTTAAAAATCATGACAATAATCAATGCTACGGAATAGATCAGCATCCGGTATTCGGAGAAGCCGCGCAGCGCCTCGGGCAATACAGTCAAGCCGACGGCTGCGATGATTGAGCCGGTCAGCGAGCCGAGTCCGCCGAGCACAACGATGACCAGAATATCGATGGAGCGCATGAAATTGAATGTTTTGGCGCCGAGCACCTGCATCTGCTGCGCATAGACAGCGCCCGCCACCCCGGCAAAAAATGCTGAAATCGTAAACGCAAGCACCTTGTAATACGTATTCGGGATGCCTGACGCCTCCGAAGCGATATCATCCTCACGGATCGCAATGATCGCACGGCCATGACGGGAACGTCCAAATGCAAACAGCACGGCGATGGTCAGGGCGGTCACCCAGTAGACTGTGTTGAAGTTGGAGAGCTTCGGGATACCGGAAAGCCCCTGCGCACCACCGGTAAACTTGACGTTTTCAATAATAACGCGGATGATTTCGCCGAAACCGAGCGTGATAATCGCCAGATAATCGCCCTTGAGGCGAAGCGCCGGGATGCCGACGATCAGACCGAAAACAGCGGCGACGATGCCAGCGACGACAAGCGACGCCAGAAACGTCCCGAAACCGGCCGCCGTCGGCGCGCCGTTTTCAACGAGCTTTGCCGCCTCGGCGATCTTCATGGAAAAGAGCGCGGCCGCATAAGCGCCGACTGACATGAACCCCGCGTGGCCAAGCGCGATCTGGCCAAGCACACCGGTGGTCAGGTTGAGCGAGGTCGCCAGGATGATGTTGATCATAATCAGCATGATCACGCCCGCCCAATAGGTGTTGATCACACCCGCCTTCATCAATGCAGTCAGTACGATGAACAGCAGGACGACACAAACAAGGTTGACGAGATAGGAAAAATAAGTTTTGCCGCGTTTTGAAGCCATGCCATTCACCTACACTTTCTCACCGACATTTTTGCCCAGGATGCCCGTCGGCTTGACGAGCAGCACGACAATCAGAATACCAAACACGACGGCGTCCGCCAAATAGGAGGAGATATACGCCTTTGTCAGGCTCTCGACAAGGCCGATCACAAAACCGCCGAGCATCGCGCCCGGGATGATGCCGATGCCGCCGAGCACCGCCGCGATAAACGCCTTGAGGCCGAGCATGGAACCCATATAAGGGTTGACCAGCGGATAAGCGGAGCAATACATAACGGCCGCCACAGCCGCCAGGCCGGAACCGATTGCAAACGTCATGGAAATCGTCACGTTGCTGTTGCAGCCCATGAGCATTGCGGCGCCAGCGTCCTCGGAGACAGCGCGCATCGCTTTGCCCATACGCGTTTTCTTGACAAAGAGCTGCAACCCGATCATACAGACAATCGACAACGCGATTGTAATGATCGTAACGGCGTTTGTCTGGATTTTGCCGATGCTGATCGGATTGGCGCTGATGATCGCCGGGAACGGCTTTGAGGCGGAGGAAAACAGGATCATGAACAGGTTTTCCAAAAACAGGCTGACCGCGATGGCCGTAATCAGAACCGACAGCGACGGCGAACCGCGCAGCGGCTTATAGGCGATGCGCTCGGTCGCCATACCGAGAAGCGAACAGCCAATGACCGACATTACAATGACCAATACAATGACAAGTATCGCAGGCAGTCCTGCACCAAGCAGCATTGGCACCGAAAACAGCGCCAGATAAGCCCCCACCATAATAAAATCGCCATGCGCGAAATTAATCAGCTTCACAATGCCGTAAACCATTGTGTAACCAAGAGCGACGAGGGCGTAGATGCTGCCTACCTGTAATCCGTTGATCAACTGGTTGATAAAAACAAACAGGCCGTCCATTTCGCATCTCACCTTTCTTTCTGATCCGGCATATGCCGGAAACCCATTCAGCGGCCCCAGTTGTTAAAAAACCGGCCGCCCTTTTGTTATATGAAAATCGCAATGGGGCAGGACCTATCGCCCTGCCCCTGATTGCATCGTTTATGAACGCCTTACGCGGCAGCGGAAGAAGCTGCCTCGGAGGACGCGGCGGCTTCAGAAGCAGCAGCCGCAGAGGACGCGGACTCAGAGGCTACAGGCGCAGAATCCTCAGCACCGTCAGCCGTCATCATCGTGTCGAGAACCGTCGCGCCGTTTTCAAGGCGCAGCACCGCGACGCTCTTGATCGGGTCGCCATTCTCATCGAAAGTCATATGGCCCGTCACGCCTGTGTAATCCGTAGCGCGCAGAGCTTCCAGCACAGCGGCCTTATCCGTGGAGCCGGCCTTTTCCATCGCGGCCTTCATGATGTAGACCGAATCGTAACCCAGCGCTGAGAAAGCGGTCGGGTCCTCGCTGTAGAGGGAACGATAGCCGTTGACGAAATTGGCAACCTGCTCGTTTGTATCGCCAATGAAGTAATGGCAGGAGAAGTAGCAGTTATCTACGACAGAAGCATTCTCACCCAGGGAAGTCAAAACGCCGTCCCAGCCGTCGCCGCCGAGCATCTGGCCTGTAAAGCCAATCTGACGGGCCTGATTTGTGATCAGCGCCACCTTCTCATAATAATCCGGGAACATGATCACGTCGGGACCAGCTGCGTTGATCTTGGTCAGCTGCGTCTTAAAGTCGGTATCATCCGCGCCGTAACGCTCATCGCCGACAACCTCAAGCCCCAGCTCCTGCGCCTTGGCTACGAATGACTTGGCAATACCGTCGGAGTAATCGTCGGAGGAGTTGGCCATGACAGCGACCTTTTTCGCGCCAAGCTTTTCAGCCGCAAACTGTGCCATAATCTGGCCCTGGAACGGGTCCAGGAAACAGGTGCGGAAAATGTTGTCCCCATTCTGAGTGATCGACGGCGCGGTACCGGTCGGGGTGAGCATCGGCGTGCCGTCGCCGGCCGCAATTTTCGCTACAGCATCGCACGGCTTCGAGGTAACATCGCCGATCAAAAATACCATTCCGTCGCTGATCAGCTTGTTGTAGCCGTTGACGGCATCCTGAACCTCGCCCTTTTCATCCTCGGTCAAAAGTTCAATCTGGCGGCCCATAACGCCGCCATTGGCATTGATCTCGTCGACTGCCATTTTAATGCCGTTAACAGTTGTAATTCCGTATACTGAAACAGAACCGGTCAGCGGTGCAAGGGATCCAACCTTGATGGTTTCGCCGGCATCCGCAGATCCGGAAGCGGCATTGCTCGTGGTTCCGCTTGTAGTCCCGGAACCGCCGCAGCCGACAAAACCCGCGGCCAGAGCGGCCGCCAGCGTTACTGCCAAAAGCTTTTTCATTTTATGTTCCTCCTAAATATCAGCCCGGGAGCCTCAAAACCGGCTCCCATTGCTTTAAAGTAGCACATTCATGTGTTAAAAAGTATATTGCAAAAATCCTGTAAAATCCATAGACTTTTTCGCCAATCATCATCCGACAAAAACGTTTCGTTTTAGGATTATTCATAAATTTTTTGTATTTTTTCAATATTTTGACCTAATAGATAAAAATTTAACGTTATTTTTATACGTTTCAACATTGACACGGGCATCTTACACAAGTATTTTCACCTGATTTTTATTTTTTTCCGCTTGGTGAAAACAATCGTCGCTCAATCAAAGCCGGCATTGGCAAAGGCGTTTTTTTGTGGTACACTTTGGCCATCCTTTGTTATCATGCCCCAAACCGCATATATTCCGGATGAATTTGATTGTTGATATACGGAGGTTTTCAATATGAAACGTTTTGCCGCTTGTCTGCTCTGCTCCGTTCTGCTTTTTCTTTCCGCCTGCTCATCGTCCAGCGGTCCGGTTGTAATTTCCGATCCCGCCGCGCCGCCGTCCTCCGAATCCCACAATGCCGCACCGCAGGATAACAAGCCCACGTCCTCCGGCAAGCTCACAGGCGCGCATGCGGCGCGTCTGCTGTCAACGATGACCGATGAGCAAAAGGTTGGCCAGCTTTTTTTGGTATCCATTCCCGGTGATGCGCTCGATGAACAAACCACCGCATTCCTCAATGAAACGAAAATTGGAAATATCATTTTATTTTCAAACAACACGCCCTCCGCTGTTCAAACCTCTGAATTGACCGCGGCGCTCCAAGGCTGTGTTTCGCAAAATACCGGCGTTCCCGCCATCATTGCAATCGATCAGGAAGGCGGGGAGATTTCGCGTATAATTGGCAATGCCTATGGGTATGCCCCCGACGAAAACGAGATCAAATATGGTGAAATCCCCCTTGGCGCAGGTATTGAGACGTTTCTCTATCCATGTGCGATGGCCATTGCCGCCTCCGGCGGCGCGCCGACCGCCAGGGAACCTGTCCCAGAATTCAACGCGGTGCGCACAGCAGGGCTTTATATGGGCCAGGAACTGCGCGCAGCCGGCATTAACTGCAACCTCGCCCCTGTCGCCGATGTCAACAGCAATCCCGTCAACCCGGTGATTGGTACGCGCTCCTATGGCGACGACGCCGAGCGGGTCGCGGCTGATGCCGTCGCCTTCGCCACCGGTTTACAGGAGGCGGGCATTCTCGCGGTTGCCAAGCATTATCCAGGCCACGGAGACACCTCTATTGATTCTCACCACGGCCTGCCCTCTGTCAACAAAACATTGGATGAGCTGCACTCGCAGGAGCTTATTCCGTTTAACGCTGTGCAAAATGCGGATATTGGGGCTGTCATGGCTGCGCACATCGTTTTCCCACAGATTGACAGCGCCGGCCTGCCAGCCACACTTTCAAAACCTGTCCTGACCGGTGTTCTCCGTGAGGATGGCTTTGACGGTCTGATTTTCACCGATTCCATGCGTATGGGCGCGATCATACAGAACTTTGGATTTGGCGAGGCGTGCGTGATGGCAATCAACGCCGGAGCCGATCTTATTACGACCGGCGCAGGCGGCGATAACATACAGGGGTTGGCGCTTCAACGCGCTGCTTACGATGCAGTGCTTGCCGCCGTTAAAAGCGGCTCGATATCCCGGGAAACGCTTGACGATCGTGTTGGACGCATCCTATTATATAAGGAACGCTTTGGTATTTTAGACGGACAAGCCGCACCTCAAAGCGGCTACTATCCGTCTCTGCATGCCGCTTTTGCTCGGACAGTCAGCGAAAAAAGCATAACGCTTATCCGCGATACGCGTGGCCTGATACCATTAAAGCCCGCGGAAGGGGAGCGTGTACTTGCAATCTCGGCGGCGCGCGCCTTCCCTGGGGAGGCGGAGCAGGAGAACGGAGCGTTCGCCCTTCAGGCTGCGCGGCGCTTTAACGGTACTGAAATACTTGTAGACGCCTCGCCCACCTCCGAACAGATTGGAATATGCGCCGCGCAGGCTGCTAAGAGCCGCTATGTAATCATAGCCTGCCGCGATGCGATATTTGATCCATCGCAACAGGCGCTTGTCAACGCCGTCTGTGCGGCCAATTCCAGCACGATCGTCGTGTGTATGGGGCTGCCTTATGATGCCAACCTGTTCCCGCAGGCGGGCGCGATCCTCTGCGCGTGGGAATCAACGCCGCTTTCTATCGCATCCTCGGTTCGCGTGCTCTCCGGCGAGATCGAGGCGCGGGGCGTTTCGCCTGTATCGCTCGGTTGAATCTGTTTGCATAATGGTTTTAATAAAGCTGCATGTTATGCGCATTAAGATCTTTCTTTGGATTTTACATTTTCTCTGTCCCAGCTTTTCAACAGGGATTGACATATCCGTATACTTACTATAGAATAATACTATTAAGCATATCGCAGACTTCAAAAAACCGTCCAGCTTTTGGCCTGCTTTATGCAGGATATATTTTCACATCCTGCAATCAGGCTAAACCCATCATTTATTGATCACAGGAGGTACACACAATGAAATCCATAAAAAAGCTTCTTGCCCTGACGTTTGCTTGCGTGGTGGCCGCTTCGTTCGCCGCCTGCGGCAGTCCCGCCCCAAAGGAAACCGCTTCTTCCGGCACTGCATCCTCTGCCGGCCCGGACGCCGGTAAGACCTATCTGATCGCGACCGACACAACCTTTGCTCCCTTCGAGTTTCAGAATGAAAGCGGCGAATTTGTCGGTATCGACATGGATCTTCTCGCGGCGATCGCCAAGGATCAGGGATTTTCCTATGAAATTCAGGTGCTCGGCTTCGACGCTGCTGTCCAGTCGCTCCAGGCCGGGCAGTCCGACGCGGTGATCGCCGGTATGAGCATCACGCCGGAGCGTCGGGACACATTCGATTTTTCCGAACCGTATTTTGATTCCGGCGTTGTCATGGGTATCAAGGCCGATAACGAGGAAATCAAGAGCTATGAGGATCTGCGCGGTAAAAACGTCGCTGTCAAAACCGGTACGGAGGGTTCCGCTTTCGCTGAATCCATCAAGGCGGAATACGGCTTTACCACCACATATTTCAAAGATTCGTCCAATATGTACGAGGATGTGATCTCCGGCAACTCCGCCGCCTGCTTTGAGGATTACCCGGTTCTTGGTTACGCCGTTTCGCAGAATGTCGGGCTAAAGATCGTCACGGAGAAGGAACAAGGTTCGTCCTATGGCTTCGCGGTTAATAAAGGACAAAACACCGAGCTGCTTGATATGTTCAACAAGGGCCTTGCCAATCTCAAGGGAAACGGCAAATATCAGGAAATCCTCGACACCTATATTCAGGAGTAACAGCTTGACGGGTATTTTACGCAGCGGGTCGGAGCTTGTCCCGCTGCGTATTCCGGTTTTCCGCGGTATGCGGCCGTATATCCCATGCATCTTTTGGATTTGTCACAAGAAAGGACGGTTGCTTTGAGCTACTTCGAGCTGCTATCACAATCATTTCCACAACTACTGGTAGGTTTGCTGCAAGGTACGGTCAAAGTGACCGTTATTTCCCTGATCTTTGCCACTGTCCTGGGCTTGATCTCCTGCCTGTTTCAAATTTCACACAGCCGTGTGCTGAAATTTATTTCTCAGGCGTATATCGATATCATGCGCGGCGTTCCGGTCATGGTTCTTGCGTTCTTTATCTATTTCGGCGTGACACGCGCGCTCAACGTCCGTATGAGTGCGGAAATCGCTGGTATCCTGACGCTTTCATTAAACGCCGGCGCATATCTGTCTGAAATCTTCCGCAGCGGCATCCAGGCTGTCAACATCGGCCAGATGGAGGCCGCCCGCAGCCTGGGGCTGCCCTATGGCCGCGCGATGCGCAAGGTGATTCTTCCCCAAGCGGTGCGGATTGTCATTCCCTCGATGGTCAACCAGTTTATCATAACGCTCAAGGACACGTCGATCCTTTATGCGATTGGTATGCCGGAGCTGACACAAGCTGGCAGTCTGATCATTGCGCGCAATTTCCGTTCGTTCGAAATCTGGGCCACGGTAGCGGCGATGTATTTCATCATCATTTTCCTGTTGTCCCGATTGTCCAGAATGATCGAGAGGAGGCTGTCGAATGGCAAAGGTAAGGGTTGACAACCTGCATAAAAGCTTTGGCAAACTTGAGGTGCTGCGCGGCATCAATCTGGAGGTGCGCGAGGGCGAGGTCGTTTGTCTGATTGGTCCCTCCGGATCTGGAAAAAGCACCTTTCTGCGCTGTCTGAATTTTCTTGAGATGCCCACCTCCGGCGAGGTTGAGGTTGATGGCTACATTCTGACCGACGGAAAGGCCGATTTAAACAAAATCCGTGAAAATATCGGCATGGTGTTCCAACAGTTCAATCTGTTCCCGCATCTGAATGTTCTCGACAACATCATCATGGCCCCGCTCGACCGCAAGAAGCTTGATAAAGCGGCCGCCGAACAGAAGGCGCGCACCCTGCTTGAACGTGTCGGCCTGGCGGACAAGGAATCTGTTTATCCGGCGCAGCTTTCCGGCGGCCAGCAGCAGCGTGTGGCCATTGCCCGCGCGCTTGCCATGGACCCGGATATCATGCTGTTTGACGAACCGACTTCCGCGCTTGATCCCGAGATGGTCGGCGAGGTGCTCGCAGTTATGCGGCAATTGGCCGATGGCGGTATGACCATGGTCGTTGTCACGCATGAGATGGGATTTGCCCGCGAGGTGGCCGACCGCGTGATCTTTATGGATGAAGGCGTAATTGTTGAACAAGGCGATCCAACCGATATCTTCACCAATCCGCGTGAAAAGCGTACGATCGATTTTCTCAATAAAGTTCTGTAAATCCAATAAAAGGAAGGCGCCGCCCGATAGGCGGCGCCTTCCTTTTATTCTGCGTTTTCCCGGACCTCCACGCTCTCTCCAAAAAATGCAGGCCCGGCCCTATATTTACAGCGCATACGGCAGCAGGCGTGCCTGCGCCGGATACGCATAGTCGTTGAGGCGCCCTTCGTAGATCAGCCGCGCGCCCTTTAAACGCATAAAATCATGTGGCCGCACCAATGAAAAATCATGCTCAAAGCTGTATGCGCCGCTTTGCTCCAGCACATACGCCACGAACTGTGAACAAACGAAATGCCGGTCCCGTTCAATGGGGATATTGACAAGCATCGCAAGCAGTCCCGCGAAGTTATAGCGATAACGCCATTCATTCTGTTCAAACTGACGGATCAACTGCCGCGCCTGTTCATAGACGCGCTGTTCCACAGGCAGCCGATAAATAACGCATCGCGTATCTGAATAGCGGCAATAGACGCCATGTCCTGGTTCTTCCCGGACAAATCCGGCTGCAAGCGGGAAAAATAGACATTGGCGCCCAAAGCTGTACAGGCGTTTCAGCTCCGGTTCCAAGCCGATTGAAACATGGTTATACGGTTCCCGGTTGACTGCGCGCAAAAGGCGCGAAAAATATGTGCCCGTCTGGCTGACTACAATGTACAGATCCATAAAATCCACCCGATTTCTGCTCAGTGTGTTTTGTTTATCAAACGAGTGAATGCGACAGAAAACTTCAAATCCATATTGAAAAAGGATGGAAAGGCCAATGGGCCTTTCCATCCTTTTTCAATATGTCCGTTGTTTTACACCGCTACGACTGCGGCCTGACGGCGCGTTACGCCCATCAGCAGATCCACACATGCTGTCAGAGAAAATACGAAGTCAACGCCATATGACGGCGTCGTCTCCATGTACCGGTCATGCAGCTCATTGATCTGCTCATACAAAGCGGCGCTGTGGTCCACCTCCGCCGTGTTTGAGATCAAGTCGACTGCATGCAGCATACTGCGGCGTCTGTAACCATAGAACTGCATACAAATTTCATATTTCAAATGGCCGATCTTACTTCCGTCAAAGCTTTCAGAATGCGCATAGCAGAAAAAGTCTGACATGAAGTGGCACAGGATACCCAACTGTTTACTGTATTCAGAAAGCGTCATGGTGTCCCCTTCCCGGGCCAGGCGTTCCGCACGCTCCATCACAAGGTCATAAATGTCCTTTTTGAAGTGGGAAAGCTTCAACAGGCTCGGCGCGACATCGGGCAGAACATTCCAACTTACAAAGCTTGCCTTGTCAAGCTCCACACCAAGCTGCTCGGTGAAATAAGTGTAAAGATACCTGCCCATTGTTATGTGTGAAAATAAGTTCATTGGAAACACCGCTTTCATCATATTCAAGGCCAATCAAGGCGATCCTTGTCCTGGTAACGGCCGGCTGCTGCCGAAATATGGCAGTCCGGCGCGCAGCGTCTGTAAAAAAGGTTTTTTACCATGCTTATAGAAAATCCGGATGGATATTGCAAGCGTCCATATATAAAGCAGCAGATTCACCCATGATAGGATGATTACGATGAGGTCGTAATGTGCGATCCAGGCAAGGCTTTTATCTGCGGTGAACATTTCCTCAATGACAAAAAAGTGATTTAAAAAGGTCATCACAGTGAGCGCCGCAAAGCCTGTAAACAGCTTTCTGCTTTTATGGCAGAAGCATGCGGCCAATGCCATTGCGAGCACCGGAATTTGATAACGTTCATGCATCCGGGCCGAAAACAGAAAGACCGTTTGCATAAAGACAAAGCCAAGCAGCCACAGGCTGCGGGTCGTCGCGGTAAAAAAGAGATAAACCAAAAGCGCGCACGCCAGAACACTGGCAATTACGGAAATCAACCCCGCGGTCACACCGCCTATCAATTCTGTATCAATGCTCTGATAATTCAAGCCGAGCGCCCCATAAAGATTAAACGCGTTGAGCGAGGTGCCGGCATACTTTTCAAATCCGCCAAAATAGATGCGCGCCGGCAGTGCAAACCCTGAACGCGCCATAAACGGAAGAAATACAGCCGCGGCTGTTCCCAAACCGGCGGCAATGGTTTGCAGGCTCTTGCGCGGCGGGTAAGCAGTGAGTAACACCAAGGCGTAAACCGGCGCGAAATAAAGGGACTGGAACTTCATCAGGCACGCGAGCGTCATCACGACGCCGGACCATACGGCCCGCCTTTGCTCCAGGAGCGCAAAAGCCACGACTACCAGAAAAATCATAATCGCGTCTGTCTGACCCCAATATGCGCTGTTTAGCAGCGCGGTTGGGTTCACCGCCCAGAGTGCGGCGCCTGCGATTGAGGCCAAAACACCCCACCGGCGCAGAACCGTATAGAAAAGCGGGACACAAGCGGTATCAAACAAGAGCTGCCAGCCCTTGAGAGCCAGCATCCTGTAGGGTTCAAAGATTGTAAACACATCCACCGAAAGCAGCTTTCCCGTCAAAAACAGGGGGAACAAAAACAGCGGAGGATAATCGAGCGACTCAATATTATTGTAAGCGCCGTAAAAGTCCCGCGTAACACCTGTCGACCAATCGACATAAAAACTCAGGTCATAATAGTGTACGGACGTATAGGCGACCATCAATCGCAAAATCAGCGCGAATAGGGTGAGCGTACCAATCAGTAAATGCGTATCTTTTTTTGACAGGCGCAGCCCGCCAGTGTTTATAGGTTGTTTCATGTTCACATCCATGCTTTCGTCTTCATTTTATCACAACCTTTTTTAAAAATCTGTTGGGGGTTGTGATAATTATGTAAACATGCAAATTTTCCGTACAAATCAACGATTTTTTTAATCAAATTTACAAAAAACTATATAATATTTATAATCATCTGAACGATTTGCCCTTGCAGACTGGAAATCGCCGCTTTCGGTCAAATGCACCGCAAACGCTTCGGCGCTTTGCCAATCGCCAGTACACCCAATGGACAGCGTCTTTTGCGCCCAGTCGTAAGAAAAAGTCTCCAAGGTTACGCCTGTGTCCTGCGCGGCTTGTGACAATGTGGAAAATCTGGTCAGCTGCTTTCTCATTGGGATTTCCAAATTCCCGGCCGCATCGGCAAACGAATCGATATATTTCATAAACAGGGCGGATCGCTCCGGATCGGTCAACAGGCGTGTGAGCGATCCATCCGGCTGTACGGAAGCTAATCGCACGAGCTGGCTGTTCATCAGCTCCTTGTGCAGCCCCGCTGCGCGCCAAGCCAGCAAAACGCCTGCGGCGACCACAGCCAGGAGCGCACAGAGTGCGGCGGCGGCCCGTTTTTGACCGCTGCCGCCGCCGAGCAGCCGCGCCGTCTTATATGCAAGCTTTTGCTTATCAAGCATCCTGACGCTCCCTCAACGCTACATATTCCTCCAGGCAGAGGCCCTGCGACATGATCTCCTTCGCCGCCTCCGCACCGACATAGCGATAGTGCCATGGCTCAAAATCAATGCCGGTGATTTCCGTTTTGTCCTCTGGATAGCGCAGAACAAAGCCGTATGACGCCGCATTTTCCAAAAGCCACCTTGCGGCCGCCGTACCGGCATATCCTGCATCCAGACGCTGATAGGACGGCGTCACGATATCAGCCGCAAGCCCCGTCTCATGCTCGCTTGTGCCCGGTACTGCAATCAGCCGCGCCGTCGCCATAACAGCCTGATCCTCGCTGTAGCCCATTGTCATATAGCTGTTCACGCTGTTTTGAAAATTGACCTCCTGCCGCGCACGTGTACGATACGCCGAACAAAGCAGCAGCTCCACCCCTTGCGTGCGGGCATCCGAGATCATTTGGCGCATTGGCCCGGCAGCGCGCCTATCCATCTGATAGTCGCCCTGTACCTTTTCAAGCTCAAGCGACGCATAATCCTCAGGCATGGGATGCTGTGCGTTTACAAGAATCAGCAGATTGTCTCCCCCCTGCGCAGGGATATCCTCCCCTTCATGGGCATCCGGATCAATGCTTTGCACTGGTACGGATTCCGGATTGGAAATCTTTTCCTCAGTCTGTACGGCGGTCTCCTTCTCCTGCTCCGCCCCGGGCTGCCGTGCCGCAGCGATCAATACAAGCGGAACCATACTCATCAGAAAAATCATACAAAGCGTTGTAATCGCTGCCGCAAGACGGCTGCCGCCCGAACGCTTTCTCCTTCGACTCATACGATGCCAACATCCTTCCAAAATATTTGATTGGGACGTATATGATCAAAACTCCCCCGCAGCATACAGAACCGCTGCAAGCGCCGCAACCGGTGCTGTTTCACAGCGCAGGATGCGGCTGCCGAGCGACAGAGCCGCCAGCCCGTTTTCAACGGCGAACGCCGCCTCCGATGGCTCAAAGCCGCCTTCGCTGCCTACCATCAACGAAATCCGGCCGCCGATGCCCGGCCTAAGCGCCTGGTGCAGCGGCCGGTCTGCGTTCTCATAAAAAAGGATTGCCAAAGGTTCGCATTTCATACGTTCGACCGCCTGAGAAAAATGGAGCATCGGCTCCACCTGCGGAATGCGGCCGCGGCCGCACTGCTTGGCGGCCTCCAACGCGATACGGTTGTAGCGTTCAAGCTTTTTGCGCATCGCCTTTTCGTCCGGGCGCGACACGCACCGGTGCGTCAGCACCGGCACAATGCGCGCAGCGCCAAGCTCGACGGCCTTTTGCACGATCGATTCAAATTTATCGCCTTTTGGCATCGCCTGATACAAGGTGATCTCCACACACGGTTCCCCGGCTGACGGCGCAGACTCCTCAACACGCAAAAACACCTGCTCCGGGGAAATCGTTTCGATCCGGCACTGATAGTCACGCCCTGCTCCGTCGCACACTGTCACCGCCTCACCGGTTTTCATGCGAAGCGAAAGCGCCATATGGCGCGCGTCCTCACCGGTTACGACCGCTGTATCACCGCAGACCTGCCCGCAAAAAAAGCGCGGCATACGCATCCCCCTCAAGCCCGGCGCGCCAAAAGCGCGACCCATCCGCCGGATTCGCACCGCTTTTCAATGCGATATCCGGCCGCTTCCAATGCTGACGTTACATCCTGTTCGCGCGCATCGATGATCCCGGAGGCGATAAACGCGCCCCCCGCTGCCAGAAAACGCCCAAGGTCAGGGATCAGGCGGATAATCACATCGGCGACAATATTGGCCGTCACAACCGGAAATACCCCCTCGACCTTCGCGGCCAGATCGCCCGCAAAAAAACGCGCTCTGTCCCCGACGCCGTTGGCGTCAGCATTTTCACGCGCAACACGCACCGCCACCTCGTCGATATCTACCCCGACAGCCGACCGCGCGCCGAACAGCAGCGCGGCAATCGCCAGGATACCGCTTCCAGTCCCGACATCGAGCAGATCTGCGCCGGGCGTAACAGCCTCCTCAAGAAGCTGTATGCACAAACGCGTCGTCTCATGCGTGCCGGTTCCGAAAGCCATGCCGGGATCCATGGTCAGAACAGTTTCTCCCGGCGCGGGGGCGTAGCTTTCCCACGACGGGCAGATCACAAGCCGCTCGCCGATTTTCGTCGGGAAGTAGTATTTTTTCCAGGCGGTGGCCCAGTCCTCCTCGTCGACAAGATCTGTTTGGGCCGTGTATGCGATCCCGGCCGCATCGAAACGTTCGCGCAGAAACGAAACAGCCTCCGCCGGATTTTCATCAGGGGATATATACAAATGGAGGACCGCGTGCGTGCGGTCGCGTTCCAGCAGTTCCTGTTCGATCAGATCAACATGCGCAATCTGCGGGGCCAGCTCCTCGATATCGCTGTAGTCCTCAATATAAAAGCCATATGGCACAACCAGCCCGGCAATCGCGCCGGCTGTATCCACATCCTGCGTGCGCACCCGAATCCTGATTTCACTGTACTGCATAAACCGTCCTCCCTGCTCTCTGTCCACAGCCGAACACGCTGTACTTTATAGTATACAACAAAACCGCCCTGTTTCAAAGAGCGGTTTTGTAAACAATTTAAATTGAAGAATATTCCATTTTTATTTCATAGCGTCCCGCAGCTTTTCAAAAAAGCTTTTTCGCTTCTCATAATTTTTTTCGCTGGAAAGCTCCTCGAACTTTTTAAGCGCATCCTTCTGCTTTGCATTCAGATTGCGCGGGACCTCGATATTGACCTTTACATACTGGTCGCCACGGCCGCGGCCGTTGACGTACGGGATGCCCTTGTTGCGCAGGCGGAACACCGTCCCGGACTGCGTGCCCTCGGGTACCGTATACTTCACCTTGCCGTCAATCGTGGGCACGACGATCTCGTCGCCGAGCACAGCCTGCGAGAATGTAATCGGGATATCGCACCACACGTCAAAGCCGTCGCGCTCGAACAGCGTGTCGGGACGCAGCGTAACCATGATATTCACATCGCCGGCCGGTCCGCCGTTGACGCCCTGATCGCCCTGTCCGCGCAGCACAAAGGTCTGTCCGTCGTCGATGCCGGCCGGGACGGAAACCTCAAGCGTGCGTGTTTTGCGCACACGGCCCATTCCACGGCAGTCGGGACACGGCTCCTTGATGATCTTGCCCTTACCCGAACATTTCGGACAGGTGCGCGAAGTCTGGATCACGCCGATCGGCGTGCGCTGCTGAACCTTGACCTGGCCTGTGCCTCCGCAGTCGGGACATGTTTCGGGCGTGGTGCCGCTTTTAGAACCGCTGCCGCTGCATGTCTCGCACTTTTCCAGGCGCTGCACCTGTATCTGACGTTTACAGCCCTTGGCCGCCTCCATGAAGGACAACCCGATTGTTACATTGACATCGTTGCCGCGGATCGGCGCGTTGGGATTGCGCGTGCGCGTGCTGCCTCCAAACCCGCCGAAACCACCGCCAAAAAAGCTTTCAAAAATATCCCCCACGTCAAAGCCGCCGAAACCGCCGCCAAAACCTCCCGCGCCGCCTGCGCCCGCGCCATAGGACGGGTCTACGCCCGCATGGCCGAACTGATCGTACCGCTGCCGCTTCGTGGAGTCGCTGAGGACCTCATACGCCTCATTGACCTCCTTGAATTTCGCCTCGGCCGTCTTGTCTCCGGGATTCATATCGGGGTGGTACTTTTTCGCCAGCTTGCGGTATGCTTTTTTCAAATCGTCCGCGGATGCATCCTTCGCGACGCCAAGCACTTCATAGTAATCCCGCTTATCAGCCAATTTCCTCACCTCTGTTGACACTGCAAGCCGCCTGTAAACAAACTGTCGGATTCATTTTCAAGCGGCTCTAAGCAAAGGCGGGCGTGTACGCGCCCGCCTGCATACCTTGCCTATTTTATTACTTTTTATCGTCCTCGTCAACCTCGCGGAAATCAGCGTCGACATACCCGTCGCCGCCGGCGCCGCCGTTGTCCTGCGGGGCGGCCTGGCCGTCCGGCGCGGATTGCTGCGCCTGCTGGTACATCTTGGCGGACATATCGTAAAAGTCCTTCTGAAGCGCCTCCTGTTTTTCCTTGATGGCCGCGGTGTCCGTCCCCTTGAGAGCCTCCTTGAGCGCGTCAATCTTGGTCTGGACGGCCGCTTTCTCATCAGAAGAGACCTTGTCTCCCAGATCTGTCAGCGTTTTTTCGCACTGATAGACCATCTGGTCGGCGCCGTTGCGCACATCGATCTCCTCGCGGCGCTTTTTGTCCTCCTCAGCGAACGCCTCCGCATCCTTGACGGCGCGGTCGATATCCTCCTTGGACATATTTGTCGAAGCGGTGATCGTGACGTTCTGCTCCTTGCCGGTGCCGAGGTCCTTGGCCGTCACATGGACAATGCCGTTGGCGTCGATATCAAAGGTGACTTCGATCTGCGGAACGCCGCGCGGAGCCGCCGGAATACCGTCAAGGCGGAACATTCCAAGCGTCTTGTTGTCGCGCGCCATCTCACGCTCGCCCTGGAGCACATGGATCTCAACCGAGGTCTGCCCGTCGGCGGCCGTTGAGAAGATCTGGCTCTTTTTCGTTGGAATCGTCGTATTGCGCTCGATGATCTTCGTGCAGACGCCGCCGAGCGTTTCAAGGCCAAGAGAAAGCGGGGTAACGTCGAGCAGAAGCAGGCCCTTGACATCGCCGCCGAGCACGCCGCCCTGAATAGCCGCGCCGACCGCCACACACTCGTCCGGGTTGATGCCCTTGAACGGATCCTTGCCGCAGAACGCCTTGACAGCCTCCTGAACGGCCGGGATACGCGTGGAGCCGCCGACCAGCAGCACCTTGTCGATCTCGGAAACCTTCAGCCCCGAATCAGCCATCGCCTTGCGCACAGGTTCCATCGTGCGCTCGACGAGGTCGGCTGTCATCTCGTTGAATTTTGCGCGTGTCAGCGTCACATCCAGATGCTTTGGACCAGTCGCGTCAGCGGTGATGAACGGCAGATTAATGTTGGCCGTCGTCACGCCGGAAAGCTCGATTTTCGCCTTTTCGGCAGCCTCTTTCAAACGCTGCATAGCCATCTTGTCGCCGCGCAGGTCAATGCCGCTTTCGCTTTTGAAGGTGTCCGCGAGATAATTGATGATGCGCTCATCGAAGTCGTCGCCGCCCAGACGCGTGTCGCCGTTTGTTGCAAGGACGTCCTGTACGCCGTCGCCCATCTCAATGATTGAAACGTCGAACGTACCGCCGCCCAGGTCGTAGACCATAACCTTCTGGTCGTTCTCCTTGTCGATGCCGTAGGCCAGCGCGGCCGCCGTCGGTTCGTTGATAATGCGCTTGACATCAAGCCCCGCGATGCGCCCGGCGTCCTTTGTCGCCTGGCGCTGCGCGTCGGAGAAGTACGCCGGCACGGTGATGACGGCCTCCGTAACCTTCTCACCGAGATACGCCTCCGCGTCGCTGCGCAGCTTTTGCAGAATCATCGCTGAGATTTCCTGCGGCGTATAGCTCTTGTCATCGATCGCTACCTTATAATTGGAGCCCATGTGGCGCTTGATCGAAGCGATCGTGCGGTCCGGGTTCGTGATTGCCTGACGTTTGGCCACCTGGCCGACCATGCGCTCGCCCGTCTTGGAAAACGCGACGACCGACGGCGTCGTGCGGGAGCCTTCCGCGTTCGCGATTACAACAGGCTCGCCCGCCTCCATAACTGCCACGCAGCTATTTGTTGTACCAAGGTCAATACCAATAATTTTTCCCATAAAAGAAGCCCTCCAAATATTGAAAAATAAAATGTAACAAAATTTATATCCGCGGCAACACAGCCCGCCCTGATTAATTGGCTACCTTCACCATTGCGTGCCGGATGATCCGCTCGCCCAAACGGTATCCCTTCTGGAACACCTCGACGATCGAGCCGGCCCCAGCCTCCTCGTCCTCAACATGCATCACAGCGTTGTGCACCTCCGGATCGAATGCATCGCCCGGCGCGCCGAACGCCTCGACGCCCATCTTTGCAAGGATGTCGTTGAAATTCTGCAAAATCATCTCGACGCCCTTTTTATACTCATCGTCGGTGCACGGCGCCGCTAGCGCCCGCTCAATCGTATCGGCGACCGGTATGAACTGCGCGACAGCCGCGGCAGTCGCCTGCGGGTAAATGGATTCCTTTTCACGCTGGCTGCGCTTGCGGAAGTTATCGTACTCCGCCATGGTGCGCAGCAGACGGTCGTTCAGATCGGCCACCTGAGCCTGGAGCTGCGCCTCGCCATCCTGCGCGGCCTGTTCCTGCACAGGATCGCTTTCGGGCGCGTCCTGCGCCTGCGGCTCCTGTTCCATCTGATCGTTCTGGTCGTTCGTGGTGGTATCCGGCATTCTGATCACTACCTATCTGTTTGTGTTATTGTAATATCTATTCCTGTTCAAAGGTTTCCGCCAAAAGCTTCCCGAGCGTCTGTGAAAAATATTCGAGATGCGGAATAATCTTGGCGTAATCCATGCGAACCGGTCCGATCACACCGATCGCCCCCGAGTTCTGTTCCCCGATCTTGTAGTGCGTCACCACGACAGAGGTGTCGGCCAGTTCGCTTTTCGAATTCTCCTTGCCGATGCTGATGAATACCGCGTCGTCGCGCGAGGCGAGCACCCCGAGCAGATCGCTGCGGCTGTTCATCGTCAAAAGCAGCTCGCGTGCGATGTCGCCAAACTCCTTGTAGCCAAGCAGGTTCGCACCGCCCGACGTATAAAACTGCCCTTCGCTGATCTCGCGGCAGAGCTCGTAAATCGTGGCGAGCACCGGGACAAACGGCGCAGAATATTCGCCGAGCGTGACGGCGATCGAGTTGACATAATACTGCGAAATCTCGCTCACCGGCTTGCCGACAAGGCGTCCGTTCGCAAACTGGTTTAAAAACCCGACCAGCTCGTTTGTCAGCCTGAAATCCACACGGCAGACCTTATTTTTGATCACGCCGTTTGTCGCGATGACCAGCACGACGACGGTACGCGCCCCCGCCGGCACGATTTCAATCCGCTTGACCTGGACCGTGCGCGGCGTGATCGTTGTAGAGACGGTCGCACAATTTGTATAATCGGCCAGCGCCTCGGCCGCGTCCTCGAGCAGTTTATCAGGATCGGGGTCGCGCACATTAAACAGCGCGTCGATCTCGCGGCGTTCCTCATTGGAAAGCGGCTGGCAGCGCATGAGCTGATCGACATAAATGCGGTATCCCAGGTGCGAAGGCACCCGGCCCGCGGATGTGTGCGGCTGTTCGAGCAGGCCCATCTCAAAAAGGGCCGCCATATCGTTGCGGATCGTGGCCGACGAAACCTGCAATCCAAGCTTTTCAGTCAGCATCTTCGAGCTGACCGGCTCGCCAGTCTCGATATATATTTCAACGATAGCCGTCAGGATCTTTAATTTCCTGATATCGAGCTTCAACGATCTCACCCCGCTTGTTTTAGCACTCATCCTTTTTGATTGCTAACAATTCTAATGTACCACATTTTCCAGAGATGTCAAGCAAATTCACGAAATGTTTACAGTTTTTTATCACTCAATTATATCGATTGCTAATGTTACTCAATATGCACAATTAACAAAAATTTTATTATACATATTGACATTTGCCGGAAAATGTAGTTTAATAAGGGTGTAAAAAGAGGAAGCTATACAGACACTTCAATAAGGAGGTCATCATTATGATTATCAAAAATGTCATGCTCCATTCGGCCGAGGATCTTCGCCAGTTTATGTATCAGGCTATGCAGTCGTCTGAAGATATCGGCGTGCACACAGCAGATGGTAAAATCGCGGACGCCAAATCGATTCTGGGCCTGATGGCGCTCGATTATACAAAGCCGGTCAAGGTCGTCACTGAGGATTCCACCTTTATTAAACACATCAATCAATGGATCGTTAACGACCCGGAATAAGCAAACAAACAACAGGGCGTCGGGACTCCGACGCCCTGTTCACATTTTAGACATATCTACGACATGATTCGTACATGTTTCTCAGGTAAAATAATTATGAATATAATAAGGATGCGTCTGCCCTTTGGCCGACCAAAAGAAAAGGAGGACCCACCATGAAGCGTGTCCTTTCATTGTTGCTTGCCTGCGTTCTGCTGGCAGGCTGTATCTCAGCGGTGGTGCTCGCGGAAGGCGAGGCCAGCCCAGCCGCTGACAGCGGCGTCGTTATTGCTGTTTCAATCACAGGCAGCGGCGAAATCGCTCTGACCGACGATCGCACTGGCGACGTTCCATATCCTGTCGTTGACGGTCGGGCAGTTGTCCCAGCAAACACCCCGCTCCGCCTCAATGCCATCGCCGACGAAGGCCACCAGTTTGTAAGCCTTTCCGCCAAGGGGGAGTTGGTGCAGCAGCCGCTGCCGTACATGATCACCTTCCAGCCTTCTGACATGGATAAAACCATCTCGCTTGTTTTTGAGCCGCTCCAGCACTCCGTCACATACAACGCGCCCGTTAACGGCACGCTGTCCGTCACGAACGGCGGCCAGCCCGTCGCAAGCGGCGCGAAGCTCGATTGGGGTACGGAGCTGTCCGTCACGGCAACGCCCAACGACGGCTATGTGCTCGATACGCTGACGGCCGGCGGTACGCCAATTGCCAGCGGCGCGCCGTACACCCTCAAGGGCGACATTCTTTTTGCGGCTGCTTTTAAGGCCGCTGACAGCGTGCCGGTTGAAATCCCTGACACGCAGCCGGCCGACGGTAAGCTTACGATTTACTACAATGGCCAGCCATTGACGGCCGATACGACGCTGCCTGTTGGAGCGCAGCTCGAATTCCGGATCGTGCCCAATGACGGCAAGGAGCTTGTAACGCTCGCCGTCAACGGCGAAACCATCTATGACCTCAACAGCCCGGCCCGCGCTGCCGCCTATACCGGTGATATGATCACTGTTTCCTATACCGTCAAGGAAGCGGTCAAAAGTATTGCAGCCACCTTCCAGGCGGCTGCAAAGCGCGACATTACCGTCACGCTTCCTACACTTGCGGCTGAACAGGGAACGCTGACTGTGCGCAACCTGACGCAGAACAAGATCGTCGCCGCCGGAACCGGCACCGTTCAGACAGGCGACCGGCTGCAATTTGAGTTAACTCCGAAAAGCGGTTATCAGATCACCGCTTTCGATGTGACCGGCGTCAGCGAAGCCATGCCCGCCCTGCCGAATCCCGGACGCGCGCTGGCATTTACCGCCGCCGTCAAAAGCGATGCGACAGCTTTGACGGTCGCGGCCTCGTTTGGCGCCTATGCGCCGAACGGCGACAAGGGCAGCGTCGCCATGCCGACCGGCGTTTTTGACGATGACGGCGACACGCTCGAGGATAAGGACGGCGACGCTTTCGATATCGATTCCATCGCGGGCGACGGGCGTATTACGCTCGACGGCGTGCGTCCGAACCGTACTTTCTACATCCAGCTTGGAGACGACAGCTTTGATCCGGCAACAGTTCTTGACGATGGTTGCACAGCGACCGCAAGTCAGTTGGCTAACGACAGCCTGTTCCGGATTTCAGTCGACAAGGATGGAGACGGCAAATCTCTGATCCGTTCCATCACACAAGTCAGTGAAAAACGCCTGGGTGGCTCGTCCACACGCGGCAGTTATCTCAAGGTCGTGCTCAAGGATTCGACCTCAACCAATGAAAAGAAAGCGACTGCGTCCGTCACCTTTAAGGCGCGCAACACGCTGAAAACCGCTGACGGCGACGAGGGCGACTGGCATTCCGGCGATTCTGCAACGCTTGATATCACCATGTGGATTGCCAACGCCAAGACCTCCGGCTCTGATCATAATATCAATACAGGCGATAACGTCTACCTCGATCCCGACGACAACGACTGGAACGTCTATGTATGGGGCAACGACCGTGCGGCGCTTGAATTTTATGCCTCTGACGACGCCGACAGCTTCTATGCGCGTCTGTCCACAAAGGCCAACGTCGATATCTACAGCGAATATGGTGATCCAGTGGATGCGAACCTCTGGTTCTACGACTTTGTCGGCCATCCTGAAGTTCCCTCCTCCTCCCGTGCATATCTGACGCTCGGTATCCCGTGGGATAAGGATGATGATTACACCCCCAATCCCAATAACTGCTATATCTATGAGGTCGATTCGCGCGGCAATCTGACCGATATCACAAACAGCTTCTCCTACAGCCGCAGCGAGCGGGAAATTCCGGGATGGACCACCAGGACCCGTACGCTCGGCACATATATTGTTTCAGACACGGAATTGGATTTAGAGCAGGATTATGATATTGATCTTGACAATAATGCCTCAGACCCCTATGAGGAGCAGATCAAGGTCAATCCTTCGACCGGCGGCGATTATACGCCGCCCGTCACACAGACAATCCTGCCGCCCACGGCCAGCGGCTCAAGCGAGACTTCCTCAGCCACAGAGCCTGCCGGGAGCGAACCGGCGGAATCCTCCGAGCCTGAGCGTGAGACCGCACAGACCGGACAGCTTGACGTGACCAAACCAACGGTTCCCGAGGTCACGCAGCCTGTCTCCAACCAGCGCCGTTCGTTCCCATTGTTTGGCGTATTAGCGGCGGCGGTTATCCTGGCGTGCGCGGGTGGAGCCGCTTATCTTGTCTATCTGAAAATGCATGATATTTGATCGTTCTCTTTGAAATTGGCCTTTAAGAAAACGCCGGCCTTTGGACCGGCGTTTTCTTTCTCCTTTTTTAGGGGCTGTTTAAAAAATCAAAATACCCATCTTTTTCTACAAACAGCGGCGGACGCCGCGTTAAAAAGCCTCGGAATCCAAAAGGATTCCTGCGCTTTTTGCCTTGCGTTCTCCTGCTGTTTGCGAACAATCCGGCAATTCCTCTATTTTCAAACAAGCCCTAAGGGAAAAGTGGTTTCTATGAAATAATTCCCGCTTTTTTTGCCACTGTGTTTATAAGACCTGTGATAACCTCTTATTGGAAATTGGACAGGCTCTACGGGGCTGGGCAAGCCCTCTATTGAGGAGGAAGTTATTATGAAAAAGGCGATCGCATTTTCAATGGCCGTACTCATTTGCGCCGGATTATGCATCCCAGGCGCAGCAGCCGCGCCAACCTATCCAAATGCTCCGGTTTACGGAGATGAGAAGGCGCAGAAAACACGGATTGAGGAAAACCCGCTTGAACCCGATTTGCTCGACGCAATCAACACATTTTCCTATACCTGTTCCCCGGAAATTTTATATGGCCAGGCAGGTAATACAATCTACAGTCCGACCGCCTTGTATATGTCGCTTTCGCTTGCAGCGGCTGGTGCACGCGGCGATACACGCCAGGAGCTTTTGGAAGCGCTTGGTATGAAAAATAAGACTATTTCCTATCTTTCCAAGCAAAACGGTAATTTGTTCCGCCGGCTTTATACAAATAACGGCATCGGCGTTTTTCGGATCGCAAGCTCCTTTTGGCTGCATGATAACGCAATCTTCCGCAGTGACTTCAACGATGCCGCAGCTTCCCAGTTCTATACAGAGACAATGAATGTGGAATTTGCACGCCTGTCGGTTGCACGGCAGATCTCCGAATGGATCGCCAAAAACTCCAGCGGCAACGTCATTCCTCCAGTCAAAATCGTAGCTTCACAGCAGCTTTCCATCATCAATGTCCCTTATTTTGAAGACGAATGGCTCTACGCCTTTGACCCCGCCAATACGGCGGTTGGTCCCTTTGCCCTTGCCAATGGCAATACGGCGATCGGCAGCTTTATGAATGGTACGCTCGCTTCTGCGGAGGTCTACAAGGCGGAGGGCAAATTTACGCGTCTGCGTGTTCCGCTAAAGAGCGGCGGCAGTATGGTGCTCATTCTCCCGGATGAAGGCGTTGGCGTCGATCAGCTTCTGACCTCGCCTGAAACAACGACCGCTCTGTTTGTGCCAGGCGGTGAAAATCAACAGGTCACATTGTCGCTTCCTAAATTTTCTTTTTCCTCAGATCTCACCCTTGACAATGCGCTTAAATCCATGGGTATTCTCACTCCATTTTCTGAGCACGCTGATTTTTCCGCTATGATCTCCGGCGGCAAAACGGCGCTCACCGATGTGCGCCAACAGTGCGCCATCAGCATTGGGGAATATGGTATTGGAATAAATTCCAATACCGAGGTGAAAACAAATATACGGCCAGCCAGCAAGACAACCGAGCTTACTTTTGACCGTCCCTTTTTATTCGCCATTACAAGCGATTCGTCTATTGAACGGGCAATCCCTCTTTTGATCGGCGTAGTTGCCAAGCCGTCCGTCACATAAACCTTTTCCCTGCCGGCTGCCCCGCTGTTCGCGGCGCAGCCGCTTAAAGTTTTTTGCCAGGCTTTTTCAAAAAAGCCTGGCGTAAAGGAAGTGTTCCAATCACATGCAGATCATTATGTCCGGGCTGGATTACAATCTAGCGCCCATCGAGTTGCGTGAGCTGCTCTCCTTCACCAAAGCCCAGGTGGAGGCGTTGACAGAGCGGATTCGCCGTGATATCAAGGGCGTTCTCGGTTGTGTTCTTGTCTCCACCTGCAACCGCACGGAGCTTTACCTCTCCTGCACTTCGGACAGCACTCTGTATCCCGATCAGATTTTATGTCATGCCGTAAAACTTAGTCACACCTCATTTGCCGGAGCATTCGTGACCAGACGGGACAGCGACGCCGTCCGCCACCTGATGGAGGTAGCCGGCGGCCTGAAATCTCAAATTTGGGGCGAGGATCAAATTCTTTCCCAGGTCAAATCGGCTATTGCCATTGCCCGTAAAGCCGGTGCGGCGGACCCTGTTCTGGAAACACTGTTTCGCAACGCTGTAGCGGCCGGAAAGGCAATCAAGACGCGGGTGCATCTCACCGATGTCGCTGTTTCCGCCGCCGGACAGGCTGTCCAGGTCCTCAAGCGCGACCTCGGCGGCCTGCATGGGCGCAGCGCGCTGGTCATTGGAAACGGGGAAATGGGACGGCTGGCCGCCTCCCTGCTTCGTGCGGAGGGTTGCCGGGTCACTGTAACGCTGCGCACCTATCGTCATGGAATGACCGTCATTCCGGCTGGCTGTGCCGCCACACCCTATGACGACCGTTTTGCTGCCATGGAAAACGTGGATATTCTTTTGTCCGCCACTGTAAGCCCTCATTATACCGTTACAGCAGAGCAGATCAGCATGTTGTCATCAAAACCCGCCTATGTGGTCGACCTGGCAATGCCCCGTGATGTGGATCCATGCGTCAGTGATCTCCCCGGCATCAAGCTTTACAATGTGGATACTTTGGGCGCGAAACAACACCGGGGACAAATTCCACAGGAAGCGCTCGATATTCTGGACGATTATATGAACCGCTTCTATGACTGGAACAACTACCGCAGATGTCTGCCAGCGATTGAAGCTTTAAAGGAAGCCATCACGCAGCGTCTGCTCACGTATCCGGAGCTCGGGGATGAGCTGGAATGCAACGAACTGGTGGAGCTTGCCGTCGGCCGGACGGTCGAACTGATCACCGGAGGACTTAAGGAATTGATCAATCCACAGGAGCTGGAGCGGTGCGTCAAAAAAATCAACACACATACCGCAGCCAGGGGCCGGGAGAAGGAGAACGCCAATGACACAGAACACGCCTCATTTCCCGCTGTTTGTTGATCTGACCGGCAAACGGTGCGTGGTCGTCGGCGGCGGACCCGTCGCCGCCCGGCGGGCAGATATTCTTGCACGTTTCGGAGCGGTGATCACGGTGGTTTCTCCTGTTTGGGGCGGCAGCGCCGGAAACATCCAGTGGCTCCGGCGTCCATACGTCCCCGGCGATCTTGATGGCGCATATCTCGCTGTGGC
Organism: Anaerotruncus colihominis; assembly: GCF_010206195.1. GTDB lineage: Bacteria > Bacillota > Clostridia > Oscillospirales > Ruminococcaceae > Anaerotruncus > Anaerotruncus colihominis_A. Next base: position 25,352 of record NZ_VIQT01000017.1, on the reverse strand, counting down.
GGCTACTGACAACCGTGATGTGAACCGCCAGGTAGGCCGTGACGCCAGGGCTCTTGGAATCCCTGTCACCGTGGCTGACTGCCGGGATGAATGTACCTTTTTCTTTCCGGCAGTCTGCGAGGGTGGCGGAGCAGTGGCTGGGGTCGTTTCACTGGAAGGAAACGATCATCAGCGGGCTGCTGAAGCGGCCCGGGCAATCCGTACGGCATTGGAGGGGTTGGATTGAAGTATTTGAAGGTTGGCAGCCGGGAAAGCCGGCTTGCCGTCATCCAAGCGGAACTGGCCATGGACGCAGTCCGGGAGTGGGACCCTGCAATTGATCTCGAGCTTGTTACGATGAAAACAACCGGCGACAAAATTCTGGACCGCACCCTGGACAAGATCGGTGGAAAAGGGCTGTTCGTCAAGGAGCTTGACGCCGCTTTATTAAACGGAACAGTTGACTTCACAGTTCATAGCTGTAAGGATTTGCCCATGGATCTCGACCCGCGCCTTCCGTTGGCTGGTTTTTCAAAACGGGCCGATCCGCGGGATGCGCTTGTCTTGCCCAAGGGCATTTGTGAGCTGGACCCGGCCAAGCCCATCGGCTGCGCAAGCGCCCGCAGGGCTGTTCAGCTCAAAAAGCTTTTCCCCGGTCAGTCTGTCGCCCCCGTGCGCGGCAACGTTCAGACGCGCCTTCAAAAGCTGGATGACGGACAGTATGCCGCGCTTGTTCTCGCTGCGGCGGGGCTTGTCCGTCTGGGGCTTGAAAGCCGGATTGCCCGCTATTTTTCCACGGATGAGATGCTCCCTGCCGCTGGCCAGGGCATATTGGCTGTACAGGCGCGCGCCGGCGAAAACACCTCTTATCTGTCGGCCTTCTTCGATCAGGACAGCGCCGACTGCGCCTTGGCGGAACGCGCGTTCGTGCGGCGGCTCGACGGCGGATGCTCCTCGCCAACAGCGGCCTATGCCACTGTACAGGGTGAGACGCTCACCCTGCGCGGCATGGACGTCACCGCCAAAGGCGCGCCGGTGTTCGATACGATTCTTGGGCCGCGCAGCCAAGGCGAAGCTCTGGGAATCGAGCTTGCAAAACGGATCTTACAAAAACGGACGGAGGATGCTTAAACCATGGTTGGAAAAGTGACGCTTGTCGGCTCCGGACCTGGCGATCCCGGCCTGCTGACCATCAAAGGCCGGGAGGCGCTGGAGACAGCCGATGTGGTGGTATTCGACCGTCTGGTAAGCCCCGCTGTTCTGGCATTGATTCCGGAGCGGGCTGAACGGATCAACGTGGGCAAACAGGCCAACCATCACCCCGTGCCGCAGGATCAGATCAATCAAATTCTGCTTGACAAGGCGCTGGAAGGCAAGCAAGTGGTGCGCCTCAAGGGCGGGGATCCCTTTCTGTTCGGCCGCGGCGGCGAGGAATTGGAGCTGCTGGCCGCGCGAGGCGTTGCCTTTGAAGAGGTGCCCGGCGTCACCTCCGCCATCGCGGCGCCAGCCTACGGCGGTATCCCCGTGACGCATCGGGATTTCACCTCCTCGCTGCATATCATCACCGGGCACGCCCGCGCCGGCAAGCCGCTCGAGATCGACTTTGAGGCGCTTGTCCGCACCAAAGGAACCCTTGTATTTTTGATGGGAGTTCACAGCCTGCCGGATATCTGCAACGGCCTGTTGGCAGCCGGGATGGCTCCCGATACCCCCGCCGCCATCGTGGAACGGGGTACCCTGCCTGATCAGAGGCGTCTGAACGCCACTGTGGAAACGCTGCCCCGTATGGCGGCGGAAAATGGTGTGGCCAGTCCCGCTGTCAGCATCGTCGGGCCGGTCTGTTCGCTCGCGGGGCGGTTCGATTGGTTTGATTCTCTGCCGCTCAAGGGCCGCCGGATCGTTGTCACGCGTCCCCGGGAGCGCTCTGGGACCTTGGCCGCACGGCTTCGAAGCCTGGGCGCCGATGTGTTCGAATACCCCTGTATCCGTACCGTCCCCCTCGTTCCCTGCCCCGAAATGGAAGCGGCGGCGGCCCGGCTTGCGGACTATGAATATCTGGTTTTCACCAGCCCCGTGGGCGTCGACTGCCTTTGGAATATGCTGGAGCGTCAGGGGCTGGACGCCCGCGCGCTCGGCGGCGTAAAGTTGGCCGCCATTGGAACGGGGACAGATCGTGAGCTGCGTAAGCACGGCCTGCGGGCGGATTATATCCCCGCAGTCTACGACGCCGCCCATCTGGGCGCGGGTCTTGCTGAAATCTGTGCCGGCCGGGTCCTCATCCTTCGGGCGGAGCTTGGTTCCCCGGCCTTGACAGAGGCGCTCGATCGCGGTAAGATTTCTTATGACGATATCCACTGCTACACCACGGTTTATGAAAGCGAATATGCCGCCAGTCTGAAGACTCTGATTCAGTCCAGGAAGCTCGATCTTGTTACCTTCACCAGCGCATCCACAGTGAAGGGGTTCGCTGCTTCGGTAGGGGATCTGGATTTTTCCCACATCACCGGCGTTTGTATTGGCGGGCAGACCGCTGCCGAGGCCAAACGCCACGGCATTCCGGCCATTGTGGCCCAAAGAGCCGACATTGACGCGTTGGTGGACGCCATCCTCCATGTATAAGAACCTGTACTCACAGCCGGAGATGCTGTTCAACGACTGTGAATACAGGTTCTAAAAGCGGCGGGCGCGCCAAAAAGCTGCGCCCGCCTTTTTTGAAAGGATCTGATTGTTATGGACCTGATCAACCGCCCCCGCCGTCTGCGGCAAAACGATGCAGTCCGCCGCATGTGCCGGGAAACACGCCTGTCGCCTGACAGCCTGATCTATCCTGTTTTTGTGGATGAAACCCTCAGCGGCAAACGTCCCATCCCCGCTCTGGATGGCCAGTTTCACTATGGGCTAGACGCTGTCGATGAGGCGGTAAAGTCCTGTATTGACGCCGGCGTAGGCCGGTGTATCCTCTTCGGACTGCCGGCCAAAAAAGACGCGCAGGGTTCCTCCGCCTGGGATAGCAAGGGTGTTGTACAGGAGGCTATCCGCGCCATCAAGGCCAAATATCCCGGTTTCTATGTGATTACAGACGTATGTATGTGCGAATATACAGACCACGGCCACTGCGGTATTCTTTGCGGTCATGACGTGGACAACGACAAAACCCTGAAGGTCCTTTCCAAAACAGCTCTGTCGCATACCGAAGCAGGGGCCGATATGGTCGCCCCTTCCGATATGATGGACGGCCGTATCGCCGCCATCCGGACCACTCTTGATGCGCACGGCTTTTCGAATGTCCCTATCATGGCCTATTCAGCCAAATATGCTTCCGCTTTTTATGGCCCCTTCCGCGAGGCGGCCGGTTCGGCTCCTGCGTTCGGGGACCGCAAGGGCTACCAGATGGACCCTCATAACCGCAGGGAGGCCATCAAGGAATGTGCGCTCGATGCGGCGGAGGGTGCGGACATCCTGATGGTAAAACCCGCGCTCAGCTATCTCGATGTGATCCGGGAATGCTCGGACGCCTTTGATCTGCCCATGTGCGCTTACTCCGTCTCCGGCGAATACGCTATGATCAAGGCCGCCGGCGCTGCCGGACTGATCGACGAATACCGGATTATGTGTGAAAGCGCGCTTTCCGTTTACAGGGCCGGAGCCGATATGCTGATCACCTACTTTGCCAAAGAGCTTGCGCAGGCCATACGAAGGGGGGATATCGGCTGATGCTGCGTTCAGAAAAACTGTTTGACCGCGCCCAAAAGGTTCTGCCCGGAGGCGTCAATTCTCCAGTCCGCGCTTTCCGGGCCGTTGATCTCTGCCCTCGTTTCATTGAACGGGCTGACGGGCCTTATATCTATGACGCGGACGGCAGGCAGTATATCGATTATGTCTGTTCCTGGGGTCCCATGCTGCTTGGGCACAATCATCCCGCCATCCGCACAGCAGTGGAACAGGCGGTACAGCGCGGCCTTTCCTTCGGCGCGCCAACCGAGGCGGAGGTCGAAATGGCTGAACTCATGGTGGATATGGTCCCCAATATTGAGATGGTCCGTATGGTCAATTCCGGCACGGAGGCGGTCATGTCCGCTATCCGGCTGGCACGCGGGGCCACAGGCCGGGATAAGCTTATTAAATTTGAAGGCTGTTACCATGGGCACAGCGACTGCCTGCTGGTAAACGCCGGTTCCTCCGCCCTGGCCGGGGGACATCCGTCCTCCGCCGGCGTGCCCGAGGACATCGTCAAGCACACCCTCACCGCACAGTTTAACCGTCTGGATACAGTGGAAGCCCTCTTTGACGAGTGGCCGGGGCAGATCGCCTGTGTCATCCTGGAGCCTGTCGCGGCCAACATGGGCGTCGTCACGCCGGCTCCCGACTTTTTGGAGGGGCTGCGCGCCCTTTGCGATCGGTATGGCGCGCTGCTTGTCTTTGACGAGGTCATCACCGGATTTCGTCTGGCACCTGGCGGCGCGCAGGAATACTTCGGCGTTAAGGCCGATCTTGTCACTTTTGGCAAGATCATCGGCGGCGGGATGCCTGTGGGCGCTTATTGCGGCAGCCGTGCCCTGATGGAACAGGTGGCGCCCTGCGGGCCTGTCTATCAGGCTGGAACGCTGTCCGGGAACCCGGTAGCTATGGCGGCGGGCCTGGCGCAGCTTCGGTATATCCGCTCCCATCCGGAGCTTTACGCCGCAATTGAACATAACACAAAAATGCTTGCAGCCGGAATGCGCGAGGCGGCGGCAGCGCATGAAACCAATGTAAGCATCAACCAGATCGGCTCCCTGATCGCGCCGTTCTTCACACCGAACAGCGTGACCACCTTTGTGGATGCCAAGGGCAGCGATGTGAACAGATACGCCCGTTACTTCCGGGGAATGCTTGAGCGCGGCGTCTATCTTGCGCCCGCCCAGTTTGAAGCGATGTTTATTTCCACCGCACACACAAAAGAGGATTTACAAAAAACACTGGAGTCCGTGGACGCGGTCTTTGCCGCGCTGTAAGCGGGATTTCTGACGATGTGCAAAGAGAGCCGTTTTTTGTAGGAGACGGCTCTCTTTTTTGCTGTGCGAATGCACAGCAAAACGGCATTCGGCCGTTCCATCTTTCACACGCGAACGGTATATCCGAATCAAATAAAATATTTTCCACATCTCAAGTTCCCACAGGGCAGCAGGTTCGCGCACACTTGATATCATGGACAAGCCAACACATTTCTATAACATAAACTGTTTCATTTTTCCACACAATTTGTTCACATTTTTCTTGTGTTGTCCCCACATTCAGCCCGTAGAATGAACCACAGCAAACCGGCTTCTATGGCCGGAGATTGGGGAGTTGGATCGATGGACAAAAAGAAATTATCAACCGGAATCCTTCTGGTGGCGGCGGGCGCCGTCGCTCTTTCAACCGTCGTCGTTTTTGCCGCAGGCGGAGGCCCGGGAGGAGGGCCCGGCGGTGGCCCGGGCGGCGGCGGTATGGATATTGGCTCTGTTGAAATGTCGGAGAGCGTCATCCAGGTCAAGCTTCAGACGCCCAAAACAGGCAGCCTGTCGCGCACAACCGATTTTATTGGTAAAATTGAACCGTCAGAAAGCGTGAATGTTTACCCGGAGATCAGCGGAAAGGTCAGCGAGGTTTATTTTGAAGCGGGCGACACCGTACAGGCAGGCGATCTGCTGTTTACTCTCGACGACAGCGACGCCGCCCTCTCCTATAAGATGGCGCAGGCCAGCTATGAGCAAAAAGTCATTTCCGCCGACACAACACTTGGAAGCGGCTATGAATCCAAGCTGTTGTCTGCCAAAGCACAGCTTGATTCCGCGCAGCAGAGCCTGAACAACACGCGCCTAAAGCTTAAGGATTATAACGACGGTTATGACGACAGCCTGATCAACGCGGAAAAGCGCCGCGATGAAGCTGAAACAGCGATGAAAGCGGCTGAACAGGCATATGAGGACGCGAAGAACGATCCCAATACGGATGAGGACACACTCAGGGATTTGCTTGACAAATTCACCAGAGCGGAACAGGAATACCTGCTCCTCCGCTCTGAAATCAACGAGCTGGAGGACAGCGAGGACAGCGAGGCGCGCGACCTGCGCAACTCCTATAAAAATGCCCAAACAAGCTATGAGCAGGCCCTCGAAAACTATAACCTCCTGCTCGGCGGTTCATTGGAGGATACACAGCGCGCCACCGAAGCCGAGCTGAAATCGGCGCAGCTCTCGTTGGAGCAAAGCGCCGCGACGCTGGATAAATACAAGGTCTATTCCCCCATCAGCGGCGTGATCGAAACAAAATCCGTCGCGCCGTATGAGATGGCCTCGGCCGGTACGGCCGCCTATACGATCTCCAATAAGAATACCATGTCGGTCAAGTTCAACGCCTCCGCGGACGCGGCTGTCGCGCTCTCACTGGGCGGCGAAGTCACGCTCACAAAAAGCGGCGCAGAATATACCGCGGTGATTACCTCTATCGATACAAAGGCAAATGAATCGACGGGCCTGTTCCCGATCGAGGCGCAGATACAGGACGCAGACGGATCGCTGCTTTCGGGCGTGTCCATCAAGGTAACGGCTGCGACACAGAAGGCCGAAGATGCAATGCTCATCCCGATCGACGTGATCTACTATGATGAAGGCCAGCCATATGTCTTTACATATGCAGGCGGCGTGGCGCACCGCACGGATATTGTCACCGGCATGGCGAGCAGCGACGAAGTTGTTGTCGAATCCGGGCTTGATATGGACAGCCAGATCATCACAACCTGGCATCCCGACCTTAAAGACGGCGCGTCTGTCACACTGGCCGACGGCCAGGCGGATCCCGACGCAGGTTCGTCTGAAAGCATCCCGCCGGCAGACAACCTGCCCACGGACAGCAGCACTCCCGTGGACAGTGCGTCTATAGACAGCCGTACCCCGGCGGACGATGATGGCGCAAAGACCGTGTCTGCTGACACCGTATCCGATGATATCCCGGCGGACGCCGCATCTTTTGCCGCAAACGGCGCCGAAGCGTCGGGTCAGGAGGGCTAACACAGGATGACGCTTCCAAAACTGTCTGTTACAAGGCCCGTCGCGGTCCTCATGTGCGTGCTGATGCTGGTGGTATTTGGTATCTCCTCCGTCTTTGGTATGGAGATGGAATCGACCCCCGAAATGTCTATGCCTGTGTTTATGGTCATGACAAGGTACGAAGGCGCCTCCCCCGAGGAGGTCGACGAGCTTGTTACCGATGTTGTCGAATCGGCGCTTTCCTCGATCAGCGACGTCAAAACCATGACCTCACGCTCCTCGGAAGGCTCGTCGATGACAATGCTGGAATTTGATTACAGCACCGATATGGATGAAAAATATGACGAGATCAACGAGGCGATGACCCGCCTGCGCCTGCCGGATTCGGCAAACGATCCGACAATCATGGAAATGAGCATGGATTCGTCGTCGATCATGGATCTTTCCATCCGCACAAATGCGGACGACAATGTGTACTCCTACATTGAAAGTACCGTCGTCCCGGAGCTGGAGAGAATTTCCGGCGTCTCAGCGGTCGAGATGCGCGGCGGTACGCGCGAATATGTCAAGGTTGAGCTGCGCGAGGAGGAAATGGAGCAGTATGGCCTTTCGATGAGCGATGTGGCTGGCGCCATCTCCTCGGCCGACTTTACGACGACCGCGGGTGAAATCAACCGCGGCAACGTCTCTCTGACGCTTCAGGGCGGCGTCAGCTATGACACCTATGAAAGCCTTGAGACGATCCCGATCTCCCTGGCCTCCGGCGACATTATCCATGTTTCCGACGTGGCGACCGTCACCATGGCTGAGGAACAGATGAACAATATCAGCCGTTACAACGGCATGGAAAATATCAGCCTGTCCGTTTCGAAGAACCAAAGCGCCAATACGATTGAAATCTGCAACGAGGTTTCAGAGGTAATCGACGAGCTGAACCAGCAAGGCCTTGGCCTTGTGATTGAGATCACGAACAACAGCGGCGAAACAATCTATGAAAACATTATGAACGTCGTTTCCACCCTTATCCAGGGTCTCGCGCTCTCCATGCTTGTCCTGGTGGTGTTCCTGGGCGACTGGCGCGCGGCGCTGATCGTTGCAACATCGATGCCGCTGTCTGTTTTCGCGGCGCTTGTGCTGATGGCCGCGTTTGGTATGACTCTCAATATCATGTCGCTCGGCGGCCTTGTTGTCGGCATTGGTATGATGGTTGATAACTCCATCGTCGTCATCGACAGCTGCTTTAAAATGCGAGACGGTATACGCAGCTATAATGACGCCGCGATCGCCGGCGCGAACCTCGTCAACGGAGCCGTTATTGCATCGACGATTACAACCATTGTCGTGTTCCTGCCGATCGCGCTGATGAAGGGCATGGCCGGCCAGCTCTTTAAAGAGGTCGGATTTACGATCGTCTTTTCCCTGACCGCTTCCCTGATTTCCGCGTTGACACTTGTTCCCGTGCTCTTTGCAAAATTCCGGCCTGTGGAAAAACAGACTTCGGTTGTCAACCGCGGCCTGCATAAGCTGGAACGCCTGTATGGCGCCCTGCTTGACAAGGCGCTGCATCACAAGCTGATCGTTGTCGCCATCGCCATTGTTATGCTTGCCGGAACCTTTGTCATGTTTACACAGATTGACTCCGAACTGATGCCGATGTCTGATGAAGGCTCCATCAGCATCTCTGTCACGACAAAAACCGGGCTTAATATCGAAGAAACAGATCAGATCATGACACAGCTCGAGGCTCTGGTAGCCAAACAGCCCGACGTAGAAAGCTATTCCATGCGTGGCGGCGGCGGTTCCGCAAGCATTACCGTTACGCTCAAAGACGACCGTTCCATGCAGACGGACGAATTCATCGCCCTGATGCGCCAGGAAACAGCCTATGTTGAAAATGCCAGCGTTGAGGTTGAGCAGCGCAGCAGCATGTCGTTCGGCAGCCGGGGCGTACAGATCAATCTGTCCGGCAGCAACCTCGATGTGCTTGAACAGACGGCTAACGAGATCAGAACGCTTATACAGGGGCTTGACGGTATCGATTCCGTTTCAACCAGCCTGTCCGACGGCGATCCGCGCGCTGAAATCGTTGTGGATTCTGTACAGGCTGCCGCTATCGGCACCACGCCGTCAGCCATACTTTCAACTGTCAAAAATATGCTTTCCGGCATTGAAGCCACCAAACTTCAGGAAAGCGATCAGGAGTATTCCGTCAAGGTTATGTATCCTGAGGACCGTTTTTATGATGTCAGCGACCTTTCGGGCCTGATGATCCGCACCTCCTTTGGCGGCCAGATCCCGCTGACCGACGTTGCAACCATTGTTTACAACAACAGCCCCTCTCAGATTCAGCGCGAGGATGGCGACTATCAGGTTTCCGTCACCGCACAGGCGGCCATCGGCCAGTCTGAAAGCAGCCTCTCCAGCCAGGTTCTTGCGCGTGTCCGGCAAATGGATCTTCCGGATGGCGTTACAGTTGAGGAGGGCGGCAACATGCGCACCATGAATGAGGAATTCAGCGCCATTTACAGCGCGCTGGCCACTTCAATTTTCCTGGTGTTTGTGGTCATGGCCATTCAGTTTGAGTCCATGCGTTTCTCTCTGGTCGTCATGTTCTCCGTCCCATTCGCCATGACAGGCGCGTTTCTGGCCCTGCTGATCACAGATATGTCGATCAGCATGACCTCTCTGATTGGGCTGATCATGCTTGTCGGTATCGTCGTCAACAATGCAATCGTGTTGGTTGATTATGCCAATATGCTGCGGCGCGAACAGGGCCTCACGGCGCACGACGCGCTTGTCAATTCAGGACGTTCCCGCCTGCGCCCAATCCTTATGACGACACTGACCACAGTCCTGGGCCTGATTCCATCCGCATGCGGATTTGGAGGAAACGTCGAAATGATGCAGTCCATGGCTGTTGTCGTCATCGGCGGCCTGACGCTCTCAACGCTTGTCACATTGATTCTTGTCCCGACCGTCTATCTTCTGTTTGACGGCGAGGACCGCCGCAGGAAAGACCATAAGACCGGTAAGCGTTCTCTGCTCCGCCGCAACCGGCGCGAGCAGCCTCAGGTATCTGATGCAACGCCAGTCCCGCCCGAATTCTTTTGACATCCTCTTATCAACTCTCTATACGAAAACGGGGTTCCGTCCAAGCGGCGGAACCCCGTTTTCGCCTTCATCCTCTCCGAGCATAATAAACAACGGCAGACTGCAAGGGCGGGTCTCTGACCAACGCCTTTGCTCCGCCGTTTTTTATGTTGGGGACGCTTTTTATAATACGCCCTTTTCAATACAATTAAAAATAAATCATAATACCCAACCTAAACCCCTGGATATTTGGCCAATTCATCGCAACATGAACCCACGATTGCCCAATCGCATCTCAAACCGGCTTTTTCCCCTGTTGGTCGGGCCGCATTCCATCCCCTGCGGCGTTGAGCCCATCAAGCTCTGTGTCAAAGAGCGGCACCACCCCCTGCGGATTCGCCGCCTGCATAAATGCCTGGTGCAACGCGTCCTTAAACGCACCGCACTCCAGAGAAAAGTCAAAATCGGATGTTGTCAGCTCAAAATTGTTACTCGCCTCATATGTCATCCCCGACTTCCTCCTTTCCATAAGTATAATACGAAGTAATGCGGGAAATCTCCCACAAAATTAAAAAATAGTTTCTTTGAAAATATTTGCTGCAAAGCAAATAAAATGATGCGGGAGATTTTGCGGCCTGCGTCGTATGTATACACAGGAATAAAACTTCCAGAAAACAATGAAAGGAAGGACTTTTCTATGACAATCAACCGAACCAGTCAGGATGGAATGACGGTCTTTGTCTTGGCAGGCCGTTTGGATACTGCCACAAGTCCTCAACTGCATGACGTTCTGCTTCCGGCGTTCGACGGCGCCTGCGACATCCTGCTCGATTTCACCGGGCTTAACTATGTCAGCTCCGCTGGGCTGCGCGTCCTGTTGGCCGCTCAAAAACAGAGTAAGGCCGCCGGCGTATGCATGCGTCTGCGCGGCGTATGCGGCGAAATTATGGAGGTATTCGACATGACCGGCTTTTCCGACATCCTGAATATCATTCCAAACGACGAAACCAGGTAAAACAAATGAAAGGGATGTTTCCTCACGAAAAAGGCTCTGAAAGCTCACCCCGGTTTCGGCAAGCCTTTGGCGGCAGCTTAAAATTCTCTATTTTATCTACCCGGCGGCACAGGCAAAGCCCTGCTTATACAGGAAGCAGGGCTTTGCTTTATAAATCTTATCAGTTTTGCAGAGGCGCCATGTCAAGCGTCTGACGCCTGACCAGCTTTGCAAAAAGGCCTTTGGCGGCAATCAACTCATCATAAGCGCCATCCTCCACAATTTTCCCCCCGTCAAGCACCAGGATACGGTCACATTGGCGGATTGTGGAAAGACGGTGGGCAATCACAATGCGGGTACATTTCAGTTTATCCAGCGAATCGGATACAATTCGCTGGGTGATATTATCCAACGCTGAGGTTGCCTCATCAAACATTAAAATTCTGGGCTTTGGAGCGATCGCCCGTGCGATCATCAGCCTTTGCCGCTGCCCGCCGGAAAGCGCGCCGCCGCCCTCGCCGATGAGCGTATACATCCCCATCGGCATTTTTTTGATATCCTCGTCCATACCGGCCAGCTCTGCCGCCTCCCACGCCTCGTCCAAGGTAAGCCACGGGGCGGAAATGGTGATGTTGGAATAGACGTCCCCGGCAAACAGACGGCTCTGTTGGAGTACAACACCAATATTGCGCCGCAGGGCGGGCAGGTCCAACGTTTGCAGGTCGCGGTTATCGTAATAAACCGCGCCGGAGACAGGCGTTTCAAAGCCAAGCAGCAGCCGCAGCAGCGTGCTTTTGCCACAGCCGGTTTTGCCCACAATCGCCACATATTGGCCAGGGTGGATTTTTAAATTGATATGGTCAAGAATCCAGGGCGCGTCCTGTGCATAGCGAAACGACAGGTTCGCCAGTTCCACACCGCCGCTCATTCTGTGAAGTTGTTTTTTGTTGCCGCTGATTTCCGGCACGGCCTTCATAATCGGCTCCGCCAGTTCAGCCAGCGGTCTCAGCGCCGCCAGGCCTTCCGTCAGCGAAGCCAATGACAGCACAGCTCCATTCACCAGGCCGTATGCGGAGGCGAACGCCATATAGCCGGCTGTATGCATTCCGGACTTGGCAGCCAAGGAATAAATCAGGATGGACCCTCCCAGAGCAATCAGTGCCGACAAAGCCGGCTGTATCCTGAGCAGAGGCGGCGGATTATAAAGCAGCGCCGCATTCTCTGCATAATACCTTGCCCATTTCGAAAAGGCACGCTGCTCCGCCCCGGCCAGTTTAATTTTTTGAATACCTGAAAACAGCCTAAATATCAGGCCGTTCAATTCTGCCGCAATATGCAGGCGCTTACGCGCCACATGAGTCTCTGCCAGAATACCGGCCATCATAACCGTGAGCTGCGCCAATAAAACGCCGGCTGCCGGACCGAACAACGCGGGGGTCAGCGCCCGGATTTGAAGCAGATATACGATGGAAAAAGCGCCGTTTATGACGCCTGTCAACACCGTATCTCCCAGCAGTGTACACATTTGCGTCAGCGCATCCACACGGTTTTGCAGTTCACCTGCATTGTGATCCCGGAAAAACTGTGCGGGCAGGCTAAGCAGCCTGCTCATAGCTGCATTTTCAACTGCCAGCCGTACCTTCTGCGCGATACGGTTGACTGCCAGCGATTTTGTCAGGCCAACCAATGTCAGCGAAAACAGCGCCCCAACCGCCAGCATCCCAATGGGCGCAAGATTCTCCAGACCACCCATTGGGATCACTGTTGCAAAGAGGATCTGTGTTACAAACGGGACCGCCATTCCAAACAGGCTCGCCAACAGGCCGGCCAATAAAAGCGACGTCAAATCCCATCTGTCAATCGATTGAACCGCAAAGAGAAATAAATCCCGTAGGGTAAGCGCCCGCAGCGGCAAAGGCTGGTAAAAGCAGACCGCTTCTCCGGTCAGTATCCGGGTGGTTTTCACACCAGCCTGCACTGTCCGCCTGTTTGCATGGTCACGCCACGTATATCCGCCAAGCCTGCGCGGTAAAAGCGCCACCGCGCCGCCCTCTGTCGTATAGGCAAGCATCGGGCCGGCCGCCTTTCTCCACCATGCTCCATCCAGCTTCACCGTTCGGCGCCGGATTCCAGTTGGGTTGAGCATATAATCGAGCCGGTCGTTAAAATCATCCATCAGGCCCGGCGGCTCAGGCGCTTTCACTCCAAACCAGGTCAGGATTTCATGCACAGCGTCCTCCAGGCCTCCATTTCTGCCTGCGACTGCCGCTTTCCCCGTCACAGACTCTCCAAGTGTCTCAAGAGCGTCTGCAAAGGATTCGCGGTCCTGTTCCAGGCGCGTTTTTAATTGATCATCAAACAGGCCCATCCCTGACCCCCTCTTTACTCCATTGAAATCAGGCGTGTATAAGCTCCGTTTTTGGCATACAGCTCATCATGCGTTCCGCGTTCCACCACGCGGCCATCCTCCAGTACAATGATTTCGTCACAACCGCGGATGGTGGAAAGGCGATGCGCCACAAGGATACAGGTGATCCCGCGTTCCCGAATCGAACGGATGACCTCATATTCCGTCTTGGCGTCAAGCGCCGAAGTCGCTTCGTCAAGGATAACGATCGTAGGATCCTGCGCCAATACCCTGGCAATCTCCAGCCGTTGGCATTGGCCGCCTGAAAAGTTTTTGCCATTCTCACAGAGCACCGCATTGTAACCACTTTCCCGCGCTACGATGTCCTCATGAATCTGCGCGTCCCGCGCAGCCAGAATAATCTCAAAATCCTCGATAGACCGGTCCCACATCCGGATATTGTCAGCGATGCTGTCCTCAAACAGTGTGATATCCTGGTCGACCACCGCCAGCGAACCTGTAAACACCGGACGGGGGATTTCATGACGCAAGCGTCCGTCATACCGGATTTCCCCGCTCCAGGGCTGATATAATCCGGAAATCAGCTTGGCCAGTGTTGATTTGCCGCAGCCGGACGCACCTACAAACGCAACTGAACCGCCTGGACGCAGGTTTAAGGAAAGATTCTCAATAAGCGGCGGCGCCAGCCTGGAATAGCCGAACGTCACGCTATTCAGTTCCAAGCCGCCCAAAAGCTTCTCAAGGCCCTCCGGCGCCTGCGTTTGCTCCGCTGGCGCCTCCACATCGGGAGAATAACTTTCAACATCCTCCACACGCTCCATCGAAACGCGCATCTCCTGCATCTGCTGGCCCAGAGAAAGCAGGGAGGCGGCCGGCGCCATGAAGGAAGTCAGAAACGACTGAAACGCCAATAGCATTCCCGCTGTGAACCGGCCGTACAAAATCAGGGCCACGCCCAATAACAGCACCGTTATGCCGGCTAAACCGGAGAGCGCCTGCAAAAACGCGCCCGAAGCGCTTTCAAGCTGCGCCGTATCCACGTCAGCGCCGTTGACACTGGCGTTCAGACCGCTCCATCGCTGAAAAAAACCGTTCTCCGCGCCGCTGGCTTTGATGGTTTCAATCATCTCAATGCCTGAAACCGTCGCCGATGCAAGCTTTCCCGCATCGCGCATACGCAGGCGGAACAAATTGGTCCGCCTGTGGGAAGTATACTGCGTGATGAACAGGTTACAGACAGCCGACGCAAGCCCGATCGCCGTCAGCAGCGGGGAATACCGAATCATCATACAAAAATAAAACGCCATAACCCCCAGATTGAGTGCCAAAGGTCCCAATTGGGAAATCAACGTTTCCGCGATCAGTTCATTGCTCTGCTGCCTTTGCGCAATATCGCCGGCATACCGTTGTGAAAAGAATTCCACCGGCAGGCGCAACACATGCCACATGAACCGGGCATTGGCCGAAACGGCAAGCTTGCCACGCAGCTTCAGCAAATAAATTGATTGCAGGATCACTGCAATCGTTTGAAATACAAGCAGGCCGCCCAGCGCCGTCAAAAAGGGCGGCAGCCAGCCGGGATTTTTTCCGCTGAGTATTTCGTCAAGAAACACACGTGAAAAAAGCGGCGATACCAGCCCGGACAACGATGCAAGCAGGCTGATCGCCGCCACACAGATCATCGGCGCGAGCGCCCCGCACAATCTGGAACGTGCAAACGCCAACACCCTGCGCGGCCGGCCGGCCGGTGTAAAAGATTGCGTTTTTTCAAATGCCATGGCGACTCCGGTGAAGGCTTCGTCGAATTCCTGCAAAGGGACTTCCACGCGTCCCCTGCCGGGATCGCAGATCACCGCCGTTCTTTTTCGAAAGCCGCACAACACTACAAAATGATTGAAATTCCAGTGGATAATCAACGGAAAGACCATTTCCCTGACGCCGGATAGACTGCACCGATAGCCCTGCGCCTTCAGCCCATAGCCGCGGGCGGCTTTCAGAAGATTTCCGGCATTGCTGCCGTCCCTTCCAACGCCGCAGGCAAGCCGCACCTGTTCCAGTGGCAACCATTTTCCATAGTGTGCCAACACCATTGCGAGGCAAGCCGCGCCGCATTCCGTGGCTTCCATCTGCATGACTACCGGTACTTTTGCAATCCGGTTCATCGCGCGCTCAACCTCCAAACAACAGATCAATCGGCCTTTGACGCTTCAATATAACGCCCGCGCTGAAAACAGCGCCGGTTCTGGCCGGCGCGCCCTCCAGCTCAACCGGCACAACACAGACCCAGTCTGCGGGCATGGACTGCGCCAGCCAGGCGGCTCCCACTGCTTCGGCGGCCTGTTCGGCGGGGACAGGCTCATCCACATAAAGGAGCCGGCCGCTCAAGGCTTCATCCACACCACTTGCAGTCAGGCGCGCCGTCATTCCGGGTTCAAGCATGTACGCTTCATCAGCCGCGATAAAGCATACCGCCTCTGTTTCCAACTGAATGCCAGTTCCAAATACCGTAACCGGTATACTGCCCCAAAAACACCAAACGGCGGCCGCGCCCAGTATTAAAAACAGCGCCAACAGAATCAGCCGCAGCGAAGGGGTAGACACTTGCAGGTATCGGTCAAGCTGGTCGGGTGATGCAATACGGTTCAGGCTTTTCCGGCGAAAAATCATTTGAGTCATGGCTCTATGCTCCTTTGACAAGTTGGCGGTATATGGAGCCTCCCGGCGTCAAATCTGCGCGTCCTTAAGATATTTGCGCATCTTTTCCTTGGCGCGCTGGAGCGCCGAAGCCAACGTGCTTTCATTAATCTGAAGCTTCTCTGCAATTTCACGATAACTCCATCCAAGCAGGTATTTATAATACACCACCATTCTGTCCCGCTCAGGAAGCTGCCGCAACGCGGCGTAAAGCGCCCTGCGCTTTGGGCTTGTGATCTGCTCATATTGCTCGTCAAAGGGAACGCTGAGCGCCTGGGCAAGGCCCTCCTGTTCGTCATTGGTGGAGAGATGACGCTTTTGTGTGCGGTAAAAATCGATCAGTGTATTTTCTGCGATCCGCCAGGCCCAGGTACTAGCTTTTGCCCTCTCAGAATGGTATGTATGCAAGTGCTCCGCAATTTTTAAAAAGGTCTTAGCCGTAAGGTCCTCAGCGTCCTCCCTGTGCAGCAGCTTATAAAAAAAGAAGTTGTAAATTTTCGGGAAATAGCTCCTATATAGTTCTTCCAGATCGATCATATCGTTCGCCATTCAGACCCCTCCATTCTTCGACAGGCCGCTTGAAAAATGAGTCCATAGCAGATTTTCAAACAGACTCGAAGCAAGCTCAAAACGGCTGTTCTTTATGCAAAAGCAACTAATTCCATTTTACCCTTTTGTTTGACATGAAAAAAAGAGGAGGGATGAAATTGACAGTAAAACGGCCAAAATTAATAAATATTCTTCCGCTTTTCAACACCGCAGAATCTGTGCGGCCCTTTCGAAACTTTTTTTTGATCGGATAATATGGTATAATATGCGCAGTGCAAACGGCTTTGCCGTTTGCAGCCGCCGTCTGGCGGCACCCGCTGCAAAGCAGCGGACTGCGCATGTTACACCACAGCCAAAACCGGCAAAGCCGGTTTCTCTGCCGCTTTGCGGCAGACAAGCCCGAAAGGGCTTGCTGCTGTGGTATAATAACCGCGGAGCGGTTATTATACCATATTATGGCCAGGGCGATACGCGGGCGCGGCCCGCTGCCGCCCCGATGGCCAATTATACCATGTCCGCGAAGCGGCATGGTATAATTGGCGCAGTACAAACGGCAAAGCCGTTTGTAGCCGTGTGGATATCAGAATTTGCCGTAGGTACGGCCATTCAAAAAGGGGGGATGTCAGTTGTATCACATCGCAATCTGTGACGACGAACCTGATTTTGTCGCCGGAATTGCCGATCAGATCCGTATGTTGACAGCACAGCTTGGCATTCCGTGCAGGATCTCAACCTATTTTGAGCCTGCGCAGCTTTATGACGCGCTGTGCGCTTCACAGGATGAGATTCATCTTGTGCTGCTTGATATCCTGATGGGCGAGGGCGACGGTGGAATGCGGCTGGCTGCCCGGATGCGCGAAATGGGCAAGCAGGTCAGCATCATCCTTGTGTCCTCCAGCCCTGACTTTATTTTGCAGGGCTACGATGTGCAAGCGATCAAATATCTTCTCAAGCCGGTGTCCTCTGAGGATTTGCGGGCTGCCCTGCTCTACGATTACCGCAACCACTATAAAAAGCGGTATCTGGGATTAAAAATCGGCTCCACTGTTCACAGTCTGCCCCTTTGGAAAATTGATTGTTTTGAGATCAAGGGTAAGCAGGTAGCTATCTGCTATCAAGGCGGCGTCCATTTCTATCGAGGCAAAATTTCGGCGCTTGAACCGCTTTTACCGGCTGAATTTTTCCGCTGCCACCAGAGCTTCATTATCAATCTTGACAATGTTGTGCGTCTGGTCCGTTACCGCGCGTATTTGGAGGATGGTCACGAGGTGCCGATCAGCCAACGGCACTATCGGGAAACACAGCAGGCCTTTCTGAAAAACCTGCGCGCCCGGTTCTCTATTTTTCAAAACGATACGGCTCCGCTTGCGCAGGAACCGCCGGACAACACCGCAAAAGCAGATTGAAGCGATCTGCCTTGGCGGTGTTTTTCGGTGGATCGGGCTGATTTTTGCTACATCCTTTTACGGATTGTCAGCACATTTTTGCCGTCGATAAATTCATATGTAATTTCATCCATCAGCTTTTTCACCATAAAGACCCCCAAGCCCCCGATCTGCCGCTGATCAGCGTCCTGTGTAACGTCCGGGTCCTTTTGCAAAAGCGGGTTGTATGGTTTTCCTTCATCGGCGAATCCAATCGTCACCTGAAGCGGCTCGCCCCCCACCTCACAACGAACGGTCGCCTCGCCAATGTTTGGATGGTAGGCATAGTGCGCAATATTCACATAGATTTCCTCAACGGCGAGGCTCACCTGCGTCATTATCTTCGCCGGACAGCCCGCCAGTTTCAACCGTTCATGAATAAATCCCGTTACAAGCTCCAGATTCTCCAGCGTTGCGGGTACGGTCAGTTCAGCCATTTTGATCCCCTCTCTCATTGATCCGCAAAATCAACATGGTGATATCGTCGGCCTGCTGCGCGCCGTCCGCAAAGCTGGCAAGCTCCTGCCGCAGCAAGTGAAGCTGTCCCTCCAGCGTACAGCCGTCCAGCCTGCCCGAATTCACAAACGCTTTTAACCGCGCCTCAGAATATAGCTCCTCGTGCGTATTGAGGGTTTCTGTCACGCCGTCGGTGTACAACAGCAGGCTGTCGCCAGGAAAAAGTGTAATCCGCTGCTGGCTGTATTTCATATGCTCCATTCCCGCCAATACAAACCCGCGTTTTGACTCCAGCCATTCATAGGGGGCGCCCCCTGTTGAAAGCAGCGGCGGATTGTGGCCGGCGTTTACATAGGTAAAACTGCCGTCGGTCACATCCAGAACGCCCATAAAGGCTGTGACAAACATCCCCGCTTCGTTGTTCTCGCAAAGCTGGTCATTGACAGTTTCAAACACCTGCTTGGGACTCATGCCCGCCTGCGCATGGTTTTTAATCAGCGTTTTGGCAATGACCATAAAAAGCGCCGCGGGAACGCCCTTACCTGAAACGTCTGCGATCACCACGCACAGATGGGTACGGTCGATCAGGAAGAAATCGTAAAAATCACCGCCGACCTCCTTCGCGGCCTGCATCAGCGCATAAATATCAAATTCTTTCAAATCCGGAAAGGGCGGAAAGATACATGGCAGCATGGAGGTTTGGATCTGTGTCGCAACCGCCAGTTCGGTTGCTATGCGCTCCTTGTCGGCCGTCACCCTCGCCAGATTCTTGATGTATTCTGTGATATCCACTTCCATCCTTGCCAATGCGGCCGCCAGCGTCTCAATCTCGTCGCCGGTATGGATGTTCAGCATCTCATCCGAAAAGCCTGTGTGGCATTTTGCGAACGCCTCCGCGTTTTTCGTCAAAAACTCAATCGGCATGACGACGCGCTTTTGCAGATAGCGCAGATATCCAAATATAACCAGGAAAACCAGCACAACTGTGATTCCAACTGTGGAAAGCAGGTATGCATTGAGATTTTGAAGGATAAACGGCATCGGCAGATCGGCCAGAAGCAGCGCCGTGACCTCCCCAGCGTCGTTTCGGACAGGAACAATAGCGGAGGTGTTGTAGCCGAAACTGTTTTTGCGGATGAAATAATCATCCGGCCGTTTACCAGTCCGATAAACATCCACCACCTTCTGCGGGTCGTCGCTTCCAATTGGGTCGACCGCTCCCAAGGCATACGCCTTGGGGTTTTGTGCGTCATGGCTACGTACATCATAGATCGTTGTGACTGTCATCGCGGCTTCATCCGGCACACAAATATAAATGCTCGTCAAACCGGTATTTTTGTAGAGCGTATAAATCTGATGGTCCATCTCGTCATAAGCCGCGTCCGTCTCTCCGCTTTCCAGATAACCGGCTATCCGTTCTCCGTCCACATAGGCAAGGGCCGTCTCCGCCAGTTTATAGGCAAAGTCGTTATATGTCCGAAAGGTTGAAGTACGGTACTGATAATAGCCGCTGGTACAGACGCTCGCACAAATAATCCCAGCCAATAACAGGCAAAGAATCGTTATTTTCCCTCCAAGGCCCCGTTTTCTTTTTTCCAACTCTATCCCTCACAGCTTTTTGTAATAAATCACCGCGTCGCAGGTACATCTCCCCCCACAGACAACACACCGATAATCCGGATCATCATACCAGAGCATTTTTCGCTCATAAAGGCGCTGAAAACCAAATGCACGAAACGTCCCCTCAATGGGCAGCTCCCCGTTGCAAACCCAGGCTGAACCATAAACCGCGCCAAAGCCCTCCGCTTTAGCCTCGCGTAGACCGGCGTCCGCCATGGCCTTCATAATCCCGCGATGCTCAAACCGTTTCTGTACCGCCGCGCTTTTATAGATCAGGGACGGCTTTTCCCCGGAAATACTTAAAACATCTGCACGCGGCATATCCATTTTCTTCATGACCAGCCCGACGCTTGCGGGGAGCATCACCGCAAAGCCTGCAAACACACCGTCCAACAGTGCGATCTTTAAAAGCCTCGGATACTCCATCCAATGTGTAAAATCGTCCCTGTGCAAATAGCCTGTCCCATACCGTTCATCGCAGAGCTGTTGAATGTCCCGATAGAACGCCGCATCCCCATCCACAATCGAAACCGGACCGGCCATTTGCGTATGCTGTCGTTCCATATCTGTCCCTCCTATAACAGGATCGTCAGGGTGTTCACCCCAAACGTACGTTGATAACAGACGCTTTTAGCCAGCTTTAAGATCATACGGATGCCAAGGGCTTCGCCCATCTCATCCGCTGCCTGATGCGCCTGATAATAGTCGATCGGATTGAACTGTTTTCCTGCGTTGCGAATGCGCAGGCCGATCTCTCCCTGAATGACAAAAACACGTACATCCACAGTCGCTTGACCCTGCTCTTGAAAGCAATGCTTTATCAAAATGGTGAGCATTTCCTCGATGGAAAGGCTCACAGCCATCGCCTGCCGGGCTGTCAGGCTATTTTGATTGCAAAAGCCGCCGATCAGCCCGGCAGCCCGCACCGCTTCATCAATCCGTGCCTCCACCGAGAAGTCGATAACCTTGCCCATGCGGTCATATGCTTCGTCGAGCAAGAGAATCGGAGAACACGGCGTATCCGACTGTGCTTTCCGCCACAGCACCACAAAAAGCACCGCCAGGGTCAGCAGTTCAGAAAGCGGATAAAACCACCAAACAGGAAAGCCTGTCCAGCTCAAGACAGCCGCAGGCAAAACTGCAAACAAAAAAACCCGACAGAAGGTCATCCCATTTGCAAACGGCACCTGTCCGCTTGCATTATAAAAATAGATCAGGATGCTGCACAGCATCGCCATTGGCAGGGACAACGCAAACAGGCGCAGCGCCCAAACAGCCTGTGCGGTCTGCATAAGGCCAAACAGTGTACAGATTAGGGCGGGCGCCAGTGCAATCGCGGCGGCTATGCTCCCAATCAAAATACCTCCATAGCATAGCTGCATATGTATCAACAGCCGCATCCCAGGATTGTTTCGTTCGCTGTTATAGATGCCCACCAGCGGAAAAGATGTCTGTGGAACGCCCGAAATCACACAAAGTGTAAAGTCGCTGACACTTCCAACCACCGTAAAGATGGCCACAAAAGCACTGCCCCCTGCTGCCATCAGGATGCGGTTAAGCAGAATCATCCGCACCATGGACAACAGGTTGTTGAGCGCGGGCGGCGTTCCCAACATCAGCATCTCGCGCAGCATCGACGTGCCGCCGCGCGGCATGGTCAGCCGGAAACTGCCGCCATGCAGGCAGATAAATCCGACCGCCGCACCCAAACAGGTAGCGAGTACGCTGGCCAGCGACGCGCCCGCCAATCCCCATCCGGCTTTGATGAAAAGATAATCGAGCACGCCGTTAAGCGCGGTCATCGTGAGAAGGGAAACGCTCACCATGGCTGGTTTCCCATCCAGACGCAAAAAATTGAATGGCACATAGAGCAGGCACTTTACCGGAGCGCCCCAAAAAGCAATCTGTGCATAAGCGAGCGCCATCGCAAACAGCGCGTCGTCCGCCCCAAAAAGCTTGACGGCAGGCCGCAAAAACAAAAGGCCGCCTATTGTCAAAAAGGTCCCGAACAAAAGCTGCAAGGCCACGCACAGCGTATAACAAACACAGCCTTTTTCGCTTTCTGCCCGCCCAATCTGCGCAGCCGCCAAAAGTCCTGCTCCAGAGCCAATCAACGATCCGATCGTCGAACAAAGCAGAAAAATGGGGCCGCACAGATTGATCGCCGCCAACGCCTGCGCTCCCATCATATTGCCAACGATCGCGCTGTCGATTAGGACGTTGACCGTCCCGCCCAAAACGGACAAAACCGTTGGGAACAAAAACCGATTGAAAACGCCTCGCAGAAATCGCCCGTCCTGCCGCATAAATGTCGCCGGCGACTCAATGGAACATTCGTTCAATGGGATCTTCCCCTTTACCGGACGTATGTTTATATTGATTAATCGATATACGAACAGAAAGCAAAAATCTCCCATACAAATCCAAATTTGCATGGGAGATTTTTATTTTGCGCATCTGCCCGCTCTGCAGGCAGGCGCATTTTAATCAAGCGGCCCCGCGCCAGAGACGGCGCGGATGGCCAATTTTTTATAGATTGCAAAGCGCAATCTATAAAAAATAGCTGCAAGGCAGCTATTTTTTTGCGCATCTGCCCGCTCTGCGGGCAGGCGCATTTTAATCAAGCGGCCCCGCGCCAGAGACGGCGCGGATGGCCAATTTTTTATAGATTGCAAAGCGCAATCTATAAAAAATAATAATAAAACTTATTGATTATCGGTTGATTCAAAATCTTGATTTTTTTTCTCTTTTTCCTTTGTTGGAACACATACTTCAATCGGCAATACGCTTCCAGGGCGTACCCCCTCCGTACTCTCCGGCATGAACAGAACCTTCAGAGTCATGAAAATCAATTTCAAATCAAGTAGAATCGTCCAATTTTCTATATACATTAAATCCAACAACAACTTGTCCTGCGGAGTAGTATTATATTTTCCCAGGATTTGCGCATAACCGGTTAACCCTGCTTTTACACGGAGACGATATCGAAATTCCGGCAATATTTTCTCGTATTCCTGTTCAATTTCCGGGCGCTCGGGACGCGGGCCTACGATAGACATATCGCCCTTCCAGACATTGATAAGTTGCGGAAGCTCATCTAAACGCAGTTTACGTATGATATGTCCAATAGGCGTAATTCTATCATCTTTGTGGCTGGCCAAACGCGCCACTCCATCTTTTTCTGCATCAACAATCATACTGCGAAATTTATAAATTTGAAACTTTTTCCCATTAATCGTAAGACGTGTTTGTTTGTACAAAACAGGTCCACCATCATAAATCTTTATACAAATTGATACGATCAACATAATCGGACTTGCCAATAATAATCCTATCGAAGAAATTAATAAATCAAGCGTTCGTTTGATTCCACAATCTTCCAGACTCAAACCGCGATTGCGCAGCAGCAAAAGCGGTGTATCAAACAGTGTTAAATATTCACTGCTTCCACTGATGATATCAATTACTGTCGGGACAATATATACCCTTATGTAATTTTCATAGCAGAAGCGGACCAGCTTGTTTCGCGCATAGCTTGGGATTCCACTGAAAACGACTGCTTCATAGTCAGAAAGTAATGGGAGAATAGACTCCACTTCTCCTTCAAAGCGCAGCCTGTGAGTAATATTGAATTTTTCCTTCCGTGTATTCATTTTCCAGAAAATTGACTCTGAATAAGAACCAATATGAATCAGAATCATGCGCCGCGGCGGATAAAGCCAAAAATAAAGCTTATTGGTGGTCAATGCCCAAACAACTGCTATCAAAGCTTGAACAAAAAGCAAAAGGATAATAGGAATAACATTGACCATCCGGCGCGCAATTAAGCTAATTTGGAAATATGTGACTGCATTAACAAACCCCAAAGATAAAAGGTGAGAATAAATGATTTCGGTTACCCGATAAAAACCGATCCGATATCCTCCATAAATTCGATTAAAAATATACAATATTGCAATATAGATCGCACATAACAGCCAATTTCCACGCCGATAAAAAGGATCCTCCATGTCATACAGATAAAAGCGGCGCCAGACAAACAGATATAATCCGCCCAATACTATAACAATTAAACCCGTCATAAAGAAAAGCAGTGTTTGCTTTCCTCTAGGAATTTTCTTCAAAATGTTACCACCTTTGAGAACATGATCGATCCACCTAAATCAGTGTTCAGTATTATATCTTAAATTCACTATATCACAAAGAGCACCTAATACAGCTAGATAGTATTCTTTTTGAAAATGTATGGCTGCCAGCCCCCACTTATGGTTTTCAACAGCATAATAGCCTGTGCTCAAATCAATCATATAACTTTGAGGCCAAAACTCCTGAAAGCACTTATATAAATAATCTAATTGCAGATTGATTGAACAATTAAATGATTTTACATTGGGTTCAAATTCACAAATCTCTCCATCTTTATTTTGATAATAATTTGTAAAACGGACGCGATGCAGAATAATCTGTTTTTGCGAAAATATAGATAGGATTTCTTCGCAAAATCTTTGCACATATTCACGCAAACTTCTTCCATCTACATTATATTCAATTTCTCCATTTTCAAGTTCAAGTCGCTGTTTCTTTAAGACAGGTAACGAAGGAACGTATAGTCTGCTATTTCGAAAACCGTTACTCATTGTAACCAAGCTGTCTTCGTATTTAACAAGCGGGAACCGCTCATCTACCAAGTCGATCAGTAAGTAATCCGCGGGCTTATCCCGCAGCTGTGAAAACGCGGATTTCCTTAGATCATTAAGAACCTGTCGCCATTCAAAAGCAGAGACGCCCTGGATCGGTTCGAGTGACTTTGTTACGGGAAGCGATACGGCTGAAACAATGGACTGTCTAGCTATATAACATCGGAGCTCAAAATCATTAGCTTGTCCTAATGAAAATAAATCTCTTGAAACGCAACTTCCAAATATGCTGACTGTAGCCTTGCTTTGCAATCGCGCCGGTATAGCCGTATGCAATACCTGTACAGGCTTGCTATGTATTATTATCGGCTGTTGCTCCTCTTTATATTTTATAAAGGCAGCAGCATAATATAAACCATCCTGAAAAAGCTCAAATTCGACCTCTGAGGCCTGCGTATACCATTTTATCTGTTCTTTTTTACCATTTCGAAATAAATAAAACGCCGCCCTTCCACCGGGGGGGGGGGGGGG
>NZ_VIQT01000014.1 GCF_010206195.1 Anaerotruncus colihominis | reverse complement strand
AGGTAATACCCGTTCCTTTTTAACCAACATAGATATTTCCTCCATAATATAGAACATTAAGTTTGTTGATTTTTTTTGCCGTTTCTCCTTTTGATAAGAGCATTGATTTCTTGGGCTTCCTGTTTCAAACAAAGTGAATTTAGAGTGACTGAAACAATATATATAGCAAAACCCATAATAACAAGAATCCATATCGGTGTGCTTGTAAACCAATGAAAAATTGAACCAAAAACAATCAAGGTAATTATTATCAGTGCAATTTCTAAGACTGCTTCAATTATGGCACATTTCATTTCTAATTTACTTAAAATCATCACTCCAAAATGGAGAACTGTATTTGTTGACAGAACTTGGAAAACCGTTTGAAGATAGATACATTTTGCATGAAAAAATAGTGCAACAATTGAAAGCAATATGAAAGAAATTCCTGTTGTCGCAAATATATTTGCAATAAATTTTCTCATATCTCTTCTCCTTTCAATGCTTTTTTTACTCCATTTAAATAATTGCGATTGATATTAACTTTTTCACCATTTTTCAAGGTGGCTTCCATTCTGCTGTTGAAAAGAGGTCTGATGCTTTCCAATGCATTGATATTTAAGATGCATGACTTACTGATTTGCACAAAGCCATATGTCTGCAATTTGTCTTTTAGCTGGTATAACCGGAAGGCTGTATGGTACACTGCATTTTCAAGATATACAAATGTCTTTTTGTCAACGCTCTCTATGTAGTAAATATCCAAAATATTTACTATTCGTTCTGTATCGCCATTATCGCATTTTATTTGCATATCAAATGACTGTAAAAAATCCATGATGCGATTAACCTGCTTGTTCTTTTGGGGATATTTAATGATCACTTCTACCTCGTTACAGGACAAATCTTGTTCTGTCTTTATTTTCATTGCATCACCCCATTAAAAGTTATAGCATAGTCTTTCGTCAAAGGAAATGTCTTTATTACTAAGATACATTTTTCTCTTACCAAAATACAATGATTGCCGAACTTCCTCACTTTTTTGTATGTTATATTATACATAGACAAACAAATATTAACAATCCCTTACTGCGTAACAAGGGGCATGAAAAAAGCGGCGTTCCTGTTCCTCCATGTTGGAAGTGGGAAACGCCGCCTGTGCGGTGCGTTCTATGTTTTGGGGCTTGTCCTATCATTTTGACTGTAAGTTGTTCTTACACGGACGTAGTCGAAAAAGGCTTCCTAACAAAAATGTAGTGTTTATGCGAGTTTCCGGCTTTGTTGTTCTTGCGCAGTCGTACCATCGGCGGCGAGATCTTCATACAAATCAGCGTATGTGTCGCCTGTGACCTGCAGTACAGAGGTGGAAAACGGTACGCCGGCCGCAGCCTGTGGGTAAACGCCGGTGCCGTGGTCGACAAAATAGGTGTCGAAGCCGCTGCGTTTAATCTGTTCAGGGGTGAGGCAGCGGGTGAGCTGATGAATGATTGCGGACACCATTTCGATATGCGCCAGTTCCTCTGTGCCGATATCGGTCAGGATCCCCTTGACCTGCGCATACGGCATGCTGTAACGCTGCTGAAGGTAGCGGGTCGCGGCTGCGAGTTCTCCGTCCGGGCCGCCGACCTGGGAGATAATAAATTTTGCGAGCGCCGGGTTGGGATTTTTAATCTTAACCGGATACTCCAGTTTCTTTTCATATAACCACATATCGCCTTACGCCTCCAATTCCCAGGGCCACGGATCATCGACCCAGGTCCATCTGTTCGGGTTTGTGTTTTCACGCATATTCAGCGGGCCAAACCGTTGGTTATAAAGTGCAACCGCTTCATCGCGCAGTTGTTTATGCTTCTCATAATAGGCGAGAGCCGGCTGACAAGTCGGATGACCATCGAGATAAAGGACGACGTCGGTGATGGCGAAATTGTGAATCTGGATTTGTCTTAACAGTTTCTGACGTTCACACACAAGGACACGCCCCCTCTAAGAAAGGTTTATCAAGTTCAGGGAAGATCGTCCCACGGCAAAAGCCAACGTCCGCCTCATAAACAGAGTTCCACTGCTGCCATGGCGAATACGTCATGCCAAGAGCCGGCATGTTGTCGGGGCAATCCTGCACCGCAATCACAACCGTCTCGGTATTGAGCTTGCATTCCATATGCCAAATTCTCCTTTTCCAAAGCGATAAGGGCGGCGCACAGGGAAAAGCTTATAGAAACATGCGGGTGCGCGCAGAACCCTCCTGATTCATGATATGATAACAGCGATGTGATGTGCAGTGGAATAATCAGGTAAAATGACGCGCCAATGGACACACAGGACATTTTATAAATGTATGTCAATTGAAAATATGCACCTTTGGGGCGATAGGAAAAATTGTGCTTTTATAGATGGTTTAAAAAATCGTTCAGTAAAATCTGTGTATATTCTGCATCCTGCGCCTTCGGATCGGCTGCTATGATCTTGTGATGAAACAGACGCGGGCGGGGCTATATCGTGATAAACATCCCTCGTGTTTAAACAGAATATTTTATAAAATAAAAAGGAGAGGATAATGGTTGCGGCTTGTAATGGAAGGTGCTTTGGCCGCAATACAATAAAATATTTTGCCGCCGTGTTCCTCAATCGCTTTGCATCGCGCTGCTTATGCCGGCAGCATTGTTTATGGATTGGTCGCAGATGAGGAGGGGGGCGAAGCCATACAGGCTTCGCCCCCTTCGTTTGGGCTATGCGTCTTTTCCGGAAAAGTGACGGATTCGGAGCGGGATTTTTGTTTGTTCCGACAGGCGTTTGCACGCTTCGATTTCCTCGG
Organism: Anaerotruncus colihominis; assembly: GCF_010206195.1. Classification (GTDB taxonomy): domain Bacteria; phylum Bacillota; class Clostridia; order Oscillospirales; family Ruminococcaceae; genus Anaerotruncus; species Anaerotruncus colihominis_A. Next base: position 117,111 of record NZ_VIQT01000014.1, on the reverse strand, counting down.
CCGGCAACACGTCGACAATTGAAAAAACTGTATTGAGCGAAGCGGTTTTGCAGCGTGCGGCGAAATCGACCATAGCGTCAAACGATTGTATACCGAAGGACGGGCGTGTGACCTCCAAATATGACTGCGCGTCCGGCGCGTTCAGGCTGACAGACACTGTATCGACCAGGCCGGTCAGCAGCGGCGGCGTTTCACGGCCATTGATCAGGTCGCCAAGGCCGTTGGTATTGATACGGATTTTGATATCGCTGGCAGAGCGTACATAGCGGCAGACCGCGAGCATATTGTCAAGCGCACAAAATGGCTCGCCGTAGCCACAGAAAATCAGCTCCTCAAAGTCCGCAAGGCGATAAGCCTGAAGTGCGGCGATCACTTCATCAGCGGAAGGGTCGTGATCAAGCCAGAGTGTTTCTGCGGAGCCAAGTCCCTGCTTTTGAGAACGGATACAAAAGGTGCAGTTACAAGGGCAGCGGTTCGTCAGATTGACATATAGATTTTCGCCGTATGTATAAAGAATATCCTCCATGCTGCGTTCTCCCCCATCGTTTTTTGATTAAAACGCGCCTGGCCGCTTTGCGGGCTGATGCGCAAAAGCAGCTGCAAAAGAGCGATTTTTATCAGAATCTAAATATGCGTCCGAAAAAGCTGTTTTTTCAAACCCAGGCGGTCAGCCGTCGCGGCGGCCAACAGGAACAGCACGGCGCTGCCGCCCGACTGCACGACGCCGCCCCATTGGAGCGCCAGAGGAGCGAGCCAATTGCCGGAAAACAGAGCCTCTGCGATGTAATAACCCGCATTGGAAACAAGACCTGCCAGAATCAATGCGCAGACATTGCGGCGGCAAAGCAGCTGTTCACTGCGCGAAGTGAACCAGACGGCGGTCAACGGTTTGATGATCATTGTGGGGATCACCCAGATTGGCACGCCGGATAAAAAATCGGCCAGCCCCCCGCCGATCGCAGCGGCTGCGCAGGCATACGGCATTGGCGTCAGGCTCGCGGCCAGATAGATGAATGCGTCGCCAAAATGGATATAACCGCCATTCGCGCCGATCGGGATATGGAACAGATATGCCGTGGTCAATGTAATCATAGCCGCGAACATCGCAGATGTTGTCAACAGCCGTCCTGAATACGCGATGCTGGTTGTTTGACGATTCATCGATAGGCCTCCCTGTCGGTCAATAAATACAGATATGGTTCAAACGCAACGCCGTCATTTGGATCGGCGCCTTCGGCAAACGTATGGACAATTGCTTTTTGGAGCAAGGCAGCGGCCAAATCCAGCGCGGTTTTCGGCTCCATTCCGCGGATCAGGCCGCCGCACAGCACAGACGCCAGGATATCGCCGGTGCCGGAAAAGCCATCGCCAAGGCGCTGCGTTGCGATCAGATGTTCGCCTTGCGGAGAAAATACGGCGTTAACAATCTGTTCGCCCCGTGGGATGCCTGTAATGACAACGGTGGATGGTCCCTGTTTTTGCAGCGCGCAGGCCGCCAAACGGATGGTATCCAGCCTGTCGGAGCGCATCGCTTCTTCATAACTGGTTCCAGCCAAGATACAGGCTTCCGTCAGATTGGGGGTGATGATATCCGCTTTTGTGACCAGTGCGCGCACAGCCGCAATCATGGTACGATCAAATACGGGATAGATGTGCCCGCGGTCGCCGAGCACAGGATCGACGAGCACATGCGTCTGCGGGGTGCGAAATTGATTGATCCAATCCGCGATTTGTCCGGCCTGCGCAGGGCCATTGAGAAAGCCTGTGTAGATGCCGTCAAATGTTACGCCGCGTTTACGCCATTCACAGGAAAAGCGGGGAATCTGTTCTGAAAGGTCGACCGATGCGAAGCTTTCAAAACCGGTTTGATTGCTGAGAGCCGCTGTCGGCAGCGGACAAGCCTGCACCCCCATCGCTGACAAAATGGGGATTGCAGCTGTCAGGGAACACCTGCCAAGCCCGGACAGATCATTGATTGCGGCGACCTTTGGAACACGCATGCATCGCCCCTCCTTTTAAAATGTCTGAAATTAGAATAACGCATTGCCTCACAAAAATAAAACACGGTAAAATTTTGTGAACGCACCATTTGATTGGTATATATAGATGGATTGAACTGCTTGTTTGACTGTAAAAATATTAAAAATAACCAAGATATTTTGCGCGGGTCTTAATTGAAAAATAGAGAGAATGTAAAAACATATAAAAATACCCGCGCTCTATGGCGCGGGTATTGGTGAAAAAGTAGAACAACCTGGAATTTAAGCCAATTCATCTCTGGCACGGAAACGGTCAAGCGGCGTGAGAAAAAATTTGGCGTGCTTGATAAAAAAGAAAAAGAAAAACAGGCACAGGAGGACAAACAACCCGCATTCAATCGTGCTGACAAAGAGCGTGACATCGTCGCCGGTTTTGACAAATAAGCCGACGAGCTTTGCAATCAGGGAGCCGCCAGCTGCCGCGCCCTCACCAGCCATGCCGTCCATGCCCATCATGCCCGCGTCCATCATGCTCATGCCCATATCGCCCATGCCGCCCATCATCTCCATACCGCCGCCCATCGAGACGCTGGAAAGGATTTCAAGCGCCTGTGAAGCGGCCGTCTGCAAGCCATCCGGCAGACCGGCCGCGAATGTCTGAACACCCTGTGTAACCGTTGAAATATTTTCAAGGACGCTGTCAATGATCGTCTGGACAGAGAAAGACACGCCGGCAGCCGCCCCGGCGGCGGTTGCCGGTTCAAACAGAGACGGCGAAAAGGTGGACAGGACCCGCCACACGACCAGAACCGGCAGGAATAAGACATTGCTAAAAAAGGCGTACCGATCTGCTCCGTAAACAGAAACAAGCGCCGCGGTCGCAAGGATCAACAGGATCAGATTGGTCAAAAACTCCTCCGGCGAGGCGAACTGTGCGCTTGTGACTGTCGCGCGCCAAACGAACATAACTGCGCTGTACAACACGAACGCAGGCAGCAGCAGATACATATACAGGTTTAACGCACCCATCGGGCGGCCATAGTATTCCATTTTTTTCATCCGGTATTCTTTCGTACCCATCAAAAAAGCCCTCCAGTCAGCCGGCCGCACCGGCCGCCGCTTACCATCATAACACATTCCGGAGCGGTTGACAAAGCCGCGCCCTAAAAAAAGAATGGCCGCCGCCCCTTCGGCAGGCAAGCCCCAAGGGGATAAAAACCCACATATAAAGTGCGCGCTCTGTGATGTTTTCCTGCATGTACATAAAATTTTTGTGCATAACCCCTTTTGCATTGATCAGAGGCTGTTTGAAAAATCAAAATACCCGTCTTTTTCTACAAAAACCGGCCGCTGCGGAAAGCTCCGCAGCGGCCGGTTTTTTTGATTCATTAAGGATTCCTACGATTTTTACCCTGTATTCTCCTGCTGTCTGCGAAAAATCCGGCAAATCCTCTATTTTCAAACAAACCCTACTGGCAAATATAGTTTTGCATCCCGATGAGCATATATTGGCCTGCCACAGCGCCCTGATCGGGCGTACCGATCGCCTTTGCGGCAAAAACAGCCGCTTTGCCAAATACAGGCGTCATGGACCTGGTAGCCTCCACGCCCTCGCCGGCGCCCTCGACGGCGGCGTCGATCACATCCTGCAAGGAGGCTTCAGGATTTGCGGACGCAAGGTCAGACGCCTTGTCCGCGGCGGCGGCGAGCGCGTCGAGAATGGTACGGTTGCCGCGCTGGCATTTGCCGCGCTGTTGGACGCCGTCCGCGAAGGCGCGTATGTAAACAGCCAAACCGGCGGCGTCAAGCTCCGGTTTTCCCTTGAGCGCCTTACCGCCGGCCATGATGCCGGAGGACATCAGTGTACCCATGGTGGAGGGGACAACAGAGGACATTTTCATGCCTGCCTTCATCAGCGTTTTGCCGATGTCGCCAGGCTCCATATTGTCGCGCAGCAGCTGCGGCAGGGCGCAGTAGCCCTTGCTCATGGTGAGCCCCAGGTCACCGTCGCCCATCTGGGCATCCATTTCACACAGCTCGTCGCGCTTTTTTGCGAACAGGTCGCCGACAGCGGCAAACAGCTCGGGGAGCTGCTCGCAGGTGATCACAGTCATTTTAAAGCCTCCTCATTTCTGACAGTAGAACGGCGTATTGACCGGCATGTCGATCTGATCTTTCATTTCCTGGTCGGCCATGCGGCAGATCGAGATGGAGGCGCCGGCCATCTCCATAGAGGTGGCGTACTCGCCGACAAAGGTGCGGTAGATGGAAACGCCTTTTTCCTTCAGGATGCGGGTGACGGATCCGCTGAGGATGTAAAGCTCCTCCACAGAGGTAGCGCCCAACCCGTTGATCAGCAGGCAGACCTCCTCGCCGGCGGACAGCGGCATATCCGCGAGCAGCGTGTCGAGCGACTCGGCGGCGATTTCATCGGCGGTCTTGAGCGGTCCGTTCCAGACGCCCGGCTCGCCATGGATGCCCATACCCATCGCCATTTCATTTTCACCGAGCGTAAAGTTTGGATGGCCGACCTCCGGAATGATGCAGGGGGTGAGCGCGAAACCGACCGTGCGGGTGTTGTCCTTGGCCTTCTGCGCGGCGGCGAGCACCTCGTCGAGCGTACCCATCTGAGCTGCCTTGGCGCCGGCGCATTTATACATAAAAAAGATCCCTGCCACACCGCGCCGCGTGTCAGGATTGGCGTTGGAGTTGACGTCATCGGCGCCCACAATGGAACGTGTTTCGATATCCTCCATGTCACACATTTCCGCAGCCATGTCAAAATTCATGATGTCCCCGGTATAATTGCCGTATAAATAGAGGACGCCGGCTCCTGCCTCGACCTCTTTGGACACGTTGAAGATCTGTTCGGCCGAAGGCGACTGGAACACGCCGCCAACGCCGCAGCCATCAAGCAGATTTTCACCGACATAGCCGAGAAACAGCGGCAAATGGCCGGTGCCGCCGCCGGTGATGATGGCGACCTTGCCGTTTTTCTTTTTGGCGGTGCAGTAGCAGCGCAGATCTCCGTCTGCATATTTGACCACGTCGCCATGCGCGGCATAGATTCCCTTGAGCATATCGTCGGTGTACTGTTCAGGAGCATTGATAATCTTTTTCATGTGATGAAATTCCTCCTTGTTTAATACGCCGCTCCACCTGCGCGGGTAGGGGCGCGCCAGTTTTCAGACGTCAGCGGCATGCCTTCATATACGCTTTATCATAGGATTTTATTCAAAAAATGTCAAGAAAAAGGACAAAAACGGAAATAGAAAAACGAAGGAAAAAATAGGATAAAATGACGAACAGTTCGATGGAATGGAAAGTGCGGCAGGTGCAAAAAGAAAAAACAAGAGGATATGCCGTTTGTGCGATGTTGTAAAATGTTTTGTTTTGACCGTATATCTGAAGTGGGGCAACAAAATAGAGAAATCCAAGAGACGAGAAGGGGCTTTATACCAGTTTATAAACAGACAGATTTATCAACATATAAAACAGAATTTTTAAGAATATTGCGCTCTAGAATATCTGTTTTTACTAATTGCAAGGTTTTAGGCAAAAAATAGATGGTTAATATTTACAAAAAGATTTTATATAATTTGGCGGAACAAACAAAAAAAGAAAAAATACAACAAATTCGTTTACAAACCAAACAGGCTGTGTTAAATTGGAGATAACACAGGGGAGCAGTAAGCGGTTCCCCCAGGAGAAAGATGACAGGAGGATACAATGAAAAAGATTATCGCTTTGATGATGGCTCTCGCAATGCTTTTGACAGTTGCTGGATGCGGCGGCTCCAACAATGCGGCCGGCGCTGCAAGCACCCCTGCAGCAAACAACGCCGCCCCGGCTGGCGATGCCAGCACACCGGCGGCCAGCGCGCCCGCCGACAGCGCGCCTGCAGGCGACGCAAGCGCCTCGCCTGTGGCGGGCAAGAAGGTCGCCTATATCATGCAGATGGCGCCTTCCGACATTTTCCAGATGTGGTCCGAGTACGCGGAGAAAACCGCGGTGGGCCTCGGTATGGAGTATCAGGCGTTCTTCTGCAACGGTTCGGATACCAATTGGCAGGACACGGTTTCCCAGTGCGCTTCCGGCGGCTATGATGGCCTGCTGCTCAGCCACGGCGGTCAGAACTACGCTTACACATTCCTGACCGATCTGCTTAAGCAGTATCCCGATCTGAAAATCGCAACCTTCGACACCCCGTTTAAGGACAACAATGGCGAAACACAGAAGATCGAGGGCGTGACCCAGTTCTTCCAGCAGGACGCTCAGTTTGCCGAGCTGCTGCTCGACTACATCTGCAACACTCTGAATCCCGACAAGGTTGCAGCCGGCGAGCCTGTCAAGGTTCTGAAGGTTTGGGTTGGCCCGAACTTCAACTCCCCGTTTGACCGCCGCCAGGTCGGCTATGAGAAGTACGAGCAGGAAGGACTTATCCAGACGGTCGAGACCATCGGTCCGTCCGACTTCAACAATGCCGAGGCTTCCATGACCGACGTCACGACCGCGACGCTGGCAAAATACCAGCCGGGCGACATCGATGCGATCTGGTGCTGCTATGACCTGTACGCGAGCGGCGTGTATACCGCTCTGACCCAGGGAGGCTTTGACATCCCGATGGTCAGCGTCGACATCAGCAACGCCGATATCGACAAGATGGCGGCTGCCAATTCTCCGTGGAAGGCCTGCGCCACCACCAACTGGTACTATAACGGTGAATTCGGTATGCGCGTTCTGGCTCTGGAAATGGCCGGCGAGTATGACAAGATCATCGACCCGATGACCGGCGCCGCCAGTGATTGGCTTGAGCTGCCGACCACGGTCGTGACACAGGACATGGTGTCGGGCGGCGGTATCAACGTGATGAATCTGGACACGGTAGCGGGCGAAGGCTACAGCGACCGTTCCTGGATGCCCACCACCGACTGGATGACCGCCCTGCTGGGTGACTGATCAAAATAAAAGAGCGGATCTCTGGGAAGAACGACTGCTCTGAGCGTTACATGTAACGAAGCGGGCGTCGGGGGCTCCCCCCGGCGCCCTGCTTAATGCTTTTCCCATTGGCTGATTGTGAAAAGCCGCGCGGAGCGCGGCGCTGCACGCGGTTTTTCACTGCCAGCCGGCGGAAAACCACAAACTGGAAAAGAGGGAATCTATGGACAAAATCACGCTTGGAACCAGGAATGTTTCCATTGTTTTTCCCGGCGTCAAGGCGCTGTCAAACGTGGATTTTGAAATCGCAACAGGAAAAATCCATGCGGTGCTTGGCGCGAACGGCGCCGGAAAATCGACGCTGATGAAGGTATTGGCTGGTTCGAACCCCGATTATACCGGAGATGTGCTCTATAACGGCGAGGTGGTGGAGCTGCGCAAGCCGGCCGCAGCCAAAGCGCTTGGCATCCAGATCGTATATCAGGAGGTCGATATGGCGCTGATCCCATCGCTGTCCGTCGCGGAAAACGTCATGTTTAACCACATGGTTATGAATATGGGGCACGGACAGTTCATGAACTGGGGGAAAATCCGCAGCGAGGCAAGAGAGGTGCTCAAGCGCCTGAACATCGACCTTGATGTGAACCGCCTGGTCGGAACGCTGTCACTGGCGCAAAAGCAAATGGTTCTGATCGCCCGTGCGATCCAAAGCTCCTGCAACTTCCTGATTCTTGACGAGCCGACCGCGCCCCTGAGCGATACAGAGACGGAGGAGCTGTTCAGGCTCTGTAAGCACCTGATTGAGACAGAAAATCTGGCGGTTATCTTTATTTCGCACCGTCTGCATGAGGTGTTGCAGATCTGCGATTCGTACACCATCATGCGCAACGGCGAGATTGTGGACAATTCCCCTATCACACCGGAAACGACCACAAAGGAGATTGTGGAAAAGATGCTCGGCCGCTCGTTTGAGGAGAACTTCCCCAAGGAGATTGTGGACATCGGGGAAAAGGCGTTTGAGGTGGAGCATCTCTCCGATACCGAGGGTAAGGTCAACGACGTGTCGCTTTATGTCCGCCGCGGAGAGATTGTCGGTGTCGCCGGTCTGGTTGGCGCGGGCAAGAGCGAGCTTTGCAAGACGCTGTTCGGCGCGCTCAAAAAGTCCGCCGGCACGATTTCCATGGACGGCCGGCAGCTCAAGATCAAGAACCCGTCCGACGCGGTGCGCAGCCGGATGGCGCTGGTGCCCGAGGAACGCCGCAAGGAGGGCGTGCTTGTCAATGAAACGGTCGATTTCAACCTGTCGGCCGCGTGCCTGAGCAAATTCTGCCGGATGTCCTTCATCAATAAAAATAAGACAGCCGCCAACGCCAAACAATTTGTTGATTCGCTCGGCATCAAAACGCCGTCCATTTTCCAAATGGTGCGCAACCTGTCGGGCGGAAACCAGCAGAAGGTGGTTGTTGGAAAATGGCTGGCGGCCGACTGCGATATCTATATCTTTGATGAGCCGACAAAGGGCGTCGACATCGGCGCGAAGGCTGAGATTTTCAAGCTGATCAATGAGATCGCAAAGCAGGGCAATTGCGTGCTCTATGCGTCGTGCGAAAACTCCGAGATCCTTTCCATTACCGACCGGACCTATGTTATGTTTGACGGCAGGATCATGGCGGAGCTTGAGACAGCCGAAACGTGTGAGGACGAGATCATGCATTATGCGGTCGGCGGAACGGAAGCTTTCGTGGCCAGCTGATTGGGCCGCGGTACAAATCCACTCATTCAGGGGGAAATACATATGAATCAACTGCTTAAAAAGAAAAGCGCCGGCCGTTTTCTGATGGACTGGGCCGCCGTTATCGCGCTTGTGGTCTCCATCGTTATCTTCACGGTCATCCAGGGCGGCGCATTCTTCTCCGCGGCCAATGCGATCAATATTTTAAGGGCCATGGCCATCACCACCATCTTTGCCATCGCTGCGACCGTGACCATGGCGCCGGATGGTTTCGACATGTCCGCCTGTACGTTGGCGTCCTTCTCCGCGTATGTGTTTGCAAGTACATTTTTGTGGTTTGGCCTGCCGCTGTGGGCCAGTATCCTGGCGACGATTGTATTTACAATGGTTATGTATCTGCTGACCATGTTTTTGATCCTGGTCTGTAAAATTCCTGATATGCTGGCGACCTGTGCGCTGATGTTCGTACACCAAGGACTGGGACTCTGGTGGACGGGCGGCGGCGCGGTTTCTTCCGGTATGCCGACGCCGTGGAAAGCGGAACCGATCCGCAAGGGTTGGACCGAGGGCTTTTTGAACATTGGACGCGCCCCATGGTGCATCCTGATTATGCTGGCCTGCGTGCTGTTTGCGTTTATTTTCCTCAACTACACCAAGCACGGCCGTTACCTTTATGCGATGGGCGGCAACAAAACGGCCGCGAAGCTCTCCGGCATCAACGTTAAGAAATACCGTTTCGTCGCCGGAATGGTGACTGCGGTGTTTATCGCCATCGGCGCGATGGTCGTCTGCTCGCGCAACTCCGCCGCGCAGATCACAGGCTGCGACAACTATCTGATGCCCTCGCTGGCCGCGGTCTTTGTCGGCCGGTCCGTAGGCGGCGCGGAGAAGCCCAACGCCATCGGAACCATGATTGGCGCTGCGCTGATCTGTACATTGGAAAACGGGCTCACACAGGTCGGTGTTTCGTATTACGTGCTGCCGGCTGTCAAGGGCGCGGTTCTGGCTCTGGCGCTGATTGCCGCTTACGCAACCAAGAAAGAGGATTAAGCCCCGGTTTTCTCCTGCAATTCGGAAAGAGGCCGCCGCACGGCTTTGTTCGGCGGCGGCCTGTTCTTTCTTTATTTATATAGAAATATGTTGTATTGATGAAATGTTGCTTTTTGATCGTTTTGAATTGACAAATCGTTAAAATAGAGATAAAATCAAATAAAACAAAAAATAAAAACAAAAAACAACATAATGATTTACATCGGGAATCGGCAGATCATTTGTATTGAATCGTAAACAATGATACAGGAGGTTTTGCGGAATGAAAAAGTATGATAGCTATTTTCTGATGAACCTGAACGACGCCAAGGAGTATGCCCTTGAAAAGGTGACGCGGTTCGACTGGGACGTGAACTCCATGCAGTGCAAGGAGATCGGCGACGGAAACTTAAACTATGTGTTCCGCGTCTGGGACGGCAAAGGCCATTCCGCCATTATCAAGCAGGCTGGCGAGGCGCTGCGCATATCGGCTGACATGCACATCTCCACCGACCGCAACCGCATTGAATCTGAAATCCTGCTGCTCCAGGGCAAGCTGGCTCCCGGATACGTTCCGGAGATTTATTTTTATGACACGGTGATGTGCGCCTGCGGAATGCAGGATTTGAGCGGCCATGCGATCATGCGCACCAGTATGCTTCAGCACAAGATTTATCCAAAGTTCGCCGAGCAGATCACCACCTTTATGGCCAACACGCTGATGGGTACGACCGACATCGTGCTGGATCACAAGGAGAAAAAAGAGCTTCAAAAGAAGTACATCAACCCCGAGCTGTGCGAAATTACCGAGGATCTTGTCTATACCGAGCCTTACAACAATTGCGCGAATCGCAACAACGTCTATCCACCCAACGCCGACTTTGTCAAGAAGGAGCTTTACGGAGACGAGGCGCTCCATCTGGAGGTCGCCAAGCTGAAAATGGACTTCATGTGCAACGCGCAGTCATTGATTCACGGCGACCTACATACCGGCTCCATCTTCATCAACGATGACACCACGATGGTATTCGATCCGGAGTTCTGCTTCTATGGTCCTATGGGTTATGACATCGGCAATGTTGTCGCAAATATCATTTTTGCATGGTGCAACGGCGACGCGGAAATTGCCGGTCAGGCCGAACGCGACAAATTCTGCGGATGGGCCGAGCAGGTGATTGTCGACGTGGTTGATCTGACGATGGCGAAGATGAAGGCGTACTATACCGAGCATGTCACCGACCGTATGGCCAAAACGCCCGGCTATATGGATTATTATCTTGGTACGGTCCTGTCCGATACCGCCGCGGTCACAGGGCTTGAATTGATCCGCCGCACGGTCGGCATGGCAAACGTCAAGGATTTGACCACCATTGCCGATGAAGTGAAGCGCACCCGCGCCGAGCGCGTCTGTATTCTGGCCGCCAAACGTTATATCAAAGAGCGCGCCGCACTGCGCAGCGGCGCTGATTTCCTGAAGGTTTTGAAGGACGCCGTCGCTTGCCTGTGAGCCGGCCGACAGAAGGAGGATATACATAAATGAATGCGTTAAATCTCGATACCGTCGTATTGGCGGATAATAAAAAGGAAATGGTCATTCTCGACCAAACGCTCCTGCCCGGGGAAATCAAATATCTGACGCTCTCCAAGGCGGAGGATATATGGGAGGCCATCTATGCGCTGCGCGTGCGCGGCGCGCCGGCCATCGGCGTGGCCGCCGGCTACGGGATTTATATTGTCGCTTCGCAGCTCGAAACGGATGATATGGACGCTTTTGTGAAAAACTTCAAGGAGAAGAAAGCGTATCTCGACTCCTCACGCCCGACGGCCGTCAACCTCTCCTGGGCGCTCAACCGGATGGAGAAGGTGCTCGAGGAAAACCGCGATAAGCTGACAGTCGTGCAGATGAAGGAGCGCCTCTGTCAGGAGGCGGACGCCATCCGCGAGGAGGACATCGCCATCAGCCGCAGCATCGGAAATTTGGGCTTTGAGCTGCTGCATCACGGCGACGGCATCCTGACCCACTGCAACGCAGGCACGCTCGCCACAGCCAAGTACGGCACCGCCCTGGCGCCGGTTTATATCGCTCTGGAGCATGGCTGGGACGATCTGCATGTGTTCTGTGACGAGACGCGCCCGCTGCTTCAGGGCGCGCGCCTGAGCGCCTTTGAAATGCAGACCGCCGGTGTGGACACCACGCTGATCTGCGACAACATGGCGTCGATCACCATGAAGCGCGGTAAGATCAACATTGTGTTTGTCGGCTGTGACCGCGTCGCTTCAAACGGCGACTTTGCCAATAAGATCGGTACGAGCGGCGTGGCGATTCTTGCCAAGCACTATGGCATTCCGTTTTATGTCTGCGCGCCGTCCTCCACGATCGACATGTCGCTGAAAAACGGCGATGAGATCGTGATTGAGGAGCGTCCGGCCGAGGAGGTCACGGAGATGTGGTATGCCAAGCGCATGGCGCCGGAGGGCGTCAAGGTCAACAATCCCGCCTTCGACGTGACGGACCACAGCCTGGTGACCGGCATCATCACAGAAAAGGGAATTGCTTACGCTCCCTTTGACAAAGCGTTTGAAAAGCTGGGCATCAAATAAGCAGGCGCAATGAAAAAGGGAGGTGGACCATCAGCCCATCTCCCTTTTTTATAGAATTTCAATCAATAAAATGCGATGTTTTTCCCTGTCAGATAGTCCTGCCATGCCTGCGGCAGAGGCTTGTCACAGATCATGGCGTCGATTGAATCCAGCCCGCAGGCGAAAGCAAAGGAGGTCGGCCCCACCTTGGAGTGATCCACCGCCAGATAAGTGCGGTTGCTGCGCTGCGTGATCAGCCGGTGGATGGCCGCATCCCCTTCGGAAACGTCTGTCAGCCCGTTTTCCATGCTGACAGACCGGCAGGATATGAACGCCTTATCGACATAGTAGTTTGAAAGGGCGCGGCAGGCGTTATCGCCAAGGAACGCCATGCTGTTTGGGGAAAAAGAGCCGCCGATCAGGATAAGGCTGATCGTGGGGGAGGCCGCCAGGATGGTCGCAATTTGCAGGGACGTTGTTAAAACCGTGAGGTTCTTATTGGCCAATTGCCGGGCGACAAACCAACAGGTGGTCGAACCGTCGAGAAAAATAGAGTCGCCGGATTGGATATGCTGGCTGCATTTTTCTGCAATCAGGGTTTTTTCCTTGGTCTTGAGGACCTGGCGCATGGAGATATCGATGTCGTTTTGCACGCCATCCAAAATGTAAGCGCCGCCGTGGGTTCGGATCAGGTCGCCCTGTTCCTCCATCAGGCGCAGATCCCTGCGGATGGTTTCCTTTGTCACACGAAGGCGTTTTGATAGATCGGTTATTGTAACGCTTTTTCGTTCGAGAAGCTGCTCCTTGATGGCGTTGCGCCGTGTGATCGCAAGCATTGCCAATCCCCTTTTCCCTCTGAGAACTCTTTTATGGACATATCGGGCCTGTTGACAAAGTCGCTGTACCCCAAACAGCGGCGCTTTATTCCGGCATCTTTCACAAAAATACTCGTGAATCCTCAAAGGCTTGCCTGTGTTTTTTGTTTTATCCGCCGAAAAAACCGCTCTCGCTTTCGGCACAGTTTGGTTTGTCAACAGCCCCATATTACCACGTTTTCGTGCAAAGTGCAATATAAGCATAACCGGCTCGGCTGGATTCCATACAGAACAGACGCCCGGATGCGCGAATCAGGCGGCGGTTTCTTGACAAAGCGCCCGCAGCCCCCAATAATAAATATTGGATCATTGACCGGGACCGCGCCGCGCAGCGGCACGGATCATGAACAAACAAGGGAGGTTCAATCAAAATGAGAAATATGGGCGATTATATGGGTGATTATGAGGCCAAGCAGCTGATTTTGGAGGTTGGCCGCAGGATGTACAATAAAAATTTTGTGGCGGCCAACGACGGGAATATTAGCTGTAAGGTTGGTGAGAACGAGTTGTGGGCAACGCCGACCGGCGTTTCCAAAGGATATATGACGGAGGATATGCTTGTCAAGGTGGATTTGGACGGCAATATCCTGCGCGGCGGTACAAAGCCGTCCAGCGAATTGAAGATGCATCTGCGCGTTTATCGCGAAAATCCGCAGGTGAAAAGCGTGGTGCATGCGCATCCGCCGGTGGCCACTTCGTTTGCAATTGCGGGAATCCCGCTCTCACGGGCCATTTTGCCGGAGGCGGTGGTGCAGCTTGGAGAGGTGCCTGTCGCGCCGTACGCCGCGCCCGGCACACAGGAGGTACCGGATTCGATTGCGCCGTTCTGTAAAACGCATAACGGCGTTCTTCTGGCCAACCATGGCGCGCTGACCTGGGGAAAGGACCCGATGCAGGCGTATTTCCGCATGGAGTCGCTCGAATATTATGCGCTTGTGACCATGTATACCGGCAGCATCATTGGACAGGCCAACGAGCTTTCCTGCGAGCAGATCGATCAGCTTGTTGATACGCGTACACGGCTGGGGATCAGCACCGGCGGCCGTCCAGCGTGTCAAAATGTCGGAAGAGACGGTGTTCCGGCCTGCGTGGAGCAGAAAAGATGCGGCGGGCAGTGCGCTCACGGCGGCCAGCAGCCGGCCGGGACAGCCGCGGGCGTCGAAATGGAGGATATCGTGGATATCGTGCGCCAGGTGATGGCGCGCGCCAAGCGATAAAGGGAGCGGCCTATGAGCAGAAAAAACCGCACAGGCGGCGCGCCGGCGGAAACGCCCGCCGGCCGTGCGGCCGCCGCGCAGGCGGCGCAGCGGCGCAGGCGTATTCGTTTTATTGCGGTATGTGTTGCCGCGGCCATAGCTTTGCTTGCAGTGCTCGCCGTGGCGCTGGCCGCTGCCGGGTTTTACGCCAGATGGGCCACGGCGGTGACAGTCGGCGATATAAAGGTGAGCGCGGCGACATACAGCTGTTATTTCGGCAAGGCGTATGCGGAGATGTCCTCCATGTTCTCTATGACCAGCGGCGAAAGCCTGGAAAGCTACTATGATGAGGCGACCGGGTCCGACTGGCGCGACCTGGTCAAGGGTCAGGCCGACGCGGCCATCCAAAGCGATTACGCCGTTGCGGCGGAGGCGCAAAAAGCGGGCTGGACGCTGCGGCCGGAGGATCAGGCTGCGGTCGGGGATGAGATATCCCTGATAAAAAGCATGGCGGAGAGCGACGGCTATGCCGGCGCTGACAGCTATCTGGCCGCCACTGTCGGCGCGGGCTGCAATCTTGATACATACCGGGATTTTGTGGAAACGGTGAAGCTGGCCGAGAGCTATCGGGATGCGTACAGAGCTGGGCTGACCTTTGATCAGTCGGAGATTCAGGCGGCTTATGAGGCGTCGCCGGAAACGTTTGATATGGTGACCTTCCGTTCCTTCTACTACGCGGGCGCCGGCGAGAAGCAAGCCGAAGAAGCCGCCGCGAAGGTGACGGACGAAGCTTCCTTCGCACAGATGGCGCGCGATTATGCGTCCGCTGACGAGCAGCAGACGTATGCGGACGGCGACGCCACCCTTGAGACAATGCTCGTCTCGCGTCTCAATGAAGGCAATCGCGCATGGCTGACGGATCCCGCCCGCGCCTATGGCGATGTGGGGACGGTGGCCTATAAGGACGCGGGGTGCTTTATCCTGTTTTTCATCGGCCTGAATCAGGATGATACAGCCCGGGACCAGGCCGTGGAGGAACGGCTGCGCGAGCAGGCGTATGAGCAGTGGACGGCACGTTTGACGGAGGACTATCCGCTCAAGCGCCACTGGCTCGGAATGGCCAGTATCACACAGTGATATTCCGGATGAAACGGACAAAATCGGACATCGGCATGGATCGGACGCATCCGTAACAAAAAATATGCCGCAATTTCTACATGATTGACAACCCTAAGGCGGTTGCGCACAACATTTTTCCCATGATATAATGACATTGAGAATGTGTTTATTTATTTGTTTTTTTGGATAAAAGTCCGATCATAAACGAAGAGGACACCTGCAAAGCGCGCGGCCGGACAAGGCCGGCGCAAGGCAAAGGAGAGTGACAGCATGGAGAATCATGTGGTCGAGCTGGTACAGCCCCGCCACACATTGGTTGGGGAAAACAGCATTTTGGAGATACCGCAGTTTCTGCGCAGGTTGGAAGGCGTGGTGATGGCTCTGGTTGTGACCGACCAGGGACTGGTGAAAATCGGGACCGTTAAAAAGGTTACGGATGTGCTTGACCGCGCCGGAATCCGATACTGTACCTATGACGGCGTGCAGCCGAATCCCTCGGTTGGCGTCGTCAACGAGGCGATGGAGCAGTACGCCCGGCAGGGTTGCAACTGCATCGTCGCCATCGGCGGCGGTTCACCAATCGATGTAGCAAAAGCGGTGAGTATCCTAGCCGCCAATGGCGGCCGCATTGAGGATTATTGCGGCGTGCGCAAGTCGGCGCGGCCGGGCGCGCCCATCGTAGCGGTCAATACGACCGCAGGTACCGGCAGCGAGGTCACATGCGCCTATGTCATCACCGACGAGGTGAAAAACGTCAAAATGGTCATGATGGACCCGAACTGCCTGGCTTATCTGGCCATTGACGATCCAACCCTGATGGTGGGGATGCCGCCCTCCCTCACGGCCGCGACTGGTATGGACGCGCTGACCCATGCGGTGGAGGCGTACACCTGCCGCGAGGCCACGCCCTACACGGACGCACTGTCGATTGAAGCTATCCGGCTGGTGGGCAGATCTTTGCGCAGGGCCGTGGCCGACGGCGGCGATATGCGGGCGCGCACCGATATGTGCTGGGCGGAATATATGGCGGGACTCGCCTTTTCAAACGCAGGTCTGGGGCTTGGGCACAGCATCGCCCATCAGCTTGGCGCGCAGTACCATATTCCGCACGGCATCGCCTGCGCTCAAATCCTGCCGCGCGTGATGGAATACAATGCTCCGGCCTGCCTGGAGCGCATGGGCGATATCGCCGGCGCGCTGGGAGCGGATATACGCGGCTTGTCCGCTCAGGATGCCGCTCAGGCGGCGGCTGACTGTGTCCGTGATTTGAGCGAGGATATCGGAATCCGTCCGCTGCATAGCTTTGGGTTTTCAATGGACGATATCCCGCTGTTGGCCTGCCATGCGATGGAGGATACCTGCACGCCTTCGAATCCAATGGAGGCTGTTGAGAGCGAGGTGGCCCGCATCATCGCAAAGACATATTGCGAGGGCCTTGTAGTAGAGGCGGTCCGCCAGCAGGGGCTTTAAAACGTGTTTCGGAGCGGTACGGATATGGACAGGGAACAGATGCACAGCCTGATTGAGCAGATTGCCGGCGAGGTCAACCGGCGGCTGGCGCGTAAAGACGGCGGCCAGGGCCGCCGGGGCGCGCATATCGTCCTGCTGCCCGCCCCGGCGGCTTTTCCCGAGGAGCTTGACCAGTGCCTGACGCAGCGATACGGCGGCTGGACCATGGCGGATTTTTCCGGCACGATGCAAAACGCCCTGTCGCCGGAGCAATTGGGACGCGAGCGCCTGCTCGCGCTGACCTCGCAGGCCGAGACGGTCGCCCTGGCGGCGCCGCCTGTCGCCCTTCTGCGGGAGATCGCCGCAGGAGAGGATGGGACGGATTTGGCCTTCCTGGTCATCCGGGCAATCCTGTGGGGAAAAAGGGTGGAGCTGCTGTTGGATTTTGACCCACCGCGTTTTCACCGCAACAGCCTGCTTGGACAGGTCGCCGAGGCTTTGGAGACACTGCGCTCCATGAATGTGGAGACAATCAATTATCATCATTCGCAGCAGTGCGAACGGCTGACACTGGTGACGGAGGAGTCCGTGCGGCAGGCCGCGCGGACTGTGGATAAAACGGTTTGGTGCAGCGCCGGTGCGATCATCACGCCGTCCGCCCGGGATGCTCTGAGTGAAACGGGCGTGCGGCTGCGGTACTAAAGGAGTGAGCCGATGCAGTTGGCAAGAGTAAAAGGCACGGTGGTCAGCACAAATAAAGCGGAGACCCTCACTGGGCTTAAGCTGCTGATCGTCAAGCCGATCGATATTGAAACCTGGGAGGAGAAGGGCGCGCCCCTGGTCGCCATCGACGCGGTCGGCGCCGGCGAAGGGGAAGTGGTCATGCTCGTCAGCGGCAGCTCCTCCCGTCAGACGCAGTTGACTGTAAACAAGCCGACCGACCTGACGATTGCCGCCATCATTGATTCGGTAGATATCGGCGGGAAGCGCGTCTTTGAAAAGTTTGTCAGCGGCGAAGGGTGATCCCGGCGTGTGACAGGTCAAAGTTGAGGTAGTCATATATGGATGTTAAGGAAATGGTGATGAACGCCGGAATTTTGGGCGCGGGCGGCGCGGGTTTTCCGACGCATGTAAAGATCAACTGCCAAGCCGAGGTCGTCATTGTCAACGGCGCGGAGTGCGAGCCGCTTTTGCGGGTTGATCAGCAGGTGATGGAGCTTTATGCGGCAGAGGTCGTGGAAGGGCTGCGCCTGGTGATGGAGCAGACCGGCGCGAAGGAGGGCGTCATCGCGCTGAAAAAGCACTACGAAGGCGCGGCTAAGGCTCTGGACACTGCGATCGAACCGTTTGGGCCGCTCCGGCTGCACCTGCTGCGCGAATATTATCCGGCCGGCGACGAACAACAGATTGTTTACGAGGTGACGGGGCGCGTCGTACCGACCGGCGGCCTGCCGTTGGACGTTGGGGCGGTCGTCTGCAACGCGAGCACTTTGCTCAATGTGGCGAACGCCGCGGATGGTAAAAAGGTGGTTGAAAAGTATGTGACCGTGGGCGGCGCGGTGCGTGCGCCGCGCACGTTCAAGGTCCCGGTCGGTATCTCCTGCCGGGAGCTGCTTGAAGCGGCCGGAGGTACAACTGGGCCATGCCGCTATATCATCGGCGGTCCCTGTATGGGCCGCGTGGTGGACGAACCGGATATCCCGGTGACAAAGACGACTGGCGGTCTTTTAGCTTTCCCTGTGGATCATCCGCTGTGGAAGCTGCGTGAGGAGACGCTCAACATGCAGCTTATCCGGTCGGTTTGCTGCCAGTGCTCCATGTGCACGCAGATGTGCCCGCGCAACGCCCTTGGCCTGAACGTCCAGCCGCATAAGGCGATGCGGACAATCGCACAGGGAGCTGATCTGCTCGGCGATGCAAACGGCGTCTTTTCCTGCTGTAACTGCGGGGTTTGTACATATTACGCCTGCAATTTTGGACTGAAGCCGTCCCAGGCGATGCAGCAGATGAAAGCGATGCTCGCGCAGAAGGGCGTCAAGCCCCGCAAGGAGGTTTATACCCGCGTTGACCGCAGCATCGACGACAAAAAGTTGCCCGTTAAACGGTTGATCGCGCGGATGGGCCTGGAGCGGTACGATATGGACGCGCCGCTGTCGGAAAAGCTGCTCCCAACCGGGCAGGTGCGCATCATGCTGCGCATGGGCGTGGGGGCGCCGAGCGTCCCGGTAGTTAGCGTGGGGGATAAGGTCCGCAAAAATGCGCTTATAGCTGATATCGCCCCGGGAAAACTGGGCGTAAAGATGCATGCGAGCATCTCCGGAACTGTGACCGCGGTGACGGACAGCTATGTTGAGATAAGGAAGGCGACCATATGAACGCGTTAGGTATGATCGAGTTGACCAGCATCCCGGCCGGTGTGCAGGCGGGGGACGCCATGCTCAAGGCGGCCGCAGTAGAGCTTGTTACCGCGCAGCCGGTCTGTGCGGGCAAATACATTGTGCTTGTCACCGGCGAAGCGGCTGCCGTGCGTGAGAGCGTCGAGGCGGGCAAGCTGTCCGGCGGTGAAAAGCTGGTGGACAGCATGTTCGTCGCGAATATCCATCCCCAGGTGCCTCGGGCGATCAACGCCTGCACGGAGATCGAACGGGTCGCGTCGGTGGGTGTGATGGAGGTGTTTTCACTGTGCGCGGCCGTGCTGGCGGCCGATGCGGCCGCCAAGGCCGCCGACGTGCAGCTGATGGAGGTGCGTCTCGGACGCGGGCTTGGCGGTAAATCGTTTATCGCCCTCACCGGCGAGATCGCTTCTGTCCAGGCCGCAGTGGACGCTGCACGCGCCGCCGAAGGGACGGCGGGACTGATGAATGACAGCGTTGTGATCCCTGCGCCGCATCCCGATATGATCAGGTCGTTGTATTGAGTTCAAAAGCCGGACGGACGAAAAGCCGGGCCGGAAACGATAGGGACAGCATCCGATTCTAAGAACCTGTACCCACAGCCGGAGGATGCTGGGCAAGCCATGGATTTTGTGCCCGATCAAGGAGAATCTTTGCAGGCGGGCTGCCGCCGGGAAAAAATTCAACGCGGAGCGGAGGCAAAAGATTCGCCTGGACGGCGCTTGGCGACTGTGAATACAGGTTCTGAAACAACAGGAGGATATGATAATGAAGTTAGCACTCGGTATGGTTGAAACACGCGGTCTGATCGGCGCGATCGAGGCGGCCGATTCGATGGTGAAAGCCGCGAACGTCACGCTTGTGGGCAAGGAGCAGATCGGCTCCGGGCTTGTCACTGTGATGGTCCGCGGCGACGTGGGCGCGGTGAAAGCCGCTGTTGAAGCGGGCGCCGCCGCCGTGAAAAATGTGGGCGAGCTGTACGGCGTGCATGTGATCCCCTCGCCGCATGACGAGGTCGAGGGCATTCTGCCTGTCAAGGAGTAAGGCTGTATGTATATCGGCGAGGTGGCCGGGCGGGTGGTGTCAACCGTTAAAACAGAAGGGCTGAAAAATATCCCGCTGCTGGTTGTGCAGCTCATTGAAAAGGGCAGGCGGACAAAAATGATTGTTGCGGCCGATTCGACTGGCCAGGCCGGTCGGGGCGATCTGGTCTATCTGATCGGTTCCGAACATGCGGCGCAGGTGTTCCGGCGCGCGCTGGTGCCGTCCGACGCGTCGATTGCCGGAATCATCGATACCTATCATATTGCGTTTCCAAATGACAATGATATAAATTAAGGAGTGTTTGAAATGAAATTGGCATTAGGCATGGTTGAAACACGCGGATTGGTCGGCGCGATTGAAGCGGCCGACGCAATGGTCAAAGCTGCGAATGTCACGCTTGTGGGCAAGGAGCAGATCGGCTCCGGGCTTGTCACGGTGATGGTCCGCGGCGATGTGGGCGCGGTAAAGGCCGCCGTGGAGGCGGGAGCCGCCGCCGCCAAGCGTGTCGGCGAGGTGTACGGCGTGCATGTCATCCCGTCGCCGGCCGACGAGGTCGAGGCGATTCTCCCCGCTTTGAAGGAGTAATTCCGTGCGGGTCGCGCAGGTCGTAGGCAACGTTGTTTCCACGGTCAAGGACTCAAGCCATGCGGGACAAAAGCTGATGATTGTCGATTTTCTGGACGGCGCGGGACGCCGGACCGGGGAAAACGCCGTCGTTTTCGACGCAGCGCAGGCAGGCGTGGGCGATGTGGTGCTTGTCAACACGGACGGCGGCGCGTCGGCTATTTTCCTGGGAAAGCATGTGATCGCGGATATGACAATCTGCGGCGTTTTGGACAGCGTTTGTCTTGACGGCGAAACAAAAAGCTATCTTTAGATTTGAAAACGTCAAGGGCTGTGCGCGGCCGCTTTGGCATGAGAGGAGGGCGCGGCCATGGAACTGCATGAGATTGTAAGCGCGGTGGAGCAGCAGATGCTGCGCGCCGCCCGCGGCAAAGGGCCGGGCGGCGGCCGGGCGCAGCGATGGCCGGAGCCGTGCACCGTGCCGGGAGCTGTTTCGCTCGAGCTTCTGTCTGCGCTTTGTACACAGGAACAGGTAGAGCAGGCGTGCCGGCAGGCACGCCTGCTCGGCGCGGCGGCGGTGACGCTTCCTCCGTATTTTTTGCCGCTTGGACGGCGGCTGCTGAGCGGCAGCCCGACAGCTCTGACCGCGGCGGTTGGACACCCCTGGGGGGCGCTGACGCCGCGGGCGCGCACGGCGCTCGCAAAGGACTGTATGGATGCCGGGGCGGACGAGCTGGAGATCGCGCTTGATCTGGCGGCGGTCAAATCGGGCGCGTTGGCCTCAGAGCGGGACGCGCTGGAGGAGCTGGCGCGCCTGGCCCAGTCCGGCGGGCGCGTTATGTCGATACTGATCGATCTGAAGGTGCTGTCGGCGGGGGAGCTTGATCAGGTGCTGACAGCCGCGCGCCGCAGCGGCGCGGCCGGGGTCGCACTGCGCTGCTGTACCGATCCGGGCGATGTGCGTGTTGCTCTGGAGCTGCTCGGTGGGCAGATCGCCGTGAAAGCAAGCGGACCGGTTAAAAGCTTTGATGGAATCTCATCGCTGCTGTGTGCAGGCGCTGCCCGCGTCGGCGTGGCCCGGCTGGAGGCTATACGGCGCATGGAGGGCTGGGGACAGCCTGCAAAAGCTGGGGCGGGTCCGTTGTTTTCAGACAGCCTCTGAAAAAGCCAAGCGGAACACTCCGCCGGGACAACTGTACCGGCGGAGCGTTCCGCTTTTATTCCAGCTCCTGCTGATTGAGCTTCTCAATCTTTTGTCCAATATAGGCCTGCACTTCCTTCAGGGCCTCGGTAATTTTTGACCGTTCCGATTGATGGGAATATGGATCGTCGGTATTGCCGATGAGATAATCAACGGATACGCCAAAATATCGGGCAACTTTAGCCACCTTGTCGACTGCAGGCGGATGGTTGTCCCAATAACGGATGGTACTTCTGCCAAGACTGACTTCACGTTCCAGCTTTGTGATACTGATATTTACCTGTTGACAAAGGGCGGTAATGCGATCGATCATAAGGGACAGTTCACCTTCAAATTCAAATAAAAAACGAGAATTTCATTGACATTCGTTATATAATGCGATAAAATGAAACTAATCTTTTTCTTCAATGGAATAGTTGAGAAGAGGCTCCAAATGTTCCTGGACCTCGGAGGTCGCGCGGGAGAGCAGCTCCAGGGAACGGATAAAATCATACATCGCGTCTCCAACATTCTTATGTGACTGTGGATTATCCGTGTTCCCGATTAAATAATCAACAGAAACATCAAAATAGCGAGCAACTTTGGCCACCTTATCGACCGCTGGCGGATGATCGTCCCAAAAGCGGATGGTGCTTCGGCCAAGTCCGGCTTTGCGTTCCAGCTCGGTTATTGTGATGCGTGAATGCTTACAAAGTGCTTTGATTCTCTCAAGCATATCGGTCACCCGTTTTGGATCGTGTAAATTTACGATTTTTCGGACAAATTTCGATATATAACAACAATTATCTTGACAATTGTTATCTAATACGATAAAATATGGATAATTGATATATTAGTAGCAGGAAAGTTAAAGGGGAGTGTACCTCTGCGGTCTATAGATCCCTTAGATCAATCATAGCTCCCCTTTGATTTTATGCAGAAATCGGCCTGCATCCTGCTGGCCGGTTTCTGCTCCCCCCCACTGCCTTATATCTGTGTGCTTTTCAGCGGGCGTTATTCCTTTATTATAGCGGATTTTCTTTTTAATGACAAGCGTCGGCGCGCCGGCAATCATATCGCCGGTTTTTTTATAGTGTTTGTCCGCACTGGTTGCGTTCGCCCACTTGTGGACGACTGTATGGTTGCTTTAAAAGTCTTTCATATCCCTTTATATGTAGACACGGCCTCGTTTTGAAAGCCGTGTCTTTTTTTTATGCACAGAATCACTCCTTGGCAGATGCGGCTTTGAAAGCTTGCAGCCAATCGGTAAAAATTGACTGCGATACCTGACAAACCAGCTTGCTCTGTGTTATGATGAAATTATGAAAAACCTTGCACCTGCTATAACATAATAAGGAGGCCGATTTCATGCATCTGCTGACAGTGGGGGAAATGGCGCGCTTAAATCATGTATCGGAACAAACCCTGCGCTTGTATGACCGGGAGGGGTTGCTGCGCCCTTGTGTACGAAAAGAAAATGGCTATCGTTATTATGACATCAAACAGAGTGTAGAACTGGATATCATTCAGTATATGAAATCGCTTGGCATCAGCCTCAAGAAGATCAGACAGCAGTTAAAAGCACGTGATGTTGAAGGCGTTGAACAGGCGCTGCGCGACAGGGACCGGCAGCTCATGGAGGAAATGCGCGCGCTCCAATGCCGTCGAAGCGCTGTGCGCCGTACCCTGGAAAGCCTGGCTTTTTACCGTTCAGCTCCACCGGATGGCATCATCCAGTTGGAGTATATGCCAGCGCGCCAAGCCTATGTGTTAGATACGGGCGTCAATTTTTACGAGCACGACCTTGACACCTACGAATCCCTGTTGCGCCAGCTGAAAAAGGGGCTGCTGGAGGACGATTTACCTCAGATTTATTTTTGCAATGCTGGTACCATTCTGCGCCGGACACATCTGGATAAACGCTTGTTTTATTCCACAGAGGTATTTGTATTTGTCAACCCGGAATTTGTTTCTTCCGAACTGATTACGATTTTTCCCGCAGCCAGCTACGCCTGTATTTACTGTGATGATTTTTATAAAGAAAAGGAATATGCGCACCGTTTGCTGGAATATATCAAAGCGCAGCACTATATAATAAGCGGGGATTACCTGTGCGAAGTAATTACGGACATGCCGATTTCCTTGCCGGATGAGCGAAAGATGTTTCTCCGGCTTCAGGTCCCCATAGAGTTTTGCACAAAAAGATTGTGAAAAAAATGGCGGATTTGCGGATTGACCTTATACCAGCTACAACAGTTACATTAAATTCACAATCATCATCGCTCAAATATCAGAAAGTGAGGGATTTTACAATGATCAATCGTGAAAAAATCCGCGTGGTGCAATATGGCTGCGGAAAGATGTCCAAATATACGCTGCGGTATCTCTATGAGAAGGGCGCCGAGATCGTTGGCGCAATCGATGTCAATCCGGCTATTGTTGGAATGGATGTCGGCGATTACGCTGGGCTGGGCGTTAAGCTCAATGTTCCCATTCGCAATGATGCCGACGCTGTGCTGGACGAATGCGATGCAGATATTGCGGTCGTGACACTGTTCAGCTTTATGCCTGATATGGTACAGCATTTTGAAAAATGCCTGTCCCGTGGTATCAACGTCATTACTACCTGTGAGGAGGCCATCTATCCGTGGACGACTTCGGCCGCCATCACCAACCGTCTTGACAAGATAGCCAAGGAAAATGGCTGCACAATCGCCGGTACTGGTATGCAGGACATTTTCTGGGTTAACTGGATCGGCACGGTTGCCGGCGCTGTCCATCGCATCAACCGCATCGAAGGCGCGGTCAGCTACAACGTTGAGGATTATGGACTTGCCTTGGCCAAGGCGCACGGCGTTGGTTTGACGCCGGAGCAGTTCGAGGAACAGATTGCGCATCCAACCACTCTGGAGCCTGCCTATGTCTGGAACTCCAACGAGGCGCTGTGCAACAAGCTTGGCCTGACCATCAAATCAAACAGTCAGAAATGCGTGCCATATTTCTATGACCAGGATTTGTGGTGCGAGACGACGGGTGAGACAATTCCAAAGGGCAACTGCATCGGTATGAGCGCCGTTGTGACAACCGAGACGTTCCAGGGCATTGTGATCGAGACGCAGTGCATCGGTAAGGTTTATGGACCGGACGACGGCGACATGTGCGACTGGACGATCAAGGGTGAGCCGGATACAGCGTTTACACTGAAAAAGCCGGATACCCCCGCGCACACCTGCGCGTCGGTTGTCAACCGTATCCCCACGATTCTCAATGCGCCGGCCGGCTATATCACCGCCGAAAAGCTGGATGAACTTGAGTATCTGGCATGGCCCATGCACATGTACGTTGACTGATTTTAATCAGCTGCAAAGCGGTAAAGGCCGCAGAATAGCAGTTGGTAACAAAAGGACGCCAATCCGGATGGATTGGCGTCCTTTTTGCACTGTGTGAGCTTTCCATAACCTCCGGATAAAAAATCCATCGGCAGGTTCTGACAGTATCCAAAAAAATTTCCATTATAATCAATGGAAAACACAGCATAGCAAAGGAAATTTTGCGGATACTATCTACTGTCAAAAGTATCAAATACATCATCCCAATCTTTTTATCTGATATTGATCAGGATTTGTTTGAACAGAGGAAGGTTCCGGTTGTTCAAAGAAATCTAAACATGCTTTTGGAGGTAATAAGAAGTGAAAGCCACAGGAATTGTGAGACGGATCGATGATCTTGGGCGCGTTGTTATCCCGAAGGAAATTCGTCGGACGATGCGCATCCGGGAAGGCGATCCACTGGAAATATATACCGATAACGACGGGCAGGTAATCTTTAAAAAGTACAGCCCGATCGGCGAGCTGTCCGCCTTTGCGGGACAGTATGCCGAGGTGCTCAGCAAAACAGCCGGTTATCCTGTGATCGTATGTGACCGCGACCATGTGATCAGCGTCGCAGGCGTTCCAAAGAAAGAGCTGATCGAACGCCGCGTATCGCCTGCCCTTGAGGAAATGATGGAGCAGCGGCACAGCTTTGCTGTCACAGCTGACGGCAAGAAGATGCAGCCGGTTGAGGGAGTCGACCGCTATGCGCTCGCCCAGGCGCCGATTGTCGCCGCGGGAGATGTCTGCGGAAGCCTGATGTTCCTGGCAGGGGACAGCCCGGCGCCGGCTACCGAAACAGAGATCAAGCTGATCCAGGCGGGCGCGTCGTTCCTTGGCCGCCAAATGGAGGAATAACGATGGCAAAAAAGAACGATCGAGCTGACCACGCGCTTTCACCGCGCGACAAGCTGCGCGTTGGGCGCGTCATTGAGCATATGATCGCAATCCCGCCGAGCCGTACCGATCCCAATGGAAGCTATACAGGCCGCCCTATGGCGCGTGGAGAGGTTCCTGTGCAGGATGCTGATGATCTTTAAAAGTTAAACGATGCGGTCCCCGTAAAAAAGCTGTGAAACACCAGCTTTTTTGCAGGGACCGCATTGCTGTCACCAAAAAAAGTGCCGCGCGTATACTGGGTTAAGAGCATCGGGCGGCTTTTTAAGCTGTCCCGGCGTATCCGAGTCAACAGGCGGAAGGTGAGCGGGATGAAAAAGAAATTCCTTGATTGCAACTGTTGGGCGCAATGCTGCGCCGGGTTTGGGCTTGGTATTGTGCTTGCAGTCTTTACATCGCTCAAGCTTGTGCTGATCCTGGCGGGTATCATGCTCGTCGCGCTGGCTGTCCGCATTCTGCTGCTGTGATAATATCGGGCCGTTGGCCTGAGAAAAGGTGGTTGCTTATGAAGATTGTCGTCATCAAAAGCCCGAAGTTCCTTTCCCCGATCCTGCGCTTCTTTTTTAAGATCAGCAAGGAGCCGGCCGCATAGCGGTACGCGGCGCGCCCGCAGGGCGCACAAAAAAACAGAAACACCCGGGACAAAAGTCCCGGGTGTTTTTGTTGTGATGCCGGAAATTCTTAGAACCGTTTCGTCATTTTGGCAGGAGCCATTCGGTTCTATGTAAGATTCTCAGGCAGCGGACTCAGAGGCGGCTGTGTCAACTCCGGTTCCCATGGTCATCAAAGCGGATTGCAGCTCCTGAAGCGCCTCGCCGTACTTCTGGGAAGCCTCGGTGATCTTGGCCTGCATGGCCTCGGCCTCTGTGGCGGGATCCATTGCGAGACCTTCCTTAAAGAGCGTGGTAGCCTCATCCATTTTACCGCTGGCGCTTACAAATGCATCATGGATTGTCGCCAGAGATTCAGGCGGGGTCAAAGCGGCAATTTCCTTAAACGCGTTGTTCAGGCTGTCCATCAGGCTGATCAGCTTTTCGTTATAGTCCTCAGCGGACGGGTCAAGCTGCTGGAAAGCGGTCGCCTCATTCTGGACATTGGTCATCAGCTCGGTAAGCTTATTGGCATATTCTTCCTCAGTCATAGCCTCGCCGGCTGGGGCGGCGGCTTCGGAGGAAGCAGGGGTGGACGCGTCGGCGGCAGCTTCGGAGGAAGCCGGTGTGGAAGCGGCCGGGGAAGATGTGTCGGCAGCGGGCTTGTCGCCGCCGCAGGCAACGAGGGAAAGGGCCATCAGGCCGGCAAGAAGGGTAACGCCTATTGTTTTTGTAAGCTTATTCATTCTGTTTTAGATTCCTCTCAAATTTGTTAGATTATGCATCACAACTTGATTATTTTAGCACATCTGAAAAAATAGTCAAGTCAGAAAGCGTCGATCTTTGTTAACAGTTTGTTAAAGCAAGGAATGAATACGCGCGCATATTCGGAAAAAGGTGGACATATATTGGTGGTAGCAAACGGAAGGTGAGGGTCATGCTATGGAGTTGAATCTGCAAAAACAAACGGTCAGCGTCAATGAAACGGTTTATGACGGCTCCGTGGAACAGCCGTTGGAGTGCGATGTCCTGCTGCCGGATTACTGCCCGGATATTCAGAAGATCCTGCGCTGTGAGGTGACGCCGTCGCTGCTTGCCGCCAGTGTGAACGGCGACCGGCTGTCCATTGACGGCGTGGCCACGGCGCATCTTTATTATCTTGACGAAAACGGTTGTCTGCGCCACGCTGAATACAAAATTCCTTACACGCGTGTTGTTGAACTGCGCGCCGCGCCGCAGAACCCGGTTATCACAATCAGCCAGAGCGTCGATTATTTTAATTGCCGTTCAGTCAGTGCGCGCCGGCTCGATATGCGCGGCGCGGTCAGTATTGCGGTGCGTGTATCCGGGCAAAGCGAGGAGCAGGCAGTCTGCTCCGCCTGCGAAGGCGGACTGGAATTCTGCCCGGAGACAGCGGAAAATACACGCATTCTGCCGCAGGCTTCGCGTCAGATTGTTTTGCGCGAGGAGGTCGAGCTTGGCTATGGAAAGCCGGCTATTGCCGGAATTATCCGCTTTGACGCTTCGGCGGAGCTGAGTGATTACAAGATTTTGACAGGCAAGCTCGTTACAAAGGGAGAATTGGCGGTTCGAATTATCTATCAATGTGAGGAGGACGCCAAAAAGCTGGAGATGATGGAATACAGCCTGCCAATCAGTCAGGTGGTGGATATCGATGGGCTTGAGGAGGACTGCACATGCAGTGCCTGGTATGAGGTAAGCGCATGTGAAATCACACAAAAGGCGAACAGCGACGGTGAAAACCGCATGTTTGCGCTGGAATGCACAATGAACGCCTGCGCGCTCGCGCACCGGCGCGTGCAGCTCGACGCGGCGTGCGACTGCTATTCAACACAATTTGAGTGCAAGCCAACGATTAAACCGGTACCGCTGCTCAAGCTGCTCGAAGCGGTGAACGAAACCTGTATGTATAAGGAGACGCTTGATCTGCCGCCGAATGTGGAAAGCATCATCGACGTTTGGTGTACGGCAGGCGCGCCGGGGGTGCGCGTGGAGCAGGAATGCGTCGTCGTGTCGGGAAAGATGACCATCTGCATGTTTGTGTGCGAGGCGGGCGGCGAGGTCGCT
The DNA here is from genome assembly GCF_010206195.1 of Anaerotruncus colihominis. Taxonomy (GTDB): domain Bacteria; phylum Bacillota; class Clostridia; order Oscillospirales; family Ruminococcaceae; genus Anaerotruncus; species Anaerotruncus colihominis_A. Next base: position 88,087 of record NZ_VIQT01000014.1, on the reverse strand, counting down.
TATTACGACCAGGTGCGGGAATACAGCCACCGCATTCCATTGCGGGAGGAATATGAAACGATTGTATTTACCCCGTCGGTCTGTGCGGGAACGGCAACCTTTTCCATGAACGGACACGATAAGCTGGAGGTGCGTTGCCCAGTACGCATTCGCGGCGGGTTATATAGCCAGTATCGTAAAAAGATTGTCTGCGATGTTGCAATTGATGAATCGCGTCCTAAGCCGCGGCGTGACAATATGCTGTATCTTTACTACGCGTCGGAGCATGAATCTGTCTGGGAGATCGCAAAACGGTATAATACGTCGACAGCTGCCATCCAGGCGGGAAATCAATTGGAAACAGGTGTGCTCGACGGCAGGAAAATGCTGCTGATCCCGATGAAATAAAGCAGCAAACGACCGAAAGGGGAGAAATTGAATGGAGACACAGGCCATTTACAGGGATATCGCCAAACGCTGCGGCGGCGATATCTATATTGGAGTGGTGGGTCCGGTCCGTACCGGAAAATCCACCTTCATCAAACGGTTTATGGAAACGCTCGTCATCCCAAATATCACGAGCGAATTTGCCCGCGAGCGGGCGACGGATGAATTGCCGCAGTCCGCGGCCGGCCGCACGATTATGACGACGGAGCCGAAGTTCATTCCTGAGGAGGCCGTCAAGATTTCCCTTGACGACAGCGCGACGCTCAACGTGCGCATGATCGATTGTGTCGGCTATATTGTCCCAAGCTCGCTTGGCTATATTGAAAATGAACAGCCGCGCATGGTCGTGACGCCGTGGTTTGATAAGGAGATCCCATTTAATCTCGCCGCTGAAATCGGCACGCAGAAAGTGATCAATGAACACAGCACAATCGGCCTTGTCGTCACAACGGACGGCAGCATCAGCGACATTCCCCGTGAGGAATATGAAGAAGCCGAGCAGCGCGTCGTCAATGAGCTGCGCCAGATCAACAAACCGTTTGTCATATTGCTCAATTGCACAAACCCTTCATCGCCGGCGTCCGTTTCCCTGCGCGCATCGCTTGAGGAACGCTATGGCGTGCCTGTTGTCGCTGTGAACTGTCTCGACCTGGGGGAGGCGGACATCCGTGTGATCCTTTCCGGCGTCCTGTTCCAGTTCCCAGTGCGCGAGGTCGCCGTGTCGCTGCCCGGATGGGTGACATCGCTTGCCCCCGACCACTGGCTGCGCACCTCGCTGTACGACTCGATCCGGCAATCCGCCCAGGACGTCGAACGGATCGGCCAGCTCAAGTCGAAAATCATAACGCTGTCCGAATGCGAGCATGTCAGCCGCGTGCTGGTTGACAATATCGATCTGGGAAGCGGTTCAGCCGGCGTCAGCGTCGATGTGAAGAATGATTTGTTCTACCGCATCCTCGGCGAGGCGACCGGGCTGGAAATTCCGGATGAATCGGCTTTGATGCCATGTATGGTGGAGCTTGCGGCCGTCAAGCGCGAATACGACAAGGTAAAATGCGCGCTCGACGAGGTTGCAGCCACAGGCTACGGCATTGTGATGCCATCGCTTGAGGAGCTTTCGCTCGAAGAGCCGGAGATCGTCAAGCAAGGCGGCCGGTACGGTGTGCGTTTGAAAGCGTCCGCCCCGTCTATCCATATGATGGCGGCAAATATCACAACCGAGGTCAGCCCAATCGTTGGCTCCGAAAAACAATCGGAGGAGCTGGTCATGTACCTGCTGCGGGAATTTGAGGAAAATCCCAAGAAGATCTGGGAAAGCAATATCTTTGGAAAGAGCCTGCATGAGCTTGTCAATGAGGGATTGCACAACAAGCTTTACCGGATGCCGGGCGACGCGCGCATGAAGCTTCAGGAGACGATCGAGCGCATTATCAACGAGGGCTGTACAGGACTTATCTGTATTATTTTATAGGGGGTTTGGGAAAACGGCCGGCCGCGCTACAGCGCGGCCGGCCGTTTTGCTGGCGGGCTGCGGCAAAAAACAGGATTGATTTTATACAGCCTGACGTTTACGCTTTTGCATATGATAAATGCAAAAGAAAAGGGCGCTGAAAATGAACGAAAGAAGGGCGCGATTCCGCACAATATCTGGCGGCCGGACATACTCCAGCATGGCGCACGAGGCGCACCGGACCGGCTATACAAAGCTGGAGATTACGAATCCAAACGATGGGAAAGGAGATTTTTTGATCGAGCTTTGTCAGAAGCTTGCGTTCCTGGACGCGACGCTGACGATGGCCTGGCGTATAACGGCGCGTGAAGCCAGAATAAAAATCAGAGAGGCGGGACGCATTGCGGCCCGCCTCTCTGACGCTCCTTTTTTAACAGACTTGTTATTATGCCCGCACCATACAGTATTGCTTGAGTGCAAAGTGCTTCTGCACAACCTCGAACAAGCGAAAGCCATAATGCTCATACATGCGGACGTTTTTTTCATTGTGCGTCTCCAGAGAAACCATCAGCTTTCTCTGATCGGCATACTGCTGGACAGCGCGCATCAGTTTTGTCGCGACGCCGCAGCCGCGCATGGGCGGCCGCACCGCAAAATAGACAATGTGCATGCGGCGGTCGGTGTGCAGGTCGTTTGTCCAGACAGAGTTGAGGTAATCCTTGCCGCGGATAAAATTCCAAAAGGTACGCAGCGAATGGTCGTCACGGATCAGATACACACCGCTTTTCAGCGCATAATAAAGTTCGACAGCATAATATTTAAGCGGATTATATGGCTCCGTTTCATCGGAAACAATGATGATGCCGTTTAAATCCGGGCTGTCGGCATAGATTTCACAGTTTTCGAACAGTTCATCCAGATCACAGCTAAAAAGCTCCGGCAGAAGCTTTTGGCGTTTGTCCGCCTGTGGGATCAGTTGCAGATAGAGCGGGTCCTGTTGAAAGCATTCGGTCAGTAATGAGCCAAGCTTTTCAACATCTTTTTTCTCCACGCGGTATAATTGGTCGGTTTTCAAAATTTCACTCACCTTTTGTTATTTCAATAGCTAGGGGCTGTTTGAAAAATCAAAATACCTGTCTTTTTCTACAAACAGGGGCGGATGCCGCGTTAAAAAAGCCTCGGAAGCCGAAAGGATTCCTGCGTTTTTGCTCTGCATTCCCCTGCTGTCTGCGAAAAATTCGGCAAGCCTTCTATTTTCAAACAAGCCCTAATCGTATGGTGAGCAGGTGCTAGTTCATATTTCCACCCCTATGGTTTTTCCCCGAAATGCCGGGTTGTTTTTGCCGGATGGAACTGCGATTCTGGATGTTGGGATTGTAGCATTTTGTACAAGTTTTATGCAAATTGGTTGTGCGATAATTGCGGCAAAAGAAATAAAGCAGGACGCGATCTACCGGTGACGGCAGACCGCGTCCTTTCATTATCGCCTGTTTTCTTCGATTATCTCTCAAATTCATGGGAATCAGGTGTGTGAAAATCCAGACAGAGATTCCAGGAGGCCGGCCAGCTTACAGCATGCGGAGTTCTCCTCATCGATACATCTGACAAGCACCGCGCGCTGCTCGCCGCAGGCGCGCTCAACAGCGTTAAGCGCCGCCGCGATCTCCATTTCGCTGCACGGGCGTTTCAGCACCCGTACTGTACTGAACAGACGGCAGTCCCCCGGCAGGCGGCCGGCCCCCCACATCAGCCGGTCCAAGGGCTGTTGGCGCGCGTAGTCGGTAAAGTGTGCACATACCTTGTCGTCAAAGGCGAGGGCATATCGATTGCAGTCGATCGCACAGAGCGCGTCACACGCAGCAGCTGTATTGCCGGCGCGCAGCGACTCGCGCGCTTTGAGCAGCAAGGAGAGATTTGCCTGTGCGTATTCATGTGGAAAGATAACCGCGTCATGCCAGTCCAGGCGTGTAAACGCATCCTCACAAAAACGGAACGCTTTTAAAAGTCCGGCGGAAAGCGCACGCATGTCTCTGGGGGATCGGCCGCCGCGCGCGCAGCGCGCGGCGGCCTGCGCGCGCTTTTCGGCGTCGGCGGCCGCTTGCAAAAGCGGCCGCGTGTCGACGCCCATGCGCGCGCAGAGCTGAAGATCAAGCGTATCGCGCAGCGCCGCAAGGCGCGGAGAAAAGTCAAGCGGCGGTACGCTGCATGCGTCAAAGGCGAGCGTCAGCGCGCCATACAACGCGTGATGAAAGCGGTAGGCCGCGGGATCATAGGCGTCGTCGTTGTCAAACTGCGAATGGTAATGCGACTCCATAAAGCTGCCTTCAGCGAAGTCGTTGACAAGAGATGGAATGCCGGAGATCGCCAGGGAAAAATCATCCGACCAGGTGAGCACTGGTGCGGCTGCGCCAAGCCCTGCCGGAAACAGGTCGGTATAGCCAGGAAAGGCGGCGGAGAAGGACGCGGCGAACGCCTCGAGAAACGGTATCCATTCATAGACGCCCCGCATCACAGCCCGTTTGCCGTGTGTGCAGGCAGGCAGCTCAAAATTGAGGGCCGCATGGATTTTTCCGGGCCAGTCGGGCCGCACACGGAATACCTGGTTGTATGCGCCGGTTGACCAGTCGTATTTGGAATCACAGACGCCCCACTCCTCGGCGGCAAAGGCACAGAACACAAGCGTATGGCGCGGCCGCAAGCCCATGCGGATCAGGGCCGACGCAATGCCGAGCATCATCGCAACAGCGGCGTTGTCGTCCTGGAACCCAGTAAAATAACTGTCGTAGTGTGCGCTGAGAAGGATATACGACGCGGGGTCATCGCCCTCAATACATCCGGTGATATTGTACGAAACACCGCCGCGCCCGATTGTTGAACGCGCGTCGAACTGTACCCGCGCCTCGCCGCCGAAGCCGCCAAGTACAGCCTCCAGCAGCTCGGCGTCGGCGCGCGACATGGAAAAGGCAGGCGCGTCGGCGGGACCAGAGATATTTTGTGCGTTTAGCGCCGCTGGATGAGCCTGCGCGTAGCCGCCGCTTTGCACGGCGATTACAGCAGCCGCGCCGCGCAGATGCGCCTGATAGGCAGGGTAGGCGATCCACCAGTCGGCGCGCTGATTGATCTCGATCAGGACGAGCTTTCCAGTAACGTCGAGCTGATCAAGTTCGGCGGCTGTGCCGCGGCCGGCGGAGACGATCATAAACGGCCGCCAGCCGTTTGTGTCGAAAGCTGTCTGATAGGCGCCCAGTTCAAAGACGCGTGCGCCTCCGGGCAGGTCGACGCGCAGGCGCGCATGTGAAAAATCCCAGGTGTCGAGTGTAAAGGCATCTTTCTTAACATCAGTCAGGCCGATTTCCAGCATCTTGGCGCGGATATGCTCGCCCGCATCAAACTCCGCCTGAGAACCAGCTGTGCGGTACCCAAGCGCCAGATTTGTTTTAAACTGTTCAAGCTCTTTTGCAAAACGGTATGACTCATCGACATCGATCTGCTCTAAAAAGGCTGTCTGCATGTCGGAAAGCGCCATATTTTATCACATCCTGGAATATATTTTAGGAATATCAAATATTGTATACAGCCTGTGCGTTGGCACAGGTTTGATCAAGCAGAGCCTGTGGGTCAACACCGCGGATTGCCGCGAGGCGCTCGGCAACATACGCGATCATTGAGGAGTCACAGCGCTTTCCGCGCAATGGTTCCGGGGCCATATAGGGGCAATCCGTTTCAACAAGCAGGCGGTCGTCTGGAACCACGGCCGCCGCCTGCACGGCGCGCCGTGCGTTTTTAAACGTAACCGCGCCGCCAAATGCAACATACATGCCGAGCTTCACGACTTCCATTGCCATTTCGGCGCTTCCTGAAAAACAATGAACGATCCCTTTGGGGCGGTATTTGCGCAGAACCTCCATGGTATCGGCGTGCGCTTCGCGGTCGTGAATGATCACCGGCAGCCCAAGGTCGCAGGCGAGCTGCGTCTGCGCTTCAAAAACCGTGCGCTGTTTATCGCGCGGTGAGAAATCATAGTGGTAATCAAGCCCAATTTCTCCGATGGCGACCACCTTTTCAAGGCGGCTGTATTCGGCGAGCTTTGCAAGGTCGCCCGCCTGAAAGCCATCCGCCTCGTGCGGATGGACGCCCACGGCGCAGTACAGCCACGGCCAGCGGGCTGTAAGATCAATTCCCTTTACACTTGATGCAAGATCGCTCGCGGCGTTCACCACGCCGCAGACGCCCTTCTCGGGCAGGCTGTCAAGCAGCGCACAGCGGTCGTCGTCGAATTTATGATCGTCGTAATGCGCGTGGGTATCAAAAATATTCCGGTACATGCACCAATCCCCTTTCACTTGGACATAGAGCCGCGGCGCAGCCGGCAAACCAGGTTTGCCGGCTGCGCCGCGGGTCAGAAACAGCTTGATAAGCCAGGCATCATCCAAGCCCCCAAAAAACGCCAATCAGCGAACGACAGAGCCACAGGGGATGCTTTCATCAACAAAGATCACTTTGACATCGTTTTCACCTGCGTCGGCAGCGAGAATCATACCGTTTGATTCAACACCGCACAGCTTGGCGGGCTTGAGATTGGCCACCACGATAAGCTTTTTGCCGATCAACGCGTCAGGCTCGTACCAGGGATGAATGCCGGAAAGCACCTGGCGCGGCGTACCGCTGCCATCATCAAGCATGAGGCGCAGCAGCTTGGCGGTGCGCTTGACTGGTTCGCATGACATGACCTGCGCGACGCGCAGCTGCACCTTGGCGAAATCGTCGATCGCGATCAGCGAGGCAACGCCCTCGGGCGCGGCGCGCTTTTCCGGCGCCGCTTGTTTGGCAGACGCAGCGGCTTTGGCCGCCTCATCCTTCGCCTGTTCAAGCGCGGCAAGCTCCTTGGCCACGTCGATGCGCGGGAACAGGCCCTCCCCCTTATGCACATGGACGTCTGCGGGCAGAAGGCCCCAGGTTCCGGCGGATTCATAGGCTGTCACTGCCTCAGGCGCTCCGATCTGCGCGAAAATCTTCGGCGAGGTCGCCGGCATAAACGGCGTAAGCAGAATTGCGCAGATGCGCACGCACTCCAGCAGATTGTAAATCACGGTTGCCAGACGCGGCCGGTTTGCTTCGTCCTTGGCCAGCACCCAGGGCGCTGTTTCATCGATGTACTTATTGGTGCGGGAGATCAGCTTGAAAATATCGATCAGCGCGTTCTGGAAAGCGTAGGACTCCATGTGGCGGTCGTACGTTTCTTTAAGCGATTTGGCGATCGAGATGATCTCGTCGTCAATCGGTTCGGACTTGCGCTCCGAGGGCAGGGCGTTTCCGAAATATTTTTCAGCCATCGCGACGGAACGCGAGACAAGGTTGCCCAAATCGTTGGCCAGGTCGGCGTTGATGCGCGTGATCAGGCTTTCGTTTGAAAACAGGCCGTCTGAACCGAATGGGAATTCGCGCAGCAGGAAATAGCGGATGGCGTCGACGCCGTAACGGTCCACCAGCACGACCGGATCGACGACATTGCCCTTTGACTTTGACATCTTGCCGCCTTCAAGCAGCAGCCAGCCATGGCCGAATACCTTTTTTGGAAGCGGCAGGTCGAGCGCCATAAGCATGGCGGGCCAGATGATCGTGTGGAACCGGATGATTTCCTTACCGACAAAATGCACATCGGCAGGCCAGTACTTTTCAAAATCATGGTAGCGGCCATTGCCGTAGCCAAGTGCGGTGATGTAGTTTGTCAGAGCGTCGACCCAGACATAAACGACATGCTTGGGATCGAAAGTAACCGGAATGCCCCATTTGAACGAGGTGCGCGACACGCACAGATCCTCAAGCCCCGGTTTGATGAAGTTGTTGACCATCTCGTTCATGCGGCTCTGCGGCTCCATAAACTGGGGGTTGTCCTCATAGAGCTTGAGGATGCGGTCGCCGAAAGCCGACAGCTTGAAAAAGTAAGCTTCCTCCTCGGCGTCGGCAACCTCGCGCCCGCAGTCGGGACACTTGCCGTCAACCAGCTGGCTGTCTGTCCAGAACGATTCGCACGGCGTACAGTATTTGCCTTTATAGGAGCCTTTGTAAATATAGCCCCTGTCGTACAGGTCCTTGAAGATTTTCTGGATCGATTCGACATGATAATCGTCCGTTGTGCGCACGAACCGGTCGTTTGAGATGTTGAGCAGCTTCCACAGCTCCTTGATGCCGCCGACAATTTTATCAACGTACGCCTGTGGCGTGACGCCGGCCGCGAGCGCCTTCTGCTCGATCTTCTGTCCGTGCTCATCCGTTCCGGTCAAAAACATGACATCAAACCCCTGCATCCGCTTGTAGCGCGCCATAACGTCGGTGGCCACGGTGCAGTAGCTGTGCCCGATATGCAGCTTATCGGAAGGGTAGTAAATCGGCGTGGTGATATAAAACGTCTTTCCTGTTCCATTCATATCGAAGGGAGCCTCCTTGTATGCGTTTGATGTCGTAAAATATAATAATATAGTATACCACGAAAGCTTCGGAATGAACAGGGAAATTGCAAACATTTACCGGTAAAATTGCAAAATGGGGCAGCGCTGGCCTGCAAAAGGCGGCTTAGGCAATGGCTATAACAATGACAATCATGCTGACAGCCGCAGCCACGCCGTATATGATGTTCTTTTCCCCGCCGCGGATTGTCTCCTGTACCGCACGCAGGAGTGTGAATACAAAGACAAACGGCGCAATCCACCAGAACAGGTCTATGATATCTTCTAAAAGCTCAAACATGCATGTCCTCTCCTTCGATGACAAAATAGCCCCATAGTTTGGGCATCATTGGTTATCCGTTAATAACTGTGATGATACAACGGCGGGCGCAAAATGTCAACTTGTATAGCGGGCAGACAAAAAGGAAAAGGCCCGTTTCCCGGCGCAGCGGAAAACGGGCGCGCTTCACGGCGCTCATAGCGGGCAGTCAATGCTGTCCGACAGAGCGACGCGCAGCAGGGAAAAGCGGTTGGAAACATAGTCGGCCGCGGTGCTGAAAACAGCAGGCGGAGCATCGTCCGGCTCGTTGATGGGGACGGTGCAGATAACGGTGGTGCCGCGCCCCGGCGTGGAGGTAAGGACCAGCGCGCCGCCCATAAGAGCGGCCGCGCTGCGCGCAATGGTAAGGCCAAGCCCATTTCCCGCGAACGGGGTGCCGCCGTGGTCATAGGAAAAATACGCTTCAAAAACGCGCGGCTGGATATCGGGCGGAATGCCAAGGCCCCGGTCTGAGACGGTGATGGAAACCGCCGTCTGCTGACGCCGCACGCGCAGGCTGATCCGGTTGCCTGGGCGCGTGAAACGGCAGGCATTCGACAAAAGGTTGCCGATGACCAGGCCGAGCTTTTCCGTATCGCACGCCGCTGGCAGAACGCCGTCGGGAACACGGACGGTTACAGGGATGCCGCACGGCTCGATGATCGCAGCCGCTGCAGTAAACAGCTCGCGCAGATGGCCGTACAGATCGACCCTGCTCGGACGGTTCGGCGACAACCCATAAGAGATCTGCATATGCTCCGTAATCCATTTACAGCTTCGCAACAGGCGAAAAGCGCTTTGATTGATGGCGTTGATATATTCGCCGCAGCGGGCCAGGTCTTCAGCGGCAGCCTGCGGCCCGCAGGAGCGGGAAAGCAAGGTCAGCATGGAAAAAATAACGGTCATGGGCATGCGGTATTGATTTGAAAACGAGGAAAGCGTGCGCAAGATCCCTTCCGGGTGCATACCGGTGCCAAGCTCGGCGGCGTCGTAACCGGCTGGGGTCAAGAGAAAGCGCTCCGTCGTGTCCGGGAAAGCGCTGACGCGCACCGGACGCTCCAAATGCAGGTCGGCGCGCGCCGCCGTTACAAAAAAGCCGGTCCGGCCAACCTGCTCGCAGATAAATTCGGGCGTGTAACCGGCGAGCAGCACACGCGCTCCATCAGGAAGGAGCAAAGCGGGCAGAGCGGCAGCGGCGGCATGGCTGCGCCAGATCAGATTGAAATCGCGGTCGATCAGAGCGGCAGGCAATTGGGCGTCTCTGCACAGCGCGGTGAACTGGTCAAAAAAAACATAATCGTCGCACCCAGCCATGGCGGACCTTCTTTCCAGAGGATTTGTTCTCTATGGTTTGGCCCCGGAGAAGAATTATACAGGGCCAATATCTGGTAGATTGGTTTAAGAAGTCAGAAAGAACCATTTTCGACATAATTCGACATGTATTTCATTCCCAATTATAGTATAGAACAACCATATTTTCAATAGGTTTGGGCGTTTTCCATAAAATCCCGCGTTTATAAAAAGAGGGATTGCAGAAAATAAGGAAAATCGTTTAAAAATTGACAAGGTTTTCGAAGTTCCCTATTGTAGTTTCTCCAATTTTGTATTATGATAAAATTATCAAAAACACAGGAGGTTGTTTCCAATGGCAATTAAAGTTGGCATTAACGGTTTTGGACGCATCGGCAGGCTTGTTTTCCGCGCCGCGGTTGCGCAGCCCGAGAAATTTGAGATTGTGGGAATCAACGATCCGTTCATCGATCCTGATTATATGGTTTATATGACCAAATACGATTCGATGCACGGCCGTTTTGACGGTGAGGTCAGCGCGAAGGGCGGCAAGCTTGTCGTCAACGGAAAAGAGATCGCCGTCTATGATAAGATGAATCCGTCTGAAATCCCGTGGGCTGCCTGCGGCGCTGAATACGTCGTCGAGTCCACTGGTGTTTTCACCACGACTGAGAAGGCTTCCGCCCATCTCCAGGCCGGCGCCAAGAAGGTCGTTATCTCTGCTCCGTCCGCCGATGCGCCGATGTTCGTCATGGGCGTCAATCAGGACAAGTACACCACTGATATGAACGTCGTGTCCAATGCAAGCTGTACCACCAACTGCCTGGCGCCTCTGGCTAAGGTCATCAACGACAACTTTGGCATCGTTGACGGCCTGATGACGACAGTCCACTCCACCACCGCCACCCAGAAAACGGTTGACGGCCCGTCCAAGAAGGACTGGAGAGGCGGCCGCGCCGCTGCGGGGAACATCATCCCCTCCTCCACCGGCGCTGCGAAGGCTGTGGGCAAGGTCATTCCTGAGCTGAATGGCAAGCTGACTGGTATGGCGTTCCGCGTTCCGACGCTGGACGTTTCCGTTGTCGACCTGACGGTCAACCTGGCTAAATCCGCCACGTATGACGAGATCTGCGCCGCTGTCAAGAAAGCTTCCGAGACGACGATGAAGGGTATCCTTGATTACACCGAGGATGCGGTCGTTTCCTCCGACTTCTTGACCGACCCGCATACTTCCATCTTTGATGCGAAAGCTGGTATCGCTCTGACCGACAAGTTCGTCAAACTCGTTTCCTGGTATGACAATGAGTGGGGCTATTCCAACAAGGTTCTGATGCTCATTGGGCACATGGCCGAAGTCGACCACAAGTAAAACCGTTTAAAAGCACCCTTTCCGTTTGGCGGGAAGGGTGCTTTTTGCTGTATAAAATCACCTGTGCTGCCGTGCGATCCGGGTAAATCCTGACCGCATGTGATGGATCTGCTGTATGGGCGGCACCTCTGCGAAAAAATTTTGCTTTATATTGACAAAAAATGGCCTGCGTTCGACACGCCCCCCATGATATGATATTTATTTGTACGGCGCCAAAAACCGGTCAGATTCTTTCGATTTGGCAAAAGGAACAGGAAAATTAATAAAAAATAGATATATTGCATAAAAGACGTTCGGGTTATTCAGTGATTTTATTGGGATTTTCACAATAAATACTTGAAAATCAATCCAAATACTGTTAAAATATAAAAAAGGAGGTGAGGCAATGGTAAAGCCGAAGGAAAAGAAAACCGGAAACTTGCCATTGTATTTATTCCACCAGGGTACAAACTTCAAAGCGTATGAATATCTTGGTGCGCATCCTGAATGTGGCCGCCCCGGTTCGGAAGATGGATATACCTTCCGCGTCTGGGCGCCGAATGCCGCGTCTGTCTCTGTGGTGGGCGACTTTAACGCGTGGGATCCGGATGCGAACCCTATGACGCTTTTGGAGGACAAGGCTGTCTGGGAGTGTACAATTGAAGGGCTCAAACAATACGATATATACAAGTACTGCATCCGAACACGGGATGGGCGTTCCCTGATGAAAGCCGACCCCTATGCTTTCCACGCGCAGACCGCGCCGGAAACCGCCTCCAAATTATTTGATATTGAGGGCTATGAGTGGCATGACGAGGCGTGGTTTCGGTCGCGGCAGGGCCATAATCCATACCGCAGCCCCATGAATATTTACGAGCTGCACCTTGGCTCCTGGCGGCGTTACCCTGACGGTAATACATACGATTACCGAAAGACAGCCGACGAGTTGGTCGTGTATCTGACCGACATGGGCTATAATTATGTGGAATTGATGCCGGTGATGGAATATCCATACGACGGCTCCTGGGGATATCAGGTGACGGGGTATTTCGCTCCGACCTCGCGGTACGGCACGCCGTTTGACTTCATGTATTTTGTCGACCGCTGCCACCAGGCGGGCATCGGCGTAATCATGGACTGGGTGCCCGCTCATTTCCCCAAGGATGCGCATGGGCTTTATGAGTTTGACGGACAGCCCCTCTATGAATACCAGGATGTCCATAAGCGCGAGCACGCGCACTGGGGTACGCGTATCTTCGATTTCGGACGCAACGAGGTGATCTGTTTTCTGACCTCGAGCGCGATGTTCTGGGTTGAGCGGTATCATATCGACGGGATCCGCGTCGACGCGGTCGCGTCGATGCTCTACCTTGACTATGGGCGCGAGGACTGGGAATGGCTGCCGAATATCAACGGCGGCCGCGAGAATCTGGAAGCCGTCGCGTTTTTGCAGAAGATGAACACCGCGGTGCTCACGGAGCACCCGCATGCGCTGATGATCGCGGAGGAATCGACTGCGTGGCCGCTCGTTACAAAGCCGGCGTCGGTTGGTGGGCTTGGTTTCAATTTCAAGTGGAACATGGGTTGGATGAACGATATGATCGCGTATACGTCGCTCGATCCGATCTTCCGCAGCTATAATCACGACAAGCTGACATTCAGCCTGTTTTATGCGTTCAGTGAAAACTTTATCCTGCCCATTTCACACGATGAAGTCGTGCATGGAAAGTGCTCGCTGATCAACAAGATGCCCGGCGATTACGCGATGAAATTTTCAGGCGCGCGTGTGTTCCTTGCTTATATGATGTCGCATCCCGGCAAAAAGCTGCTGTTTATGGGCTGCGAGTTCGCGCAGTTTATCGAATGGAATTATAAGCAGCAGCTCGATTGGATGCTGCTCGATTATGACGCGCACTGCCAGATGCAGGATTTTGTGCGCACGCTCAATCAACTTTATCTCGACACGCCGGCCTTCTGGCAGGTAGAAGATTCGTGGGATGGATTCAATTGGCTGGCACATGACGATCATGCGCGCAATATCATTGTGTTCCGCCGCACTGATGAAAAGGGTGGGGAGATGGTTGTGCTCTGCAACTTCGCGCCGGTCACACGCGAGCGCTACCGTGTGGGCGTGCCGGACGCCACATCTTATGACGAGGTATTCAACACGGATGATGTGCGCTTTGGCGGAAGCGGCGTGGTAAATTCGGGGGCGATCCGCGTCAGAAAAATTCCGGATCATGATATGAAGCAGTCGATTGAATTGACCGTTCCGCCGCTCGCGGCCGTATTTCTCAAGGGGCGTCCGCGCAAGGCAAAAGCGGCGTCAGTCACGAAAGCTGCCGCCAAGACAAAGACAAAGGCTGAAAAGCCCGCCGGAAGGAAAAAGGCGAATAAACCTGCGGCAAGGCGCAAAGCGGATTGATACGTCTGCGCGGCGGGGCTGTGCGGACGTGACAGAATACAAGGGGGTTAAACAATGTTTCGGAAAAAGGAATGGATCGCCATGCTGTTGGCCGGCGGCCAGGGGAGCCGGCTTTATACGCTGACGCAGAACCTTGCCAAACCGGCCGTTCCATTTGGCGGCAAGTACAGGATCATCGACTTTCCGCTCTCCAACTGTGTCAACTCAGGCATCGACACGGTTGGCGTGCTCACGCAATACCAGCCGTTGATCCTCAATGAGTATATCGGCAACGGCCAGCCGTGGGACCTTGACCGCTCCAACGGCGGCGTGTTTGTGCTACCGCCGTATCAGAAAAGCTCCGGCTCGGACTGGTACACAGGAACAGCCAACGCGATTTATCAGAATATTAATTTCATTGAGCGGTATGATCCCGAGTATGTGCTGATCCTCTCGGGCGACCATATTTATAAAATGGATTATGAAAAGATGCTTGCCTACCACAAGGAGAAAAACGCGGACTGCACGATCGCTGTTTTACAGGTGCCGATGGAGGAGGCCTCCCGTTTCGGCATCATGAACACATACCCGGACGGCACGATTTTCGAGTTTGAGGAAAAACCGCCCAAGCCCAAGAGCAACCTGGCCTCGATGGGTATTTATATCTTCTCGTGGAGCAAGATGCGCAAGTACTTGATTGACGACGAGAAGGATCCGCTGTCGTCAAAGGACTTCGGAAAAAATATCCTGCCCGCCATGCTGGCCGACGGCCAGAAGATGGTTGCTTACCCGTTTGAGGGCTATTGGAAGGATGTCGGAACGATCGACAGCCTGTGGGAAGCCAATATGGATCTGCTTGACCCCAAGGTTCCGCTCGATTTGTATGATGTAAGCTGGAAGATTTACTCACGCAACCCGGTGATGCCGCCGCATTACATCGCGGATGGAGCTGTCGTGCAGAATTCGATGGTGACGGAGGGCTGCGCGATTGAGGGCAAGGTCGACTTTTCAATTATCTTCGCCGGCGTGACCATCGAATCCGGCGCGGTTGTGCGCGATTCGATCATCATGCCCGGAACCGTGATCCGCAAGGGTGCAATTGTTGAATATTCGATCATTGCTGAAAACTGCGTGATCGGTGAAAACGCGATTGTCGGACAGCGCCCGGAAAATGCGCAGGACCGTGACGCCTGGGGAATCGCCGTTGTCGGAAACAATGTTAAAATCGGCGCAGGCGCGGCTGTGAAGCCCAAAGCGATGATCGACCGGGATGTTCCTGGCGTGGAGCAGCCGGTGAAGGCTGCGGATGAGCCGCAGGATATTGAGGGGGTGCAGTGACAACATGAGGGCAAATAAGGTAATGGGGATCATTTTCTCCAACATGCACGACAATATGCTCGGAGAGCTGACGGAACGCCGCACCACCGGTTCCGTACCGTTTGGCGGCCGCTATCGTTTGATCGATTTTGTGCTCTCCGCAATGGTCAATGCGGATATTCAGGATATCGGCATTATCACAAAGAGCAATTATCAATCTTTGATGGATCATGTTGGCGCGGGCCGCGCCTGGGATCTTGCGCGCAAGGTGGGTGGCCTTGTGATCATTCCGCCGTTCGCCAGCCAGACCAGCGGTATCTATCGTGGCCGTCTCGAGGCGCTTCAGGGCGCGATCAACTTTATCCGGCACAACAACGCGAAATATGTGCTGCTTGCCGACTGCGACACCGTTGCCAATATCGATCTGCGCGATATGATTAATGAGCATATCCGCTCCGGCGCACAGATCACCATGATGTGCCGCCGGGCCGATGTACAGCCCGATATAGCGCGTGATACAACGATTGTCACCTGCGATGAGGAAACGATGGATGTCACCGATATCATGGTGCGTCCGGATGTCAAGGGAACGCAGACCATCTACATGAACGGCCTTCTGATCGAAAAAACCTTGCTTGAGCGCCTTGTCAACGAGGGAAAAGGATACGATCACTATTCGCTCATGCGCCATGCCATTCAGCCGGCGCTTGGCAAACTGAATATCAAGGCGTATCTGTTTGAAGGATATGCCCAGCGCGTTTCCAACATGCGTTCGTATTTCGCGGCCTCGATGGAGCTGCTTGAGCCGAAGGTGCGCGCGACGCTGTTCCCAAAGGATCGGCCGGTTTACACAAAGGTACGCGACCAGGTGCCGGTTAAATACGGCTTGTCGGCGCGCGTAGGAAATTCTCTGATTGCGGATGGCTGTATCATCAATGGCGATGTACAAAACTGCATCATATTCCGCGGCGCGAAGATTGGCAAGGGAGCGGTGCTCAAGAACTGCATTATCATGCAGAATACCTATATCGGCGATAATGCGCACCTTGAATATGTCGTTACCGACAAGGACGTGCTGATTAAGGATTCGCGCGTGTTGATTGGATACGAAACATATCCGACCTACATCAGCAAAGGCAGCGCCATTTGAGCCGGATGACTCTCCCGCGCCGCATGGCGGTGCGGGAGAATGAAACACGCCGTCGTCGCATGTTCATTCCAGTGAAATTTTGACGGCCAAAAGCCGCTTTAGAGGGGGAATATTGAAATGAGAATCTTGTATGTTGCATCCGAGGCGACGCCCTTTATTGCAACCGGCGGCCTGGCCGATGTGGCGGGGTCCCTGCCGCGCGCGATCCGTGGCAAGCAGCACGCATGCCGTGTTGTGATCCCGCTGTACAGCGCTATCAAGCCTGAGCTGCGCCAGGAGATGAAATTTGTCTGTAATTTTTATGTGCCGCTCGGCTGGCGCAACCAGTATTGCGGCGTTTTTGAAGCGAGCTATGGCGGCGTTAAATATTATTTCCTCGACAATGAATACTATTTTAAACGCGATGGCGGCATCTATGGATTTTATGACGACGCGGAGCGCTTTGCGTTTTTCTCCAAGGCTGTCTGTGAGATGATCCAATATATAGACTTCGATCCTGAGATCATCCACTGTAACGACTGGCAGACCGCAATGACGCCCGTTTATCTCAATTTGTTCTACCGCAACATGGACAAATACAAGGGCATTAAGACGGTCTTTACCATCCATAACATCCAATATCAGGGGAAATATGGTATGGAAATCGCCTCCGATGTGCTCGGCCTTCCGTACTATGCCGCTCCGACCATGTTATATGATGGATGCTTGAATATGATGAAGGCCGCGATTGAAGTCTGTGACTATGTTTCAACCGTCAGCCCGACATATGCCAGGGAAATCACCGATCCATGGTTCTCACATGGGCTTGACCGTCTGTTGCGCGCCAACCAGCACAAGCTGATCGGAATTTTAAACGGCATTGACACAAACGGATATAACCCGGAGACGGACCGCGCGCTCTATGCAAACTTTACGGCAAAAACAATTGAACGAAAAACGATCAATAAAACACATCTGCAAAAGGATATGGGTCTGTGGGAGGACCCGGACAAGATGCTGATCGGGATCGTAACACGCTTTGTCGCGCACAAGGGCATCGATTTGATCCAGTATATCTATGAGGAGCTGATGAAGCGCGAGATTCAGATTGTCGCGCTTGGCTCGGGCGATTACATCTTTGAGAGCTTTTTCCAGGAGATGCAGGCGAAATATCCGGGAAAGACAGCGGTGCGCATCGGCTTTATCCCCGATCTCGCACGCAAGATCTATGCTGGCTCGGATGCATTTTTGATGCCGTCCAAGAGCGAGCCGTGCGGGCTTGCGCAGATGGTTTCGCTGCGTTATGGCACGCTGCCGATCGTCAGGGAGACGGGCGGGCTTAAGGATTCAATCACTGATATGGGTCTTGACTTGTCGGGCAACGGCTTTACCTTTAAGACCTATAATGCGCATGATATGCTCGGCGCGATCGATCGCGCGGCCGGACTTTATTACAACCGTCCGGCGTGGGCGCAGGCTGTTCAAAAGGCGATGAAAAGCGATTTCTCATGGGATCGTTCGGCGGATGATTACATCAATATGTACCGCCGTGTGCTTGGCCAGATTGGCTGAAACACTGTATAAGGAGCGAAAGCGCCCGGACCCGCAGAGGGTCCGGGCGCTTTTGGCGTGGGCGCGGCCGAAAAGCCGCGTTCACGCGGTATGCTTGCAGCCTGTTTTATTCCCATGTCTGAAAAGGCTCAGTCCTCTGGCCGCCGCGCATAGACGACGCGGCGGATGCCTGCCAGATCGCGCGCGGCCGCGCAGCTCTGATAACCGTTCTGTCGCAAAAGGTCAGCAACCGCGTCCGCCTGTGTATAGCCAACTTCAAAGGCGATATATCCGCCGGGACGGAGCAGAGGTAAACAGGCGCGCGGCAGCGCACGGTAAAAATCAAGCCCATCCTCTCCGCCGAGCAAGGCCATTTCCGGTTCCCGGCGGACCTGTGGGGAGAGTGTCTCCATTTCTGCGCGCGTAATATACGGCGGGTTGGAGACGATGAGATCGAGCGGCGGCAGGGGCGGCGGCGCGAATACGTCGCCACGGATCGCCTTGGTATTGCCCGGCGCGTTGCGCGCGAGATTGCGCACGAGGTATATAAAGGCTGCGTCGGAAAGTTCGACAGCATAAACATGCGCGTCCGGCCGCGCGTGCGCAATGGCGGCGGCTACACAGCCGCTGCCCGCGCACAGGTCGGCGACAGCCGGCGCGGCCGCTCCCTTCAAAAGACGGAGCGCCGTTTCAACGAGCGTCTCCGTGTCGGGCCGTGGGATCAGCACGCCCGGCCCAACCTCAAACGGCAGGCCGTAAAATTCCCACATACCAAGCAGGTATTGCAGCGGCTCGCCCGCCTTGTACCGGGCGACAAGCCCATGGAATGCCGCCAGCTTTGCGCTGTCGGCTTCGCGCGCGCCGTTGCTGGGCGCGCGGCGCGGGACGCCGAATATGTGTTCAAACAGGCAGGAAAGATCGAATGCCGTATCCTCGGACAAATCTGGTCCGAGGGAGGCGTATGCATTTTGATAGGCCATTTGCAATGTCATGGGGATATGTTCCTCCTGATAAAATGCGCCGTGGACCGGCTGGTCCGCGGCGCATTTAGCATGTTTAGTAGAGGTCGTCGGTTTCGTTTTCCGGAATACAGGGCTTCATCGCGGCGATGGCGACCTCAAGCTGTGTTAAATCCGGCTCAAAGGTCGTCAAACGCTGGAGCCACAGGCCCGGAGCGGAAATCACGCGTGTAACCGGATTGTCATGGCGTCCGGCAAAACGGATGATCTCATAAGAGATGCCGACGACGACCGGCAGGAGCAGCAGCTTAAGTCCGACCCGCATCCATACGCTGTCCCAGGTGAGCAGGGAAAAAACGAGGATGGAGACAACCAGAACGATCAGCAGAAAACTGGTGCCGCAGCGCGGGTGAAAGCGGATGTATTTTTTGGCGTTTTCCGGGGTCAGCTCGTCGCCGGCCTCATAACAGGCGATCGTCTTATGCTCCGCGCCGTGATATTCAAACACGCGATGGATATCTGACATGCGTGTGACCGCGAACAGATAAAGCACAAAAATAGCAATTTTAAGCACGCCTTCAATCAGCGTTAAAACAGCAGCGGACACGGCGGTTAAAGTACCGACATATTTGACGATTGCGGAGGGAAGGAGCATAAACAGACCCACTGCGATCAATACGGCGAAAATGGTAACAAGGATATTAAAAATCCACACGGCGCCCTTGCCCAGATGCTCGTCCACCCATTTGTCAAATTTGGACGGCTCCTCATCCTCGGCGAACCCGGACAGCTCCGCCGAACGCATCAGGCACTTGTAGCCCTGAAACAGCATAGAGATGAAATTGACGACACCGCGCACAATCGGCACCTTAGAGTACCATTTGCCGCCGCCGGTCGCCCAGGTTTCGACGGTGATGGAGCCGTCCTGCCTGCGGATCGCCATGGCGGAGGTGTGCGGCCCCTTCATCATGACGCCCTCAATCAATGCCTGTCCGCCGATCGAGGTTTTTTTAATTTCTTTTTTACAGGAATTTTCCGACAAATAATCAGCCCTTTCCGGCCTGTCATGCAGGGCCTTGTGTCTGCGTTCCATTATAACGTGTAAAATGTGAACAAATCAACCGTTGCCAAGCGGCAGATGAATTGTGACACGCGTGCCGACGTTTTCCTTCGAGGTGATATCGAGCGTACCGCCATGCAGCGAGACGATTTCGTCAACGACCGCAAGCCCGATACCTGAACCGCGCCGCGTGGAATTGGCTTTAAAAAACTTTTCCTTGATCTTGGGCAAATCCTCCTCGCGGATGCCGATACCCGTATCGGCGACTGAAATATCCACCTGCGATTCAGACACGGCCGCCCGGATCGTTACGGTATCGCCGCGGTCAGAGTATTTGAGCGCGTTGTCGATGATATTGACAAAGACCTGACGCAGCCGGTTGCGGTCGCCCATAAAGGAAGCAAACTGATCCGGCTCGTTGTAGATCAGGCGTTTGCCCTCGTGACGCGCGCGCTCCTCAAACATCAGCACAGCCTCGGACAACTCGGCGATCACATCCATGCGGTCCTTGACCAGCTTCATGCGGCCGCTCTGGATACGGCTGAAGTCGAGCAGCTCCTCGACCATGCCGGCCAGGCGCTCCGTCTCGCTTGTGATGACGCGCATCCCCTTGGCAAGCATCTCCGGATCGACATCGCCGCCCATATCGGCCAGCGTTTCGGCCCAGCCCTTGATGGCGGTCAGCGGCGTGCGCAGCTCATGGGAGACGGAGGAGATAAAATCGTTTTTCATGCGGTCGTTGGCGGACAGCTCCTCAGCCATATAGTTGATCGTGTCGCACAGTTCGCCGATTTCATCGTCGTTCTTCTTGGTCAGGCGGGCGTTAAAGTCGCCGTGCGCAATCTTGCGCGCCGTGACGCTGACCTCGCCGACCGGATTGACGATAGAGCCGATGAAATATGACCCGGAGAAGATGACAAAAAAGATGATGGCGATACAGACGAGCGTGATCACGAGGATGAACAGGATGATCTGGCGGTCGACCAGCTCGAGCGACACGGCAAAGCGCATGGCGGCAAGCTGTTGGTCGCCGACGCTTGGCGAAATCTTTGTGATCGCCATGATTTTTTCACCATCGATCGTACCGACGAATTTGCCAACGCCATCTGGGGAAAGCAGCGCCGTATCAAAGTCGGGCATGGAAAGGTCGCCGCCCGGCTCGAAACCGCTTGATGTAAACGACACCTTTTTATCAAGGCCCACGGCCATCAATTCCATGCGGTCGCGCGCCTGAAAATCCTCCACAAGCCCGCGCACCTGCTCGGAGTAGTTGGCGGAGCTGTCCTCGGCATAGGCGGCTAGCTGTGAGGCGACGACGTTCACCTGTGTGAGCACCATGGATTCGACACTGTTGTAATAAAACGTCTTGATACCGAATGAAAAGCCGACTTCAAGCGCGACAAGGATCACAAGGATCACGCCGAAGTTATTGACCATCCAGCGTTTGGTGATTTTTTTGACGGCCACACACGGCCCTCCTTCCGCCAGAAATCGTCAGCTTATTTCTGCACCCATTTGTAACCAAAGCCCCATACCGTCAAAAGAAATTCAGGCTTGGAGGGGGCGTCCTCCAGCTTCATGCGCAGACGGCGGATATTGACATCCACAATTTTGATGTCGCCGAAATATCCCTCGCCCCAGACCTTGTTGAGAATATCCTGCCGCCCGAGAGCTGTATTGGGATTGTTAAAGAAGTATTCAAGAATCTGGTACTCCACCTGTGTCAATTCGAGAACACGCCCGTTTTTCGAAACAGTCCGGCTTTTCATATTGAGCATAAACGGACCTGACTTCAGCTCGCTGGGAGCGGGCGCCTGCGCCTTTTCAGCGGCGACCGTGACACGGCGGTGCAGCGCGTCGACGCGCGCCACAAGCTCCGAAGGGGAGAACGGTTTCGTAACGTAATCATCCGCCCCGATCATCAGGCCGTTGACCTTATCCATTTCCTGGCTCTTGGCGGTCAACATGATGATACCGATGGAACTGTTTTTTTCACGGATGCGCCGGCATACCTCAAAGCCGTCCATACCGGGCATCATAACATCGAGCACAGCCACGTCAAAATGCGTGGGGTTACGTTCAAAAACCTGGATTGCTTCCTCGCCGGTGGGTACATCGACCACCTCATAGCCGGCGCGCTTGAGGTTGATGACCTCAAAATCGCGGATGACATCCTCATCTTCAACGACCAGTATGCGTTTCATAATCAAATCATTCCTTTCAAAGGCTTCAACCCCTCACAAAAGAGAAAACATCTCCTGAAGCTCATCCCACGTGACGGAGAGCGGTCGTGACGCCGCCGGCGGCACGTAACCGTAGTATTGGAACATACCGCGTGTCTGGCCGAATTTGCGGTAATTTTCAAGAAATTTATCCTGATAATCCTTCTGTGATACGACACGGATACGCGCCAGCTCGACGGAAAGATCATTGAGCGGATCCTCACCGCCATTATAGCCGATAAAACGCCATTCGTTGCTTTCCACCTGATTGACAATTGTGACTGCGCCGATCCATTTATCCGGGAACCGCACGCGATAACCGCCGCTGCGGTTGACCGCCGCCGCAAAGGCCCGCTCAAGCGTATCGCCCTTAAGATGGTTGTATTCAATCAGATAGAGCGTTTCGGCTTCATCCTCCTTCTCATAGCCAGGCAGGACAGACGCTGTGGGAATTTCTATAACGCGATCGCCATCCACATCTGTGCACAGCGGCGCGGCAGCTTCATTGTCGGAGCTTGCGGCACTGTAAGCCGTATTGACGCGGAACGTCTGTTCAAAAAGCGTCGGCGTTTTATAATCCGGTTCATAAATATCGCCGTCGTAGCTTTCCGCCGGCGCGGCCAGCGCGGCGGCTTCCGCTTCGGCCGCGCTGCTGATGACCGGCTCAAGCCGGTTGGATGGATTGCCTGTAAATACCTCCGTTGCAAGCATCCCGTTGGAAAGCACCTCGTCGATAAAGACGCCGCGCTTTGGCGAGGAGGCGCTGATGCGCCCAGCCGTAATGCCGGCGAACGTATCAATGCGATCCGAAAGCGCCATACGGTCTGAGATGACAAGATCGTTGCCGTCAAAGCAGACCATCTTGACCCAATAGGCGTCGCGCGCGCCGCTTACACTGCTGCCAATAAAAACAAGATCATCCCGCCCGTTTCCACTCAGGTCTCCGATCAGATAAGCGTCATATTCCATGCTGGAGCCGCCGCCCTTGAGTCCGTTGACAAGGACGCCGCCTTCATAGGTATAGATACTCAACTGCTTGTCGGAGCCGTCAAAAGCGCTCCAGCCAACGACAATATCGCTTGAACCGGATGCGGTCAGGTTGGCGAACGCAATAAATTCAACATCCTGTCCCGCGCCGGCCAGATCGCACGAAGCTTTCCAGACGCCGCCCTCGCGGTCAAGCAGGACAATGCGCGCCGTATCGTTGATATCGGGCTCATAAAAAGCGATCGATTCTTCCACCCCGTCACCATCGATGTCATGAAAAACAAATGCTGAACGGTATTCGCCGCTTTTGGGATATTTAAGCGTGTAGGTCTGCGTCAATACAGCGGCGGCGAGGGCTTCGTTGATGGCGCTCTGCTCCGGCGTCAGGCGCGGGGGGCGCATGAGATCGGCCGTTGACGAGCTGAAACCGGAACATCCGCTTAACACCCACAGGCAGGCGAGAAGCACCGCGAACAACCCTATTTTGTTTTGCATAAGCGGCCCTCCTTGCAAAGCCCCTGTCCCCTTTCAGCAGGGAAAATAAGTCACTCTAATTTTATAGCATTGACGCTGTGATGTCAACGTAAACCGTCCGCCGCTGGAGTCTGTTTGAGAACCAAAATTGTGCTGGGATTTCGCAAGGAGGGCGGCGATACAAGCGGAAAAACGAAGTCTGGCTGATGCCAGTCAAGGCTTTTTCATAAAGTAACAACGCCCTGTTTGTTAGAAATAGACAGTCGATAGAGGTTTTCAAACAGACTCCAGGCGCCAGTAAATATACAGCGCCCGCGCAAAGATTGCGCGGGCGCTGTATATATGGTACAATATTCATAGATGTAGCCAATTGCCCTGAAAAGCCATATGGCGTGGGCAGAGGAGGGCGCAGCAGCATCAAATTCCAACGGCCGCTTACTTCTTGGCGGGAGCGGGATAGGCGATGCGCGCTTCGGAATTCTGAATCAGGTTGAGCAGCGACGAAGCAAACAGCGGATAATCATGGGAAAGCGCCTCAGTCGTCACATAGAGCGGCTCGGTATTGGCGATGCGTTCCATACCTGCGGCCGGATCGCCCTTGGAAATGGAGGCGGCGTTTGCGCTGCTAATCTGCATAGCTGCGTCGGCATATTGCTGAGCCACGGTTTCAGGCACCGTAAACAGCGCGCTCTGGTTGCGCGGGTTGGCGCTGTACACAAGGCGGAACATCCGATAAACGGCCAGCATCAAAAACGATGAAACCTCATGAACAAGCGGCTTGCACGCGCTTTTTGCAAGCAGGTCAAACAGAATGTTCAGCGAGTTTGCGATCAGCTTTTTGTTGAGCACAGGGAGCACGCCCGATTTAAAGACGTTTTCCTTTCCAACGGAATCAGGCTCCGGGATATCCTCAACCGTCAGTTTGGAGCCGGTGCGGTCCGGCGAACGGCCAAGCATATAATCGCAGGAAACGCCGTAAAAATCGGCGCAACGGATTAAAAAGTCAAGGCCACATTCGCGGATTCCTTTTTCATAATGGGAGAGCAGCGCCTGCGAAATCCCAAGCTTGGACGCGGCGAGCTTTTGGCTGATCCCGCGTTCTTTGCGCAGCAACGTCAGGACTCGTGGAAAATCAGCGTTCATTTGTCAATTCCCCTCAAAAAAACCTTTTTGTCTATCTATCGTCAACAGGCTTTTTATGCCTGCTCAAAAGGCCTTTACGTATTGTAAATTATATAATACGCAAAACCTTTTGTAAAGGGACTGTGTCGAAAAATTCTGATATTTGTGAAATAAAGTCAAAAAGGGGCGAATATTTTATGTTAACATACAAAATCCACATCCTCCGGCATGGCCTGACACAGGCTAATTTAGAGGGGCGGTACATTGGCCGCAGCGATCCACCGCTTTGCGAGCAGGGCCGCGCGCAGATCAGGGAGTTGGTTGCCGAATGCGAATATCCGTCTGTACAGCACGTTTACACAAGTCCGCTGCTGCGCGCGCGCCAAACGGCGGAAATGATTTATCCTAGTCAGGAGCAGGAGGCG
Source organism: Anaerotruncus colihominis (assembly GCF_010206195.1). Lineage (GTDB taxonomy): Bacteria > Bacillota > Clostridia > Oscillospirales > Ruminococcaceae > Anaerotruncus > Anaerotruncus colihominis_A. The sequence goes on along the minus strand of NZ_VIQT01000014.1, from coordinate 63,158 downwards.
GTGGACAAGCTGCGGGAGCTTGACTTCGGCGATTTCGAGGGAAGGACAGCCGCGCAGCTCGAACATGATGAAGCGTTTCGCGCCTGGATTGCCGCTCCGCCGTCGGCGCGCACGCCAAACGGAGAAAGCGGCGCCGACCTGCTTGGCCGCGCAGTCGAGGCGCTGGCATATATTTTTGCACAAATGATGGAGCAGCGGATGACGGATGTCGCCGTTGTCACACATGGGACGTTGATTATGAACCTGCTGGCGGCCATGGGTTTACCGCAACGCGGCCTGCTGCGCTGGAATACACAGCCTGGTGCCGGCTATACGCTTTTGCTGACGCCGCAGATGTGGATGCGCGACCGCAAATTTGAGGTTTATGGGCAGATTCCCTTCAGGTGTATGTAATGCATACGCGGGGCGCTTGCCCGGCCGGCTATTCGGGGCTTTCCGGCGCTATAGCGCCGGGCGCGGACAAGCCGCGGCAGCGCCCCTCGGCGCGCCTCATGGGACAGGCGCAGCCTGTATAAACGCAGCGGCTGCTCCACTGTTTGCGGCGCAGCCGACTAAAGTTTTTTTGCCGAGGCTTTTTTTCAAAAAAGCCGGAGTGCAGCCTGTATAAACGCAGCGGCTGCCCCACTGTTCGCGGCGCAGCCGACTAAAGTTTTTTGCCGAGGCTTTTTTTCAAAAAAGCCGGAGTGCAGCCTGTATAAACGCAGCGGCTGCCCCGCTGTTCGCGGCGCAGCCGACTAAAGTTTTTTTGCCGAGGCTTTTTTTCAAAAAAGCCGGAGTGCAGCTTGTATAAACGCAGCGGCTGCCCCACTGTTCGCGGCGCAGCCGACTAAAGTTTTTTGCCAAGCTTTTTTTCAAAAAAGCGGGGCCTTTTTTCAAAAAGGCCGGAAAAGGAGACAGGCAAGATGGACATGAAAATTTGTGTGCTGGCCGGCGACGGGATCGGCCCGGAGATTACAGAACAAGCGGTGCGTGTGCTGGAAACAGTATGCACTGTAAAGAAAATCGGCCTTACGCGCATGAACGCGCTGATTGGCGGAGCTGCAATCGACGCGGCGGGCGTGCCGCTCCCGAACGAAACGCTTGCAAAGTGCCGCGCGGCCGACGCGGTGCTGCTTGGGGCGGTGGGCGGACCGAAATGGGACGCGCAGCCCGCCCGCCTTCGCCCGGAGAAGGGGCTCCTAGGGGTGCGCGCGGCGCTTGGGCTATATGCGAACCTGCGGCCTGTGTCAATATTCCCAGCGCTGCGCGACGCTTCGCCGCTGCGGGATGAAGCAATTGGACCGGACGTTAATATTATGGTGGTACGCGAATTGACGGGCGACGTATATTTCGGAGAACATACGCGCGGTGAACAAAATGGCGTTCTTTTTGGCCGTGATGTCATGTCCTATACCGTCCCGGAGGTAGAGCGCATTGCGCGCACCGCGTTCAGGCTTGCCGGCAGGCGGCGCGGACGCGTCGTATCCGTGGATAAGGCAAACGTGTTGGAAACCTCCCGCATATGGCGTGAAACAGTGACGCGTGTCGGCAGGGAGTTTCCAGATATTGCGCTTGAGCATATGTATGTCGACAATGCGGCGATGCAGCTTGTGCGCAATCCGTCGCAGTTCGATGTGATTGTGACTGGAAATCTGTTCGGAGATATCCTGTCCGATGAAGCGTCGATGCTCTCCGGCTCTATCGGGCTGCTGCCGTCTGCAAGCCTTGGGGATGGGGCGTTCGGCCTTTACGAGCCGATCCACGGCAGTGCGCCCGATATCGCCGGCAAGGGGCTTGCAAATCCGCTGGCGGCGATCCTGTCTGCGGCGATGCTGCTGCGGTATACCTTCAACTTACTGGAGGAAGCGTCCGCGGTTGAGCAGGCGGTGGAGCAGGCGCTTGAAACAGCGCGCACGCCGGATATCCAGTGCGACGGACTGCCGGTTTACACAACCGCGCAGATGGGCGGGCTGGTGGTTGAAAAGGTTTTGCAATTGCTTTCATAGCCGCCCAAAACCATTAGACATAAAAGCCGGGCGGTCCAATGGGATTGAACCGCCCAAATAACGGGAAAACTGTTTATATTGACGCAATTTACCGAATAGATCCCGGAAATGCCGCGCCTAACACGGCATGCCGGCAGGAGGTCGTTTATGGATTTTTTTAAGATGATGAAAACGAATGCGCGCCGGGCGCTGTCCGGGTTTTGGGGGCGTGCCATTTTGGCAATGCTGATCATGGCGCTGCCCACAATCCTGATCAATGTGTTGGAAAACGGGATGCGGCAGGTGGTCGGCGTTCCCGCTTTTGTCGATTACGCGATGACGCCTGGTAATGCGTTGGATGATATGGCAAACGTAGCGGTTGTATCTATCGTCATTTCGCTGCTGGTATATGCGCTGCTGTTCTTGATTGTCACTCCGCTTTCTCAAGGCGTGCTGGCCTGGTATTACCGCAGGACAGGCGGCGCCGATGACGGTTTGACCACCATCTTTTCCTATTTTGAACAGGCGTGCGTCTATTTTCGCTCCATCGGCTTGCATTTCATGATCGGGCTTAGAATGCTTTTTTGGGCGCTTCTGCTCTATTCACCGCTGTTTGCAATGGCGGCGATGTTTATTATTTCAGGCGGCGATCAGCCGCGCGCAGTCATCCTGTTTGCATTTCTGCTGTCTGTTGTGTGGCTGCTGATCGCAACCGTGCTTTTGACGATTGTGCAGCTTCGATATTTTCTCGCGCCGTATCTGCTGGCGGCGTATCCGGAACGCAGGATACGCGCATTGATTCGGGATGGGGTGCGTAAGGTCAACGGACATAAGGGGCGGCTGTTTCTGTTCGGTCTGTCGTTTATTGGCTGGTATCTGCCGCTTGTGGCGGTTTTGGGGCTTGTCGTTTTCCTGCCGTTTGCAAGCAATGTATTTATGACGCTGCAAATCCTGGGGATTATGATTCTGTTGTTGGTCCTTCAGCTTGGGTTGATGTTATTCGTGGGTCCTTATACGCGCGCGGCGCTTGCAATGTACGCACGGTATCTGATTGAACGAAGCGAACATGATGATATGGACAGCGGCGCGGACAACAGGACGCGTGAGTATAAGCCGGAAATCGATCACTATCTGGAAAGCCAGCGCACCAGGGAGTTATCCGGCGGCTCTGGCGACAGCTCAAATCCACATGACCCGCCGGTATAGACGGCGGGAGCGGACGGGCAACGAAAAAGCACAGGACAAAAATGTCCTGTGCTTTTTTGTTCAGGCCGATATTGCCTTACTTCCTCTTTCCCACACGATGGAAAACTCACTCTTTTTTGCTATTAGCGTCAAACAGATCTTTGATACACTCGGCACAGACATTCCTTCCTTTAAAGTTGACGACATTTGATGCACTGTTACAGAAAATGCATGCCGGTTCGTACTTCTTCAGGATGATATGGCTGCCATCAACATAAATTTCCAAAGAATCCTTTTCGTTGATGTCGAGCGTGCGCCTAAGCTCGATGGGAAGGACAATTCTGCCGAGCTCGTCGACCTTTCGGACGATGCCAGTTGATTTCATTGATCCACCTCCAATCTGACCTATTAGGCAAAAATGCCTTCATGTTACAATATATCTTAAATTTGCAGAAATGTAAACAAAATTGTAAAAAACTTGATGTTATTTGTCGAATTAAACGAAACATAATAAATCAATTTGTGAAATATACATAGAGTAATGACGGGAGGTGATGGTCATGATGAACTATATATTTGCAGGGATGATACTGTTTTCATTCGTATTTGCGGCTTTGACAGGTCGGATGGCCGAGCTTTCTGAAGCGGCTATGACACAGGCCGGGCAGGCAGTAACGCTGCTGTTGTCGCTGATGGGCATGATGTGTCTGTGGAACGGACTGATGCGTATTGCTCAGGCGTCCGGTCTGACCGGACGCCTGAGCCGGCTTCTTTCACCTGTTACAAGACGTTTGTTTCATGGACTTGACCCTGACGGAGAGGCGGTCAGCGCGGCGACCATGAATCTGGTCGCCAATTTTTTAGGACTTGGAAACGCAGCCACCCCGCTCGGAATCAAGGCGGTCTGCGCGATGGAGAAGGAACAGCGCGCCAATGGGCGCGCGACGGATGCAATGGCGATGTTTATTGTGCTCAATACCGCATCGGTCCAGTTGATCCCCGCTACGACGGCGATGCTACGCGTACAGGCGGGCGCGGCCGCGCCGCTTGATATTCTGCCGGCGACCTGGCTGGCTTCGGGCGTGTCGCTCGCAGCTGGGATTGCAGCCGCTATGCTGCTTGCACCGCTGTGGAGGAAAAAACGATGACGGCGTTTGGCGTATGGGCAATTCCAACGGCGGTTGTACTGATCGTTGGATATGGCCTGATAAAAGGCGTGCGTGTATTTGAGGTGTTTCTGGAGGGGGCCAAGGAGGGTTTGGAAATGTCCTGGCGCATCCTGCCGGCGCTTGTAGCGCTTGTGGTAGCGGTGGGAATGTTTAAAGCCAGCGGGGGACTGGATCTGCTGTCATTCGCATTGTCGCCTCTTGGGCGGCTTTTAGGGCTGCCGCGCGAGGTTATGCCGTTGGCGCTGATGCGTCCTGTATCAGGCAGCGGCGCGATGGTCGTTTTCACAGATCTGCTCAAGACATGCGGTCCCGACAGCACGATCGGGCGGATTGCCAGCGTTATGATGGGCGCCACGGAAACAACCTTTTACACAGTCGCGTTATACTATGGCGCGGCGCATGTCCGCGATACGCGCCACACAATCCCTGCGGCGCTTACCGCCGACATCACCGGTTTTTTCATGTCGGCGCTTGCTGTCAGGCTGCTGTTCTGACAGCACTCAATATACGCGGGCAATGAAACAATCCGGCGGCACGCGGCGGCATACTTTGGGAGAGACGGCATGCCCTGGGCTATGGGCGCCGGGACTTTGCGAAGTATGCCGCCGTGATTGGTTCCTGTACCTGATCACGACTGCCAGATGGGCTCATCAGGATACTTTTTTGACGCTTGCTTTGACCAACAGCATCATAGGGCGGCGCAATTCATCTGCAATCCCGGGAATATTCATCATTTCCTTGGGCGGCTTGGCCTCCTCGACCGCTTCAAGGACAAAACCATGACTTAATAATCCCATCAGGATCTGCGTGAGCGTATGATGTTGCTTTACCACGTCGCAGCCCAAAAAATGCGTCCTTCGCTCTCCGGGCATAAAGTAGTTGTCCACCGGCCAGTGGAGCGGCTTTCCACCGTCTGTGCAGACCCAATCCTGCCCGACGCCCGCAGTAAACACCGGATGCTCAATATTAAAGAGAAAGACTCCGCCGGGTTTCAGCGTCCCATATACGTTTTGAAAGACCCGCTCAAGGTTTTCAATATAATGCAAGGCCAGATTTGAAATGACAAAGTCCCATGCATTTTCCGGATACGCATAGTCGTTGATGGCACAGACACGATATTCGATTTCCGGCATCCTATTGCGTTTCTTGGCTTCTTCAATCATTTTCCGGCTTATGTCAATGCCCAGTACATGGGCCGCTCCCAGCTCCACAGAAAATTTACAATGCCATCCGTATCCGCACCCTAAATCAAGGACGCTTTTTCCATTCAGGCAGGGAAATAAAGGCTTTAATTGGCGCCATTCTCCGGCGGCGGACAGGCCCTCTTGGCTGCGGGGCATTTTGGCGTATTCATTAAAAAAGGTTTCGTTATCGTATTCGTTATACATGATACAATTTCCCCCGATTTATTTTTGCTCTTGCTCTCCTTCGATTTATTTTTGCTCTTGCTCTCCTTGGATTTTTCGCCGGCAATGCCAGTAGCACGAAAATCAGACATGCTCCGGACTGCATGTTAAGAAGCTGTATTCACAGCCGCCAAGCGCTGTCCGGACGGGCCTTTTGCTCACGCTCCGTTAAATTTTTTTGCAGGCGGGCTGCAGCCCGCCTGCAAGAAAAATTGCCTTGCTCGGGTACAAAATTCCTCGCCTGCCCGGCATCCTCCGGTCGTGAATACAGCTTTTAAAAACCGGCGGCGCCGATGTAAAGCGGCGCCGCCGGTTTTGGTATCCGTTCGATTCCGCTGCAAGCGGTAAATCTATATGGCCGCGGGCACGCCTGCTTTCAAACAGACCCTGGCGGGGGCCTTTTCAGGAGCGCCGGACGGGTGGGAACAGGTCGGTTGGGAATCCAATCTTTTTATAAACCTTTTCAAGCGTGCGGTACGAAACAGAGAACGCGCGCTGCGCGCCCTGCGTATAACATGCTTCGAGATAAGCGCGGTCCTTCATATACTGGTCGTATCGTTCGCGCACAGGACGCAGCATTTCCACGACCGCTTCTCCGACCGCAAGCTTGAAGTCGCCGTAGCCGCGCCCGGAGAACTCCGCCTCAATTGCGGGGAAATCACGGCCGGTCGCAACGCTGTAAATCGCCATCAGGTTATTGATACCGTCCTTGCCCTCCTGGTAAGCGATCTCCGCCCCGGAATCCGTCACCGCCGATTTGAATTTCTTGACGATCGTTTCCGGCTTATCAAGGATGGAAATATACGCCTTGGGGTTGTCATCGCTTTTACTCATCTTTTTGGTCGGATCGGACAGGGACATAACCTTTGCGGCCAGCTTGGGGTAATATCCGTCGGGGATTGCGAACACATTGCCGTAGATGCCGTTAAAACGCTGCGCGATGTTGCGCGCAAGCTCCAGATGCTGCTTTTGATCGATGCCGACGGGGACAAGATCCGTCTGATACAGCAGGATGTCGGCGGCCATCAGCACAGGGTAAGTGAACAGGCCGGCGTTGATGTTTTCCGGGTGCTTGACGCTTTTGTCCTTGAACTGCGTCATGCGCGACAGCTCCCCGAACTGCGTGTAGCACGACAGCACCCAGGAAAGTTCCGCGTGCGTGCGCACATGGCTTTGAATAAACAGGATTGATTTTTCTGGATCGATGCCGCACGCCATGAGCAGCGCCAGAGCGGAAATCGTATTGTCGCGCAGCGCCTTCGGCTCCTGGCGGATGGTCATCGCGTGCATGTTGACGATTGAATAGACGCAATCGTATTCGTCCTGAAGCTCCACCCAATTCCTGACCGCGCCAAGATAATTGCCGAGCGTAAAGGTGCCTGTCGGCTGAATGCCTGAAAAAATGCGTTTCTTACGCACGGGAGCCGATAGGATATTGTTTTCTTCCATCATTATCACCTCAGTTATATAATTCACGTGTCAGCTTGCCCAGGCGCTTGCAGCCCTCAACGATCGCTTCGTCTGTCGGCGTGGAAAAGTTCATGCGAAAGCTTCGGCACGGATCGCTTTCATTGGCCAGGAACGCGACGCCGGGCACAACCGCAACCTTTTGCGCGACCGCGCGGCTGCAAAAATCGAGCATATCGGCCCCGTCGGGCAGGGTGCACCAGAGGAACAGGCCGCCGTCCGGAGTTGTGTGCGTCACGCAGGACGCAAATTCACGGTCGATGCATTCGAGCATCAGGCCGCACTTGCGGCGATAGATGCCGCGCAGGCGCTCCAGATGCGCCGAAAGGTCGCAGGTGGCCAGCCATCGTTCGCAGACCATCTGGGCGAGCATATTCGTGTGGACATCGGCGCACTGCTTGCCGACTGTCATTTTGGCGATCACAGCCTTGGGCGCGAGCACAAAGCCGACGCGCATACCCGGCGCGAGAATCTTGGAGAAGCTGCCGACATAGATGACGGCGCCGTCCGTATCCATCGATTTGATCGGCGCGACTGGCTCGCCCGCAAAACGCAGGTCGCCGTATGGGTTATCCTCCAGCACCATGACGCCGTGTTCGCGGCAGACGCGCAGAATCTCGCGGCGTTTTTCGGCGCTTGTAGTGATACCGGTCGGGTTCTGGAAATTCGGGATTGTATAAAGCAGCTTGACGTTCTGGTTTTTGATGATCGCCTGTTCGAGCTTTGCGGTGTTCAGCCCGTCGCTTTCCATGCCGACGCCGACAAGGTTGCAGTTGTAGGAACGAAAACAGTTCAGACTTCCGATGAAAGACGGATCCTCGCACAGGACGGTATCGCCCTCGTTGACAAACGCCTTGGCCGCCAGATCCATACCCTGCTGCGCGCCGGAGATCACGATAAGATCGTCGTCGGGGCTGGCCGGGATAGCGTAATGTGTCTGAACCATGCGTTTGAGCGCCTCGCGCAGGGGGGCGTACCCTTCGGTGATTGAATATTGCAGCGCGTCGATAGGGGCCTCGGCGAGGATTTCACCGGCGATACGGCGCACATCCTCGACGGGGAACGCGTCGGGCGCGGGATTGCCAGCGGAAAAGGCGATCACTTCCGGGTCGGAGGACGCTTTGAGAATCTCACGAACCAGCGATGGCTTGAGCGTGGCCATGCGGTCGGAAAATTGATAGTTCATGATGGGTCCGTCCTTTCAAGATGGTGAGCTCTGCGCTTTAACGCGCGAAATTCTAAGCCTTATTCTATCATAAGGCGCATGTGTTTTCAATGGCGGAATACGCCGCGTCGTTAAAAAGTGGGGGCGCTGTACCTGTGAACCGATATAAAATGGTTCGGCGGACGTTCTGGTTCGGAGGTATCCGCCTGATTTGTAGGCATATGCGCAAAAAAAGAGCGGCGCGGCCGCTCTTTTTTATTGATTCGCATAAATCGACAGCATGTTTCGACCGGTTATGCAGAACTCAATATTTACAATAGATTATACAACAAGGATAACTTGCTAGTATATGAAAAACAGGTGAAGGCTATGCAGAACAGGACAGCGGCGGGTCTTTCCATCGGTGCGCGGGCCAGGCAGACGGTGCGCGCGCATCAGCTGGCGGCGGGATATTTCGCCTACGCTGCGACAGGATTTGTCGCGGCCAATGCGTTTGTGCTCGGGGGGCTTGCGCCGTTTGGCATTGCCTTCGCCGCCTCAGCCAAGCCGCGTTATTACGCCGGCGCGACGCTTGGCGCGACGCTCGGCTATCTGATGTCGTTTCATATCATGACCAACGTCAAGTATATCGTTGCGATGGCGCTGCTGTTCGGGCTGCGCGTCATGCTAGGCTCCGGGACGCTGACGCGCTTTTGTGCGCGCGTTTCCGGGCAGGCTCTGACCGCTGTATCGCTTGGTTTGCCGTCGCTTGCAATTACATTTGTGAGCGGCGGGAGCGTTTACGACGCGTCGCTTTCCGTAGCGGAGGTTCTGCTCGCGTGCTGCGCGTCCTACTTTTTCACACGCACCGCCCAGGCGCTTGAGCTTGGCATTGAGAATATGCGTCAGACTGATGTGACCTCGCTTGTCATCACCTTCGGCATTGCTGTGCTGGCGCTTGTGAACCTGCGTGTGCTTGGCGTCTCCATCGGCCGCGTGCTGGCTGTGCTTGTGATTTTGCTGGCGGCGCAGGCGGCCCGTGAGGCCGGCGGCGCGATCGCCGGCGTAGCGGCGGGTGTTGCGGCGGGCGTTGTAGGCGGAAATTATACATTCTTAATGGGTACCTACGGCCTTGGCGGGCTGCTTGCCGGCGTGTTCGCGCCGGTGGGGCGCGCGGCGAGCGCGGGCGCGTTCATCGTCGTCAACCTGTTCGCGCTGCTTGCTTCCCGCCGTATGTTCGACCACTATCTGTTGATAGAAATTTTTATTGCAAGCCTGATTTCGATTCTGATTCCGCAGGGTGCGCTGCGCCGCCTGAAAAGCGTGCGCGAGGGACAGGGCGGCGCGGTGCAGGGCGACGCTTATAAGGCGATGCTGACAAATCGCATCGACCACGTAGCGGGGGCGCTGCGCGATGTGGCTGAGACAACGCGCCAGGTCAATGAACGCCTGTCCGGTATGGTAAACGGCGATCTGTCGTCCGTCTATCACTGCACCGCTGACCGCGTCTGCCGCAAATGCCGTGGAAACGCCACCTGCTGGCAGCTTCGCTACACCGATACAAGCGACGTTTTTAATAACGCGCTCTCTGAGCTGCGGCGTGGCGGAGAATTGACGGAGAACAATTTCCCGCAGTATTTTGCCAAGACCTGCCCGCGCGTCAAGGAACTTGCCGCACAGATGAACCGGCTGTTTGAGGAATACGCCGCGAGGGAAAGCGTGCGGCGCAAGGTGGCGCAGGTGCGCGGCGTAGTAACGGACCAGTTCGAAGGGATGGCGCTGATGGTCGACGCGATGGGCCGTGACCTGGACGAACTGGCCACACAGGATACAGCGGCTGCCGGAAAGGTGCGCGAATACCTTCAGTCGCTTACAATATTTCCGGATCTTGTAACCTGTACAATTGACGGCGGTGCGAATATGACTGTTGAAGTGACCATTCCAACCTATAAGCTGTCACGGCTCGATATGGCGGAGCTGACGGTGGCGCTGTCCGATATCTGCGGGCGCGATTTCGACCTGCCCGCGACACACAGCCGCTCTGAGTGCGCCGCCACAACACTTACCTTTGCTGAAAAAGCGGCCTATACGATCAAATGGGGGGCGACGCAGCTCGGTAACTCTGAATCAAAGCTCTGCGGCGACAGCTTCTGTTATGTGGACGGCCAAAACGGGCGCGTCAACGTCATCCTGTCGGACGGTATGGGCAGCGGCGGCGCGGCGGCTGTCGATTCGACGATGACTGCCGAATTGCTGCGCAGGCTGATTGAAGCGGGCGTCAGCCTCGACGCGGCGCTCAAGCTTGTCAACTCGGCATTGCTGGTCAAATCGGGCGACGAATCGCTTTCGACGATCGATATTGTTGGCGTTGACCTGTATACCGGCTGCGTTGATTTTTATAAGGCAGGCGCCGCGCCGACCTTTTTGCGCAAATCGGGACGCGGCGGCTATGTCGAGTCAAACTCGCTGCCGGTTGGCATTCTCGGCGGCGTGACATTTGAGAAGAACACCGTCACCCTGCGCGAGGGCGACCTTGTGGTCATGGTGTCGGACGGCGCGCTTGCCGGCGGGTTTGAATGGCTCGTGTCGGATCTGGAACATTATGCGGGCGACGATCCGAAAGAGCTGAGCGAGCAGCTCGCCGCGGAGTCGAAGCGCCGCCGCAGCGATGGCCATGAGGACGATATCACCGTGATTGTACTGATGCTGGAGCGCGGCGTTTGAATGAAAAGCGAAATTTTGTGTGAAGAAGCCTTGAGAATTTCCAAAATATACAGTATAATATGTGTAGGGAAACCGCCGCAAAGCGGCGGACTGTGCATGTTACACCGCAGCCGAAACCGGCTTGTCGCTGTGGCGTAATGAGATCAGAAAATGGTACTCTGAAGGAGTGTGCATACGATGGGAATCGGATTGTACGGCTGGCAGCAGCCGGCGGCATATGCGCCGGCTCAGTATGGGTTGCGCAGGGACGTCGGGACGCAGCCCGCGCAGGCGGCTGAACCAGCCTCAGCGGCCGCGGCGCCGCAGGAAAATCCTGCGCAGACACTTGGGATTACCGCGCCGCCGCCATTGGATCGCGAAGGGACCGCCCCGGTGGAGCTGGCGGTGCGCGGCCGGTTCCGCTATCCTGATATTGAGGAGGAAACCGGAAAATCCCCGCAGGAAACAATGGAGGAGGCGGAATGCCAGACCTGCAAGGAGCGCAAATATCAGGACGGTTCCAACGATCCGGGCGTGTCCTTTAAGACGCCGACCAACATCTCGCCCGAGCGGGCCGCGTCCGCCGTGCGCGGACATGAGATGGAGCATGTCGTCCGTGAACAGGCCAAGGCCCAGCGTGAAGGGCGTAAAGTGGTTTCGCAGACGGTGACGATCCACACAGGGATCTGCCCGGAGTGCGGCGATGTTTATGTTTCAGGCGGTACGACCCGCACAACCACGGCGAAAGCCGCAAAGGCGGAACAGCCGCAGACAGAAGCAGAGGAGCGGGCACGTGATAAAACACCCTGACCTGTGTAAAAAACGGGGTGCTGCCATATCGGGCGCGGCGTTGCCGGCAGCCCCAAAGAATGAAAATGAAAAAGCGCCCGGCCTTTTTGGCCGGGCGCTTTCTGTATAACGGGCTTTACTGATAGTTTCCCGCTTCAAGCAGGACAATGAACCGTTCCTTGGGCGGGAGCAGGGCGACGCGCTTGCCCTTCGACTTTTCTGTGTCCACGGCTTCAACGGTCACGCGCGTCGGCGCGCATGCGTTGGAGCGGACGAACCCCTCCTCAAATGAGGAAATTTTGCCGATGTTGGAAACCCAGATGCCCTCGAGCCCGCTTGACAGGTAGGAGTCATACTCCGGCTCGCGGTTGTTGCCAAAGTCGTCAACAAAGGTGTATACGCCTGCGTCTCCGGCGCCGGTCCGCTTTTGCAGCTCGCCGACAAATTCCGGCGAAGTGACGCGGGAGAGCGCGGGATAATAGGATTTGAACTCCATTTTGCTGATCTTTTGCGATTTCAAATTTTCATAGTGTGTTTCAAACTTATAAAGGCGCGCCTTTTTTTCTGTAGCGATCAGGCGCCAGGATTCGGCCACGCCGTCGCTTACAATATTTGTCATGTTGAGCGTCACGGAGGTCACAGAGCCCGCGCCCGTCATCTTGACCTCGCTGCCGAGGACACAGATATTGGAAGCGTCCTTCTGCCCCATGATTTCAAGGATTTTGTTCATATTTGCCTTTTCCAGCACATTGGCCGCCGTTGCGTCCTTGATGGTGGTTGTATTGAGCGCGGCGCGGATCGCCTGCACCCCCTTGGAGACGCCGAACAGCAGGGCGGCCGCAAGCGCAAGCCCGCAAAGGATCACAAGAAAAAAGCGCCGTTTATATTTAGGCTTCATGCGCCGGAACTGCGCGTAGGTCATTGACAATCACCGCCCGTTTCCCCAAACAGAATCATATCTCTATTATAAAGAATCCTCGAAATATGTCAATCGGCTGCTGCTGCCCGGTCGAGAAAGCCCGGGTCGGTACGCGCGCAATGAAAGAGGTACTGCTGTGCGATACCCCCGTATCCATATGTACAGGCGGGCATACCGCCAGGGTAGAGGCGGTCCAGTACGCGCCGCATCCATACGTCGACAGGTACGCATTCAACGCGGCCGCAGCCATAAAGCAGCGTGCACGCAGCCACCTTGACGCCGACGCCCGTGATACGTGTGAGCATGGCCTGCGCCTCGTCGAGCGGGAGCGTGCCGAGCGATTCGAGGTCGACTTCGCCGGAAGCAACGCGGCGCGCCGCATCGATAAGATAGCGCGCACGAAAGCCGGCGCGCAGCGGCGCGAGCGCGTCGGGCGTAAGCGCGGCGATGGCTTCGGGCGTTGGAAAGGCGTTCCAGCCGCCGCCAAGCGGCCGGCCGAACACCGCGCACATGCGCTCGATAATGCCGGTAATGCGGGGAATATGGTTGTTTTGGCTGATGATGAAGGTGCACAACGCCTCCCAGGGCTGCTGGCGCAGCACGCGGATGCCGGGGGCCTTTGTGACGGCTTCGGCCAGCGCGGGGTCGGTGCAAAAGCGGTTTTTGAGCATACCATAGTCGCGGTCGAGATCGAAATAACCGCGCCAAACCTCGTCAAAATCCTCCGCGCCCTGACAGGAGACGACAATTTTTCCGTTCGTCTGTGCAATCTGACATACTTTTTCAAACGCAGCGCCAATAAAGGTGTTTTGATCCAGTTGCTTCCAACGAAAGGCTTGCCCGCAAAGCAGCGTCTGCGGCAGGCTGAAATCGGGCGATTCATCGAGAACTGTGTCGCATGGAAGGGATAATTTGTCGCATTGAGTCATAACAGGGGTCATAATGCGCTCCTTTTTGTAAATGTGATAGCCTTTCCAGTATAACAGGGCACAGTGACGAAAGAAAGATGGAAATTATAAAAATTTCGAGCATCCTGTATAAAAATCGATACGAGGGAATTTTCCCCAATCTACAAGCAGTATTCATTATTTTTCACATTCTGGAGGCTTGTTTACATTGGTTGAAAGCCTGTCTGCCAGAAGAGCGCATAACAATGCGGAGTTTTCCCCATTTTCCACAGAGTTTTCCACACAAGGGAAAACAAAGCATGTGGAGAACTGATTTTCGTATTACGTTGTGTATAAATGCGTTCCAATTCGGGGCGTATTTTTTTTGTGCAATCTGGCAGTTGACAAGGGAATATTTGACCGCACGGCGACCAAAATAGAAAAGCGAAATGCGTCACGCCGTCCCGGCCGCGCGGGGGCGAGCGGAAAAGGATTCTGTTGGCGGACAAAGCGGCAATGCCTGTCAAGGCGCAGTTTTACCGGCAGATCCGAAAGATCAATCCAATCAGGCGCGGGCAAGGGGGATTTTATGGTGCTCAAAGGAGTCAGCCAAAAAGTAATTGAGGTTGTGCACACGGACAACCGCTATTTTGAAAAAGCTATCCTGTTTTTGCGGCCAAACGCGCAGGAAGGTGACAAGACGCAATTGCGCGCGAAGGCGGGGGAATATCTTTCACAGATCGATTACAGCCCGCGCGAGGCGGCGCCACGCAGGCTTACTTTGGCGGAAGCGGTCAAGTTTGGCCTTGCAGCGCTCGGCGGAGCGGCGGTGGCGTGCTTGTTTTTTCTGTTGTAATGGCCTGCACCTTTCCAGGGGATTCGCCTGTATAGCGGGCGTCAAAGGGGCGCGGCCAGCCTGTTTTCGATGAATTTTATTAAAATATGTCAAAAATCGTGCGGAACGTATGGCATCCTGTATGCGGCTATGTTATAATAAGCTATGTATAAAACAGGATGTATAACCGCCGGGGGTGGCTCCGGCCGGCAAAACGGTCAGGAGGCTATTAATGGGAAATTCAAACCCGAAGCGTGATCTGGAGGAAGGGCTTGTACTTGGCCGCAACGCGGTCATCGAGCTGCTCAAGGGTCCGCGTGAAGTGGAGTGCATTTACATCTGCGATGACGTTCCCGCGCGCGGCCAGCCGATTTCGCGTATTGTCGCTATGGCTAAAGAGGCGCGTATCCCGGTCAAGCGCGTCGATGTGCGCAGGCTCGACACGCTTGCCAATGGGCTGAACCATCAGGGTGTGGCCGCACAGGCTGCGGCGTTCCATTACTGTACAGTGGAGGATCTTTTTGCCCGTGCAGCAGCGCGCGGCGAACCGCCGCTGCTGATCATCGCCGATTCGATCGAGGACCCGCACAACCTGGGCGCCATTATCCGCACAGCCGAGGCCGCCGGCGCGCACGGACTGATCATCCCCAAGCGCGGCGGCGCGGGGCTTACGGCGATCGTGGGCCGCACGAGTGCGGGCGCCGTCGAGCATCTGCCCGTGACGCGCGTGACGAATCTCGTCAGCACAATCAAGGAGCTGAAGGCGCGCGGCGTTTGGATTTACGGTGCGGACGCGTCGGGCGCGCGGTGGGATCAGACAGATCTGACCAGCGCGGCGGCGCTTGTAGTCGGTTCGGAGGGGTTCGGCCTGTCGCGCTTGGTCCGTGAAAGCTGCGATGTGCTGCTGTCGCTGCCGATGCGCGGCGAGGTAAACTCCCTCAACGCGTCGGTTGCCGCAGGCATCCTGATGTACGAAGTTGTCCGCCAGCGGACAAAGAAATAGAGAGAACGTTATCCGGAGCAATAAAGAGAGGAATCGCACATGCCGCAAGATTACGATGTAAACGATATCCTGGAGGAAATCCGCAGGAAAAAACAGCGCGAGGCAGCGACGCCACGCGATACATATACAGATGCGCATCCGACAGCGCCAGGCCGTGCGCCGCGTGGACGCGCCCATGAAAGCGCTGCTCATGCGCGTCCGTCCATACAGAATGACAGCCTGGCTCCACCGGTGCAGCGGCATGCGGAAACACAGACGAACCGCCCGGCTGCGCGCGAGCATTATTATGATCAACCTGCGCAGCGGCGTGCAGCACGGGAACGATATTATGATTCGCACGTCCAGCGCCGCGTAGCCCGCAGCCCGTATGAGGAGCCACCAGTCCAGCGCCGCACAGCCCGCGACCCGCATGAGGAGCCGCCGGTCCAGCGCCGCACAGCCCGCGACCCGCATGAGGAGCCGCCAGTACAGCGCCGCACAGCCCACGGCTCATATGAGGAGCCGCCGGTCCAGCGCCGCACAGCCCGCGACCCGCATGAGGAGCCGCCAGTCCAGCGCCGCACAGCCCACGACCCATATGAGGAGCCGCCAGTACAGCGCCGCACAGCCCACGGCCCATATGAGGAGCCGCCGGTCCAGCATCGCGCGGCCCGCGACCTGTATGAGGAGCCGCCTGTATATGACGGTGAACAACCGCCGTATGAGGATGCGGGCGGATTTTCGTTTGACACGGGCGATGCGGATGATGTCCGCGATCCGTTTGCGGGCGAGACGCTCGACGAGACGATGCGGCGCGTGCGCGGAGAGGCGCCGGCCCAGCCGGACGGCCTGTTTGGCGCGCCGGAGGACGAGGATTTACCGTTGTGGGATGATCTGACGGACAGCGGGGAGCCGGAGCCGCCGGAGGACGGTGCGTTTGAGTTTGGCGCGCGTCAGGAGGCGCCGGTTCAGCCGCGCGGCGCGCAGCACCGGCGTGACCGCCGTCCATCGTTTGAAGCGGACACACGGTCGATTGGGATAGATGATTCGGCGCAGCTTGCCGAATCACGCTGGAAACGTTCCTATGACGAGCAGGCACTGCTGGAGGATGAGGATCCGGACGACGAATTTGCGTCGCCGGAAGATGCGCCGGAGGTCGCCGCCGATCTGAAATCGGTACGCGTCGGGCTTGGCGTCAAACAGTTCTTTACGTTTGTTTTCGCTTTTATTTCGATTTATTTGACAGTGTCGCTGCGTGCGGCGCCAGCGCTTGAAAAGATCGGCGTCAAGGACGGTCTGCTCCCGCTTCCGCCCGCGCTCGCGCCTGAAAACAACATGCGGCTTTTTTTGATCGCAAACATTGCGGTTGTGGCGCTCGCGGCTCTGTTCTGCTGCAATGTGGTGGGCGGCGGCATTTCGGCGCTCTGCCGTCTGCGTGCGAACAGCGATTCGCCAGCCGCGCTGGCCGTGCTGGCTGTGCTGGTGCAGGGGATTGTGCTGGCAGTACTGCCGGGGTCGGTAACGGCGTATGAGCAGATCAGCCTCTATTTCCCTGTGGCGGTTGTCGCGCTGTTTTTTGCGCTCGCCGGCAAACGAATAGCGGTGCGCCGTGTGGAACGCGATTTTGCCACCCTGATGGACGATCAGGATAAATTTGCGCTCGTGCGCATCCGTGACCGCGAGCTTGCACGTGAATTCGCGCGCGGGCTGCCGCCGGATACGGATGGCGTGGCGTGCAGCGCCAAGGTCGATTTTCTGACAGGCTTTTTAAACAGAAGCTATTCGCAGGATTACAGTCTGGCGTTTACAAGCATCGCCGTGCCAATCTGCCTGCTCGGCAGCATCGTGGTCGCGGTCGTGACGTTCTTTATGGCCGACCGCGCCCTTCCGGTCGCGGTATCGGCTTTTGCCGCTGTTCTGTGCGTTTGCGCACCCCTGTCCAGCGCGATTGTACCGAACCTGATGCAGAATAAGATGTCCAAGAAGCTCGCACGTCAGGGGGCGTTGCTGGCAGGATACGTTTCAGCCGAGGAGTATACCGATACAGATGCTGTTGTGATCAGCGACAGGGATCTGTTCCCGACTGACAGCGTGATGCTGCATGGAATGAAGGTGTTCGCTGAAAAACGCATCGACGAGGCGATTCTTGATGCGGCAAGCGTGATCCTATCATGCGGCGGCATTTTATCGGGTGTGTTTATCAATATGGTCGGCAATAACAAGCGAATGCTGCGCGCTGTTGATAACCTTATTTATGAGGACGGCATGGGGCTTTCCGCCTGGGTGGATGGAAAGCGCGTGTTGATCGGTACGCAGGAATTGATGCGGATGCACGACATTGACTGTCCCT
This sequence comes from Anaerotruncus colihominis, assembly GCF_010206195.1. GTDB lineage: Bacteria > Bacillota > Clostridia > Oscillospirales > Ruminococcaceae > Anaerotruncus > Anaerotruncus colihominis_A. Next base: position 45,358 of record NZ_VIQT01000014.1, on the reverse strand, counting down.
CGCACGATTTTGAGGCGCGTTATGCGCGCGACGGCCGTCAGGTGCTCTATATTGCCAATTCAGGCGAGCTGTCGGCCATGTTCGTTGTGAGCTACAATGCGTCGCCGGATATCATGGACGCAATGGCGGGGCTGGCGCGCAGAGGCACGTCGCTGATCATCTACACGACCAACCCCAATGTGACGCCGGAGCTGATCGCGTCGGTGTTCTCCTATAAGCGTACACAGGTGCATATTCTTCCTATGAAGATGCATCCCGAATACGCCTGGCTGACGAAGGACCGCCCGCGCGTCGCGGCCGGCGGCCTGCACACGGGCGGCGTGCCTGGCGTGTTGGCCCTGCTTGACGCGTCGGCGGCCGTCAAGAATTCCGTGATGAGCGGGACGGTTATACAGTTGATCGGGACAATTGTCGGGTATGGGCTTGTCGCGTTTATGTCGTTTACAAATTCACTCAAACTGGCGTCATATGCCATGCTGCTGCTGTTCGGCCTGGCCTGGCTGGTGGTTACGTCGGTTGTTTCGCTGCTGCGGCGATGATGCAAAAAAAGGAGCCGGTTTTGCAAATTGCAAAACCGGCTCCTTTTTTAAAGCATCTGTTGTGCAATACATACAAATTAGCAAAGATTATTTATACAGCGCATGTAGACAGGAATCCCTTGCGAAGTTTTTCAATAGATTATATAATATTAATATAATGCTGTGGGGGCGAAAGGTCGTCTCTTGGCGATTATGACGAATGCGTTGCAGTTGAGGATCATCCTATTCAGAAGCTCCCGCCTGTCCCTTCGCGCGGCGGGGCGGCGCGTTCATTATATTTTTTGCCGGTGCGAAGCGGCGGAATGGAGCAAGGTATGAGACAGTATTTAGCAGGTAAAATCCGGAACGTTGCAATTGCCGGCCACGGCAGCAGCGGCAAGACCTCGCTGGCGGAGGCGCTGCTGTTCAAGGCCGGAGCCGCCGATAGATTGGGTAAGGTCGCGGACGGCAATACCGTGTGTGATTTCGACGCGGAGGAAATCCGCCGCAAGGTGTCGGTCTCAAGCGCGGTCGCCCCGTTCGCATGGGGCAGCGTCAAGATCAATTTGATCGACACGCCGGGACTGTTCGACTTTGCCGCTGGCATGTATGAGGGCGTTCGGCCGGCGGAAAGCGTTCTGATCGTTGTTTCGGCGCGTTCGGGTGTGACCGTCGGCGCGCAGAAGGCATATAAGCTTGCCGACTCGATGGGCAAATCGAAGATGTTTTTTGTCAACAAAATGGATGCGGAGCACGCCGATTTCTACAAGGTGCTCGAGGATCTCAAGACATCGTTCGGCCCGTCGATTTGCCCGCTCGTCGTCCCGGTTGTGGAGGATCATAAGGTTCAGTGCTATATCAACCTTGTTGACAACAAGGCCTATAAATATAATGAAAAGGGCGAGCCGGCCGAGGTTGCGATGCCTGATATCGCGCACCGCTTCGAGGGCCTGATCGGCGCGATCAGCGAGGCTGTCGCCGAGACGGACGAGGCGCTGTTTGAGAAATTCTTTTCCGGCGAGCAGTTCACACGCGACGAGATCATCAAGGGCATCCACAACGGCGTGCACACCGGTGCAATCACGCCGGTGCTGTGCGGCTCGGCCGCGACGCTCGAGGGTATCGATATGCTGCTCGATTCCCTTGTCGATCACCTGCCTTCCGCCTGGGAGGCGGGGTCGGAGACGGCCAAGGACGACTCCGGCGAAGCGGTGGAAATCGCATGCACTGACGAGGCGCCGCTCGCCGCGTATATCTTTAAGACCGTCGCCGATCCGTTTGTCGGCAAGCTGAGCTACTTCAAGGTCGTTTCCGGAAAGCTGTCGGGCGAGGTGACGCCTGTGAACTCGCGCACCGGCGAGCAGGAGCGCCTTGGAAAGCTGATTTACATGACTGGTAAAAAGCAGGAGGACACCGCGTTTATCACAGCCGGCGACATCGGCGCCGTCACAAAGCTGTCGGGCGCCGTCACAGGCGATACGCTGTGCGATCCGAAGAAGGTCGTTTCGTTCGAGCGCGTCCAGTTCCCGGAGCCGTGTCTGTCGATGGCCGTCAAGGTCAAGAACAAAGGCGACGAGGGCAAGGTCGCTCAGGGGATGCAGCGGCTGATCGAGGAGGACCCGTCGATCGGTTTTGAGCAGAACGCTGAGACGCACCAGCAGGTGATTTCCGGCCTTGGCGAGCAGCATCTGGATGTAATCGTTTCGAAGCTGAAATCCAAGTTCGGCGTCGATATCGGGCTGACCAAGCCGCGCGTCGCTTACCGTGAGACGATCCGCAAGCCGGTCAAGGTGCAGGGCAAGCATAAGAAGCAGTCGGGTGGCCACGGCCAGTATGGCGACGTGTGGATCGAGTTCTCGCCGTATGACGGTGAAGGGTTGCTGTTCGAGGAGAACGTATTCGGCGGCTCCGTGCCGAAAAACTTCTTCCCGGCGGTTGAAAAGGGCCTCCAGGATTGCGTTAAACATGGTATCCTGGCGGGATATCCAATGGTCGGCCTGAAAGCGGTGCTCGTCGACGGTTCGTACCACCCGGTTGATTCGTCGGAAATGGCGTTTAAGACGGCCGCATCGCTCGCATATAAGGCTGCGATGCCGCAGGCGTCGCCCGCGCTGCTTGAACCGATCGGAAACCTCAAAGTTTATGTGCCGGATTCGAACACCGGTGATATCATCAGCGAGCTGAATAAGCGCCGCGGCCGCGTACTCGGCATGAACCCGGATGAGGAAGGGATGCAGGTCATCGAGGGCGAGGTGCCTATGAGCGAAATGGGGGATTTTGCTACGGTCCTGCGCTCGACAACACAGGGACGCGGCAGCTTTACCCTGAAATTTGAGCGTTATGAGCTGCTGCCCAGCCAGCTTGAAGCTGCTGTTATTGAAGAAGCAAAGAAGATGAACGAGGAAGAAGCATAATCGTTTATACACAAGGGCCGCCCCGTGGGGCGGCCCTATTTTTGTCCAGACCCGCCCGGCGGCGCATAAGATATGCGATGGACGCGTATATATGAAAACGAACAAATGAGCGCGGGGAGGCAGAAAACGATGTTTACCATTTCATTTCGTGTGACAAAACGCCAGGTCGCCGCCGCTGCGGCTGTCTTTGTGCTTTCGCTTGTGGGCGGCGTCTGGGGGCGCGCGGCGATTTCAGAGCTGCGCGGCAGCCCCGTACGTGCCGACAGCGAGGTCAAGGTTGCAAAGGTTGCGGCCAAAACGGAGGAACAGCGGGTCGATTTTTTGGAGTCGTTCGGCTGGCAGGTCGAGCCGGAAGCGGATGAGGTTGTTGAGGTGCAGATACCCAAAGAGTTTGACGATGTCTTTACAAACTATAATACCATACAAAAAACGCAGGGCTGCAATCTTGAAAAGTATGCTGGGAAACGTTGTAAACGGTATACATACATCGTGACGAATTATCCCGGACAGACGGACAATGTGCGTGCGAATATCCTGGTCTATAAGGATAAGGTGATCGGCGGAGATGTCTGTTCGCTGGAACTTGGCGGGTTTATGCATGGATTTGTCGTGTCACAGCAGAATGTAGCCACGACGACGCCGCAAAATGGTACAGGGATGCAGTCAGCCGTCACACAGCAGAATGCGGCATAAGTAAACGCATAAAAACAAGGCCGCCCCCTAAAAAGGGAGGCGGCCTGCTGCGGCGCAATCAATCGGAGCTGTTTCATCATAGAAAACAATGATCTTCGCCAAAGAATGCTTCGCACTCAGAAATAAGCTGCTTTAGTTTTTCAAGTTTTTGAAGAAGCTGCCGTCGCTTTTCCTCTATATCAGCCTTGCGATAATCCACAAATGAAGCCCACTCATCAATATGGCAGATGATATCACTATACAAATACTTACAAAAATGAATCATGCTGGTATGGGAATACTCATTTATGATGGTTCCTTTTTTCAATGGCTCTCTTTCATCGTCTTCAATAACAATATGACAATTCCAAAAACTTACGGTGCACAACAGCCTGTCCGGCTCAAGAAAACCTTTGACGCAAAAGGGAAGCATCGTTTCCAATCCATGAATTGCCTGGTCGATCCATTCAAAAGCGATATCATCAAGATAGCTCAACCCATAGGTGGAAGTACCTTCAAGGCTGAAATCTGTCCAGCCATGACGAGGTTTTGTCAGCATCCCAGTCACCTTCTGTCACATATTCCGATTCGCCGGCTCTATTATACCACAGCAGCAAAACCGGCTTTGCCGGTTTTAGCTGTGGTGTAACATGCGCAGTCCGCTGCTTTGCCGTTTGCACTGCGCATATTATACCATGTCCGCGAAGCGGCATGGTATAATTGGCCATTGGGGCGGCAGCGGGCCGCGCCCGCGTATCGCCCTGGCCATAATCTGGTATAATAACCGCTTTGCGGTTATTATACCATGTCCGCGAAGCGGCATGGTATAATTGGCCATTGGGGCGGCAGCGGGCCGCGCCCGCGTATCGCCCTGGCCATAAAACGTATAATAACCGCTCTGAGGTTATTATACCATGTCCGCGAAGCGGCATGGTATAATTGCCCATCAGAAGGCGGTTGCCGCGTAAAGCGGCGAGCCGTTGGGCATGACCCGGTATAATAACCGCTCTGCGGTTATTATACCATGTCCGCGAAGCGGCATGGTATAATTGGCCATCAGGGCGGCAGCGGGCTGCGCCCGCGTATCGCCCTGGCCATAACCCGGTATAATAACCGCTTTGCGGTTATTATACCATGTCCGCGAAGCGGCATGGTATAATTGGCCATTGGGGCGGCGGCGGGCCGCGCCCGCGTATCGCCCTGGCCATAACCCGGTATAATAACCGCTTTGCGGTTATTATACCATGTCCGCGAAGCGGCATGGTATAATTGGCCATCAGGGCGGCAGCGGGCTGCGCCCGCGTATCGCCCTGGCCATAACCCGGTATAATAACCGCTTTGCGGTTATTATACCATGTCTGCGAAGCGGCATGGTATAATTGGCCATTGGGGCGGCAGCGGGCTGCGCCCGCGTATCGCCCTGGCCATAACCCGGTATAATAACCGCTCTGCGGTTATTATACCATGTCCGCGAAGCGGCATGGTATAATTGGCCATCAGGGGGCAGCGGGCTGCGCCCGCGTATCGCCCTGGCCATAATGTGGTATAATAACCGCTTTGCGGTTATTATACCACATTATGGAATCGTTCACAATGCGGCTGCCGGCCCGCACAGGAGGAAATTTTCCCGCCGGCGCTGGCTGAAAAGGACCGCAGAAAGCGCGCGCTTGCATGTGCAGAACGCTTATGCTACAATAAAAATCTACATCTATGCGTGCGCCTGCTGGAGAAGATATGCCTTGGCTGCCGGTCATTTCTTTGGCTGAATGCGGCCGGAACAGGAGGGTCAAACGACAATGCCCCAAAAGCAAAAGCTTGAGCGTCTGGACAAGGTGATTGCGGCACAAACGGACCTTTCGCGCCGCGATGTGCAGCGCCTGGCCGGGCGTGGGCAGATTTCTGTAAACGGCGAATCCATCAAAAAGGCCGACCTGAAAATCGATCCTGACACAGATGTGGTGATGGTTTCAGGCAGGGCGCTCGCCCTCAAGCGCCATGTCTACATCATGCTCAACAAGCCGCGCGGCGTTGTCTGTGCGACGAGCGACGCCGCGCTGCCGACAGTGCTCGATCTCGTGCCAGACAGCCTGATGCGCCGCGGGTTGTTCCCGGCCGGACGCCTGGATAAGGATACGGAAGGGTTTGTGCTCATTACGGATGACGGGGCGTTCGCGCACCGCATCCTTGCGCCGAAAAGCCATGTGCCGAAAACCTATACCGTGCGGCTGGACGCGCCGGTTACACCGCAGATGATCGAGGCGTTCGCCTTTGGCGTGCAGCTCGGCGGCGCTGTATGTATGCCGGCCGAGCTGTGCGCGCTGGATACGCCGGATACGGCGCGCGTCGTAATCCGGCAGGGGATGTATCATCAAATCAAGCGCATGTTTGCAGCATGCGGCGCGCATGTGCTGGCGCTGCGGCGCGACCGGATCGGTGGACTTTCGCTCGATGCCGCGCTCGGGCCGGGAGAGTGCCGCGAGCTGAGCGCGGCGGAGGTGGCGCAGATCGCCTTGGCCGGCGCGTGACCGCACGGGGGGGACAAGCTGTTCAAAAAAGCGACAAAGTTTGGTCACAATTTTTTTCTGAAATTGTAGTATGATAGGCCAAAAACCAGTTTGGCGCCCTATATTGAAACCGCTGTGGAAAAAAATAATCATTTTTCCACAACAAGTAAAAGAATTTGTGTTGCAAAATATACAAATTTGTTGTAAAATACTCGTGATGGCTTGTAATCATTCAAAATCCACATGATTCCACTGGCTTTTAAGGATATTCGCGATGTGGGATCTGTGCGCTGCCAGCAGGGAAGAACCCGCTTTTTCGTTTGGCAAGACCACCGAATTACAAGTAAAGAGGGGATTGAAGTGTCAAACAGGCTTTTTCAGGGGATCGTTCACCAGATGCGCGATTGTATCGACCGTGTGATCGGCGTTGTGGACGACAGCGCAACGATCATTTCGTGCAGCGATCTGACCAAAATCGGCGAGACAAGCGACTTTTTTACGCTCGACGCCGGTGACGCGAACGAGGTATTTGTCCGCGACGGCTATACGTATAAGCCATTTGGCAGCAAAATGAAACCGGAGTTTGCCGTATTTGTCGAAGGCGTTGACGAGCCTGCCGCAAAATACTGCAACCTGCTTGCAATCTCGCTTTCGTCGATCAAGCAGTATTACGACGAAAAATATGACCGCAACAATTTCATCAAGAACGTCATCCTCGACAATATTTTGCCGGGGGACATCTATGTCAAGGCGCGCGAGCTGCACTTCAACACGGATGCGACGCGTGTCGTGCTGTTAATCCGCATTGTGGCGTCAAACGATATCTCCGCTTTCGACGTTATTCAGAACCTGTTTCCGGATAAACAGAAGGACTTTGTCTTTAACATCTCGGAAAGCGACATCGTACTCGTTAAGGAGACAAAGCCGGGCATTGAGAGCAAGGATCTTGAAAAGCTGGCGCGTTCAATTGTCGACACGCTCGGCAGCGAGTTTTACACAAAGGTTGTCGTTGGCATCGGCACGTCGGTTGTCGGCGTAAAGGATCTGGCGCACAGCTTCAAGGAGGCGCAGATCGCTCTGGAGGTCGGCAAGGTATTCGACACGGAAAAGGCGATTGTCAGCTACGACAACCTGGGGATCGCGCGTCTGATTTACCAGCTTCCGACGACGCTGTGCGATATGTTCCTGCGCGAGGTGTTCCGCAAAGGCTCGATCGAGAGCCTTGACCATGAGACGCTGTTCACGATCCAGAAGTTTTTTGAAAACAACCTGAACGTTTCCGAGACGTCGCGAAAGCTGTTTGTCCACAGAAATACGCTCGTCTACCGCCTGGAGAAGATCAAAAAGCTGACTGGGCTGGATCTGCGTGAATTTGATCATGCGATTATTTTCAAGGTCGCGCTGATGGTCAAAAAATACCTGACGGCGAATCCGGTTAAATATTGATCGGGCGCGCACAAACAGAGCCTGTCCCGAAACAGGCTTTTTCAAAGGCGGTGTACCAGTGATCGAGTTTGTCAATGTCTCCAAGGTATATAAAAACACGGGGACGCATGCGCTCAACAATTTTAGTCTGAGCGTTGACAGAGGGGAGTTTGTATTCGTTGTCGGCCCGTCGGGCGCAGGGAAAAGCACGTTTATCAAGCTGATGATGCGTGAGGAAAAGCCGTCATCCGGCGAGGTTTACGTCAACGGCCAGAACCTTGTGCGCATGAAGCGGCGCAAGGTGCCGTATTACCGCAGGACGCTTGGCGTTGTATTCCAGGATTTCAGGCTGATCCCGACTATGAATGTCTATGACAACGTTGCCTTTGCGCTGCGGGTGACAAACGTCTCCGGCAAGGAGATCCGCAGCCGTGTTCCCTACATATTGGGTCTGGTTGGCCTTTCTCACAAGGCAAAGAGCCTGCCGGAACATCTTTCCGGCGGCGAGCAGCAGCGCGTCGCGCTTGCGCGTGCGCTTGTCAATAATCCTCCGCTGATCATCGCGGATGAGCCGACCGGCAATATCGATCCGGACCTTTCCTTCGAGATTGTCGATTTGCTCAGTGAGATCAACAAGTGCGGCACCACCATTGTTATGGTGACGCATGAGCACACGCTTGTCAACGAATTTGACCACCGCGTCATCACCATCGATGAAGGGACCGTCATTTCGGACGACAGGAACAGGGGGTACTACGTCGAATGAGGGGAAGCAGTTTCGGGTACCTCATCAAGGAAGGTGCAAAAAGCGTCTATGCAAACAGGCTGATGTCATTTGCTTCGATCGGCACGCTGGTGGCGTGTATGCTGCTGATCGGAAGCTCGCTTTTGTTTTCAATGAACGTCAATCAAATCGTCGGCTATGCTGAACAGCAAAATGAGGTCGATATCATCCTCAGCGACGACCTCGATGAGGCGCGGATCGAGGATATCGGCGCGCAGCTTGATATGATCGACAATATTTATAACAAGACGTATGTTTCAAAGGACGAGCTGCTCGAGGAGCAGAAGGCGCAGTCCCAGGAACTGGCCTCCCTGATATCCGGGCTTGAAGGCGATCAGAACCCTTTGTTTAATTCCTACCGCGTCAATATTAAGGACCTGTCGCTATTAACGGGCACCGTCATGCAGATTGAGGAGATCGAAGGCATCGATAAAATCCTTGCTCCCGATTCTGTGGCGGAGGCGTTTACCAGTATCAAACGCGCCGTATCGGTGAGCGGCCTGTTCATCGTCGCGATTCTGATCGTTGTATCGCTTGTGATCATCGCAAATACGATCAAGGTGACGGTTTTTAACCGCCGCAAGGAAATCAATATAATGAAATACGTCGGCGCGACAGATTCATTTATCCGCCTGCCCTTTTTTGTGGAGGGCTTTTTGCTCGGGCTTCTGTCGGCGTTGATTGCGTTCGGACTGCTGTGGATCGGATACAACTATGTCCTCCAGACGATCGCGGACAGCCCCGCGACGCTGATCCGCAGCGTGATTGGCAGCACGCTTGCGTTTGAGGACGTCGCCCTGAAAATGTTCGCGTGGTTCGCGGGCGGCGGCATCGGTATCGGCGTGTTCGGGAGCATGTTCTTTGTAAACAGGTATCTGAAGGTATAGCAGCTGTCTGAACTTAAACGTTGGAAATGATTCGGTTTTAATCGGCCGTAGACTGCGAGGGAGGTTTTGCGTTGAATTCCAGAGGAAAACGGATTTTCGCATGGGCAATGGCTATTTTAATGGCCGGTATGCTGATCGCGCCGACGATTTCGGTTTTGGTGCGCGCCGACGACGGCGAGGAGTATGACAGTGTGCTGCTCGGTTCCGACGGCGGGGACGATGAGTCGGATGAGCTTCAGGACATGCTTGACGAGCTGAACGACCGCTATAAGAAGCTACAGGAGCAAAACAACGCGATCCAGTCGCAGATCAACAGCGTTCAGGACGAAAAACAGAGGCAGGTGGCGATCAAGCAGCAGATCGACGGGCAGATCAATACGACGATCGCACAGATCGACACGCTTGACGAGCGTATTGCCGTGCTTGAGGAACGCATCGCCGAAAAGGAAACGGAGATGAAGGCCAAGCAAAAGGACATCGATGAAAACTATGCGCTGTTTCAGGAGCGGTTCCGTGCGATGTGTATGCAGCCGCAGGCAAGCACGCTTGGACTTGTGCTCGGTGCAGACGATTTTTCCCAGATGCTTACGCGTACAGAGGTTGTGACGCGTGTTGCACAGCACGATCAGGACCTGCTTGCAAAGCTTCGTACGCAGCTCAAGGAGCTTGGAGAGATCAAGGCCGATATAGAATCGGATAAGGCTGGTATTGAAGCGGACAAGAAGGTACAGGAAGAAAAAAGAGTCGAGCTGGACGCGCAGATGGCGACGGCTAACGCGCGCATTCAGGACATGGCGGCGATGGAGCAGGAGTACCTTGCGAATAAGGCGCAGAAGGCTGCCGAGATGAAGCAGGTGCAGGCTGAAATATCCGCATTGATTGCGAAGATCAACGAAACTTCCAAGCAGACAAAATATATTGGCGGCGGTATGCAATGGCCGTCTGCGACGTTGTTCCAGCGTACCTGTGAATATGGCCCCCGCTTTGGCGGCAGCGATTTCCATACGGGAATTGATATTTCTGGCGGCGGCGCTTATGGCTCTCCGGTTTTGGCGGCAAACGCCGGGACGGTCAAGGTGGCCAATACCGCCGTCACGCCGGGTTATGGTTATGGAAAATATGTCATTATTGACCACGGCGGCGGCATCCAAACGCTGTATGCCCATATGAGCGCGCTCAGTGTAACGGTTGGGCAGACGGTGGCACAGGGCGAGAAGATCGGCGAGGTTGGTTCCACAGGATGGTCGACCGGGCCGCATATCCATTTTGAAATCCGCAAGGACGGCCAAGCGATCAATCCGGACAGCTTTACGGGCTGACCGGCCTGTTGCCGGGCATTCTGCGAATGGACGGGGCCGCGGCCCCGCTTTTCGTTTTATCGGATGCGGACAACCGCGCCGATGAGGACCGCAGCGGTTCTCTTTCAGCACGAAAGGAGACATGGCATGAGCAAAAAGATATCGCTTGGAGCGGCTGTTGCCTTTATGGCGATCATCGCGGCAGCGACCTTTTCCATCACCTGGATTATGGCCGAACGAAATTTCAACGATAAGACGCATAACCTTGTTGAGCGTGAAAAGATGTATGATAAGCTCGCTGAGGTGGACGACTATGTACGCCAGAATTATATCGGGACCATCACGGAAAGCGCCCTGCGCGACGCTTTGGCCGCCGGTTATCTGGAGGGCAGCGGCGATGCGTATGCACGCTATTATGACACGGCTGCCTATGCGCGCCAAAAGCAGGATTACAGCAACCGGTATGTCCAGATCGGCATAGAGACCCATATGAATGACGACGGCTATATTATGGTTGATGAAGTATACCCCGATTCGCCCGCGCAGGCCGCTGGTATTCAGGCGGGAGATTTGATCACGCGCATCGATGATACGGATGTTACGACCGATAATTACCGCGAGGCGGCCGCGATGCTGTATGGCGAAGCCGGTACAAAGATGAACCTATTGGTTCGGCGTGGCGTTGAGGAGACGCTGATCAGTGATCTGACCCGCCGATTCGTCGAGACGCCGTCCGTCAACAGCACAATGCTTGATGGGGCGATCGCGCTTGTTGTTATTAAGGAGTTCAATGACGTTACGCCTGAGCAGTTTACAAAACAGGTTGATCAGATGATCAGCGACGGGGCGCAGGCGTTTATTTTCGATGTGCGCGGTGTCAATACGGGGACGCTTTATTCGGTGACGCAGATATTAGACAAGCTTTTGCCGGGCGGCCCGCTCGTTTCGTCAACTGATAAAAATGGGGAAACGACACTGCTTGCCTCGTCGGACGAGCGTTCTGTTGATCTGCCGATGGCTGTGCTTGTTGATGAGAAAACATCCGGTGAAGCGGAACTGTTCGCCGTTGCAATCCGCGATTATGGCAAAGGACAGATTGTCGGCGTCAAAACGGCCGGCAAGGGGACCATGCAGGAGATATTTCCGCTGACGGATGGAAGCGCAATTGAGATCACAACTGCGCGCTACAATCCGCCCTATAGCCCAAGCTTTGACGGTGAGGGCGTGCAGCCCGATTTTGAGGTGCGTTTATCTGAAGAAGGTCAGAAGGGCAGCGATCCTGCATTTGATACGCAGCTGAAAAAGGCGATCGAGTCCGTTCAGGTTTCAATGAATGCGATCAATGCGACAATTGAGATCACAGACGAGGACTTATTGGATAACAGCGGTTCGGAAAACGCGTCGTCCTCTGAACCGGGCGAAAGCGCGTCCGATTCGGAGGAAAGCAGCGAGGCGCCGGAGGAGGAAAACAGCTCAGAAGAAGCGTCCTCTGGAGAGGAAAGTTCAGAGGATGTTTCCTCAGAGGAGAGCGATTCACAGGATACGTCCAGCGAGGCGGATACATCTTCGCAGACAGGCTGACAGTTCATAGACTTCGATTGGACGACAGGCGCGGCAAAGTTGCCGCGCCTGTTTATGGATGTGGAATAGTTGACGCCGCTGCCGCATATGATGCTTTAAAAACGGACGGGCGGTCGCTGGTAAGATATGATAAATTTATGGTTTATCCACTTGACATTATTAAACCTTTTGACTATAATACTAGTCATTGCGGAGGACGGGCGCGGAAAAGACGCGCCCGTCGGCGTATAATCGGCGCCTGTTTCGTGAATCATTCTTATTTGCCGGCTTTGCGGGACGCTTTTGCCGTACGGCGGCATGGAATGAAAATAAACAGGCCCTAAAAGTGGATGGTCTGAAAAGGGGTATATGGGAATGGCAACACAACTTTTAATGACACAGGAAGGTTACGATGCGCTTAAAAAGGAGCTTAACGAGCTTAAAAGCGTAACGCGCGGCGAAATTTCGGAGAAGATCCGCGTCGCACGCGGCTTCGGGGATCTCTCGGAAAACAGCGAATATGACGAGGCCAAAAATGAGCAGGCCGTTGTGGAGGCGCGTATCAAGAAGCTGGAGGATCAGCTCAAGAATGTCAAGATTATTGAACGCGACCAAATTTCAACGGATGTTGTTTCCGTTGGTAGCCGTGTAAAAATTCTGGATATGGATTATGATGAAGAAATGGTGTATACGATTGCCAGCTCAGTGGAGTCGCATAACGATCTGGAGTCCATATCCGACGAGTCGCCTGTCGGCAAGGGTTTGATCGGACACAAGGTGGGCGACGTTGTTGAAATCCATGCGCCCGCCGCGGTGCTGAAGCTGAAGATTCTTGAGATCGGCCTTTAAAACTGCTGAAGGGTCCTGAAACATCGGGATATGGAAAAAGGGGGACGTTCCCCCTTTTTTTCTATATCGTAGTGGTGATGGCCGCGCCTCTGGCAGGGGTGCAGGCGGACAGAAGCAAGGGGACTATGCAGAGTCCGGTTTTTTTGGTATAATAACCGCAAAGCGGTTATTATACCAGATTATGCCCAACGGCTCGCCGCTTGCGCGGCAACCGCCTTTTGATGGGCGATTATACCATGCCGCTTCGCGGACATGGTATAATAACCGCAAAGCGGTTATTATACCGGGTTATGGCCAGGGCGATACGCGGGCGCAGCCCGCTGCCGCCCCAATGGCCGATTATACCATGCCGCTTCGCGGACATGGTATAATATGCGCAGTGCAAACGGCTGCGCCGTTTGCAGCCGCCATCTGGCGGCTACCGCTGCAAAACAGCGGGCTGCGCATGTTACACCACAGCCAAAACCAGCTCTGCTGGTTTAGCTGCCGCTTTGCGGCAGCCAAGCCCGAAAGGGCTTGCCGCTGTGGTATAATAACCGCAAAGCGGTTATTATACCGGGTTATGGCCAGGGCGATACGCGGGCGCGGCGGCGCCCGGCAACAAAAAGGATGTGTTAGAACATGCAGGAAAATCAAAATCAGACCGGGGCGGAACTGACCGCAGAGGAGGAACAGCAGAAGCTGTCCGAAGTGCTCCAAATCCGCCGTGACAAGCTTGAAGCACTGAAAAACGAGGGGAAGGACCCGTTTCTGACAACCTCTTATACGCGCACGGCATATGCACAGCCGGTTATCGATGCATTTGACGATTATGAAGGAAATGAGGTGTCGATTGCAGGGCGTATGATGAGCCGGCGCATTATGGGCAAGGCGTCGTTTATCGATGTGCGTGATGCATCCGGCCGCATTCAGAGCTATGTCCGCCGCGACGAGATCGGCGACGAGCCATATGCCGATTTTAAAAAATGGGATATCGGCGATATTGTCGGTATCCGCGGTGAAGTATTCCGTACACAGAAGGGCGAAATTTCCATTAAGGCGCATGAAATCACATTGCTGTCAAAATCGCTGCTGCCTTTGCCGGAGAAATGGCATGGCTTAAAAGATACGGAGCTGCGCTATCGCCAGCGGTATGTCGATTTGATTGTCAATCCCGAGGTTAAGGACACGTTTGTAAAGCGCTCAAAGATCATTACGGCGATCCGCAGCTTTTTGGAGGGGAAAGGCTACATTGAGGTTGAGACCCCCGTGCTGCATGCGATTGCCGGCGGCGCGGCGGCGCGTCCGTTTATCACGCATCATAATGCGCTCGATATTGATATGTATATGCGTATCGCTCTGGAGCTGCATCTCAAACGGTTGATTGTCGGCGGTTTTGACAAGGTGTATGAAATCGGCCGTGTTTTCCGCAATGAGGGAATTGATACGCGTCACAATCCTGAATTTACGCTGCTCGAGCTATATGAGGCGTATACTGATTACCATGGGATGATGGATATCACGGAGGGCTTGGTGCGCCACTGCGCACATGCTGTACTTGGCACGGGTAAGATTGTGTATGGCGATGTGGAAATCGACCTGGATAAACCGTTTGAGCGTCTTTCGATGCGCGAGGCGGTTAAAAAATACAGCGGCGTTGACTTTGCACAGATTGAGACGCTGGAGCAGGCGCGCGCTATTGCGAAAGAGCATCACATTGAATATGAACAACGCCATGGAAAAGGCGATATTCTCAGCCTGTTCTTTGAGGAGTATTGTGAGAAGCATTTGATACAGCCTGTTTTTATCACCGACCATCCGGTCGATATCTCACCGCTGTCCAAGCGCAAGCCGGAGGAACCGGAGTATACGGAGCGGTTCGAGTTGTTTATCCTTGGACGTGAGCACGCGAATGCGTTCAGTGAGCTGAACGACCCGATCGATCAACGCGGCCGCTTTGAGCATCAGGCAGAGCTCAAGGCCGCGGGCGACGACGAGGCCAATGACATTGACGAGGACTTTTTGACGGCGCTTGAATACGGTATGCCGCCAACCGGCGGACTCGGCATTGGTGTCGACCGTCTCGTGATGCTGCTGACAAACAGCGCGTCGATCCGCGATGTGCTTTTGTTCCCGACAATGAAGCCTATCCGCGAATAAATTGCCCGGCAGTCAAGCAAGATAATCAGGAAGGTTCTGCGAAAGGAGGCGATCGGCCATCGACAGCAGCAAGAACCGTGACGCCCGCATCGTGCACAAACGGCGCATGGGCATTTTTGTCGTTGCGTTGGTCGTGGCGGTCGTGCTGGCGCTCGCGTATTATTTTTCCGAAGGGCGGGACGACGGCGTCAACACGGTCGTGGTCGCTGTGCGCGGATATGTGTCCGTTGAGCAGCGCGAGGCGCTGAAATCGCAACTGTCCGGATATCAGGAGAAAAGCGAAGGTGTGATTTCGCTCGACGTTTACGAATTCCCCGCAGCCGGAGATATGACCGGTAAATCGCCGTTGACGGCATTATTGACAACGATCCGCGATGGAGAATCAGATCTGTTTATAGTGGACGATTACGTCTATTCGCAGATCGGCGGAGAGGCGCTTTTTGAGGATTTATCCGCGCGTTATCCGGGCGATCCTGCTGTGATCGGGCAGGACCGCTATGCCTTGGCGGACAAGCCGTTTGTGAATGCTTTGGGCCTGGAGGGTCTGCCGCGTATGTATCTGCTTTTGCGCCGCGCAGATTCCCCCACGGTCAATCATGACGCGCAGAGCGTCGGCAATTATGAGGAGCAAAGCGCCCTGTTTGACAATATTGTCAACAGCACGCCGCTGCCGGAGCACGCATCGCGAAGCATGGATTTATAAGAACAGCATAGAGCAGTGAAGAAGCACAGGCTGGGCCTGCGCTTCTTTTTTGTTATGCAAAAACATAGCAAAATGGCCATATGCCGCCTGCGGCGGCACGGGCAGGAATCAAAGCGCGCAGGATGGGACGGCCCACATGCGCCAAGGAGCGCCGCGGAAATAAACGGATTTTTCCAATCGAAAACGCTTGACATTGTTCTTAACTGTATATATAATAAATATACAGTTAAGAACGGGGGCGATCATCTGGATATCATCATTTCTAACTCCTCGCCGCGTCCGCTGTATGAGCAAATCGAGGAACAAATCAAAAACGAAATCCTGGCCGGCCGGCTTGGCCAGGGGGAACCGATGCCGTCAATCCGGCATTTGGCGCGGGAATTAAAGGTCAGTGTGATTACGACCAAACGCGCGTATGACGATCTGGAGGCGGAGGGATTTCTTTCGACGACACCGGGCAAAGGGACATTTGTTTCCCTGGCCAACCGGGAACGCCTGCGCGAAGTTGCATTAAGTCAGATTGAGCAGCGGTTAAGCGAAGCTGTGGATGCGGCGCGCGCGATCGGGTTGACGGCGGATGAGCTGTGGGAGATTACAAAAACACTTTATGAGGGGGAGCAGCCATGAATGGCAATGTGATTGAAATAAAGGATTTGGAAAAGCGTTTCCATAAAAGCGGTTTTCAGCTTTCCTTGCCGTCGCTTTGCGTGCGGGAGGGATATATCACCGGCTTTGTTGGAGAAAATGGCGCGGGTAAAACAACAACGATCAAGCTGTTGATGGATATGCTGCGTCCCGACCAAGGGACGGTCCAGGTGTTCGGACTGGATGCGCGTGCCGACGGCGAAACGGTGCGGCGTGAAATCGGTTATGTCGGGGAGGAAAGCGGATTTTTGGCGAACGCGCGTCTGCGCGCGCTTGCTTCAATGATGCGGCCATTTTATCCCCGGTGGGACGATGCGGCGCTCGCGAGGTATATGGAACGGTTTGGATTGAAGCCGGATCAAAAGTTTAAATCCCTGTCCAAGGGTAAGCAGAAGCAGTTCGCTCTGGCTGTCGCACTGTGCCGCAGGCCAAAGCTGCTGTTAATGGATGAACCGACAGCGAACCTCGACCCTTTGGTGCGGCAGGAGGTATTGGACCTGCTTGCCGAGGAGATGGAGCGGGAGGGCGTAAGCGTGTTTTTTTCAACGCATATCACCTCAGATCTTGACAAAATTGCCGACTATCTGATTTTTCTGCATGGCGGCAGACTGCTGCTGGAGGGAGAAAAGGATCGTCTGATCGATACGCGGCGCATGGTCAAAGGGCGGCGCGAGCTGCTGACAGGGCAGGCGCGCGAACTTTTGCACGGCGTTGAGGAGTCTGATTTTGGATTTCGCGCATTGTGTGAGGATGAAGCTGCGGTGTTCGCGCTGTTCGGCAACGAGGCCGTTTATGAAAAACCAACCATTGAGGATCTGTTCATGGCATATACACGTAAGGAAGGAGTTATGCACAATGTCTGATATTCTGGCGGTCATCCGGATGAACCTTTTAAAGTTGTTCAATTGCGGGGCGGAAATGATTTTGATCGTGGTCATACTCGTCTGCGTGATTGGATATACATCGGGAATATCGGCGGTCTTTGTCGTGTTCCTGTATCTATTGATCTATATGGCGCCGGCATATGACGACCAGAGTCACGGCGCTTATCTGCTGCACGCGCTGCCGATCACGCGCCGCCAGATCGTGCGCGCCTATTATTTATACGACCTGCTGGCGCTCGCGGCAATCTGCCTGATTGGCGCGGTGCTGGCCAGAGCGGACGCCGTGCAATCGGCTTCGCTGCTGTTTTTGATGGGCGCGGTGTTTGTGTCTGTTACACAGCCGCTGATCCTGTACTTTGGCGCGGTAAAGGCGCGGTTTGCGATTCTGTTGATGTATGTTGTGATCTTTGCGCTCTCTGGCATCGTTGGAGAATTGCTTGAAATTCGTGTTTCCGGCCTGCCGCTCACAGGCGCGCCCGCAGCAGTGGGCGCTGCTCTGTTGCTATTCTCCTACCTTGTCGCGCAGGCGCTTTATAATCGCAAAGAGATCGCCGCATAAGTTGGGGACTGTTTGGAAAACGAAGAATCTCCGGCGTTAAGGAGGGATTTAAATGAGAAACATCGCACGTCTGCTGGCGTTCGATCTGCGCAGCCTTCGCGCCGCGCCGACAGGCGCGGCGGCGATCCTGCTTGAGACGGCGCTCTTTTCAATGTCGGACATTCTGGCGGTTATCGGTTTTTTGATGGGCGCTTGGGTGGTTTCCTGTACCGCTGTTGCGGACGATGGCGCGGTAAGCGCCGCCGTCTGTACGCTGCCGGTAACGCGTGCGCAGATCGTCTGCGCGCGGTACCTGTTCACTGGCGCGTCCCTGCTGGCTTTGTGCGGGATCATGCGTCTTATCAACGGAGCCGCAGCGCCCCTGCTGCCGCACGCCTTGAACCGGCTTGGAACGGATGCCGGTATGGCCGTTGGATTTTTTGCAGGCGCGCTGCTGGCGTCCGTGATGCTGGCACTTTTCTATACGCTTGGCGCGGTCTGCGCGCAGAGATGGTTTCTGGCGCTGTTTTGCGCTTTGTTCCTTGGCGCGGCGCTTTTCGGCCGGCAGATCGCCCAAAGCGGGGATTTATGGCGATTGCCGCGCGGCATGGTACTGGTCCTTTGGGCGGCGGGGCTTGCAGTGCTGGCCGTCTCATTTTTAGTCGCGCGGTATGCGTATACGCGCCGCAGCTTGGACGCGGGCGGCTGAGCTGTCTGGAAATTGAGGATGCTTACCGCGCGGCGGAAAGCGGGCTTTCAAGACAAGGCCATATAAAGAAGGAAAGAGCAAGGCGGACCGCGCTGGTTTGCCTTGCTCTTTTTATACTGTGCAGCCTGCAAAGAAGCTCCTCTTCGGCAGGTATTGGCCTTTATATTTCTGACGCGCCGCGTATGGCGTTGTTTCGAAATCAGTTATCCGTGCACCGATATTTTCTGTATATAATCGGAGCCGCACGGCAACACTCTGGGCAGGCCGAGTGTATAAAGATCCGCGGCGCACGCTTCGAGCTGGGCGAAGCGTGCGCAGACGTCGCTGTGTGCCTCCAGCTTTGCGAGCGAATGCGAGATCGGAAGGCTGGCCGTTTTATCCGCGGCGGAAAGCAGCTCCATGCCGCGCCGGTTAAACGCGAGCACGCGGATATATGGCGGCGGCAAACGCATGAGCGAAGCGTCCGTGCCGAGAAACGCGTGCCAGACGAGCCTGCGGATACGGGCGAGCGTATAGCGCTTTGTCTTGACGCGCGCAAGCAGGTCGTCGAGTGAGACGGACGCACGGACCGCGTCGTAAAGGCGGTTGCCAAGACCCTCGCCTGAAACGTCCGGCAGGCGGGAAAACGCGTCCTTCTCCATCATACGCAGACGGGCGAGCACGGCGGCATTGAGGCTGTGCGAAACGAACGGCATCCACCCGGCGGCAGCCGCGGCCCGGTAGATTTGCAGGGCGGGCGCGGGGACATACGGCGCGACCGATTCGATGCCCTCCAGGTCAAGCAGATTGCGCAGCAGAGCGGCGGAGGCCGTTTTTCCATCCGCTTTGTCGCTGTCGTGGCGCGCGCCGCCGCGCGTCACTGTGAACGGCGCAATGCGCAGCTTTTGCAGGGCGATCTGGCGCAGGTATTCTACGGCCAGCGTGTTGTTTGGGGAGGATAAAACTTCCGCGACACTCTGCCCGTATAGCTGTTCCACGGCCTTTTGCCTGGCGCGCGCATAGGTGACGCCGCTTTCAAGCAGATTTTTTGTGTAATCGTCGCAGTAGGGGGAGCAGACTGCTTCGGCTGCTTTGGACAGCAATGCGAGATCGCCGCATTCGCTCCCAAAAGAAATGACATCCACGCAGCCGAGCGCGCCGAGCAGGCCGACGGCGCCGGCGGCAAACCGTTCGGCCGTGGCCATCGCGTAGGGCAAAGGCAGTTCGAGCACAAGGTCCGCACCGCAGGCAATCGCTGCGTTTGCTCGGACAGATTTTGGCGTGCACGCCGGACCGCCGCGCTGGACAAAATTGCCGCTCAGTACGGCGGCAATATGCGTCGCGCCGGCTGCACGGGTCGCTTCGATCTGATAGGCGTGCCCATTATGAAAGGGGTTGTATTCAGCCACAATACCCGCGACCACCATTTTTTCCATATGATCGAACCTTTCCATAGCGTGGAACAAATGATAGTTTTTTAACAAAACCACATAAAATCCATGCTTGTAATTTGTGTGATATTGTAATAATATATAACTGTATAGAGTCCTGTCAAGTTTACGTTGTAAAAAGAGAGCTTGAAAAAGAGCGGCCTGCCCCACTTGGCGGAGAAACGGGCGCGCGAACAAAGAAAAGGAGTTACATGCATGAAGGTACTGGTTATCAACGCGGGAAGCTCGTCCTTGAAGTATCAGCTAATCGATATGGATGGTGAAAAAGTGCTCGCCAAGGGCAATTGTGAACGCATCGGCATAGACGGTGCGATTTCGCACACCGGCCCGGATGGTGTCAAGCGCACCAGTGAAATAGCATTCCCGACGCATACGGAGGCGCTGCGCGAGCTGGTCCGGAATCTGATTGAGGGCGAGGGGCGCGCGCTGGAAAATATCGGCGAAATCGGCGCAATCGGACAGCGCGTCGTTCACGGCGGCGAATCTTTTACAGAATCTGTTTTGATCACCGGCGATGTGCTCGGCAAAATCGAGAGCCTGTGCGATCTTGCACCGTTGCATAACCCGGCCGCCGTCCTCTCGATCAAAGCATGCCGCGATGTGTTTGGCGAGCATGTACCGCAGGTTGCGGTGTTTGATACGGCGTTCCATCAGACGATGCCGGAAAAGGCGTATATGTTTGGTATTCCCTACGAGTATTATGAGAAATACCATGTGCGCCGCTATGGATTCCACGGGACGAGTCACCGCTATGTCAGCAACCGTCTCTTTGAAATTTCCGATATCAGCCGCACCGGCAGCCGCGTCATCATCTGTCACCTGGGCAACGGCGGATCGCTGTGCGCGATCAAAAACGGGATCTGTATCGACACGAGTATGGGCTTTACACCGCTCGACGGCTTCATCATGGGAACGCGCTCCGGCAGCATCGACGCTTCAATTGTCACCTATCTGGCTGACAAGGAGGGCCTGTCCATGAAGGAAATGAGCGATATGCTCAACAAAAAATCCGGATTGCTCGGCCTGTCCGGTATCTCAAGCGACAACCGCGACGTTACCCGCGCCGCTGACAAGGGCGATTCCCGCGCACAGTTGACGGTCGATATGCTTTCGTATCAGATCAAAAAATTCGTGGGCAGCTATGCCGCCGCGATGGGCGGGATCGACGCCGTCGTCTTTACAGGCGGCATTGGTGAGAACGACCACCATGTCCGTAAGCGCGTCTGCGCAGGAATGGCCTTTCTGGGTATCAATATTGATGAGGTCATCAACAGAGAGTCGCAGGGTCGTGAGCAGAATATTTCTGCGCCGCACAGCCGTGTGGAAACCTGGGTGATACCAACCAACGAGGAGCTTTTAATTGCGCGCGATACAAAACAGATCGTGGAAAAAATCTGAGCCGCCTGCGAACGGTTCTGATAGAAGTATAAAACCCCGGGCCCAGGCCCGGGGTTTTATTATACAAAATGATGTGCGCTTTTCCCGCAGTCAAAAGTGATGTGCAAAAATTTCACGCGCCGGATTGCATATTTTTGCCGCACGTTATGGCGTATGAAGCTTTATCCCTGATTTTCAGTGATGGACTCCGAGGGGAAAAAGCGTTCAAACAATTCAACAACGGCGAGCTTCGGCTTGAAAAGAGGTTCGTTGTTTAACGCTTCAATTTCAGTAAGCGCGGCCGATTCGGGAGGTTCGGCCGCTGGCAGGCAGATCGGCGGATACATGACGCACCACCAATTGTGCCCGGCACCCGCGCCGATGGTCACGCGAACCGCGTCGTAAACGCCGGCGGGCAGGGACAGATTGTCATATTGCCGCGTTGTGAAATACATGCTGCAAACTTCTGCATGCACCGGCACGTCGCAGCCGGCTTCAATAAGCGCCGCGCGCGCGGCAGCTTCGATTTCCGGTAAACTGGCAACCGCGACCGCCTTGGCGTCGGCCTGCGACTGCTGCGCGCTGAAAACGCCGCCGACCTGTGCGAGAATCCGGTCGCGCACGCGCAGCTTCAGGCTCTGGTCATAGCCGCTGTCGGAATTCGCAAGGATATGTAAACGGACCACGTCGCCGCGCACCTGTGCGCATTCCCGGCCAAATACGGAGAGATTGGCGAGTATGACGGAAAGAACGATGCCGAGCAAAACAGCACAATCAAATCGTGTTGTGTGAAAGCGTTTCATAGAAAATCCTCCCAACTGTTCGTTGAAAGAATTCTTGACCGGGCAAGCGGCTTTATTCAGAGACTGCAAAATTTTATCAGCCTGGCTGGAATGAGAGCACCTGTCAAATCATATTCATAAAGGCAAGGGCCTCGTTGGAAAGCTGGCAGAACGGATTCCATACCAGACGCACCCAGGGGATGAAGGCTGTAAATGTCAGGCGGCGGATCACCAGGCCTGGATCAATGCTGAGGATGGCTGAGGTGTATGGAGCAATGGCGATGCCGATTCCCGCCCGCGCCCAGCTCAGGGAGGAATGGATTTCATCGTTTTCACAGATGATATATGGATTAAAGCCGCGTTTGCGGCAGGCTCCAAGGAGCATTTCGCGGTAACGCTGATGAATAATCAGAGGCTTGTCTTTAAGTTCGTCAATATCGATGGTGTTGCGGGAGTCACCTTCATAATAGGCGTCATAAAATTGGGGCTGCGCAATGGCGACGAAATGGTCGGACTGACCTGGCGTCAAGGCTGGATCATGAATCAGGACCGAACGAAAATGGGACATGTTAAAGGGTTCACGGACGAATCCGAAATCTACATTGCCGGTTGTCACATGCTCCAGGACATGCTCGGTCCTGCCTTCGATAACACGGAAGTTGACATAAAAATAATCCCGGGAAAAACGGGAGATGAGGTTGGGCAACAGGCGGTTGTTCACCGAACCGATGGTGGCGATGCGCAGGGTGATCTGTTTTTCGGTTGACAGGGCGTGGATGTCGCCGGTGGTTTCGTCAAGAAGGGCCAGGATCGCCTGAGCACGTTCCTGGAGAAGCTTCCCGGCGGGAGTGATCTCGAGATGCCGCTTGTCACGCCGGAAAAGAGGCGTGCCAAGCTCGTCCTCCAGCGACTTGAGCTGAAGGCTGAGAGGCGGTTGGGAAATATTCAGGCTTTGGGCGGCACGGGTGACGTTGCCCAGCCGCGCGATCTCCAGAAAGTACTCCAATTGTTTTAGTGTCATCGCACAAAAACTCCTCTGTAGTTTTGGATATTGGTATTATTGCATAAAAATAACCCTGGCGTTTTTGGTATTATTGAGTATATCAATATATAAAAAATGTATAATGAGGCGTTTTACAAAACATTATTGTATTTGAAATAGCGTGACCAATATGGTATTATATAGATGTTAAAAAAATAATTTAATGAAATTTTGCTAAATTCTGATCGGTTTATTGTGGTAATTAACTGCAAGAAGCAAAAATAGCAAACAAGTCCGTTTGATATTATTATAATATAATTGAGATAAAAATCAATGATAAAGTTGATTATACCATATGCCGGTTTCGGCGTGTGGTATAGATAACCGGCTGAGGGGGAACGGCCGGGCAATATTCCCTATGCATTGCGCACCAGACACAGATTATGAATTGAGGAGGAAATCTATGCAAATGGAAAACAACGCACAGGAACTGACCGGTATCAAAAAGTACTTTAAGGAACAAAACATCGAGTTCTCCTTTAACCGTATTGCCATTCAGGGGCTGGGCGGCATGGCTCACGGCTTGTTCGCCTCTCTGTTGATCGGCACCATCATCAAAACCGTCGGCGGATTTATCCCCGGCAGCGTCGGGGCCTTTCTCCTGGAGGTCGCCGGATACACCACGTCGGTGCAGGGCGCGGCCATGGCTTTGGCCATCGGCTACGCGATGAGCTGTCCCCCATATGTGCTCTATTCCCTTGCAACCGTAGGCTTTGCGGCGAATGCTTTGGGCGGCGGCGGCGGACCGCTGGCTGTTTATGCTATAAGTTTGGTGGCCATCCTTTGCGGCAAGCTGGTTTCCAAGCGCACGCCGGTTGATCTGATCGTTACCCCCACAGTCACCATCCTTGTAGGCGTTTTGCTTGCGAAGTTTTTGGCGCCGCCGATCGGCGAAATCGCTGTTATCCTTGGCGATGTCATCATGTGGGCTACTAATCAGCAGCCTTTCCTCATGGGCGTTTTGGTGTCCGTCCTCATGGGCATCGTCCTTACGCTCCCCATCAGCTCGGCCGCAATCTGCGCGGCTCTTGGCATCGTGGGCCTTGCGGGCGGCGCGGCTGTCGCCGGTTGCTGCGCGCAGATGGTCGGATTTGCCGTCTGCACTTACCGCGAGAACAAAATGGGCGGTTTGACTGCTATCGGTCTGGGCACCTCCATGCTGCTGGTTCCCAACCTGCTTAAAAAACCGATTCTGTGGCTGCCGCCAACGCTCGCGGCTGCAATCACCGGGCCTATTGCGACCTGTGTGTTCGGCCTGACCATGAACGGAGCCTCTGTCTCCGCTGGTATGGGCACCTGCGGTCTGGTGGGACCGATCGGCGTTGTCACCGGATGGCTGACGCCGAGTGAAAAGGCGGTTGAAATGGGTATGACAGCCATCGCGCCTGGCGCCATGGACTGGATTGGAATGCTTCTGATCTGCTTCGTACTTCCCGCTATCCTGTCGTTTGTCATCTCCGAATTTATGCGGAAAAAGGGTTGGATTCAGGAAGGCGATTACAAACTCGTCTGATTGACAGCGCCGCATCCCGGACGGCGGCATACATATGATTTGAGCCGGGCGCCTGTTTAAAAAAACAGGCGCCCGCTACATTCCAGCGTGACCGATCTCCCTGCAAGGGTTACAAATAAGCTACAGACCGGATAAAACAGAAAGGGGTTTTTGCTATGAGTTCCATCGTTATCAAAAACATCGGTACCATTCTCAGCGGTGATATCGACAATCCCATTTTGAAGGGCGACACGATTGTCGTCGCCGACGGCAAAATTGCGGCCATCGGCGGTGCGGAAGTTGCGAACGGCGTTGAAGCTGAGAAGGTCATCGACGCGGCTGGTTCCACCGTTACGCCTGGATTGTTCGACACCCATGTACATACCAGCCTGGGCGATTATGCGCATCGTCAGTTCGCCAGCAACTTCATCGAAGGTGAGCTGCACGGCGGCGTTACCACGATCATTTCCGCCGGCGAGGTCCACACGCCCGGCCGTCCCAAAGATCCCGCGGGAACCAAGGCGCTGGCTGTTCTGGCTCACAAGTCGTTTGCGGCTCTCAAGCCCGGTGGTGTAAAGGTACATGGCGGAAGCCTGATTCTGGAGAAAGGCCTTGTGGAAAAGGACTTTGAGGAGTTGGCAAAAGAGGGCGTCTGGACAGTCGGTGAAATCGGACTTGGCAGCGTGAAGGACCCCGCCGACGCGGCTCCGATGGTCGAGTGGGCGCATAAGAACGGCATGAAGGTGCAGATGCATACGGGCGGCACCTCGATCCCTGGTTCGTCCACTGTTACTGCGGCGCAGGTTATGGCTACAAAGCCGGACGTTATTTCCCATATCAACGGCGGTCCGACCGCAATTCCGCTTAGTGAAGTCGATAAGCTCATGGATGAGACAGATTTCGCGATGGAGATCGTCCAGTGCGGCAATCCAAAAGTCACCGACTATGTTGCCCGCCGCGCCAAAGAGAAGGGTCAGCTGGGTCGTATTATCTTTGGAAACGACGCGCCTTCCGGCACCGGTATTATCCCGCTGGGTATCCTGCGCAACATCTGCCAGGTCGCTTCCGTTTCCGATATTCCCGGCGAGATTGCCGTCTGCATGGCGACCGGCAACTCCGCCAAGGTTTATGACAAGCTCAATACTGGCATCATCGCAGTAGGCCGCGAGGCCGACCTGGTATTTATGGACGCTCCGATGGGGTCTGTGGCGAACACCGCTGTCGAGGCTTTTGAATGCGGCGATGTTCCGGGCCTGAGCATCATCATGGTCGACGGCGTTATCAAGGCCGCCAAGAGCCGCAATACGCCTCCTTGCAAACGCGCTGCGAAAGTGATCTGAAGCGGGACTGACAATAGCCCAAAGCGATCTAATGAGAAAGTGGGAGACGCTCAATGGTAATCGTAAATGAAAAATGTAAGGGCTGCACCATCTGTTCGAAGAACTGTCCGGTGGGCGCAATCGAAATGGTGGAGCGCAAGGCCGTCGTCAGCGCTGAAAAGTGCTGTGAGTGCGGCGTTTGTACCCGTGTTTGCAAATTTGGAGCGATCACCAAGCCGGCTGATGTGTCGGACGGCTTCATCGTGGCCCGCACCATAGTGGAGCTGGCCAACGGCGAGGAAGTGGAGCTTTCCGTCAACAAGAAAACAAAGATCATTGTTCAGGCTGGCAAGCCTCCCGTTATCAACGGCGTGAAGGAAGCAAAAATGCGCATCGGCTGCGGCAGCGCCACTGTGGGACTGTTCGCCAAGAAGATGAAAGAGGCGGTGGATGAGGTCATCGTCATCGACCACCATGTCACGGGGCTTTTCACTGAGCATCTGGCTGGAGCCGACGTCGGTATGGAGTGGTCCGGCGTGATACCGAACNCGGACGGCTTCATCGTGGCCCGCACCATAGTGGAGCTGGCCAACGGCGAGGAAGTGGAGCTTTCCGTCAACAAGAAAACAAAGATCATTGTTCAGGCTGGCAAGCCTCCCGTTATCAACGGCGTGAAGGAAGCAAAAATGCGCATCGGCTGCGGCAGCGCCACTGTGGGACTGTTCGCCAAGAAGATGAAAGAGGCGGTGGATGAGGTCATCGTCATCGACCACCATGTCACGGGGCTTTTCACTGAGCATCTGGCTGGAGCCGACGTCGGTATGGAGTGGTCCGGCGTGATACCGAACGCCCGCAAATCCTCCCGCGGCCGTTATTTCGGCGAGCACGGCGAGGGGATCGGCGGCACCACCATCGAGACGCCGCGCGACGCAATCAAGAGCGTGGATATGACCCGCGCCAAGGCCGGGATGCAAATCCTGGTGGTCAATACGACCGGCGAGATTCGCGCCTTGTTCGAAGTCCTTGCGGACGGCGATGTGAAGGAAATCCCGATGACCGAGAAAGCTGCCGCTCTGGCGGATGACATTATGAACAACTGTGAGGAGTCCCTTGCCAGTGTTATGTATACCGGCGGCACGGGCGGCAGCGCCCGCGGCGGCGTGTGCACAAAGCCGCTGGCTATCACCAAGGCTGTGCACGAGGGCAAGGCGATCCTTACCATCGGCGGCGCGCCCGCTTATATCATGCCCGGCGGCGGAATCAACTTTATTGTCGACGCGGGCAAGGTTGTCAACCACGGCTTTACCTGGGTGCCCACGCCGGCCACAGTGGCCCCTGTGGAATACACCATGACAAAGGCCGACTATGAGGCGATCGGCGGCCATATGGACTGCATCCGTCCTGTGGAGGAGCTGCGCAAGGAACTGGGCGTGTAAGCTGTATGAAGGATGAGGTCATGGGGGTGCTCGCACCCGGACATGTGTTCTTTGATTACGGTCCCGTTTCCATGGTGGTTTCCGCCATGCGGGGCGGGGCGGGGGACACGGGTTTGTGCCGCAGCGCCTTTGAAGTCATCGACGGCTGTCTTAAAGAGATGCGCCCCGTGCTGGCGGTGCTGCGCAGTTATCCTGAAAGCGTCGATCCGGACGCGCTTTGCGGCCTGCCCGCGGTCATGGCCCGGGCGGTCGCCGCCACAGGCGATCCGCTCCTGACGCCGATGGCGGCGGTGGCCGGATCGGTTTCCGATGCGGTGGCCGACCATTTGGAGGCTCAGGGCGCGGAAAAGGCCGTCGCCAACAATGGCGGGGATATCGCCGTCCGCCTGGCCGATGGACAAAGCTTGAAGCTGGGTGTCGTATACGATTTGGCGGCGGGAACGGTCTCCCGGACAGTTTGCCTGACAAACCGCAGTGGCGTGGGCGGCGTGGCGACCAGCGGTCTGGGCGGCCGGAGCCTTACGACCGGGATTGCCAGCGGCGTGACGGTGTTTTCAGCCCGCTGCGCCGCAGCAGACGCGCTGGCGACCCTGCTGGCGGATCGTTCCTATCTCGATCTGCCGGCCGTTCATACGGCTTTAGCGGGGGAACTTGACCGCGACAGCGATATTGCAGACCAGCAGGTTGTGGTGAGCGTGGACCCCTTGACCGAGGCTGAAAAGGAACTGGCCCTTGGCCAGGTGATGAAGGAAGCGGAGATTCAATACGGCAAAGGGAATCTCCTTGCCTGTATCGCCACTGTGCAGGGGCGCACGGCTGTGTTCGATCCCAAACAGATACTGGAAGAATCCTTGATATAATAAAAATTTTACCAAAGGAGTGTTTCATCATGAAAGAGCCGAAGATCCGCAAGATCGTGACAAATCTGGAAGAAGTATTTTACGAGGGCGGCGCTGATATGCCCATCGAAAACGGCGGCAAGAAGTCCATCAAGACCGTTTCCGTCGCAGCTGTCATCAAAAATCCGTATGCCGGCAAATGGCAGGAGGATTTAAGCGAGTTGACCGAGTACGGCGAGTATCTCGGCGATCTGCTGGCGCGCAAGGGCGCGGAGCTGCTGGGCGCCGACGCTGTGGAAACCTACGGCAAAGGCTGCCTTGTCGGTACGGACGGCGAGCTGGAGCATTCTTCCGCGATGCTGCATCCCAAGGCCGGCAAGCCCATCCGTGCGGCCATCGGCGGCGGCAAATCCATCATCCCCTCCAATGAGAAGGTGGCTGGTGTCGGCGCTTCGCTCGACATTTCCCTGCATTACAAGGATGCCGCTTTTGTGCGCACACACTACGGCTCCTTTGAAGTCCGCGTCCCCGATGCGCCGAAGGCCGATGAAATCATCATGGCTGTTGTGCTGTCTGATGGCGGCCGTCCGCATGCGACTGTAAACGGCGCCGGCCGTATCGGCGGCTTGCAGAAGTCCGAGGCCAAGTGCGAGGACGGTATGCACTGATTGAACCGCAAAGGGCCTCCGGCCAACCATTTCAATGCGCTGGCTGGAGGCCCGTTTTCCTAAGCGGCAATGACCCGCGGTGCGCGGGCCGTTGAGAATGTAGGTCCGAGACAGGCCAGTTGACAAAATAGCGCCTTGCCCCCCGCTGCATTATTTTTTGGAAGCTTTCACAAAAAGACTCGTCAGCCGCAAAGGCTCGCCCGTATTTTTTGTTTGATGCGCCGAAAAATCGTTTTTGTTTTTATGGCGCTTTATTTGTGAACAGCCCCAGGGCGGCCTTTATTCCCAACGGCCCGATCTGGCAATCAATGAAGTAAAGGTGAGTGGATTTTATGAAGATCGGATTTGTAGGGCTTGGCGCGATGGGCAAGCCCATGGCCTGCAACCTGTTAAATGCAGGATATGAGGTTTATGCGTTCGATGTAGTGGAAGCCGCTGTCAAGGAGATGGAGGGCAAAGGTGCTAAGGGCTGCGCCACGGCAGGCGAACTCGCCGGCAAAGCGGACGCTATCATCTGCTCTTTGCCAAACGCCAAGATTGTAGAGAGCGTTATGTGTTCCAAGGGCGGCGTATTTGAAAACTGTAAAGCGGGAACCATCATCATCGATATGAGTTCCGTAGCGCCCAACAGCACAAAAGACATGGCGAAAAAAGCCGCTGAGAAGGGGATCGGATACATTGACGCCCCGGTTTCCGGCGGCGTGTCCGGTGCGGCCGCAGGCACGCTTACCATTATGGTGGGAGCCGACGACGCGACCTTTGAAAAGGTAAAGCCTGTTTTTGACGTTTTAGGCAAGAATATCTATCATGTGGGCGAGGTCGGCGGCGGCGACGCCATCAAGATGGTCAATAACCTTCTGCTTGGATGCAATATGGCCGCTTTGAGCGAGGCGCTGACTCTGGGCGTAAAATGTGGGCTGTCCGTGGAGACGATGAAGGAAGTTATTTCTGTTTCTTCGGGACGCAGCTACGCGCTTGACGCCAAGCTGGAGAAATTCATCATGGCTGATCAGTTTGCAGGCGGTTTTGCCGTGGATTTGCAGTATAAAGATTTAGGATTGGCGCTTGAGGCCTCGCGCGACGAACGCGTGCCCCTGCCTATGACCGCCGCTGCCGCCCAGGTCTATGAGATGGCCCGCGCCAAGGGACAGGGCCGCGAGGATATGTCCTCTGTCGTCAAGGTATGGGAGGATTTGACCGGCGTTAAAGTGTGCGGGAGCGGTAAATAATAGACCCTGTGCATCCAATCAGGACGAAAGGAGTTTAAACAAATGAAGCCCTTTACTTACCACGCCCCCACCACGGTGGACGAGGCCGTGGCCATGCTGGAACAGTATCAGGCCAGCTGCGCCGTGGTTGCGGGCGGTACAGACGTGATCATTGAGTTAAACGAGCGCCATAAGGCGCCTGAGCATGTGATCGCTATCGATAAATTATCCGAGCTGCGCTACATAAAAGAGGAGGGGGGCCTTGTGAAAATCGGCGCCCTCACATCCTTTGACGATCTGGAAAACGACGCCTATGTGCAGGCGCACCTGCCGGCCCTTTTGGAGACGGCGGTCCATGTCGGTTCCCCGCAGATCCGCAATCTTGGCACTGTAGGCGGCAACGTCGTTAACGCGTCCGTGGCGGGTGACAGCCCCACCACCTTCCTCACCTATGACGCACAGGTGGTACTTAAAAGCGCCAAGGGCGAGCGCATTATGACGATTGAGGATTTCAACAAGGGTCCCGGCAACTGTGCCATCCGTCCCGACGAGCTTCTCACAGAAATTCGCTTCCCCGCACTTTCCAGCGACGAGGCTGTGGGATATTTCAAGATCGGCAAGCGCAAGAGCCTGGCGATTGTTGTGCTGGCTGTGGCCATCTATATAAAACGCACCCCTGACAACAAGGTAGAGGATTGCCGCGTGGTGCTGGGCGCGGTGAGCAAGCATCCCATGCGCTCCCCTGAGATTGAAGCCCTTTTGAAGGGCCGCGCGCTCACAAAGCAGTCTCTGGACGATACGCTGTCCGCGTTTACCGACGCTGTCCAGGCGGCGATTCCAACGCGTCCTTCCGTCGTCTATAAGCGCGAAGGCGTCCGCGGCGCAGCCCGCCGCTGCTTTGATCAGATCATCAGTCAGTTCGGTCTGGCGTGAGGGAGGAAAAGAACCAATATGGAACAGATCAAGATTCAATTCAACCTGAACGGCAATGACATCTCTGTCACCGCCGACCCCAACAAACGCCTGGTGGACTTTTTGCGTGAGGACATGGGCATGACCAGCGTCAAGGAGGGCTGCGGCGAGGGAGAATGCGGAGCCTGCACCATCATTTACAACGGCAAGGCCGTCACATCCTGCCTGATGCTGGCCGGGCAGGCGGACGGTTCTGCGATTGTGACCCTGGAAGGCGTCGCGGAAAACGGCCAGCTTAACTATATCCAGCAGGCGTTTGTGGACGCGGGTGCTGTACAGTGTGGCTACTGCACGCCCGGCATGGTCCTTTCGGCCAAGGCGCTGCTTGATAAAAAGCCCAACGCAACGGACGAGGAAATCCGCCGTGCTATGTCCGGAAACCTCTGCCGCTGCACCGGATACAGCAAGATCATCAAGGCCGTGGAGATGGCCCGCGATGCGAAAGGAGGCGTCAGAGAATGAAAAAAACAGAAGTCGCTGTCAAGGAAAAAAGCTCTGTGGATGTCTCCGTCGCCGGTCAGCATGACTGGTCCATCCTGGGCAAAAGCGTTGTCAAAAAGGACACTATGGAAAAGATTATGGGCAGCGCCAAATTCGCGGCCGATATGGAGCTGCCGAACATGCTCTACGGCGGCGTACTGCGCAGCACAATCGCCCACGGCGTTGTCAAGAATTTTGACCCGTCCGCCGCTCTGGAAATCCCAGGCGTGGTGTGTGTGCTGACAAGCAAGGACATCCCCGGCAAGAACAGGATCGGTATCATCATTAAGGACGAGCCGATCCTGGTGGACGACAAAATCCGCCGCTATGGCGACGCCATCGCCGTGGTGGCCGCCGAAACGCCGGAGCTTGTCCGCGACGCTCTGGAAGCCATCAAGGTGGAGTATGAGGAGTACGAGCCGATTCTCACCATGGAACGCGCCGCCGAGGAGGACGCGCCCAAGGTGCACGGCGAAACAAATGTGCATCAGAAAAAGCACCTGGAGCACGGCGATGTGGACGAAGCCTTCAAACACTGCGATGTGATTGTAGAAAATGACTATGAGACGCCTATGCTGTCCCATATGTTCATTGAACCTGACGCCGGCGTCGCCAGCTTTGAGAACGGGCAGATGACCGTTTACAGCTCCACGCAGAACCCGCACTATGATCGCGGCGAGGTCGCTGGAATGCTGGCGCTTCCTCAAAACCGCGTGTCCTCAGTCCAGGTGACTACAGGCGGTGGTTTCGGCGGAAAGCTGGATATCTCTGTCCAGTGCCATGCGGCCCTGCTGTCCTATTATACCAAGCGTCCGGTCAAGATTGTCCGCGGACGCATGGAATCAACCATGGTTTCCTCCAAGCGGCATCCGTTCAAGATGCACTATAAAACCGGCGCGACTAAGGATGGCAAGGTGTTGGCCGTCCAGGCGACCTTGCTGGCCGATACGGGCGCTTACGCCTCTTATGGACCTGCCGTTATCACGCGCGCCACCGTCCATGCCGCGGGTCCTTATGAGGTGCCGAACGTCCGGGTAGATGCGACTTTCTATTATACCAACAACCCCATGGCGGGCGCTTTCCGCGGGTTTGGCGTCCCTCAGGTGGCCGTGGCCCACGAAGGGCAGATGAACGCGTTGGCCAAGGCGCTTAACATGGATCCCATTGAGCTGCGCATAATCAACGCGCACCGTCCAGGCAGCGTTACCTCCACTGGTCAGGTGCTTGATGAAAACGTCGGCTTTGTGCAGTGCCTTGAGGCGGTGCGCGACAAGGCCAGCCAGGTTCTGCCGCCCTGCGCCCCGACAGCTCCCAACAAACGCCGCGGCCGTGGCTACGGCTGCATGTATTACGGCATTGGCAACACCGGCCTTCCGAACCCGGCCGGCGCGTTTGTCGAGGTGCTGCCCGACAACAGCGTCAACCTGATGGTCGGCTGTGCCGACATCGGCCAAGGTTCCACCTCCGCCATGGCGCAGATCGCCGCCGAAGAGCTGGGGCTGGAGTATGAGGATATCCATGTGACCTTCGCAAACACCGAGGTCACTCCGGAGGGCGGCGCGACTTCTGCAAGCCGTCAGACCTTTATATCCGGATCCGCTACTATGCTGGCTGCACGCATGGCCAAAAATACCCTGGCTGAAGTGGCTTCCAATTATCTCAATGTGCCGCAGGATAAGCTGGTTTTCCGTCACAGGGAAATCTATTCCTCCGAGGACAGAAGCGTCAAGATGACTTATCCGGAGCTGATGGGCGAGATGAAGCGCTTGGGCAAGCTGGCGCTCGGTTCCGGGGCGTATAACCCCAGGACCACGGGGCTTAACGCCGAGGATATGTTCGGCGTGCCGTTTGAGGTCTATTCCTACGCCGCGACCATTGTGGATCTGGAGGTCGACGTGGAAACCGGTCTTGTGGATGTACTCAACGTTGTTTCCGCGCATGACGTGGGGACCGCCGTGAACAAGCAGGCCGTTGAAGGTCAGGTTGAGGGCGGCGTGGTCATGGGTACGGGATTTGCCCTGATGGAGAAGATCGAGACGAAGGATGGCCGTATCACAAACCCTGTTTTCTCGAAATATCTGTTGGCTACCGCGATGGACGCGCCGACCATCTATCCGATTGTCGTCGAAAGCGGCAACAGCGAGACGGGGCCCTTCGGCGCGAAGGGCGTCGGAGAGCCGGCGTTGATCCCAACAATTCCGGCTACCGCCGATGCTGTAGAGAACGCTCTGAATATCCGTTTTGGCAAGCTTCCCATTCAGCATCTCGATATCATGCGCGAACTGTACAAGAAATAACGCAAAGGCAGGGGATGTCCACGGGCATCCCCCGCCTTTCGCGGCCTGAGGACCTGTTGGAAAATTCCATCTTTGCGCGTTTTTTCTGCAAAAGCGTCGGAATGGGCGAATTTTCCGGCCTGGTTCATTCCGGGACGGGCAGGCCAGGATAATCAGAATGACCTGATTGTTCCGGCCTGTTTGAGAGAGCCTGCCCCCAAGCTCGCGCAAAGTGGGCTTGGGGATAGGCTCACAGCCCGGCAAAATCCTATGAAACGGAGTGAAGGGAGACTCTATGAATATCATCGAAACGTATCTGGCGAAGGCTGCCGGCGTTGCCCAGGCGCACGCAGGGGACGATCTTTCCTGCAAGGTCAGCTATGTGGCCGCC
This sequence comes from Anaerotruncus colihominis, assembly GCF_010206195.1. Taxonomy (GTDB): domain Bacteria; phylum Bacillota; class Clostridia; order Oscillospirales; family Ruminococcaceae; genus Anaerotruncus; species Anaerotruncus colihominis_A. The sequence continues at coordinate 11,117 of NZ_VIQT01000014.1, read as the reverse complement.
CACGATGTGACCGCTCCGATCGCGATCAAGATGTTTCGTGAAATCGGCGTCAAGAAAGTGTTTGATCCAGACCGTGTGGTTCTCATTGTGGATCACATCTATCCAGCTGCGACGGAAAAGGCCCGAAACAGCGTATGGGCCATGGATGATTTTGCCAAGGAATTCGGCGTGCATCTTTACCAGCGCGGCGAGGGCGTTATCCATCAGCTCATGTATGAAAAACACCGCGCGGCGCCTGGCGAGCTGATTGCCATCGCCGACTCCCACACCGGAACCTGCGGTGGCTATGGCGCCATCGGCATTGGCGTCGGCTCCACGGAGCTGGCCGCCGCTATGGCGACTGGCAGGCTCGATCTGGAGGTGCCCGAGGTCGTCCAGATCCACCTGACTGGAAAGCGGCCGGCCAACGTCTTTGGCAAAGATTTAATCCTTTATCTGGGCAGCGTGTTCGGTACGGATTACCTGGTAGACAAGGCGCTTTTGTTCACCGGACCTGGTATTGAGGAATTTTCTGTGGCCGAGCGCATGACCGCCTGCAATATGGGGATTGAAATCGGCAGCATGATCACCCTGTTCGGTACAACCGCACGGGAAGGCGACACCGCCGAGACGCGCGAGGTTGACCTCTCTGCGCTGGAGCCGCAGATCGCCAAGCCCTTTTCGCCGGCCAATGTGGTTCCGGTCCGGGAAGTGGAAGGCGTTAAGGTGACGCAGGTGGTGGTGGGTTCGTGCACCAACGGCCGCATCAATGATATGGAACAGGTTGCGAAGGCTTTTGAGGGAAAGCACGTCCATCCGGATGTGAATACGTTGATTGTTCCTGCCTCCAGAGACGTTCTGGAGGAGATGGAGGCGCGCGGCTGGTGCAAAATCATCCGTGATGCCGGCGCCACGGTGCTCAATCCCGGCTGCGGCCCCTGTTTTGGCGCGCATGAGGGGCTTACAAGCGAGCGCGATGTGGTTGTTTCCACCACAAACCGGAACTTCCCCGGACGCATGGGAAGTATGAAGGCCAATATTTATCTGGCCTCTCCTGCAACGGCGGCGGCAACCGCGCTCGCCGGCAGGATCACCGTACCAAAGGCGGAGGGCTGACTATGGATATCATCAAAGGAAAAGTAATCGTTTTGGGAGACGACGTGGATACTGACCAGATTCTTCCCGGCTATGCGATGGCCGAGCCGATGGATCAGCTCGGCAAATTTGCCATGGCAGGCCTGGCCGGTCTGGATTTTAAATCGGTCTTTGAGCCGGGCAGCATCCTTGTGGCGGGGCGTAACTTCGGCTGCGGCTCCTCCCGCGAGCAGGCGCCTATCGCGCTCAGGCAGGTGGGCGTGTCACTGGTCATAGCAAAGGGTTTTGCGCGCATTTTCCGCCGCAATTCCATCAATATCGGCCTGCCGGTTTGGGCGGCCGATGTAGCGGACAGCCTTCACACCGGGGATATCATAGAGGCGGACCTGGAGAAGGGGACCGTCACGGTGAACGGGGAAGTAAAACAGTTTGCGCCGCTGGCCGCGAATGTATTAAAGACGCTGGAATACGGCGGGCTGATCCCCCGCGTCCGCGCCGAACTTGGGCTTGCTTAACAATGGGGAAGGGCTGGGAGATACCAGCCATACCTAAAAGCGATAAGGGGGATATATATGAAAGATCCACAGGAAAAAACAAAGCGAATCATAAAAGAAGATATTGAAACCATCCGCGCCTACGCCGACTGCTTCGGCGTGGAGATGCCGGATCTGGACGAAAACGGCGAGGTCGTGGGCCTGCCCGGGCCGTATCCGCGCGAGGTGGCGGGCGTTGTCCGCAGCGGCTACCGCATCTATGAGCTTGGCCAGAAGGCGCTGGAGACGGGCGTCCCATGCCTGAATCCGATCCTGGGGCGCAACTCGGCTGAGGAAACCTGGAAGGAATCGTGCGATATCTACAAGTATGCGGATATGTATGACGACACGATCTTCCAGTTTGTCCACTCAGAGGCCACTCGCCACATCGACCCGCTCAAGGGGCGTGAGCTGATCGAGCAGTCCAGGGGCAAGGGCGGTATCACACCAAAAGGTGAGCGCGAATTCATCCAGATGGGCGGCGGCGCCAAACATCCCGTGCGCATCAACGCCACTGGCGACACGGCGCATATCAACATCTTAAACGCCCTGATCGCCGGCTTTGACGGCACGGATATCGGACCTGTCATCCATGTGCATTTCGGCGGCCGCGGCATCCATGATTTTCGCACCAAGGTTGTCAACGGCTACAAAGCGATTCAGATCTGCGGCGAAAACAAGATCTTCGCGCAGCTTGACACACATAAGCATATCAACAACATCGGCGGCACGGACGGTATGGCTATCGCGATGTGCCTGCTGGCCGAGGGCCTGGCGGCGCACGGCGGCCTGCCCTGGGAGCTGAGCGGCATCCAGATGAACGTGGGCGGAAACAACCTCTACCGCGACCTGGCCATCATGCGCGCCTTCCGCCACAATATGCTCTCCAAGAGCCTGATCGTTGTTCCTGAGACATTCCAGAACCCGCCGGCCAACCTGATTGCGGAGCAGGCGCATTTTGCCCGCATGGCGGTCTCCGCAAAGCTTGGCGGCGCGAATTTCTACCGCCCCAAGGCTGCTGAATCTGTGGGTATCCCCACCGGCGACTCCATGGGGCAGGCGGTTTGGGCGTCCGAGGACGTGTTCCGCCGCACCTGTAATATAAACATCGAATCGCCGGTCATCGACGAATACGAGTCCATGATGATGGATGAAGCGTTCGCCATTTTGGAGGCCGTCCTTCATCTGCCGTCCCGCAGCCTGAAGCCCGGCTGTCTCACGGAGGAATTCTGGCATCAGTGGAGCGACGCGGAGCTGATCGACCTGATCGTCGAGGGCGGTAAAAGCGGCATGATGGATACCCCCCGCGCCGGCGGATGGGATTTGAAGCGTTATGTCAAGACAAACCGCGATCCGGACGGAATCACCCGCTATGTCAAAGGGTATACGCCTCTTGGCGTCGACGCGTCCCGCTGCCCCATCACCAAGGAGCATGTCACGGTGCATGTCGAGAAGCCGCCGACGCGCAAGGAGAAGATCGTGCTGGCGACCGTCGGGGCAGACGCGCATGTCAACGGCATCAACGTGATCCGCGAAGCGTTCCAGGACGCGGGGTACGACGTTGTGTTCCTGCGCGGCATGAACCTGCCCGAGACAGTGGCCGAGGTCGCCGCTGAGGCCAACGCCGACGCGGTGGGCGTCAGCAACCTGCTGGGGTTGGGCGTCACCCTGTTCCCGCGCGTCGAGAAGCGCCTCAAGGAGCTTGGACTGCGGGACAAAATGGTCGTGTGGGCCGGTGGGCGTATCGCTGAAAAGGAAGAAGAACACAAGTATTACGAGGACAAAATCCAGTCCGAGGGCGTTGGGTTTTTGGGCGTAGACGCATTTTTTGGCCCGGGTTCCGAACCCCAGGCGTGCGTTGACTGCATTACCAAAGCGATTGAAGAAAAGAAGAAAAACGGATGAATGGAGGAATGTCAGATATGAGCGATCAGATGCGGATTCCATGCGTGATTATGCGCGCGGGCACCAGCAAGGGCATTTTTATCAAGGAAAACGACCTTCCCAAGAACCAGGCTATGCGTGACAAAACCATCCTTGCCATCTTCGGCAGCCCCGACGTCCGCCAGATCGACGGTCTGGCCGGCGCGGACCCGCTGACGAGCAAGCTTGCCATCATCGGCCCGCCCACCCGTGACGACGCCGATGTGGACTACACATTCGGACAGGTGAGCATCGACGGTACGGTCATCGATTACAGCGGCAACTGCGGCAATATTTCCTCCGGCGTTGGTCCCTTCGCTATCGATGAAAGCATGGTCCGCGCCGAGGAGGGCATCACGATGGTGCGCATCCACAACACCAACACCGGCAAAATTCTGCGGGCCGAGGTGGAGGTGCGCGACGGTAAGGCCGTTGTTTCCGGAAACTGCAAAATCGACGGCGTCCCCGGCACGAGCGCCCCTATCCTGATGGACTTCGCCTCCACCGCGGGCGCGGCCACAGGCAAACTGCTCCCCACCGGGAACGTGGTGGATGTGATTGAGACGAGCAAAGGCGCCATTGAAGCCTCAATGGTCGATGTGGCCAATCCCTGCATCTTTGTACGGGCAAGCGACGTTGGGATGAAGGGCACCGAGACGCCCAGCGAGATCAACGGCAACAAGGCGCTGCTGGAGCTTCTGGAGGAGCTGCGCGCCAAGGGCGCTGTGATGATGGGCAAGTGCAAAACCGAGGAGGAGGCCCACACTAAGTCGCCCGCTTTCCCGATGATCTGCTTTGTCACGGCCCCGGCGGATTACACGGACTTTACAACCGGAAACACGATCAAGGCCGATGAGGTGGATTTCGTGGCCAGGCTGATGTTCATGCAGGTGCTTCACAAGACATACGCGGGCACCGCCACCGCCTGCACCGGCGCGGCCGCCAAGATTCCGGGCACCATCGTCAACCAGGTCATCCCTGATATTGAGCATAAGACCCGTATTCGCATCGGCCATCCCGCCGGGGTGCTGCCCGTGGTAGCGGATGTGAAGGACGGCCATGTCGAAAAGGCTGCTTTTGAGCGCACGGCCCGCCGTATCATGGAGGGGTATGTCTACGTGGAAACCTCTAAGGTCTGCGGGAAATAATCCCTATGAAAGCGGTTGAGATACAAGCTAATATCCTTGTCTACGATGTGGGAAGCACTTATACCAAGGCGGCGGCCTTTGCGTTGACGGATGGGCGTTTTATATTCCTGGGACGCGGCCAGTCGCCCACCACGCTGCACGATGTTATGGAAGGCGCGCGGGGGGCGGAGCAGGCGATCCGGGAGCAGGGCGTACCGTTTGCGCCACAGATCAAGCGGTACAGCTCCTGCTCCGCCGCGGGAGGACTGCGCATGGTCGCCCTTGGATATATGCCGCGTGTCACCGCCAAGGCCGCCAAGGAAGTGGCCATGACGGCAGGCGCGCGGGTGATGCAGGTCGTCTCCGCTGAGGAACCGCTGTCCTTCCGCAAGGAAGTGCTGATGGAGATCAATCCCGACATCATCCTGCTTTCCGGCGGGACAGACGGCGGCGACGAGGGATGCGCCCTGGAAAACGCGGAGATGATCTGCGAGCTGCACGGCAAGGCGACGGTGATCGTGGCGTGCAACAAGTATGCGCAGCGCGCTGTAGCGGAGCTTTTTGATAAAGAGGGCGTCGACTATGTGCGCGTGCCGAATATCATGCCGACGATTCACGAGCTGAATATCAAACCGGCCCGCGAGGCCATCCACGAACAGTTTATCAGGCAGATCACCAGAGCCAGGGGCTTAGCGGAATTTCGCGCCGGCCTGTCCGACCAGACCGTGGTACCAACACCCGGCGCAGTGCTGCTGGCCAGTGAGCTGCTGGCCAAAGGCACCTATGAGCAGGATGGCGTCGGCTCGCTGATCCTGGTGGATATCGGCGGCGCAACCACAGATATCCACTCCGCCCTGCCGGAGCTTGAAAAGCTTTCCATCGAGGAGCGGGGGCTGGTCATCAACAATGAAAAGCAGTTTTCTTACCGCACTGTGGAAGGGAACCTGGGCCTGCGCGTATCGGCGACCGGCATCCCGGAGGCTGTCGGCCCCAATGCGGTGATCAGGGCTATGGACGGCGATTACGGCGTCACGCCTGACGAGGCGCTCCGGTTTGCTCAGCATCTGGAGGACCACCCCGATTACATCCCGGCCGACGAGCGGGAAAAATCCCTGGAGCGCGCGATGGCCTCCTGTGCCATCAACACGGCTCTGCGCCGTCATGCGGGCCATTATGCCGATACGGCCGACCCGGTCATGGGGATTATGGCGGGCACCGCCATTGGACGCGATCTGCGCCGTGTGGAGCGTGTGCTCTGTGTGGGCGGCATCTTCGTTCATTCGGACAAAAAGGCTGCCGAGGAAATGGTGCTGCGTTGCTTTGAGGACCCGGGCATCTCTCTGCTGCCGTTGGAAAAGCCGCAGATTGTGCAGGACCGCAACTATATCCTGTACGCTATGGGCGTACTCGGCAAATATTATCCCGACGCTGCGCTCAGTTTCCTCAGGGAATATACAGACGGTTAGGGCCTGTTTGAAAATAGAGGAGTTTTGATTTTTCAAACAGCCTCTAAGTATAGCGGGGCATAAAACGCCCCTGATGAATATGGGTGCGCAGGCAAAGCCGCAGGCGGGCGTATGGTTCATTTCGGCCTCGTCTGCTCCGCCGGCGCGCTCAACATATGAAAAAATGGAGTGATTGGAATATGAACGGACCTAAGAAGATGCGTGAACTTTTTGCCAGCAAAAAAACAGTGGTCGCACCGGGTGCGCACGATATGCTCACCGGAAAAATCATCGGAAAGCTTGGCTTTGACGCCGTGTACATGACCGGTTACGGCCAATCAGCCAGCCATTTGGGCAAACCCGACGTGGGACTTATGACGATGAGTGAAATGGTCGCCCGCGCGGCCAACCTGGTGGAATGCTGCGGCGTGCCGGTGATCGCGGATGCGGACACCGGGTTTGGAAACGCCGTCAATGTCATGCGTACCGTTCGTGAGTACGAAAAAGCGGGCGTAGCTGTGATCCAGCTTGAGGATCAGGTGATGCCCAAGAAGTGTGGCCATATGATCGGCCGCGAGGTCATCCCCATGGAGGAGATGGTCGGCAAGATCCATGCCGCTGTGGATGCGCGCATCGACCCCAACTTCATGATTATGGCGCGCACAGACGCGCGCACTGTGCACGGCATCGACGCCGCTTTGGAGCGCGCGCACGCCTACAAGGAAGCGGGCGCGGACATTATCTTTGTTGAGTCGCCTGAATCCGAGGCTGAAATGCGCCGCATCAACGAGGAGCTTCCCGGCGTCCTGACGCTGGCCAACATGGTTGAAGGCGGCCGTACTCCTATGTTCAAAAATGCGCAGCTTTCCGAATTTGGCTATAACCTGATTATCTATCCGACGGCCTCCGTCTATGTGACCACAAAAGCCATGGTGGATCTCTGGGAGGGAATGCGCCGCGACGATACGACGCAGACGCTGATTGATACAATGATTCCCTTCGCTCAGTTCAATGAGATTGTGGGCCTGCCCGAAATCCGCGAGATCGAAGCCAATTACGCCACTGGCCGCGTGGTCAAGTGATCCGTACAGGAGCAAAAAGGAGGGGTATCCAATGAGCGATATCAGAGCTGTGATTCAGGAGAAGCTGCCGCTCACCGTCAGCGAGATGATCGATGTTGCCAGGCAGTTCGGCGCCCGCGTGACAGACGTAGTTCTCATTGAGACGGAGCTGCGCACGGGCCTTTCCCGCGAGGAGATTCTCACCGGCATTATGAACGAATACGCCCATAACCTCAAGGCTGTGGAAATCGGCGTCAAGGACGGCGAGAGCATCCTGCTCGGTACGGTAGCCTCGCAGCTTGCCGCGCAGGAAGGTCCCAAGTGTTTCTCGGATACCTTTTTGGATGACGCCCTCCTGTATACGCTGGGCGCGCAGGTGGGTAACCACTGCATCGGCTTGCGCCCCTGCGCCGGCACAGGCGATTCCTGCCCGTATTCCGGCTTTATCAAGGCGATGATGACACATGGATATGACGAAAAAACCATCGCGGAGACGGCTGCGCTGATTATCAAGATCGGCAGCATCTTCCGGGTGGGCAAGGTTACGACCGGCTGCAATATGGAGGGCTACGGCGCAGGCTCCGCCTGTATCGCCGCGGCGACTGTCTCCATCGGCGGCGGCACGCCCGAACAGATGGAAAAGGCCATGGTGCTGGCGCTGTCGCCCACTATCGGCGTGCCCTGCACTCCGCGCGTTCTGGTGCCCGCGCTGTGTACCACGCATGTGGGCGGCGCGATCCTCATGGGGATGTATGCAGGTCGTTTGTGCATGAAAGTGGATATGACGGTCAATGTGCCATTTGACGTAATGTTGGCTATGGCGGCCGAAGTCCATGTGGAGTCCGGACATTCCCTCGTCCCCATCGTTGTGGAGTATATGGAGCCATTCTTTAAACGCAAACCCGCTGTGGAGTCCTTGGTAAGCCAGCAGGTTAAGGACGCTGAGGCCAAAAAGATTGAGGAAACGCTTGCCAAAGCCAAAGCCAAGGCCAAAAAATTAGCGCAGGGCACTGAACATATCCTGCACACTCTGGGCGACGCCGTTGTCGGTGGCAGCAGCCAGGCTGTGGGCAGCCCGACAAATGCGGCGCGCATCTGTCATGAGCTTATCAAGGGCAAGATTAAAAAGGTGCGTGTTGAACTGTATCCCGAGCTGTTTGCGCGCCGCTCCATCAATATCCCCGGCGTCCTGATGGGCGCTGTGTTCGGCGCGTCCACTTCGGACTATGAGATGTATAATAAGTCGGTCCAGATGGTGAAGGACGCGGGCATTGAGGTGGAGATTGTCGAGGGGACAGAGCATGCCATCCAGAAAATCACAATCACCACGGATCAGGGCAGTTATATGGTGGATACGCTCAACCGCGGCGGCGGACGACTTGTGTTGCGCGGCGCCGAGCCGTCCCTGACAGAGGCTGTAACGGCCGCAAAACGCCTGGGAATTGTGTTGGTAGACGCTTAGATCAAAGATGATTCTGAACTGTGAAAAGGCCGCCTCCGGCGAGCGGAGGCGGCCTTGAGGCCTGTTTGAAATCCGCAGCGGGATTTTAAACGGGCTTTTACGACGTGAAAGGAAGATCGGTAATGCTGCATTTGAAAGAATATTTGCCCGGGCTAAGACAGGGGATGGCTTTGGACGTGGGGACGCGTTATGGGGAATTTGCATTCACGCTGGCGGAGGCCATGCCGGCGGGATCGCGCGTCATCGGCCTGGATTGCGACGCAAAAACGGTGGAGGAGGCGCGGGAGAAAAACGCCGGAAAAGGTGTGGAGTTCATGGTGGGAGAGGGCGCCCACATAGATTTCCCGGACAATACTTTTGAACTGGCGGCGATCTCCAATACCCTGCACCATATTGAGGACTACGACGCGGTACTGGATGAGATGTTCCGGGTTCTGCGTCCCGGCGGCGTCTTTTTGGTTAACGAGATGTTTTCCGATGGACAGAACGAGGCGCAGCAGACGCATTTTTTGCAGCACAGCTTCGAGGCAAAGCTGGATATGCTCTCCGGCGGATTTCAGCGTCCCACCTGGCGAAAGGATGAGATTATAAAAATTCTTGAACGGCTGCCGCTGGCTGATGTGAAAACCGCCGAGCTTTTGGAGGAGTCCAAAATGGACGCGAAGCTGGCGGAGAAAAACGAAAAGCTCGTCCGCGCCGTGGAAAAACACGCGGCTGGAAAGCCCGAATATGCGGCGCTTTTGAACGAAGCGAGATCCATCCAGGCGCGCTGCGCTCAAACCGGAATCCAGCGCTGTACACAGCTTGTATATATCGGCCAAAAGGTTATATAACAGGAGAACGGACCCGATCTTTTTGGAGCGGGTCCGTTCTCCTGTTCAAGACGGTTCATCCACGTCTTCCGTAAACTCATACGGCGTGGTCTGATAGACATAATAGTTGAGCCAATTGCAGTATAACAGATTCGCATGGCCGCGCCAGATATGCGGCGGCGTCTGCGCCGGGTCGTTGTTGGGGAAATAGTGTTCCGGGATATGGATCGGAAGGCCCTTTTGCAGATCGCGGAAATATTCATCAGCAAGCGTGCCGCGGTCATATTCCGCATGGCCTGTGATAAAAAACTGCCGCCCGTCGCGCCGTCCGGCCATGTAGACGCCGGCTTCTTTTGAAGCCGCAAGAATTTCAAGCTCAGGGCACCGCTCAATCTCACGCCGTGAAACGGTTGTATGCCGTGAGTGAGGGACGAAAAACTGTTCATCGAATCCACGGGTAATCGGATGGTTTTCGACGGCCAAGCGATGCTGGAAAATACCAAACAGCTTTTCATCAAGCGGGTATTTATGAATCCCATAATGGTAGTACAAGGCGGCCTGCGCGCCCCAACAGATGTGAAGGGTGGAAAAGACGTTTGTTTTGCTCCACTCCATGATGCCGCAAAGTTCGTTCCAATACTCAACCTGTTCAAAGGCCATCTGCTCGACCGGCGCGCCTGTGATGATCAGGCCATCGAAGCGCTGGTCGCGGATATCGTCAAAGGTCTTATAAAATTTAAAGAGATGCTCGGACGGCGTATTTTTGGAAGTATGCGATTTGACTTGCACCAATTCAATGTCCACCTGTATGGGGGAGTTGCCAAGCAGGCGCAATAGTTGCGTTTCCGTTTCGATTTTTTTTGGCATCAGATTGAGAATTGCAATTTTTAGCGGACGAATATCCTGATGCAGGGCGCGATGCTCGGTCATAACAAAGATGTTTTCCTGCTCTAGGATACGCGAAGCCGGCAGGCTGTCGGGGATTTTAATCGGCATATTCCATCACCTTCATTTGTTCTCTGATAGCTCCATGATAGCCCATCAAGGGGGCGAAATCAAGCCGAGGAAATTTTTCGGAAAAAAGTTTGAAAAAAGTGTTGACAAAAAATAACCTGTGTGGTATTATACAAAAGCTGCCTCGTGCGAACGACACAAAGGGCGATCAAACGACAGCACACAGCACCTTGAAAAATGAACAACGAGAAGGAAAGAACCGAAGCGAAACCGGAAGGGCCCGAGAGGGTTTGGAAGGGGAAGCTAAGGACCCTGGAAACGAAATTGAGTGCATCCATCGAGAGATGGACGTACAAGCGAAACCAGCAAAGGAAACGAAGCTGGATCGACTTTGATTAAGATTGGAAGCCCGAGAGGGTTTTTAATGCCATTATCAAAGAGTTTGATCCTGGCTCAGGACGAACGCTGGCGGCGCGCCTAACACATGCAAGTCGAACGGGGCTTACATTCTGAAGTTTTCGGATGGACGAGTGTAAGCTTAGTGGCGGACGGGTGAGTAACACGTGAGCAACCTGCCTTTCAGAGGGGGATAACAGCCGGAAACGGCTGCTAATACCGCATGAAGTTGCGGGGACACATGTCCTTGCAACCAAAGGAGCAATCCGCTGAAAGATGGGCTCGCGTCCGATTAGCCAGTTGGCGGGGTAACGGCCCACCAAAGCGACG
>NZ_VIQT01000018.1 GCF_010206195.1 Anaerotruncus colihominis | reverse complement strand
CCTCTTGAAAAAAGCTTGTTTTGCAGATATACTAAGACTCGTTCCAAGCGGCTCGGATGCGCCGGGCCGGAGGGCAAAACGATTTTTCAGGAGGAACCCCAATTATGAAAAAAATGCTTGCAGTTATGCTTGCCGCCGCCACCACCATGTCTGTTGGCGTGACAGCTTTTGCGAATGACGAAATCGGCAACGGTACCGCCGTTGTTTCCAGCTATGCCGACCTGCTTCTCGATTCCGGCAATCCGGGCGACACATCGAGCGACGCGGAGGACAACAGCTCCTCGAGCGGTTCTTCTTCCGAAGACGAGTCCATCTCCCTCGAGAACGCGACCGATGTGAAGATCGGYGCTGACGAAGACGGCGTTGTGCTCGGCGACGATATCCTCGAGCCCGGCAAGGAGTACAAGTTCCCGGTCAGCCTGACGGTTGACGGCAAAGACACCAAGATCACAGAGGACCTGATGAACGGCTACAAGTTCAACTATTCCAAGATCTCCTCCAAGGGCATGAGCCGTTTTGAGATCGAGGAGTACAAGGGCCAGTACTACCTGTATGTTGAGGCGCGCGACACTGTTGTGACCAAGCCGGTTGACGTGAAATACAACGTCAAGCTGGTGCGCAAATCGAACAACCTGTCCGTGTTCACGCAGGAAGTCAAGTTCCAGTACGGTTACGAAGAAGCGAACGGCGATTACATCAGCGGCCTGGACAAGGGCGACGTCATTGAGATCAACAATGACCGTCCGGTCATCACTGACACGCAGTTCGACAAAATCGCGAAGATCAATGATTACAAAAACGTCACCCTGGCTGGTAGCGGCTGGGAGTTCACGGTCAACGTGACTGACGAGAGCACCAAGAACATGGTTCACAACAATGCGGGCATCAAAGAGATTCTTGCCAAGTATCCGGATCAGGACTTCAAGTTCTTCTCCTTCCCTGGTAAGCCGTCCTTCGCTGCGACCGGCCGTATGGCGCTCGATGTTGACGATATCGTTGACGATTTCGAGAAGATGTACACCTACCGCTATGCGAACGGCACCATCTACCGCATCAATGCGACCTTTGACGGTGAGGAAAATACGCTGAACTTCCGCACGAACAGGCTCGACAACTTCTTCGTTACGAACAAGTTCATCGAGGATGGCACGGTTGTTTCCAAGGATGACGTGACGGATTCCGACGATACGACGACCGCTCCTGAGGAGAACAAGGGCAACCCGTCCACGGGCGCCAGCGACATGATCAACGCTGCTGTTGCGGCTGCGTTCGCTGGTCTGGCCGGTGTCGGCGCTCTGGCTGCGAAGAAGCGCTCCAAATAAGAATCTGCATCCGCGCAGGGATACCCCCGCGAATGATCAGGATGGGACCGCCGGCCCGGTTGGGCCGGCGGTCCTGTTTATATAGGGATGAAACGGTGAAACAGGGTGTGTCAGGATATTGGAAGGAGAACCTCACAGATGTATCCAAAACCAAATACAACATTCTGGAATTTTGATAAAATGAACAAAATAAAATATCATTTTATCGATACAAATATATATAATAAACAAAAATAATGACAATATGGTAACGAAATCCTGTTGATAAAGCGTATAAAATCCGATATACTGAGTCTCGTTCCAAGCGGTTCGGATACGCCGGACCGAAGGGCAAACCGATTTTTCAGGAGGAACTCAACTATGAAAAAAGTGCTTGCAGTTATGCTTGCGGCCGCCACGACCATGTCGATCGGCGTGACAGCTTTTGCGAATGACGAAATCGGCAACGGTACCGCCGTTGTTTCCAGCTATGCCGACCTGATTCTCGATTCCGGTAATCCGGGCAGCTCCTCAAGCGACGCTTCCAGCGACACCTCGAGCGACAATTCTTCCAGCAGCTCCTCGAGCGATGCCTCGAGCGACAATTCCTCCAGCTCGTCCGAGGATGAGTCCAGCGACGTTTCTCTCGAGAACGCGACTGATGTCAACATCGGCGCTGACGAAGACGGCGTTGTGCTCGGCGACGATATCCTCGAGCCTGGCAAGGAGTACAAGTTCCCGGTCAGCCTGACCGTGGGCGGCAAAGTCGTTAAGATCACGGACAAGCTGATGGATGGCTACAAGTTCAGCTATTCCAAGATCTCTGCCAAGGGCATGAGCCGTTTTGAGATCGAGGAGTACAAGGGCCAGTACTACCTGTACGTTGAGGCGCGCGACACTGTCGGGACCAAGCCGGTTGATGTCAAGTACAACGTCAAGCTGGTGCGCAAATCGAACAACCTGTCCGTGTTCACGCAGGAAGTCAAGTTCCAGTACGGCTATGACGAGGCTGACAGCGATTACATCAACGGCCTCGACGAGGGCGATGTCGTTGAAATCAACAACAACAACCCGGTCATCACCGGCACGATGTTTGATAAGATCGCCAAGCTCAACAACTACAAGAACGTCACCCTGGCCGGCAACGACTGGGAGTTCACGGTCAACGTGACCGATGAAACCACCAAGAACATGGTTCACAACAATGCGGGCATCAAGGCTGTCCTGGCTGCGTACCCGGATCAGGACTTCAAATTCTTCTCCTTCCCTGGTAAGCCGTCCTTCTCGGCGACCGGCCGTATGGCGCTCAACGTTGACGATATCGTTGACGATTTTGAGAAAATGTACACCTACCGCTATGCGAACGGCACCATCTATCGCATCAACGCGACCTTTGATGGCGATGAGAACACCCTGACCTTCCGCACGAACAAGCTCGACAACTTCTTCGTTACGAACAAGTTCATCGAGGATGGCACGGTTGTTTCCAAGGATGACGTGACGGATTCCAACGGTACGACGACCGCTCCTGAGGAGAACAAGAACAACCCGTCCACGGGCGCCAGCGACATGATCAATCGCGCTGTCATGGTTGCGTTCAACGATCTGGCTGAGGATAAGAAGCGCATCTGAATCAAATAAGCGTTTTATAAACAGAGAACCGGCAGGCGTTAGCCTGCCGGTTCTCTGTTTAATCGTATGTAGCGTTAAGCCGCCGGCATAATGAACACCTGGCCTGTTTCAATCAGATTGGGATCGATGATTTGCGCTTTATTCAATTCATAAATTTCCACCCACCGGAATCCATCACCCAATTGGCTTTGCGCGATATTCCACAGACAATCGTTTGTTTTTACTGTGTAATTTTTTCCTGAAGAAGCAGTACCGGCAGAATTGGAACCGGTGGAAACATCCGGCTGCGTATCAGGTCCTGAAGCATTCACAGTTTCGCTTTCGCTGGTATCCAAGGCCGGGAGTTTACCCTCCGCGCGAAGCGCCGGGCCGTTGAGAGAAGCAACATTCGGGGTACGGCCGTCCTCGGAGGTGGGGATTTGAATCTCACCGGACCGGACTTTTTCATAAATCAAATCCTTCTGCGGGTCATCCAGCGGTGCGCCGATGATTTTCCAGTTGTTGTCACAGACTGGCATCAGCGGACCTGAAAGGCCCGCGACATATTCAGTGATCATGTCGCGAACTGCGCCGCCCTCATAGACAACGTCGGATTCCCGGATCAGTCCCGATGAAACGAGGCCACCGTACCGATAGTTATTTAATGCGAGCACCAGAGATTGGTCGTCGCGCAGAGGCTCGCCCTGATAAGTGACGTTGACAATCCGGGAGCCTTCCGGCTTGGAAATATCAATTTCGTAATTGACCCCCGCGAACATGTCGTAGTTGTACATACGGATGTCAGGATTGAAACTGATGGTAACGTCGCCGGGTTGATATTGATTGAAAAAGTTTCCTGCTTGTTGCTCCATGATTTTTTTCAGTTGCGCGCCTGTTACCTTCACCGCGAAGAGCGTATTATCATATTTATATATTTTTACGCTGTCCCGATGTAAAAATGGACCAGCGGTCAGGTTGGAGGAGGCGTCGAACAGAGCGGCGAGAGAGACATCGGCTCCGGACTCTTTCATTTGCACAATATTGACAAGATCTGTGATGGAATTATCCTGTACAATAGCGGCTGGGATTCCAGGAAGGATTTCAACCGGATCCATAAAGGTTTTTCCAACTTCCCCCACTTTTTTGCCAGCGAGATTCTGGCTCTTGGTGTCCAGATCTTTAAATGCAGCTAGGAAAGCAGCGTTGGGGGTGACAGCGGACGCATCCAACAGGGCCGCCTTTGTGGCGGCGTTGTTCACGACCCACTTTCCATCTTTATTTTCAACCTCCAATACCAGCTTACCGACATACTGGCCGTTATTGGCGGGTTCCAGCACTGGAACGCCGGCGATCGTTTCTTCCACTGCCGCATGAGCGTGCCCGATGAGGAGTGCGTCCAGACGGTCGGCATACTTGGCGGCAATCGCTTCCACGCCGGCGCTGCCGTATTCGCCC
Organism: Anaerotruncus colihominis; assembly: GCF_010206195.1. Classification (GTDB taxonomy): domain Bacteria; phylum Bacillota; class Clostridia; order Oscillospirales; family Ruminococcaceae; genus Anaerotruncus; species Anaerotruncus colihominis_A. The sequence continues at coordinate 105,216 of NZ_VIQT01000018.1, read as the reverse complement.
TCCAGCCCATAATGGATCGCGCCGATGACAATATCCGCCTTGCCCTCCAGCTCGTTCAGGATTTTTCCAGTTTCATCAATCGGATCGGTAAACTTCATATTGTTGTAATGGGTGGGATCGGATTTTTCCCATTGCGGAACGTGCGGAGCGTCAATCCCGAATATGGCGACTTTGACGCCTTTTACATCAAAAATCTGATATGCGCTTTGATACCGTGAACCGTCCGCCTTATAGATGTTTCCTGCCAACGTAACGCCTTCAAATTCCGAGATAGCTTTTTCCAAGCTGCTGAATTCAAAGTTGAACTCATGATTACCCAGAACCCACGCGTCATATTGGAGATAGTTCAGAGCCGCGATCATCGGGTTGGGGACGTCATTGCGGAACTCCTGAATATAATTGGCCTGAAGGCTGTCCCCAGTATCAATCAGGAGCAGGTCAGGATCTGTTTTGCGCTCATTTTCCACAATGGAGGCAACATGCGCCAGGCTGGATTGGGTTTGTGCATTTGAGGCGTAATCAAAAGGATTTACCATGCCATGCAGGTCGCTTGTTTGAAGCACAGTAACTGTAACCTTGCCGCCTGGTTCAAAGGCCAGAACGGCTGCCGATGTGCCGAAGACCATGACGCCAGTCAATACTGCCGCCACAAGTTTTCTGAAAAGCTTTACCATTTGGACATTCCTCCCATTGCCATTTGTCTGATAGACAAAAGTATTACTATTATTATAGCAAGAATTTGGTAAAGCGCAAGAGGTGTTCGGTAATTAAAATTATTTTATTATTTCAAAATATAAATTTTTTAGATATTATGCACAATTGCATCAGATGGACTTAATAGAAATCAGATATCACATTTTGCACTATGCGCGGCGTCTCATCAATAGCCGCTGAACGTTTTGCAGCAGAAGGCGGAAATTGAGCGCGGTCACAACAAGGCACAGCCCAATTTCAGGCAGCAGCCATCCGGTTTCAAACGTCAGCAGAATATAGGTCTGCGCGCCGAGCAGCGCCAGGTTTAAAAGCAGCTTGAATGGATTCCAATGCAGGGGAATAATCCGCCGTGTATCGATGATGCGTACAGTGAATACGACAAGATAACCGGCCAGCGTGGCCACAACACCGCCCTGTACGCCGAAATGGGGAATCAGCGTCATATTGAGGATGATATTGATTCCGGCGCCGAGCGCCGTTGTGACAAGCGTTGCGAGGCTTTTTTTCTCGAGCATATAGATGCTCCCAAGAAAGGATACAAGGCAGGAAAACGATGTGGCCAGCAATAAAACAGGGATGAATCTCCAGGATTCATAGTACTCGCCGTATGCCAATATGCGGTTGATCCATTTGCAGAACAGGATCAGCCCGGACGCGGAAGTGAAGATCAACGCCTGATACGATGCAAATACGTTGCTGAAAAAGCGGGTGCGTCCCTGCCGGTTCTCTGTAAAGGCGGAAAGCTGCCAGGCGTCGGAGAAGATCCCCGCAAGCAGGTTGATGATGGTCGGCACTTTGTACGCGACGGTGAGCAGGCCGTTGGCCCCCTGCCCAAGGTAATGGGCGATAAAAAAGGCGTCGGATGCGTTTGTGATCCACCAGAAGATATTTGTCGGGATCAGCGGCAGCGCATAACGCACCATCGACGCGGCGACCGACCAGTCGCAACCGAAAAAACGGATATATCTGCGCAGGCTGGCGATGGTAAAGAGGAACAACGCCGACAGCAGGTCCGAAAGGATTGTGGCGAGCACATAGCCGGTCATGCCGAGCTTAAATACGACAAGAAAAATCACATTGAATAAAATGACCGTCACCGTGGCCATAACGCCGTCAAAGGCATACAGCCGCACAAGCTGCCGCGCACGCACAAACTGCGAGCAGAGCGACCGCAGGCATGCGGTCAGCACATAGATATAGACAAGATAGGCGTTTCCATCGAGCAGATCAAAGCGCGCAAGCGCGGGGTAGAGCAGCAGGAAAATCAGATAGCCGCTGCCGATCGCCGTCAGCGCGCCGGTGAATACATCGCGCTTATCGTTGGCGCGGTCAAGCCCGAACCGGATGATCGCGTTTGACATGCCGATCGACGCGAGCGGGATGATCAGGTTGGCTGTTTTCACAATCAGGTCGCCTGTGCCCAACTGGTCGGTCGTAAGGACGCGCGTATAAAAGGGGACAAGCAGAAAAACAAGCACCTTCGAGCTGAAGGTGCCGATTGCAAAGACCAGCGTATTGGAGATGAGCTTTTTATACTTGTCCAGGTCGCCGCCTCCCTATGTGTTTGTCGGGATATCCCGCCCGCTTGCGATATTTGTCAGAACAGCTGCAAAAATCCAAGCAGCCCGTAAGCACCCGCCGTCATAATGACGCCGGCAATCAGCACGCCGGTCGTGATCGCCAAAAGCGCGTTTTTCATACGCAGGCCAAGCAGCGCGGCGAGCGCCGCGCCCGACCATGCGCCCGTACCGGGCAGCGGGATACCGACAAACAGGCACAGCCCGATGGTTTCATAGCGCGTGACCTTGTCCGCTTTTGACATCAGCTTCGCCTCATATTTGGCGGTAATGCCGGAAAGCAGGTGCGTCGATTTGAGCCACTTGAACAGCGGCCGTCCAAACAGCAGGATAAAGGGTACTGGCAGCAGATTGCCGATAATCGAGATCAGAAATACGACGGGCCACTCCATACCGAGCGCCGCGCCGAGCGGGATCGAGCCGCGCAGCTCGATCAATGGGATCATGGAGACGATCAGCAGCGCGGCTTCGCGCCCGGCTCCCGAAAAAAAGTCAAAAATTTGCTGCATCAGCTGCTCCATAAAAGTAAACCGTTCCGTCCTTTCCTGTCAAACGCCGCGCCCTGCCGGGCGCAGCTTTTGCCGCTTGGCGTTTTGCGCCAGCGGTTTGTTTTTTCCATTATAGTCAAATTATGCGCAAAAGGCAATCGGATATTGCCGGATGTCGAAAAAAAGAGGGGATTCAAAGCGGCAGCTTTAACAGGCGCGCGGCGTTTTTCCAAAGAATTTTCTCAAGATCGCTGCCAGCCACGCCCACACGGCGCAGCAGCGCCAGCTCATCGGGCGCGGTGCTCCAGGGGCAGTCGGTGCCAAACAACACATGATCAGCACCGCGTTTATACAAAAGCGCGCGGAACGCATCGGGGTCAAGCAGTGGGGCGCTCATGGCCGTATCGAAATAGACGTTGTCCAACCCGCACAGGTGCTTCGAGGCGCCGGTGCAGTCGCCGAGCGCGCCCATGTGGGCAGCGATGATTGTCAGTTCCGGGAACGCGCGCGCCACACGCGCGATCTCCGCGGCGGGCGCGCGGTTGACGCCTGGCGCGACGGGATCGGATCCGGCGTGCAGCAAAAGCGGCAGCCCGTAGTCGCAGACCGCCTGATAGACAGGGAAGTATTGTTCGTCGCCGAACTGAAAATTTTGATACGCCGGATGGAGCTTTACCCCGTACAAACCAGCTTTGGAAATTTCCGCCGCGATAGCGGGTGCGTCCTCGTCAGCGGGATGCAGGCTTCCAAAGCAAAGAAGCTGCGGATGCGCCGCCTGTACACCGGCGGCGAAAGCGTTGATGCGGCGGGCCTGCCCCGGTTTTGTCGCGATATGCAGCACGACGGAATAATCGACGTTCCACCGGCGCATGGCGTCAAGCGCGCCGGCCTGCGTGCCGTCGGTGTAATAGGGAATACCGTGTGCGATTTTGGACAGATGCGGCAGTGTGCGCGGGGCGAGCGAATCGGGGAAGATATGCGTATGAAAATCGATGATCATAAATAACCGGGCCTTTCCTGATGCAAGTTTATCAATAAGCGGCGCACAGGCGGGAACACTGTTCATACAGGCCCGGCCATGGGCAGCTCGACAGCCGGCTTGACGGCGGATGGAAAACAAATAATTGAACAGTCTGTATTATAGCGCATTGGACAACCCTTGTAAACCGGCCGCCTGCTCTGCCGCCGGCAGAGCTTATTCTGTGATCAAATGTCAGAAAAATACTTGACAAAGAGATCGATTGGGTATACAATCTAAACACCCCCTCCCCCCGGGGGTGAAAGGGTGAACAGCATGAAACAAACATTTGATGTAACCGGCATGACATGCTCGGCATGTTCAGCACACGTGGAAAAGAGCGTGGCGAAGGTAGCGGGCGTGCGCTCTGTCACCGTCAATCTTCTCTCCAATAATATGGCGGTCGATTACGATGAAAGCGCCGTCGATGACGCGGCGATCATCACTGCGGTTGAGCACGCTGGCTATGGGGCCTCGGCGCGCACGGCGGCGCAAACGGCGGCGCACAGCGCGCCGCGTGAGGGCGCCGCTCCGATGAAAGATGAAATCAAAAATATGAAACGCCGTTTGATTGTATCGTTTCTGTTTTTGATTCCATTGTTTTACATTTCAATGGGGCATATGATGGGGCTGCCGCTCCCGCATTTCCTTCATGGCAATGCAAACGCGCTTTCGTTTGCGTTCACGCAGCTTCTTTTGACGCTGCCGATCGTTTATGTCAACCGCAAATACTATCAGGTTGGTTATAAAACGTTGCTGCGCGGCGCGCCGAATATGGATTCACTGATCGCAATCGGTTCGACAGCTGCGCTCGTCTACGGCGTCGTGGCGATTTATATGATCGGCTGGGGCCTGGGACACAGCGATATGGACCTTGTTGCACAGTATTCGATGGACCTCTATTTTGAATCGGCCGGTATGATCCTGGCGCTGATCACACTCGGAAAGTTTTTGGAGACGCGATCCAAGGGCAAGACTTCCGAGGCGATCACAAAATTAATGGATCTCGCGCCAAAAACTGCTGTTGTTGAACGCGACGGTGTGGAGATGGAGGTACCTGTCGAACAGGTCGCCGTCGGCGATCTCATCGTTGTGCGTCCCGGCCAAAGCGTCCCGGTCGACGGCGAACTGGTCGAGGGCGGCGCCGCGATCGATGAATCAGCGATCACGGGCGAGAGCATCCCGGTGGAAAAGCACCCGGGCGACCGCGTTGTAGCCGCGACCATCAATAAGACCGGCTGGTTTAAATTCCGCGCCACCAAGGTTGGTGCGGACACGACGCTCGCGCAGATTATCCGGCTGGTGGAGGACGCTGCGAATTCAAAAGCGCCGATTGCTAAGCTTGCTGACCGCGTGAGCGGCGTCTTTGTACCCGTTGTCATCGGGATCGCGGTGCTGGCGGCCATCGTCTGGCTTGTGCTTGGATATTCGGTGGAATTCGCGCTGTCGATCGGGATCGCGGTGCTGGTTATCTCCTGCCCGTGCGCGCTTGGCCTGGCAACACCAGTCGCCATTATGGTCGGTACCGGCAAGGGTGCGGAAAACGGCATCCTGATCAAATCGGCAGAATCGCTTGAGACGCTGCACACGGTCGATACTGTTGTGCTTGACAAAACAGGCACGGTCACGGAGGGACGGCCGCGCGTCACAGATGTGCTGACAGCCTCCGGCCTGACAGAGGAGGGCCTTTTGACGCTTGCCGCTTCGATTGAAAAGCCGTCGGAGCATCCGCTTTCCGGCGCGGTTGTCACCGAGGCCGAGGCGCGCGGCCTGCGTATGGACAGTGTGACCGATTTTAAAGCGGTCGCGGGACAAGGGATCTGCGCGCGTGTCAATGGGGACTTGTATTTTGCGGGAAATCCGCGTATGATGGAGGAGAACGGCATTGATATGGGCGGCTTTCGGGAACAGGGAGAATCCCTGTCGGAGCAGGGGAAAACGCCGCTCTACTTTGCGGATGAGACCCGAGTGATCGGCGTTGTAGCCGTGGCGGACACCGTCAAGCCGACGAGCCGCGCGGCAATCGACGCGTTTAAATCGATGGGCGTTGACGTGGTGATGCTGACCGGCGACAACCGCCGTACTGCCGAGGCGATCCGCCGGACGCTTGGGATCGGGCGCGTCGTGGCCGAAGTGCTGCCGCAGGACAAGGAACGCGAGGTCGCGTCGCTTCAGGAGCAGGGCAAAAAGGTCGCGATGGTCGGCGACGGCATCAACGACGCCCCAGCCCTGACCCGCGCCGATGTCGGCATTGCAATTGGCGCGGGCACGGACGTCGCGATTGAATCGGCCGACGTTGTGCTGATGAAAAGCGACCTGCTCGACGCTGTGACGGCTGTGGAATTGTCGCGCGCCGTCATCCGCAACATCCGCCAGAATCTGTTCTGGGCGTTTTTCTACAACACCATCGGCATCCCTCTGGCAGCCGGCGTGTTCTATTCGCTTCTCGGCTGGAAGCTTAATCCCATGTTCGGCGCGGCAGCGATGAGTTTAAGCTCCGTGTGCGTCGTTTCGAACGCCCTGCGGCTGAAGCTGTTTAAACCGCGCCATGCAGCGGCTTTAAATACAAATAGTAATATCGAAGAAAAAATCAACGAAAAAACGGAGGTACCGGCGATGAAAAAGACAATGGTAATTGAAGGTATGAGCTGCGGGCATTGCTCGGCACGCGTAGAAAAGGCGCTCAACGCGCTCGATGGCGTGGCGGCCAAGGTCGATCTGGAGGCTAAAACGGCTGCGATCGAAACGGAAGGCCGTGTAAGCGACGAACAGCTCCGCGCCGCCGTGACCGACGCGGGCTATGACGTTGTTTCGCTGGGCTGATGCGGGCCGACCGTGAACAGGTCGCGCGCCTGCTGAAAACTGCGCGCGGTCAGATCGACGGGATTCTGCGCATGGTGGAGGAGGATCGGTATTGTATCGACGTATCCAACCAGATTATGGCTGCGGAATCCATTCTAGGGCGCGCCAACCGCGAGGTGCTGCGCGCGCATCTGGAGGGCTGTGTGCGCGAAGCTGTTGACAGCGGCAGCGCGGACGAAAAAATCGGGGAGATCGCGGCGCTGCTTGACAAGCTGGTCCGTTGATTCCTTTTGATCGAATGATACCGTCAACAGACAGGGGCAGACAACGTCTGCCCCTGTCTGTTGGCGCAAAGGAAGATTGTGAATGAATGATCAGATTTTAATTCGAAATGAAAGAGAAACGGATTATCAGAGGGTCGAAGAAATCACAAGGAAAGCGTTTTGGAATTTATATATTCCCGGCTGTGTGGAGCACTATTTGGCGCATGTCATGCGCGGCCACGCGGATTTTTTGCCGGAGCTTGACTTTGTGGTTGAAATCGGCGGACAGGTGATCGGAAACATCATGTATACAAAAGCGAAGCTGATGGATGAGTCCGGGCAGGAAAAAGGAATCCTGACCTTTGGGCCGGTCAGCATTTTGCCGGCGTATCAGCGAAAGGGATACGGAAAACGGATGATGGAGCATTCCTTTGAGCGGGCGGCTGCGCTTGGCTATGATACAATCGTCATCTTTGGCAATCCGGGTAACTATGTGGGACGCGGCTTTAAAAGCTGCAAAAAATACAACATCTGCATGGAGGATGGGACGTTCCCGGCTGCGATGATGGCAAAAGAGCTGAAGCCGGGCGCGCTCGATGGAAGAAAATGGGTCTATCATGGCAGCCCCGCCATGCACATTGACGAGGCGCAGGCACAGCAGTTCGACGCCGCTTTGGAATATATGGAAAAGAAGGAGCAGCCAAGCCAGGAGGAATTTTATATCCTGAGCAGCGCTGTCCTAAAATAAACGTTCCGTTTGAAAGGAAATGCTTCGATCAATAAAAAGGGCTGTGCCGCGATTGCGGCACAGCCCTTTTTACAAGATTCAAGCTGCTTCTTTGTACAACCTGCCCGTGCATATGTTGCTATAGAGCGTCAAAGGGGTGAAAGTATGTACGATCTGCATAAACCAGTGAAGCATATTTTATTATTTTTGACAGGCGGCGCCCTCTACTGCCTGACAGAGCTCGTATGGCGGGGGCATACACACGTTTCAATGGCAGCGCTTGGAGGCTGTTGTTTTCTGTTGATCGGACGAATCAATGAGGACTGTCCAAGCTGCGTCTCCCTGCTTTCCCAAATGGTGCTGTCGGCAGTCATTGTCACGTTGATGGAGCTTGCCGCCGGCCTGGTGCTGAACGTCTGGCTGGGGCTTGGCATTTGGGACTATTCGGATCTGCCGTATAATCTGCTTGGTCAGGTGTGCCTTTTGTATATGAACCTGTGGTTTTTGCTGTCGCTGCCCGCTATCCTGCTAGACGACTGGCTGCGCTGGCGCTGGTTTGACGAGGAGACGCCACATTACCGCCTGCTGTGATATCCCCGCGTCAATCCCACCAGAAATACCAGGCCGCAGAGCGCGAGAGCGTGTCGGCCAGCGTGCCCACCGTAGCGTCCTCCCCACCTTGATCGACCACATCGGGGCAGAAGCCGTACTGCTCCAGCGCCAACTGTATGGCTTGCTCCCGGGGAACAGGGGCGGGCAGGCTGAATTCAAGTTCATCGTGTGTCATTGCAGCGGGAACAGCACCGTGCTGCTTGTACCAATGCTTTGCAATCGCCATCAATTCAGGCGTGTTGGGGCATTCGTTCCATCCGCCAAAGGGCAGATAGGCAAAGACCTCCCACGGATGCCGCGCCGGGATCTTCGCCAGAATCAGCGGCAGCGTTTTGCCTGTGGAATAGGACCAATAGCTTAAAAAGCGGTCATTTTTCTCGCCGCCGCCGATCTCGCCCAGAATCTCAGCCGGCCAATCCATATCGTCGTCCTCGGCTTCCTCCCGGCGCTCCACAATCAATTGGTCAAGGACAGCCTTGCCATCCTCGACCGGCCGGGCAAGGATAGCCTGGCGATACTGGCTCACCCGGATAGGATCAAAGGAAAAACCGTCCGCCCCATCGCTGTCCGGGTCGGAATTCATAATCAGGCATTCCCACAAGGTGTCGTCTACCGTGACCAACACCGGGATGTATCCTTCGCTCTGGCCGCGCCGCCTGGCATAGCCGTAAGCGGCCGTAATCGGGTCGTCGTCCGTCATGGGCGGAAAATACTGGCAGGGGCAGTCGAGATACGCCATCATAGCCTTTGCCAAATCAGACGGTTCGGCGTCCTCTAAAACTTGCCCATTCTGCTGCCAGACCGACCAGCGCCGGCCGATGACGCGGGCCATACCTTGGTAGTAATCTTCGTCAAACGGGACGAACAGATACGCCTCATCCTGGAATTCATCGGAGTGATAGCGCGCTTGGCCAAAGTATGTCAATGCATAATCGTCGATATCCGCGGGGAAATAGGGGGCGCCCCCTTCGCCATAGTAATAATCGGCGAACGCGGCGCCCTGCTCGTTGAAGTAAGAGCGCAACAGCAGCCCATCCAGCACATCGCGCAAAAATTCGCGCAGGAGCACTTTTTCCGGATGCGCCTTGGCCTGTCCGGCAATCATGCCATAGCATTGCAAAAAACCGGCGCTCATCAGATCATGCTCCATGCACCAGCGCAGATAAATGGCCAAATGATTATACGCCGTAATCTCGTCAACAGGCAGATTTTTTTCCTTGATATTTTCCAGATGTGCAATTGCACCATCCATAATAAAGTCCTGTTCCCGCTCATCTCCGAGCGTCTCGGCTGCGCAGGCGTCGGGGCGGTTGGGCTGGGCGGAGTTCCTTTCAAGCTGTTCTGCCAAGGCGGCCTTGGCGCCGTCTGACAGGGAGAGCGCGCCGTCGCGCTCCAGGATCGCGCCCGATCGTTTGCGTTCCTTTAGCCATTCGGCAATAAAACCGGGCGCATAGCCGCCCGTGCTGAAGCCGCTTGCCAATTGGATAATCCGGGGATAAGCGTCAAGAAATTCCGACTGTGTCACACCTGGATGGGCATTTTCATACAACCAGAATTGAATATCATAGAGGACATAGGAAGGTTCATCGCCGTGGAGGGCGAAAAAGCCCTTTTCCTCCACGATTTGGGCCGCAAGGTCGCGAATCCACTGCTTGACCGCATCCGGATCGCCGCTTTTTTGACACAGCTTCAGCAAAAGAGGCGAGAAGGGCGCGCCGAGTACCTTTGTAAGCTCCTCGCTTTTACGCTCGTCCGGGTCCTCTGCATATTCGTCCTCGCTTGCCAAGCCGCGGATAAAATCCTCAAAGCTGTCTGCAAGCGGCGTAATCTGATAGTCGCTCTCCTGATCGATATGTACCACCGCAGGCTCCCCCTGGGGCCCGCAGCCGCGGTAATCCAGAAAGATCATGTCGTGCCCGGCGGAGGGGCAGGTACAGATGGCGACGCCGATTGCGGGGTATTCCCATTCATCAATCATGAACTGGCTGCCCAAACCTCCACACAAGGAGAAGTTTTTGTCCCGTCCAATACCGAAAATACCAGAGATAGCCACATGATCCTCCGCCCAGCTTGTGGGTGTGCCGGTCGGGAAGCAAGTATTTGCAGGGATGCCGCCATTGTGCTGTTTCATCAGCCAGATATAGGACGCGGGCAGCTTGTAGCCCAGCTCCTGTTCAATTTCAGCGATCAGCTGGTCCGTGGGCGGGTCACAGACATACGCCTTGAGCGCATAGTCACAGTCGTCCCAAAATCCGGTAAAATCAAATCCTTCAAAGGGCATGGTCGCGCCTCCTTTTTACTTAAAAGAGAAGCCCCGGACTGCCAAACAGGCAAATTAAAACGGGGCTTTTAACTGGCTAGCGTTTGCCGGCATTACGGATACCGTGCAAGGATGTCCGGCACAAGAGCGGGAGCGACCTGTTTAAACAGGTCGCCGTCGATGCGTGTATTGGGGGCGCTGCCGCATTGCTTGAGGCAATTTTGTGTATCCAGCAGGAAACGGCCATCGTCAGTGACCTGGCCTGCTTTGACGCCAAGCGCCTCCTCGAACGCCTTGAGCACAGCCGCGCCGCCCTTGGCCGCGCAGCGCGGACCTGTACAGACAACAATACGGTGCGCATAGGGCGCGGCGTTCAGTCCGGGCAGGCGTTTCACAAGTGCCGCCACGGCGGCTGGGGCGGTTTTCATGGCGGTGGCGGCGGCAGCCTGCGCGTCTGGCGGTACGCAGCCGCAGAGAGCCTGGATTTCACGCAGCAGCGCGATGAGCAGTTCCTGTCCGCCTGATTCACGGATGGATTCATAGTATGTCAGAAGCTCCTGGAGCTGTTCCTGTTTGAATGGTTTCATGGCGTCCTCCGAGAAAGTCCGAAGAAAAATCCGGAACAGATATATTAAAAAGCGGCATGTTAAAAACATGCCGCTTTTTTGGTGGGAACACGGGGACTCGAACCCTGGACTTCCTGCGTGTGATGCAGGCACTCTAACCAGCTGAGCTATGCTCCCGAGATCAATGCAAATATTATAGCATGTTTTCGGAAGCTTGTAAAGGGGTATTTTTACAAGAAACAGACGTTCAGCCGTATTCCTGCATCACATTGCCGATGGTCACAATCGAATGCGGCGCCCAGACATACTGCCCATCCAGCATGGGTACCGCCTCCTGGGGGTTTGCGCCGGTGGAAAGCGCATAGGCCAGATCGAAAATCGCCTGCGCCTGCCCTTGGGCATCGTTTCGCACCGTGCCAGCCAGAGAACCGTCCTGGATTGCCAAAAGCGCCGGCGGTGTGGCGTCGATGCCGACAATGACAGGAAGCTCAGGGATTTCAGCGGCGCGGTAGGCGTCGATCGCGCCGAGCGCCATGTCGTCGTTGTTGCAGAATACGACCTCAATGCGGTCGCGTAGCTGCGCATCAGTAAGCCATTGCGCCATTTTCGCCGAGGCCTGCGCGCGCTGCCAGTTGGCAGGTTCGCTGGCAAGCTTTTCAATGTCGACGCCGGCGGAAGTCAGCGCGGCAATGCAGCTTTCAGTTCGTAGGGTTGCGTCCTGATGGCCCGGTTCGCCTTCCAGTATGACATATTGGATTCGTCCGTCGCCGTTGCGGTCAACGGACGCAGGATTCTCATCGTAAAGGTCCACGACGATGCGTCCCTGCATACCGCCTGCTTCGCGCGGATCGGAACCGACATAATAGACATTTTGCCACCGCTGCATATCCTCGCCGACCGGCTCGCGGTTGAAAAAGATGACAGGAATATCGGCTGCACGCGCTTTGTCGATGATGACGGAAGCGGCGGTTCGGTCGACTTCATTGACACAGATTGCGTCATACCCCTGCGCCAGAAAACGGTCGACCTGTTCGTTTTGGGTCCCCTGGTTTCCGGTACCATCCAAAATATTGAGCGTAATTTTTACATTGTCCTGCGCTTCGCGCGCCTTGGCACAGTCAAGCAGATTGGAAGCAAGCAGCGAAATAAACGTATCGCTCTGCCGGTAGAGCGTTACGCCAATGCGGATGGGGTCGGGCGCCATGGACTCGGATGGTTTGTCCGCGCAGCCGCCTGGAAGCAGCAGGCAGCAGAACGCGCCGGCAAGCAGCGCCGTGGCTTTGAGACGAGTTTTCATAAACAATGCCTCCTTGCATCTGCGGTTCATCAACGGATAAATGGGAATAACAGCCGCTGCACCTCGGGATCATACATATTAGACCAGTTGACAACCTGGTGCCCAACAATGGTGTCTGATTCCGGGATATGGCCCCGGATGCTGTCAACCGCAGCCTTGACGCCAAGATAGCCAACTGCAAAATCATTTTGCACGACTGTGGCGGTGACAATGTCGTTTTCAATAAACGAGGCAATTTTCCCGGTTGAACCAATTCCAAACAGGTCGAGATAGTGCGCCCGCATATCGCTGACTGCCTGGGCAGTCAGTTCAAGCGCACTTGTATCAAGTGTGACAATCACATCGGTCGTCTTTTTGCCGATGTGTGAGGCAAGCACACGCGACGCTTCAGAGGGATCTCCGTCCGGCAGAGTCCAAACCTCAATTTCGCCGCCGATACGCCCGAGAACATGCATCAGTCCGGCGCGGCGCTGCGCGACGCTGGCGCATTGCAGGCTGCTGTCTACCACAACCAGCCGTTTGCGCGCGTTTCCGCTGGAGATAATTTCCTCACCGAGCTGCAATCCCATTTCATAGTTGTCGGCCGAAATATATGAGGAGACAGACCCGCTGTCAACGCCCGTTTCAATGCAGATGACAGGCGCTTTTTCCGCGGCCCGTTCGACCGGCGCGGCCAGAGCCGCGCTGTCCGCCGCGGACAAAACAATTGCATCCGCGCCGGCGTCAATTTCGCGCTGCAAAAGCGCAATCTGTTCGGTGCTGTTGTTTTCCTCGGACAACGTAATAAAGCTCAAATCGACATTCATTTCACTGGCGGCCTGATCAGCGCCCTGCCGGATGGATTCCCAACTGTCTCCGGCGCGTCCGCGCACAATGACAGAAATCCGGTAAATTTCAGTCGGGGGGTCCTGCCCGAAAGCGTCAAAAGCCAACAGCAAAAAGCCGAGTCCAAACATACAGAACAGAAGCAGGAAAGCAAGCGCCCTGCGCTTTGTCATACGGCCCCCTCCTTTAATGGCTGCGCGCCGCCATACGCAAACTGAGGCAGACACACACGGATTGTTGTACCAACATCCGGTTCGCTGATGACCGTCAGGCCATATGGTTCGCCGTAATACAGGCGGATGCGCTGGTGTACATTGCGAAGCCCGATACCGGAGCCTTTGGAGGGCACCCGCGTCTCGTCGGTCAGCAGCGTGGCACATACATCAGCGGGAATGCCGCAGCCGTTGTCTGTGACATCGATGATTAGGTCACCATCCGCCAGATAGGCGCGCACGCAGATCTCCCCATCCCCGTCGGCAAATTCCATGCCATGATAGATCGCGTTTTCCAAAAGCGGTTGAATGATCAGCTTGATGGTCGAAAGTCCAAGCGTTTCCGGCTGGGCATCGACCGATACAGTGAATTTGTTTTTATAGCGCATGGTCTGGATGGTCAGATAGTTGCGTGCATGCCCAAGCTCGTCTGAAACCGATATGATTGTTTTGCCCTTGGACAGGCTGATCCGAAACAGGCGCGCCAGCGCTGTAACCATTGTGACGGCTTCGGGATAACGCTCATTCTCAATCATCCAAACGATGGAATCAAGCGTATTGTAGAGAAAATGCGGGTTGATCTGGCTTTGCAGCGCATCGAATTCGCTTTTGCGCTTCGATTCCTGCTCGGCCACAATATCGTCCATCAGCCTGCGCATCTGAGCGACCATTGTGCGGATCGTCTTGCCGAGATGCGCTATCTCGTAGGAACCGCCGACTGCAATTTCCGTATCCCAATTGCCGCCCTCCAATCCCTTTACGGAGCGTTCCAGACGCTTGATCGGGTTGGCGATGCGCGAGGATATAAACAGATTGACAAAGATCATCAGGAAGATGGTAAACAGAATGATGAACACAGCGAAGGTGCGGATGGCGTAGGAGTCGGATACTGCGTCCTGCATCGGTGTGACACCGACAATCTTCCAGCCAGTGTAACCAACCGTTTTGATGGTGACAATCCGTTCCTGACCGTCGAAGGTTTCCACATGGCTGCCATCGTCATAGCCGACGGCGGCACGGTTATTTTCGGAAAGAAGATCGGAGTAAAGAAGCTGCTGGCGCGGGTGGTAAATGATCTCGCCGGCGCTGTCAACGAGATAGACATAACCGGAGCCGCCCAGGTTGACATTTTTAAAGAGCTGCTCGATACCGGAATAATTCATATCCACAAGCAAAACGCCTCGTGTCACGGCGCCGGCGCGCGTCAGCTCGACAGCGCGCGAAAGAGAAACGACCCACCGGTAATTGTAACCCGGATCGATGAACAGGTTCTGCACGTGCGGCGTGGAGAAATGAAGGTTTTCAATCCGGTCTATGGCACGGATAAACCATTCCTGTTCAGGGGGATCGACCGTCGGCTTGAGCATGGAGACAGGCGCAGCGCCGATAAGCGAGCCGTCTTCCCCAACCACGACAATGCTGACAAGCAGGTCGCGGTTCGTCTCATAGAGCAGATCCATCTGCTGGTGGATCGATTCATCGGCGAGATCGGCGTTTTTGATCACACGGTAGTACATCGCATCCGATGCGCGCATCATATTGCGCAGGTAGACATCAAGGTTGATATTGACCTGATCGATCACGCGCTTGTTTTCCTCGCGGACCATCGCCTCAGTGGAGGCGGCGAACCGCAGGTACAGCGCAAAGCCGAGAAAGAGCATTCCGGCCATTGCCGCGATGGAGAAGGAAAGCGAGATCATGAACTGAATGCTGCGCCGGCGGTAATAATTGGTTGCGCGTGCCAGCCATCCTCCCGCCGCCTTACGCATGAACGGCGTCCCGGCTGCCGCGGTATTTTGTTGGCGACATGCCAAACTGCTTTTTAAAAACATAGCTGAAATAATTCGGTTCGGTATAGCCGATCTTCAACGAGATTTCATATGTTTTATCTTCAGTTGTGGAGAGCAGTTTGACCGCTTCATCCATGCGTACATTTGTCAGCCAGGCTACAAAGCTCATGCCGGTTTCCTTTTTAAAGAGTGTTGAAAAGTAGGCGGGGGAGACGTGCAGATGGCCACAGAGCATTTCGACCGAAATATCGGGATCGCTGAAATGCTCCGCAATGAACTGCTTGGCGCCTTCTGCGATGCCGCGCGTCGAATTTGAACGCTCACGGCGGATCAGTTCGCTGATGCGCAGGCACAATTCGGATAAACGCGCCTTTAATTCGTCAAGCGAGTCGAAAGCCTCCAGCCGCAGGCTGGCGGCGAAATCGGGGCCGAACACATCGGCCGTATCAAGCTGATAGGCGCGTGCCAGACGGACAAGCTCCGCAGTCAGTTCCATCAGATAGAGCTGATATTGCCCGATAGGCAGGCGCGTTTCATAAAAGCGCCCGACGAACCGGTCGATCGACTGACGGATTGTGTCAGGCGCGCCAAGCTTAATCGCCGAAAGCAGCTCCCGTTTGTCCTGCTCGTCGAAAGGTATCTGCGCAGCGGCGTCCGGCTCAATATCGTCTATGTAGATGGCGCGGCCTGTGCCGACAAGCACGCGGTAGTCAAGCGCGCCGCGCGCGCCATCCATACTGTAATGAAGATCAAAAAGCGTATCGCACACGGTCCCTACACCGACTGTCAGCGTCAATTGTAAAAAACGGCGTGCCAGCTTGCACGCCTGGTCCAGGCTGCTGATGAATTCCAGGACGCCGCCCGGATCGTCAAATCCGGCGATCACGGCGACAGAGCCGTTATACAGTTCTGTAATCCCCCTGAAATGACGGCCGAGCGCCTCCTCCATCAACTGCTTGACCGAGAACTGGAGCAGCTCCCGCTGACGGATCGGCGCGTCCTCGGGAATATCCGATTCAAATCCGGCCAGCGCAGCCGCGAACTGTGTTCCAACAAGCTGCACACCGTACAGAGCGGCCTGCTCGGCAATCTGCCCGCGCGGAATGCGCCCGTCAAGCAGGCCGGCCACAAACTGCCCGCGCAGCGCGGGCAGGCTTCGCTCGTAGTACGAGCGAAGCCGTTCAATATCACGCTTTTCAGCAAATTCCGCGTCAAGCTGCCCGCGCAGTTTTTGCAGCACTTCGGTCAGCTCGGCGGCGCTTACGGGTTTTAGAATATATTCGGCCGCGCCGATCTGAATGGCCTTTTGCGCGTATTCAAAATCGTCAAAGCCCGAAAAGAACACAAGCTTGACGCCGGGGAAGCGTTCGGTCAGATGGCGTCCAAGCGTCAGGCCGTCCATAAACGGCATCTTGATGTCAGTCATGACAACGTCGGGATGCAGCGATTCGGCAAGCTCCAGAGCTTCCTGGCCGTTTTCGGCCGAGCCGACAAATGTAAAGCCGCTGCCGGCCCAGTCGATTTTACGCTGAATGCCGTCGCGGATTTCCGCTTCGTCGTCGACAAGCATAATGCTGTACAGAAAGACCCCTCCTTGTATACTGAATCAATTTGACATCATAACATCGATGGTATTATAGCACTTTTCCACAAAAAAGAAAAGGGCTGGTTTTTTATAAAACCAGCCCTTTTGTATCATTTGTTTGGTTATTTCTTCCTGTACTTCGCCAGATCGATCGCAACCGCGACCGCAATGATGATACCCTTGATGACCTGCTGCCACATCGGGGAGACATTGATGAACTGAAGCCCGTACTGGATGACGGTGAAGATCAGAACGCCGGAGAGGATGCCGCCGACCTTACCGATACCGCCGTTGAGCGAAACACCGCCGACGACGCATGCGGCGATCGCGTCAAGCTCATAACCGTTGCCGTAGTTGTTTGTCGCGCCCGCAGTCCTCGCACCTTCCAGAACGCCCGCGAAGCCGTACAGACCGCCGGCCAGAATGAAGATGCCCATGGTGGTGCGGAATACGTTGACGCCGGAGACGACCGCAGCTTCGCGGTTGCCGCCGATGGCGTAGACATTTTTACCGAACACCGTCTTGTTGAGGACAAACCAGATTGCGACCAGAACAACCAGCGCGATCGGGACAAGGATGGAGATGCCGGGGAACTTGGTGCCAAACGCTTTGGCGCCGATTTTAAACTGGCCAAGCAAGGCGAAGTCGTCGCGCACGCCGCCGATGGGCTGCGAGTTGTTGGGGGGCATGTCGAAGTAGAGCGAACACGCGCCGTAGATGATAACCTGTGTAGCCAGCGTTGCGATGAACGGATGCATATCGTATTTGGCGACAAGGAACCCATTAAGCCCGCCGAACATCATGCAGGCGAGGATGGACAGCGCGACCGGCAGGATGATCGGGACCTGCGGCAGGTCCGGGAAAAAGCGGTTTGCATAGGTAGCTGTCTGGAGCATGGAGCAGGAGATGACCGACGCCAGACCGACCATACGTCCGGCCGAGAGGTCCGTACCTGCGATCAGCAGCGTAAAGCAGATGCCAAGCGCGATGATCAGCTTGGTGGACGACTGTGTCAGGATATCGAGCACAACGCGCACCTGCATGAATTTGCGCTCTTTGATACAGATAATCACGACGAGCACAAGCAGCGCGAGAATGATCGCGTTGTTTGTCAAAAACGTTTTCGCCGTTTTCGAGGAGATGGTCACATCGCCGAGGGAGTCGCGGCGCATATACTGCGACAAAGCATAGAAGGCGACGATGACGCCAATGCCGATAACGATAACCGGCAGGTCGTAAATTGCCTTGATATTGGCAATTGTCAGCACAATGCCGAGCACGACCAGGACAGCGGCCACAATGAAGAAATAGACCGCATAGGTAGCGCGGGAGATCGTGTTGCCTTTTTGCATACCTGGTACCTCACTTTCCGAACTCATTTCATGAACTGCGTTGCAAGCCGCATGACCTCAACCTGGTCGAACTGGTCCTTTTCAAGGAACCCGGAAACCTTACCCTCGCACATGACCATGACGCGGTCCGACATGCCGAGCAGTTCGGGCATTTCGGAGGAAATCATGATGATGCTTTTGCCGGCTTTGACCAGTTCAAGCATGATCATGTAGATTTCATATTTCGCGCCTACGTCGATGCCGCGGGTCGGTTCGTCCAGGATCAGGATATCCGGTTCGGTGAGCAGCCAGCGCGCGATCAGGACTTTCTGCTGATTGCCGCCGGAGAGGTTCTGCATAAGCGCCTCAAGGGTGGGCGTCTTTACATTGAGCTGTTTATCAGCGTCGTGTGCCGCCTGATAGCGTTTCTTCTGGTTGAGAACGCCGTGATTGGCGTAGTTTTTCTGGCTCGCGATCACTGTGTTGTCGAGTACGGACAAACAGCCGAATACGCCAGTCGCGCGGCGCTCCTCTGTGAGCAGCGCAATTTTCAACCTCTTGGCGTCGCGCACATTTTTGACGATAGCCGGCTTGCCCTCCTTTTCCACGATGCCGGAAGCGATCGCGCGCAGCCCGAACAGCGCCTCGACCAGCTCGGTGCGCTGTGCGCCGACAAGCCCGCCGATACCGAGAATCTCGCCGCGGTGCAGATGGAAGCTGACGTTCTGGAATGATTTGGGCAGCGGGGAACACAGATCCTTCACGCGCAGGACCGTCTCACGCGGCGGCATCGGGAAATCACGTACCGGGAAACGGTTTGTCATGTCGCGTCCAACCATGCGGTTGATGATCAGATCGGTCGTCAGCTCACTGGCGGGCCAGGTACCGACATACTGGCCGTCGCGCATGATGGTCACTTCATCGGAGATACGCAGGATTTCCTCCATCTTGTGCGAGATGTAGATGATCGAACGTCCCTCGCTGCGAAGCTGATTGATGATCTTGAACAGATGTTCCGTTTCATTATCTGTAAGGGATGAGGTAGGCTCATCCATGATAATTATCTTCGAATTATAGCTGACGGCGCGCGCGATCTCCACAAGCTGGAGCGTCGACGCGGAAAGCTCGCCGGCGATTGTTTCAGGGTTGATATCCAGGTCGACCTTTTCAAACAGTTCCTTTGTCATGCGGATCATGGCCCTGCGGTCGACCGCGATGCCCTTCATCGGAAAACGGCCAAGCCAGATGTTTTCCATAACGGGCCTGAATCGGATGGGGTGCAGCTCCTGATGAATCATGGAGACGCCCAGATCGAGCGCCTGCTTGGAGGTGTTGATGATTTCACGTTTTCCGTCCAGAATAATTTCGCCGCTGTCCTCATGATAAATACCAAACAGGCATTTCATCAATGTGGACTTTCCGGCGCCGTTTTCGCCCATGAGGGCGTGCACGGTACCTGGCCGTACCTTTAAGGTGACGCCGTCCAAGGCTGTGACGCCTGGAAATGTTTTGACGATATTGTTCATTTCCAGCATATATTCGCCCATACAGTCCTCCTCCTTCTATCTTAAAATCACGCGGCAAAACGCCGCGCGCCGCAAAACCGGCCGCCCAAAAACCGGTGAAAAAAGGCGGCGGAGACTGCGGAAAGCGCCTGCTGTTCCGCGTTCCCCGCCGCCTGCCTATTTAGGTTTCAAATCAGTTGCTGTTGGCTGCTTACATGAAATCCTGATAGTTGTCAACCGTTACCTTGACGTACGGAATCCAGACATACTTGCCGTCGGTCACTTCGTAGCCGATTGTCTCGGAGGTGACTTCCTGGCCGTCAGCGGCGACAGCAGCGATGTTGATGGACGCTTTGCCCTGGTTTTCGCCGTCGTTGAGGACTGTGCCGAGCAGCTCGCCCTTGCTCATGGATTCAAGCGCCGGAGCCGTCGCGTCGACGCCAACCACAGGGATGAACTTTTCAGGATCGCCGGTGTTGTAGCCTTCCGCCTTCAAAGCTTCAATCGCGCCGAGCGCCATGTCGTCGTTGTTGGCGAAGACAGCCTCGATCTTATCAGTTCCGTGGGAGGCGATGAATGTTTTCATCAGGTCGGTCGCCTTGACCTTATCCCACATAGCGGTGTCAGCCGCAAGCTCCTCGACGCCGAAAGTGCCGTCATTGGTGACAGCCTCAATGCAGTACTGGCTGCGCAGGGTTGCGTCTTGATGGCCAGGTTCGCCCTGGAGCATAACGTACTGGATTTTGCCGTCGCCGTTCTTGTCTGCTTCCGGATGCGCCTTGAAGTAATCAAGGATGATCTCGCCGGACATTGTGCCGGATTCCTCAGCGCGAGCGCCGACGTACCAGGCCTTGTCATACTTGTTCATGTCCTCCTCGGACGGCTGGCGGTTGAGGAACACGATCGGCAGCCCTTCAGTCATCGCCTTGTCAATGATCGGGCCGGCGGCGGTCAGGTCAACCGGGTTGACAGCCAGCGCGGTGACGCCTTTTGTAATATAGGTGTCGACCTGGTCGTTCTGTGTGGCCTGCTTGTTCTGCGAGTCCACGATTTCCGGAGCCGGGATGCCCAGCGCCTCAGCTGCGAGCAGCATGTTGTTGCGCACGCCGGTCATGAAGGTATCGTCGAATTTGTAAATGCAGACGCCGATACTTACATCGTCGGGAGCGTTGATCTGAACGCCGCCGGCAGCCTCGCCGGAGGGCGTGGACGCAGCAGGCGCCGATTCGGCCGGAGCGGCCGGTGTGGACGCCGCAGGGGTGGATTCAGCCGGTGTCGAGGCCGTGCCGCCGCTACTTGAGCAAGCTGCCAGAGACATGACCATCAAAGATGCAAATGCAAGAGACAGAGCTTTCTTCATCATTTCATTCCTCCTAAGTCTTGTGTGCGTTTTGTGAACAGACTGTAAAATTATTTCCTTGTGATGTTCACTGTCCTTATTATAATTTGGAGCGGGGCGTGTTACTATCAAATATTCTTTCCTGTTTCATTGAATATCTTCACATCTAAATCTGATTGCATGAATTTTCCGAATAATATTTATACAAATTGCCAAATAATGAGGAGAAATAATACGCGATAGAATATCCCCGCATCTGGATACCCGTGCGCCGCATGTGAAATATCCAAGGCGCTTGACAAAAATTAAAAAGGGGATATAATTTGAAATTGAAATTCAATTTCAAATTATATCCCCGGAGGACTGCATGGAAAATGAATATAAAACGCGGCAGCGCGCGCTGATCCTGCAATTTCTTTCTGACAACCGCGAACGCCATCTCTCTGCGGATGAGGTCTTTGATTACCTGCGCGCGCAGCAGTCGCCCGTCGGGAAATCGACGGTGTACCGCTGTCTTGACCGGCTCGTGAGCCAGGGCCGCGCGCGCCGCTATTTTTTGGGAGACGGCGCGCGCGCGTGTTACCAGTATGTAGACGGGCAGGGCGCCTGCCGTGAGCATTTCCATTTAAAATGTATTGGCTGCGGGCAGCTTTTCCATGTGTCATGCGAGCGTCTGGACGAGATTGCCGCGCATGTGCTGGAGCACCACTGCTTTCAGGTTGACCATACAAAAACCGTACTGTATGGACTTTGCGCCGGCTGCGCTGCAAAACAGAAGGAAATGGAGGGACCACAGTGACCGGTTTTTTAAAACGGGCGGCTGCTGTGCTGTGCGCGGCGGCTCTGCTGGCGGGATGCGGCGCGCAGCCGCCGTCGCCTGAAAGTGAACGGGTAGAGGTGGTGGCGACGCTGTTTCCACAATATGATTTTGCGCGGCAGATCGCGGGGGATCGCGCCGATGTGACGCTGCTTTTGCCTCCCGGCGTTGAAAGCCATGCTTATGAACCGACGCCTGCTGATATTATCCGTATCAATCAGGCCGACATTTTTCTATATACAGGCGCGCATATGGAACCGTGGGCACAAAAGCTGATTGAAGGGCTTGACGGGGATGTGCAGGTTGTCGATGTGTCGGCGCATGTGCCGCTTGAGGAGGAAGCCCATGACCACGAGGGGGACGGGCATAACGGGCACGGCGGCTTTGATCCGCATATCTGGACCAACCCACAGAATGCAAAGGTGATGGTGGACAATATTGCCGCCGCGTTGTCTGCGGCCGATCCGGCGGATTCGGGGCTGTTTATGACAAACGCGGCCGATTATAAGGCGCGGCTTGATGAGCTTGATGGGATAATCATGGAGATTGTCCAGATGTCGGAGCATCGTGAGATTGTGTTTGGCGGGCGGTTTGCCATGCGCTATTTCGCTGAACATTATGGACTTGCCTGGTCGGCGGCGTTCGATTCGTGCTCGGGCGAAACAGAGCCGAGTGTGCGCGCTGTGGCGCAGATCATCGACAACATCCAAAAAAACCACATCCCTGTGATCTATTATGAGGAGCTGACCGACCCCAAGGTCGCGCGCGCCATTGCTCAGGAGGCGGGTGCGCAGCCGCTGCTGCTGCACTCATGCCACAATGTATCAAAGGACGAGCTTGCGGCGGGTGAAACGTACCTGTCCCTGATGGAACAAAATGCGGAAAATTTGAAAAGGGGGCTTAACGGATGGCGCTGATTTCCTGCCGGAACGTGACCATGCGTTATGAAAACCGGGTGGCTGTCGATGATGTTAGCTTTGACATTGCACCGGGCGATTACGTGTGCATCGTCGGGGAAAACGGTTCAGGCAAGAGCACGCTGCTCAAAGGCTTGCTTGGCCTGAAAGCGCCGCGTTCCGGCGAAATCGTCTATGGGGACGGGCTTTGCCAAAATATGATCGGCTATCTGCCGCAGCAGACAGTTGTACAGCGCGATTTTCCCGCATCTGTTTGGGAGGTGGTGCTCTCTGGCTGCCTCAATCGGCGCGGCCTGCGCCCTTTCTATACCCCCGCCGAACGGCGGATTGCGCGTGCAAATATCGAAAAGCTGGGGATCGGCGCGCTGGTCAAAAAATCGTACCGCGCGCTTTCCGGCGGCCAGCAGCAGCGCGTGTTGCTGGCGCGGGCGCTGTGCGCGACGGAAAAGCTGCTTCTGCTCGACGAACCGGTGACGGGGCTTGATCCGGTTGTCACAGCGGAGCTATATGCATTGCTCCGACGTCTCAACGAGGAGGGCGTAACCATTGTGATGGTTAGCCACGATATCAATTGTTCGGTGCATAACGCTGGAAAAATCTTGCATATGGACACGCGCGTGTTGTTTTATGGAACAGCCGCCGGCTATGCAAAAAGCGAGCTTTGTCGCAAATTCATCGGAGGTGACGGCCATGTTTGATCTGCTGCGCCATCTGTTTTCCTATTCCTTCATGCTGCGCGCCGTCGTCGTCGGGGTCCTTGTTTCGCTGTGCGCTGCACTGCTTGGCGTAAGTCTGGTACTCAAGCGGTATTCCATGATCGGCGACGGGTTGTCGCATGTTGGCTTTGGCGCGCTGTCGGTCGCTGTGGCGGCCGGTGTTGCGCCGCTGGCCGTATCGGTGCCGGTCGTGGTCGCAGCGGCGTTTTTATTGCTGCGGATCAGCGAGTCAAGCGCCATCCGCGGCGATTCGGCGATCGCATTGATTTCATCAGGTTCTTTGGCGGCCGGCGTCATCGTCACATCGCTGACAACTGGGATGAATGTCGACGTATACGGCTATCTGTTTGGAAGCATCCTCGCTATGAGCGAGGGGGATGTGCTGTTGAGTATTGTGCTTTCTGTGATTGTGATTTGTCTGTTTGTTCTGTTTTACAACAAGATTTTTGCAATCACATTCGATGAATCGTTCGCCCGCGCGACGGGTACCAACACGCGCTTTTACAGTATGCTGATTGCGCTGCTGACGGCGCTGACAATTGTAGTGGGCATGCGTGTAATGGGCGCGATGCTCATTTCCAGCCTGATTATTTTTCCCGCTCTGACATCCATGCGCGTCTGTAGCAGCTTCCGGGGTGTGGTGCTGATCTCGGCGGCGGTTTCTGTTGTGTGCTTCTTTTTTGGAATGCTCGCGTCGTTTGTATGGTCCATGCCTGCTGGCGCCTCGGTCGTCGCCGTCAATGTTGTGGCCTTTGGATTGTTTAGCATTTTCGGCTTTTTTTCCGCTTTTTTCAAAAAAGCTTTCCGGCTTTTTTGAAAAAAGCCTCGGCAAAAAACTTCATACCTTTTTTGAAAAAAAGGTATGCCAAAAAACTTTAGTCGGCTGTGCCGCGAACAGTGGGGTAGCTCCCGGCATTTTTACAGGCTGTGCCGCGAACAGCGGGGCAGGCGCTGCGCAAAAGCAGATTATACCGTGTGCAGAGGTGTTGGCAGAAAAGGAAATGCCTGAAATAAAAGGAAGCAGGGGACTGCGCTGATTGCGCAGCCCCCTGCTTGAATTTTGCTTGATATATGTGATTGCCAGGATCGCACCCTTAAATGGAGGAGGCAGATCTTTGGGCACAAACAGATTGCTTGATCGTAAATTGACTGACAAGCTGTGTAAGAACCTGCGCCTGGCTGGCAAGCTGTTCGGCGGAAGCGGCGCTCTCCTCGGAGGTTGCCGAATTCGTCTGTACAACAGCGGAAATCTGCGATATCCCCTCCGTGATACCGGCGATTGCCTCCGCCTGGTCGGCAGATACATCTGAAATCGTCTTGATCTTCTCAGCGACAGCCTGCGCGCCCTCCACAATACTGCCGAGCGACTGCTGCGTCGAATCTGTCAAATTCACGCCATTGGTAACGGCCGTGAGCGACCGCTCGATCAAAGCGGTGGTGTTACTGGCTGCTTCAGCACTCTTGGCGGCAAGATTGCGCACCTCATCCGCCACAACGGCGAACCCTTTGCCGGCAACGCCAGCGCGCGCGGCTTCTACAGCCGCATTGAGCGCAAGGATATTGGTCTGAAATGCGATATCGTCAATCGTTTTGATAATGTTGCCGATTTCCTGTGAGCTTTCACTGATCTGGTACATGGCCTGTGCCATTTCGCTCATCTGCCGATTACAGTCTTCAATCTGGTTGCCCACATCGATTGTAATATCGCGGGTGATTGCAGCTTCTTTTGCATTGCTGTTGATCTGCTCGGAAATGTCGTTGACCCTTGCAACCAGGTGGTCAAGCTCTGAGGCCTGTTCCGTGGAACCCTGTGCCAGGGTCTGCGCGCCGATGGACACCTGCTGCGACTCGTTTGTAACTTCACCAGCAGAGCATTGAATCTGAGACATCGTGTCATTCAAATGCTTTAAAATCAGTTCGATAGAATGTTTAATGGCGATAAATTCGCCGATATATTCCACATTGTTTTCACGCGTCAGGTTGCCGTTTGCAATTTCACCCAAGTGCTCCGAGATGTCAGTGACATAACGCTTAAGCGTGGCCACAGAAGAATTCAGGCTCTGGGCTAAAAC
This sequence comes from Anaerotruncus colihominis, assembly GCF_010206195.1. GTDB lineage: Bacteria > Bacillota > Clostridia > Oscillospirales > Ruminococcaceae > Anaerotruncus > Anaerotruncus colihominis_A. The sequence goes on along the minus strand of NZ_VIQT01000018.1, from coordinate 79,783 downwards.
GCCGATTTCATTCTGACTGCGTATGTCGATCTGGAAGCTCAAATTTCCCTGTGAGAGCTTGCGGCTGGATTCTGTGATTTCAACGATAGGATGCACAATTTTCCGGATGATATAGCGCACCAACAGATAGCTTGCGATCACAATCAAAAGGATTGTCAGGATAGAAATAACCTGTGTGACGAGGATCGCTTGACCAAGCTGCTGTTCATTATAGACGAGCAGATCCTTGGAGATGGAAACAACCTCATCCAATTTGGAAACAAGGGCGCTGACACTGACCTTCGTCTCGTTTAAAAATGTTTTGGCAGCGGCCTGAGGGTCGGTTTTATTCGTTTGCAGGATAGTTGTCGCCGATTCGTGGATGCTCTGGTGGAGCGGCTTCATTTCTTCCATCAGCGATATGATCCGGGCATCCTGAATGGTTGACGTATCAGTATTGTACAGCCAGTTTCCAAGTGAACAGGACGTGTAATTTGTACTGCCGGTAAACTCGGTGTCGAAACTGATCGCCGAACTGAGGTTTTCCACCCAGCCATAATGCGCTTTTTGCGCGTCAAGCGCCATGCTATAGAGATCGATGGCCTGGATAGTAGAATCATTATATCGATTGATTGTAGACAATCCGCCAATTGTACCAACCCCGCTGATAACCAGCGCAAAAAAGATCACAGCAACACGCAGCCAAACGGCTTTTTTAATTGAGTTTATCAAAATTATAAATCCCTCTTTTCAATTGGCGATAAAACTATATAGTTCAATATAATGATACTTGAAAATATGATATTTTGCAACTAAATGTTTTGAATTTTGTAAAAAATCAAACGTAAAATATTCATAAATAATTTCGTGCAGATCTGTGAAAAATACCACAACTTTATTTCAACTGCTTGTTTGACGGTATCAGAATGCCCTTGTCAAGCCATCGGTAAAGCGTGCGTGTGCTAACGCCGAGCGCGGCGCCGGCCTGCGCTGCGGTGATCCGGTGCGCGAGCCACTCCTGAATGATTTGTGCACGGGCGCGGTCGCCCGCCAGAAATTTCGTCGGCCTGCCGAATTTGACGCCGCGCAGCCGCGCGGCCCGTATCCCCTCGGATTGACGTTGATGAATGTTTTCACGTTCATTTTGCGCCATAAAGGAAAGTAGCTGCAATACCAGGTCTGAGATCAGTGTGCCAAGCAGGTCGCGCCGGCCGCGGGTATCAAGCAGGGGCATATCGAGAACCACGATGTCAATCATCAGTTTATGCGTCAGGTGACGCCATTGTTCTTGGATTTCCTGATAATTGCGTCCCAGACGGTCCAGGCTGCATATGACAAGCAAATCACCCTTTTGCAATTTTTTCAGCAGACGCATATAGGCCGGGCGTTCAAAATGGCTGCCGCTTTGTTTATCTACAAAGATATTCTTTGGAAGAATTTCAAATTGGCTGTTGAGGGACAGCATTTGGCGGTCCTCATATTGACTTCTGGTCGATACCCTCGCATACCCATAGATGGTCTGGCTCATATGTTTCTGTCAATCCTTTCTTTTATTGTCTAAAGCCGAAGCTCGAACTTTGCTGCCTTCCATCCGGTCATCACTGCCGTGTTCCCCGCTTTTTGTCTGTGTTTTATAAATTTGTTATATCTATCCAACTAGCATTACTATACTGAACATAAAATTTATTATATCACAATTTCTTTTCTTGTAAATTAGTATTATATATTTAGAAATATAAATTTTACAGCCTATATTATGTGCTTGTTTCATATATGCTTCTAACGCAGAAAATAAAGAATCCCTTGGGCGGGATGCATGTGTGAGGTTGAGTATATGCTGCTTTAGGCAGCAAAAAACCACCAAGGCAAAGGCCTTAGTGGTTTTTGTTAAGAACCTGTATTCACAGTCGCCATACGCTGCTCAGGCGGGTCTTTTGCCCCCGCTCCACGTTAAATTTTCTTGCCGGGCGACAGCCCGCCTGCAAAAATTTGCCTTGATCGGGTACAAGATTCCTCGCCCGCCCAGCATCCTCCGACTGTGAATACAGGTTCTAAGGACAGCTGCCCGGTTTGACTGTTCCATACGAATCCTTTTTACATACCTCCTCCAACAATGTATATGCGGCGTACTGAACTTCGGGAGGCGCACGATCAAGCGCCTCCTGATAATCCGTCAAGGCTGGCTGCTGATCACATGTCTGTTTTTTCTTTGCGTTTTCGGCGAGGCGGCATGTATTCAACAACAACATACACGGTTCCACCATCAAGGCTTTTGCGATTCGTTCTAGGACTGTGATCGTCGGATTCTCTTTTCCCAACTCCATCTTACTGATATAAGATGAGCTGGTTTGCGCTCGAAAGGCCAGCTCTTCCTGTGTGAAGCCTCGCGCTTCCCGCCAGAATCGAATGTTCTTTCCCAGCATACGGTGTAGCTTCATAGACATCACCTCTTGCTTGAGCATACAGGAATCGGCTTATATTTACCATATTGGATAGAACCAGTAGCCAATTGAAGAAAATGGTAAATTATCTGGAAAATTATTTCTGCCAATAATACCTTGTGGAAAAGTATATACGCCTGTGCCCTGCATCTTGAGAAAGCACCACAATTATGGTAAAATAAAGGCAGGACGCTTATTTTACCTTTATGGCCTGGGCGATGCGCTGGCACGGTCCGCTATCGCCCCAATGGCCATTGTATCATAGAACAACGCAGGGCGGTATGGGCCATGTGGTCCAACTGGAGATAATCCCATACGCTTAGCGCCATGATGTTGCAAAATAAACATAACCCGCGCCTGTCTGGCGTCAAAGTCAATCAATAGAAGCCGATTTTTGGGGAACGATATCCACAGGCGCGGCGTCGTCAGAATGCAGAGGAAGTTGTATGAATATTCATGAATCCGCTGAAAATTATCTTGAGGCTATTTTGATTCTTAAAAATGAACGCGGCGCTGTGCGTTCTATCGATATCGCACAGCACATGCAGTTTTCCAAGCCAAGTGTCAGCCGCGCAATGAGCCTTTTGCGCGGCGACGGCTATATCACTGTCGACCCGGACGGCTTTATCGAGTTGGCGGAATCCGGCCTTGCGATTGCTGAGCGCATCTATGAACGCCATCGGCTGATGACGGATTGGCTTGTACGCATTGGCGTCTCGCCCGATACGGCGGCGCGGGATGCCTGCAAGGTCGAGCATGACATCAGTGAGGAGACATTTAAGAAGCTAAAGGAACATATTAACGAACATATTCACGAAGCGAAGTCCAAAGCATAAATGGCGCAGCCTTACCGGCATGAGGGCGCTGCCGCATGTAAGTTGGACGTGAGAGGCGGACTCAAGATTGAAAAACGTCTTATCAACCTTACGCTTCGCATGGTAAGATAATTGTCGCTCTGCGGTCGTTTTGTGCTGGTGCGAAGCGGCGGAACAGGTGAATGGAATGAGTGTAATGCATCCAGCTCTTTCGGCATTGGCCGGGACAGGCTTTACTTGCCTGATGACAGCTCTCGGCGCAGCAATGGTGTTCTTTTTTCGTGGTGAAATCAAGGCTGCGTTTCAACAAGCGTTTCTTGGATTTGCCGCTGGGGTAATGATCGCGGCGTCTGTCTGGTCGCTGCTCATGCCGGCGATCGAGATGGCCGGGGAGCAGGGGACACCCGGCTGGCTGCCGGCTGCCGGAGGTTTTCTGATCGGCGCGGTTTTTTTGCAGTCGCTTGACCGGCTGCTGCCTCATCTGCATCCTGGCAGCGACCAGCCGGAGGGGCTGCCGGCCCGTTTGCGGCGTACGACGATGCTTGTGTTCGCCGTTACGCTGCACAATTTGCCCGAAGGGATGGCTGTCGGCCTTTCCTTCGCGCTTGCGGCTCAGGACGGCGAAGCGGCTACGCTTGCGGGCGCGCTCGCGCTGGCCATTGGAATCGGCCTGCAAAACTTCCCGGAAGGCGCAGCCATTTCTTTACCGCTGCGTCAGGAAGGGCTTTCGCGCACGCGCAGCTTTATCTATGGCGCGCTTTCGGGGGTTGTTGAGCCAATTGGCGGCGTCCTGACCGTCTTTCTGGCCGGCTCCATTGCGCCGTTGATGCCATGGCTGCTTGCGTTTGCAGCGGGGGCGATGATCTATGTTGTCGTCGAGGAATTGATCCCCGAGGCGCATCTTGGCGAGCATTCGCATGTTGGTACAGCTGGCGTCCTGATTGGATTTGTGGTAATGATGGTTTTGGATGTTGCGCTGGGCTGAACGTATTTTGATTTTAACTTATTGGAAAGAGGCTGGTGCTTGATCATGTTGGAACTTCGGCAGATCAGCGTTGATATCGACGGCAATCATGAAATTCTGCACAACGTCAATCTCACAATTGGCAACAGCCGTTTTGTTGCGATCACAGGACCGAACGGCGGCGGTAAGTCGACGCTTGCGCGTGTGGCCGCGGGGATTACCGTGCCCACATCCGGCGCGCTGCTGCTTGACGGACAGGATATCACACAAAAATCGATTACCGACCGCGCGCGGCTCGGCATCGGATTTGCATTTCAACAGCCTGTGCGCTTTAAAGGGTTAACAGTGCGTGATCTTGTGGAACTTGCCGCGGGGGGAAGCTTGAGTGAACAGCGGCTCTGTACAGCGCTCAGCGATGTGGGGCTTTGCGCGAGGGACTATGTTGACCGTGAGGTGAACGCGAGCTTGTCCGGCGGTGAAATCAAGCGCATTGAAATTGCGATGGTTATGATGCGCGGTGCGCGCCTTTCCATTTTCGACGAACCGGAAGCGGGTATCGATCTGTGGAGCTTTCAAAATTTGATCGACGTTTTTCAGAAGCTGCGCGCGCAGACAAAGGGGTCGATTGTCGTCATCTCGCATCAGGAGCGAATTCTTGAGATTGCGGACGACATCATTGTGCTTGCCGATGGCAGGGTCGTCCGCCAAGGCCCGCGCGACGAAATTTTGCCCAGCCTGGTCTGTGGCGGCGAACGTTGTGCGTTTTGTACAAAGGAGGCCGGCTGTTATGAATAAGATCACACAGATGCTTATGGAAATTGTGTCGGAGCTTTCCGGCAAACCGGCTGGCGCTTATAATATTCGGGAGGATGGGCAGTGCGCCGGCCGTCAATCGACTGATCATATCCGTATCACACCAAAAACAAGCGAACCGGGCATTGATATCCGGGTTTTGCCCGGGACAACAGGGGAATCTGTCTATATTCCTGCCTGTGTCACACATGCCGGCGTGCATGACCTTGTGTACAACGATTTTTATATTGGAGATGGGTCCGATATAACGATTGTAGCCGGATGCGGCGTGCATAGCGATGGGGAGGAGGAAGCACAGCACAATGGCATTCATCGTTTTTTCATCGGTAAAGGCGCGCGTGTGCTTTATCTGGAAAAGCATGTTGGAACGGGGGAAGGAACCGGCAAGCGGATTATCAATCCACAGACACAGGTACAAATTGCAGAAGACGGTTACATGAAAATGGATACAACGCAGATCAAGGGCGTCGATTCAACAAAGCGTTTGACAACGGCGTCACTGGGGCCGCGCGCACGGCTTGTAATCCGGGAAAAGCTCATGACGCACGGCGTACAGACGGCTGAATCTGATTTTACAGTCGATCTCGACGGAGAGGACGCGGGCGTTGATCTTGTGTCGCGTTCTGTTGCGCGCGGACTGTCGCGCCAGGTGTTTCGATCGCGTATCAATGGAAATACACGCTGCACGGGCCATTCGGAATGTGATGCGATCATCATGGATCAGGGTGTTGTAAGCGCCATTCCGGAGTTGACGGCCGCAAATATAGACGCATCTCTCATCCATGAGGCGGCTATTGGCAAGATTGCCGGGGAACAGCTTGTTAAGCTGATGACGCTCGGGTTGACCGAGGAGGAAGCGGAGGCCAAGATCATCGAAGGGTTTTTGAAATGACGCAACCTGTCTCAGGCGCGGTTATTACAACGCCGCGCCTGTTTTTGCGCACCTTGGAGCAGACGGATTTGCATGCGATGAAACGTGTTTTACAGGATGAACAGACGATGTACGCCTATGCGCACGCATTCGACGACCGAGAAGTACAGGCATGGCTTGACCGGCAGCGTGCCCGGTATGCGAAATATGGATTTGGGCTGTGGGGTGTTTTTTTGCGTGATTCGGGCCGAATGATCGGCCAGTGTGGCGTTACAATGCAGGATTGCGGCGGCGCTTATGTGCCAGAGATCGGATATCTGTTGGAACGCGCCCATTGGCATTGCGGCTATGCTACAGAGGCTGCATGTGCATGCCGCAATTATGCGTTTGATATGCTCGGCTTTGACGAGGTTTTTTCAATTATCCGTGACACAAATTTTGCTTCGCAGCGTGTGGCGCGCCGCATGGATATGAATCCGCGCGGAATGTTCGTGAAGCACTATTATGGCATAGATATGCCGCATATCTGTTTTTCTGTACGGCGAACATAGTACAGCCATATGCGGGACTCGTAAAGTGTTTGCTTGATGAAAAATTTTACCATATGGATGCAGCAATTGTTTACAGAAACCGCACTGTTTAAGCAGCTGGACTAAGCCTTGTTTGAAAAATATGGTGATTCATCTGCTTTCAAACAAGCCCTAACCAGCCGGTCAAAGGGGAGGGAATCGGCCGGTGAATTGTAAAATAATTTTTGCGGCGTCACTTGCGGCGCTGCTGCTTCTTGTGGGATGTGCTTCAGACGTATCTGATGTGGACATGTCGGCGACGTCATCTTATATTGAATTGGCGCTGTTGTCCGGGTCATCCGACAACAGCCCGGATACAGGTGAAACCGCCGAACAGCTTGCCTCGCGTTTGCTTGCTTCGGGTGAGCTTGGACAGGCCGTGTTCCATTGGCGCGGTGGCGGCACCCGATATGAGGCTAATTTGGGCGAAAATGGAGAGCTTACCCTGTATGAATATGCAGATGCTGCCGAAGCGGCGCAAGCAGCCAGCCGGTTTGTATCGGATATGCATGGATCGGAGCTTAGTACATTTTACTGCAATGGAAATTTGATTGCGTCTTATGATGGAACGGATGAGAGCGTTTGCGCCCTTTTGGAGGATACGCTTGGTCCTGCGCTGGCGCGCTGAATGCCATTTAAACAGCCCCGCGGCAAGCCTGGGATTGTCGCGGGGCTGTTTTACAGAGGCGATATGTTTACATTAAATTGATTTGGCGCCCCCCGCCATTTTCGTTTTGCCTCACAGCACGGGCAGCATCCGCAAAGCATAAAAGCCGCCTGGCTTGGGCGGCTTTTATGCTTTGCGGATCATTTATAAAATCCCCGCCGGTTGTGGAGGCAACCGACGGGGATTTTATTCAGAAAGAATCTAAACTAGGATAGATTATTTCGCTTTGCGGAACGCAACAGCGCCGGCAACGGCCAGAGAGAGGACGCCAGCCATAACGGCCACGTTCACCATGTCACTGGAACCGGTGTTCGGGATGTTTTTGTCCGGAGTAGAGGTGGTCGGGGCATTGCTGTTACCAGTCTCGCCGGGATCAACATAGGAGTTGTCAACATCAAGCTCGGTGTCGGAGATGATATAGGTGCCGAGCGTGCGGGTCTGGATGGACCAGCCAGGGATCTCGCGAGCATCCTCGCTGAAGCTGAACTTATGGGTCACGTCGACCAGATAGCCGTCAGCATTGAGCTCGTAGATATAGCAAGCGTCCGGATCCGGGGTGTAATCATCGTTGTCATCCCACGGAACACCCAGGGTCAGCCAAGCGCGGGAAGTGGACGGGATTGTGGAGCTGCCGACAAAGTCATAGAACCACAGATCCGCATCGGCAGGATCGCCGTACTCGGTGTAGATGTCGCCCATGGACTTCGTGGAGAGCTTCGCATAGAACTTCGAAGCGTCGTCGTCAGACTCGAACTCGAGCGCCGCACGATCATCGCCCCAAATGAGGACGTTCGTGTCGTTCGAATCCGGCTTCATCACGATGCCGTCGCCCGTATCCGGGTTGTCATCGTTGCCGACGGTCTCGTTGGAAACCCACATGGTGTACTTGATGGACAGAGTGTCGTTCTTGGTCCAATTGAAGGGAATAGTGCCAGAATTTGCGCCAGAGCTGCGCGGCTTATTGTTCTTATTAGCATAGTAGCTCAGATCGTTCTTGGCCTTGAACTCGATTGTACCAGTGGTCTTGTTCTCGCTGGTAGCGGTCGTGTCGGCCACCTCGATCTTCAGATAAGCGGCGCGGTCATAATCGCCGAGCTTCTTGTCGTCGACAACGGTGATGTTCTTGATGAGCTTGCCGTTGGTGTCCTTCTTGAGACTGTACTTGAAGTAATCCGTATCGGTGATGTCTTCGCAATAAGCGAGGAAACCGCCGCTGGCTCTAAGCGCATCATTCATGTTCCCATACAGCGGGATATAAACCGTGGAGCCGGGGCGGATCGGATCGATCGACAGAGTCGAGGAAAGCAGGCCGTTCCAAGCGCCAAGGCCGTTAGGCACCTTATCGCTCACCTCGCCGTCGCCGTCATATGCATTCCGCATCCCAACAGTGGCAGCGAACACGGAGACTGCGCTCATGCTCAGGACGGTAGCGCCGGCGAGCATCGCGCAAAGAACCTTTTTCATGTTCATTGCAAATATCCTCCTTGCAAAAATCAGTTTCTAAAATTGGTTTGTTGCGGGTGGTCCTCCAACCAATCCCTTAACTGTTACCAATTATAGCGTAGCGAAAAGGAAATGTCAAGTGTTTTTGTAACCAGTTTGTAACTTTTTCTTTTTATTTTGTTACCGTTTTGTCATGAATTTTACATATAATGGTAAATTGGCGAGAAAAATGGAGATAAAAGGAATTTAAGTGACAGATTTCCTCATGAACGCCCCCGCACATTCAATAATCGGCCTGTACCGTTACAAATTTTAGCGCTGATACGGATTTTCTGTGACGCCGGGCTTTTTTGTTCACATGCCAAATAATTCAGCGGCCAGGCGGCGGCCGGTGGGTGTTGCCGCAAGCCCGCCCTCGCTCGTTTCACGCAGGGCGGAGGGCATCGCGTCGCCGATATGCTTCATGGCGACGATGACCTCGTCGGCAGGAATGGCGCTTGTGACGCCGGCCAACGCCAATTCAGCGGCTGTGAAAGCGTTTGCAACGCCGGACGCATTGCGTTTGATACAGGGGATTTCCACCAGTCCCGCTACAGGGTCGCAGACAAGCCCAAGAATATTTTTCAGCGCGATGGCGACAGCGTGCGCGGCCATTTTTGGAGAACCGCCCGCCAGCTCCACAAGCGCTGCGGCCGCCATCGCTGAGGCGGAACCACACTCCGCCTGGCAGCCGCCCTGCGCTCCGGCAAGACATGCGTTGTTGGCGATCACCATTCCAACAGCGGACGCCGTAAATAGACTCATAACACACGCACGGCGCGGTACGCTGCGGTCGTGCAGCATGGTCAGAACAGCAGCGGGCAGAATCCCGCAGGAGCCGGCGGTCGGCGCGGCTACGATGCGCCCCATCGCGGCATTCAGCTCTGAAACGGCAAGCGCACGCGCCAGCGCGCGTGTGAAAACGCTGCCGCAGAGCGTATTTCCACTGCCGGCGGCAAGCCGCAGCAGATAGGCGCTGCCGCCGGTCAGTCCGCTTGTGGAGCGTAGATCGGGCTGTACACCCTGGTCGGCTGCCTCATCCATCACTGTGAGCCGGCGGTCCATCTCCTGAAAAAGAAATTCCGGGTCCTTTTCCATCTGCTCCGCCTGATCGGCCAGCACAAGCTCTGAAATCTGCCGGCCGCTTTCTGTCGCCGCACAGACAAGGCCCGCAAGGTTATTGTATCGCAGTTCCATATAAATCCCCCATTCCGCCGCGGTGCACGGCATAAGCAGAACTTGAAAAAATTCCACGGCTGCTCATACAGGCTCAAGACGTGTGGAGCCGATAATGTTGGGCAGCGCGCGGATTTTTTCGTTGAGCGCGCGGTCGATACTGCCATCCGTTTCAATTGTCATCACGGCTGTGCCGCCCTTCTGCTCGCGCGCCAGTCTGAAATTGCAGATATTGACGCCATAGCTGCCAAGGCAATCCGTCACGGCGGCTATGGTGCCCGGCGCGTCGCGGTGCAGCACGATCAGTGAGGCGTATTGCCCGGTGATTTCCACCGGCATGCCGTTGACCCTTGTGATCAGGATGTTTCCGCCGCCGACCGATGCGCCCTGTACGCTGACGCGGCGTCCATCCGCCGCCGTCAGTGCAATCAGCGCTGTATTTGGATGTGCGCTTTCAATATGGTCGGGAATGATGGTGACTGACAGCCCTGCTTGCTTTGCAAGCGCGGGGCTGTCGCGCAGACGGGCGTCGTCCGGTTTCATTCCAAGGATACCCGCAATCAGCGCCTTATCGGTGCCATGTCCGCGATATGTCTTGGCAAACGAGCCGTGCAGGCGTATTTCTGCCTGCACGGCCGGCGCGCCCAGCAGCGCGCCGGCCATCCTGCCGATCCGCGCAGCGCCCGCCGTGTGGGAGCTTGACGGGCCAATCATGATCGGCCCAATGATATCAAATACATTCATGTGTGCTCCGGCCTCCCTGTTCTGTAGTTTGCACCGATTGCCCCCAAATTTTCCAAAAAAAGAGATGCGCCGTGCGGAGCATCTCCTGTTCATCTCATATTTGCCGGTCCTCTCCCGGCTGTCAATAGTCGATTACGATAAAGGGACCGAGGTTGGCGGCACAATCGAGCGGCTGCGAAAAGTCAGCGGGATAAAAGCTGCCATAATGCGGGCGCTTTGAATGCTCGCAGAGCTTGTAAAAATTCCCGAAAAAAGCGGCGTCCTTATGCGGGACAAAGTCCCCGGCATATGCAGCCGGCTCCACATGGATATTTCCACCCCAGTAAACGCCCTGTAAATCCTCACCCTGGAAGGGATGCACAAAGGCCCGGCCGCTGTCCAACAGATCGGCGCCGCCGCGTCGGATGGAAAAAACGCCGTCGGCGCGCAGGGAAACAATCAGCGGCGGCGCGCTGGGCGTGAGCGCAAGGACAGCGCGCGCCTCGCTTTGTGGCAGCGGCTCCGACTCGAACGAAAGGAGCTGGACATGCAGCCCGTCCGCAGCAAAACAAATGCGCGCCTGCGCATAGGGCTTGTAGTCGCGCGGTTCAAGCGGATAATCGCGCAGCTTGGCAACATGCAGAGTTTCAAAATCAGGCGCGCCCGAAAACAGGCGGACTTTAAAGGACATGGCCCGCACCTCCTGTAAGCAGTTTTGTCACAGCGCCGGATAGGCGCCGTCTGGATGGTAAATAATGTAGCTGCCGACATTGTTGCCGGCGGCCGCGCCGGTCTGCGCTTTTATATCTTCCGCAGTGTACATTTTATTATTCGTCAGCGTGTAGTCGGCCGGATACGCCTGGACCATGGCAGTAACCTGTTTGCCGGACAGGTCGGGCGCAATAAATTTGAGCAGGGAATCGACGGTACCGCCCGGATCAAGCACAGGCGCCTCAAGCGCAAAGCTTTCCAGCGTGAAGGCGTCGCCGAACTGGGCCGGCATCACGCCGATTGTGACGTTGTCGTTCGCAAGCGCGAGCGGGTTGGAACCGTAATAGGTGTTGTTTGCGCCAAGCGCGGCCAGCCCTGTGATGTATACGCTGACTTCACCCCCAAGCGCTTCAACGCGCGCGTCAGCCGCGTCGATAAATTCAGCCAGCACGTCGGAACGCGTCTTGCCGGACGCGTTCGGCCCATACGTTGCCAGCTCGAGTCCGTAGCCGACGGGGAAGCTCACATTATCCAGCATCACGCGGCGCACGCCCATTGAGACGCTCTCGGCGGCAATGTCCGTGATATAGGCCTGCGCGAGCTCGGAGTAAGGGTTGAGCCACGGTTTGCCGCCCGCTTCAGGCGAATTGTCAAGCCAGGTGGTGTCGGTGTTCATATATTTAACGCATGCCTCGGAAACACGGTTGGCCGCAGTCGGATCACGAAAAGCATTGAGCCGGCCGATCGGTACGAGGCTTTTCTTCTCCAGCTTTTCACAGAGCTGCCCAAGATCATAGGGATTTTGCGCCTGTGCCTTGGCTTGGGCGACCAATTCAAGCTGCGAGCGGTAAAGCACGGTTCCGTTTGTGTCCTTCAGATCAAACAAAACGGCGTTTGTATCCGTGCGCGAAAGCGCGTCGAGCATACTATCGAGCCGCGCCTCGTCAAGAATGATGGAAACCGGCAGATAAACGGCGTGCAGCTCCGCCGGCAGCACAGGCGCGGCGGGCGGCTCAGGCTCTGCGGCCGCCTGACCGCTGCTTGCGGACGCGTCTTCCTCCGGCACGCTGGAGGAAGATTCGTCATCGGCCGTCGCGGACAGGAGCGTACCGGCGAAATAGTCGCGGATCGGCCCATAGGCGTTCCATCCGATGAAAGCAAACACCGCCGCAACGGCGATCGTCGCGGTCCAGCGCAGCAGCCGTGCGCGTAGCGGCTGCTTTCCCCGGTAAATATGGTTGTAACGCTTTATCTTATAATTTTTTGCCATCGTTTCACCACCATCTTTCGCGCCGCTTCATGCGGCGGGTATATGCGGGGAAGTCCCCTTCAGCGCCCTTGGGCCTGTTGACAAAGTCGCCGCACTCTAGACAGCGGCGCTTTATTCCGGCATCTTTCACAAAAATACTCGTGAATCCTCAAAGGCTTGCCTACGCTTTTCGTTTTATCCGCTGGTGTTAAATTTTCTTGCCAGGCGACAGCCCTCCTGCAAAAATTCGCCTGGATCAGGTATAAAACTCCTCGCCTGCCCAGCATCCTCCGGCTGTGAATACAGGTTCGAAGACAGGTTCTCATTGTGGGCTGGGAGCAAATTTTATGTTGGAAGCTGATGGCCGATTAGGCCATAGATTGCAAGCGAGAGGATCCCAATATACAGAAGCGCCACAGGCAGCCCCCGGAAAGCGCGCGGTACATCTGAAAGCGCGATACGCTTGCGTCCCTCGCTGATCAGCAGCAGGGCAAGCGTATACCCCGCGCCCGAGCCAAAGGCAAAGCCGCAGGTTTTCAGATAGCCATACCCGCCTGAAAAGGCCAGCAGGATTGCGCCAAGAACAGCGGTATTGAGCGCCGCGGTAAGCGCGAGCGGCCGCAGCGCATAATGCAGGCGCGGCAGCCAGGCGCGTGTGATCACATATGTCAGGGCGAATACAAGGCAGATACACAGCAGCGTTGTAATGCTTGAAAGGTAACGGATCCCGAGCCGTGAAGAGAGGCGGTAAAGGCGCAGCAGATGATTGAGCGGCCACGCCAGCGCCGCGGACAGCGTTACAATGTACGTCAGAAACGCGCCGAACCGCAGAATGCCGCGCGGCGTATTCAGCCCAAGCGTTTCACCGCTCGCGCCAAGGCCGCGGGCAAAAACAGCGTTTTGTAATATGGCCGCGGTAAAAGCGGCGATCAAAAATTCGGAGATATAAGTCATCGTGTTCCTCCCGTGGAGCAGGGCTTGTTTTCAAAAGGAGACTGACAGGCCGCGGCGAAAAGGCGGGCGGCGCCGCATCGCGGCGGATTATGCGGATGGTGGCGCGGTGCGCGGGTTGTCGCTGCGATAGATCAAAAGCAGCACCGCGCGCCGGAGAAAACGCGCCGCCGCACTGAGCAGCGCCAACAGAATAAAACCGGCAAAGGTCATCTGCACGCCGCCGAGTGTAAACGGCGCGTGCGCCAGTACGCCCCAGACAGTACCCGTGCCGAACCATTCGCGCAGCAGCGCCAGCAGGCACATGACAAGCGCAAAGCCGACGCTGTAGGAAACGGCGTCCACAAGCGCGAACAAGGGCTTGCTGCGTCTGCCGGCGTAGCGTCCACAGAGCGTCAGCAGCAGCGTGTTGACCGACAAAAGCGGCACAAAGATGCCGAGCGAATCGGCGACCTCCGGCGAAATCGGCAGGATCAGCGGCACGCAGGCAACGATAAGCGCGAGGGAAAACAGCGTGTAAAGAATCGGCGCGCCCCACCGCGGCAGACGTGCGCCGACCAGCGACGCGAGCAGAACTGTTGGGATTAGCGAACAGGCCAGCAGAATCGAAATGGAGACGCTGTTTTTAAGGCTGGTGGTGATCACAACCGCAAATGGTATCGCCATCCCGCCGACAAGCACAGGGTTGCGCGTCAGCAGGCCGTCAAACCAACGGCTGCGTTTTCGCACTGCCCTTACTCTTTCTAGCTTCAAGATGCTTCCTCCTTACCATCCGGTGCAGGGATTCATTATAGCGGTCAATCAGGGAGACGAACGCGTTTGAAAACAAAATAGCAAACGACATGCTCTCCTCATAACCACCGACATAGCGGAACAGCATGGTAATCGCTCCGGCAAAGACGCCGTAAACGGCCAGCGAAGTATCCCGCTTGGGGCTTGTGACTGGGTCTGTGATACAGAACACGGCGCCAAACAGCATAGCGCCGGACATCAGCTCATAGATGACGGATTGTATCCCGTCGCCCGCAACGCGCGGAAATAAAAACGCGATCAGCGCGCAGGTGGCCAGAAACGGAACCGGAAGCTGCCAGCGCACGGTGTGCCGGAACAGAAGATATCCAAGACACGCGGCCACAACCAGGATATTGGTCGCGCCCATCGGTCCGGGATAGTTGCCGAGCAGCATCGAGGTGATGTCGTTTGAAGGGATGCCGCCGAGCTTGATTACAAATGCCGGATTCTGATAAAGCGTGGCTGTGACGTCGCCGAAAAGAGGCAGGCGGTCAAAGGGCATCGGGTACATAAACACAAGCCCGGGCCAGCAGATCGCCGCGAAAGAAAAGCCGGCGGCCGCGGGATTGAACAGGTTGTGGCCTGTCCCGCCGAATGGATGTTTGACAATTGTAATCGCAAAGACCGACGCGGCGGCCGGTACATAATAGGGAACGGCCGCAGGCATCATCATTGCGATGATCAGTCCCGTGACAATAGGGGATAAATCGCGCGGGTTTGGCGTCCGCCCGCGCAGGAGCGTGCACACTGCATCTGTGATGACAGCCGGGACGACGGCGGCTGCGCAGACCATTAGCGCGCGCGGTCCATAATACAAAAATCCGAGCGCGCACAGCACAAGCAGCAGTAAGATAACATCGCTCATCAGGGTGCGGCTGCTCTCCTGATGCCGGATGTGGGGCGCTGCCCTTCGATTCAGTTTCAACGGTCGTCCTCCCCCTTTTCGGCAGACGGTTCATCATTTTTTTGCCAGCTATACCGTCCGCTGGCGGCGAGCGCAGGTTCATCCGCGCCGTCCATACGCGCGGCATCCTCATGATCAGGCGTGCCGGCCTGCTCTGGCATGGCGGCTGGCTCCGGTTCGCCGGACGCCTGCTCGTAGGTCAGAACAGGCGCCACAGCGTCGTCCGCGCCGTCTTCCGCCATATCGGCCGTCAGCGGCGGCGGGGGCATGGCCTCGCGGAACAGGCTGTCGATATCGAGATCGAGGCGCGGCCCGCTGTCCGCTTGTTCAGGTTCCGTCTGCTCAGGCGTGGAGGGCTCAACCGGGAGCTGCGTCTGCGGCGCCTGCACGGGAGCCGCTACGACAGGCTCGTCCGGTCTGTCCGCGAAAATGCCCTGTGCAGATGCGCCGTTATCCTGCGGCGGGCTTTGCCGCATTGACGGGACCAAAACAGCACGTCCGGTGACGGCCGCGCGCGCGTCCTCCATCTCGCCGCGGTAGACGCGCGCCTCGACGCGCGCGTCCTCAAGCGCCTGCTCAATCTTTTCGCGGGTATCGCGATCGTTGTCTGCAATCGCTTTCTGCCGCGCGTCATAGTCCGCCTGCGCCTGCGTAAGCGCCTTGGCGTGGACAGCCTGCGCTGCCTCATATATGGTCTGCGCTTCGGCGCGCTCCAGGGCGGCGGCTTTTTCAGCCTCCCGGTAAACGGCAATCACCTGCACGCGAAGCTGCTTGTCGCGCTCCTGCGCTGATTCCAGCGCGGCAAGCGCCTGCGCCTTGGCTGTGCGGTTTTGCTCCCGCGCCGCTTCAAAGACGCCCTGCGCATCCAACTTTTCCTGCTGGTTTTTGGCCTGCGCCGACTCGTAAGCCGCCTCCGCTTTGATCTTGGCTATGCGGTTTTGCTCCTGCGCGCCCTCAAGGCCGGCCTGTGCCTGTACCTTTGCGCTGCGGTTCTGCTTCTGCGCTTCCTCGTAAAGCCGGGCTGCGCGCTCCTTTGCCTGCCCGGCGGCGTCCTCCGCCTGCTTGAGTGCGTTGGCCGCCGCTTGTCTGGCGGCGTCGCGCGCTTTCTGCGCGCTTTCCCGGCGGCCGGGTCCGGCCGCCTTGATGCTCTCGAGCGCGTTTTGTGCGGATGTGCGCGCTTCTGCGGTCGCGCCGCTTTGCTTCATAACGCGGTCGAGCGCCTTCTGCGCGTCGCGCTCGGCGTTTTCGTGTGCTTTCAGCGCAGCTTCAAAAGCCTTATTAGCCTCGCGCAGAGCGGCGTCTCTGGCCTTGCGCGCGTGTTCAACAGAGCGGTCGACCTCCTTTTCAGTGTCCTGCCTGGCGCGCAACGCCGCCGCCAACGTCTGATCGGCCGCTTTTTCGGACCCTTGCCGCGCTGCTCCGGCCGCGCCGAGCGCGCGGCCGGCCTCTTTTTCAGCGTCCTGCCTGGCGCGCAGCGCCTCTGCCAGCCGCTGGTCCGCTTGCTTTTCTGCGGTCCGGCGCGCCGCATCCGCTGCGTCAAGGATGCGGTCGGCCTCCCTTTCAGCGTCAAGCTTTGCGCGGTTTGCATCGGCCAGCGCACGGTCGGCGGTCTGCTCCTGCGATTGGCGGGCGTTCTGCGCCGCGGCGAGCGCGGCGTCAATCTCACGGTTTGTAGCCTGCTGGCGGCGCAGGGCTTCAGCCAGTGCGCCGTCTGCCGCTGCGACAGCCGCCGTATGCGCTGCCTTCGCCTGCGTCTGGCTGCGCCGTAGATCACGGTCCGCCGCCTTGAGCGCGCGGCGATGCGTGATCTGTGCGCGGTGCAGGCGGTAATCAGCCATATAGCTTTCATATTCGGCTGTTTTTTCCTTCGCCTGGAGCGCGGACGCCGTACGCATGGAACCGATCATCGGCCGGTATTCGCGCGCCGCCCGCTGGATGGTTTCAGAAAGATCAAGCTTGGACGGACAGACATAGCTGCATGTCCCACAGCCAATGCACATCTGCGCGTCGAGTACGCGAAACAGGCCATACCGGCGGTTCTGAATGCTGCGGTAGAGATAGAAGGGGTTCAGCCCTTTGGGACATGCGTGCGCGCAGCGGGAACAGCCAATACAGCCGATATTGAGGCTCTTGAAATCCTCATGAAACGCTAAAATGGCGCGGGTGGCCGGTGTGACAAGCGTATTGTCGGTATCCATGACGGAAAATCCAGTCATGGAGCCGCCGACAACGACGCGCGCGGGGTCCTCAATGAGTCCGCACCGCTCAAGCACCTGGCCGACCGTCATACCGAGCGAAACCTCAAGATTGGTGGGATTGCCGATGCAGTCGCCGGCGACGGTGATAAAAGTGGTGGTCTGAGGCTTATTGAACGCGACCGCCCGCGCAAGATGGATCAACGCGCCGACGCCGACCATCGCGACATCTTCCTTAGCAGCAAAAAACATCGACGCCTGATACTCGGCCGGATAACGGCCGCGGATGCGCTGGACGCGGACTCCGCCGAGCTTTCTGGGGATACGGATGTCGAGATCGGTCAGATTTTTATATACGGCGAACTGCGCCTTGGCCGCGCCGGTCGCTTTCTGGGCGAGGCGCAGGCCGCTGACGCTTTGCGCAGAATTTTTTAGCATAGGATTTAATTGGCTGGAAATATACGGTTCGTCGTCGATTGCGTCAGCGACAAGCAGGCGCGCCGGCGCGGCACGGAATCCCTCAAGCTTCTCATGGAGCGACCGGCCGTCGCGCTCGTCGATAATGTGCGCGTCGCGCGCGATTGCGATAATATCATCCGGCGTCAGTGCGTCCGGGTCCTCGACGGCGGGGCGGTCCATCAGCACGCCGATGGTGTCGGCATTGAGAAATTCGCGCAGATCGCGCGAAAGCGCCGGTTCCTTGTGCTGCTGGAGCAGTATTCCTTTATATAAAAATCCTGCCATGTGGGACCTCCGATAATCAAAAAATGGCTGTGCACATATAGTAGGGGTGGGGGTGTTGGGGATGGAATTCAGAAAGCTCGGCCCACGTCGGGTGCGGATTAACCTGTCGCGGGATGAACTTGACACAATGGGACTCAGCTACGATACGCTCGATTACAGCAGCGCGCGTACACGCGCGCTGCTCTTTTCCCTCCTGGAAAAAGCCTGTGTGGACACTGGGTTTGAACCGGCCGGCCGTGTGCTGGTGGAGGCATATCCCGACGAAAGCGGGGGATGCCGGATCGAATTTTCGGGCAGCGTCGGCGCGGCGCGGCGATGGCGTGTCAAACGTTGCACGCAGCTTCCGGTGATCTACGCGTTTGACGATGTGAATACACTGATAGCATGCGCTGTCAAGCTGTTTGGCCGCTGCGCCCAGCGCATCCAAAAAAGCGCGCTTTACCATACCGGAAAAAACTGGGTGCTGGCCATTTATCCGGAACAGGAACGGCAGGACGACACGCTGATGCTGCTTGACGAATTCGCACAGCGCTGCGGCGAGGGCGCGCTTGCCAAGGCGTGGCTGAGCGAACACGCCCAGACCGTTGTCGACGATAACGCGGTCGGGCTGCTCTGCGCGTATTTCGGATGAGAGATCAGCCCCGCTGCGCTTCGGCGCGCAAATCGCGCACGGCCACGGCGTAATCGGGCTTATTGAACAGCGCGCTGCCGGCGACAAAAACATTCGCGCCTGCGCGTGCTGTTTTGCCGATGGTCGGCAGATCGATGCCGCCGTCAACCTCGATGTCGGTTGAAAGGCCGCGCCGGTCGCACTCACGGCGGATAGCTTCGATCTTCGGGCACATATCCTCCATAAACTTCTGGCCGCCGAAGCCAGGCTCCACAGTCATAACGAGCACCATGTCAAGCTGGCCAAGATAAGGAAAAACAGCGTCGGCAGGCGTTTTAGGCTTGATCGAAATACCACATTTTTTGCCTTTTGCGCGGATGGCGTCAATGACGGCCTGCGGTTCGCTGCCGCTTTCCACGTGGAATACGACAATGTCGGCTCCCTTGTCGCAGAACTGCGGCGCATAGGTCAGCGGATCGCTGATCATCAGGTGTACGTCGAGCACGGCGTCTGTTGCCTTGCGCAGCGACGCGACAACCGGAAGCCCGAGCGAAATATTCGGGACAAAATGGCCGTCCATCACATCGACATGGATGAGATCGGCTCCCGCGTTGTGCATGGCGGCGACCTCGGCTCCAAGCGCGGCAAAGTCACAGGCGAGGATAGATGGGGCAATTTTCATCATATTCATAACCTCCCAGGTGCGCGGCGTCCTCTGCCAGCCGCGCGGGCGAATTGCGTTTGCCCTCATATTATATCGTAACGTGTCGTGGATTGCAAGGAAATCGGCCCCGGCATGACAGAATTCACAGGTCGTTAACGTTTTCACACAAAGCGGCCTGCTCGTATTGCGTAAATTATTGTCGTGAAAATAGCCTGATGGTATTGACAATGCAGGGGAAATTTGTTAGAATAAAATGCGTCGTTTAAAGCCTGCGGGTGTAGTTCAATGGTAGAATGTCAGCCTTCCAAGCTGAACACGTGGGTTCGATTCCCATCACCCGCTCCAAGCCCTCGCTTCCGGCGCGCGGCCGCTTTGCGCCAGTAGCTCAACCGGATAGAGCAACTGCCTTCTAAGCAGTAGGTCGGGGGTTCGAGTCCCTCCTGGCGCGCCAGTTTTTTAGGCCGGCGCGGATGGGTTTTTATAAATGCCGAGATGGTGGGTATAGCTCAGTTGGTTAGAGCGCCAGATTGTGGCTCTGGAGGCCGTGAGTTCGAATCTCATTACCCACCCCACCAGACGGATCGTCCCCGGCCGCGCAGCGGGCGGGGATTTTTTCAAAGCGGCCTGCGCGCCGTATCTATTGGGCCATCGTCAAGCGGTAAGACACAGCACTTTGACTGCTGCATTCGTAGGTTCGAATCCTACTGGCCCAGCCACCAGGCAAGGGCCTGGAGCCATTTCGCGCTCCAGGCTTTTTCTTATGTCCAAAGCAAATGCCCGCGTCCGGAGTGGTTCCAAGCTGGGCAGGTTTGCCAGAACAAACCCCCGCAAACAGCTTGTTTAGCTGCCTGCGGGGGTTTATATGCTTTTATGGCCATTCTTTGGATATCGTAATATGTATGGTTGAGTTGTTGCTCGCGATTTTATCTGTCAAGCCGCTGGCCTTTGGCCCGCGGCTTATTGATTGGAAGCCAGGGGAATGCTTTGATAGAAGGGCGTCAATAGTTGGGTGGGCGTCATGCCTGTTTCACGACTGATACGATCGAGAATTTCCAAATTTGTATAAACCGCTGATCGGAAACGGTCGGCGGTTTTTTATGCAGAAGGGAGTAATAAAGCATGGAGATTAAAGGCATCGATATCTCGTCGCATCAGGGAGAGACTGATTTTGAGCGCGTGGAAGCGGCCAGCGTCCGTTTTGTGATCATAAAGGCCAGGCAGGGCCTTTGGGAGATGGGGACGTTTCATCAAAAATACCTGCCCGCAGTGCTGGCCATGGAGCTTGACTGGGGGGCGTACTGGTGGAGCGACGCTGTAGATTATCAGAACAAACCTGCCCAAGGGCTGGGAAAATACGGATACGCCCGACGCGTACTGGCCCAATCGAAGCAGCCCCGCTATGCGCAGCCTATCCGGCTGCGCATAGCGGGGCTGCTTCTTCACAAGGGCGCAGGAAACAGCAATGACATGCTTAAAATTGCTGCAACGCAGACCATCTGCTAGATGTGAGGGGTAAGCAAGTCCATGGCGGGTAATCCGGTCCCTCGACTGAGCTTATCAAGCGTTTTAAGGGAGGATTGGATCTCCGCACGCTCTATCTTGGTGTAGCCGCTTACGCTTAATCCGCTTTTCCAAGCCAATTCTTCCTGGGACAGATTGTTGTCAGAGCGGAAACAAAGCAGATTGTTCGCCAGAATGTCTTTTGATTCCACAGTGATTCCTCCTCGAAATTGTTAATTCTATTGTAAAAGCAAGTAGAATTATTATCCAGGTACGATCGGCTCTTGACAAAAAAATTGTACGATATAAAGTATAGAAACAACTGTTTGGAGGGCCGGCAAAACGGCTTTCGACACGGATAGCGGCTTTATATAAACGGCCGGACGGGCCTTGGCCCGTCCGGCCGTGGAAGGAGTCAATATTACCACGCTGATCCGTCTGTGACTTACATATCCGAAATGCTGTCAAAACGCACGAAGGGCAGGCTTTCCTCGATCAGGATACGGCACTCGGCGGTAAAGATAGGTTCGTCCATGGTCCGTTCTCCGGCGAGATATTCGTTCATCAGGTTGATCGCGTTGTACCACTGCTGGGCGGGACCCTGCCAGATGGCTGCGCCGATGATTCCCTCACGGATATAGGTATACGTCATTTCCGTGCGCTCATAGCCAAAGACAAGGGTCGAACCGACGCGGTGGTTATTTTTGACGGCCGCCGCCGCCCACTGTGTCAAGCCGTTGGTGACATAAAAAACGTTCATATCCGCGTGCGCCTGCATCTGCTGTTCAGCGATTTCGTAGATGCTTTGATAGGCGATGCGTTCCGATTCGATTGGTATATCGCAGACCTCAAGGATTTTTGCCGTGGGGTCGTGCTTTTTCAAAAAGTCCTCAAACCCCGCGACACGCTGCTGCGTGCCATAAAACATTTGATTGGCCGCCAGCACGACGCACCGGATGCCGGGTCCCTTATAGAGCAGAGCCAGGCGCCCCGCAAGCAGCCCCATCGCATAATCGTCAGGGCCAACGTGAAACAGGCGGCGCGAATTCGGCACATCCTCAATCACAGTCGCATACGGGATTTCGGGGGGGATCAGCTCGTCAAGCTGAGATTCACGCCCCTGCACCGGCAGCAGCACAAGGGCGTTCACCCCCTGTGAAAGCAGCTGGAGAAGCGCCTCCTTCTGATCACGGAAGGAGTAGGTAGAAACCGTTTCGACCGCAAGCTCGACGCCGAACGGCAACAGCTTTTCCCGCGCGAAATGGACCCCGCTCATCGCCTCCGCCCAGAATTCGCTCTCCACACGGGAGATACAGACCCCGATTTTGAAGCTGCTTTTGCGGTTCACCAGCGCGCGGGCAATTCGGCTCGGCCGATACCCGAGCGCATCGATCGCGCTTTGAACCGCCTGCATATTGCGCGCGGAAACCTTGCCGCGGTTGTGTACCACCCGGTCAACTGTACCGATCGACACGCCGGACAGGCGGGCGACATCTTTGATTGTTGGTTGTGAGGACATAGGCCGACCCCTGATTTCCCCTGAAAAGGAAGGATTTTAAAATGATTTTTGCAGAATCTTACTCAATATTATACATGCATTCCATCCGGTTGTAAAGGAGCGGGAAGCGCCGCGCGGTGCTCATCAAGGCCGCAAAAAGCCGCCTTGACCAGCCAGACGCTTCCCTCGTCTGGGCCGTCGCTTCCAACCGCCGCCGAGGTGACGAGGAGGGTGTCCAGCCGGCTGCCGCCAAAGGCGACGCTGCTGACCTGCCGGGCAGGGAAGGGCAGTTCTTCAAGAAGGCGGCCGCCGGGGGTATACCGCCGCACACAGCCTGCGTCCCAACAGGCGGTCCAGAGCATCCCCTGCGCGTCCAGCGTCATCCCGTCCGGGACCGCCGCTCCAGGTTCCTCCAGCAAAACGGCAATCTGCCGGTTGGAAAGCGTGCCCTCTGACACATTGTACGTATAGCAATAGATGGCGCGGTCGCCTGAATCGGTGTGATAGAAGCGTTCGCCGTCACGTGAAAAGCCCATACCGTTTGAAATTTTGAGTCCCTCGAGCAGCCGCCGCGGCGGCCGGCCGTGCTCAAAAAGCCAAAGGCTGCCATTCCGGTTTTCTTCGGTTTTTGTGCCCGCCAGCACCCGGCCGGCCGGGTCGCAGATCGCATCGTTGAAACGTTCGCCGGGCGCCATCGGCACCTGCCAGACAAGCTGAAAATCGCTTTCATCCCCGCCGTATGGGCAGCGGAATACCCCGGACTCGGTCATCAGGAGCAGGTCGCCTGCCCGGTCAAACAGGAACGCGCCGAGCTGATAGCAGCATTTGAGCAGGCGGCGCACCGCGCCGCCTGGAGTGCAGGCATAGAGTGTTCCGGCCAGGATATCCGTAAAGACAAATTCGCCTGTTTCACGGCGCCACAGCGGCCCTTCGCCGAGCGCGCAGGGCGCGAGATCAAGCCTTACCATTCTGTAACGCAGCCGTCGTCCAGCCGGAAAACGGGATTTTTCCAGGCCAGGTCAGGCTCCTCCATTGCGCGCACAGCATCCTCATCGACTTCAAGGCCAAGTCCAGGCCCGTTCAGCAGGCTGACAAAACCATCCTGGTACTGAAAAACGGATTTGTCTTTGAGGTAATCGCCGATCTCCTGCCCTTTATTGTAGGCCATGCCGATGCTCTGCTCCTGAATGCAGGCGTTGACGCAGGCGAAATCGACCTGTAAACATGAGGCCAGCGCCACGGGGCCAAGCGGACAGTGGGGCGCGAGCGCCACGTCATACGCCTCGGCCATCGCGGCGATCCGGCGTACCTCGCTGATGCCGCCCGCGTGGGAGAGGTCCGGCTGAATGATATCGACGCAGCCGCGCTCCAGCAGATCCTTAAAGCCCCAGCGCGTGTAATTGCGTTCGCCGGTTGCAAGCGGGATGCTGGTGAAGCGGTGGAGGCGTTCGAACACATCGATGTTTTCGACAAGAACCGGCTCCTCGACAAAGAGCGGCTTGAGCGGCTCAAGCTCTTTGAGCAGCGTCTTGGCGGTTCCCTGATGGGCGCGGCCGTGGAAGTCGATCGCGATACCGAAATCAGGGCCGGCCGCGTCCCGCACCGCCTGCACCTTCTCCAGCAGTCCGGTGATAGCGCGGCTGTCGTTGATCCAGCCGATGCGGTCGGTGCCAAGCATCTTGATATTGCGAAAGCCCTGCGCTTTTTTTTCAAGCGCGGATTTTGCACATATTTCCGGGGTGTCCGAATCGATCCAGGAGTAGACCTCCATCTTTTCGCGGACGCGTCCGCCGAGCAGCTCGTGGACCGGCACGCCGAGCGCCTTGCCCTTGATGTCCCACAGCGCCTGATCGATCCCGGAGAGCGCGCTTGTCAGCACCGGCCCGCCGCGGTAAAATCCGCCGCGGTAGATCGTCTGCCAGATGTCCTCGACGTTGCGCGGATCAGCGCCCAGCAGGTACGGCTCCAGCTCGTGGATACATGCCTGTGTGGTGGCGGCGCGCCCTTCCACCACAGGCTCGCCCCATCCGATCAGTCCGTCGTCCGTTTCCAGCCGCAGCAGCAGCCAGCGCGGCCGGATGCGGAAGGTTTCAACCTTTGTCAGCTTCATTTAGAGGCCCCCGTTTCATGGATTTTGAGCGGCAGCAGCGCGCCGCCGTTGAATGTGTTCTCCGGTACAACCGGCAGCAGCGCGCCGCCGTCGACGGTGATGCGCGTGCCGGTCATATAGCTGCATGTATCCGAAGCGAGAAAAACGAGGATCTGTGCGACTTCTTCCGGCGTGGCGAAGCGCTGGAGCGGAATGCGTTCCTTTACCTGGTTGATTGGGTTGTCAGGCTCCCAGACGTTGGTATAACCGGGCGCGAGCGCCAGCACGCGGATTTTGTGCGGGGCCAGTTCCATCGCCGCGTTGCGGCAGAAGGCGTCCACGGCGGCTTTGCTCGGCGCGTAGATGTTTGCCTCGGGAAAGCATCCGTCCACATGGTTGGAGGCGATGTTGATGATAACGCCGGCTGCGCCCTGTTCAACCATTCTGCGGGCGGCAAACTGCGTGCCGAAATATGTGGCCTTCCAGTCGGTGCGGGTGATGCGCTCCCATTGCTCTTCAGTGACTTCAAGCAGTGGGTGAAACTCGCTCACGCCCGCGTTGTTCACCATCAGGTCGATCGATCCGAATGCGTCGAAATACGCGTCGAACAAGCCGCGCAGCGCCTGGTAATCGCTTACGTCGGCGCGAAGGGCGAGCGCCTGCGCGCCCGCTTCGCGTGCAAGCCGGCAGGTATCCTCCGCGCCTGCCTGGTTGTTGCAGTAGTTCACGCCGACATCGTAGCCGTTTTGCGCCAGCGCGATTGCAATCGCCTTTCCGATGCCGTGGCTCGCGCCGGTAATCAGCGCCTTTTTTCTTTGCATACCGATCCTCTCCTTTTTTCTTAAAATCCATGCTTTGGCCCGCATCCCCCTCCGGAGGCGCGCGGTGCTGCACGCTGTGGGGGATAAGCGCGCGTCTGAGGTCAAAACAAGGAGATTTCAATTTGTGTGTACGTTAACTGCAATTATAGCATGTTTTTTTGTATAGGCAAGTATTTGCTAAAAAATTCACAAAATAAACTTATAATTTAGTGATAAAGTGCAAATTTGAATTTAATTTTTGAGATGCTTTTCACAGAAAGCAGAGTCAATAGAAACTGCTCCTGTTTGCGTGTGGATTCAAAAATGTTATAGAAAGAAATGATTTGGAGTAAATGAATAAAAAAATACTAATTTTTAATATAAAACGATGAATATTTCTCAAAATATTGACAGAGGTGTGCTTTGAAGCCTATAATAAGGCCGTTGTGTTAACGTAAACACAAATGCAAAAAAGACCGCAGAATGCGGGAAGGAGGCTGTACCAGGATGGGCAATTCTGTGGAATTCAGGCATATCAGCAAGTTTTTTCCCGGCGTCAAGGCGTTGGACGATATCAACTTCTGTGCGCAGAGCGGACAGGTTTACGCGTTTCTCGGCGAGAACGGCGCGGGCAAATCCACACTGCTGAAAATCTTAAACGGCGATTATCAACCGGACTTTGGGGAATATCTGATCAACGGACAGCCAATCCACTTTGCCACCCCCAGGGAAGCGATCGCGCACGGTGTGAGCGTGATCTATCAGGAGCGTCAGATTTTGATGGATATGACGGTGGCGGAGAACATCTTCCTGGGCGACTGGCCAAAAAAGAAAAACGGCCTGGTCGATTTCGCGCTGATGAACCGGCGTACCGCTGAAATCGCCAAACGCTTTGGGCTGAATATCAACCCGGAAACAAAGGTGGGGAGCCTGAGCATTGCTCATCAGCAGATGGTGGAGATCATGAAAGCCGTCAGCCGCGATTCCAATATCATTGCGTTTGACGAGCCGACCGCCAGCCTGAGCGACAACGAGATCGATCTCCTGTTCGATATCATCCGCCAGTTGCGTGCTGAAGGGAAGATCATTTTCTATGTTTCCCACCGCATGAATGAGATCGCTCAGGTCGCGCAGAAGGTCATTATTTTCAAGGACGGCCGTCTTGTTGAGATTGTGGATCAGGCAACTACCCCCGAGGATCAGATGATCCGTCTGATGGTGGGGCGTTCGCTTGGCGATATTTACGACGCCCTGCCGCGCAGCGAACATCCCGGCGAGGCGATCCTCGAGGTGAAGGAGCTGTGCACGCCGTTTGTGAGCGGCGTATCGTTTACCGCGCACCGCGGCGAAATCCTCGGCTTTGCCGGGCTGGTCGGCGCGGGCCGCACCGAGGTCATGCGCGCGCTGTTCGGGCTTGATCCGGTATACAGCGGATCGATTGAACTTGAGGGGCGCGCCATACAGCCGAAATCCCCTGCGCAGGCGCTTGCACTCGGTTTCGCGATGGTGCCGGAAGACCGCAAAATGCAGGGCATCCTGCCCAACATCTCCGTGCGCGGCAACATCACCGTTTCGATGCTTAAAAAGCTTGTGAGCCGGATCGGATTTGTGATGACCGACAAGGAGGAGGAAATCGCCCGGCGGGAGATCGCTGAACTCAACATTAAAACGCCGAATTCGGATAAGCTGATCGCACAGCTTTCGGGCGGCAACCAACAGAAGGTTATCCTCGCCCGTTGGCTGGAAACGCATCCAAAGGTGCTGATTCTGGATGAGCCGACCAAGGGCATCGACGTGGGCGCCAAGGCGGAATTTTACAGGATCATCGCCGCGTGCGCGCAGCAGGGGATGGCCGTCATCGTCATTTCCTCCGAGCTGCCTGAGGTTATCGGGCTTTCCGACCGGATCATCGTCATGCGGGAGGGCCGGATCAGCGGCGAAATCAGCCGCGGCGGTTTCAGCGAGGAACTCATTTTGAAATACGCGATGGCCAGCGTCCCGCAGAATGCGGAGCAATAAGCAGGAGGAACAGCGAGAATGAATAACCTGATGTATAAACTGAAAAAAAGCGACTTTGCCGACAAGATCACGCTGATTGTGGCAATGGTGCTTCTGGTGGTTTTGTTCGGCGCGCTCAACCACAACTATGTAACCAGCGCGAACATGATCAATATCCTGATCGCCTGTTCCCTGACCGGATTTGTGGCAATCGGCGAAACAAACCTGATCATTGCAAATCAGAACGATCTGTCGGCCGGTTCCGTAGCGGCCTGCGCCGGCGTACTTGCGGCGATCCTCGCGCGCGAGGGCGTTCCGGCGATCCTGGCGCTGGCCATCGCGGTCTGTGCGGGTTTTCTGGTCGGCGCGGTGAATGCAGGGCTTGTCACCGTCCTCAAGTTACAGCCCTTTATCGCGACGCTGGCCACCATGTCAGTGGTACGCGGCATCGCTTATATCCTCTGTAACGGCAAGGCGGTGGCCATCAGCGACAAGACGTTTATTAAATTCGGAAATTACCGTATCTTCGGCATTCTGCCGGTGCCGGTCCTGCTCCTCCTGATCGCCTTCATCGTGTTCGGCATCATATTGAGCAAAACGTATTTCGGGCGCAGCATCTACGTGCTCGGCGGCAATACCTATGCGGCGCGCCTGGCCGGACTCAACCCGACGCGTATCATCTTTAAGCTGCACATCATTGAATCGGGGCTTGCCGCTTTCGCCGGTGTGCTGCTGGCCGCACGCATGAATTCCGGGCAGCCTTCGGCCTGCAACGGCCTGGAGTTTGACGCCATCACGGCCGCCGTCCTGGGCGGAACGGCCTTTACCGGCGGCGTGGGTACAATCTTCGGCACTTTCCTGGGAATGCTTGTGCTCCAGGGCTTTAAGACCGGGCTGAATATGGTCGGCGTGCAGACATTCTGGCAGCAGGTTGCGCAGGGCGGGCTGTTGGTGGTGGCTCTGGCATTCGACTTTTACCGCAAACATACCCGCGACAAGCGCGCGCTTGAGGAAAGCATGGCCGCGCGCGGCGCGCAGCTCCCGAACAAGAAGGCGCGCGCCTGATGCGATCTGATTCAAAAGGATCCCCGCGGGCGGCGGACGCCCGCTCTCATACAGAAACTGATTAGCAAAGGAGAAGAACTATGAAAAAATCATTTCTGAAAGCACTTGCGACAGGTCTTTTTGCGGCGATGCTGGCGGCGATGACCGCCTGCGGCGGTTCCACGACGGCCTCGTCCTCCGCGGCAGCGCCGTCCGCGCCGGCAAACGACGCCTCTGCGCCGGCGCAGAGCGCGCCCGCCGATCCCTCATCCACAGGCGGTAAGACGATCGTCGGCATCTACAAGATGGGTACGGCGACCTGGTTTATCCAGGAGGGCGCAGCCTCCCAGAAGGTGGCTGAGGAAGCCGGCTACACCTGGAAGTTTATGGACTGCAACCAGAATGCTGCGACGTATATGGACCTGCTCAACACGGTGATCGCGGATAAGGTCGACGGCGTGCTTGTCTGCCTGCCGGACCAGAACCTGAGCCAGACGACCGTCGATATGCTCACCCAAGCGGGCATCCCTGTCATCGCGGTCGACGACGCCCTTGAAACTGAGGACGGCTCCAAGCTGGCGCCATGGGTTGGAATCGACGGCTTCAGCATCGGCAAGGCTGCCGGCGAGTGGGGCGTCAACTATATCAAGGAGAACAACCTCGCCGGCGACGAGAGCTTCGGCATCCTGCTGATGACGGCCGACACCGTTTCCTCCTGCGTGCCGCGCACCGAGGGCGAGCTGGCGGCTCTCTCTGAGGGTCTGCCTGATTTCCCTGAATCCCGTATCTTCCGCGCCGACTGCGACACCTCCGCCGAGGACGGCAACCAGGCTGCCAACGCGGTGATCACCGGCCATCCTGAGATCAAAAAATGGCTGGTGCTCGGTGTTTCCGACGAGAGCAGCCAGGGCGCCGCGCGCGCGATTGAATCAGCCGGACTCGGCGCCGATTCGATGGTCATGGGCCTTGGCGCATACCTGTGCCCGGACGAATTTGAAAACCCTGACTCCTGCTTCCGCGCAGCGGCCTACTTCTCGGCGCGCGACATTGGCGGAACGGCCGCGCAGGAGATGATCGACTACCTTGAGAACGGGACCGAAATCCCCGAGACATATGCCGTCGGCGCGACCATCGTTGAGTATGGCGACGATCTGGCAAGCATCATGCCGGAATATGTAAACGGATAATCCCGCCCGGCGAAAGAGGTTCCAAGACCTGTTGGCAGGGGATTTTTAAATAGGCTTTCATAAGGCCGCGGAGCATCAAATCCTGCTGCGCGGCCCTCTTTTTGGATTAAATTGTCCCGTCGGATAAAAAAGAGAGTGATAACATGCGAAAAATTCGATTTGAAACCATGGTCCCGGCGGAACTGCTCGAGGCGGTAAAAGGCCGAAGCCTGGTCTACCTGCCGGTGGGCAGCATGGAATGGCATGGGCCGCATATGGGCATGGGGATGGACACAATTAACGCCCATGCGGTCGCGCTGGAGGCGGCCCGCCGCACTGGCGGGGTCGTCATGCCGCCGCTGTATATCGGAACCGAAACGCCGCGTAGCCCGGAAACGCTCAGAAAGCTCGGCTTTTTGGGAGATGAACGGATCGTTGGGATGGATTTTCCTCAAAACAGCGTAGCCAGCTTTTACTGGCCCCCCGATTTATTTGAGGCGATCATCCGCCAGCAGGCGCAGATGCTGATTGAAATGGGATTTTCCCAGGTGGTGCTGCTCAACGGCCACGGAGCGGACGCACAGGTCGAAATTTTGGAACGCGTCAGCCGGGAGCTGTCGGCACAGAACGGGCGATGTGTGATGACCATTATGGCCCTGTTTGACGGCTGCGGCGCCGGGTTGGGACACGCGGGGCTGGCGGAGACTGCGATCTTCGCCCACCTCTGTCCGGAGGCGGTCGAACTGGACCGCCTGCCGTCAAAGCCACAGAAGCTTTACAACACGCGGTGGGGGATTGCGGACAGCGAGACATTCGAAAAAGGCCCGAACGCGGATTTTAGCGTCCGGTATGACCCGCGCGACGCAACCCCGGATTTGGGCGCGCAGATTGTGGAATATACGGTGAATCAGTGCGTGCGCCTGGTCGAGCAGGCGTTTAGCGGGCGAGAACCCGCAAAAAATTGAGGGCGGTCCCGGACGCGGTGCGGCCGCAAAAAATTTTCCAGGAGGATATGGATGCGATGATGAGACAGATTGCCGAAGGCGTAGCCGTCTGGCGGGAAAACGTGGTGATTCCGACGTATCCGGTCGGCAAGCCCGATAAAAACCCGATGTTTCTGGAAAAACGGGTGTATCAGGGCAGCAGCGGCCGGGTGTACCCGCACAGCGTTATTGATAAAATCTATGATGAAAAGGTGGATCGCACCTACCAGGCGCTCTGCCTGGAAAATAAATATCTGTTTGTAATGGTCCTGCCCGAATTGGGCGGCCGGATTCAGCGCGCGTATGACAAAACGAACGGCTACGATTTTGTTTACTATAACCACGTGATCAAGCCCGCGCTCGTCGGGCTGACCGGGCCGTGGATCAGCGGCGGAATCGAATTCAACTGGCCGCAACACCACCGCCCGAGCACCTTTGACCCGGTCGACTGCACGATCCGGGAGAACCCGGACGGCAGCTGCACTGTCGTGGTCGGCGAGACGGAAAACATGTTCCGCACGCGCGGTACGGCGTCCTTCACTATTTTTCCCGACAAGGCGTACATCAAAATTGACGCGCAGATCTACAACAGCACCAGCCTGCCGCAGACCTTCCTCTGGTGGGCCAACCCGGCCGTACCGGTCAATGACGACACACAGTCGGTCTTTCCGCCCGACGTACATGCGGTGATGGATCACGGCAAGCGCGACGTCTCGCGCTTCCCGATTGCGACGGGTGTTTACTATAAGCAGGATTACTCCGCGGGCGTCGATATCTCCCGCTATAAAAATATCCCGGTGCCGACCTCCTATATGGCGTATCATTCGGACTACGACTTTGTGGGAGGCTACGACCACAGCCGGCGCGCCGGTATCCTGCATGTGGCCGATCACCATATCGCGCCCGGTAAGAAACAGTGGACCTGGGGCTGTGGCGACTTCGGGCAGGCGTGGGACCGCAACCTGACGGATGAGGACGGTCCATATGTCGAATTGATGACGGGATGCTTTACTGATAATCAGCCGGATTTCACGTGGCTTGCGCCGTATGAGGAAAAGACCTTTACACAGTATTTCATGCCCTACAAGGAAGTTGGAATGATCAAATGCGCGTCGGTCGACGCGGCTGTGCGTCTTGAGCTGGACGGGCAGACGGCTGATCTGGCCGTATACGCCAGCGGCGAATTTCCCGGCGCGCGGGTCGCGCTTGAAAAGGGCGGCCAAACACTCTGGGAGCGGACGCTCGACCTCTCACCGGTCAGTATGCTGACAGAACTTGTCCCGGATGCGGGCGGCGATCCGACCGCTTTGACGCTGCGGGTATTCGACGCGCAGGGACGCCTGCTGGTGAGCTATACGCCCGAGCCGGAGCGCATCGAAAAGACGCCCGACCCGGCCAAGGCTGCTCCCGACCCGGCGGACGCGCGCACCAATGAGGATCTGTTCCTTTATGGGCAGCATATCGAGCAGTACCGTCACGCGACTTATTTGCCGGAGGACTATTATCTCGAAGGGCTGCGGCGCGACCCGACCGATGCGCGCATCAACAACGCCTATGGCCTGCTGATGATGCGGCGCGGCTGCTTTGAACAGGCACAGCGCCATTTTCGCGCCGCCATCGCCAAGTATACCCGCTCCAACCCAAATCCCTACGACAGCGAGCCGTATTATAACCTCGGTGTCTGCCTGAAATGGATGGGACGTCTTGACGAGGCGTATGACGCACTCTATAAAGCGACCTGGAGCGGCGCGTGGCAGGCCCCGGCGTTTTACGCCATGGCCTGCGTCAAAGCGGCGCAGGGGGATTTTGATTTGGCGCTTTCCCATGTGGAGCGCAGCTTGGTGCAGGGCGCGCACAACTTAAAAGCGCGCGCACTCAAGGCGGCGCTGCTGCGCCGCCTCGGGCGGGAACAGGCTGCGCTGGCCCTGGCGCAAGAGAGCCTGACGATCGACCCGATCGACTGCGCGGCGCGCTATGAATTGGGTGGCGAGACGCGCGCTCAGCTGCTTACATCAATCAGCGGAAATCCAAACTGGTGTATCGAGCTGGCGCTCACCTACGCAGACGCGGGGCTTTATGACGAGGCGGCGGAGGTTTTGACAGCGGCGTCCGAGGCCGGGCAGCGTTATCCGCTGGTGCATTATTATTTGGCCGGTTTCTGCGAGCGGCAGGGAAAACAGGACGAGGCCGCGCGCCAGCGCGAAGCCGCCGCATCCGCGCCCTCCGATTACTGCTTCCCGCACCGTCTGGAGGATCTGCTTGCGCTTACCCGGGCGCTTGATAAAAATCCGGACGACGCCAAGGGCTGGTATTACCTCGGAAATCTTTGGTACGACAAACGGCAATATGCGCAGGCAATTGACTGCTGGGAACGTTCCCGCGCGCTGGATGGCCGGTTTCCGACCGTGCGCCGCAACCTTGCGCTTGCGTACTTTAACAAATGCGGCCGTCCGGCCGACGCGCTTGACGAGATGGAACAGGCGTTCGCCCTCGACCGGACGGACGCGCGCGTACTGATGGAATTGGATCAACTGCGCAAAAAGCGCGGGATGGGCGCTCCCGAGCGTCTTAAGGCGCTGGAGGAAAACCGGGAATGCGTTTTGCAGCGGGATGACCTGTATTTGGAATACATCACCCTGTATAATGCGCTTGGGCGGCATGAACAGGCGCTTGAAATGCTTCTGGGCCGCCAGTTCCATCCGTGGGAGGGCGGCGAAGGCAAGGTGCCTGCCCAGTACCGGCTGGCGCTGACGGAGCTTGCAAAGCGGGCGCTGGCGGCCGGCGACCCACAAAAGGCGGCAGGACTGCTGCGCCGGGCCACCGTTTATCCGCACAGCCTGGGCGAGGGGAAACTTGCCGGCGCGCAGGAAAACGACATCTACTATTATCTGGGGCTGGCCGAACGCAGGCTTGACAACGCGCAGGAATCCGAACGCTGCCTGAAAAAAGCGTGCGTGGGACTTAGCGAGCCGGCCGGGATGATGTACTATAACGACCAGCCGCCGGAGATGATTTTCTATCAGGGTCTGGCGCATCGGGCGCTTGGCGACGAGCATGGCGCGCTTGGACGCTTCAATAAGCTGGTGGACTATGCGGAACAGCATTTGCAGGATCATGTCAAGATCGATTACTTTGCGGTGTCGCTGCCTGATCTGCAAATTTTCGAGGAGGATCTCGATGTACGCAACCGCGTGCACTGCCTGTTCATGCGCGGCCTGGGGTTGCTCGGCAAAGGGGACGCGGCGCGCGCCGGCGCCTGCTTCGCTGAAGCGGAGCGGCTGGATGCAAACCATATGGGCGTGCGGATCCATCGCGGCATGAAGCCGGATTTTTAATCACGGAGGAGCACTGTATGCGGCGGATTGATTTTATGGGCGCCGACGGCTGGATGCTTGAGAACGAGGCGCTTTCAGCCGTTGTTTTGCCGGCGCATGGCGGCAAAGTCGCTTCGCTGATTTACAAGCCGCGGGGGTTTGAGCTGCTTTTTCAAAATCCAAAGGGCGTTTTCAGCCGTGCCGGGCGCGGGGATGATTTCTCCCTGTTCGAGGCGTGCGGGTTTGACGAGGCGTTTCCGACCGTGGACGCCTGCGTGTTCGAAACGGCCGGTGAGACGCTTTCCTATCCCGATCATGGGGAACTGTGGTCGGCTGCGTTCGAACCGAAGATGGACGGCGGCGGTATCCTTCTTTCCTATCACAGCCCGGTTCTGGGTTACCGCTATGAGAAACATTTTTCCCTGGAGGGGGAGCGGCTGTCCTGCCGTTACCGGATTGAAAACCCAACGGCCCGCGACCTTCCGGCGTTGTGGGTCTGCCATCTGTTGGCGCGGTGCGAGCCGGATATGCGTATTTTGCTGCCGCCCGGCGTGACGCAGGTACAGAACGCTTTCACCAGTGACTGGCTGGGGCAGCGGAACGCGCTGCTGCCCTGGCCGCTGGCTGAAGGGCCGAGCGGCCAGGTCAACCTGTCGCGGATGCCGCCCGACGGGCAGCTCAAGTTTTATGCCCACGGACGTGTTCACGCCGGCCGATGCGGCTATGAATATCCCCGGTCGGGGGTGCGCGCGCTGCTTTGCTACGATCCGGGGCAACTGCCGTATCTTGGCTTTTGGGCCACGGCCGGCGGATACCGGGGGGATATCAACTGTGCGCTTGAACCGGCCAACGGTTACTTTGACAGCATCCCGACTGCGCGGTCGTTTGGCGCCTGCCCGGTTCTGCGGGCAGGCGAAACGTGGGATTTTTCCTTTGCGGTCGCTTTCTCCGGGATTGTGTGGGAATAGAGGCTGCGCCGGCGGCGTTTATGATTCACCAAAGGAGCCTCCTTGTGGGAAATCCACATGGAGGCTCCTTTGGTAATTTTATTGAAACAATAAATCGGTAAAATGCCAACGGTGTCAGCCAACGTCGTAGAGGCGCTTTTCGAGCCAGGCGTGCAGCGCCTGGCGGCTCTGGTCGTCGAATGCGGTGTGCGGCGCCCGCGCAGCGGGCGCCGCACGGCGGGGCGGGGGCGGAGCATCCGCCCCCGCTGCCGCAGCTTCGGCCGGAGCGCAGCGGCCGGACGCATGTTTGGTACAGTGCAAATCTGCCGCGGATGCGGGCTGTTCGATGATGCGGGAGGGCCGTTCATTGGCCTCGCGTTCATTGACAGCGACCGGATCGAGGTTGTACATGTGGTCGTGCTCAATGTGATAAACTTCATGTTGAAGCGCCGCCTCCTGGACCTCGGGCGGCAGGGCGGCGTTGATATAAACTGAAAACGTGCCGTCAGGATTCGGCGTCGTGACGCCGCGCACCGTGAGCGGCAGGTTATACAGGCGGCGGACGAAAATGGTTCCGTCGGTCATGAACGTCCTTCTTCCTCTTTCTTTAAGGCTTCGATGATGGCAACCGCCCGCATGACATCCTCGCGGGTGGCATTTTTGCTTACGGAGAACAGCATGCGCAGCTCGGAGCGGTTTTTCAGCTCCTCAAGATACTGTGCAAGGCCGTCGTCCATGGCGGCAGATGTGTCAGGCTTTGGATATTTGGGGACGTTGCGTCCCATCAGCCACTGCGGGTCGACGCCGAAGCGAGCGGCGAGTGATTGGACCGTGGGGATTTTGGGCGCCATCAGACCATTGGCGTAGCGGCTGATTGTGCCGGGCGACATGGACAGCGCGGCGGCGATGGAATAGGTGGTTTCGCCGGATATGCGCAGAAGCTCGGAAAACCGCTGGCCAAACAGGGCTTTGTCGACGGTTTGTTTTTCCATTAAGGACACCTCTCTTTATTTAGAGTATAGCATGAGGGCTTGCAAAATGCAACGTTTTTTTATGATTGTTGCGAAAAGCATTGATTTTTAAGGCAAAGTATGGTACTATTATATTGCAAAACGCAATAATAATTAATAAGCTGTTTTGCTGTTAATAATTTTTTTAGATTTATGTTGCGTTTTGCAACATGGAGGGATGAAATGTACCAGAAAAAGCGCAGGACAGCCTCCGACATACAGGGACGAGGCGGAAAAACAAACTTGGAAAAAAAGGCGTACTTGGGGCAATATCGCGCGAATGAATGGGAAATCCGGCGTTTGCAGGACGAATTGGCAGACGTACGCGCTCAGGAACAGCGGCTGGACCGGTTGTTCGGCGGCGCGCCCTATGCAGGGATGCGCTCTCTGGACGAGCTCGATATGCGTATCCGCGAGCGTCTGCATGAGCATGTGGCGCTGCGCGACGAGATGGAAGCGGCGATCCGGACAGTTCCAGAGGAACGGCTGCGTACGCTGCTCCGCTTTCGCCACATCAACGGCTGGACGCTTGAACGCATCGCCGGCGAAATGAATTACAGCTATATGCAGATCTGCCGCCTGCACGGAAAGGCGTTGTCTGAAATGATGCTGTGAAGCCGGATACAGTGGGTATGAAGCAGTAAAAATCATGGAATGCTGACCGGCGGGAAGGGGGTTTTTTCTGAATGGTTTGGATCAGAGCGGTACGGAGCAATGGATGCGCGGCCTGGATCGGCTGCGCGCAAGTTTACCGGGAGCCTTTGAGGTGCTGAATCAGGAGCTTGACGCGTGTGACGACGGCGAGACGTGGGCGATCCGTGTGCGGGCCAACGGCGTTAATTGGCAGCATGTATTTGGCGTATGGAACAAGAAACTGCAACCACATGGACATGTATCAAGTATCAAGACACAGGACGAAATGTGAGCTGCCTGACTATGAAATCGCAAGGCTTTATACGCGCGGTTTTGTACGTGTGGGGGCTGTGTGATGCGAGGGAGGAATTTTATGAAAATCAATTGGAAAGTACGCATTAAAAACCCGCTGTGGTGGGCGCAGGTGGCGGCGGCGCTGGTGCTGCCGGTACTCGCATACTTTGGCCTGGCCTGGGAGGATATGACCTCCTGGGGGGCGCTGTGGGACGTATTGCAGCGCGCGGTACAGAATCCTGTTGTGCTGCTCGCGGCGGCGGCCAGCGTGTTTAACGCCGTGACCGACCCAACGACGGCCGGCATTGGGGACAGCCGGCGGGCACTTGGGTATAAGACGCCGAATCGTGACGAATAAAGTCGTTTTATACAGAATTCGTCTTGTAAACAGGAACGGTACATGGTAAAATAACCGCTCTGCGGTTATTTTACCGGTTTATGGCCAAGGCGATGCGCGGGCATGGCCCGCTGCCGCCCCGATGGCCAATTTTACCATGCCGCTTCGCGGATATGGTAAAATAAGGTTGGCGCTGTCGCAAACGGCAGGCGGTTAAGTCTTGCCCCTGAAAGGGGGCGTTGCATATGGACTATGGTTGGGTCACCCTTGTGCTGATTTTGGCCACGGGTTACATAATTGCAATAAAAAAAGATTAGCCGCCCTCACCTTCACATGAAGCGGCTAATCTTTTAGCTATTCTGTAGGTGCTAACCGTCTGTGGATAGCGCCTCTTTGTCTTTATTATGCTCCGCAGCGGGGGAGTCTGTCAAGCCGCCGGCCCTTTGCCCTGCGGCCTATTGATTGGCAGTTATGGGGATTCTCTGGCAAAGAGGCGTCAATAGCTGGGCGGGAAGCATACCTGTCACTTGGCCGATACGGTCGAGTATTTCCAGGTTTGTATGGACCTTTGCGCGTTCGATTTCTGCATAGCTTTTGACGCTGAGATCGATTTGAAACGCCATCTCCTCCTGGCTGATCTGCTTCTGCGCACGGTATTCCAAAAGGTTACATGCCAAAATCACTCTGGATTCATTGTACTTCATAATTATTTCCTCCCACCTCGTTTTATAATGGTTTATGGAAATAATTGTATGAATCAGTCACGTTTTATCGCAAGGGTGTCAACACTCTTGACAAATTAATTATAGTATAAGAATTATCTGGATTTTGCTTGAAAATTGTACTTATATGTAATTACTTAACGGTGTTTCTGGGGCTTGTTTGAAAATAGAAGAATTGCTGGATTGTTCAAACAGCCCCTAATATGGGGGGACGATAAATGGGAGAAGTCATCAAAGGCATCGATATTTCATCGCATCAGGGGGACATTGATTTTGAGCGCGTGAAGGCGGACGGCGTCCGCTTTGTGGTCATCAAGGCCGGGCAGGGCCTGCGGGAGATGGGGACGTTTCGTCAGAAATACCTGCCAGCCGTGCTGGCCGCAGGGCTTGACTGGGGCGCGTACTGGTGGAGCGACGCCGTAACGGTCGCCGAGGCGCAAAAGGAGGCGGCGGCGTTCGTCAAGGCGCTTGACGGCCTGCGTCCAACCTATCCGGTGTATATGGACCAGGAATATGACAGCCCGTGCGGGCAGTGGGGCGTCGGGAAAAACAAGCAGCTTCGCACCGATATGGCCAAGGCGTTCCTGAAGGTTCTGGAGGACGCCGGGTACTATGCGGGGCTGTACGCCTCGACCAACTGGCTGCAACACTGGGTGGACGACAGGCAGCTTGAAGCGTATGACAAGTGGGTTGCGCAGTACGCCCCAAAATGCACCTACACCGGCAGTTACGGGATGTGGCAGCATCATGGGGATGTGCCGGGCTTTGTAGGGCGCGTAGACGGCATTTCTGTGCCGGTCGACATCAACGCCTGCTACCGGGACTATCCGGAGATCATCCGGGCGAATCTGCTCAACGGCTGGACGCGTGAGGACAAGCCTGGTGCGCCCGGCACGTCTGAGGAAGAAACGATTTCTATACCCAAAACAGAGCTGGAAGGCCTGCGGGACGATCTTGCGGCGGCGCTTAGATCAGTGAAACGGATGCTGGAGGAGTTGGGGCATGGAGCTGCTTGAACGGTTTGTTCCGTTATTTGTCGCAGTGCTGACGGCAGTGACCCCAATTGTGCTGGCGATTCATTCAAGCGGCCGAAAAGACCGTGCGCAGGGAAAGGAAAATTCAGAAAAGCTGTGCGGCGCGGTTGAATCGCTCAAGGGCAGTATTGACCGGATGGATACACGCATTGAAATTTTGGAAACACATGCGCAGGAAGATCACAGACGGCTGCTCGTCATGGAAATCCTGGAGGAAAAGCTGCCAATTGAGGAGCGTCTGCGGGCCGGGGAAAAATATGTGGCCGCTGGATGGAACGGGTCGATCAAAGCAAAGTATCAGATGTTACTGGAGGAGTACCGGCAGATGCAGAAGAAATGATATACTGTTAAAGAGAGAGAGAGGCGCCCGCTGGGCGCCTCTCTCTTTTATTAGAATGTTCAGCGGCACTCTGGCTTTTTTTCATTGAAAAGGCTGCGGTTTTGTGATATTATCATAGCCGTAGCAAGCAGATGAAAAGCCGGTGGATTTTGGGGGATCGCCATGAAAGAAAGTAGGATTGAAATCCGGGGACTCGACTTTTTTAAAAGCGGAAATGTGTTCACAGGCAGCCTTGGGGAATTCCGGTTCCGGATTTCGCCCGAGGATGGCGTGTTGAAAGCATACGCTTACCGAACCTACTGCTTTGAAAAGGCGCAGGATGTGCGCTCCGAAGCATTTTCTCTTGATGAGGATGGATTGGATCAGCTGACCAAGTGGTTGGAGCAGCAAAGGGCATCGATTGAGTAAAGTTATAAATGTATGGATATGATACAAATAAATGAGAGACAGGAGGCTGGCGGAATGCTGGAAGAAA
This sequence comes from Anaerotruncus colihominis, assembly GCF_010206195.1. GTDB lineage: Bacteria > Bacillota > Clostridia > Oscillospirales > Ruminococcaceae > Anaerotruncus > Anaerotruncus colihominis_A. The sequence continues at coordinate 40,279 of NZ_VIQT01000018.1, read as the reverse complement.
TCAGAGAACAATCCCGTACCGCAGTGTTGGAATTGCTGGAGACGGCGCACCTTTCACGCGGCGATATTCTTGTTGTCGGCTGTTCGTCGAGCGAGGTAATGGGCGGGCGTATCGGCGCCGCGTCGAGCACACAAGCGGCTGCGGCCGTGTTCTCAGGGATCTATCCCGCGCTTTGTAAAAATGGGATTTATTTGGCGGCGCAGTGCTGCGAGCATCTGAACCGCGCGCTGGTTGTGGAGCGGGCGCTTGTGCGGGCTTATGGCCTTGACGAAGTAAACGCTGTGCCGCAGCCAAAGGCTGGCGGCTCGTTTGCCGCGGCGGCGTATCAGGCGTTTGCTGCGCCGGCTGTTGTGGAGCATCTGCGTGCGCATGCCGGTATCGATATCGGGGACACCTTGATTGGGATGCATCTGCGTGAGGTGGCCGTTCCGCTGCGGCTGTCTGTGCGCGCGATTGGGCAGGCGCATGTCGTCTGTGCGCGCACGAGGCCCAAATATATCGGCGGCGTTCGTGCGCATTATAACGACGCGCTGTTGTAATTAGAAGAGATAACGAATATAAAAAAGCCCCGAAGGGCCGCTGTCGAACAGCGGCCCTTCGGGGCTTTTTCCGACCGACGCGTTCAGCAACGATCCAACCGTTCAAGCCAGTTTTCAACGAGGCTGTTAAAAAGCGCGGGCTGTTCGATCTGAAGATTGTGACCGGCGAAATCCAGCACGGCATAGGTGGCGCGGGGATAGTTTTCGACGGTCCGCCACAGATCGCGGTAGCCAACGCACCCGTCCTGCCGCCCGGCGATGAGAAGGACGGGGCGATCGTAACAAAGCGTGTCAATTTTTTGGCGCAGATCAAAGGAAAACGTATATTGTTTTGCGAGGCCCTCCAAAAAGGGGCGATCCGCAGCGAGAATTCCCGGAAGCAGCTCGTTTTTATAACGCGCATAGGTATCTTGATCAGCGATGACGGCATATTCCTCGAAACGCGTGCGCTCCTCAGGCGGGAGCTTTGAGAGAAACGCGCCGTCCTCCGCCAGGATTTTGTGTGGGGGAACGTCCCGCTCGGCGTGAGCTGCGATTACGACAGGACAGATCAGCAGCAGGCCGTCGACCTGGCCGGGTGGGCAGGTCGCCAGCATCCCCTGCGCCAGATAACCGCCGTATGATTCGCCGGCTAAAAGGAACGGCTCGCTGCCGGCGAGCCGTTCGGCAAGCCGGTTGAGCAGCGCGAGAATCCGGTCGGAGCTGCAAAGGTCCAAAGACGCGTCCGACGCGCCCATTCCCGGCAGGTCGATATAGATACGCCGATAGGCGGAATAACGCGCGAAAACAGGCTCCATACAACCCATCATCAGCCGGTGGTCACAGCCAAGTCCATGCAGGAGAAACACAGGCTTTCCCTCGCCGACAATATGGCAGTTTATCAGGTGACGATCGATATCAATCAACATATGCGGTACCTCTGTTTTTTAAAAACAATTGTAGCATGGGAAGCATCCCTTTTCAATGGGACAGGCCAGCTGTCTTGACAGATGTTTCCTGCTGTGCTATGATAGGCGTATAGTAAAATAGCTCCCAGGGGAGTAGTCGGCGCAACAGGCGCAGTTGAATCAACATCACGGGCTGGTTAGCCATGGTTCAGCTTGAAATGACAAGACCTGTGTTTTTCCAAAGTGGAGAAACACAGGTCTTTTTATTTGTACATTTGGGGGCATACTGAGTGACAAAAGGAAGGTGCAGTTTATGGAATTTCTGTTGTCCGGCATTTTGGCGGTCACATGGCGGCAGGCGGTGATGTATGTAATCGGCGGCGTGCTGATCTGGCTCGCGGTGAAAAAGGGATTTGAACCGGCCCTGCTGCTGCCGATGGGGTTTGGTTCGATTCTGGTCAATCTGCCTTTTTCCGGGGCGCTCGATCAGATGCTGCAAGGCGGGATTGAATCGCGCGGCGTCATCCAGTGGTTGTTTGAAACGGCGATCCAGGCGTCCGAGGCGATGCCGATCCTGTTGTTTATCGGCATCGGCGCGATGATCGATTTTGGGCCGCTGCTTTCAAATCCGCGTATGATGATCTTCGGCGCGGCCGCCCAGTTCGGCGTCTTTTTCGCGCTGAGCGCGACAGTGCTGCTCGCGCCGCTGTTCGGGCTTGATATGACGCTCATGGACGCCGCGTCCATCGGTGTGATCGGCGCGGCCGACGGCCCGACGGCGATTCTGGTTTCACAAATTTTCAATTCTCCTTATATGGGAGCGATTGCGGTAGCGGCGTATTCCTATATGGCGTTGGTGCCGATTGTGCAGCCGGCTGCAATCCGTTTGGTCACAACCAAAAAGGAGCGCATGATCCGGATGCCGTATAATCCGAAAACGGTCAGCCGGCGCACGCGGATTCTGTTTCCGATCATCGTCACCATGATCGCCGGATTTGTCGCGCCAACCTCCGTGGCGCTTGTCGGCTTTTTGATGTTCGGAAACCTGCTGCGCGAATGCGGCGTGCTTGACTCGCTCGCGCAGACGGCGCGCAATGAGTTTGCAAATATCATCACGCTTCTGCTTGGGCTTACGATTTCCTTCTCCATGCGCGCCGAGGATTTTGTGCGCGGCGAGACGCTGTTTATCCTGTGCATCGGTTTGATTGCGTTTGTGATGGACACAATCGGCGGCGTGCTTGTCGCCAAGCTGTTAAACGTGTTTTCCAAAAACAAAATCAACCCGATGATCGGCGCGGCCGGCATCTCGGCGTTTCCGATGTCGGCGCGCGTGGTCCAGAGCATGGCGACAAAGGAGGACCGCCAGAACCATCTTTTGATGCACGCGATCGGCGCCAATGTTTCCGGACAGATTGGATCGGTCATAGCGGGCGGCATCATCCTGCACCTGGTGCCGCGGTTCATTTGACAAGGGAGGAAATACAGATATGTTTGACGCTGTGGTGGCGGCGGATTTGATTGCGTCGCTGAAAATTATGGGGCTTGGCATGGGCGGGATCTTCGCCGTCATGCTGATTATTATGGGCGTTGTGGCCCTGCTGGGACGCTTCGGGGCGGATGAGGAGGAGCCGCCCGGCAAAGCGCAGGGCTGATAAAAGGGGGCGTCCCGCCGGGACGCCCCCTTTATGGTTTCGTCAGAACTTTTTGCGCAGCATGGTGAAGTCGAAGAAACTGGTATAAAATTCGAGCGAGCGCAGTACCGGGCGGCTCAAACGGCAGAAGCCCACCTCGTCGAGCATGAGCAGCGCGCCGCCGTGCGGGACCTGTAACAGCCGCCGGATAGCGGGCGTGGCGTTTGTGGCGCAAACATGCGCGATGTCAGTGATGACAGTCAGCCCGCAGCAGCGGTCGAGGATATCAAAGATCGGCTTTGTCCAGTCGATGGCGGCATAATCCATCCCATCAAAGAGCGACAGGGCAAGGTAGTCGATGGAGTAAATAACAGGCGTATCGCCAGCCAGCACGCGTTTTTCACAGACGATGACGCCCGCGCCCGCGTCAATGCGCAGCGTTTCGGCCAACTGCTCGTCGGCCTGCTCCACGCGCAGCGACAGGCTGTCGCTGCGCGGGCTGTGCCCGGCTGCGAGAATCAGCTCGTTATATTCCAGCTTTAGATCAAGGCGGCTTTTCAGATTGACAATTTCGCGGTTGATCACCGTGCCGATGCCGCGCACGCGGTCAATCAGACCTTCGCGCTCAAGATCGGAGAGCGCATCGCGGATAACGGTGCGGCTGACGCCCAGGCGCTCGGCAAGCTCCACCTCCGACGGCAGACGTTCCGATTGGGCGAATACGCCGCCGGTCAATTCCTTGATCAGCAGGGCGCTGACCTGGGTGGACATCAGCTTTCCACCCAGATGCGGCAATTCATATTCCGGCATCATCGTATTTTCAGCTTCTTTCATCAGGAAATAACCGCCCGCGGCTGTAAGAAATTAACAATTCTTCTGAATATCTTTTATGGAAAATGGTCCTTGTTTTGTCAGGGCATATCTGTTAAAATGAAGGCGGTAATAAGTATGACTTATTAATTTTTCATATAGTTTCCAATGAATAGCGCGCGCGTGCGGTTGTATTGTGCAATGGTATGTCTTATTATACTCAAAATTTTATAAAAAGACAAGCGCCGCCCAAAATAGCGGCAGGAGGAACCGAATGAACCAGGAAAAAACCTTTGCCCTCAAAGGCGATATTGTTTACACGGCCGCGCCCAGTGGGTTTACTGTTGTGGAACAGGGCTATGCCGTCTGTGAAAACGGCCGTTCGGCCGGCGTGTTTGACAGGCTGCCGGAGCGATTTGACGGCGTCCATGTGGAGGACTGCGGACAAAAGCTGATTATACCGGGGCTGGTTGACCTGCACCTGCACGCGCCGCAGTATTCCTACCGCGGGCTTGGCATGGATCTCGAGCTGCTCGATTGGCTGGAGACGCACACCTTCCCGGAGGAGGCGAAGTTTTGCGACATCGATTACGCAAAACGCGCTTACACGCTGTTCGCCGACGCTCTGTCGCGCGGCGCGACAACGCGCGCCTGTGTGTTCGCAACGGTCCATGCGCCGGCTACGCTTTGCCTGATGGAACTTTTGGAGCGGACGGGAATCCGCGCGATGGTCGGCAAGGTCAATATGGACCGCAACTGTCCCGACAGCCTGCGCGAGCAAAGCGCGGCCGTTTCGCTCGACGAGACGCGGCATTGGCTGGAGGACTGCGCCGGCAAATTCAAAAACGTGTCGCCCATTCTGACGCCGCGCTTTATCCCCTCGTGCACCGACGAGCTGATGCGCGGCCTGGGCGCGCTCCAGCAGTCGACGGGGCTGCCGGTGCAGTCGCATCTGTCGGAAAATTATTCGGAAATCGAGTGGGTGCGCCAGCTCTGCCCGGAGGCGGATTTTTACGGCGACGCATACGACCGCTTTGGGCTGTTCGGCGGCGGCTGTCCGACGGTTATGGCGCACTGCGTGCACAGCTCGGACGCGGAAATCGACCTGATGAAGCGGCGCGGCGTATTCATCGCGCACTGTGCGGCGTCGAACATGAACATCTGTTCGGGCGTCGCGCCGGTGCGCACATATCTTGCGCGCGGGATGAATGTGGGGCTCGGCACCGATGTGGCCGGCGGCTTCTCCGATTCCATGTTCCGCGCGATGAGCGACGCAATCCAGGCTTCAAAGCTGCGCTGGCGCCTGACGGACGATTCGCTCGCCCCACTGACCGTATCGGAGGCGTTTTATCTGGGTACAAAGGGCGGCGGCGCGTTCTTTGGCAAGGTCGGCTCGTTTGAGGCGGGATATGAATTCGACGCGCTTATCATCGACGACGCCGGGCTGCCGCATCCGCAGCCCTTGACGCCCGCACAGCGGCTTGAGCGCGTTGTTTACCTCTCCGACGACCGCCATATCAGCGGCAAGTATGTGGCGGGGGCGCGCGCATGGTAAATAAATCCGGCATATGTAAAGCGCGTCGTGCGGCGCGCTTCACATAGCGGGACTGCCGATAAACAAAGTATGGCCGCTTTTCAAAGTACGGCCCTGTCGGCGGACCTGTAGGAACAGGCACGGAAAGACGGCTTCCGCGTGCTTCATGGCCGCTGCGCAATGCCGGCGGCCAATGCTGGCGGGCGGACAACGAAAGGAGGAGGCATCCGGCATGGCACAGACAAACGGTCAGGGGACCCTGGAGCGTTTCTTCAAACTGAAGGAACACAACACAACCGTCCGCACAGAGGTGGTAGCGGGCATTACGACGTTTGTGGCGATGGCATATATCCTGGTGGTCAACCCGCAGATGCTTGCGGACCCGTTTTACATCATGGAGCAGCCGGAATATGCGGCGCAGGTGGCCAACGGCGTCTTTTTCGCCACATGCCTGATCGCGTTTTTCGGCACGTTTTTGATGTCGGTCTACGCGAAAATCCCGTTTGCGCAGGCGCCCGGCATGGGGCTGAACGCATTTTTCGCATATACGGTTGTGCTCGGCATGGGGTACACCTATGGGCAGGCGCTTGCGGTCGTTTTTATCTCCGGCATTCTGTTTATTGTGATTACAGCGATCGGTTTCCGTGAAGCGTGCGTGCGCGCGATTCCGCCGTGTGTGCGCGGCGCGATCAGCGCCGGAATCGGCCTGTTCCTCGCGTTGATCGGACTGAAAAACGCGGGGCTGGTCGTTTCAAACAGCTCAACGCTGGTGGCGCTGATTGATTTTTCCAAATGGGGCGACCCGGAGCTGCACGGGCTGGTGGCGTCAGCGCTGGTGGCGCTTGTCGGGCTGGTTGTAATCGGCGCGCTGCACGCACGCAGGATCAAAGGCTCGATCATCATCGGCATTCTGACGGCGACGGTTGTCGGCGTCCCGCTCGGTGTGACCTCGTTCGGCGGATTTTCCATGAACATCGGGCAGCAGTTCTCCGATTTTGTGGATGTGTCGCTGTTTAAAATGGACTTCGCGGGACTGTTCGCCAATTCCGCCAATGTATTTCAGATGGCGTTTACACTGGTGATGATCGTCGTTTCGTTTTCGCTTGTCGATATGTTTGATACGATCGGCACGCTGCTCGGCACGGCCAAACAGGCGAATATGCTCGATGAAAACGGCGATATGCCGCGTATGCGGCAGGCGATGATGGCCGACGCGCTGGCGACGACCGCTGGCGCATGCCTCGGTTCGTCCACAGCGACGACGTTTGTCGAATCAAGCACCGGTATCGCCGAGGGCGGCCGCACAGGGCTGACCTCGCTGGTCACGTCGTTGCTGTTTTTCGCGTCGATCATCATTGCGCCAGTCGTCGGCATCGTGCCGGGCGCAGCGACCGCGCCGGCGCTGATTTTTGTGGGCGTTTTGATGATGGGTTCAATCAAGGAACTGAATTTTTCCGATATGTCCGAAGCGATCCCTTCGTTTGTGACGGTCGCATTTATGCCGTTTACATATTCGATCGCCAACGGCATTGCTTTCGGCCTGATCACCTATGTGCTGATCAAGCTGCTCTCCGGCAAGGCGCGTGAAATCAAGCCGTTTACGGTTGTGCTGTGCCTGCTGTTTGTGCTGCGCTTTGCGTTTATGACGACTGGCTGATCCTGTTCGCCCGCGCCCGTGTAAATACGGGCGCGGGCGTTGTGCTTTTTTTGAAAAAGTGCTTGCGCATCCGGTGAGGGCGTGGTATACTTGTAAAAATTTAAAAGTATGACTTATGACTAATAGGCCATACGAAACGAATCAAATAAATAAGGGGGCTTGTCAAATGGGAGTCGGCAGCAGGGCCATCCGCGTGGACGCGTGCGAGAAAGTGACCGGCGGGGCCAAATATACGGACGATCTGCGGCCAGCGAACTGCCTGGTTGCAAAGGTGGTGCGCAGCACCGTGGCCAACGGGCGCGTCAAGGCGTTTGATCTGGCGGCCGCGCTGGCGGTGCCGGGCGTTGTAAAGATCGTCACCTGCTTCGACGCGCCGCCGTTTGAATTCCCGACGGCGGGGCATCCGTGGTCGACCGAGGCGGCGCATCAGGACGTCGCCGACCGGCGGCTGCTCAACGAGCGCGTGCGTATCTGGGGCGACGATATCGCCGCCGTCATCGCCGAGAACGAGGTGGCCGCGGCGCGCGCCGCGCGGCTGGTGCGTGTGGAGTATGAGGAATACCCCGTCGTGCTCACGCCGCAGGAGGCGATGGCGCCCGGCGCGCCGGTCCTGCACGACGCGCGCCCGGACAATGTGCTGGCGCACACGAGCTTTAAAATCGGCGAGGGCGGCTATGAGGAAGCGGCGGCCGCGCCCGGGCTGCGCATCGTTGAGGGGACGTATGAGACGCAGACTGTCCAGCATTGCCACATCGAGGAGCCAGTGTGCTACGCATATATGGAGAAGGGGCGCGTTGTCGTCGTCTCGTCGACGCAGATCCCGCATATTGTGCGGCGCGTGTGCAGCCAGGCGACGGGCCTTCCGTTCGGCAAAATCCGTGTCATCAAGCCGTATATCGGCGGCGGCTTCGGCAACAAGCAGGAGGTTTTATATGAGCCTCTGGCGGCGTTTTTAACGACGCAGGCCGGCGGCCGGCCAGTGGAAATCGAGCTGTCGCGCGAGGAGACGTTCGCATTTACACGTGTGCGCCATGCGATCGATTTTTCGCTCAAGACGGCCGTGAGGCCCGACGGGCGGCTTGTCGCGCGCCGGTATGAGGCGTATTCCAACCAGGGCGGTTACGCCTCGCATGGCCATTCGATCGCGGCGAACGCTTCAAATGCGTACCGGCATCTCTATCAAGACGAGCAGGTGCTCGACGCTGATACATACACTGTTTATACGAATATCGCGTCTGGCGGCGCGATGCGCGGCTACGGCATCCCGCAGGCCAATTTTGCAATGGAGGCGCACATGGACGACGTGGCGCGCGCGATCGGCATGGATCCGATCGATCTGCGTGTGAAAAACTGTATGCGTCAGGGCTATGTCGATCCGGGCACGGGGATCACCTGCTATACGAGCGGCCTGCTCGGCTGTCTGGACCAGGGCAAGAAGCACATCGGGTGGGATGAGAAGCGCAAGGCGTACGCCAACCAGACGGGCGATGTGCGCCGCGGCGTCGGCATGGCGATGTTCAGCTATAAAACAGGCGTCTACCCGATTTCACTGGAGACGGCGAGCGCGCGCCTGGTGCTCAACCAGGACGGTACGGCGCAGCTTCAGATGGGAGCCACCGAGATTGGGCAGGGCGCGGACACGGTGTTCACACAGATGGCGGCCGAGACGATCGGCTTTCGCGACGAGGATATCCATATCGTATCGACGCAGGACACCGATGTCACGCCGTTCGACACTGGCGCATATGCGTCGCGTCAGACGTATGTCAGCGGTATGGCGCTGAAAAAAGCAGCGAAGGTATTTCGCGCGCGCATTCTCGACTATGCCGAATTCATGCTTAAGCGCGCCGCCGGCGCTATGGATATCCGCGAAAGCTGGATCGTCGACGCCGAAAGCGGTGAACGCCTGCTTTCCATGGCGGATCTCGCAATTGAATCGTTTTACAGCCTGACCAATTCGGTACATATCACCGCCGAGGAGACAAACCACTGCAAGAGCAATACGTTTTCATTCGGCGCATGCTTTGCGGAGATCGAGGTCGATATCCCGCTTGGCAAAATCGAGGTGCTCAACATCATCAACGTGCATGACAGCGGTATGCTGATCAACCCGGCCCTGGCCGAGGCGCAGGTCCATGGCGGCATGAGCATGGGCCTGGGCTACGCGCTCGGCGAACAGCTCCGCTACGACGCGAAGGGGCGGCCGCTCAACAACAACCTGCTCGATTATAAGCTGCCCACCTCGATGGACACGCCGGAGCTGCACGCCGCGTTCGTCGAAACAGACGATCCGAGCGCGCCGTACGGCAACAAATCGCTCGGCGAGCCGCCGGCGATTCCGGTGGCTCCGGCGATCCGCAACGCGCTGCTGCACGCGACGGGCGTCGCGGTCAACAGCCTGCCGCTCACCCCGCAGAAGCTGGTTGAGGCGTTTGCGGCCGCGGGAATGATTGCATCCTGGGAGGGCTGAGAGATGTATGATATTGAAAAAATTTATCAGGCGAAGGACGTTTCTGACGCGATCGCGGCGCTTGCGGCCGATCCGGACGCGGTTGTGATCTGCGGCGGCAGCGACGTGCTTGTCAAAATCCGCGAGGGTAAGCTGGCCGGATGTTCGCTTGTGAGCATCCACGGACTATCGGAGCTTGCGGGCGTGCGCATGGAGGACGACGGGACCATCGTCATCGGACCGGCCACGACGTTTGCGCATGTGACGCACGACCCGGTCATCGAGCGACATCTTCCCGCGCTCGGCGCAGCGGTCGACCAGGCCGGCGGGCCGCAGCTGCGCAACATCGGCACCATCGGCGGCAACGTCTGCAACGGTGTGACGAGCGCCGACAGCGCCTCCACGCTGCTGACGCTCAACGCGCTTTTGGAGCTGACCGGCCCGGACGGCAGGCGCACAGTTCCGCTCTGTGATTTTTACCGCGGCCCGGGGAAGGTCGATCTGGCGCATGGCGAGCTTTTGACGGCTATTCGCATTGCAAAGGCCGACTACGAGGGCTTCGGGGGCCATTACATCAAATACGCGCAGCGCAACGCGATGGATATCGCGACGCTCGGCTGTGCGGTCCATGTGAAACTCGACGCAGAGAAGCGCGCCGTTGAGGAGCTGCGCCTCGCATTCGGCGTCGCCGCGCCGACGCCGGTGCGCTGCCATGCGGCCGAGCAGGCGGCGTGCGGCAAGGCTGTTTCGACGGAGCTGTTCGACGCGGTGAGCGAAGCCGCCGCGGGCGAGGTCAACCCCCGCACGAGCTGGCGCGCGTCGCGCGCGTTCCGGATGCAGCTTGTACGGGAATTGAGCCGGCGCGCGCTCAAACAGGCGATTATACATGCGGGAGGTGCTGTGTCATGCTGAAGCTCATCAAAATGACCGTCAACGGCAAGGAAGTCGAAACGGCTGTCGATCCGCGCGAAAGCCTGCTCGATGTACTGCGCAACCGTCTGGGGCTTACGAGCGTCAAGCGCGGCTGCGAGGTCGGCGAATGCGGCGCGTGCACGGTGCTGGTCGACGGCGAGGCGATCGACAGCTGCATCTATCTGGCAGTCTGGGCCGAGGGAAAAACAATCCTGACCGTCGAGGGGCTGCGCGGCCCAAACGGAGAGCTGTCGCCGATCCAGCAGGCGTTTGTCGAGGAAGCGGCCGTACAGTGCGGCTTCTGCACGCCGGGGCTGATCATGACGGCTGTGGAGATTGTCGGCAGCGGGAAACGGTACACGCGTGAGGAGCTGCGCAAGCAGATTTCCGGGCACCTCTGCCGCTGCACGGGGTATCAGAACATCTTAAACGCGATGGAACGCATCGTCAACGAGACATACAAGGTTGTCGGGCAGGACTGATCCGCCGGACAGACAGAGGCAGGCCCCGTGCCGGCGCTGACAGCGCCGGCACGGGGCCTGCCGTTTTTTCAGCTCACGTCGCTTCACGGGGATTGATAAAGACGCCCGACTTGCCGCCGCTCTTTTTGGCAAGGTGAATTTCGCCGATCTCCATGGCGCGGTCGATGGCCTTGCACATATCATAAATGGTGAGCAGCGCCGTTGAAACGCCGGTAAGCGCCTCCATCTCGACGCCGGTTTTGCCGCTGACCTGCGCCGTGCAGATTGCTTCGACGGCCGGCAGGTCGGGGTGGAGCTTGAAATCGACGGTGCATTTCGTCAGCATCAGCGGATGGCACAGCGGGATCAGCTCGCTGGTGCGCTTGGCGGCCATGATGCCCGCCACGCGTGCAACGCCAAGCACGTCGCCCTTTTTTGCCGTGCCGCCAGCGATGGCGTCAAAGGTCGCGCGCTGCATCCGGATCAGGCCCTTTGCCACAGCGGTGCGGTCGGTAATTTCCTTGCCGCCCACATCGACCATCACGGCGTTGCCCTGCGCGTCGATGTGTGTAAGCCCCGCCATCAGACGCCGCCCCTTCCAAAGCCGCAGTTCGGAAAATGGCACGGCTCGCAGCCAAGGCAAAGCCCGCCGTTTCCAAGCCGCGCGAGATCGCGTTTTGTCACTGGGCTGTCGGCCATGATGCGCGGGAGCACCAGGTCGAAAATCGTGCGCTTAGCATACATGACGCAGCCGGGCAGCCCCATGACAGGCTTTCCGTCGAGATAAGCGAGCAGAAACATCGCGCCAGGCAGGACAGGCGCGCCGTAACTGACAATTTCGGCGCCTGTCGCACGGATGGCGGCGGGCGTGCGGTCGTCGGGGTCGACGCTCATGCCGCCTGTGCAGACAACAAGGTCGGCTCCGTCCGCAAAAAACGCGCGGATGGCGGCGGTGATGCTCTCCGGTTCATCACCGCACAGCGTGACGCCCATGATCTCGCCGCCAAGGGCTTCGAGCTTCTGTGCGACGACCGGTGAAAAGGAATCCTTGATGCGGCCGTAAAAGACCTCGTTGCCTGTGGTGACGATGCCGCAGCGTTTTTTATGGTACGGCAGAATCCGCATAAGCGGCTGATTCCCCGCGATACGCCGCGCCTCGTTCATTTTTTCCTCGGAAATGACAAGCGGGATCACGCGCATCCCCGCGAGCTTGTCGCCCGCGTGCACAGGCGTGTGGTTGCCCCGCGCGGCGATTATGATTTCATCGAGGGCGTTGATTTCGTCAAGGCGCCGGGCGTCGATTTCAAACAGGCCGTCGCAGCCGGCGGACAGCTCGATTTTGCCCTCCTTGATGGACGATTCGTCCATATGATCGTTTTTGCACAGGTCGCACAGGATGCGTGCGCCGTCGTTCTCATGAAGCATGCCTTCCTGTTTTTCCCATATATAGATATAATCCTTGCCCATGGAGAGCAGCACCGGGATATCTTCCTCAGTGACAATATGGCCCTTGCGAAACCGCGCATCCTTTGTGACGCCCTTGATAATCTGCGTCATATCGTGGCAGAGCACCTGCCCGACCGCGTCCTGCGTCCTGATCTTTTTCATCCGCCGTCCCTCTTTCAAAGCGTAGTGTTTTTGAAAATAGTTCGCAAGACCATTCTATCATGATCCGAAAAAATGTCAATCGCATGCCTTGTCTAAAGCGCGCCGGCGCGGTAAAATAAAGATAAAGACGCGTCAACATATAAGCAGAGCGCCCATGTGAATGGAGGAGCGTGTTCTTGCAAGGTTTAATTGTGAAAAATAACCAAATTCTGGACTGATATTTTTTTATCGAACGTTTCAAATCCGGTTGTAACTTTCTTACGCTTGCGGTATTATAAGGTTAAAGGCCAATAAAAAATATAAGGAAAAAAAAAAATTTGTAAGGAAGTTGCGGCTATGAGTGAAATCAACAAAGGTGCGAGAGGTTCCGTATTTGAATTGACAGGCGTGCCGCCGGTCGGACAGGTGCTTCCGCTTGGGCTTCAGCATGTCGTCGCGGCGATCGTAGGCGTTGTGACGCCGGCGATCCTTGTATCCAATACCGTCGGGCTTGACAGCGCCAACAAAACCATCCTGATCCAGGTTTCCCTGCTGATCACGGCGATCGCTACGCTGATACAGGTATTCGGGAACGGGCGTATCGGAGCGGGGCTGCCGGTCATCATGGGCATCAGCTTCGCCTATGTGCCGACCCTGCTTGCCATCGGCGGTCAGTTCGATCTGCCAACCATCCTCGGCGCGGAGATCGTGGGCGGCTGTGTCGCGATCGTGTTCGGTATCTTTGTCAAACATCTGCGCGTCTTTTTTCCGCCGCTTGTAACCGGAACGGTGATCTTTACGATCGGTCTTTCGCTTTACCCGACGGCCGTCAAGTATATGGCCGGCGGCGCAGGCAGCGAGGGTTTCGGTTCATGGCAGAACTGGGTGGTCGCGTTGATCACGCTGGCGGTCGTCATCTTCTGCAATCACTTTACAAAGGGCGTTTTCAAGCTGGCGTCCATCCTGATCGGCATGGTGGTCGGCTATGTGGTGGCGCTGGCGATGGGGATGGTTTCTTTCTCCGCCGTCGTGCAGTCCGGTTGGTTTGCCGTCGCATCCCCGCTTCATTTCGGCATTACCTTCAATGCAAGCGCCTGTGTTTCGCTGGCGGTTATGTACATTGTCAATTCCGTCCAGACGATCGGCGATCTGACATCGACGACGCTTGGCGGGCTTGACCGCGAGCCGACGGATCGCGAGCTGTCCGGCGGCATCGTTGCACAGGGAGTTATGAGCGTTGCCGGTGCGTTTTTCGGCGGCCTGCCTGCTGCGACGTTCAGCCAGAATGTGGGTATTGTGACGGTAAACCGCGTCGTCAACCGGATTGTATTCGCGTTTGCGGCGGGTGTGCTGTTGGTAGCGGGCTTTGTACCGAAGTTTGCGTCCCTGTTGACGACAATTCCGCAATGTGTCATCGGCGGCGCGACCATTTCAGTGTTCGCCACCATCACGATGACAGGCATCCGCATGATCACCTCCGCGAAGCTGACGCAGCGCAATGTTGCGATTGTCGGCCTGTCGGTGGCGCTGGGCGTCGGCGTGACCACGGTTGAAGGATGTCTGTCCGGATTCCCAAGCTGGGTTGCGACTGTGTTCGGCAGCTCCTCCGTTGTCGTCGCGACTCTGATGGCGATTTTCCTCAACCTCATCCTGCCAAAGGAATCCGGACAGAATCAATAAATTTGGAGCCTGTATTGAGAATCCTATCCGTCTGCGGTTTTTGACCGGCAGTTTCCGGGGGCGCTCGCGCAGGCTCCCGGAAGGGATGGTTGCTTTTGCATGAATTGGTCGCGGCATATCTGCCGCTGGTGGATTTTCTGGCTGATTGTATGGGCGAAAATACGGAGGTCGTGCTGCATGACCTGTCCGATTGGCGCCGTTCGGTTGTGGCCATCCGCAATGGGCATATCAGCGGGCGTGAAATCGGTTCGCCCATCACGGACCTGGCGCTGAAAATTTTAAAGACGACGCCGTTTGACGAGCAGCCACATCTGGCCAATTACCACGGCGTCGCAAAAAACGGAAACCCGCTTCGCTCCTCGACCCTTTTCATCCGGGACAAGGGCGGCGAGCCGGTTGGAATGCTTTGTGTCAACAGCGATTATCACAGCCTGCTACAGGCCCGCGACGCGCTCGCCGCGTTCATCGCGGGGATCGGCCTGCAAGAGGACGCGTCCATAACGGAGAGCTTTCACATGAGCATGGAGGAACTGGTGCGCTCAAACCTGCGGCGCGTCTGCCCGCAGATCGAGCTGCGGATCGACACGCTCAGCCAGAAGGAAAAGCTGGAGATCGTCGAAGGATTGGACGAGTTGGGGACCTTTCTGGTCAAGGGCTCGATCAGTTACGCCGCCGAGAGCCTGAACGTCTCCGTGCCGACGCTTTACCGCTATTTGAACACGATCCGAAAATAAAACGGAACCGCCTTGAAAGGGCGGTTCCGTCTCAGGCCCGCCGGAAAGCCGGCGGAAGGGTCATGATTCTTTTGTGGCATCGATATAGCTGTAGAGCGTATACTTGGAGATACCGAAGTATTTGGACACCTTGTCTCCGCTTTTGGTAATCAAAAATGCGCCGGTATCGTTGAGAAAGCGCAGGGCCTTGATTTTATCCTCCTTGCCCATGAGCGCAACCGGCTTTCCCACAAGGCGCACGCTCTGCTCGATCAGGCTGTCAAGAAGCTCGCTGACGTTCTGGGGGATGCGCTCCGGCTCTTTTTCGCCGGTCTGCCCGGTGGAGATCAGCGGCTTGACGGCGTTTTCGATCAGCAGCAGGTTTGTGATATCGTAGTTGATGGAAAAAATGCCGATGGCGTCTCCGTGTTCATCGCGGATATAGATGGTGCTCGATTTCAGGATGCGCCCATCGCGTGTTTTGGTGAGGTAATTGAGGTGATCCTTCAGGCTGCTGCGGTCGCCGTGCAGCGCCTCAAGCACAACATGCGAAGGCCCGTCGCCGAGTTTGCGGTTGGTGACATGGCCGTTTTCGATCGCTACAATCGAACTGTCGACATTGTTGTCGGTCAGATCGTGAACAACGACCTCGCAGCAATTTCCAAACTGCTGTGAGATGCCGCGCGCGAGCTGACGCAGGAAAGTAAGCGTTGTTTGTTCCAGCATAGGCACTCCTTCAAAGCGTTGGCGCTTGAAATATGATTTTAAGATACTTTTATCATATCAAGCGCCCGGTAAAATTTCAATAAAAAGTTGACCAATCAAAAAAATTTTTTGAGAAAAAACTATAGAAGGCTTGCATTTTACAGCCGTTCATGGTAAACTAAATTTGTTGAATGAGAATCGATTATTCTGTATAATTTGTGGAATAGTCATTCTGTTCTTTATAAAAAGTATATCGTATGTTGGCTGCAACGGAGTGCTTCGCGCACGGGCCGGATGGACGCACAATCGGGCTGCGCGCCCGGGTCCGCCGGCATGGCAAAGAGCGGCAACGGGCGTCCATTCAGAGAATGGGCGCCCGTTTTGATACGGGCGGACACAATCAGGGGAGGTAAAAACCATGTTGCTTATTGGAAACGGAAGGCTGATCACGCGCGGAGAACACAACCGCCTGATCGAAAACGGCTGTGTCGCGGCCGACGGCAGCGTCATCGCCGCCGTCGGTACAACCGACGAACTGCGCCGGCGCTGGCCCGATGCCCGGTTTATCGACGCGCACGGCGGGATGATCCTGCCGGGGTTGATCAATGCCCACAACCATATTTACAGCGCCTTTTCGCGCGGGATCGCGATCAACGGTTACAACCCGCATAATTTCCTCGATATCCTCGACGGCATGTGGTGGACGATCGACCGCAACCTGCTTTTGGAGGACACGCGCTACAGCGCGCTGGCAACGTATATCGACTGTGTCAAGTGCGGCGTGACAACGGTGTTCGACCACCACGCCAGCTTCGGCGAAGTCCCGGGAAGCCTGTTTGCGATCGCGGACGCCGCCAGAGAGATCGGCGTGCGCACCTGCCTGTGCTATGAGGTGTCCGACCGCGACGGGGAGGAAAAGATGCGCCAGGCTGTCCGCGAGAATGTCGATTTCATCGCCCACTGCAAGAAGGACACGACCGGCATGGTCAGGGGCATGATGGGGATGCACGCGTCGTTCACGCTTTCCGATGCGACGCTCGCCCTCTGCCGCGAACATACGCCGTCCGATATCGGTTTCCATATCCATGTGGCGGAGGGGATGGCCGATGTCTACGATTCGCTGAAAAAATATGGAAAGCGCGTCATCAACCGGCTGTATGACAACGATATCCTCGGTGAAAAGACGATCACCGGCCACTGTATCCACATCAACGGCATCGAGATGGATATTTTAAAGGAAACGAACACAATGGTCGTACATAATCCGGAATCGAACATGGGCAATGCCGTCGGATGCCCGCCGACGATGGAGATGATTCGCCGCGGCCTGCTGGTCGGGCTTGGGACGGATGGATACACGAACGATATGTATGAATCGATGAAGGTTGCCAACTGCCTGCATAAGCACAACCTCTGCGACCCGACCGCCGCCTGGGGCGAGGTGCCCTATATGCTGTTCGAGGGCAACCCGGCCATAGGCGCGCGTTACTTTGACAAGAAGCTCGGCGCGCTTGAAGAAGGCGCCGCCGCCGACATCATCGTCACCGATTACGACCCGCTGACCCCGCTGACGGCCGGCAATATCAACGGCCATACGCTGTTCGGCATGAGCGGGCGCCAGACCATTACAACTGTGATTGATGGCAAGGTGCGTATGCAGGATCGCGAATTGATCGGGATTGACGAGAAAAAAATCCTCGCAGACGCGCGCGCACACGCGCAGGCGATGTGGAATCGTATCAACTCAAGGTAAATTTGATCGGCTATATTACGGATAGGACCGGACTACGGCCGGTCACAGATGCAATGGGGCGGGCCGGCAGAAGGCCCCGCAAAAATGGGAGGAATTTTTTATGGGCGATCGTATGAGGCCGATTGCGTTCGGCAAGCTGATGGATTGGATCATTACGGAATACCAGACGCAGGGGAGCATCTTCGGCGTGGCGAAGCTGTTCCGCCACCAGTCCGGCGACAAAATGCTGCCGCTGTTCGGCGAGCGGATGGAGGCCCCGTTCGGGCCGGCAGCCGGCCCGCATACGCAGTTGGCGCAGAATATCGTCGCGGCCTATGCCGCGGGCAGCCGCTTTTTTGAATTAAAAACCGTACAGCAGCTCGACGGCGAGGACCTGCCGGTTGCCAAGCCATGCATCAGCGCGGAGGATGAATGCTACAATGTCGAATGGTCGACTGAGCTGCGCGTGCCGGAGGCGTATGCCGAATATGTCAAGGCGTGGTTCGCGCTCAAGCTGATTTCCCGCGCGTTCGGCCTGGGCGACGACTGCGGATTTATCTTTAATATGAGCGTCGGGTACGATCTGGAGGGGATAAAATCCCCGAAGATCGACGCGTTTATCGAAGGGCTAAAGGACGCGTCTGCGTCGCCGGTGTGGGCGGAATGTAAAGCCTGGGCGCTTGACAACCTTGCGCGCCTGCCGCGCATTGACGCTGCGTTTGTCAAAGCAATTACGCCGCATATCTGCACGTCGATCACTTTGTCGACGCTGCACGGCTGCCCGCCGCAGGAGATTGAGCGTATCGCGACGTACCTGCTGACAGAAAAGGGTCTGAACACCTACATCAAGTGTAACCCGACGCTGCTTGGATATGAATACGCGCGCCAGACAATGGATGCGCTCGGCTTTGATTACATCGCGTTTGACGACCACCATTTCAAGGAGGATCTCCAGTTTGCCGACGCCGTGCCAATGATCCGGCGGCTCCAGGCGCTGGCCGACGGCAAGGGATTGACCTTTGGCGTCAAGCTGACGAATACCTTCCCGGTCGATATCGCCGCCGGCGAGCTGCCCGGAAATGAAATGTACATGTCCGGCCGGTCGCTTTATCCGCTGACGATCTCCGTCGCCAGGCTTCTTTCCAAGGAGTTTGACGGCAAGCTGCGCATCTCCTATTCCGGCGGTGCGGACGCCTATAATATTGAGAAGCTGTTTGCGGCCGGGATCTGGCCGATCACGCTGGCCACAACGCTTTTAAAACCCGGCGGTTATCAGCGCCTTTACCAGCTTGCGGAAAAGCTTTATAACTGTGGAGATCAGCCGTTTTCAGGCGTGCATGTGGCCAAGGTGTGCGAGTTTGTCGAGGACGCGATGATCGACCCGTATTACCGCAAGCCGATCAAGCCGCTGCCCAGCCGCAAGATGGAGCGAAAAGTCCCTCTTGTCGACTGTTTCGAAGCGCCGTGCCGGTCCGGCTGCCCGATTGAGCAGGACATCCCGGCATATCTGCGCCTGGCGGGGCAGGGCAAATACCTGGAGGCGCTGCGCGTCATCACCGCGCGCAATCCGCTGCCGTTTATTACAGGGACCATCTGCCCGCATCACTGTGCCGACAAATGTACGCGCAATTTCTATGAGGATTCCGTACACATCCGCGCCGTGAAGCTGGAGTGCGCGCAGCATGCGTTCCGGGAACTGACGGCAGGTATGGAGAAGGCCGCTCCCATCGCGGACGTAAAGGCTGCGGTCGTCGGCGGCGGGCCGGCGGGCATCGCGGCGGCGTATTTTTTGGCGCGCGCCGGCGTATCTGTCACCGTATTCGAAAAGCGGGAGACGCTCGGCGGCATTGTGCGCCATGTGATCCCGTCGTTCCGCATCCCTGGGGAGGCGATTGACAACGACGTCGCGCTCGCAAAGGCCGCGGGCGCGCAGTTTGTGACCGGAGCCGAGGTCGGTTCTGTCGACGAACTCAAGGCGAAGGGCTTTACACATGTGATCCTCGCGGTCGGCGCCTGGAAACCGGGCGTGCTCAAGCTTGAATATGGCGAGCCGATGGGCGTATTGGAATTTTTAACGGCCTACAACCGCGACGCCGCGTCGCTTTCACTCGGTGAAAACGTGGTCGTCATCGGCGGCGGCAACACTGCGATGGACGCCGCGCGCGCGGCCGTGCGCGTGCCGGGCGTTAGGAAGGTGCGCCTTGTTTACCGCCGTACAAAACGCTATATGCCGGCGGACGAGGAGGAGCTTGCGTTGGCGATCGAGGACGGCGTGGAGTTCTGCGAGCTGCTTGCGCCGGTCGGGGTCCGCGGCGGTGTGCTGACTTGCGGCCGCATGGAGCTTGGCGCGCCCGACGCGACCGGACGCCGCAGTCCGGTCGCGACAGGCGAGACAATTGAACTGCCGGCCGATACGGTCATCGCGGCCGTCGGCGAACAGGTCGATACGGCATTCTATGAAAAGAACGGCATCGCAGTCGACGCGCACGGCCGTGCGCAATGCGACGCAGCGACGCTGGAGACGAATGTGAAAAACGTTTATGTAGCGGGCGACGCTTTCCGCGGGCCTGCCACGGTCGTCGAGGCGATTGCGGACGCGATGAAGGCCGCTGGGGCGATCGCAGACATCGCGGCGGACCGCTGCACCTGCCAAAACGTATCCGCCGACTATAACCACGCGCTTCAAAAGAAAGGCGCCCTTTACCCGGAGGGCGAGGGCTGCACAGAACCGGGCCGCTGCCTGGAATGCGCGACCGTCTGCGAATGCTGCGCCGACGTCTGCCCAAACCGCGCCAATATCGCCGTACATGTACCGGGCAAGCGTATGCGTCAAATCATCCACATCGACGGCATGTGCAACGAATGCGGCAACTGCGCTACGTTCTGCCCGTATGACAGCGCGCCCTACAAGGAGAAATTTACGCTGTTCTGGAGCGAGGCTGATTTTAACGACAGCAAAAATGAAGGTTTCTTGTTGCTCGACGACGCGCGGCAGACGTACCGTGTCCGCCTGGACGGACAGGTGGCCGACTACACGCTCAGCGAATCGGACGGCGGCATGTCCGCTGAGCTGGCCGCGCTGATCCGGGCTGCGCGCCGCGACTACACATACCTGTTTTAACAAATCAGGGCGGGGCTTTGCCCCGCCCTAAAGCCCGTTTTGATCTTCCTTCATGCGGCGGCCAAAATTGACGTGCGGAAAGCTCCACAGCCGCTGGCGGAGCTTTTCGCTTCTGTTTAAGAACCTGTATTCACAGCCGGAGGACGCCGGACAGGCGAGGGGATTTGTGCCCGGTCAAGATAGATTTTCTTGCCGGGCGACAGCCCGCCTGGACGGCGCTTGGCGATTGTGAATACAGGTTCTAAGACTGGGCCTGTTGACAAAGTCGCTGTATCCCAAACAGCGGCGCTTTATTCCGGCATCTTTCACAAAAATACTCGTGAATTTTCAAAGGCTTGCCTGTGTTTTTTCTTTATCCGCCGAAAAACCGCTCTCGTTTTCGGCATGGCTTGGTTTGTCAACAGCCCCGAGACTGACGTTCAGCGGCAGAATGGAGTTTGATATGAAAGTTTTGATTAAAAATGGGCGTGTCGTAACGCCGCGCGGGACACGCGCGGCCGATGTGCTGATCGAGGGCGGCTGTATCGCGCAGGTTGGGGAGGGACTGCCGGAAAACGGCTGCGAACTCTTTGACGCGTCCGGATGCCTTTTGTTTCCGGGATTTATCGACGCGCACACACATCTCGATATGGATAACGGCGTGACAGTATCGTCGGACGATTTCGAAACAGGGACGGCTGCTGCTGTCTGCGGCGGGACGACAACCATCCTTGATTTCGCAACACAGAACCGCGGCGGGACACTGGCGAAGGCGCTCGCGGACTGGCATGCGAAAGCTGATGGAAAAGCGTCGTGCGATTATGGATTCCATATGGCGATCACCGATTGGAACGACGCGGTTTCACGGGAGATTGACGATATGGCGCAGGCCGGCGTGACATCGTTTAAGCTCTATCTGGCGTATGACAATCTGCGCCTGCCGGATGGGCAGGTTTATGAGGTTTTAAAGCGCGTCAACCAGATCGGCGGAATCGTCGGGACGCACTGTGAAAACGGCGATTTGATCAATGAACTGGCCGGGGAACTGCGCCGTGCGGGCAAACTGTCACCGCGCTGCCATCCGTTCGCGCGTCCTGATTATGTCGAAGCGGAAGCGGTCGCACGATACTGTTATATCGCGCGGGCGGCGGATACGCCGGTTAATATCGTCCATCTGAGCACGCGGATGGGGCTGGAGGAGGTGCGGCGCGCGCGGGCACGGGGGCAGCAGGTATATATTGAAACCTGCCCGCAGTATCTCATGCTTGATGAATCGCTCTATGAGCGGCCGGATTTTGAGGCGGCAAAGTATGTCTGTTCGCCGCCGCTGCGTACAGCCGCCGACCGTGAGGCGCTGTGGGACGCCATCTTAAACAATGAGATCGACACAATTTCCACGGATCATTGCGGGTACAATTTCAAGGGACAAAAAGAGCTTGGCCGCGGCGATTTCATGAAAATCCCCAATGGAATGCCGGGTGTGGAGCACCGGCCGGCTGCGCTCTATACATACGGCGTCGAAGCAGGCCGCATGACACAGGGGCAGATGGCCGCCATGCTTTCCGAAAACACGGCGCGCCTGTTCGGGATGTATCCGCGCAAGGGCGTCGTTGCACCGGGCGCGGACGCCGATATCGTTGTATGGGACCCGTCATACAGCGGTGTGATCAGCGTGCGGACGCAGCATCAGAACTGTGATTACACGCCGTTTGAGGGGACGGCCGTGCGCGGCCGCGCGAAAGCCGTTTTCCTGCGCGGCGAACAGGTCGTGTCCGATGGGGAAGTGATCCGCGCGCATCGCGGGGCGTTCGTCGCGCGTGGAAAATCCGAATTGTACCGGTGACATCGCGGCGATTCATCGTCAAAAGAACAAGCCCGTGACAGCTTTGTTGTCACGGGCCTTTTCTTTCGGGAAGCGGGAGATTGCAAAATCCGCGCCAGCCGCGCAGCGTCTGTCACGGATTTTGCTGGGGGCAGCCTGGCGCGCGCAATCCGTGCGCGGGTCGCTCACCGCCGGGGGGCGCGCGTGACCCGTGCGCGGGTCACTCACCGCCGGTCGCTGCGCTTGCCCGGCCGGCTATTCGGGGCTTTCCGGCGGCTATAGCCGCCGGGCGCGGACAAGCCGCGGCAGCGCCCCTCAGCGCGCCTCACAAGGGGAGGGTCGAGCGACCCCTCCCCTTATGTTATCCCCACCTCTGCTTGGCGCGATCGTATTGGGCGCACGCCAGTACGTCTTGAGGGAGATCATTTCACTGCGCCCGCCCCACTGTTCGCGGCGCAGCCGAACTAAGTTTTTCGCTGAGGCCTTTTTTCAAAAAGGCCGGGAAGTTTTTCGCCGAGGCCTTTTTTCAAAAAGGCCGGGAAGTTTTTCGCCGAGGCCTTTTTTCAAAAAGGCCGGGAAGTTTTTCGCCGAGGCCTTTTTTCAAAAAGGCCGGGAAGTTTTTCGCYGAGGCCTTTTTTCAAAAAGGCCGGGAAGTTTTTCGCCGAGGCCTTTTTTCAAAAAGGCCGGAGCTTTTTTCAAAAAAGCGGGCGGAGGGCGTCGGCATCGGCGCGGTAATCGATGTCGACCAGCTCGAGACGGTTTTTCGTCTCCACAATGCGCAAAAGCGGCATATGTGCCGCGACGACCGCGCCGCCCGACTGTCCGGGCGCGAGCGCGCCAAGCTCCCCAAAGAGCGCGCGCGGAAACAGGACCGGGTTGCCGCGCTTGCCATGGTAGCCAAGCGCCACAATGGCGCCAGGATGCGCGCGAAATTCATCGACAATCGCCTGGATGCTGCGCGCGGTCAGCAGGGGCTGGTCGCAGACGGAAAAGAGGCAGCCGTCGAGATCGGGCGCGAGCGCGTCAAGGCCGAGGCCGATGGTGCGGGCGATGCTGTCGTCCGCACCATCGTTTTCAACAACCGTAAATCCGCGCTGTGCCGCCGTGACGGCGACCTCGGCATAACGCGTTACAACAATCGTCTGGTTAAACAGTTCGCATGGAAAATTGCCAAGCACCGTTTCAATCATCGGCCGCCCGTTAAATTCAGAGAGCAGCTTGTTGCCCTGAAACCGTTTCGATTGTCCGGATGCAAGAAAAATACATCCCAGTTTGAGAGAACCTCCCATATCGCCGCGACCTCCATTGCTGCGGCCCACGCTGCGCGCAGGCCGGATGTTTCCTTTATTATATAGGATGCGCGCCGCTTTGCGCAAGGCAAAACGGCGCGCTGGAGCTTTTATTTTTTGCGGCTGTACGGCGTCTGTTCGAGCGGCAGACGCGTGCGGAATATGCCGTCGCGGTTATAGTAGGCGAGCTGGACGGCGGGAGGCGTTGGAATTGAAGCGATTTCGCCGATCCCCTTTGCGCCGCAGGCCAGTTCGGAGTGCGCCGGACCTTCGACAATCATCGATTCAACGTCGGGTGTGCGGTCGGCCTTAAAGAGTCCGAGCGTACCGAATTTTGCGGTCGGACGGCCGTCTGCAAGCGGGAAGTCCTCAGTCAGCGCATAGCCGAGGCTCATCACGACGCCACCCTCAATCTGTCCCTCTACGCTGATTGGATTGACAGCCTGCCCCACGTCGTGCGCCGCGATCACCTTGCAAATGCGGCCGTCGTCGTCGAGATCAACGAGATGGGTGGCGTAACCATAGGCAATATGGCTGACGGGATTGGGCTTGTCGGAGCCCATTTTGTCGGTCGCGCCGAGGTATTCGCCGAGGAATTCACGGCCGTTTAAGGCTGAGAGCGGACCGCCGCCGCGCGCCTCGGCGAGGCGCAGGGCCGCGCGCCGTGTCGCTTCGCCTGTAAAGAGCGTCTGGCGCGACGCTGTCGTGTTGCCGGAATCCGGCGCGCCGGCCGTGTCGGGCGTCTCGTAGACGACTTCGTGCGCTGAAAGGCCCGCCGTCTCGCAGGCGATCTGTGTGACGATCGTGCCAAGCCCCTGCCCGATGCAGGCGGCGCTTGTGCGGATATGCACCCGCCCGCCCTCAACGGTCAGGCGGCAGCGCCCGGCGTCCGGGATGCCGACGCCAAGGCCGCTGTTTTTCATCGCGCAGGCGATACCCGCCTTGGGATGCGCGTCGTAATACGGCTTGACCGCCTCGAGCGTTTCGACAAGCGCCGTCGTTTCATCGGCGAGCTGCCCGTTGGGCAGCACCTGGCCGGGACGAATTGCGTTGCGGTAACGGATTTCCCAAGGGGTAATTCCAACCATTTCGGCCAGCAGGTTCAGATTGCATTCGGTCGCAAAGCAGCTCTGCGTCACGCCGAAACCCCTAAACGCCCCGCACGGCGGGTTGTTTGTGTAGTAAGCCTTGCCGTCGATCTCAATATCCTGATAGTTATATGGCCCGGCCGCGTGCGTGCATGCGCGCTGGAGCACTGGCCCGCCGAGCGACGCGTATGCGCCGGTGTCCGCGACGAGCGTCGCCTTCATCGCGGTGAGGCGGCCGTTTTCATCGCAGGCCGTCGTAAACTCCATTTCAAAGCCATGGCGCTTTGGATGGACAAGAATGCTTTCAGCGCGCGTGAGGGAAACCTTGACGGGCCGCTGCGTGAGCACAGCGAGCACAGCCGCATGATGCTGGACGCTCATATCCTCCTTGCCGCCGAAGCCGCCGCCGACCATCTTGGCGACGACGCGCACCTTTTCAGGCGGCAGACCCGTCGCCTCGGCGCATTCGCGCTTTGTCTGATAGATCCCCTGGTCGGCGCTGTAGATCACAACGCCGTCCTCCTCGGGCATGGCGACCGCCGTCTCCGGCTCTAAAAACGCGTGCTCGGTCGGCGGCGTGCTGTAACGGCGTGTGACGACATATTTGGAGCGGCGGATTTTCTCCTCCGCGTTGCCACGCACAAGATGCTCATGCGCGAGCAGGTTGCCGCTTTCATGCACCTGTGGCGCGCCGTCCGCCATGGCCTCCGCGGCCGAAAGGACGGGCGTCAGCTCCTCGTATTCGACCGCGACGAGTTGTTTTGCCTGCTCGAGCGCCTCTTTTGTCTCAGCCGCGACAAGCGCCACAGCGTCTCCAAGGAAATGCGTGATCCCGCCCACAGGGATCAGCACATCATAATCTTTTTTGAGGTGGCCGATTTTCTGATTCCCGGGCAGGTCGGCGGCCGTGATGACGGCGGCGACGCCGGGGACGGCGCGCGCCTTTGAAGCATCAATGGAGAGAACGCGTGCACGCGGGTATGCGCTGCGCACGGCGCTGCCGTAAAGCATCCCGGGGATGCGCATATCGTCGGCATATTCGGCGTCGCCCAATACCTTGGCCGGCGCGTCGACACGCGGCATGTTTTCGCCGACACGCGGCCCGGGCGCTGTTTGCGGAACAGGCAGACCCTCGCGCAGGTACTTAGCAGCGAGCAAAACGGCCTCCAGAATTTTTTTGTACCCGGTGCAGCGGCAGATATTGTTTTTGAGCGCCTGGCGCACCTGGCCGGGCGTGGGGTCGGGCACAGAGTCAATGAGTCCCTTGGCGCTGATGACCATGCCTGGCGTACAAAAGCCGCACTGAACAGCGCCGCAGCTTGTAAAGGCCCAGGCGTAAACGTCGCGCTCGCGCGGGGAGAGCCCCTCGCAGGTGACGATCGATTTGCCGGCGCACTTCGAGGTCTTGAGCGCGCATGCCTTGGCCGCCTTACCGTCGACAAGGACCATACACGTGCCGCAGGCGCCTTCCGAGCAGCCGTTTTTCACCGAGGTAAGCCCAAGCGTTTCGCGCAGGAAAACGATCAGTTTTTCGTCCCGTTGGGCGCGAACCGCCGCGCCGTTTACCATCATTTCAAACATTGCACAAGTCCTCCATCCTGACAGGCCAGTAAGCGGAAAAGCCGCGTTGAAATAGTACGACTTTTATAACTATGGTATAAGTCTACCATCTATATGTTGGGAAATCAAGTGGTAAATCGCCAAAATCAAAAAAATATTTAGATAAATAAAATTTTTTTAAGAAAAGGCATTGACTTCCTTTCTTTCTGTGTTATGATGAGGTTAAAGGAAAAAGTCATACCAGGATCGATTTTCACAGGAGGATGGCTTGTATGGAACAGATCAAATGGGCCGCCAACCGCATGCCGAAAAGCGACGACCGCCAGCTTGGCGTGATGTCGCTCGAGAATGTCGCCAAGGCCCGCAAATTTCACCGCAGTTTCCCGCAGTATTCCGTCACCCCGCTCGCGCGGCTGGACAACATGGCCGCGCAGCTCGGATTGGGCGGGCTGTTCGTCAAGGACGAGTCGTACCGTTTTGGGCTTAACGCCTTCAAGGTGCTCGGAGGCTCGTTCGCGATGGCGCGCTACATCGCGCAGCAGCTCGGGCGCGACGTCTCCGAAATGACCTATGAATACCTGACCTCTCAAAAGCTGCGCGACGAGTTTGGCCAGGCGACTTTCTTCACCGCCACCGACGGCAACCACGGCCGCGGCGTCGCCTGGGCAGCCAACCGCCTGGGACAGAAGGCCGTCGTACATATGCCAAAGGGGAGCACGAAGCCCCGCTTTGACAACATCGCTGCTGAAGGCGCGAAGGTTACGATTGAAAAGGTCAATTACGACGACTGCGTGCGCATGGCCGCCGCGGAAGCGGCCGAGACGCCGCGCGGCGTCGTTGTGCAGGATACCGCCTGGGAGGGCTACGAGGAAATCCCGGCGTGGATCATGCAGGGCTACGGGACGATGGCTTCGGAAGCAGCCGAGCAGCTCAAAGAGGCCGGCGTGGACCGTCCGACGCACATCTTTGTGCAGGCAGGCGTCGGTTCGCTGGCCGGGGCGGTGCAGGGCTACTTTGCAAACCTGTTTTTGGACTGCACGCCGACGACCGTCATCATGGAGGCGCAGGCCGCGGACTGCCTTTATAAGGGCGCGGTTGCGTGCGACGGGGATCTGCGCATCGTCGACGGCGACCTTCAAACGATCATGGCCGGGCTTGCCTGCGGCGAGCCGAACACGATCTCATGGGATATCTTAAAGAACCACAGCAGCTTTTTTGTCTCCTGTCCCGACTGGGTGGCGGCCAAGGGGATGCGCATGCTCGCCGCGCCGTGCAAGGGCGACCGGCAGGTCGTCTCCGGCGAAAGCGGCGCTGTCGGCATGGGGCTTGTCGCCACGCTGATGGAAAACGACGACTACAGGGAGCTGCGCGAGGCGATTGGACTCGATAAGAACAGCCGCGTGCTGATGTTCTCAACCGAGGGCGACACCGACCCGGAAAATTACAGGCGTGTCGTTTGGGATGGGGCGCATCCGTCCGCACGCTGAACGATTGGATCATGTACCGAATATAAACAGGCAGTCTGCAAGGAGGAAACGACAATGGATTTTTCGAAGATCAAAGCGGCGGCCGAGGGCT
This sequence comes from Anaerotruncus colihominis, assembly GCF_010206195.1. GTDB lineage: Bacteria > Bacillota > Clostridia > Oscillospirales > Ruminococcaceae > Anaerotruncus > Anaerotruncus colihominis_A. The sequence continues at coordinate 12,545 of NZ_VIQT01000018.1, read as the reverse complement.
ACCGCGCCGACATGACAAAATTTTTGCGCGAGCTTGTCGCTATCCCGGGCGAGAGCTGCGGCGAGGAAGGCCACATCCGCCGCATTGAAGCCGAGATGAAAAAGGTCGGCTTTGACAAGGTCGTCATCGACCCGATGGGCAACGTCATGGGCTACATGGGCACCGGCAAGACGCTGGTCGGCTACGACGCGCACATCGACACCGTGGGCGTCGGCAACCGCGACAACTGGACGTTCGACCCCTATGAGGGCTTCGAGACGGACGAGGAAATTGGCGGGCGCGGCACGTCCGATCAGCTTGGCGGCATTGTCTCGGCTGTATACGGTGCGAAGATCATGAAAGATTTGGGCCTGCTCTCCGACAAGTACACGGTGCTTGTCACCGGTACGGTGCAGGAGGAGGACTGCGACGGTCTCTGCTGGCAGTATATCATCAATGAGGATAAGGTGAAGCCGGAATTCGTCGTCATCACCGAGCCGACCGACGGCAACATCTACCGCGGCCAGCGCGGCAGGATGGAGATCCGCGTCGACGTCAAGGGCGTTTCGTGCCACGGCTCCGCGCCGGAGCGCGGCGACAACGCCATCTATAAGATGGCCGACATCCTCCAGGATATCCGCGAGCTGAACAACCACCTGCATTTCGACCCGTTCCTTGGCAAGGGCACGGTGACGACCTCTGAAATCTTCTTTACATCGCCTTCGCGCTGCGCGGTCGCCGATTCGTGCGCCGTCTCTCTGGACCGCCGCCTCACCGACGGCGAGACGTACCAGTCCGCGCTGGAGGAGGTGCGCAGCCTGCCGTCTGTCAAGAAATACGGCGCCGAGGTTTCGATGTACAAATATGAGCGTCCATCCTGGACAGGGCTGAGCTATCCGACCGACGCGTACTTCCCGACCTGGGTCATCCCGGAGGACCATCCGGCGACCACCGCGATGGTCGAGGCGTACCGCGGCATGTACGGCGAGCCGAAGGTCGACAAGTGGACCTTCTCCACCAACGGCGTTTCGATCATGGGCCGCTATGGGATCCCGTGCATCGGTTTCGGCCCCGGCAAGGAGGCCCAGGCGCACGCCCCCAATGAAAAGACCTGGAAGGAAGACCTGGTGCGCTGTGCCGCCGTCTATGCTGCGCTGCCGACAATGTATTGTAAATAAGACACAAATCTATTGATTGTAAAAATTGATATTTTTGGTTAATGCGTTTTGTTTTGAGGCGTAAAAACCGACATATTTCATAAATTACACCTAAATGTATTGAAATAGCAGGCTGATTCGTGTATGCTGTATATATAATTGTTACAGTGCTCAAAAATCGGCCTGCAACACACCGACGATTGATTATGAAGGGGTAACAATAATGGATCAGAAATTGCAGGCTTATATCGATAAACTTAACAAGCTCAACTTCAAGGGCATGTATGAAAATGATTTCTTCCTCACCTGGGAGAAAACAAACGACGAGCTTGAAGCTGTCTTTACCGTGGCCGACGCGCTGCGCTATCTGCGCGAGCAGAATATCTCGACGAAAATTTTCGAAAGCGGCCTTGGCATCTCGCTGTTCCGCGACAATTCAACGCGCACACGCTTCAGCTTCGCCTCCGCCTGCAACATGCTCGGGCTGGAGGTCCAGGATCTCGACGAGGGCAAATCGCAGGTTGCGCACGGCGAGACGGTCCGCGAGACGGCAAATATGATCTCCTTCATGGCCGATGTCATCGGCATTCGCGACGATATGTATATCGGCAAGGGCAACGCCTATATGCATGAGGTTTCCCAGTCGGTGCGCGAGGGCTACCGCGACGGCGTGCTCGAGCAGATCCCGACGCTTGTCAATCTTCAGTGCGATATCGACCATCCGACCCAGTGCATGGCCGATACGCTGCACCTGATCCATGAATTCGGCGGCCTTGAGAACCTCAAGGGCAAAAAGGTCGCGATGACCTGGGCCTATTCGCCGTCGTATGGTAAGCCGCTGTCCGTCCCGCAGGGCGTCATCGGTCTGATGACCCGTTTCGGCATGGACGTTGTGCTGGCGCATCCCGAAGGGTATGAGGTCATGCCCGAGGTTGAGGAGGTCGCTAAAAAGAACGCGGCGGCTTCCGGCGGCAGTTTCCGCCGTACCAGTTCGATGGCCGACGCGTTTAAGGACGCCGACATCGTCTATCCAAAGAGCTGGGCGCCGTTCGCCGCGATGGAAAAGCGCACAAACCTCTATGGCGAGGGCGACAGCGAAGGCATCAAGGCGCTTGAAAAGGAGCTGCTCGCGCAGAATGCTGAACATAAGGATTGGTGCTGTACCGAGGAGCTTATGAAAACAACAAAGGACGGGAAGGCGCTTTATCTGCACTGCCTGCCGGCCGATATCAACGATGTCTCCTGCAAGGACGGCGAGGTTGAGGCGTCCGTGTTTGACCGTTATCGCACGCCGCTTTACAAAGAGGCGAGCTACAAGCCGTATGTCATCGCAGCGATGATGTTCTTAGCGAAGGTCAAGGATCCACAGCAGGTGCTCAAGGCGCTCGAGGAGCGCAAAACGGCGCGCTGGATCGGCTGATTGCCGGTCCCTGCGCCGCCCCTCCGCCAGTCAGATAAACGCCGCTGTCGCCAGAGGCGTGCAAAATATGAATAAAGGTGGTACTTATCATGGGAAAAAGAATCGTTATCGCCCTCGGCGGAAACGCCCTCGGCAACAATCTCCCGGAACAGATGATTGCCGTCAAACAGACCTCCAAGGCGATTGCGGATTTGATTCAGGAGGGGCATGAGGTCATCATTTCCCACGGGAACGGACCGCAGGTCGGCATGATTCAAAAGGCGATGGCTGCGCTCACAGCGTCCGATTCAAAATACGGCGTGGTTCCGCTGTCCGTGTGCGGCGCGATGAGCCAGGGCTATATCGGTTATGATCTGCAAAACGCTCTGCGCGAGGAGCTGTTCGACCGCGGTATCAAAAAGCCTGTTTCCACGATTATTACACAGGTGATCGTCGATCCGCGCGACCCGGCGTTTGAGCACCCGACCAAACCGATTGGAAATTTCCTGTCCGAGGAGGACGCCAAGCGTCTTGTCAAGGAAAAAGGATATACGGTTGTTGAGGACGCCGGTCGCGGCTGGCGGCGCGTGGTCGCTTCGCCGAAGCCGCAGCACATCGTTGAAATTGAAACGATCCGCGCCCTGCTGGATGCCGGGCAGGTCGTTGTGGCCGCCGGTGGCGGCGGGATTCCGGTTATGGAGACGGAGGGCAATCATCTCAAGGGCGCTGCCGCTGTCATCGATAAGGACTTTTGCAGCGCGCGTTTGGCGGAGCTTGTCGATGCGGACTGCCTGATCATCCTGACAGCGGTCGAAAAGGTTGCGATCAACTTCGGAAAGCCGAATCAGGAATGGCTGTCCGAGCTGACGCCTGAACACGCCCGCGTATTGATCGCCGAGGGCCATTTCGCGCCTGGTTCAATGCTGCCGAAAGTCCAAGCGGCCGTCCAGTTCTCCGAATCAAAGGCTGACCGCTATGCGCTGATCACGCTGCTTGAAAAAGCAAAGGACGGCATCGAGGGAAAGACAGGTACAATTATCCGCTGATGCTGTGTATAATCCAAGGCCCCTTTCTTTATATCCCTACCCGCAGAATTCTGCGGGCGGGGATTTCTCTTTTTACAGCAGAACGACAAAAGCCGCCCCGTAGGGGCGGCTTTGCCAATGTGGTAAGTTTGTGGGGTGCTGATGATTTATCAGCTTGGTTCGTGTCCTAATTATAACATGAAGCAGTGTATAATAGAAATTATAAATTTCTATTATATTAATTGGTTTATAGACAATATATATTAACGGTTGTCAAGGATTGGGACAAACAGGCCGTTTTCCGCTTGGACAATTTGTTCGGCCTCGCTGCCGATGAAAGGGGCTGGGTCTTCGGCGCATGAAAAGCGCGCGCATGTCCCGCAGGAGGAGCTAAGACTGCGCGGAACAGGGGAAAGCTGCGCGCGGATACCGTGCACAGCCAGAGTTCGTACACTTTTAATTGCGTCGTAATGAGTGAAAAACGTTGCGATGTAATCGGCCAAATCCAATCCCCCTCCGCCTGTGTTCAACGCGTCAGCGTCAGACGGTAGTCGCCGCCTTCGGACACGGCCGTTACATGATAACCAGCGTGTTCGGCAAAACGCGTGACATTCTCTTTTGCGGTTGGATTATCCACAAGCACCTCGCAGGATGCCGGAGATCCAGCCAGCAGATTTTTTGTCAAAACGACAGGCTGCGGACAGGAAAGCCCGCGCGCATCAATGCAATCAGCCATCAATAAAACCTCCTTTATGAAACGGCCTGTTTTTGTTTGGCATCCGCGGCGACAGTTTCGCGCGTATTGAGCCATGCGATCATAAGCATGACGGCTAGCGCCAGGATGGTGACAGATTTGCCCGCCAGGGTCGGACCACCGGTAATCGCGCCGTCCTCCGCTACGGCTGTGGCGGCGGAGGCAAGGCCGAAATTGTGGGCGAATGCTGCACCAACGAAAAATCCGGCGACAGTCACAGCGGAGTCGGAGTTTCCTTCGCCTGCCAGAATCAACTGGCGCATTGGGCAACCGCCGAGCAGGACGGAGCCGAGCCCCACAGCGGACATGGAAAGGAAGTTCCAAAGTCCATCGATATGCGCGACAGGCTGGCCCATAAAGCCGACCTTGAAATAACCGCTAAACACCGCGTTCAGAACAACATTGCTGACAAGCGCCGCCGCCAAGATTGCTGCAAAGCCGGCCAGCAGGGTCCAGTCTTTAAAGAGAAGGACATCGCGGATGCCGCCGACCATACACAGACGCGTGCGCTGTGCAAGCGCGCCGACGATCAGCCCGGCCGCCAGCGAAATCCAGACAGGCGCGCGCATGGAGCCGGGGCCGCTTTCGCTAAACAAAATATAAGCGGGCGCGGCACAGAGCAGCGCGAAAAAGACAACCTGAATGGCTGGCAACCACGCGCCGTCAATCACTGGAACGGAATAGGTGCGCTTGAGGCTGTAGCCGCGTTTAAGGAATTGGACGCCGCCGAAAATGCCAACTGCAAAGCCAACGATTCCGACAACAGCATTAAGATCGCCGCCGGCAATGCGCAGGATCATGCGGAACGGGCATCCAAGAAAGACAAGCGCCGTGACCATGACGAAAAATCCGAGGACAAACCGTGTCATTGGGGAGGAACCGCCGCGCGGAAGGAATTCCTTTTTGACCGCCGCGATCACAAACGCGCCCAGAACCAAACCGATAATTTCCGGCCGGATATATTGCACAACGGCAGCCTGATGCAGCCCCACGGCGCCAGCGGTATCACGGATAAAGCAAGCGATACAAAACCCCATATTTTTGGGATTTCCAAACACAACAAGTAAAGCGGCGATGATTCCAATCACCAACCCCGCTCCAATCATTTTTTGTTTCCCTCTCAAAACAAACACCACTTTCGACAAAAATGATCGTGGAATCGCGAATCCTTTGGTGTCATTATACTTCCGGAAGGTTGAAATGAAAAATTGTTTTTTTGAATATAGGCTTGGTTATATATAGAAATTTTCTATATATATAGAATTCACGATTGCAGGCATAGTACAATAGATAAAGAAAGCATGGTCCCGCACGGACCCCGAATGAAAGGCGGTATGATGATGCAGCGCATCTATCTTGACAATGCGGCCACCTCCTATCCAAAGCCAAAGGATGTGGCGCGTGCAGTGGCGGATTATATCGACAACATCGGCTGCAATGTCAACCGCGGTGGATATACAGCGGCTTATTCCGCCGCTCAAGTCGTGCTGGATACGCGTGAACAGCTCTGCCGGCTGTTTCATTTTCCAGACCCGCGCGGCGTTATTTTTACAGCCAATATCACTGTTTCGCTCAATATGCTGCTCAAGGGCCTGCTGCGCCCGGGTGATCATGTGCTCGTCAGCGCGATGGAGCACAATGCCGTCATGCGTCCACTTGTGCAGCTTGCACAGCAGGGCGTATCGTTTGACCGCATCCCTGCCAACCGGGCCGGGGAATTGCCGGATTCGTCGCTGGAAAGCTGCCTCTCCTCGCTGCTGCGCCCACAAACACGCGCGGTGATCATGACGCATGCCTCTAATGTTTGCGGGACGATTCTACCGATTGAACGCGTCGGTGCGTTTTGCCGTGCGCATGGGCTTTTCTTCATTGTGGACTGCGCGCAGACAGGCGGCGTTGAGCCAATCGATATGAAAACCATGCATATTGATGCGCTTGCCTTTACCGGGCACAAGGGCTTATTGGGTCCGCAGGGAATCGGCGGTTTTTTGGTGCATGACGCGCTTGCCGCACAGATGGCGCCGCTTCTTTCAGGCGGGACAGGCAGTTTTTCCGACCTAGAGACCGTTCCGGAGCTGCTGCCGGACCGCTTCGAACCCGGAACACCGAACCTGCCTGGAATTTTTGGCCTGCATGCTGCTTTACAATATCTGGAGCAGACCGGAATTGATACGATTCGTAAGAAAGAGCAGGCGTTGGCGCAGCGGTTTATTGAACGTCTGTATGGGGATGAACATATCCATATCGTTGCTGAAAGCGCGGCGCGGCGGGTGGCTGTCGTATCCCTCGATTTTATTGGGGCTGACAATGCTGAGATTGCATTTCGTCTTGATTCAGAATATGGGGTGATGACACGCTGCGGACTGCACTGCGCGCCGAACGCGCATAAGGTGCTTGGGACATTCCCACAGGGAACGGTGCGCTTTTCCTTTGGCCATTTCAATACAGAGGAACAGATTGATTATACAGCGGATGCTGTTTTAAATATTTTGGCGTCGGAGGGATAGGCGATGGATGAACAGCAAACGCTGCTGCGCTCCATTCCGGCCGCGGATGTGCTGCTGCGCGCGCCGGCGCTTGAGGCGGCGGCGCGCGCGCACGGGGGCGCGGCGGTGCTCGGCGCGGTCCGCGCCGAGCTGGACGCGCTTCGCGCGTCCATATTGCGCGGCGAAGCGCGCGCAATTCCGCCGCGCCCCGACCTGTGCACAGCCGCTTTGCAGCGGCTGTGCACAGGTCAAACGATGCGGCTGCGCCATGTGGTCAATGCGACCGGTGTTGCGCTGCATACAAACCTGGGTCGCGCGCCGCTGGCGGATGCGGCTTGCGTGGCCGTGCAGGAGGCGGCGTCCAATTATACAAATCTTGAATATAAATTGGAAACAGGTGTGCGCGGCAGCCGCACCGCAGTGGTGGAGGAGCTGCTGTGCGCCTTGTGCGGCTGTGAGGCTGCCTTTGTTGTCAATAACAATGCCGCTGCGGTGCTGCTCGCATTGACCGCGCTGTCGCGCGGAAAAGGTGCGGCAGTGTCGCGCGGCGAGCTTGTAGAGATCGGCGATGGGTTCCGTCTGCGCGATATTCTGGAGGAAAGCGGCGCGCGGGTGGTGGAGGTCGGCGCGACCAATCGCACGCATGCCGATGATTACGAGCGGGCCGCTAGGGAAAATGATCTGGCGGTCCTGTTTAAAGCGCATACGAGCAATTTCCGGATGGTTGGTTTTACACAGTCCGTTTCAGTTCGTGAATTGGTGCGGATCGGTATGCGTTATGGCCTGGTGACAGTGGCGGATCTGGGTGGCGGTGCGCTCTTGAACGAGGCGGTTTATCCGTTTTCCGGAGAACCGTCCGTACAGAGGACACTGCGCGACGGCGCGGATATTGTCTGCTTCAGCGGTGACAAGCTGCTTGGCGGCCCGCAGGCCGGCATCTTGCTTGGACGCGCTGAATTGATTGAACGAATGCGTCTGCATCCGCTGGCGCGCGCGCTGCGCATGGACAAGCTGTCGCTGGCGGCGCTTGAGGCGACCTTGCGCCTCTATTGCGACCCGGTGCGCGCCGGCGGTGAGATACCGGCGTTGCGGATGCTTTGTACAGATCTTGAGACGCTGCGCGCGCGTGCTGTATATTTAAATAAATTGATTGAACAGGAAGGCGCCGATTGTACAACTGAGATCATTCTGGTGAAACGGCCGGTCGGCGGCGGATGTGCGCCTACAGCCCTGCTTGATGGGTTTGCTGTCGCAGTTTTGCCTGCGGCGCTGCGTGTGGAGACGTTGGAGGCGCGCTTGCGCGCAGCCGCGCCATTGCCAGTCGTCGCGCGGATTTCACAGGGACAACTGCTCTTAGATACGGCAACCATCCGTGACGACGAATGCCCGGCCGTTGCTGCCGCTGTGAAAGCCGGGTGTGCTCCATGAAAACGATCCTGATTGTAACGGCCGGCCATGTTGATCACGGGAAAACAGCCCTGATCCGATCACTGACAGGTATCAACACGGATCGCCTGGAGGAAGAGCAGCGGCGCGGTATGACGATCGATCTCGGCTTTGCGCCGTTCAATCTGGCTGATGATATACGGGCTGATTTGATCGATGTTCCCGGCCATGCGCATTATGTAAAAAATATGCTCGCCGGCGCGGGCGCGGCTGATTTGGTGTTGATGGTCGTGGCTGCGGACGAAGGCGTCATGCCGCAGACGCGCGAGCATCTTGCGATTTTGTCTCTGCTTGGCGCGCGGCGCGGTGTGGTTGCATTGACAAAATGTGATCTGGCTGATTCGGAGACACGTATACTTGCACAGACGGACGCTGTTGAGGCGTTTGCGGGGAGCTTTTTGGAGCGCGCGCCGATGCTGTTTGTCTCCACTGCCACAGGTGAAGGGCTTGATGAGCTGCGCGCACTGTTGACACGGGAAGCGCAGACCATTGAAGTCCGCTGTACAGACCGCCCATTTTTTATGCCAATTGACCGCGTATTTACAGTTAAGGGCTTTGGAACCGTTGTTACAGGAACAGTGCTGGACGGCCGTGCTGTTCCTGGTGATCTGTTGACGCTTCAGCCGTCCGGAGAGATGGCGCGTGTGCGCGGTGTGCAGAGCTTTGGAAAAACGGTGGACTGCGTGTCGGCTGGTCAGCGCGCGGCGGTTAATCTGTCAGGCGGACAGACAAAACAGCTTGAGCGCGGCGCTGTATTATCTGCATCTGTGTATTGTCGCGCAGGAACATTGCTGGATGTACGGCTCTATACTCTGCCATCGCAGCCGCGTGCGATCGCACACAATGCACGGTTGCATCTGTCAGTTGGAACGGCGTGCGTTGTCTGTCGGGTGTCACTGCCAGGCGGCGGCGCAATCCGGCCGGGAGAAAGCGCATATGCGCGTCTGCGTCTGGAAACGCCTGTGGCCGCGCGCTTTGGCGACCGTTTTGTTGTGCGGTTTTATTCTCCGGTTGAAACTGTGGGCGGCGGCGTTATCCTTGACAGCGCGCCGCGCTTTGGAAAATTGAACGCTGCCGGATTGGTGCGTCTGCAAATCCGTGAAAAAGGCAGTCTGGCAGACTGTATAGCCGATGAAATGTCGCGTGCACTGTTGACAAAACAAGATCTGTGCACGCTCTTTTGGGAGCAATCGGACGATCAGCGGCAGGCTGCCTGCAATGAGCTGTTCGCTGCAAAACGTATTTTGAAGTTAGGTTCATACATGCTTTCACAGACGTTGTATGAAGCGCGCATGTACGCTCTGACACAGACGGTCAAAGAATGGCATGCAGCGCATCCGCTTGACGATGGGATGCCGCTGCCAAAATTGCGCGACGCATTTTCGGAAGAACTGACCGGCGAAGCAATACGAACAGGCAGGTTGATGCGTTTGGGGAATGCAGCGTCCCTGCCAGGATTTTCGCCTTACGAAACGCCGCTTTATATGGAACTTTCCGCGCGCCTGCTCGATGTTTATGAGGCGGCTGGCTGTGCGCCGCCGGAGGATGCGGCCGCCTTGGAATCCGCGAAGATTCCCGCGGATGTCTGGGGGCGCCTGCTTGACCTGCTGTGCAGGCGCGGCGCGCTGGTGCGCGCCGCGCCCGCGCTTTGCTTTTCGCAAAGCGCGTATATGGCCGCGCGCGCTATTGCGCGCGCGGCAGGCTCCGCCGGGATCACGCTTGCCGGCCTGCGAGACGCGCTCGGTACTTCCCGGAAATATGCGCAGGCGCTCCTGGAGCATTTCGACGCGGTGGGGCTGACCATCCGGGACGGCGATGCGCACATCCCAAGAGAAGGTCTATAAATGATAGATGGGCGCGGATGGACGCCGGTGTGTCTCCCGGTCTTCAAAACCGGTGTGAATGGCGCAGAACCGTTTGGGTGGGTTCGACTCCCACACGCGCTCGCCAAACAGCGCGCGTCGGTTTTTACCGGCGCGCGCTGTACACAATTAAAAGAACGCCCATTTGGCAAAGCTTATCGCCCAGCATCGTACATGGGCACATCTTTTATGGCATATGACAAAATCCGGATTCGCTTTCTATTGAGAGTAAATCCGGATTTTACTAATTTATGGAAATAATCTGAAATCTCTATGTAGAAATTTACTGTTTTTGGAGAACGTGTTCTCATATCTCTACCGCATTCTGTAGGTGCTAACCGTCTGTGGATAGCGCCTCTTTGTCTTTATTATGCTCCGCAGCGGGGGAGTCTGTCAAGCCGCCGGCCCTTTGGCCTACAGCCTATTGATTGGCGGTTATGGGGATTCTCTGGCAGAGGGGCGTCAATAGCTGGGCGGGAAGCATACCTGTCACTTGGCCGATACGGTCGAGTATTTCCAGGTTTGTATGGACCTTTGCGCGTTCGATTTCTGCGTAGCTTTTGACGCTGAGATCGATTTGAAACGCCATCTCTTCCTGGCTGATCTGCTTCTGCGCACAGTATTCCAAAAGGTTACATGCCAAAATCACTCTGGATTCATTGTACTTCATAATTATTTCCTCCCACCTCGTTTTATAATGGTTTATGGAAATAATTGTATGAATCAGTCACGTTTTATCGCAAGGGTGTCAACACTCTTGACAAATTAATTATAGTATAAGAATTATCTGGATTTTGCTTGAAAATTGTACTTATATGTAATTACTTAACGGTGTTTCTGGGGCTTGTTTGAAAATAGAAGAATTGCTGGATTGTTCGCAAACAGCTTGAGAATGCAAGGCAAAAAATGCAGAGATCCTTTTGGGTTCCGAGACTTTTTAACGCAGCATCCGCCGCTGTTTCTGGATGTGCCAACCATGGAAAATCCATTTGCAGGCGCGGAAAGCCAATTTTTTATAGATTGCGTTGCAATCTATAAAAAATTGTTTGATTAGAACAGAAGCGAAGCCCGCCGGGGTGCATCCTCCAGCGGGCTTTCTTGGTTGGATATTAAGAACCATATTCATACCAGAAAATTTCATTTCATGTTCCGCCTTGATTTTTCCACCTTACTTGGTTATAATCAAGGCGGTCGGGGTAAGGCTCCCGGCTTGCCTTTCGGGGTATTTGAGTAGCGGCACTTTAGCGGGGGTCGCTACTCTTTTTTATGCCGGACCTTACTGTCCCGCACAATCTTAGCGTCAGCTTCGCAGTCTTGGGCGGTGACCTCAATCAGCTTCGCGATGTTCTCGAGATACTGTTAATTTCTGCCGTGGTCATCCCGTCTAGGTCCTCACTTCCTTTCGCAAGAGGTTTTCACCGCTGCCTTACAAGTATTATAATACACTAATTAGTGTTATTTGTCAACTTATGTTGCGATTTTTTGTGCAAAATGCAAAAAGTTTTTGACAATTTCCATGATTTGGTGTATATTACAAATGAGGAGGTGAGCGCATGGGTATTTCGGTTGCCGAAAAAATCCGTTTAATTATGAAACGCAGGAAAATGACAATGGGCGACTTGGCCGAGGTTTCCGGCCAGACACGTCAAAACCTATCAAATAAAATGACACGGGATAATTTTACCGAAAAGGATATCGGAGAACTGGCTAAGGCTCTCGGGTGTTCTGTTGAGATTCGCTTCACTTTGCCTGATGGAGAGGAACTATAAAAAAGCCCCAGACGCCTGAATGTCCGGGTCGGTGGAGACTGGCTCATTTTTTAGTATGTAGGGGTGTGCCGGTTCGTCTCTTGACCTTGACCTCATTATTCGGCTCGCGAACAATGAGATCTGATAGCTCGCAACCAAGCGCTTCGCAGATCAAGTCGAGATGTTCAAGGCTGACCCGTTCGGCAAACTCATGATAGAGTTCTCCAATCGTGTTGGGTCTGATTCCGGTAGCCCTTGCAAGATCTGCCTGCGTCCACCTCTGCTCGCCAAGCCGCGTGGACAGTAAAATCCTGATCATAGCCAAGCGTCTTTTTATTTGATTCTAACAATTATTTTAGAATCTTTCGGGATTTTAGTATAAAATAAAAATTTTCACTAAAGTATTTTATGTAAAAAGTCTATTATACAGTGAAAATCTGTATAATAGACTTTTGGCTTTTTAAATTTTAGGTGGATAAACCAAAACGAACACTTTATGTAAAAAGTCTATTATACAGTGAAAATCTGTATAATAGACTTTTGGCTTTTTAAATTTTAGGTGGATAAACCAAAACGAACACCCCGCCAAGCATATAAATGGCTGGCATTGTGTTCGTCTGGTTTTCTTTTGGTGGAATTAAAAATACAAAATCCGAACCCGTTGGGTTCGGATTTTGACTGTTTGGTGG
>NZ_VIQT01000022.1 GCF_010206195.1 Anaerotruncus colihominis | reverse complement strand
CGTATCGCCCTGGCCATAACCCGGTATAATAACCGCTTTGCGGTTATTATACCATGTCCGCGAAGCGGCATGGTATAATTGGCCATCGGGGCGGCAGCGGGCCGCGCCCGCGTATCGCCCTGGCCATAACCCGGTATAATAACCGCTTTGCGGTTATTATACCATGTCCGCGAAGCGGCATGGTATAATTGGCCATCGGGGCGGCAGCGGGCCGCGCCCGCGTATCGCCCTGGCCATAACTCGGTATAATAACCGCTTTGCGGTTATTATACCACAGAATGAAGCCCTATAGTGAATATTCGGAAAAATTTTGTAAATTTATACTTGGCCATCCTGATAGCCCTTTACGCAGGGACAAGCTGTGTGGTATACTATTCTTATAATTGGAGTGGTATGCAAAAATGCAGGCGGATGCCTGCACAGGAACAAAGGGAGAATCAGAACATGGCGCAGTACAGTGATTTATTGCTTTCGGAAGAAACATTGAAGGCCGTGGAGCGCATGGGCTTTACGGAGTTGACTGAAATACAGGAAAAGGCAATCCCTGTCATGCTTGAAGGGCACGAGATCATTGCCAAGGCGCCGACAGGCACTGGCAAAACGTGTGCGTTCGGCGTGCCGATCATGGAAAAAATCGACCCGTCTGTTTTGGCCGTGCAGGCGGTTGTGCTCTGCCCGACGCGCGAGCTTTGCACGCAAATTGTGGATGAATTGCGCGAGCTTGCGCATTTTCGTCCGCAGGTGCGCGTCGCTGCGGTATACGGCGGGCAACAGATCGACCGGCAGATCAACGCCTTAAAGCGCGGCGCGCAGATCGTCGTCGCAACGCCCGGCCGTATGCTTGACCACATGCACCGCCGCACAATCAATCTTTCCAAAGTATCCATCGCCGTGCTTGACGAGGCCGACGAGATGCTCGACATGGGATTTTATAAGGATGTGTGTAAAATTCTGGACCGTCTGCCAAAGGAGCGCCAGATGGTCATGTTTTCCGCGACGATTTCCCGCGAGGTCATGGATATCGGTTGGCTTTATCAGCGCGACACGGTCGAACTGACGGTCGAGCCGGTCAAGGAAAGCCAGCCAAAAATTCATCAGTACATGCTTGAAAGCGTTGGCCGGCAAAAGCTCGCCGATCTGTGTTATATCCTTGAGTTGAACGACTTTCACAAGGTCATGATTTTCTGCAATACCAAATATTCGACCGCAAGTCTGAGCAATCTGCTGCGCGAACGCGGCTTCAATGCCGATTGCCTCAACGGCGATATGCGCCAATCCGAGCGCAACCAGATTATGGCCCGGTTCCGTTCCGGCGAGATCGGTATCCTTGTCGCCACCGACGTGGCGGCGCGCGGCATCGACGTGCTTGATGTCGATGCGGTCTTTAATTATGAAATCCCGCTTGAAAATGAATATTACCTCCACCGCATCGGCCGGACCGGCCGCGCCAAAAAGGAGGGCGTCTCCTATATTTTCTATGGACGCGACGAGCTGCCGCGCCTGCGTCCCATTATCCGTTATACGCGCTCGCGCGTCATTGAGCTTGAATTCAACGAATCCGGCGAACTTGTGGAAAAGGGATTGTTCCAGCCGTAAAAATGTACGATCCGCCAAACCGCGCCCCGCATATGTGGGGCGCGGTTTTTTCATTGCCGCGCTGCGGCGCGGCCTGTTTTTATGCAGCGCCTGCCCCGCTGTTCGCGGCACAGCCTGTATAAATGCCGGGACCTGCCCCACTATTCGCGGCGCAGCCTGTATAAATGCCGGGACCCGCCCCGCTGTTCGCGGCGCAGCCTGTATAAATGCCGGGACCTGCCCCACTGTTCGCGGCGCAGCCTGTATAAATGCCGGGACCCGCCCCGCTGTTCGCGGCGCAGCCTGTATAAATGCCGGGACCTGCCCCACTGTTCGCAGCGCAGCCTGTATAAACGCAGCGCCTGCTCCACTATTCGCGGCGCGGCCTGTTTTTACGCAGTGCCTGCCCCGCTGTTCGCGGCGCAGCCGATTAAAGTTTTTTGCCGAGGCTTTTTTTCAAAAAAGCCGGAAAGTTTTTTGGCTTACCTTTTTTTCAAAAAAGGTAAGTTTCAAAAAAGCCGGAGGCGGGCTTCCAGGGTGCGGATCAGGGAAGCCGGATCGGTGAACACAACGCCTTCCATGCCGCAGGCCCGGGCGGTCGCGATATTCTCCTCCCTGTCGTCGATAAAGAAGCACTCGGCCGGGTCAAGCTCGTAGGTAGAAAGCAGCGTCTCGTAAATCGCGCGATCAGGCTTCATCTGCTGGACATAGGCCGACACGATCACGCCGTCAAGACAGTCGTAAACTGGGATCTGTGCGCGGTAGCGCGCAAAACGCACGCTTGCGTTTGAAAGGAGATAAAGCTGATACCCACGCTGCTCCAGGGAACGGGCATAATCATTTGTCTCTTGAATTGGCTCGAAATAGCGATCCCAGTTGAGAAACACATTCTCCGCAGCGTCATGCAGCCGCTCAGGCAAAGCCGACAGGATGCTGGAAAGCGCCTGTTCCTCATCAATGGATCCCGCATCCAGAGCTATCCACTCGGGACCGGAGAACACATGCCCGCACAACAGCCTTTGATCCTCCTGATTGTCAACAAAACGGGCAGCCAGCTCCATGTCGTCAAACCGCATCAGAACGTTTCCCATGTCGAAAATAATATTTTTAATCATACGCGCTCCCCTTTCCAGCCTACCGGCCAGGTCATGTGGCGTCTGTTGCCAACGTAATAAAGTGGACGGTGTTCCCATTGCCCCTGACAACGCGCAGCAGGTCGTCAAACGCCAGCCAGACCGTCGCGGTGTTGTCGTTGGGATGGACGCCAACGCGCGGATTCCCCTCGAGCGACCGGTCGAACACAACCTCGACGGCAGCGTCCGCATCATTGACGACGCCCAGCGGCGTCACTTCGCCCGCCGTCAACCCGAGGTGTTTTTTCAGACGCTCCGCGGATGCAAAGCTCAGCCTTGCCGAGCCAAGCTGCGCTTCGATCGATTTGATATCGGCGCGGCAATTCCCAGGAATGACAACCAGGAAATGGCGGCGGCCCTTGGCGTCGCGCAAAAATAAATTTTTACAGACCATACCGACGTTTGTCAATCCCAGGCGTTCCATCTCCTCAATGGTAAAAACGGCCGGATGCTCCGTCAGCTCATAGGCGACGCCAAGCGCGTCGAGCCGGGCGAGCGCCGCGCTCCGATCGGACATATCAAAAAGCCCCCTCGCTTGCTTTTTACAAAATGACTGCTAACATGTTCATTTTATCATACTCATATAGGAATTACAACGAAAACAGCTTTTTCCTCTTGACGAAACGCAAAAAAGCAGTATAATAACAACTACACAACTACAAAAAAGGTTTGCAAAAAACTGTGAAAGACGCTGAAAAGAAGAGTAAGCTGTCAGAACCGCAGCAGAGAGCCTCGGTTGGTGAAAAGAGGCGCGGGGAACACAGCCGAACATGGTCTTGGAGTCCTGCGGGCGAAAGCTTTTAGTCCGCGGCGGGTTCGCCCGTTAAAGCGACAGGCGGTCGGTATCAAGCCGGACGCCGGTGAGGCTGCCGCGCAGACGCGGCGGTAAAGCAGGGTGGTACCACGAAGCGGCGCTCTCGTCCCTGGACAATCTGTCCGGAGACGGGGGCTTTTTTGTTGTTTCCGCCTCTGCGGGCGCGCAGGATGTTGGAGGGATTGCATTGATAAAAATCAGCAATGTATCAAAAATATTTAATGATAAGTCGGGGGAGGTTGTGGCGCTGCGCGGCGTCAACCTTGAGATCGGCAGAGGCGATATCTTCGGCATCATCGGCATGAGCGGCGCCGGCAAATCGACACTTCTGCGCTGCCTGTCCACGCTGGAAACGCCGACTTCCGGCTCCATCACGCTTGACGGGACCGACCTCGCGTCGCTTTCGGGCGCGCGTTTAATTGAAATACGCCGCAAAATGGGCGTTGTCTTCCAGGGCTATAACCTGCTGATGCAGCGCACGGTGCATCAAAACATTGCGTTTCCGCTCACGCTTGGACACGCCGCCAAGACGGATATTGACCGGCGCGTCAAGGAGCTTCTCGATCTGATCGGGCTGGCCGACCGCGGCGACAGCTATCCCTCGCAGCTCTCCGGCGGCCAGAAGCAGCGCGTCGCCATTGCGCGGGCGCTCGCCACAAGCCCGGAGGTGCTCCTGTGCGACGAACCGACCTCCGCACTTGATTCCCTTACGACAAAAAATATCCTGGAGCTTCTGCATGATATCAACCGCAAGCTGAACGTTACAATCGTTATTATTACGCATGAAATTGCCGTTGTGCGGGCCATCTGCAACAAGGTCGCCGTGATCGACGCCTCCGAATTCGTTGAATGGGGCGACACCGCTGAGATTTTCAAAAACCCGAAGCATGATATGACAAAGCAGCTTCTTGGATATGAGGTGATGAAAAAATGATGGAGCTTTTGCAGCGATACGGTCCCATGCTTCTGGAGGGCGCCGGCGCAACGCTCGTCATGGTGCTCGGCTCGACCGTCTGCGCTTACATACTCGGCCTGCCGATGGGCGTGCTGCTGCGCGTGACCGATCGCGGCGGCATTATGGAAAACCGTGTTTTCAATTCCGTTTTCGGCTGGATCGTCAACATCCTGCGGTCCCTGCCGTTTATTATCCTGATGGTGGCGCTGTTTCCGTTTACAAGGCTGATCATGGGCAAGATCATTGGTACAGCCGCCGCCTGCGTGCCGCTGACCATTGCGGCCGCGCCGTTTGTCGCGCGCCTGGTGGAAAGCTCGCTGTCGGAAATCGACAACGGCGTTGTGGAGGCGGCCAAGTGCATGGGCGCGACCAACAGCCAGATCATCCTTCGCGTGATGCTTCCGGAGTCGCTGCCCTCTTTGATCCGCGGCCTGTCGATCACCACCATCACCCTGATCGGTTATTCCGCGATGGCCGGCGCGGCAGGCGCGGGAGGGCTTGGCGACATCGCGATGCGCTATGGCTTTCACCGTTATGAACCAAAGGTTATGATCCTTACGATTATCCTGCTGATTATCATCGTCTGCCTGATACAAATCATCTTCGATCACCTTGCGGCGCGCGTCGATAAGCGCAACCGCTGATTCATTCATCCATCGCCGGGATGCGGCCGCTTCCGGTATGATAGAAATCTTTTGATTAAAAGGAGTCTCAAACATATGAAATCAATCAAACAACTGTTCGCGTCCGCGCTGGCCCTGACCTGCGCGCTTTCACTGGCAGCCTGCGGCGGGTCCGCCGCGCCTGCTTCCTCGTCCGCGCCCGCCCCGGCGCCGTCCACAGCCGAAGAAGCATCCGCCCCCGTTGACGCCACCGCCTCTGCCACCGTCTCCTCCGGTGACGCCGTCACGATCAAGGTAGGCGCTTCTCCGGCTCCGCACGCCGAAATTCTCGAGAGCATCAAACCGGCTTTGGCCGCCGAGGGCGTAAACCTCGAGATTGTCGAATTCACGGATTATGTCATCCCCAACATGGCGTTAGACGAGGGCGATATCGACGCCAACTATTTCCAGCACTATCCGTATCTGGCTGATTTCAACGAGAAAAACGGGACGGATCTTGTCTCCGCCGGGGCTATTCATTTTGAACCGCTCGGCATCTATCCTGGCAAGACAGCTTCCATCGAGGCCCTGGCCGACGGCGCGACCATCGCGATCCCCAACGACGCTACCAACGAGGCGCGCGCACTGCTGCTGCTTGAAAAGCTCGGCCTGATCAAGCTGGCCGACGGCGTCGGCCTGTCCGCCACCCCGCTCGATATTACGGAAAACACCAAAAATATCAAGTTTGAGGAAATTGAAGCCGCACAGGTTCCCAACGTGCTGCCCGATGTTGATCTAGCCGTTATCAACGGCAACTACGCGCTTGGCGCCGGGCTTGCCGGCAAGGTGCTGACCACAGAGGACAAGGATTCCGAGGCCGCGCAGGAGTTCGCAAACATTGTGGCCGTCCGCACCGGCGACGAGAGCCGCCCCGAAATCCAGAAGCTGATCGCCGCCCTCCAGAGCGACGAGACGGCCGCTTTCATCAATGAAAAATACAACGGAACCGTGATCCCCGTTTTCTAATCCCCTCCGGCTTTTTTTGAAAAAAAGCCTCGGCAAAAAACTTCATACCTTTTTTGAAAAAAAGGTATGCCAAAAAACTTTAGTCGGCTGCGCCGCGAATAGTGGGTTTGGCGCTGCGTAGAAATAGGCTGCGCCGCAAATAGTGGGGCAGCTGCTGCATAATTAGTTTTACGCCGCGTCGATCAAAAGTTTTCGCCCGCCTTTTTCAAAAGGCGGCGGGTGAGAAAAAAGGCAAGGCCCCTCGCGGGTCTTGCCTTTTTTCGAGGGCGGAGCCCTTTTCCCGGGCCGCAGCCCTCGTAAAAAGCGCGGCCCGCAGGCCGCAAGAATCCTGTTCACGCGCAGGGCCTTGCGTCAGCAAAAGCCATGACAGACGCTGCGCGGCTGGCATGGCTTTTGCAAGCACCTGCTTTTTTGAAAAAAGGTATGCCAAAAAACTTTAGTCGGCTGCGCTCCGGCTTTTTTGAAAAAAAGCCTCGGCAAAAAACTTCATACCTTTTTTGAAAAAAAGGTATGCCAAAAAACTTTAGCCGGCTGCGCTCCAGCCTTTTTGAAAAAAGGCTTCGGCAAAAAACTTTAGTCGGCTGCGCTCCAGCCTTTTTGAAAAAAGGCTTCGGCGAAAAACTTTAGTCGGCTGCGCCGCGAACAGTGGGGCAGATTTCAGAGTTTGTACAGGCTGCCCGCAAAAGGCGGCGCAGCCTCTTTTTATCCGCCTGAATATGGACCGCCTCGCGGGGAAAAATGGTCACAGGTTTTAAAATATAAGGAGGCGATTTTTTTGAACCTGCAAAAGTGTGCCGTGATCGGCTGCGGCGCGGTTGGTGCAACAACAGCGTTCACGCTCTTAAAAAGCGGCCTGTTTTCAGAGCTTGTCCTGCTTGACATCGATCAGAAAAAAGCCGAAGGCGAGGCAATGGACATCGCGCACAGCGTTCCCTTTGTACGGCCGGTCAACGTCTATGCGGGCGGTTATTCGGATTTGGCCGACGCGGGTATGATTGTCATCACAGCCGGGGCGGCCCAGGCGCCCGGTGAAACACGCATTGATCTTGTGCGCAAAAACGTCCGTATTTTCCAGTCGATCGTACCGCAGATCACACAGTACAGCCGTGATTCCATTCTGCTGATCGTGGCAAATCCCGTGGATATTTTAACACGCGTAACGCTCACGCTGTCCGGCTTTCCGGCGCAGCGCGTCATAGGCGCCGGCACCGTACTTGATACTGCGCGTTTAAAATATCTGCTTGGTGAACATTTGGAGGTCGATCCCCGCAACATTCATGCATTTATCATCGGTGAGCACGGCGATACGGAGCTGCCGGTCTGGAGCAGCGCCAATGTCTCCGGAATCGATTTGATTGATTTTTGCAAGATCTGTGGAAAATGCGCCGATATGTCCGGCATCCACGGACTGTTTGACGAGGTGAAAAACAGCGCCTATCGTATTATTGAGAACAAAGGCGCCACGAATTATGCTATTTCCATGGCAGTGCTGCGCATTGTCGAGGCAATCGTGCGCGACGAGCGTTCGGTACTTCCGGTATCCGTTTTGACCGATGGTCATTATGGCCTGCACGACGTCTGTCTGGGCCTGCCGGCAATTGTCGGACGCGGCGGCATCCAAAAAATTCTGGATTTCCCCTTAAACACCGAGGAAAACCGTGCGCTCTCTGCTTCTGCTGCCGCGCTCTCGGAGGTTCTCTCCAGCCTTTCAATTTGATTAGCACTCTATATATACAAGTGCTAAAATTTTCAGTTCGTTCATATATCATGTCTGGTTCTGTAACAATCATACAGTATACTGTAGTCAATGAAACAAAAAAAGTCCCCCAGGAGGACCGAAGGAAGATGGTTGCAATGTACCACCAATAGCGGACCGTACCGCGTAAATCAGGAGCAAGCCGCAGTTTCTTTTGTAAAGGGGTTTTGATTTATGTTTGACCTGATGCCTTTTGAACACAAGACCAGAAATATAGCAAATTTCTTTGATACGTTTGAAAAAACGTTCTTTAACGATTTCCCGGCCGGATTTTCGGAAATCCGCACCGATATCCTTGACAAGGGCGATCGTTATATGCTCCAGGCTGAATTACCCGGTTTTGACAAACAGGATATCAAGATTGATCTCAACGGCGAAACATTGACGATCTCGGCGCGGCATAACGCAGAAACGAACGAGGAAAATAAGGACGGCTATGTCCGCCGCGAACGCCGCTATGGTTCGTTTACACGCAGCTTTGATGTCTCCGGTATCAATACGGAGGCGATCAAAGCCGCCTATAACAACGGCGTGCTGGAGCTTGATCTGCCCAAGCGGACGCCGGCGCAGTCGCAGACGCGCCAGATTGAATTGCAATAAAGCAAGCCATACCCGCCCCGGCCGCGCGCAACTGCGCGCGGCCGGGGCCTTTTTTGCAAGATTGTCCTGTAATCTGCAAAAAAGGCCCGAAGGCTCAGATTGTAAAAAAACCAGCAGACACAGCGATGCGCCGCCGCTGAAAAAATACCTTAAATCGTAAAACCGCCCTTGCGGGCGGTTTTGTAAGAGGAAGGGTCGCGCCGGCGGGAAAACAGATGCACAAGGCAAGCCTGCGAGCCGCAATCACGATGCCCGCAGGCGTATCTCGGAATGCCGCCGCCGCTTTGCGGCGGCTCTTAACGCGTAAAGGAATGGTCGCCCGCCGGCAGCGTGTTGGGTTTCTCAACGCACTGAAGCTTCAGGCTGAGAAAAACCCGAAACCTGATGATATTTCCGTGAAAATTTTCCCCCGCACTGTAAAATTGCTCCATTCACCGCAAATCTGTGTTATACTTAATAAAAAATGATTAGGGCTTGTTTGAAAAAAGATGGAAATTTTGATTTTTTAAACAGCCCCTAGCACAGCAAAGGGGGATTTTCTTGGCGAGCGATCTGAAATTCGCAGTCCTGATCGATGCCGATAATGTATCGGACAAATACATTAAAATTATTCTCGACGAAATCTCAAACGATGGGATTGCGACCTATAAGCGCATCTATGGGGACTGGACAAAGCCTGCGCTTGTTTCATGGAAAAGCGTACTGCTTAACAACTCGATCCTGCCCATCCAGCAATACAATTACACCACCGGCAAAAACTCCACCGACTCCGCGATGATCATCGACGCGATGGACATTCTTTATTCCGGCCAGGTGGACGGCTTTTGCATTGTTTCATCTGACAGCGATTTTACACGCCTGGCGGCCCGCCTGCGTGAAGGCGGTATGGTTGTCGTCGGTATGGGCGAGCGCAAAACACCTAAATCGTTTATTTCCGCGTGTAACCGCTTTAAGTATCTTGATATTCTTGCGCAGGCTGAACCGGCTGTGCAAAAGGATGAGGATTGCCCGCGCGAGGACGCGCCCCGGCCCGCCAATAACAAGCAGGCGGACAAGCCCGCGCCGGCACAAATGGAAAAGGAAGCGGGCAGGGAAAACGCAAAGGCTGAAGCTGACCCATCGGCCGCCAAAGAGATGACCGGCCTGAAAACCATCCGAAAATCGCTGCGGATGATTGTTTCGGAAAATTCGGACGAGGATGGCTGGCTGTTCATCGGCACCATCGGCAATCTGCTCGTCAAGCGCCATCCTGATTTTGACGTACGCAATTTCGGGCATTCCAAGCTGACGCCTTTTCTTGAATCGCTCGGCCTGTTCGACGTCAAAAGCGTGCGCACGCGCGACAGCAGCGTTAAGCTGATCTATGTCCGTTTAAAGTAAACGGACGCTTAGGGGCTGTTTGAAAACCCTGAGATTGTGTGCAAAGCGACGAAGCGGCAGAATAGGCGCATGAAGAGACATGAAACCAATGAAAAACAAAAGGGTGTCGTCTGGCGGAAAACCCTTTCCTCAAGCTGAAGAGCAACCGCCGTTTTGCCACCGGATATGCGAAGAAGCCCTTCTATTTTCACGCTGTTGTCTGTCTTGCCTGTATCCTTGTTTGGTTGCTTTGATGGTTTTAAAACAGACTCCAGGGCTCCGCCCTCGAAAAAAGGCAAGGCCCGCGAGGGGCCTTGCCTTTTTTCTCACCCGCCGCCTTTTGAAAAAGGCGGGCGAAAACTTTTGATCGCCGCGGCGTAAAACTAATTACGCAGAGCCAAACCCACTATTCGCGGCACAGCCGAACTAAGTTTTTTGCCGAGGCCTTTTTTCAAAAAGGCCGGAAAGTTTTTTGGCATACCTTTTTTCAAAAAAGCAGGCGCTTGCAAAAGCCATGCCAGCCGCGCGGCGTCTGTCATGGCTTTTGCTGACGCAAGGCCCTGCGTCTGAACAGGATTCTTGCGGCCTGCGGGCCGCGCTTTTTACGAGGGCTGCGGCCCGGGAAAAGGGCTCCGCCCTCGAAAAAAGGCAAGGCCCGCCAGGGGCCTTGCCTTTTTTCTCACCCGCCGCCTTTTGAAAAAGGCGGGCGAAAACTTTTGATCGCCGCGGCGTAAAACTAATTACGCAGAGCCAAACCCACTATTCGCGGCACAGCCGAACTAAGTTTTTTGCCGAGGCTTTTTTTCAAAAAAGCCGGAAAGTTTTTTGCCGAGGCTTTTTTTCAAAAAGGCCGGAAAGTTTTTCGCCGAGGCTTTTTTTCAAAAAAGCCGGAAAGTTTTTCGCCGAGGCCTTTTTTCAAAAAGGCCGGAACTGCTCCACGGCGTCGGCGGCGGCGTCCATCCAATCGCCCTCAAACAGCTCGATCACGCCGCTGTCGCAGTTGGAAGCGAGCGAGGGATCGATGGGGATTTTGGCGAGCACCGGCAGTTTGTGACGCGCGGCTGTTTCATCGATATGGCTTTTGCCGAACAGCTCGATGCGGCGGCCACAGTCGGGGCACTGCACATAGCTCATGTTCTCCACCAGGCCAATGATCGGGATGTTCATCATCTGCGCCATTTTGACGGCCTTTTCCACAATCATGCCGACAAGCTCCTGCGGCGAGGCCACCACGACAATCCCGTCGACCGGAATCGACTGGAACACTGTCAACGGCACATCGCCTGTTCCGGGAGGCATATCTACAAGCAGGAAATCAACATCGTTCCAGATGACATCGGTCCAGAACTGTTTTACCACACCCGCAATGACCGGGCCGCGCCAAACGACGGGATCGCTGTCATTTTCAAGCAGCAGGTTGACGGACATAATATCGACGCCTGTTTTGCTGCGTGCGGGGATGAGCGCAGTCCCAGTTGAGGCGGCTTTTTCATGGACGCCGAACGCCTTGGGGATCGAGGGGCCGGTGACGTCGGCGTCCATGACGCCGACATTATAGCCGCGCCGCTTGAGCAGCACTGCGAGCAGGGAGGTCACAAGGGATTTTCCAACGCCTCCCTTGCCGCTGACCACACCGATCACGCGGCGCACGCAGCTTAATTCATTTGGCGCCTCCAGGAAATCAGCGGGATCGCTCTGCCTGCTTGGGCAGTTTTCGCCGCAGCTTGAACAGTCATGCGTACATTCGCTCATGTTGTTTTGCAGCTCCTTGCATAGTAAGATTAAAATAAGTATAGGATTTCCAGACGGCTTTGTCAAATACGCGGCCAAGCAAAAAAGAACGTCCCCTGAGGGACATTCTTTTTACAGATGTTCTATATCAAAACCGCTTTGCGCGGGAAATATTGGGCTGCCCTGCCCGCCGGACCGGTGTTCCGCCCATCCGGGGGCAGGCATGTGAAAAAAGAGATAGAAGAAAAAAGAGAGAAAGTAATAAATAAAGGCTGGAGAATGTCTTTACTTTTTATTCTGGAGGATACACCGCCTTTCCTTTTAAAGTGATTTCAGTATACAGGCCCAATGTGAAATTTATTTGAAGTTTTTTTGACGTTTGCTTAAAACTTCCATGGACAAAATGCGAAAGGCCCCCGCCGGCAGAGCAGGGACCCTTCACATTGATATGGAAAAGAAGAAGTAAATCTGTAGGTCAATTCTTTGCGGACGACGCTTCGGCAGGGTCCTTGAGGACCATGTGCAGAAGGATATTGAGCACGACGCCGCACACCACTGCGATAAACACATTGTTGTTGACAAACATCTTGACAAACGGATGGAACGAATTGGCCCACTCCGCGCCTGTGGTGGAGAAGAACACAGGCAGCATCACCGCCGTACCGATGGTGGTTCCGGCGATCAGGTTGTTGCGGGTTTCGCGCGCTTCGGAAACGACGACGTCGATACCGGAGAACATGATCATGCTCGCGGAGATCAAAAATACGGCGCCGACAATCGGACGCGGGATGCAGGCGAGCATCTGCGCAAGCTTCGGGGACAGGCCGTAAAACAGGAACATAACCGCCGCTACGCGCACAACACGGCGGGACGCAACGCCTGTAGCGGCCAGAATGCCGATATTCTGCGTATAGCTTGTGACCGGCAGCGCGCCGAGCAGACCGGAACCGATGCAGCCGAGTCCCTCGGCCATGATGCCCTTGTTGATGTGCTTAACGCGGTAAACCTGATCGCAGACGGCGCAGGTAGCGGCATAATCGCCGATTGATTCGAACATCGATCCGATATAACCGGTAAAGCCCGCGAGGATCGCCGCCGGAATCAGCACAAACGGAGCGGTCGCGCCGTCATAATTGCGGAAGGGGAACAGCTGCGGCAGGGCGAACAGATCAGCCTGGCCGACAAGCCCCCAGTCAAAGATACCGGCGATCGACGAAATAACGATGCCGATGACGACGACCGAAATCAGAACGAAGCCCTGCGACAGCAGGCCCTTGCCGCGGAATTTGAGCGTCAGCGCCAGCAGGAACGCAACAAGCGCCAGAATCAGATAGACAGGCTCATGCGAGGCGAAGATCCAGCCCAGGGCGATTTTAGCTGCAACAAAGCCGATTGTCGCCACGACCGATCCGGTTACGACCGGGGGAATGAATTTACGCAGGCGTCCCAGGACGCGCGAAACGCCGATAACGGCTTCAATCGCGCCGCCGACAAGCACAGCGCCCCACATCGCGGGGAAACCGTAGGTCGCCGCAACGCCGCCCATTGCGGTCAAAACGGATGAGGACGGTCCCTGCACAACCGGCAGACGGTTTCCGATCGTCGTCTGGATCAGCGTACCTACACCCATTGCAAGAAAGCAGGTGCGTATCATGATTGGGAGTATTGTCTCGGAAAGACCAGCCAGCGATACAAACATCCCGGCCCAGATAAACGGCGTAAAATCGACCAGTGTAATCTGCCATGCGAAAAACAGGGTTTGCCACCAGCTTTTAGGGTTTTCATCGACGCCGATCGTTACTTTGACCGTACTCTCCGGCTGTTTGTCAAAA
Source organism: Anaerotruncus colihominis (assembly GCF_010206195.1). Classification (GTDB taxonomy): domain Bacteria; phylum Bacillota; class Clostridia; order Oscillospirales; family Ruminococcaceae; genus Anaerotruncus; species Anaerotruncus colihominis_A. The sequence continues at coordinate 129,068 of NZ_VIQT01000022.1, read as the reverse complement.
ATAGGCTGTTCAGGATTATACATTTGTCTTCCCTCCTCCGGTTAGGCGGCCGTCCAGCCGCGGACGGCCGCGGTTTACACCTGATGGTTACAGCAGCGACGCCTTACGCTCAAACGAAGCGATCACACGTCCACGGCGCAGAATATACGGCCGCGACGCGCGCGTGCGCAACGCCTCCTGAATATTGTCCGCGTCGAACAGATTGAGGTCCGCGTCGTTTCCGGCCTCGATGCCATATTTAGCGTCCGGGTCGAAAATCCTGGCGGAGTTGCAGGTGAGCATGTCAAAGATCAATTTCGCGGTGCCCGGGGTATTATACTGCGCGGTGTAAGCGCCCACAAGGCCGTAATCGAGCGGGTCGCCCGTGCCATACAGATGGAATCCGTCGCAGATCGTATCCTGCGCGGTCGCGACATTGATGCCCATATCGACCATTTCACGGATACGTGTGACGCCGCGCGTGCGCGGTTCTGCGTCGATGCCCATGATGGCAAGCACCTGCGTGTTTGTACAGATATTCATGCCGGACTCCTTGATCAGCTTCATAACCTTGATCGCGTGCGACTGGTTCTGATAGGTGATCGATGTACAATGTCCGCCGGTAACACGCGCTCCCCATCCCTTCTGCATGGTCAGCCATGCCGTGTATTCCAGCGAACGGTCAAACATGTCCTTGGACTGATCGATGTGCATATCGATCGGGACATTGTATTTTTCAGCAATTTCAAACACCAGATCCACATGGCGGCGCGCATGTTCGTCAAGCCATTCGGCCGCCGGCATACCGCCCACAACGTCGCAGCCCATCTCCATGGCCTGCCACATCAGCTTTTCGGTACCCTCATTGGCATAAATGCCTTCCTGCGGGAAGGCGATGACCTGCAAATCGCAGATGTCCTTACAAGCTTCCTTCGCGGCCAGCACACCCTCAAGACCGACCAGGTTTGCCATATTGTCAATGTCCACATTCGTGCGCAGCTTTGTCGTACCGAACATGACGCATTCGCGGATAGCCCGCTCGGCGCGCGCTTTCACATCCTCGACTGTGTAGCGGCGCTTGATATCGTGCATGATGTGGATGGAATCCTCCAGTGTTTCGATGGTGCTTTCGCGGCCGGCGAGCGCGGTGTAGGCTTTGTCAAAATGCATATGTGTGTTGACAAATGTCGGTGCAGCCAACATACCGTGCGCATCGATCACCTCAAGCCCTTCAATGCCTTCGGGATTGATGCCGGGACGGATCTCGGCATATTTTCCGTCATTCCCGATCAGAAGATCGTTCATACCGCGTCCATCCGCAAGATTCGCATTGCGTATCAAGAGCATGGCGTCCACTCCTTTTCAATTTTGTTTTGCTTTGGAATGTCTCCATCATATCAATCCAGCATTGTGATGTCAAATTTTTATGTTAAAATTGCACGTAATTTAATCTTTTAACGAGCGGTTTTTTGCCATAAACGGCTCATTAATTGCGCAAATAAAAAATTTTTTCTTTACAATTGGTTCATATATATAGTGTAAAATAGATACAAGAAGCAACCCTTTTCCTGTTAAAATATACGATTTTTCAGAGCGCCCCCCGATCTGAAAATTGCCGGCCGCGCCGTATTTTTAAAAGCCCTTGTCCGAGGAGTGGGAGGAGTGGAATAATGATCACAATCCATGATGTAGCCGCCGCCTGCGGCGTCTCCGCCACAACGGTTTCACATGTGCTCAACCACACACGCCCTGTCGACCCGCAGACGGCCGCCCGCGTGCGGGAGGCCGTCGAAGCGCTTGGATACCGGCCGCTGCGCAACCGCGACAAATACGGCCTGCGCGCTGTCCGCACCATCGGCTTTTTTGCCCATGGCGCGGGGATCACAGTTTGCGCCGACCTGATTGAGCGCCTGCGCGGACGGACGGATCCGGACAAGCATCTGATGCTGATCTGCGCAAAACCATCCCTGGAAGACGGCGAGCTGCGGGCCATGCAGATGTTCCACCGCCTGTCATTGTGTATTATTCACAATTCCGTGTGTATCGCCGGCGCGGACGGCAGCGGACAGGCCTATCCCGTGCCGACGCTGTCGCTCAACAGTCAGCCGGCGAACGCGCCCAACCTGCGCTGCATTTCCTTCGATTACCAGCGCGCGGTACAGATGGCGCTCTCCCATCTGATCGAGCTGGGGCATACCGAGGTTGCGTTTCTGTCCAGCATGCACAACCGCAATGTCAATGATGAAATCCGCGATTCGATCCGCGCTTTTCTGCGCGAGCATGGGCTTGTCTTTCGGGAGGACCTTTACTTCGAATTGCCCGCTATACCACCAGATGCCACCTGCATACAGTCCATGCTCGACGCGTTTTTTGCGGAGCATCCGTCTCTGACGGCGGTGGCGCCTGTCGGCGCGTGGGCGGCGGCCTGCACGGCGGATTTTTTTCTACGCCATGAGCTGTCCAGCCCGCGCGACAAGTCGATCGTCATCATCGGCGGGCTGAGTATCCTTGGGGAATACAGCTTCAATATCTCGCGTGTCGATATGGGTACCGACGGCCTGCTCGACGCCATTGCCGGCTGGATTGATTCGTGGGGGACGCGAGATGTTCCCGCGCGGGTCGCGCCCGTGTTCCATGTGAGCGCGAGCACCCGGGCGCTCGCCCGCACGCCGGCCGGCGCGCCCGCCTTCGCGCCCGAAGCGCTGGAACTTTCTTTTGACGAATTACAGCGCGTGCGCGCCGGAAGCTTTACCGTCTGCGTCTCGCTCGACAGCAGCGGCGCGGCCTTTTTCCAGCTTGTGCTGCGCGGCCTGCGCGACGCCCTTACCGACCTGAACATGACGCTGCTTGAAACAGCGGAAGCGAACGGCAGCCTTGCGCGGCGCAGCTCGCAGCTAAAGTATTTCGCCCATCTTTCGCCGGACGCAATCATCAGCTTTTCAAACGACCAAACGCCTTTGCGCAATCAATTCACCGCTCTGGCCAACGGCCCTTCCAAGCTTATCCTTGGCGTCGACCAGCCGCCCGATCTGCCGGAATACGCCTGCGCGGCCTGTATCGTCACCAACGAACCGGAAAAGGGCCGGCTGGCCGGCCGGCTGCTTGCCACCGAGCTGATCCGGCGCGAAAAGCGGCGCATTGGGTTCATCTGCAACGCGGACATCAATTTCTGTGCGCGTCAGCGCGATTGGACTGCCATCAACACGGTGCGCAAGAATTTCCCACAGCTGGAAATCGTATTTCGCCACGATTTCTCTGACGAGCGCCAGGCCGCGGACGCTGTGCGTCAGGCGCTTGACGCATATCCCGAAGTCGACGGCATATACGTTTTTTCCGCTCAGGCCGCGCTTGAGGCGCAGCGCCTGCTGCTTATGCGCGGCCGCAGCGACGTGCTGCTCGTCACGACCCAAATCAGTTCCGAAATCGCCGGTATGCTGATCAAATATCCAAACCTGATCGGGATCATCTCCTCACAGGGCTATGAAATCGGCCGCTGCCTTGCGCTTGCGGCCGCCGCCAGCCTGATTGGAAAGCAGCCGCCGCGCTATGTGGCGCTCGACCCCGTCACCATTACCGCCGGAAATTTGGAGCGCACCTGGGTGCGCACGATGCGTTTAAGTCCGCCGGCGCAGTAAGAGCCCGGCGCGCAAATACAGGGATCGCGGGCAATCCTTTGCAGATGAACCGTCCCGCCTTTATCCCGAACCTCGGCGGCGCCTTTGCATTTCCCGGGAAATGCAAACCGATGGCCAATTATACAATGGAAAACGGAAAGCCTCCCTGTTATTTTATAAAACAGGGAGGCTTTTTCACGAGTCAGACAAGATGCAATTCGACGCCAAGCCCACGGATATAATCGCACCATTCCTCGGAAAGATTTTTATCGGTGACGATGATATCAAAGTCGGACAGATACGCATAAAAGGCGACGCGCACAATACCGAATTTGCTTGAATCAGCCAGCAGGATTTTCACGCAGGAGGCATTGATTGCCGCGCGCTTTGTCGCAACCTCGTAATGGTAAGCGCAGGTGATGCCAAGCTTGCCGTCAACGCCGGACGCGCTCATAAACAGCTTGTTGGCGCGCGTGGCGTTGATCAGGGAGATGCCCTCGGGCGATTCAAACATCTGGGACGCTTTGTGGTAGTAGCCGCCGGCAAAGATCAGACTGATACAGTCGTCTTTTTGGAGCATCTGGAGAATAGAGGAGCTGTAACACAGGGCAGTGAATGAAAGCCCTGGCGGGATATGCGGCGGAATCTTCTCAACAGTGCTGCCGACGTCGATGATAACAACATCGTTTGGTTCAATCAACGAGGCTGCGAACCGGCCGATCCGCGTTTTCTCGTCGGCATGGCGGCTGTTTTCGTCGCTCCATTCATAATCCGCACCGATAACAGGCAAGTTGCTTTTCTCATTGTAAACGGCGACGCCGTGCACATTTTCCGCTATGTGGTTGCCTGCAAGCGTGTCCAGATCGCGGCGGATCGTCATTTCGGAAACGCCGAGCTTTGACGCCAGCTCCCGGATCGGGATGGCTTTTCTCGATTTAAGAAGATCGATCAGCGCGTTCAGGCGCATCATTTTTTTGTCCATCTGTATTGCCCCTCTGACCGACTGGTCCGATTTTGTTATCAGTTTAACATGATTCTCTCAAATTTACAATATCAAATCGATTTTCAGCGAAACCCGCGCTGACGTCATGCGATTTTCTGTTATGATTTACCAATTATTTGTTTATTTATTAACATTCACCTACATAATTCACAAAGTTTTATGTTAAAATGAACATAATAGCGCTATATTTATTTTATATTGTTGACAATAATCCAGCATTTTAACTATTTTATTAAATTTTTTTCTTGAAATATCAAAAATAGCTGCTAAAATGTTAATAAAAGAAACTTAATTTTGTATAAATGTTAATTTTAAAACATTTATATAACGATCCCTTTGGGCCTTGAGAGGAGCTGATCAAATGCAGGAAATCCTGGCCGGTATGATCCGAACCGCTACGCCGGTGCTGCTGGCGGCGATGGGCGGCCTGCTTTGCGAGAAAGCCGGCGTCTTTAACATTGCCCTGGAAGGCATGATGCTGTTCGGCGCATTCTTCGGCGTGCTCGGCGTCTACGCCACCGGCAGCCTGGCCGCCGGGGTCGCTGCGGCGCTGGCGGTCGGCGCGGCGGCGGGGCTTCTTTACACCTTTATCGTTGAAGAGCTTCGCGCCAACGCCACCATCGTTTCCATTGGGCTTAATACCTTCGCCGTCGGTATCACGACCTATCTGATGAAAATCGTTTTCGGCGACGCGGGCTCTGTCGGTTCCGACCGGATTGTCGGGCTGCCGCAGGTGAACATTCCCCTGCTTGGGAACATCCCGCTGGTCGGCCGCATTCTCAACGGACATACCATTCTGGTATACGTCGCGCTTGTGATCGTTGTGATGCTGCACATTCTGCTCTACCACACACAGGTTGGCATCGGCATCCGCGCCGTGGGCGAGCGGCCTGCGGCGGCCGCCTCGGCCGGGCTGTCCGTGCGGCGGTACCGCTTCGCCAGCGTTATGGCCGCCGGTATGCTCTGCGGCCTGGCCGGCATCCACCTCTCGCTCGGATATGTCACCCTGTTCTCCGAAAATATGACCGGCGGCCGCGGCTTTTTCGCCTATACAGCCGTCGTATTCGGCCAGGCTGACCCGCTGATCGTTATGATCGCAAGCTTCCTGTTCGGATTGGCCGAAACCGTCACCTACCGCGCACAACAGACCGGCCTGCCCGGGCCGCTTGTTCTGACAGTCCCATATGTGGTTACGCTGATCGCGCTGATCGTGCGCAGCCGCCGCAAACCAGCCGCCAAATATGCAAAGGCCGCGCCGGCCAAGGCCCCTGCGCCGTAAACGGCGCGGACCGGAAGGGAGAGATATGATGACAACGCCAATCAAAAGCATCCTTGACTTTGAGGGAAAAACCGCAGTCATCACCGGCGGCTGCGCCGGTATGGGCACGGGGTTAGCCAAACGTTTCGCCCAGACAGGGGCGAACATCGCCGTGACCTATTTTCGCACGCCGCCGGATGAACTGATCGCGCAGCTCGAGGCGGACGGCGCGCGCTGCATGGCCGTCCGGACGGATGTGCGCAGCCCCGCCGACAGCGAGGCGATGATCCGCGCCGTCGCCGAACGGTTCGGCTCGGTCGATTTTCTCATCAACAACGCGGGCATCTATCCCCACCACGATCTGCTGAAGGTGACCGAGCAGGAGTGGGACGACATGCACGACAGCAACCTCAAGGGCGCGTTTTTCTGCGCGCGCGCCGCCGCGCAGCAGATGATCGCCCAGGGGCGCGGCGGCCGGATCGTCAACATCGTTTCCATCAATGCGTTCCGGCCGATGCGCAGCGGGCTGGTGTACGGCGCGTCCAAGGCGGGGCTTGCCATGGCGACGCGCTGCATGGCCGTGGAGCTTGGCAAATACGATATCCGCGTCAACGCGGTCGCGCCCGGCCTTATGGACGCGCCGGGGCTTGATGAAAACGTCCCCGGCTGGCGCGCCCGCTACAGCGGCCGCGCGCCGCTTGGACGCATCGGGCGGCCGGAGGACATCGCGGACGCCTGCATCTTCTATTGTTCGGACCTGTCCGCCTGGATCACGGGTGAAATCACCATGGCCGACGGCGGCGTGATGCATGCGGAAGCATACGATACACAGTGAAAGGAAGGATTGAAATGGCGGACCTCTATCGTCTTGACGGCCGCACGGCCATTGTCACCGGAGGAGGCGGCGGGCTTGGACTTGGGATCGCGCGGGCGCTGGGCGAGCGCGGCGCAGGCGTGCTTGTGTGCGACATGAACGAACGCCTGCTCGACGAAGCCAGGCAATCCCTTTGTGGCGCGGGCGTGCGCGCCGCCGCCTGCCTGTGCGATGTGACACGCGAACAGGATATCGCGCAGGCGCTGCAAACGGCCGAGCGGGAGCTGGGCCTTGCGGATATCCTGATCAACAACGCGGGGATCACCAGGATGCAGGATATTATGGAGGTGCGCGAAAGCGACTGGGACGCCATCCTCGCGGTCAACGTCAAGGGGCTGTTCTCCTTCAGCCAGCAGTTTGCGCGCCGGCTCGCGGGCGCCGGGCGTGCGGGCCATATCGTCAATATCGCGTCTAACGGCGCGAAAACCACATATGACGACCAGGTCCATTACTGCGCGTCCAAGGCGGCTGTCGTCAATATGACCCAGTGCATGGCGTCCTCGCTCGCGCGGTACCGCGTCAATGTCAATGCGGTTTGCCCCGGCGCGGTCGAAACGGAGATGCTCAAGGGCTGCATGGCGGCGACCGAACAGCAGACAGGAGGCCGCGTGACGGTTGAGGACTGTATGAAAACCTGGGGGCCGCCACAGCTTGGGCGGCTGATCCAGCCGGAGGAAGTCGGCCGGATCGTCGCGTTTTTATGCACCGAGGCGGGGGCGATGATCCGCGGGCAGGCGCTCAACGTCGACGCGGGCAACACAAAATTTTAAACGGAGGAAATGCAGATGAAAAAAATCACGGCAATACTGACAGCTCTGACTATGGCAGCCGCCCTGCTGGCGGGATGCGGCGCGGGCAATCCCGCACAAACGTCCTCCGGCGCAGCCGCGGCGCCCGCCTCCTCCGGCGCGGCCGGGGAGGGCGGCGACGCCAAAAGCGTTGTCGTCGTTTTTCCCCAGGGGCTCGGCGACGCCGGGCCGATGGACGCCATGAATGAAAACCTAAAAAAAGCGCAGCAGGATTTCGGTATCGAGGCGTCGACCTTTGAGGCGCTCGAGGCCGCACAGCACGAGGAGGTGCTGCGCACCTACGCGCGCGAGGGCGCCGATTTGATCATCACCTCAATGCCGGCCACGGTGGAAGCTGTCAAAAAGGTGGCCGCCGAATTTCCGGATACGCGCTTCTGTTCGATCTTTCCGCTTGAGGAAATCGATCTGCCGAACGTGACCTGCGTTGATTTCTCCATCTGGGAGGCGTACTATCTGGCCGGCATCATGGGCGGCTCCATGAGCGACACGGGCAAAGCCGGACATGTGATCGGCGCGGAACAGTCGTCGCTGATCGCCAACTACAACGCCTTCAAACAGGGCGCGCAGAGCGTCAATCCAGACATGCAGGTGCTTTTGTCAAACACCAACACCTTTGACGATCCGGCCAAAGGCAAGGACGCAGGCATCAGCCTGGTGGACCAGGGCTGCGATATCCTGATCACCGACTGCGCCGCAACCGGGCTTGGCGTGATCGACGCCGCCAAGGAAAAGGGCATTTTGATGATGGGCGACTCCAACCCGCACTATGAGCTTGCGCCCGAAAACATCCTCGCCGATACGCTCTGCGAATACGGCCCGGCGCTCTATGCGCAGATCGAACGCTTTGTAAACGGCGAGCTGGAATCCGGCACCTATTATTCGTCCATCAGGGAAGGCGGCGTCGGCCTGCTGATCAGCCCGGAGATCCGCGGCAGCCTGCCGGCGGACAAGCAGGCGCGCTTTGACGAAGCGTGCGAAAAAATCGACCAGGCGCTTGCCGGCATCCAATCCGGCGAACTGGTGATCGAACGCAACATCGAAAAATGATCGCCCTGCGGCGACAGCAAATCGGACGCGGACGGCAAAGCCGCGTAAAAGCCAATTGGACAGGCGGTGCAATTATGAGCGAAGCATATGAACTGGAGCTGCGCGGCATTACAAAACGGTTCGGGGACACGCTGGCCAACGACCATGTCAGCTTTTGTGTCCGCCGCGGCGAGGTGCACGCGCTCATCGGTGAAAACGGCGCGGGCAAATCGACCCTGATGAATATCCTCTATGGGATGCTGCGTCCCGACGCCGGCGAAATTCTCTGGCGCAAAAAGCCGCTCTCCCTGCGCTCCCCGCGCGACGCGATCACAAAGGGCATCGGCATGGTGCACCAGCATTTCATGCTCGCCCCGTCGCTGACGGTGGCTGAGAACATTGCGCTTGGCCATCCGCCCGCGAAAGGCCCCTTCTGGAAGCCAAAGGAGCTTCGCCGGCGCGTGGAGCTTCTGCAAAACGACTACGGCGTCGAGCTGCCGCTGGACGCGCCCGTACGCGACCTGACGGTGGGGCTTATGCAGCGCGTGGAGATCGTCAAGACGCTCTACCGCGGCGCCGAAGTGCTCATCCTGGACGAGCCGACCGCCGTGCTGACGCCACAGGAATCCGTCGAGCTGTTCGCGACCATACGGCGGCTGACCGCGGCCGGGCGCACAGTCATCTTTATCTCGCACAAGCTGCGCGAGGTGCTCGATATCTCCGACCGGATCACCGTACTGCGCGCCGGAAAAACCGTCGGCACGGTCGATAAAACGCAGGTCACCGCCGCGCAGCTTGCGCAGATGATGATTGGCCGGCCGCTGGCGGGGCTTGGACGCGGCGAGTCCAAAACCGGCGAGGCCGTGCTCGAGGCGGACAACCTCTGCGTCGCCGGCGACCTTGGCACGACCGCGGTCGACGCGGTGTCCTTTTCGGTGCGCGCCGGCGAAATCCTGGGCGTAGCCGGCGTAGAGGGCAACGGCCAGACGGAGCTGGCCGAGGCGATCATCGGCGTGCGCCGCCCGCTTTCCGGCCATATCCGGCTGCTCGGCGAACGCGCCGACGGCCGCCCGGTCGACAAGCGGCTGAACGCCGGGCTTGCCATCATCCCGCAGGACCGCGTCAAGGAAGGGCTTGCGCTCAATTTTTCCATCACCGACAATGTCATTTTGCACATGCGCGGCGCGCCGCCCATCTCGCACCATGGCGTGATCGACTGGAAGGCTGCCGGCCGCGCCGGCGCGGAGATGGTGCGCGACTACGCGATCAAAGCGCCGTCGGCCGGGGAACTCTGCGGCAACCTCTCCGGCGGCAACATGCAGAAAGTCGTCGTGGCGCGCGAGCTGTCGAAAAAGCCCAAGGTCGTCATCGCCTGCCAGCCGACGCGCGGCGTTGACATCGGCGCTTCCGAATATATCCGCAAAATGCTGCTGAAAATGCGCGATGAGGGCAGCGCGGTGCTGCTCATCTCTGCGGATCTCGACGAGATTATGGAACTCAGCGACCGTATCATGGTGATGTATGGCGGAAAAAAATCGGGGGAGCTTGCAAGCGGGCAGGCCAACGAACAGATTCTCGGCCGGATGATGTTCGGCGAGACGGTACGGGAAAGCGCGGGTGATGCTGTATGAACGGGACCCCAGCCAAAAAGAAACTGATTTGCTCCCTGCGCGGATTGGCAAGCGTGATTCTTGTTATCGCCTGCGCGTTTCTCATCCATTGGGTCATCCTGCTGCTCAGCGGAAAATCGCCGGCACGCATCTATTTTATCCTGTTTAAGGGCGCGTTCGGCGGCGTCTACAATTTTGCGCGTTCCATCCGATGGGCTGTGCCGCTCATTTTTACCGCGCTTTCCTTCGCCGTTTCGGAACGCTGCGGCATCTTCAACATCGGCGCGGAAGGCCAGCTTTATATGGGCGCGTTCGCGGCCGCCTGGGTCGGCTTTACCTTCCCGGACCTGCCGCACATCGCGCTTGTTCTGCTGGCGATGGCCGCGGCAATGATTGCCGGAATGCTCTGGTCGATGGCCGCGGCCTGGCTGACGCTGAGGTTTCACGCAAGTGTGATCGTCGTGACGCTGATGCTCAACTACATCGCGATCCTGTTCACCGAATATTTGACACGCTATCCGTTCTATGTGCCGGGCACGCTCGGGGAAAGCGGATCGACACAGTTTATTTCGGATGGCGCGCGTCTGACGACGTTGATCTTTGGCACCGACGTCACAACAGGCGCGCTGCTCGCGCTCGCGGCGGCCGCGGCCATCGCCTTTTGGAGCGCGCGCACCGTAACAGGCTATGAATGCCGCATCATCGGCGCGAACGAACGCTTCGCCGCCTTCTCCGGCCTTATGGTGACACGCCGCAAACTGCTCGTGTTTGCGGTCAGCGGTATGCTTGCGGGCCTGGGCGGCGCGGTTGAAGTGCTCGGCAATTACGGACGCTTTATGGTCAATTTTGCAAGCGGTCTTGGCTTCGATGGTATCGTCGTGTCGCTGCTCGCCGGCGGAAACCCCGCTTTGATCCCGGTTTCCGCGCTGTTTATGGGCGCGATGAACAGCGGCTCGATCTCGGTCGAGATGTTCGGCGGGGTACCAAAAGCAATGACCGATATTCTAATGGGGGTAATCGTCGTCATCGTAACGGTCAGGGCGATTCCTGTATATATCAGGCGGCGGCCGCATAAAACAGCGGCCGCGCAAAAATAAGGGATCGCCTTGCCGAAAGGGCTTTGGCCCGCAGGCGGCGCCCCTAGGAATGCGGAAAGAGGGAATGTAAACGTGGAGCATGTAAACCTTCATATTTCAGAGGAAGTATCCGCGGCGCTGCGGGAAAACCGTCCGGTCGTCGCACTTGAAACGACCATCGTTTCACATGGGATGCCGTACCCGCAAAATGTGCAGACCGCGGCCGAGGTGGACCGCATCATCCGCGAAAACGGGGCCGTGCCAGCGTCGATCGGCGCGATTGACGGTCAATTCATCATCGGTATGACGGCAAAGCAACTTGACCATATGGGCAAAAACGGGGCGTCCATCCCCAAGGTTTCCCGGCGCGATATCGCCGCGGTTTGTACCAAGAAGCTCGACGGTGCGACCACAAGTGCGGCCACGAGCTTTCTTGCGGCCAAAGCAGGCATCCGTGTATTCTGCACCGGCGGCGTGGGCGGCGTACACCGCGGAGCGCAGCGCACCATGGATATCTCCGCCGACCTTGAGGAGCTTGCGCAGACGCCCGTGATGCTTGTCTGCGCCGGAGCGAAGGCGATTTTGGATCTTGGCCTGACGCTGGAATACCTTGAAACGAAGGGCGTTCCCGTCATTGGCTACAAAACAAAAAAGCTGCCGGCCTTTTACACATCCGAAAGTGATTTCGAGGTCGATTACCGCATGGACACGCCCGAAGAAATCGCCGATACCTTCCGTGCGCAGCTCGACATGGGGCTGCCCATGGGGATGCTCGTCTGTAATCCCATTCCGCGCGAATACGAGGTGCCGGCCGGCGTAATCAACCCTGTGATCGAGCAGGCGGTGCGGGAGGCTGAAGCGCGCGGCATTCATGGAAAGGATTCCACGCCGTTTTTGCTTGCGAAGGTCAAGGACATTACCCAAGGCAAAAGCCTGGATGCAAACATTCAGCTTGTTTACAACAACGCGAGGCTTGCGGCGCATATCGCCGCGGCGCTCTGCCGGTAAAGCGCGCGGGCCGGTCTTCGGACCCGGCCCGCGCCTGTTTATATAGGGAGGCTGTATGATGGAACAACGGATTGAAGCTGTTGTCATCGGACATACCACGCTTGACAGCGTCGTCACTTATGACGGCGAGCTTCACCTGCGCTGTCCGGGCGGCGGCTGTCTGCACGCTGCCGCCGGCGCGGCGTACTGGTTTAAAAACCACGAAGTCGGTATCGTGACAAAGATCGGTCCCAACTTTTTAGAGGAAAATGTGCGGACCATTCAAAGCTGCCCAGGGGTAGACTGCGCCGGAATCAGGCGGATGGACAAAAAAGGCATGGAACTTTGGCTACTTTATGATGCGGACGGCTATCGCCACTGGGTGCTGCATCACGACTGCTGTACCCGCGAGCAGGCCGCACCCGCGCCCAGGGATATCCCCGCGCGTTATCTTAAAGAGGCGCGCGGCTATCACATCGCCCCGCTGCCGCTAAACCAGGTCCAGGCGCTTTTAAAAGCGATCCCGCGCGGCCGGCGCATCCAGCTTGATCCGCATTATGAATGGTTCTTCCCGAAGTACCGAAGCGATTGGGAACAGGTTCTCCCGTATGTTTCGGTGCTTATGCCCAGCGAGGACGAATTTACAAAGTTCTGGGACATCCCCTATGGCCAGCCGGCGCAGCAGTACGAGCCGTATATCCGCCAGCTCTCGGAGATGGGACCCGAAATTGTGATTCTCAAGATGGGCGCGCAGGGCGCGCTCCTCTACCAGCGTGAAACAGGCGCCATAACAACGATACCGTCGCAGGCCACGAAAATCGTGGACGCCACCGGCGCGGGCGACGCTTTCGGCGGCGGTTTCCTCGCGGGCTGGCTGAAAACGGGCGACGTGACGGCCGCCGCTCAATACGGTATGCGTTCGTCGGCGCGCACCTTGCAGCTGCGCGGCGTCATCGCCGAATTCCTCCAGCCTTCCCCGCTTTTTTGAAAAAAAGCTTGGCAAAAAACTTCATACCTTTTTTGAAAAAAGGTATGCCAAAAAACTTTCCGGCCTTTTTGAAAAAAGGCCTCGGCGAAAAACTTTAGTCGGCTGTGCCGCGAACAGCGGGGCGGGTGCAGCGTTTTGCAGGCTGCTTTCATACGGCGTTCAGCTGTCGATGCGGATATTGACGCCGTTGACCTCAACGCCGTCGTTGGCGCGGATCAGGATATATCTGCATCCATTGATAACGCGCGTTTCAATCAGGTCGCTGCGCTGCGGGTTCACATGGATGGTAACGTCGGGCGTACATACCTCGAACTGCTTCTGGTCGACGATGTTGCGCGGCGGCAAATCCGTATCGGCGCCGAATGCGTCGTCATACCGCGCGTCAAACGCTTCAATGTTTTCCTCGGAAACGCCGCAGGATTTTAAAACGTTCTTGACCGTGTATTTCGAGACGGCTAACGGTTCGTCCACATGGTTCGCCTTGTGCTCCTCAATCATTCCGCAGAGCTGCTCGTGAACCGTCTGTATGACGCCAAGGCTGCAATCGCTTTCGAGCGTATCCTCCAGAATTTCCTGAAACGTCTCCTTTTGGACGGCGGCCGCCATAGGCAGCGGGCGGCAAAACACCGCGTCGACAAATTCCTGATTCATCTGTTCAATGTCGCGTGAATAGTACAGCGCACCGTACAGGTTTGCGCTGCGGTCGTCAAATGCCGGGAACAGAAAGCCAAGCTCGGGCGCGGCGACAATCCAATCCACCTTGCAGTTGTGAAATGTGTTTTCATTGACATAATAGCTCAAGGCGGGCTTTGTCATCTTGACCGGACAGACGCTGCACAGGATATAAGAATACACGTCGGCCGCCGCATCGTCAAGCTGCTGGCCGTCCTTGGCGCGGTAGGGAACGTCATATGTATCGTGCGCCAACAAAATCAGGTAATTTCCGTCAAACGAAACCGCCTGGATGACATGTTCATAAAATTCGCGCACCGCCTGTTCATCGCCGAGCGAGGAGCCGCGCAGCGCCATCAGCAGGCGGTGTTCCGGGCTGTCAACCACCTGCTGCGTTGCAAACGCAATATCGATCAGATTTTTCCCAAGCCCGCCTGACAGCGTCCGCTTGAGGATGGCGAGCAGCTTTTCGGCTTCCTCCTGCGGCATCAGGGCAAGCGATTGTGAAAATTCGGTGACGATCTCCCGTTTTTCGTTGACATAACAGCCCCGTACATGGGTGATGTTGCTTTTGTCCGGCTTAAACCGGCGGCGGATTTCCGCAATTTCCTTCTCGTTCATAGGATCCTCTTTCCATAATAAGCTTAAGAGTATGGCCTGTTTGCATGACGGCCGCCCTGCGGTTATTTTATCATGTCCGCAGCGCGGCATGATAAAATTGGCCATCGGGGCGCAAGCGGGCCGCACCCGCGTATCGCCCTGGCCATATGAGGATAAAATAAATGCCATGCATTTATTTTATCATGTCCGCAGCGCGGCATGATAAAATTGGCCATCGGGGCGCAAGCGGGCCGCACCCGCGTATCGCCCTGGCCATATGAGGATAAAATAAATGCCATGCATTTATTTTATCATGTCCGCAGCGCGGCATGATAAAATTGGCCATCGGGGCGCAAGCGGGCCGCACCCGCGTATCGCCCTGGCCATATGAGGATAAAATAAATGCCATGCATTTATTTTATCATGTCCGCAGCGCGGCATGATAAAATTGGCCATCGGGGCGCAAGCGGGCCGCACCCGCGTATCGCCCTGGCCATATGAGGATAAAATAAATGCCATGCATTTATTTTATCATGTCCGCAGCGCGGCATGATAAAATTGGCCATAGGGGCGGCAGCGGGCCGCGCCCGCGCATCGCCCTGGCCATGCATGAAGGATAAAATAAATGCCACGCATTTATTTTATCACAAATTTTCTGCTGTAACAAACAGAAAAAGGTAATTAGCTGTATCCTTAACCAACAGAGCGGGAATATCTTTGTGGGAACGCACAAAATTTTCCGGGAATGCTTGCATGACCCGCGCCGTGGTTGTATCATAATTTTATCTGTGCGGCCGCGCCGCGCAAACAGGGTGTGGCAGAAACGCCGGAAGGGCTGTTTTGCCATGCTTTTTTGTTCGGGCAAAAAGCCGTGGCGCCCACTCGGGGCGAAGGACAACGGAGGGGACGGATATGGGCAAATACATCCTGGCGCTCGATCAGGGTACCACCAGCTCGCGCGCGATCCTGTTCGATCAGAAACAGAACATCGCGGGCGTCGCGCAAAAGGAATTTACACAGCTTTACCCAAAGGAGGGGTGGGTTGAACACGATCCCATGGAGATCTACGCCTCCCAATACGCGGTAATGATGGAGGTCATTGCCCAAACAGGCGTGAACGCGCGCGATATCTCCGCCATTGGCGTCACCAACCAGCGCGAAACCACCATTCTTTGGGACCGGCGGACAGGCCGCCCGATCTATAACGCGATTGTCTGGCAGTGCCGGCGCACTGCCGGCATCATCGACGTTTTAAAGGACCAGGGCTTATCAGATTATATCCGGGAGGCAACGGGCCTTGTCCCGGACGCTTACTTTTCCGGGACCAAGATCAAATGGATTCTTGATCAGACGCCGGGCGCGCGGGAACGCGCGCAGAGAGGGGATATCCTGTTCGGCACGGTGGACAGCTGGCTGATCTGGAAGCTGACCGGCGGCGCGGTGCATGTGACCGATTACACCAACGCCTCCCGCACGATGATCTATAACATCAAAACGCTCGATTGGGACGACCGCCTACTGGACGCGCTTGATATCCCGCGCGCGATGCTTCCCACCGTCTGCGACAGCAGCCATATCTACGGATATGCGATGATTCAGGATACCCGTATCCCGATTGCCGGGATCGCCGGCGACCAGCAGGCGGCGCTGTTTGGGCAGTGCTGCTTTAAGCAGGGCGAGGCGAAAAACACCTATGGAACAGGCTGTTTTTTGTTGATGAACACCGGTGAAACGCCCTATATCAGCGAAAACGGCCTGGTTACGACAATCGCAGTTGGATTGAGCGGCCGGGTACAGTACGCGCTGGAGGGAAGCGTCTTTGTGGGCGGGGCGGTTATCCAATGGCTGCGCGACGAATTGCGCTTTCTCACCGAGGCGCGCGATGCGGAATATTACGCCCAAAAGGTGGAGGACACTGGCGGCGTTTATCTGGTGCCTGCGTTTACAGGGCTTGGCGCGCCCTATTGGGACATGTACGCGCGCGGCTGCCTGGTCGGGCTGACACGCGGAACGCGCCGCGAGCATATCATCCGCGCGGCGCAGGAATCGATTGCCTATCAGAGCGCCGATCTGGTGCGCGCGATGGAGCGGGACACCGGCGTCCCGCTGGCTGAACTGAAGGTCGACGGCGGCGCCTCGCGCGACCGGTTTTTGATGCAGTTTCAAGCGGATATCCTGGATAAACGCATCCGCCGCCCTGTCATCCGTGAAACAACCGCGCTCGGTGCGGCGTATTTGGCTGGGCTTGCAGCGGGCGTCTGGAACAGCCGCGAAGAAATTTGCAGCCTGTGGAGCTGCGACACTGCCTTTACGCCGGATATGGATTCAGACCGGCGCGACCGCCTGCTGCGCGGCTGGCATAAGGCGGTTGGGCGCAGCCTCGACTGGGAGGAACGTCTGTAATCCGCCGCGCTGTTTCATTGATCTTCCCCGCCCCTTTTGCGGTCTTGCGCAAACAGGTGCAAAGTCTTGCTATCCGGAACCGGATATGATAGAATAATCGATGGAACAAATACACATGTACGCCGATCACGTACATTTAAAGGGGATTTTCTTATGGATTATATCAGCACGCGCGGCGGCGGCCAGCCGGTTTCAGCGGCGCAGGCAATCGTATCGGGCCTTGCGCCAGACGGCGGGCTTTACCTCCCGCAGTCGCTGCCTTCGTTTACCCTCGATGAAATTGCGTCGCTTGCCGGCCTCGGCTATACAGGGCGCGCCGTCGAGGTGCTCTCCCGCTATCTGACGGATTTTACGCGCGGCGAGCTGACGGAATATGTTGAACGCGCCTATGCAAAAAGCAAGTTCCCACCCAAGGCTGTCGCGCCGGTCGTGCCGCTTGGTGATAACGGCGCGTATGTCCTCGAGCTGTTTCACGGGCCGACCTGCGCTTTTAAGGATTTCGCGCTCCAGCTCCTGCCGTTTCTGTTGACAGCCTCCCTGAAAAAAACGGGTGTGGACAAAACGGTCGTCATTCTTGTGGCGACCTCCGGTGATACCGGCAAGGCGGCGCTTGAAGGATTTGCCGATGTGCCGGGCGCAAAAATCTGCGTATTCTATCCCGACGGCGGCACAAGCAATATTCAGCGCCTTCAGATGACGACGCAGTCCGGCGATAACGTCATGGTATTCGCCGCAAAGGGCAACTTTGACGACGCGCAAAACGGCGTCAAGCGTATCTTTACCGATGAGCCGTTCGCCGAGGCGCTCTCTGAGCAGGGGTATCTGCTGTCGTCCGCCAATTCGATCAACTGGGGCCGCCTTGTCCCGCAGATCGTCTATTATTTCTCCGCCTACTGCGAACTGCTGAACGCGGGGCGCATCAAGGCCGGCGATCCGATCGACGTCGCTGTGCCAACCGGCAATTTCGGAAACATCCTCGCCGCATGGTTCGCCAAACACAGCGGCCTGCCCATCAGGCGTCTGATCTGTGCGTCAAACCGCAACAATGTGCTGACCGACTTCATCAAAACCGGAACGTATGACCGCAACCGCGATTTCTTTCTCACGGCTTCGCCGTCGATGGATATCCTGATCTCCTCAAATCTCGAGCGCCTGCTGTATCTGCTTTGCGGGCGGGACGCCGGCCGTGTGCGCGGTTACATGCAGTCGCTTGCAAAAACAGGGGCTTACACGGTTGAGCGCGACGTGCTTGAACGCTTGCAGGCGGAATTTTCAGCGGGCTGTGCCGACGACGCCCAAACGGCGCAGACGATCCGCGACACCTGGGAAAAGACGGGTTATCTGTGCGATACGCATACAGCCGTTGCCGTGCGTGTCTGCGAACAGGCGCGCGGCAGCGACAAAACGCCGGCTGTCATCGCCTCGACTGCCAGCCCCTTCAAATTTGCCGGCAGCGTCCTGCCCGCCGCTTTTGGCGCCGCGCCGCAGGGCGACGATTTTGCACAGCTCGACGCGCTGGCCAAAGCATCCGGCCTGAGCGCACCCGCCGCGTTGGCTGGATTGCAGGGACGCAAGGAGCGGTTCCAGACCGTAGTCGCTCCCGCCGACATGAAACAGGCCGTTTCCGACTGGCTCCGGCTTTTTTGAAAAAAAGCCTCGGCAAAAAACTTTAGTCGGCTGCGCTCCAGCCTTTTTGAAAAAAGGCTTCGGCGAAAAACTTTAGTCGGCTGCGCCGCGAACAGTGGGGTGGGCGCTGCGTAATTAGTTTTACGCCGCGTCGATCAAAAGTTTTCGCCCGCCTTTTTCAAAAGGCGGCAGGTGAAGGGGAATGACAAGGCCCCTTGCGGGTTTTGTCATTCCCCGAGGGCAGCGCCCTTGCTTTCGGGCCGCAGCCCTCATAAAAGCGCGGCCCGCAGGCCGCAAGAGCCTGTTCAGAGGCAGGGCCTTGCGTCAGCAGGAAGCGTGACAGACGCCACGCGGCTGGCGCGCTTCCTGCAAGCTTCCCGCTTTCCAGCCTTTTTGAAAAAAGGCTTCGGCGAAAAACTTTAGTCGGCTGCGCCGCGAACAGTGGGGCAGGTCCCGGCATTTTTACAGGCTGCGCCACGAACAGTGG
The DNA here is from genome assembly GCF_010206195.1 of Anaerotruncus colihominis. GTDB lineage: Bacteria > Bacillota > Clostridia > Oscillospirales > Ruminococcaceae > Anaerotruncus > Anaerotruncus colihominis_A. Next base: position 110,056 of record NZ_VIQT01000022.1, on the reverse strand, counting down.
GGCGGGCTCTGGCATTTTTTACAGGCTGCGCCGCGAACAGTGGGATGGGCGCTGCGCAAATGACGGGGCTGTTGCAAGCTCCAGCCTTTCGGGTTTATACAAATCAGGCGTTATGCCGCCGCGAGCAGCATGTCCCGCCGGATGAGCGCAGCGATTATGAAACATCAGGAGAAGCATATGAAATATATTGTCATGCTTGGGGACGGCATGGCCGACCGGCCGGTCCCCGCGCTCGGCGGCAAAACGCCGCTGGAAGCCGCATATACTCCCAATATGGATTTTTTGGCGCAAAACGGCGTCACGGGCATGGCGCGTACCGTACCCGAGGGAATGCCGCCCGGTTCCGATACGGCAAATCTTTCGGTGATGGGCTATGATCCCAAGGTCTATTACAGCGGTCGTTCGCCCCTGGAGGCGGTGAGCATGGGCGTGGAGCTTGCGCCGGACGATGTCGCTTACCGCTGTAATCTCGTAACGCTTTCGGATACGCCGGCGCTTGAGGATGCAAAAATGGTCGATTATTCAGCGGGAGAAATTTCGACCGCTGAAGCCGCCGAATTGATCGCCTGTCTTGATGCGGCGTTCCATACGGATGACTGCGCGCTGTATGCCGGCATCAGCTACCGCCATTGCCTTGTCCTGCGCAGGACGCAGACCGGAAGCGACTGTACGCCGCCCCATGATCTTTCCGGCCAGCCGGTTCGTGGTCATTTGCCTTCCGGCCGTCACGGCGCGCGCCTGTGTGAAATGATGGAGCGGTCGCGCGCGTTGCTGCGCGATCATCCGGTCAATCAGGCGCGTATCGCGCGCGGCCTGCGGCCGGCAAATGCCTGCTGGTTCTGGGGTGAGGGTACACGGCCCGCGCTGACGTCCTTTGAACAGCTCTATGGCGTGCGCGGCGGCGTGATTTCCGCTGTCGATCTGATCAAGGGAATTGCAATCTGTGCAGGGCTTGACAGCGTCGATGTGCCGGGCGCGACCGGCAATGTCGATACAAACTTTGCCGGCAAGGGTCAGGCCGCGCTGGAGCTGCTGCAAAACGGTCACGACTTTGTTTATATCCATGTGGAGGCCCCGGATGAATGCGGGCATCGCGGCGAAGCGGAAAACAAAGTCGCTTCGATCGAGCTGATAGACCGTGAAATCCTTGGACGTATATTGCCCGCTCTGCGTGAAAGCAGCGAGCCGTTCTCCGTGCTTTTGATGCCGGATCATCCAACGCCGCTGTCCATCCGTACGCACACGTCCGATCCTGTACCGTTCGCGCTCTACCGCAGCGACACCGTGCCGGACGCTTGTTGGCGCGCGCCCGCCTATACCGAAGCGCACGCAACATCCACCGGACTCATGCTTTTGGAAGGCCATCACATGATGGAATGGCTGTTGCGCGGCCGGTTCCCCGAAAATTTTGCCAAAAACTGTTGACAAGCAGTCGATCGAATGGTATACTAATTGAGCGTGATCAAATTGATAACGTTCAAGTGCGGGTATGGCGGAATTGGCAGACGCGTTAGATTCAGGTTCTAATGGTCGCAAGGCTGTGCAGGTTCAAGTCCTGTTACCCGCACCACCAGGCAAGGGTCTGGAGCCATTTCGTGCTCCAGGCTTTTTTTATGTCCAAAGCAATTGCCCGCGTCCGGGGTGGTTCCAAACTGGGCAGGTTTTCCAGACCATGATAATCCGAACCCGGTTCCAATCGGGGACGGATTCAAATTTTTAGTATATCTATGCTAAGGCAAAAGAGGCGGTATCGTTTTGATACCGCCTCTTTTGTTATACGCTTTTATGCTGTTCTGATTCCTTTACCCGTCACGCTTTCCATTCTTCAAATTCCGTCTGCCCCTCCGGACTGGCAAAGAATTTTTGGATATTTTTCAGCTCGCTTTCCAGTTTCATTCGCTCCATTGTATCTTTCAGTTTTCCATGCTCTTTTTCATACTCTGCAATGAATTTTAGCATCAGTTGGATAATTTGGCTGTTGGCGGAGCGTCCCGCATAGCCGCAGACATAGCGGAATTTAGCCAAAATATTACCATCCACCCTGAGTCCAAAGTGCTTTTCGTTGTCTTTGTTCATAGGTGTCCTCCAATAAAGCTATTATAACTTTATTGGAGACCTATCCTGTGGTACAATTCAAAAACAGACTTGTTATAAAGTTATTATAAGTCTGGATTTTTGGGAGGTAAGAATATGGACAGAGAGCACACTTGCCCCGTAACGGGCCACCGTTTACGTTGGAAATGGCGATCCCTAACCCTGGCCGGATGAACACGCCTGACAGAGAATTTCAACGTCTGCTAAAAGAATGTGATATTCTCAAAGCGCATATGGAGCAGTATTCCAAAAGCTGCTATACGGTGCGCAACCGATATAACGCAGACATATTAACAACGCCTGTATAATTTTTTGGCGGCTTTGAAATTTCAAGCCGCCGTTTTCTTTAAGTACAAGGCAGGCGTAGGCACGCATCAATAGGCTTAAAGCATAAACCAGCCCTTAATGTTCAATTTACCCGGGTTGAGGTTTTGGTTTTCTGGTTAAAAACCCATTAGGAATGGCTGGTGAGGAAAGAACTGGTCAGCTAAAAATAGTTTAAAGCCCAAACGAAAAAGAGTCCCCCGTGCTGAAATCCTGACGGAACCTCACTGTATCCGGCACAAAATGCGCTTTTTTGACAGCGGTATTATACAAATCCTATAAAATGTAAGATAAAATATATTGTATTTTCATAAGAAATACGATATAATGACATCGTGTGGATAATGGAGTGTGAAAAATGTGATCTGTAAAACTGCACCGCAGGATCAAAGCACAATCAAATACAACAATATGAAGATGATCCTCGATATCATTCGGGACAGCCGCGAGGTTTCCCGCAGTGAAATCGCGCGAATGACTGGCATGAGCCCTACAAGCGCGACACGGCTGGTCGGCTCTCTGGAGGAGTGCGGGCTTGTCAGGGATATGGCGGCGGTTTCAAATGGGGTTGGACGCAAGGCGGTTATGCTTGATGTGGAGGAGAACGCTTTTTATTGTATCGGGCTGGATATTTCCGAAACCAATTTAAAACTCTGCATCCTCAACTTTGGCGGCCAGATCGTCGCGCGGGGCGCAGCGCCTGCGCCGTGCGATTCTTTTCAGCCGGAGGAGGTTGTTGAGATTTTCTACCGGATGTACCAGCAGCTTGCTATACAAGCAAAAATCCCGAAGGAAAAGGTTGCCGCAATTGGGGCCGGGGCGGTTGGAACGGTTGACTCCAAGACCGGAGAGGTCATATTCGGGGATTTGATCCGTTGGAGCAATGTGCCGATCGGGCAGATGATCGAGGAAAGGTTCGGCCTTCCCACTTATGTGGACAACGATGTCAAATGTGCGATTATTGGGGATTGCTCCACACCGCCGATCAAGGGGGCGGACGATGTTGTTCTCCTGAGCTTTGGGTGCGGCGTAGGCGGCGCGGTGATCCACAGAGGACGCCTGGTGCGCGGTTCCATCAACTCCGCAGGCGAGATCGGACACACAATTGTGGACTATACCGACGGCCGGCTCTGCTCCTGCGGCCGGCGCGGGTGCGCGGCGGCCTATCTGACCAAGGACCAGATTATTCAACAGGCGACAAAATTCTGTCCGGAAATTTCCAGCCTCGAGGAAATCATGGCTGCATGGGAGCGCAGGGAACCTTGGGCAGAAGCTTTGCTTGACCGGATAAGTACCTATATGGCGATCACGGTAAGCAACGCCGCCTGTTTTCTCAATCCACGCAATATGATCCTGGGCGGTAAGCTGATGAACGAATACCCCTTCCTGTTTGATCTGGTATTGGAGAAATATAATGTTATGATGTATCCTCCCTTGAGGGGGGCGACTGCTTTTATCCGCTCTCCGCTGGGGACGGACGCAACCTGCGTTGGCGGTGCAATGATCGCTGTGGAAAAACATGTGTACAAGGTTATGCGCTCGGCGTCAGAGTAACGCGTTGTGGGTGCGACCGTTTTGATGCTTTTTTTATTTTCTCTATATCTATTGAATTGCAATTCAATAGATATAGAGGCAGGCCTGCGTCTTACCCCATTGTTGAAGTAGGTTGCTTTCATAGCAATCAAAGAAAATAAATAACCCGAACCTGTCTCCAATCGGAAATAGGTTCGGGTTATGTTTGTTTGGCAAGCCTGCCCGGTTTAGAACCACCCCGGACGCGGGCAGTTAAAGCCGCACCGCGCCAATACCGCTTTTATATGTATATTCTGCCCTCTAACTTTGGGGTAAACAGGCGGCGGGCGGCCGGAATATCCGGCCGCCCGCCGTCTGGCGTTACGAATCTTGCTTCCTTCTGCGGATCAGCGGCCAGCCCATGAGCAGGACCAAGCTGGCGCCGGACAGGCCCAGCAGTACCAGCCACAGCGTCAAACTGGCGCCGTCTCCCGTCTGCGGCACATGGGCGGCCGGTTTATCCGGATTATCCGGGCCGGTGGACTTGACTAGCTTTCCTGGGTCAATTGGGTTGTCCGGCTTTCCTGTGTCAGTTGGTTTGCCCGGCTTTCCTGGGCCAATTGGGTTGCCCGGATTGCCCGGTTTATCCGGATTGCCCGGGTTGTCTGGGTTGTCCGGATTGTCCGGGTCGATGGGATCGCCGGGACCGCCGCTGCCCACTTTGACGTTGACGATCTCCACTTCAACGACTTGCTTGTCCGTGGTCACAGCAAAGCGTGTCTCGGGGTTGTCCGGCAGCTGATAACCCTCCGGGGCTTCAATCTCTACCAGGGCATAGTTGCCGACCGGCAGCTTGCCGAGAGCGATCTCGCCCTTCTCATCGGTGGTATAAATCGACTCCTGCCGGGCGCGGTAGGAGCCGTCCGCTGCCAGCGCCTTGAGTTTGAACTTTGCGCCGGGCAGAGGGGCGCCGCCCTCCGAAACCTTCTTGACCAGAACTTCCCGCGTGGGGCTGGGGTCTTGCTTATTTGTGAACGTATAGGTCAGAGTTTCGTTGTCGGTTTTAATCTCAAAGTCCCACTCCGGTGCGGAAGCGTCCATCAGATAATCCAGAGGGGCTGCCCGCTCGACCAGCTTGTATTTTCCAAAGGGCAGGGAGTCAATGCGGATTTCACCGTTCTCGTCGGTGATATACCGCCATTCGCCGTAGTGCATGTAATCAACGTCCGGATCGTCCGAATACTTATGCAGCAGCTCAAACTCCGCGCCTTTCAGCTTCTTGCTGGGAACGTCTTTATCCACCTTCTCCACCACGATGGAACCCTTAATCTGGTAGTTCGGCAGAACCAGTTGGGGCGGGACGAAGTGGAAATCCTGGTCGAAGCAGGACTCGTCCAGCACAATCTCGTGATGGGTTTCGTCCAGCACATAGTTCTCCGGGGCCTTGGTCTCCACCAGATGGTAGGTGCTGCCCAGCATAAGGCCGGGTATTGCTATTGGCCAGCCTGGGGGCGTATAGTGCGTGTTCTGCTGATTGAACTCAATCCGCCCGTTTTTATCTGTTGTCGCCTTGCCTACTGACGTATGGCTGTTCATTGCATCGGTGCCGTCTCCGGTGTAAAGGAACAGCTCGTACTCCGCGCCCGCAAGCCCCAGCTTGCTCTTGCCATCCGTTTTGAGCACCTGAATAGCAAGCTTCTCCTGCACATCCGCTAAGTCCTTCAGAGGATTTTCCACATCAACCGTTATGGTCATGTTGGGGATCAGTTTTCTAACCAGCTTCGGCTGTCCATCCGGCTCCTGAATGCCGTCCGGGACTTTCGTCTCCAGATATTGCAAGCTACTGAGCGGATCGCCCGGATGCGTGGGCGACTCTGCCTCCCTCATGAGCGCGAAAACTTCACCGCTGCGGCCAGTGACCAGCTCCTTGGTAGCATCCGGTTCAGTCTCGTCACACTGTTGGTAGAAGCCATCTTTGAGTTGGATAAAGTAAAGCTGCTCGATATCAAACGTCAGTTTTCCATCGATGACCACCGGGGTTCTCCACGCCAGTTCAAAGGTCACTCCCGGGATATGGACAGCAGGATTTGTAAACTCTACCGCCTTGCGCAGGCGCAGGCCCGCCACGCCCTTGCGGTTGACAATCACGCCGTCCTTGACCTTGTCGTCGATCACCACAAGCGGCGGCGGAGTCACCCCGTCCTGGCTCTCCGGGATCTCAAAGGTCAGGTAGATATTCTCCAGATCAAGCAGGTAGCCGTCTGGGGCCTTCATCTCGCTCAGGCTGTACCTGCCTGGCGGCAGCTTGAAACGGATCTCGCCATCCGTTCCAGTGATATAAATGCCCTGGCCGTAACCAACCCAGATTTCCTGGCCGGCTGCGTCCGTTCCCATATACTTGGTCAGGAAGAAATGCGCGTCCTCCAGCCGTTTATCGTGGTCGTTTTCGTCCACCTTCACAAGTTTTGCCTCGCCCAGCACACCCTTGACGTTGGTCACCGCAGGGTACTGTACCGGAATCGTCACGCCGTCCCGGTCAAAGGAGAACCGGTCGATGGTGAACAGGCGGCGCGTACTGTCCAGCAGGTAGCCCTCCGGGGCCTTGGTTTCGATCATGACATAGTCGCCCCATTCCAGGCCGTCAAAGGTCAGGCCGCCGTTTGCATCGGTGGCCTGCGTGCCGATCTTCACTTCCCTGGTACGGGTGCCGTCCGGATAGTTCGGGTCATAATCCGGCTCATCTGGCTGAATCGTTTCGACCACGATGCGGTACAGGGTAAATTCCGCCCCCGCCAGCGGCTTGGCCATATTCTCTGCGTCCTGCTTATGCAGCGTTAGCTTGCCTTTCAGGCGGATGTTTTCCACTTCGTCGATACGGATTTTGTCTTTCTCTCCCTTGGGAAAGATGACATCAATACCGCTCGGCGCATTTTTCAACACTCCCTCCTCGCGGTTTTTTGCCGTCTTGAAGATGAATGGCTTGTTTTCATCCGGCTTTTTGTAGCCCCAGGGGGCGGCTGTCTCGGTGAAAGCATACTCCGTGCCGGCTTTTAGCCCGATAACGGTGAGCAGGCCGTCCAAACCGGGAACGATTGTTGAAACTGCATTTGGCTCGTCCGCTTTGGCGATCCGGTAAACGTTTCCTGGATCTGTGGGGTTCGTTACAGGAATGAAAAACAGCGTGGCTCCATTCTCCGAAACAGTGAATTCTGCACCGGCCAGCGCGGCCTTTTTCGGATCGTCTCCGTCTGCCTTTTTCAGCTGCAGGCCATACACAGCGGAATGGTTTTCGGCCATCCGCACGATGCCGGCCTTGGCGCCTGTATCATCCGGAAAGGCGTGCTCGTTGATATCGAAATACACAGGCGTCTGGTCGAGCAGGTAGCCCTCTGGAGCCTTGACCTCAATCATGTAGTAATACTCGGGATTGAGGCCGTTTATGAGTGGCTGAGAGTTTGCCCCCTTCATCTCCATAGATTTCAGCACGCCATTTTGGTCTGTTGTGCCCACGGCCACGCAGGTGTCGTAGCCAGCCTGATACCCCTGAATTGTTGTCGTGGTCAGCTCCTCCGGGCGGGGATTGGCCGTCCCCACCGCGCCGCTGCCCCGCATGAACAGCTTATAGACCGCGCCCGGCAAGCCGGTGGCGCTGCCGTCGTCAAGCACCTTGTCAGTATACAGCCAGCCGTCGTAATCGTGGCCGGGCGCTGCCGGGAGCGGCTGGCCCTCGATGTCTGGCTTGGCTTTTTCCGCGTCGTACTTCACCAGCGCCAGATGTACCATGCGCTTGAAGTTGCGCAGGGTATTGTCATTTAATCTGGTGGTATCGTCCTGCTTTTTGGGGGCAGTGTAGAGCTTGACTTCTGTGGCGCCCTGTTCGGTGGCGCTGCCGCTGTCCACGTTGAAATAGAAGCTGCGGTAGTCGCGGACATAGCCGGCCGGCGCCTGCACCTCTGTGATGGCGTAGTGCCCCATCGGGATGCCCGTGATGGTGAAATTGCCGCTTGCGTCTGTCGCGACGGCCTGTATTTTTCCTTTCAATATACCTTCGCCCTGGAGGTCGATTTCCACTGTAGAGTTGGCCGTCTTGAAGTATTCTCCTGTCCCCTGCGCCTCTTTCAGCTTAATGATCTCCCAATTCGCTTCCTTGTCGGGGTTATCCTCCCAATCCTTCTCCGTGCCCTTGAAGCGGAACAGGGCGAAGTACGCGTCCTGCAGCGGCTTATAGGCGCCATTCTCGGGAAACGGTCCGGTCTTGTGCAGCGTGAGCCTGGCGGTGCCAGGGGTGTTTTTCAGCGGGGCGTCCGCCGTATTCAGCAACAGGTGGTAGGCTGCGTCGTAACCGGCGGTTTTCTGTGGGATTTCCGCCGGCAGCTCGAAGTCATATTTAACCGGCTTCGCCGGCGTCACATAGCCCGGGGCGGCCGCAGTCTCCTGCAGGAAATACTTACCCGCGGCCAGGCCGTGGATACACAGTTCGCCGCTGGCGTTGGTTTTCAGCGCCGCATTCCCTGAGCCGTCCGCCGTTTTCCACAGGGTCTTATGTTCATTGAGTGTTTTAGCAGCAAAGCCGGTGACCGGGGCGCCGTTCTCATCAAACAATTTAAACTCTGCGCCCTCCACCGGATTGCCGCTGAAGGAATCCCGCTTATACAGCAGCACCGACCGGGAGGTATTGGGCAGCAGCTTATAGACGACCTCGTCCATATTGCTTTCCAGCAGGATCGGGGTTTTGTCCAGATAATACCCCTCCGGGGCCGCCTGCTCCACCAGCCAGTGCTTGTGCTGCTGGGTGATGCGCTGCAGCACGAGCTTGCCGTCCTGGCCGACGGCAAGCTCGGTCACTTCGCCCTGGACGCCGCCGTGATCCGGGTCTGTGCCCGTGTGGGTGTAGACGTAGGCGTCGCCGTTTGCGCTGGCGTCCTTGTCCAGGAAGTAGGCCAGATGCTCGCCTGTCAGCGGCGGCACCTGGCCATTGCCTGTGCCGCAGTACATCTGGAACTTGGCCCCGGTCAGGCCTGCATGATTTTTATCCACATTTTGGATGTCCTCGATATCCCCGGCAGCAGAGGCGTAGTGCTTGTCCGCCTTTTGTAGGACAACGCTGCCCAATGTGTAGCTGCCAGTGATGCCCGAGCCAAATCTGATGTTGTCCGCGGTGTCCTCCGCCGTCCACTGGCTGTCGCCCAGCCTGAAGGTGACGCGATTTCCATAGGAGGTCATGGAGGTGTTGATGGACTTGCTGCACACTTTGAGCGAAAAGCCGTAGACCTGCTCATTCTGGTAGAAATCCTTCGCGTCCTGATAGCGTTCCTTAACGGCTTTCCACTCTGTGCTGTATTGCAGGCGGTTGCTGCGATAGACCTCCTGGTCGCTTTTGATGTTTTGCAAGGACTTGACAAAGTTCGCGTACTCATTCAGATTTTCCAGCTTTTTGCCGTCTGGAACATCCCAATCTTTCATGGCAGTTATCATATCGAGCTTGGGCAGGGGGACGATCAGATTGCCAGCGGCATTTACCAGCTCTCCCAGCGGGCTGATATGGGGGTCGTCACGCCATGTGCGGTAGTTCTCGTTCCAATCCCCTACGGCCTGCTCTTTTTGCGCCCGCAAACCCGGGTCTGTTTCTATCGCCACCGCGCGGTTGAGTACGTTCAGCAGCATTGCCTGCCGCTGATCCATCAGTATGATGGGGGAATTTGCGCCGGCTTCCAGCGCCGTGATGGTATCGTCGCAGTTCTGTATCAGCTTTTCCAGCTCTCTGACAGGCCACCCACTGGTTCCGTAAATGTCCTTCCATGTGATGCCGTTCGCCGGATTCTTCGTACCCAGCTTGCCGGTGTTGATGAGCAGGGTCTGGCAGCGGGTATCCGGGTCTGTAGTGACGGTCCAGCTTTTCGGGGTCTGTTCCACCTCTTTCTGGACAGCCCGAATTGCGGCTGAAGTCGTCGCCTTGCTGCCGTCAATCTGTTTAAATTGATACCCATTGATGAAGGGTTGGATACTGCCTTTGCCGTCATAGCTGCCGTTGCCCAAACCGCCGTTGAGCAGGTTGCCGCTTCCCGGCACAACCACAGGCAGCTCAATGAAGAAAGGCGCGCCGTCCACATACTGTTTGCTGGGATACGGATTCCCGTCCACAGCCAGCGGGCAGTAGAACTGCTGGTTGGGGTCGAGCGTGTCCTCGATAAGCAGGTACTTTGGGTTTTCCTGCAGGGAATCGGGGTCTTTCCCACTGCTTAAAAATTCCCGCTGGCTTTTTTGCAGCTGCTCCAAAAAAGCCACGCGCCACTCGATGCGGGGCACCTCGTCTTGATTGTTGGAACTGTCCCACACCTTGCCCTTGCCGAAAGGGAGCAGGTTGTCGTTAAAGCTGGGGGGGATTGGCTTGGACCAGCCCACGCCGCCGGGGATGGAGGGCACTACAGGCTGCTCCGGCTTCGGAACGATGGTTATCACGCCGCCCTTAAGGCCATCGTCAATATCGCCGGTGCCCGTTTGCGCAAACTTTCCGCTGCCCTGGAGCATGGCGACAATGGTTTTGGGATCAAAAAACTGGATGTATCGATTGAAGACCATTTTGTACATCATGACGCCGGTGGCCTTGTTGTAGGTGGTTTGCCATTCGCCCACCTTGATGCCGTTAATGATCCATGCCCCTTTCCTGTTGAGAGCCAGATCCAGCTTTGGAACCTGGAATATCTGGTACTCAAACCAACTGCCCCCAACCAGTTCCTTACCGGCGTTTTCAATGGCTGTTGGATTGGGAGCCCAAAGATGGGTGTAAGCGAAGTTGTCGCCCTCGGTTACGGTGATATCCCCGCCCTTATAGAGGTCGCCATTGATGTAGAGATTTGTATAGTGGCTCAAGCAGCTCTCCGGGATCCGCTTGTCCGGGTCTTCCGCTGTAACAGCGGCATTGGACTGGTTCCGCAGAGTTTGCAGCCCCCCGGAATCCAGCATGTCTTGTGGCACGCCGTAGATCCCGCTGACTGTTTCGCCGTCCTCAAGGTTTTCGACAGGCGGCGCGCTGCCGCCCGCCGCCCAATCCGGGGCGTCCGGCCATTCGGCTGGGTAATTCTCCTTGCCATTGCATACCGCGCACTCGAAAGCGCAGGGCCGGCCCCCAGCCGCAGGGGCGTAGCCGCAATCCTCGTTGTGCTCATGCTGGCAGCCCAATTCTTTCTTGCTGCAGCCGCTTTCCTCACTGCACACATGGGTGCAGTTTCCCGGCTGACGATCGGTATAGCCGCACTCTGCTGTATGTACAGTGTGGTGTTCGCATAAGCCACTATCCGGGCCGCCGGATTCTATTGCGAATGCGTTGACCGGAAAAGCAGAAAAAAGCAATACGCCGCTGAACAACAAGCTTAAAAATCTTTGTTTCGTTTTCATGTTACCTGGTTCCCCTCTGCCAAAGTCGAAAATGGTCGAAGATGATCTGTGATGCTATAAAAAAAGGCGCATTGCCCCCGCGGAAAGCTGTGGAGACAATACCCCTGATTGTTTCAGATAAATTCTTTCAAACAACGAAAAAAGACAGAACTTGTCTGTCTGTCTGTCTGTCTGTCTGTCTGTCTGTCTGTCTGTCTGTCTGTCTGTCTGTCTGTCTGTCTGTCTGTCTGTCTGTCTGTCTGTCTGTCTAAAGCATATCGCGTTTGGATACAGTTTGTCAAGTGTTTTTCTCATATTTTCCCCTTTTTTTCTCTTTTTCTACCCTCGAAAACGCCATAAATTATGATTTTTATTATACTGCATTTTCCGCCGCTCGTAAATAGCTTTGAAGCCTGTTACAAGGAGAATTTTTCATTTCCACCGATAAAAGTACCATTCATCTTTTGAACAAGGAGGATTCTTATGTACCCCTCGGTCGATATGAAAACGATGACCTGGCTGGAATACCGCGAGACGCCGTTTCCCGGATGGGCCGCCGGGCACGCCGCCATTACGGAAACCTCCCTGATGCTTTATTTCGCTCCCGAACTTGCCCATATGGACCGTATCGACGGCAGCGCGGCGGCCCAGGGACAGTCATGACCACCCCTCTTAGGGGTGGTCATGATTTTTATATCCGGCCGGTCACAGCAAACGTTTTCCAACGGCTGGAGGCAGCGCCGGAGTGGCACACACCCACCATGCCGTAAGCAAAGCGGTCATCTACTGCCTGTAACACCAAAGCGCCGTCTACCAGCAGACGCAGGCCGCTGCCTTCGGCCTCTGCCCGGAGCCGCAGCGTTTCACTGCGTTTCCATCCATACGGGGCAGATGCCAGCTGCGTCCATTCGCCGTTCTCACAGCATGCAATGACCGCATTTTCGCCGTCAAGCCCCAGCGCATAGAAGTTACGGGCGCCCTTGCCCCGCAGAAGCAGCATACAGGAATCTCCGCTCTCCACGACGGCTTCACCTTCTATGGCCCCATCCCGGGTATAATAATTCCCGGTAAATGCCTGGCCGCCGCACTCCGTCCGCAACACCAGTTCACCATTCTGCAGGTCCGGCTCGATATCATTGCAGGAGAAGGGCGTGACCTCATCAAATTCCTTCTTCTGAATGGCCATATCGATGGTGTAGGCCATAGGGCCGGTGACTGTGATGTCATCCACAAAGACCCGGCCCAGCGTCCAGGGCGGCGTTACGGGGTCGATCTCCACCTTCCAGCCAATGAAATGGACCTGGTCCCCGGCAAGCTCAGGTACCCGGAAGGAGACCTGATGCCAGGTCCCATCCGGCAACACCACTGACTCCAGCTCTTTTCGCCGGCCTGTTACTGCCGTTGTCAGAAACGGCGTCACCGTAATGGCGGCGGGCGCTTCCTGCCTGCTCTTCATCCAGCAGGAAACCGTCTGGCCGGGATAGACCCGGGGAGAGAACACCGGTTCATAACGCTCATCGTTGAAGTCAGAGCGTATAAAGCTGCCGCGGAAGAACAGGTCAACAGGAACCGGCAGTTTTCCGTCTATCATCATCTCCAGACAGCGCTTACCAGTGTGGGCTTCGCCCTCCACAGGGCGGATCCAATGGCTGGCCCGGTCTGTCAATTCCAGGCCGTGGGTAGAGCCGGGCATCTCAAAGTCCATCAGCATATCGCCGGGTCGGGGCAAGGCCAGCCAGGCAGGAGGTTGTTCACCCCGCAGACGGTAAGCCAGAACAGCCAACTCCTTCGAGAACGTTGCGCTGTCCAGCATGTTCAGGAAGCCGGACACGCTGGACAAGACCACACAGTCGTTGATTGACGTGCGATAACGGGCAGGGAAATTCTCCAGCCCCCCAAGAACGCCGGTGATGGTGCCGGTGTTGCTGGCATTACAGTCCGTATCAAAGCCGCACATACAAGCGATCTCAATGGTGCGGCCCAACTCGCCCTTACCGTAAAGCAATGCCAGCACGCAAATACCCGCATTGGGGATGATGTGGCAGTAACCGGGGTACTTGTGGGCGCCCCACTCCCGATCCACATAATCGCGGCAGGCCCGGAAATCATCAGGCTGCTTCTTGTGGAAGGCCCGCACAGACTCCACCACACGGCGGTAATCGCAATCCCGAGGCAGGACCGCCAATCCGGCATCGAGCACCTCGTCTACCGTAGTACAAGTAAATGCCGCAGCTACGCAGGCCGCCATGAATTCCGCGCCATACAGCCCTTCGCCGTCATGGGAAACAGAGGCGGCCTTTCTGGCCTGCTTGGCTGCCATGGCAGGATCACCGGGATAGATCAGGCCCCAGGTGTCCACAAAGATCTGACCGCCGATTTGCTCGGCAGCCACCTGCCCGTTGAGAGCGATGCTGCCGGATTTTGGGGCGGATACCCCGCGCTTCAGGTTCATGTAGGCGCGGTGCTCTGTGGACATATCCTCGCCGCCCCACCAGAACATACCGTGACCGCAGCGCGTGTAGTTCAGCCAGGTCTCGCCTGCTTGCTTGGGGGTAAAGTCCTTGCCCCAGTCAGTCAGAGCCCGCAAGAAAATTACCGGGCCGTTGACATCGTCGTCAGCAGCATAGTGTCGGTATTCACGCAGATAGCCTTCCATGTTCCCATAGTATTCCTCAAGACGCTCATAGGTCCAGTAGGGATTCTCTACCGGTGCGCCCAGGCGCATACCTGCATCCATGCCCAGAAAACCGGCATAGATCTTTTCGATCCACTTTTCCTGCATGTTGTCCTCCTCGCTCAGCCCTTCATCAAGTCTACATCCGGACCCTGGATGCCCACATAGGCGCCCTGCTGCGCCTCATTGGTATTGGCGCCTGCGATGACCCACTTGTTTGCGCCCCAGAGCAGCCGGTCCTCTTTTCCCGCAGGCGTGATCCTGGGAGCATCCCCATTGGTCCCTCTGGGCAGAACACAGCCCATGCGGAATCCATGGCCAACCGCCGCAGGCGCATAGTGGAGGGTCGTGGCATACAGTTCGACCGCTGTGCCCTTGGGCACGAAGAACGCTTTGACGCAGCTGGTATCCAGCACACCGCCCACGATCTCGGGCTGACGGGCCACCAGCAGGACCATGTCACTCACAGCGATGTCCAGCTCGCTGGTGCGATGATACTCCAGACAGCTGAGGCGGGTGTTGGCGCCGTTGCAGTACCCGATCTGGATGGGCATACCTCCGAACCCGCGATCCCGCAGCTCTGCCGCCACAGAAAGCGCCTCTAATTCCGGGACGGACGCCACATAGACCGTGCCATCCTCCGGGCAGGGGGTCGTTTCTTCCATAACCCGGCAAAGTTCTGCGAAATCATATCCTTCCAGCACCTGTCCGTATGGTGCGAAGCGGCTGTCGAAAACAGAAATCTGTTCCATCGGTCCCTCCTTACAGAGCCATACGCAGGATGGCGCGCACGTCGTCCTGCGTCATCTTCTTATAAGCCCATGCGCCCATGTCTGTGTGCGCCACCAGATCATCAATGGCGCTCTCGGGGACGCCCAGATCCGTCAGAGTAGCAGGCGCGCCGATCTCGTTGAAGAAGTCGCGGGTACGCTGCACACCCTCGCGGGCCACTTCCAGCGGAGCCTTGCCGGTGGGGTCCACGCCCCACACATTCACGGCATAGCGGGCATAGCGCTCCGGGGCATTCTGGCAGAAATACGCCATATAGGTGGGATGCACCACAGCCAGACCCGCACCATGGGCCACATCAAACAGCGCAGAAATGGCGTGCTCGATGTTGTGGCTGGCCCAGTCGGAGTTCTTGCCGTTGCCTATCATGCCGCACAGGGCCACGGTGCTGGCCCACATGATATTGGACCGGGCGATATAGTCCTTGGGATCCTTGATAGCGACACGGGTCGCAGAGATCACGCTGCGCATCAGCGCTTCCGCCAGATTATCCGTCACGCTGTCGGTATCAGGCTCGGAGAAATACAGCTCCCAGATATGGCTCAGGGTATCCACGATGCCGTTGATCATCTGGTTCTTGGGCAGCGTATAGGTCAGAGTGGGGTCCAGAATGGAGAACTTGGGGAAGGTCAGATCGGAGTTGTAGTCGGTCTTTACGCCGGTCTCCCAATGGGTGATGACGGCAGAGCGATCCATTTCACTGCCGGTAGCAGGGATGGTCAGCACCACGCCCAGAGGAACGGCTGCTTCGGCCACCTCATTGTTCAGGTAAAATGCCTCCCAGAAATCACGGTCGGTGCAGGCGCCCACGGCGATGGCCTTGCTGCAGTCAATGGTGCTGCCGCCGCCAACGGCCAGGATAAAGTCCACATTGTGTTTTTTACACAGCTCAATGCCCTCATACACCTTTTCGGTGCGGGGGTTAGGCATGATGCCGGACAGCTCTACAACTTCCTTGCCGCAATCCTTCAAAATGGCCATCACGCGGTCATACAGGCCGGTACGCTTAATGCTGCCGCCGCCATAGGCCAGCAGGACCGTCTTGCCCACAGCCGCCAGCTCCTCCGGCAGCTTGTTCAGAGAGTTCTGTCCGAAATGAATCCGGACAGGGTTATAAAATCTGAAGTCATTCATGATGAAGCCCTCCTTTTTCAATCATAGCAATACTGGCTCCGCCAGAGCGGAGCCAGTAGATTCACTCAGCCGGCGCCCAACAATGCAAATAAGTGTTTTTTGTAGAGCGGGACATTCACTGCCGGACAAATCGCCGCGTTGGGAGAGCGCTTCAAGCGGTTGTGATGGTCGATGCGGAAATATCCCCGCGTCTCCGTTCCTATTCTCTCCACGGCGCAGTTTGCTTGAAACACGCCTTCCATGATCTCCGGATACAGCGCCGCCGTCATGACCAGGCTGTCAATGACGCTATAGGAAGACCGGCCATACATACTCAGGTAGTACTCCCGCAGTTTACGTGTGCAGCGAACACAGAATTCCGCCGTGGGAGAACCGCTGTTCAACAGCATCTCCACTTCTTCAGGCGTGATTTCCGTTGCGCCCACCGCCGTATCCCAAGTGACCCAAACGGCGTCCACGCCAGAGTCCAGAACGATATCGGCCGCTTCCGGGTCCACGTACACATTGTATTCCGCTGTAGGGGTCATATTGCCGGACCCACTGGAAGAGCCCCCCAGGATCCAAACCTTTTTGATGTTTTCCGCCAGCTTGGGTTCTTTCAGCAGCGCCATGGCCAAATTCGTCATGGGGCCGCAGGTGACGATCTCGATCTCGCCGGAATTGGCCATCACGATGTCGATGATAGCGTCTACCGCATGCTTGGTTTCCGCAGGTCTCTCCGGCATGGGCAGATCCATGCCGCCCAGGCCGTCCTCCCCATGGATATTGGCCGCATAAAACGCCTGCTTGCGCATGAGGGGCCGCTCCATGCCCCGATAAACCGGGGGCACATAGGTGTGCGCAGCGTCCACCGCATGCATGGCATTCTTGACGCAGAGATCCAGCGGCAGGTTTCCGCAGACCACCGTGATGGCCTCCACCCGGACAACATCTACCGCCCGGAGCGCCTCGATCACAGCCCAGACGTCATCGGAGCCTGTGTCTGTATCCACGATAAAACGGCGGAGCTCACTCATTTCAAATCACCGCCCATCCAGTTGGAAGCCTTGACGCCGTGACGCTCACAGTACTCGTTGAACACAATACCGGCAGGCAGCATCTTGAACTCCTCCTGCAGCGCCAGACGGCGGGTCAGATCCTCTTCGGCCTCAGCCTTTACCAGGTGCTCAGTGGGCTCCAGCAGAGCCGTCATCAGGCACTTTTTCACGCTGCGGCTGCCGATCACGGAAGCGGCGATGCGGTCAATGCTGGCATCGAAGAAGTCCAGGCCCAGATGTACCTTGTCGAAGGCGTTGCAGCGCTTGATCTGCTGCATGATGGCAACAATATCCTCAGACACGACGGCCACATGGTCGCTATCCCAGCGAACGCCGCGGGATAGGTGGGTCATGATCTCCTGGTTGAATGCGAAGTAGGAAGACAGCTTATCCGCAACGCTCTCCGTGGGGTGATAGTGGCCGATATCCATGCAGACCATAGCCTTGCCGGTGGTCAGGACATAGTTGGCATAAAAATCGTGAGAACCGGCAGTATAGCTTTCCACGCCCAGGCCAAAAACCTTACCCTCAACAGAGTCCCGGTTGTACTTGGGGTCGATGGGCTCCGCAAAGATCTGATTCAGAGAATCGATCAAACGCTCACGGGGACCCAGCATATCCACGCGGGTATCCTTGGAGCCATCGGGGATCCAGTGATTGGTGATGCAGGTCTCGCCCAGCGCCTTGCCAAAGGACTCGCCGATCTTACGGCATGCAATACCGTGCTGGATCCAGAAGTCCCGGACACTCTTGTCAGGGCTGGCCAGGGTCCAGCCGTCCTTGAGCATGGGATGGGAGAAGTAGGTAGGATTGAAGTCCAGGCCGATCCCTTTTTCCTTGGCGTAATCGATCCAGGGGGCAAAATGCTCGGGCCTGAGCTCATTCCGGGGGATCTTTACGCCATTGGTCAGGGGATAAACGCTGTGCAGGGCCAGGTGCTTTGCGCCGGGGACCAGGGAGAGCATCTTATTCAGATTGGTAAAATACTCCTCAATGCTGCGGGGCTTGCCTGGAGCATTACCGGTAGCCTGGATGCCGCCGGTCAGCTGCGCATCAAAATCTTCAAAGCCCGTCAGGTCATCCAGCTGCCAGCAATTGATGGACAGAGGGATCTCGTCCATGCGGCGGATGGCCTCCTCGGTATCGACCCCCCAGGAGGCATAAATCTCCCGGGCGGTTTCATAGTGCTTGCTCATATCAATAACTCCCCCAAAAAATCAGTTGTTATAGTAGACCACGTTCTCAGGACGAATGCGGACATACTGAGTCGCGCCCTCCTGCAGGTGGTCTGCGCTGATGCCCAGCGCAGAGATGTCCAGAGGCTGGTCGCCCAGCAGGCCGATCAGCTTCCAGCTCAGGCCGGTAAAGATCTTTTTCTGCAGGTGGAAGACGTTGGCGCCTTCCGCCCCTTCGTTACAGAACTCGAAGTACTCGCCGCGAACCGCAGCCTTGATGTCGTCGCCTTCCTTGCCGCCGCAGTAGTTGATGGGGATGCGGATACCGGTGTTTACCAGATACCACGTATCGTTCTCACTCATCAGCTTGCCGCTGATCAGGTTTGCCTTGCCCAGGAAGTCAGAAGCAAACTCGGTAGCGGGCTGGCTGTAGATCGTATAGGGATCGCCCTCCTGCTCGATGCTGCCCTTGTTTATCAGAATGATCTGGTCGGACATGGTCAGCGCCTCCTCCTGATCGTGGGTAACGAACACGGTGGTGGTGCCGATCTTCTGCTGAATGTTGCGGATCTCATACTGCATCTCGCCGCGGATCTTACGGTCCAGAGCGGACAGGGGCTCATCCAGCAGCAGGATGCTGGGGCGGGTCACCAGTGCGCGGGCCAGCGCCACACGCTGCTGCTGGCCGCCGGACATCTGGGTGATCTTGCGGGGACCGTAGCCGGGCAGCTTCACCAGCTCCAGAGCCTCTTCCACGCGCTCGTCGATCTCCTTCTGTGGGACCTTCTGCATCTTCAGGCCATAGCCCACGTTCTTGGCCACGGTCATGGAGGGGAACAGTGCGTAGTTCTGGAACACCAGGCCGATGTTGCGCTTTTCGGGCTTGACGTTGGTGATATCTGCGCCGTCTACCAGCACTTCACCGGAGCTCGGGGTCTCCAGACCGCAAATGATACGCAGAATGGTGGTCTTGCCGCAGCCGGAGGGACCCAGCAGTGACAGGAACTTGCCAGTCTCCAGATGGAAGCTGACACCCTTGAGCACTTCATTCTGACCAAAACTTTTTTTCAGATTATTTACTCTCAACTCAGCCATGATTTATTCTCCTTTTTTAGAGCTCGAGCCGGAGGAGATACCGAACAGGCTTCCGGCCGAAAAGCCCAGCTTGACCAGCAGGATCACAATGCCGACCGCGACCAGAACAATGATGGCGGAAAGGGCGTTCAGATCTGCCTGATAGCCGCTGCGGATGCGGGTAAAGACCAGGGTAGGCAGCGTCTGGGTCCCGATGGGGATCAGGTAGTACTGCACAACGAAGTTGTTGAAACACATGATCATTGCCATGATACCGCCGGCCATGATGCCGGGGACGATGGCCGGCAGCGTGATGTCAAAGAACACGCGGGCGGGCCCGGCGCCCAGCAACCGTGCAGCAGATTCCGGCGTGCGGTCCATAGACACAAAACGACCGTTGACCAGCAGCACCACATAGGGCAGCACCACGATCAGGTTACCGAAGAACATGGAGACCATGCTACGGCCCGCACCGACAAAGGAGAACAGCAGCAGCAGGGAGATGGCCGTCACCAGCCAGGGGATGATGATGGGCAGCTGGATCAACGCATTGAGGCGATTTGACCACTTGGGGGAGTAGGCCTGCAGGCCAAAGGAAGCCATTGTGCCAATAATGATCGCTGCCACCGTCACGCCGAAGGCAAACTTCAGGCTGAACACGCAGGCGGGCAGCAGGTTGCTCTCCGTAAACAGGATCTTGTACCAGTCAAAGGTAAAGACATAGGGGAACATACCATAGGGCGTGGCATTAAAAGACATGCCAATAATAGCGATGATGGGGATGTACATGAATGCCAGTACGATCCACAGGCACGCCACCATGGCACGGTTAAAACCCTTGGAATTCATTCCACGTCACCTCCGATTGCCTTCTGTGCCCTGGCAGTCGCCAGACGGACCAGCCCCATGATAATACTAAGGACGATCAGCAGCGTACAGGACAGGACCGCGCCATAGCCCATGTTCAGCGATCCGGAATACTGCGTATCGATCATACTGCCGACCATCGCACCGTTGGCGCCGCCGACCAGGCCGGGTTCCATAAAGCTGCCCGCCACGGGAACGAACACCAGCAGAACGCCGGACAGCAGGCCCGGAACACTCATGGGGAACACGATGTTGGTGAAGGTCTTCCACTTGTTGGCGCCCAGGATCAGGGAAGCCTGGATCAGGTTATCGCCAATGCCCTCCAAAGAGGAGTACAGGCACAGGATCATGTAAGGCAGGTATTCGTATGTCAGGATCAGAATGGTCGCCTTGTTGGTATACAGCATGGTGGGGACGTTATGGAAGCCGATGGCGTCCAACAGGGTCAGCAGCAGACCGCCGGACTGGATCAGGTTCATCATAGCGTAGATCAGCAGCAGCTGGGAGGTGAAAAACGGCAGAATGACTACCATCATGAAAATACTGCGGTTTTTCGGCTTCACGATCTTGGCAATGGCCCAGGCCGTGGGATAGGCCGCCACAATACATATGAGCGTCACCTTCAGCGCCGTCATCAGGGACTTACCCAACAAGCGCCAGAAGGTATCGGACTCGATCATACGGGTAAGGTTGTTCATGGTCCAACCCGGCCAAGGCTCACCGGCAAAGATATTCCGGTTCATAAAGCTGAACACCAACAGCATCACCAAAGGAACGATCGTCAGGCACAGCAGCAAAACGATACTGGGCGCTGTCCACAGTGTCACAGGCTGGAATTTCTTTTTGCTCAAACTACTCATTTAATTTTGCCACCCCCGGGTTTTTTAAAGGAAATGCCGCCGAAAGGGGTTCCGGCGGCATTCTGTCAGAACTATTGATGAATTCTGCGAATGATATGATCCTATATCAGCTGACAAACTCCTGATACAGGTCGACCCACTGATCCTTCACAGCGGGATCGGCGATGTAGGGCAGCAGCTTGATGATGGTGGGCATGGGATCCAGCTGCAGATCGATCTTCTGCTCGGGAGTCAACGCCTCGATAACTTCCGCGTTGACGGGCGTGTAAGTCATGTACTCACCGGGATAAGCTTCGCTGACGCCGGTAGCCATGGAGGTCTGCTGCTCGGTGCTCATGATCCAGTTGAGCCACTCATAAGCCAGATCCTGCTCGTCGGTGCCTTCCACGATGGCCCAGTAGTCGATGAAGCCAACGGTACCCTCTTCGGGGTGGACCAGCTTGATGTTGGTGCTGGAATCGTGCAGCAACTGGCTGTAGGGACCGGACCAGATCTCACCGGCCCAGAAGTCACCGGCCATCCAGGGCATGATCTGCTCGTCGTTGGTGCTCCAGAAGCCCAGCAGCTGACCCTTCAGCTCGTTCAGAGAGGCGCGGACCTTTTCGATGTCGGCGTTCTCAATATCGTTGGAATCTTCGCCGGCCAGCAGGCAGCCGATGACCCAGGAATCGCCGTCGCCGTTCAGAACCATGACATGGCCCTTCAGGCGGGGATCCAGCAGGTCGCTCCAGTGCTCGATCTCGAAATCAACATAGTCGGGGTTATAAGCGATGGAAGAGGTGCCATTGCACCAAGGCACTGCGAACAGGCTGCCTGTATCATCCACAGCATAGGGGGCCTGGTCCTTGTAAACGTCGGCGATCTTCTCATAGTTGGGCAGCTTGGAGGCGTCCAGGTCAGAGATCAGGCCATCGTCGTGGAACCACTGGGTGTAGTTGTTGGACAGAACAACTGCGTCAATGGTCTTGTTGCCGCCGGTCAGCAGCGTTGTCATCAGTTCGTCATAAGAGTTAAAATAAACATGCTCCACCTGCGCGCCGGTAGCATCCTCAAAGGCCTTCTCGCAATAGGCCTGGTCGGAGTTGTAACCCTGCCAGTTGGCAACGTACAGCGTATGGCCTTCGTAGGGCAGGCCGCCCTCGTTGGCGGGAGCGCTCGTCTCGGCGCCGGGCTTCTCGGTTGCGGGGGGATTTTTTGCAGGGCCGCCGCAGGCGGCCAAGCTCAGGGTCATAACCAGAGCCAGCATCATCGCTAAAATCTTTTTCATATGACATAACGACCTCCTTTTTCTGCGGATATCCAATCCGTTTGTTTACTAAACGCCAATAACTTCATCCCCGTGCAGGAGATTTATTATCTCAATCATACCATGATGTTTCAAGAAGTCAATTCGGAAGTTTGTACAAATACTTTTCTGATTTTTTTATCAAATAGCTAATTGCATCAAATTTTAACCTAATAGTTTATCTATTTTGCTTAATTTTTATTGCTTTTCGCAGTTTCGTGCAAAAACAGTCCCCGTTTTTTTCGCTTCCGCTCTTGCATTCCTTTTCAAATGTGTTAATATAATTTTAAACATTTTTTGTTTATATTTTTCTGTCGCTTTATCTGTTTACTAAAATCAAAAGGAGGGGTGCTGCATGAATCTGCGCGAAATCGCCAAAGAAGCCGACGTATCACTTACCACGGTATCCCTTGTCCTGAACGGAAAGCCCGGCATCAGCTCCGAGACCCGTGAACGCGTGAAGGACCTTTTGCACCAAAACGGCTACGATGTAAAGGGAAAAAGCAAAAG
This sequence comes from Anaerotruncus colihominis, assembly GCF_010206195.1. Taxonomy (GTDB): domain Bacteria; phylum Bacillota; class Clostridia; order Oscillospirales; family Ruminococcaceae; genus Anaerotruncus; species Anaerotruncus colihominis_A. The sequence continues at coordinate 87,347 of NZ_VIQT01000022.1, read as the reverse complement.
CAGCCGTAGCATCTGCTTTCTCAAGTATCTCCGCCACGCGCATCTGGTCAACGGCAACCCCGGCTTTGTGACCCAGATCATGGACGCCGTGGAGCAGGAATGCCGCAAGGCCGGGTACGACCTTCAGGTGGTGACGATCGACGCCTCGCTGTCCAGCGCCGCCCTGAAGGAATTGATCGGAAAACCCGCCATAAAGGGCGCCATTTTCCTCGGTACAGAGTTGATTCCCAACGATATAGCCCCCTTCCTCACCCTGGAAAAGCCGCTGCTGGTGGTGGACAACTCCCTGTCTTGCCTTCCGGTCAGCAGCGTGACCATGGATAATCAGCAGGCGATCTTTTCCGTTGTAGAGCACCTGGCACAGCTTGGCTACAAAAAAATCGGTTTTCTTTATAATTCCCTTCCCGCCAGCAACGACCAGGAACGGCGCGCCGCTTTTCAGAACGCCATGCGCCATCTGGGCCTGCCCTTTGACACGCGGCTGATCTTCCCTGTGTTCCCCACAATGGAAGGCGCCTACCGCTCCACCAGGGAACTTCTGGAGGCCGGCGCCGCACTTCCCTCCGCCATTATCGCCAATAATGACAGCATAGCCATTGGGGCGATGCGGGCCTTGAAAGACTTCGGTCTGCGGGTCCCCGAAGACATTTCCATTGTCGGCTTTGACGGGCTTCCATTTTCCGCCCTGGCGGAGCCGCCGCTCACTACCGTAAATGTCTCCTGCGAGGGCATCGGGTATTGGGCCATGCAGATCCTGCTGAACACCATCAACGGCCGCTGCACCACCCCCTGCAAAATGGTGGTCGGGACCCAGCTGGACGTTCGCTGCAGTACCATTCCGGCCCATCCCGTCCGCCCCCATCCCCTTCTGCTTCCGGACTGATCACGACCCCCTCAAATTTATACATAAAGGAGCGTTTCTACTATGTTAGGAGATCACTTGCTGGGGTTATACGAAAAAGCATTACCCGCTTCCATGAGCTGGAGCGAGCGCCTGCACGCCGTAAAAGAATTGGGGTTCGACTACATGGAGATCTCCATTGACGAGACCGACGAGCGCCTTGCCCGCCTTTTTTGGACCCAGGAAGAAAAGGACGCCCTGCACCGCGCCATGGCCGAGACGGGGACCCCCATCCCCTCCATGTGCCTGAGCGGACACCGCCGCTTCCCTTACGGCAGCGCTGACCCCTCCATTCGTCAAAAGGCATATGAAATGATGGAGCAGGCCATTTTGTTTGCCCGCGAATTCGGCGTGCGCGTCATTCAGCTGGCCGGATATGATGTGTATTACGAACCATCCACCCCTGAAAGCCTCCAAAGATTCAAGGAAGGTCTGGCCTGCGCCTGTGCACTGGCGGAGAAATATCAGGTCATGCTGTCCATGGAGATCATGGACACCCCCCTCATAAGCAGCATCACCCGCTACAAAGCCTTCAAAGCCGATCTGCCCACCCCCTGGTTCACTGTTTACCCCGACCTGGGCAACCTGACCGCCTGGGGCAGCGATGTGGTGTCTGAGCTGACGCTGGGGGGCAAGGAGATCGCAGCCGTTCATCTGAAGGATACCCTGGCCGTCACACCCGACTTCCCCGGTAAGTTCAAATGCGTCCCCTTCGGCGGCGGATGCGTGGACTTCCCCCTGTGCCTGCGCCAGCTGGAACGTCAGGGCTATCACGGTCCCTATATGATGGAAATGTGGCATCAGCCTGACCAGGACTGGAAACAGGACATCCTGGCCGCCAAATCCTATATCGAACAGCAATTTGCTCTGGCAATGGAGGAATAATACATGCGATATTATTTGGGACTGGACAACGGCGGCACCAGCACGAAAGCCGCCCTCTTTGACGCCGGAGGCCGGCAGATCGGCGTGGAGGCAGCCGCTACCGCTGCCATCACCCCCGCCCCCGGCTTTGTGGAGCGGGATATGAACGATATGTGGCAGGATAACTGCCGTGTCATCCGGGCGCTTCTGGAAAAAACCGGAATCGACTCGGGGGAGATCGCCGGTATCGGCCTGTGCGGCCACGGCAAAGGCCTGTACCTGTGGGGCAAGGACGGACAGCCCGTGCGCCGGGGTATTCTCTCCGCGGATAACCGCGCCTGGAAATACCAGATGGACTGGAGAACTGACGGCACGGAAAAAGCCGCCTTTGCCCTGTCCTGCCAGCACGTAATGGCCTGCCAGCCGGTGGCTTTGCTGGCCTGGCTGCGGGATCACGAGCCCGGTGTTCTGGAAAACACCAAGTGGGTCTTTGCCTGCAAAGATTACGTCCGTTTCCGTCTTACCGGTGAGGCCCGCGCTGAGGTCACCGATTATTCCGGCAGCGGCCTGATGAATCTGCACACCAAGTCTTTTGACCCCGCCTTGCTCAAGCTGTTCGGCATTGAGGCCATTTCGCCCGCTCTGCCGCCGCTGTGCAATTCTCTGGAGATCGCCGGCCGCATTACCGCTGAAGCCGCGCAGGCCACCGGCCTGGCAGAGGGTACTCCCGTCATCGGCGGTATGTTTGATATCGACGCCTGCGCTCTGGCCGTCAACGTGACGGACGAGGAGCACATCTGCATGATCGCCGGGACCTGGAGCATCAACGAATACATTCGCCGCGAGCCCGTCACCGACGGCCGCGTTCTCATGAATTCCCTGTTCTGCCTGCCGGAATACTATCTCATCGAAGAATCCAGCCCCACATCCGCCGGCAACAACGAGTGGTTTATCCAACAGCTGCTGCCCGAGCTGGTGCAGGAGGCAAAAGCGCAGTCCAAGAGCATTTACGCTCTGATGAATCAATGGGCTGAGGAGTTCTCCGCCGCCGATTTCATGCCCATCTTTCTGCCCTTCCTCACCGCCAGCAACGTAGACCCCCGGGCCCGCGCCGCCTTTATCGGCCTGAACGCCTCCCATAGCCGTAAGCACATGCTGCGGGCAGTTTATGAAGGCATTGCCTTCTCCCACCGCCATCACCTGGAAAAGCTGCTGGCTACCCGCGACGGCCGCCCGTGCCGCATCCGTCTGGCAGGCGGCGCAGCCCGATCCCCGGTCTGGACCCAGATTTTCGCGGATGTGATGAACTGCCCCGTGGAAACCGTGGCCGCTGACGAGACCGGCGCGCTGGGCTGTTCTGTGGCTGTTGCCACCGCATTGGGCGACTACGCCACACCCACCGAGGCGGCGGCTGCCATGTGCCGCCTATCCGCCCCCGTATACCCCGATCCCGAAGCCGCCAAGGCTTATGAGAAAAAGTACAACTTGTATCAGAAGGCCATCCGGTGCTTGGACGGCCTGTGGCCCGATATGCAGGCCTACATAGAAGGGAGAGACAGATTATGTTGGAAGCACTGAAAGAGCGCGTCTGCCGCGCAAATCTGCAGCTGGTCGCTCACGGTCTGGTGGTCCTCACCTGGGGCAATGTGTCCGCCCTGTCCGAGGACGGCAAATACATTGTAATCAAGCCCAGCGGCGTCAGCTATGACGTGATGAAGCCGGAGCACATGGTGGTCACCGACCGGGATGGCAACATGGTGGAAGGCGACCTGCGCCCCTCTACCGATCTGCCCACCCATGTGGAGATCTACCGGAGCTTCCCCGGCGTCGGCGGCGTTGTGCATACCCATTCCCGCCATGCCACCGCCCTGGCCCAGGCAGAGCTGGATCTGCCCTGCTACGGCACTACTCACGCCGACTACTTCTTCGGCGCCGTCCCCTGCACCCGCCACCTGACGCAGGAGGAGATCACCGAAGCCTACGAGATCAACACCGGCAAAGTCATTGCAGAGACCTTCCGCGGGAGAAACATTGATCCTGCGGCCGTTCCGGCCGTCCTGGTGCGCAAGCACGGCCCCTTCGCCTGGGGTCCCACTCCGGAGAAAGCCGTGGAAAACGCGCTGGTTCTGGACGAATGTGCCCGCATGGCCCTGATCACCCGCCAGTTTGACCCCGGTGTCGCTTCCGCGCCCCAGGAAATCCTGGATAAGCACTATTACCGCAAGCACGGCGCCGGCGCCTATTACGGCCAGAAGTAACCGTTCCCCCGCAAATCTCCCCAAAACACAGGACACGCAAAATACTGTAATAAGAAGGAGGCTGCGAATATGTGTACCTGCCTGATCGCCGGAAAGAAAGCCACCATCAGCGGCCGCGCCATGCTGGCGGCCAACGACGACTGGGAAAAAATCCCCAGTGTTCTGACCCATACCCCCCGGCGAGGCCACGTCCCCGGCGAAACCTACCTGCTGACTGCGGGCGGGCGGATCCCGGAGATCGCCGAGACCTGCGGTTACAGCTATACCGCCTGTAAGTACAATACCGGCACGCTGGACCGGTCCTGGGCCGGCGGCGTCAACGACTGCGGCGTGGCCGTGGCCGGCACCGGCGCCAGCGCCTTCAAAGCCATTCCGTGCGAGGACGCCCTGCTGGAGCCCGACGATATCCCCCTGCTGGTCCTCACCCGCGGGACCAGCGCCCGTCAGGCCGTCCGGATGCTGGGAGAACTGATCCGGCAGTACGGCATTCGCTATTCCGGCCTGGAGGGTTGCGAAAGCATGGCTACCTATAGCATCGCCGATGCCGAGGAAGGCTGGTTCCTGGAAGTAGCTCCCGGCAACCACTGGGTGGCTGTCCGGGTACCTGACGACCAAGTGGCCGTGCGCCCCAACGCCCTGTGCACCCACGACGCCGACCTGACCGACACGGAGAACGTGCTGGCCTCCCCCGGCCTGGCGGAATACGCCCGGGAGCAGGGCTGGTGGGACGGCGATATCCACCACTTCGACTTCGCGGCAGCTTACGGCAGCGACGTCAGCCCCAACGAGTGGGGCCCTGAGCTGGACAGGATGAACCTGCTGCGCCGCTGGCGTGCCGTCAGCCTTTTCTCCGGCAAGGACATGCCCTACGAAGACCTGACCTATTCTGTGGTGCCGAACCGCCTGCTGTCCATGGAAGATTTCAAAAACGCACTGCGCGACCTGTATCAGGGCACGCCTTATGACCTGTCCAAGGCGCCCGGCGCCGGTCGGTATGGCGATCCCTTCCACGACGATCCGCCCGAATACGCCCTGTGCCGCCGCTGGACCGTCGCCAGCTTCGTGGCGGATTTTCGCAAAGAAGGCGCTCCTGTCATGTGGGTCAGCATGGGCTGCCCCAAGACCAGCTGCTATATCCCCCTGTACGCAGATATCAGTGATCTGCCGGCCTGCTGTGAAGAAACAGAACCCGGCAAGGATACGCCGTCCCTGTTCTGGAGCTTCCAGGCACTGCACTTTCTCACCTGCCGCCGCTATTCCGAGAACATCCCTCTGGTGGAAGCGGCCCTGACCGCTTATGAGCAGGAAGCGGACGAGGCCCTGGCTTCCATCCATGACAAGCTGGCAGCACTCCCCGCCGACCGGCGCCGCGCAGAGCAGACTGCGTTTACCCACCGTCAGATCCAACAGGCCTTGACCCTGTGCCGCGATACTCACACCGCTCTGCTGTACCGGTATTAACTCATTTCGCCGCAAGCAGCCCGATCCTAGCAGAACGGGCTGTCCCAAGCTGTGCAGCCAGTACCAAAGCTGTATCGAAACACGAAAACAGAACGAAGGACAGCGCCGCAAAAGGCGCTGTCCTTCGTTTATGGTTATCGGCCACTCTCCTGGGCGGGTTCAAACAGCTGCACCGCCATGCCGGTCAGCGCCTTCTGCGCCGCGCTTCATGGTCAGACTGTAAAGCAATCCGGATGCCACATCAAATCAGACGATCTTGCCGCGCTCCCCCTCTTACCCCAGTGTTGTTCCTTGCCGCAATTACAGCAAGTAATTATTTTCCCGGTTTGCAATCTGTAAACCGACTAATTTGTAGGTTGCATATCCTCCTATGACCAGCGGCTCTGATTTGCAAATTTCTTCTGCTTCTTCACGGCTCTCTGTTTTTAGGATATACATACCTGCCATTCCCGGATAACCTTTAAAGACGCCGCAGATTTCCAGCTTTCCTTCATCGTCCAGCTTTCTTATATTCTCAACGTGTTCCATAACTACCTGTTTTGTCATTCTATTATAAGTCTTGCTTTTCTCAATCATCATCATGTACATCAATTTTTCCATACGATTTTCTCCTTTACATTCTATAAGGGTTCGCTGAGGGTATTATATTAAATATTTATCCGGCATTAGCAATCTGTCTGTCGCTTCCCGGAAGCGAACTGATATCCTGCGCCTAAAACGGTCTTACGGTCATTTTTCGGTAAACTCAATGACATCACCTATATTGCAATCTAATGTAAGGCAAATTTTATATAGGCTTTCCATTGAAACAAACTCGCTTTTCCCATCTTTTCCAGAACATTAAAGCTGTTCCCTGCCGCCTCTTTCAGTTCGGTCCGATTCATCTTCTTGTCAATCAATAGTTTCCATAGCTTATCATAGCTGACTGGCATTGTGATTCTCCGTTCAAAGCGTCTTCTACAGGATACCACATCTTGTCGCCCTATATCAAGGTAATCTCACAGAAAGAGGGGAATTCGTGTTATAGTTTGACTTCCCTCACAACACGTTTGGCTTGACGTGCATATCTGATTGTCGCTGCTGTGCCACCACTTTTGCGTCCATCATACACTGCAATGACCAGTGTTGAACAGTCCACCATATATCGGTTGCGCACCGTATAGCAGCTTTTGGAATACTGTTCCATATGCGCTTTGAGAATATCACATCCTTTTAGCAGACGTTGAAATTCTCTGTCAGGCGTGCTCATCCAGCCAGGGTAAGGGATCGCCGCTTCCAACGTAATAGGATACTCCGGCTTCAATTCGGCAACAATCCCAGCAAAAATCAGGTCTACGCCAGACGCAAAGCCGCTGACGAAATGCGTATACCCATCTTGAATTGCTTGTAACAACTCCTGATACAACTGATCTTGCACATATGAAATCTTTTCAACAGGAATATCACGGTGGCCCGTCACACAACAAGTATGTTCTTTGTCCATATTCTTACCTCCCAAAAATCCAGACTTATAATAACTCTATAACAAGTCTGTTTTTGAATTGTACCACATAATAGGTCTAAAATAAAGCTATAATGGCTTTATTGGAGGACACCTATGAACAAAGACAACGAAAAGCACTTTGGGCTCAGGGTGGATGGTAATATTTTGGCTAAATTCCGCTATGTCTGCGGCTATGCGGGACGCTCCGCCAACAGCCAAATTATCCAACTGATGCTAAAATTCATTGCAGAGTATGAAAAAGAGCATGGAAAGATTGATTTGAATGAATTACAAAACAAGTAAAAAGTACCGGTAGCAGAAGGTTGGCCACCTTCTGCTACCGGCATTATATTATTTTCCTGCTTGTATACCTTTTAATAAACAAAGAAAGAACAGAAAAGACAAATATGTTTTCCGGCATTGTCCGCTGTACTGACCGCGGCGAAAAGCTGTACTACTGCACAAGCAAAAATTTTGAAGCATGGCAAGAGCATTTTGTGTGTTCCACTTCAAGGCTCAAGGGAAAAGAAGTCTGCCTGACGCATTATATCCGCTTTTTTCTTTCGCCGTTGTGCGGCACTTTTTGACCACTATTTCATTTTCTATGGAAACCCTTCTGCATCAAACAGGTTCATTATTTATCAGTAGATGATAGCGTCTGCATGAGTGCAAAGAAGTGTTGTGGTTTACCAGTTTTGAAATATTCATACCAAAATTCCAGTGTATCGTTTTGAAAAACGCCCAAATATTCAATAATTTGCTTTGCCCACAATAAGCCTCCGGCAGATCCGGCAGTAATCAGGTTGTGCGTTGCGACGGAGGGAGCGTCAACATAAAATTTCTGACCTTTATAGTTAGGCGACACCATCTCAAGAAACCCCTGTCCGTTACTGGTATGTGGACACCGATCTAATAACCCGGAATTTGCCAATTTAGCAGTAGAACCGCAAATCGCACATACCATAGCTCCTACGGAAACAAGGTCATTTGCTTTTTTAATAATAGCATCATGTTTTGGGTTATCCCAAGTATTTGCACCCGGTAATATTAGCACACTTGTTTTGCTGACAGCTATATCATCAATCGTGCAATCGGGAATCACAGTCAGTCCTCCCATTGTTTTGATGGGCATTTGTGATAAACCAACTGTTTTGATTGATATGCAAGGTGCTTCTTTTTTGAAAAACCGTCCGGAATTTAATTCTGAGGTAACATATCCAATTTCCCAATCAGCAAGTGTATCCAAAGTGTAGACATAGACTGTAAACATATAATCCTCCATTTTCAGTGTTGATTTGTTTGCCCCGTTATTGTATCATGTAATGACTGACAATATTATGGCAACAATAGAAGATAACAAGCTGAATTTTGAAAGGTGGCTGTCAAGTGAAAATAGACAGACTTGTTAGTATTATTATGATACTCCTTAATAAAAATCGAATTGGTGCACAGGAGTTAGCAAGTTTGTTTGAAGTTTCACCCCGCACAATTTATCGTGATATTGATGCAATCAATATGGCGGGTATTCCTATTCGTTCAATATCAGGCGTTGGCGGCGGTTTTGAAATCATGCCAGAATACAAAATTGATAAAAAGGTTTTTTCAACCGCTGACCTTTCTGCAATTTTGATGGGGCTGTCCAGCCTTTCTAATATGGTACGAGGTGATGAATTGATAAATACTCTTGCTAAAGTCAAGAGTTTTATTCCCGCTGACAGAGCGAAAGATATAGAATTAAAGGCAAATCAAATCTATATAGATTTGAGTCCGTGGATGGGTAATAGGAATATACAACCATATTTAGAAATGATTAAAGCTGCTTTACAAAATCATAACCTACTTTCTTTTGAATACACGGCTCATCACGGAAATAAAACGGTACGCATAGTTGAACCATATCAGCTTGTACTAAAAAGCAATCATTGGTATCTTCAAGCGTACTGTTATAACAGAAGTGATTACCGTTTATTTAGGTTATCCCGTATATTCAGCCTAAAAATAATGGCGGATACTTTTGTCCCACGAGATTATGAAAAACCAATATTGGATTTTCCGGATGTTCTGGAAACGACGCAAATAGAAGTTAAAATTCGTATCCACAAGTCCGTGATGGATAGGGTGCTCGAATTTTGTACTTATGAAAACTTTACACCAGATGGAGATACACATTATATTGTCAATTTCCCATTCTTCGAGAACGAATATTATTATGATATACTGCTCAGTTTTGGGAATAAATGTGAGTGCTTAGAACCAGTACATATTCGCAACGAATTGCAACGCAGAATATATGATATAGCTGTTATATACGATCAGCAGCAGAAAATAACTATATAATCGTTGATGTAAGGAGAATAAAGATATGAACATAAAAAAAGAACTTGAAATGAAAGTAGGTATAGCAAACGGCATTTATCTAAACGACATTGATATTGACCCGCTTACGATTAAAGCAATTATGATAAATGAAGTTGTTCCCACTGACCCTTTACAGGATTTTTATGGAACCCCTGACGCTGATTATCTGAAAACAACGATCCCCCTTTTGCAAGGGGCGGGAACAGCGGTTACTTCCATACAAGACATATTACAAATGGGTATCTATATCACAAATGCAGTAAAAACCCCAAAGACAGAATATTCCATTGACAGAAGCAGTATTGAAAATAGTTTGCCATATTTAGAAGCGGAGCTTTCTTTATTCCCCAACATAAAGGTTATTATGCTTATGGGTGATGTTGCAAAGAAAGCCTTTAACATGATTACAAAAAAGTCAACAAAGAAAAATGCTGTTCCCGCCGTTTCGACCTATAAATTGCGGAATAGCGAAATTTATTACAAGGGTATTCGGGTAATGCCGTCATACATAATGACAGGAGGGAATATCTTAATCGAAAGGTCAAAAGTAACAATGGCAACCGAGGACATTGCAGCTATGTTGGAAATAATCAAGTAAAACCCCCTATAAAGATTTTGAAAGCCTGACAACCACTGTCAGGCTTTCATAGAAGCTGCCGAACTTGTAGGTGGGATAATTTCCGGAGTGATTGCTAATAAACTTAAAACAGAAAAAATTTACTGGTTGTTTTGGATTATGGGACTAGCAATAGCTGCTTTTGACAGTAGCCTATCGTTTAATCTTCCTGCAAACTTGACCTACATCTGCCACAGAACCGGACAAAGCCGCAGAAACATAGTGTTTCTGCGGCTTTGCGGCGTTTCTGGTATTCATTTTTTGCGGCGTGGTGAGCAGATTATTCTACTATTTTTTATAGATTGCAAAGTGCAATCTATAAAAAATTGGCTATCCGCGCCGTCCCCGGCGCGGGGCCGTTTGATTAAAATGCGCCTGCCCGCAGAGCGGGCAGATGCGCAAAAAAATAGTTGCAAAGCAACTATTTTTTATATCAGCCAAATTCCAAACATTGTGCATCAATCTGCCCAAACCTCAGTATGCAACGTCTGTCCTGCTGTTTGCTGGATCCGGAAGCGCCCGATGAGGCTGTTCAAGGCCCGCGCCTGTTGCGACAGCTCCTTAGAGACTGCCGCGCTCTTTTCCGCAGCGGCAGAATTGGTCTGAACCACCGCCGAAATCTCCCTGATTCCGTTTTCCACCGATGCGATCATCTCCGATTGCTCAACACTTGCGGTAGCAATCTCATCCATTAATTCCTTGATAGATTCAACGCAATCGTTGATGACATGCATAGCGGAGACAGCCATATCCGTAGACTCCGTTCCACTTTTGACGCTTTCAATCGACTGGCTGATCAGCACATTGGTGTTCTGCGCCGCCTCGGCAGATTTGGCCGCCAGGTTCCGGACCTCGTCTGCCACCACCGAGAATCCTTTTCCTGCGCTTCCGGCCCGAGCCGCCTCTACCGCAGCATTCAGCGCCAAAATATTGGTCTGGAATGCGATATCTCCAATGGTCTTGTTAATCGTGCCGATCTGGGAAGAGGATTGGTCGATATTCCTAGTGGCGGCAGTCAGCTGCTCCATCTTCACATCCGCCTCAGCCGCATAACCGGCAGCCCGGCCAACTAAGTCGCTTGCACTGCTGCAGCGCACAGTGCTGGTTTGAAGCTGGGCTGTAATGGCGTTTACATTTGCCGCCAGCCCGTCAACCGAAGTGGATTGCTCCGCCGCCCCCTGGGCCAGCACCTGGGCGCTGGAGGATACCCGCTCTGCACTGGCGTCAACCTGACCAGCTACTTGGGAAATGTCGCGAATCACATTCAGCAAATTCGTGTGAATTGATTGCAAACTTATGAACAGGGCTTTGAAATCGCCAATATAATAAGATTCATTCTCAAGAACATCAACGGTAAGATTTCCATTTGCTATTTCACCCAGAATCCGCCCCACATCATCAATGGTCTTTCGCAGGCAGCCGCAGACATGATGTGTGGTCTGGGCTATGATACCGATCTCATCCGACCTGCCGTAAAAAACCTCCAGTTCCTGGTCGGCAGAAAGATTCAGCTCGCCCAGGCGTCCAATGGCCTGTTCTACCATCATCAGATCCCTGCCCTCGCGGCGCAGTATCAAAAGTGTGACCAGAATGACAGCGGCAACCACAACCGCACACAATACGCCAACCAAAACACGTATCGTTGTTACAGAACCATAAACCTCTGTAGCATGATCTCGAACCATGAACACCCAGCCGCGGTCCTCAAGATATTTGTAAACCACCAACTGCCTAACCCCGTTTTCATCGCGATAGGAGTATGTACCGGCTTCGGTGCCGCCCTCCGCCTGGATACGCCGGATAATCTCCTGGTAACCGGCGTCGGTCGTTTCCGTGTTCAGCAGCTCGTCATTCTCATGGTAAAGGTATACGCCGGTATCTACATTCAAAAACACGTATTCGCTGCCGGGAAGGCCTTTGATGTCCAAATTTAACAAGGAATCCATAAGATGGCTGGCGTAAACGCCGGCTCCAACGTACCCAATACACTTTTCCCCTTCAAAAACGGGGTAGTACATAGATAGGATCATACTGCCAGTACCAGGCGACTTCATAATTCCTAAGTTGGTCAGTTCCCGCTGGGACAGGATCGTATCCTGAAAGGTCTTTAACGACTCCCCTGACCTCGTTGTCATACCAACGGCGCCCTGGGAGGTATGGGTCAAAACATGGGTTGTTGGAGTGGCAATGTAGAGCCCCTCGAACACATCCTTGACGGCTGCAAAATCCTCCGTATACTTCTGGGCTTGCTTTAGCAGCGCCGGATCGTCCGGATTCAAAAGAAGTTCGCGAACCTCGCTTCCCAAGGCGAATGCAGTCATATACTCCTCTGCGGAAAGCACATATTCATGAATGATTGCAGCACGGGACTCCACAGCATCCGTCATCTGGTTGGTAATATCGTTTTTGACGATAGATGCAGCGTTGGTGGAAACCACGAGCCAAAGCAAAAGCATTCCGACCAGGATAATGGATGTTATAATCACTCCGATCCGTACAGCAAGCTTTTTGTTCTCAATCAATCTCACAATACTCTCCCTCATGGACATAGATTTTTGGATTGAAATTACCTTATTCACTGAATATTTTAGATTCAGGAAACTGCTCGGAAGATTTTTCCCGGTATTGAATGCCTATATTATAATGTATCTGTTCCCACATATCAAGAATCTTTCCTATGGAATTCAAGCAATGCTTTGCAAAACAGTGTTTGGGAACAAAATTTGCTCGCCCGCTTTTTATTCTATAAAAAGCTGCCAAAAGCAAAAATGAAAATTTGTGATTATTCATAATTATCATCAAAACTTGTTGACAAATCATGCTGTTTTATTAATAATATAGTCAAGTTATTTTTTTATTCCCATTTAATAACGCCATGGGAGAAATTAAAAAGGAGTGTATTATCATGGGAACGATCCGGATTACACAAGCCGACAGCTTCTTTTTTGAACGGCAAAAGCTCCCGCTCCCTCATTTTACTGCTGAAGATTATCTTGCAAGGCTGGATCTTCTTACCGGCCGGATGCGCGAAAAGGGCGTCAGCCATGTCGTGATCTACGGTGATAGGGAGCATTTTTCCAATATTGAATACTTTTCCAGCTATGACTGCCGCTTTGAGGAGGCCCTGCTGATAGTGGACAGCGAGGGCGGACGTTGGATCATCGTCGGCAACGAAGGGATGGGGTACAGCCATCAGATCCCCTATCCGATCAACCGGATGCTCTATCAGCACTTCAGCCTCCAGGGACAGCCCCGCGACAGCAGCCCCACGCTTGAAAAACTGCTGGAACAGGCAGGTATCCGGCCGGGAAGCCGCGTTGGGGTGGTAGGATATAAATATTTTTATTCCGCGCACACCACCGATCCGCTGCACAGCTTTGACCTGCCGATGTATATCATGGAGGCGGTTTTTGCGGCTGCGGGCCAGGAAAATGTGGAAAATTTCACCCATGAGATCACCGGGCTGCCTGACGGCATCCGGATGCGGGTTTATTCACCAAAGGAAGTCGCCTGGGCGGAATACAGTGCGACCAAATCGGCCGATGTCCTGCTCAACCTGTTCGACGCGCTCAAGGTCGGCGGGCAGGAGCTGGAAACCTCCCGCTATGGGAAAATCGATTTCACACCGGTGTGTATGTACAGCCTTGTCAATTTCGGAGCGTCCAACCTCTCGCTCGGCCTGCGCAGCCCGGACGACAGCGTTTTGAGCCTGGGGGATCCCTGTGGGCTTTGTTACGGCGCCCGGGGGAGCCTGACCTCACGCACCGGAATTGCGGCAAACAACGAGAACGATTGGCCGCAGGCGCTCGCGGGGGAGCTGGAAAATTTCTATATGCCGTTTTGGTCCGCGATCGCCGCATGGTATGAAACCATTCGGGCGGGGACGACCGGCGGCGCGCTTTACGACGCGGTTATGAAAATAATAGGCGGCCCCGAATTCGGCGTCGCCCTCAATCCCGGCCACAACACAGGGATGGATGAATGGACAAATTCCCCTGTCTACCAAGGCTCCACATTGCCGGTTTTGAGCGGCGCCTATATGCAGTGCGACATCATTGCGTCGCGGCAGGAGCCATATTTCCACAACGCGATCTGTGAGGACACCGTCATCATCGCAGACGAGCCGCTGCGCGCCGGGATTGCGGCGCAATATCCTGAAATGTACGCCCGCATTCGGGCGCGGCAGGAGAAAATGCGCTCGACGCTCGGCATCCGGCTGGATGACAGCGTCCTGCCGATGAGCAACCTCAACGGCGCATATTTCCCGTTTATGCTGGACACATCCCGCGTGTTTGCCAAATAAGGCGCGGGCCTATTTAAAAATTCAGGAGGTAGCTATGAAAAAGTTTTTGTGTGGATTGTTTGCATTTATTCTATCTGCATCCCTGCTGACCGGATGTCAGCCGCCTGCCCCAACGGACGCCGGCGCGTCCGCCGGGCCCGCGTCCTCGGGAGAGACGCAGGCGGACAAGCCGGCGGACGGCGAACGGATCAAAATCGGCGTTGCCTTTGCATCCGAGGCGCAGTACCGCTTTAAATTCGACAAGGAGATCATGGAGCAGAAGGCGGAGGAGCTGGGCGCCGACATTATATTCCAGTATGCGAATTACGACGCAACCAAGCAGGCCAATCAGGTTGAAAACCTGATCTCCCAGGGGATTGACGTGCTGGTTCTGAATGTGGTAAGCGGCAACATGGTAAATCTTGTAGAGAAGGTACGCAGCCAGGGCATCCCGGTTATCACCTTTGACAATACGGTTGAGGGCGCGCAGGTCGACCTGAATGTGGACCGGGACAATGTGAAGGTTGGGCGGCTCCAGCTTGAATCGGCTCTTGAATATATGGGACCGGATGGCGGCAACGTCGTACTGGTCAAGGGCGACCCCGGCAGCGCGGTCGCACAGAGGATCAGCCAGGGCTATGAGGCTGTCGCGGCGGAGCACCCGGAGCTGAACATCGTGGCGGATCAGTTCCATGAGGCGTGGAGCCCTGACAAGGCGCTCAAAACCGTTGAAAATGCGCTCTCTGCAAACAACGACAATATCCAGGCGTTTGTCGCGTCCGCCGACTCGGTCGCTTTGGGCATCGTTCCTGCCATCAAGGCCGCGAAGCTGGACGGCAAAGCATTCCTCTGCGGGATGGATGTGGAGATCTCCGCCGCCAAGCTCATCAATGAGGGCGTTATGACCATGAGCATCTGGACCGATATTGTCTCCGGCGACCAGCGCACGATTGAAGCCGCGGTCAAGCTGGGCAGGGGCGAGGAAATCACGCCCGACGAGATCCAGCAGATCGGCGGGTTTGACATCCCTGTCCTTTTGGTGGACGTTATGCCCGTCACAAAGGATAACCTACATCAGTGGCTGGACGAGATCGCGCCCGCCGGATGGGCCACCGAGGAGGAGATCTTCGGCTGACCGCAAGGCGTCATAAAAACGCTCTAGTTTGACTGTTTGACGCGGGGCCTTCGGGCCCCGCTATTATAAAGCAAAAAAGGGGGCGGCATCTTGCCGAATGCAGTATTAGAGATCCGCGAACTGACCAAACGCTTCCCCTCTGTCCTCGCGGTCGACCGGGCCACCCTGTCGATTGAGCCGGGCAAGGTTCATGCGATCGTCGGTGGAAACGGCGCCGGGAAATCCACGCTTATGAAAATGCTTTCAGGAATTTATCCGTATGGGAGCTACGAAGGAGAATTTTATGTGGACGGGCGGCCATGCCGGTTCCGGTCGATTATGGATGCCGAAGCCAACGGTATTTCGATGGTCCCGCAGGATCTAAACATGGTCAACGAGATGACGGTTGCAGACAATCTGTTTATCAATCGCCAGCCGGGACGCGCCGGGCTGGTCAACCAAGCCGTTATGATGCGCAGGGCGCAGGAGATCATCGACGACTTTGGGCTGCATATCAACCCCAACAGCCTGGTGAAGGAGATCGGTATCGCACAAAAGCAGCTTATCGTGATCGCCCGTGCGATGCACAATCAGGTCAAAGCGCTGATTTTGGACGAGCCGACCGCCACGCTTTCCAGTGAAGAAAGCGAGCTGCTGTTCGCCAAGGTGCGGGAGCTGCGCGGCAAAGGGATCGCCTGTATCTATATCTCCCACCGGTTGGAGGAAGTGCAGAGCTTGTCGGACACGATTACAGTCATGCGCGATGGACGGATCATTGAAACCGATGCGGTT
This sequence comes from Anaerotruncus colihominis, assembly GCF_010206195.1. Taxonomy (GTDB): domain Bacteria; phylum Bacillota; class Clostridia; order Oscillospirales; family Ruminococcaceae; genus Anaerotruncus; species Anaerotruncus colihominis_A. The sequence continues at coordinate 71,218 of NZ_VIQT01000022.1, read as the reverse complement.
GAGCGCATGGACGAGCGGCGGATCGTTTCGCTGATGGTCGGCCGGGATGTGGACGATTTCTATCCTCCGCGCACGAACAAGCCCGGCGATGTGGTTTTCCGCGCAAAAGGCGTTACAGTCTACAACCAGAAATTCCCGGATAAAAAGGTGGTCGACAATGTGGCGTTCGACCTGCGCTCCGGCGAAATCCTTGCGGTCTATGGGCTGGTCGGCTCGGGGCGCACCGAGATGGCGATGGGGATGATCGGCGCTTGGAAGGGCAACGTCGAATGTGAGGTTGAGGTCAAGGGCAAGGCCGTTGTAAGCCGCAATCCCGCGCAAGCGCTCAAAAACGGCATCAGCCTGCTGCCTGAGGACCGCAAGCGGGAAGGCGCGATCGCCAGGCAGTCTGTAGGAAGCAACATCTCCGCCTCGAGCCTGCCGCGTTTTTCAAAATTCGGTGTGATAAACAGCCTGCTGGAAAAGCAGAACAACCAGGGGATGATCCGCTCCATGTCCATCAAGACCCCGTCGATGGATGCGCTGATCGAGACGCTCAGCGGCGGCAATCAGCAGAAGGTTATTCTGTCGCGGCTGATCTCGGCGGATTCCCCGGTTTTGATCCTGGACGAGGCGACGCAGGGGGTCGATGTGGAAGCGAAAACACAGATCTATCATATTCTGAACAGTCTCACAGCGCAGGGAAAGGCTATCCTGTTTATCTCGTCTGATATCGCGGAGGTGATGGGGATTGCCGACCGGATTATGATAATCCGCCACGGCAGGGTAGTCAAAATTCTTGATAATCAGGCTCTCGATAAGGAGCAGGTGCTCTGGTATGCGACGGTCGGAGATGAAGGAGGAAAATAAATGGCTGGCAGAGATCTCAAATCCATTTTAACCGGCAAGGCTGGCAAGAATATCCTGATGGCGGCCGGCGTCATCATCCTGATGTGTATATTTAATCTGTTGACCGGCAATATCTTCACTTCCGTGCGGAATCTTACGCTGCTGATGAAGCAGGGTTCCGTACTTATGATTGTGGCGTCGGGCTTGATGCTGCTGCTGATCGAACGCAATTTTGACCTGAGCGGCGGCGCCGCGGTCTATTTTGTCAGCGTAATCGCGGCCCAGTGCGCCGTCACCTATAAACTTCCGCTGCCCCTCGCCCTGCTGATTGCGATGCTCTGCGGCCTGCTCATGGGCGCGCTCAACGGTTTTTTCATCGGCTATGTGGGCATCCCGGCGTTTATCGGTACGCTGGCCGCGCAGCTTTTGTTCAAGGGGATCGGCTACACATGGACCAATGCGGCGACGATCGGCCCGCTCTCGGACGAGTTTGCATGGCTGAGCGAGGGGTACATCCCGCCGGCTGCGAGCGCGGTTTTGATTGCGGCGGTTGCATTGGCCGCCTGCCTGTTCTGCATTTCCGACTATAAAAAGATGCGCCAGTGGTATGGCAGCGTCAACCGCCTGTTTACCCGCATCGCAGCGATTGTGATTGCCGCCGCGCTGGCAATCTGGATCTTCACCGGCTATTATGGTATACCGATGTGCGTGTTCTTTGCGGCGGTGATGGCCTCGATCACGGGGTTTATCTCCAACAAGACCGTATTCGGACGGCATATTTACATCATCGGCGGCAACCCGGAGGCGGCAAACCTTTCGGGAATCAAGACAAAACGCCGCATCTTCCAGTCATATGTCTATATGGGCGTGATCTATGGTGTAGCGGGTATCGTGATCACCGCACGGTTGGGCGGTTCCACCGCTACCTCCGGCAACCTGCTCGAGCTGGACGCCGTTGCGGCGGCCTGTATCGGCGGGACAAGCATGTCCGGCGGCGTCGGCCGGATCACCGGCGTTGCGCTGGGCGTACTGGTGCTTTCCGCTGTGGATAATGTGATGAGCCTGATGAACGTCTCCTCATATTTGCAGATGGTGGTCAAAGGCTTGATCCTGCTTCTTGCAGTCTGTATGGATGTCTGTATGAACCAAACCAAATTCCGCCTGAAGAAGGCCAAATAAATAATAAACAGAGGGAAAGCTATGAAAATTGCTGTCGGCTTATTTTATCTGGAATGCAACACCTTTAACCCCGACCTGGTCGGACGGGAGCAGTTTGTCTTCGCCGAAGGCCAGCAGGCGCTCCCCTACCTGCATATATGCGATCTCTTCAAAGAGGAGGGCTTTGAGCTGGTGCCGACCATCATGGCCTCCACACTGCCGGCCGGACGGCTCAAAGAGGACGATTTCTGGTTTTTTGCCAACAAGATTTTGGATACCGTGCGGGCAAACCCTGATCTGGACGGCGTCTTTCTGCACCTGCATGGCTCGATGGAGGTCGAAAATATTGGCTCCGGAGATCTGCGGCTTGTGAAGGAGCTGCGGCGGATTGTCGGGGACAGCCTGCCGATCGGCATCGCGCTCGATGCGCACGCCAACAACGACGCGTCCCTTGCCGATTATGTAAACATGATGCGTGGATACCATACGATACCTCATTCAGACCAGCCGGAAACCGAACAGGCGGTCGCGCGTGCGCTGGTGAAATTTATCCGGGAAAAACAACGGATCAAACCTGCGCTCACCATTGTGCCCGCGATCATCTCGGGAGAAAAGGGGCTTTCTGCCGCCGAACCGCTCAAAGGTCTGATTGAAAAAGCCGAAGCTTACGAACAGATGGAAGGGATTGAAAGCGCAACCGTCTTTATGGGCGACCCGTGGTCCGATTGTCCAAACAGCCATCTTTCGGTCGTGGTGGTTCCCGAACGGGAGGAATACAGCGAAAAGGCCCGTGCGCTTTCACGGGAATTGGCGCAGGAAATGCTCGACCTGCGCCGGCAGTTTGATTTTGAGGTTCCGGCGCTATGTCCGCCCGAGGCGCTTGCACGCGCGCTGGCATTTGAAGGCGGACAGGTATTCATCACTGACTCGGGGGATAACACAACCGGCGGGGCAGTGGGGGAAGGCACCGAGATGCTCCGCCTGGTCATGGCCTGCCCCGATTTAAAGGGCAAAAAGGTTTTGATCACCGCGATCCATGATGACGCCGCCTTTGCAGCCTGTATGCATGCGGAAATCGGCCAGCCGGTTTCGCTGACGGTCGGCACCGGCCGGGATGAAACTTCTGTCCCGACCGAAATTTCCGGAATACTCAAATGCCGCGGCAAGGTGCTCGGCTATCTCAACACCGACAGCGACGAGTGCGGGGCCTGCTGTACGGTATCGCTTGGGGCGGTGGATGTTGTGATCTCCAACGCGGCGACTTCCTTTATTACGCCGGGCCATTTTGACGCCGCCGGCACACCGCTGGATCATTATGACATTTTGGTGCTCAAACAGGGGTATCTGTTCGCGCAGCTCAGGCCGCTTGCCAAGCTGGCAATGATGGCGGTTACAAAGGGCGCGACCTACCAGTTTATTGAAGAACTCCCGTACAAGCATCTTATGCATCCCATCTTTCCATTTGAGGATGTTTCTACAATCGAGCCTTTAGGGGCTGTTTGAAAAACCAAAACTGCCGGCGCCTATTTTGCTTTCAGTCAAAAACGATATGGAGCGGTACCTTTCTGTTTCTGTCAAAAGGTACCGCTCCATATCATTTTGTGTATGAACCGCACAAACTCCGCCCGTGCCGCTCGAAACTGGACGGTTGCGAAACGTGCCATGATATGATATACTGAAACTTACATAATTTCGCGCCCCAGGGGTGCACGGTTTTCGTGTGTTTTGTTAAAAAACAGACATATGACCATGCAGGCGGCCGGCCCAAATTCGCGGTACAGCCTGTGAAAACGCAGCGCCCGCCCCGCTGTTCGCGGCGCAGCCTGTGAAAACGCAGCGCCTGCCCCGCTGTTCGCGGCGCAGCCTGTAAAAACGCAGCGCCTGCCCCGCTGTTCGCGGCGCAGCCTGTGAAAACGCAGCGCCCACCCCGCTGTTCGCGGCGCAGCCGACTAAAGTTTTTTGCCGAGCTTTTTTTCAAAAAAGCGGGGGCCTTTTTTCAAAAAAGCCGGGACTTTTGACAAGGAGGGTATCTATGACCGTACGCGATATCCAGAAAATACTGCGCGCAGATTTGCTGTGCGAAGGCGATCATCTCGACGCCCGGGTGCATACGGCCTGCGGCAGCGATATGATGAGCGATGTGCTTGCATATGTCAAGGATCAGAGCGTCCTTTTGACAGGGCTTGTCAATGCGCAGGTGGTGCGGACCGCTGAAATGATGGATATGCTTTGCATTGTATTCGTGCGCGGCAAGCGCCCGGACGAAGCAATCGTCCAACTCGCGCAGCAGCGCGGTATTGCCGTTATGAGCACGCCCTACCGCATGTTCACGGCGTGCGGGCTGCTTTATGAGAACGGGTTGAAGGGTGGCTGTGAAACGGATGTCTGAATCGATTAAATTGTCCTACTGCGTGCCTGGCGACGATTTCACACGCGCAGGCGAGGCATCCAGCGACGTAAAGGGCGTGCTCAAAAAGCTGGGGCTTTCCCCGGTTGTGGTGCGCAAGGTCGCCATTGCCATGTATGAGGGCGAAATCAATATGGTCATTCACGGCGGAGGCGGACAGATCGCGGTTGAAATCGGCGGCGAGGATATCCGCATGTCTCTTTCCGACCACGGGCCGGGTATCCCCAACATTGCCCTGGCCATGCAGGAGGGCTGGTCCACCGCGCCCGAGGAGGTGCGCAATCTCGGCTTCGGCGCGGGGATGGGGCTTCCGAATATGAAAAAATATTCGGATGAAATGGAGATCATCAGCGCGCCCGGTGAAGGCACAACCGTCAATATGACGGTGCACATCGCTTGATTTCCATTTGAACCAGCCTCTTTGTACACCCATCTGAAGGGAGGCCGTCCACATGGATACGGCGAATTTTTTTCATTCCGTAACACTTGACCGCGACAAATGTCACGGCTGCATCAACTGTGTCAAACGCTGTCCCACCGAAGCGATCCGCGTGCGCGGCGGCAAGGCCAAAATCATCAAGGAACGCTGCATCGACTGCGGCGAATGCATCCGTGTCTGTCCGCACCACGCCAAGCAGGCAATTTTTGACCCGCTGTCCGTCATGGACCGCTTTACCTATAAAATCGCGCTGCCCGCGCCCGCGCTCTATGGGCAGTTCAACAACCTCGACGACATCGATCTCATTCTCGGCGCGCTGCTGCTGATGGGGTTTGACGAGGTGTTTGAGGTGGCGCGCGCCGCCGAGCTTGTTTCCGACGCAACCAGGCGCTATATGGCCCAGGAAGATATTCTCCGCCCTGTGGTCAGTTCCGCCTGCCCGGCTGTGCTGCGTTTAATCCGTGTCCGCTTCCCCGAGCTGATCGAGCATGTCCTGCCGATGCACGCCCCGATCGAAGTCGCCGCCCGTATGGCCAAAAAGCACGCCGCCGAAAAAACGGGCCTGCCGCCCGAACAGATCGGCGCAATTTTTATCAGCCCATGTCCGGCCAAGGTGACGGCCGTCAAGATGCCGCTCGGCTCCGAAAAGAGCTGTGTCGACGGCGTGCTCGCTATCCGTGAGGTATATCCCAAGCTGATCAGCCTCATGCGCGAAGTCCCCGGCTCGGTTGATTTGGCGCGCACAGGGCGCATGGGTATCGGATGGGGCAGCAGCGGCGGCGAGGCCGCTGCCGCGCTCAAGGAGCGGTATCTTGCGGCGGACGGCATCGAAAATGTCATCCGGGTGCTTGAGGATTTGGAGGATGAAAAATTTTATGACCTCGATTTTGTGGAGCTGAACGCCTGTTCCGGGGGCTGTGTCGGCGGCGTGCTCACGATTGAAAACCCATATGTCGCCAGGGCAAAGCTCAAGCGTATCCGCAAATATAGGCCGGTATCCTGCAACCATATCGACGGCGAGGATCTCTCGGCCTTTTTTTGGGACGAGGCGGTTGAATATGAGCCTGTGCTGGAGCTTGACGCGGATTTTCGCACAGCTATGGAAAAGATGAAAACCATGCGCGAAATTGAAGCGCGCCTGTACGGCATGGACTGTGGATCGTGCGGCGCGCCCTCATGCAAGGCGCTCGCCGAGGATATTGTGCGCGGCTTTTCTACCGAGGAAGCATGTATCTTTAAGCTGCGCGAGGAGATCGACGGCATGGCGGAAAGCCTGCGCCGTCTTTCGCGCGTGATGCCGAAGGCGGACGGCGATAAATCAAGATAGGAGGCTTGACCATGACAGTCTGTGAAGCTGCAAATACCCTGCATTTTGAAATATTGACCGGCGGCGGCGCGCTCGACCGCCCGATTGAAAGCGTTTACTCCTGCGACCTGCTTTCGTTCGTCATGGGCCGCGCGCCCGCCGACAGCGCATGGGCGACGGTGATGGGCAATGTCAACGCAATGGCCGTCGCCGTGCTGGCGGATGTTGCATGTGTTGTGCTCGCCGAAGGCGCGGCGCTCGACGACGACGCGCGCGCCAAGGCCGAACAGAATGATATTGCCGTATTGCGCAGCAGCGACCCGGTATTTGAAACGTGCCTTGCGATTCATACTCTGCTCAAAGGCTGACGGCGGGCTGCCCGCCGCGGAAAGGGGGGAGCGGCCATGCGTCCCGTGTTTTATGATTTGCATATTCATTCCTGCCTGTCGCCCTGCGGCGACCAGGACATGACGCCGAACAATATTGTCAATATGGCGCTGCTCAAAGAGCTTGAGCTGATCGCGCTGACCGACCACAACTCCTGTAAAAACTGCCCGGCAATTATGAAGGCGGCAGCCGGCACAGGACTTGTCGTACTGCCGGGCATGGAGCTGACGACTGCCGAAGAGGCGCATATCGTCTGTCTGTTTCCGGCGCTTGAGAACGCGCTCGCCTTTGATACATTTGTACATGACCGCCTGGCGCCCGTCAAAAATGTGCCGGATATCTTCGGCGAACAGCTTATCCTTGATGAAAACGACGATCCGGTCGGGTATGAGGACCTTTTGCTCGTCAACGCTACCCTGATCGGCGTCGACGAAGCGCCCGCAGCCGTGGCACAGTTTGGCGGGCTGTGCTTTCCGGCGCACATTGACCGGCCGAGCAACAGCATTCTGTCAAACCTGGGGTTTATCCCACCGGAATGCGGTTTTCACGCCCTTGAGGTCGCCCGGCCCGACGCCTTTTTTGCAGACGGCGCGCACAGCGGCCTATGGGAGGGCTATACAATTGTGACAAGCTCTGACGCGCACGATCTGGGCAATATCTCCGAGCGCGTGCGTTGTATCCACCTTGAAACCATCGACTATGCCGGACTGGCGGCGCGTTTATTATGAAAAAACGGGAATGGATTATTGTCGCGACGCTGTTGGCGGTCTGTATCGCGGCGGCTTTTTTTCTTTACCGCCCCAGGCAGGCGGCGGGAGGCGTTGTCGCTGTCATCTCCGTGGATGGGCAGGAGCTGCGCCGCATCGACCTGTCGGAAAATGGAACATATACGTTTCGTATCGAGGAGGAAACCGGCAAGCCGGTTTCTTTTGAGGTACAGGATGGGCGTATCCGCTTTATTGATGTTACCTGTCCCGACCACCTCTGCGAACAGACAGGCTGGTGCCAAAATCCCGGCGACCGCGCCGTATGCCTGCCAAACCGCACATCACTGATCTGTTACGACAAGGCTTCCCTATAAGCGCGTCCGCCGTTTTCCGTATCCTTCGCGGCGCAGCCTGCATAAGCGCAGCGCCCGCCCCGCTGTTCGCGGCGCAGCCGAACTAAGTTTTTCGCCGAGGCCTTTTTTCAAAAAGGCCGGAAAGTTTTTTGCCAAGCTTTTTTTCAAAAAAGGTATGTGGTATACTAATTAAAAATGGGCCGCGGCAGCGCGGCTCCTGAGAGGTATTTTGCGATGCACGGACATGACCCGGAAAAAAAGGTTATTGACTTTGACAGGCTTCGCCAGATGCGAAGGGAACAGGGACGCGCACGAAAACGCACCGTCCGCAGGGTGATCGCAGGGGCGGCCGCGGCATTGCTGCTGATCGCGACATTTTTGTTCTTTCAGCTCCGCGAGGCCTTTTCAGGCGGTGGCTTCTGGCAGAATTTCAACGCGTCCGCACCCGCGGCGCATACGGAAGGTTCGGAGCACAGCGCATGAAACGGGAACGGCTTTATATTGTCCTCGCGCTTGTCACCATCTGTTTTTGGGGGACAACCTTTGTTTCAACCAAAATCCTGCTTGACGTGCTTTCGCCTGTCCAAATCATGCTGCTGCGCTATGTGATTGCGTATGTGTCGCTGCTTGCAATCCATCCGAAAATCCACCGGCCGGAAAGCCTTTCTCTGGAGCTTCGCTATGTCGCGGCCGCTCTGTTTGGCAGCACGCTTTACTTTCTGGCGGAAAACTTTGCGCTTTCCTTCACTCAGGCGGCCAATGTCAGCCTGCTTATCTCCGCAGCTCCGATCCTGACATCGGTCGTCGCGCATCTGGCTACGCGCGACGAACATCTGACACGCCATGCAGTCAGCGGTTTCTTTGTCGCTATGGCCGGCATCGCGCTTGTTGTCTTTAATGGCAGCTTTGTTCTCAAGCTATCGCCAAAAGGCGATCTGCTCGCGGTCGCCGCAGCCCTGTCCTGGGCGTTTTATTCCGTGATTCTGCGCGGTATCCACTCCCGCTATCCGCCTGTCTATGTCACGCGGCGCATCTTCTTTTATTCCATCCTGACTATGCTGCCATGCCTGCTGTTTGATTTTGCGCCGTTTGATGCAACTGTGCTTAGGGAGCCGCTGATTTGGGGTAATCTGCTGTTTTTGGGCTTGATCGCATCGTCGCTGTGCTATGTGCTCTGGAACTATGTTGTCGCGCGGCTCGGTGCGGTTCGTTCCAACAACTTTGTTTATTTAAATCCCCTCATTACAATGATTGCCTCTGTCATCGTGCTGCACGAACGCATCACGCTCTTGATGATTGCAGGCGCCCTATTGATTTTGCTTGGCGTCATTGTATCGGAGGGGACACTGTTAAAGCGGCGGGAATCTGCTGCTCAGAGGTGATTCATTGGACAAAAAACAAATCAAAGGGTATTGTACCGTCGCTGCATTTACCGTTGTGCTCTACTTTGTCCTGAGCCATCCGGAACGCGTAGGACAGGTCGTTTCAGCGGCTGTCCGCCTGCTCATGCCGTTTTTTATTGGTGTGATTCTGGCGTTCGTCCTCAACGGTGTGATGGAAACGTTTGAAAAGCATGTGTTTGCCAGCCTGCCGCGTCGTTTTCCACAGCGTGCCGGTCTTGTACGGCCGCTTTCGCTGATCTGCACATATCTGTTGGTTTTAACGGCGTTGGTCGTACTTGGCTGGACGGTCGTCCCCCAGCTCGGCGAAAGTGCTATCACGCTCGGCCGTAATATCCCGGCTTATCTCAACTCGCTTGCCGAGCTTGCAGCGCGTTTTCAGCATGAATGGGTGTTGCCGCCCGAATTTTACGAACAGCTCACGGGCTGGCTGTCCAGCCTGGCTGATTTCCTGCTCAATTTCATCGCTGAATTTGTGCCGCATGTGCTTGATTTTGCCGCGTCCTTTGGCGGCGGTATTGTAACGCTCGTCATTGGCGTGATTGTCTCGATTCATATTCTGCTTACAAAGGAGCAGCTTCTTTCCCAGTTACGCCGGCTTAACCGGGCGTTTCTGCCGCCCAAGGCCGCGGACAGCATTGCCGGCGCCGCTTGCGTCGCAGCCGGTACTTTCCGCCGCTATGTCAGCGGCCAGGCGCTTGATGCGCTGATCGTCGGCGCGGTCAGCGTGATCGGCCTGTCGATCCTGCGGTTCCCATACGCCGTGCTGATCGGCGTTGTCATGGGCGTCACAAATGTAATCCCGTTTTTCGGCCCGTTTATCGGCGCGGTTCCTGGGGTGCTCATCCTTTTGATGGCGGATCCGATCAAAACAATCTGGTATATTCTGTTTGTGGTGATCGTCCAGCAGGTTGACGGCAATATCATCGCCCCCAAGGTGATCGGGGGGTCGGTCGGCCTGCCGCCGCTTTGGGTGTTGTTTGCCGTCACTGTGGGCGGCAATCTGTTCGGCGTCGCCGGTATGATTCTTGGCGTCCCGCTCTTTGCCACGATCTATATTCTGCTCGGACGCGCCGTGCGCGCCCGCAATGCCTGATTCGGCCTTTTTAAAAAAAGGCCCCCGCTTTTTTGAAAAAAAGCTTGGCAAAAAACTTTCCGGCCTTTTTGAAAAAAGGCCTCAGCGAAAAACTTAGTTCGGCTGTGCCGCGAATAGTGGGGCGGGGTTCAGATTTTTACAGGCTGCGCCGCGAACAGTGGGGCAGGGTGGGTCGCCCCTATCCCATGGACCCAACCCCGGGGTGGGCGCAGTTTAACAATTCCCCTTCAGACGTTTTGGCGTGCGCCCGATACAATCGCGCCAGGCAGAGGTGGGGATAACATAAGGGGAGGCGTCGCTCGACCCTCCCCTTGTGAGGCGCGCTGAGGGGCGCTGCCGCGGCTTGTCCGCGCCCGGCGCTATAGCGCCCGGAGAGCCCCGAATAGCCGGCCGGGCAAGCGCAGCGCCCGGCGGTGAGTGACCCGCGCACGGGTCACGCGCGCCCCAGCGCCCGGCGGTGAGTAATCCGCGCACGGGTCGCGCGCGCCAAGAGGGAGGTAAAAGACATGATAGATTCCTGCGGACGCCGCATCGATTATATGCGTGTATCCATCACGGACCGATGCAATCTGCGCTGTCGGTATTGTATGCCGGAGGACCAACCGTTTATTGAACACGACCAAATCCTGCGCTATGAGGAAATCATCCGCGTCTGCCGTGCCGCGACAAAACTTGGTGTGCGCAATATCAAGATTACCGGCGGCGAACCGCTTGTACGGCGCGGCTGCTGCGGGCTGATTGAACAGATCAAGGCGCTGCCTGGCATTGAGCATGTCACGGTCACGACAAACGGTGTGCTGCTCACTCCGGTTGTGCCGCGTTTTCGTGAAGCTGGCGTGGACGGCGTCAACATCAGCCTTGATACGCTGCGGCCTGACATATACGCCAGGATCACCGGACGCGACAGCTTTGACGACGTATGGCGCGGACTGCACGCGGCTGTCGACGCCGGGCTGCGTGTCAAGATCAATTGTGTGCCGCTCTCCGGCGTCAACGAGGACGAATTGTGCAGCCTGGCCATGCTTGCGCGGGACTGGCCAATCGACGTGCGTTTTATCGAAATGATGCCGATCGGTATGGGCGGTTCTATGAAGCCTGTTCCGGTTGAAACGGTGCGTGCGCGCGTGCATGATGCGTTCCCGGATTTAAGGCCCGATCCGAAAAAACATGGGTTCGGCCCTGCGCATTATTTCACCTGTGGCGCGCTGAAAGGTTCCATCGGCTTTATTGAAGCTGTTTCACACAGTTTTTGTACCGGCTGTAACCGTGTGCGTCTGACAAGCGAGGGGTTTTTCAAGCTTTGCCTTTATCATGACGACGGCGCAGATCTGCGCGCGCTGCTGCGCAGCGGCGCGGATGAGGACGAGATCGCCGAGGCGATGCGCCGCGCCATTCTGAAAAAACCGCGCGCACATGCGTTTATACCAGGTCAAACCGCCGGGGAATCGCGCGGTATGTCACAAATAGGAGGGTGATCCATATGGGAATTGTCAGGGCTGTCTGCGTCAGCGACCGGCGCGGCATTCAAAAAATTGATGTGGGCGCGGCAACTTTTGCGCCGGACTGCGGCATCGTCAACGACGCGCACCGCGGAACATGGCACCGTCAGATAAGCCTGCTTTCCTACGACAAAATTGAGGAATTCAAACGCCGCGGCGCGGATGTCGGCCCCGGGGCGTTCGGTGAAAATCTGGTCGTGGAGGGCTTTGATTTCCGCAGCATGCCGGTCGGCACGCGGTTTCAATGCGGCGACGTGCTTTTGGAAATGACGCAGATCGGTAAGGAATGCCACTCCCACTGTCAGATTTATCACAAGATGGGCGACTGTATCATGCCGCGCGAAGGCGTGTTCGCACGCGTGCTGCACGGCGGAACCATCTCCGTCGGCGACGAGATGACCGCCACCCCGCCGGCGGCCGACGCGCCGCTGCGCGCCGCCGTCGTCACCCTCAGCGACAAGGGCGCCGCGGGCGAACGCGTCGATGAAAGCGGTCCTGCTGCTGTCGAACTGTTGCAGCAGGCCGGTTATGATATCATTGAAACGCTGATCCTGCCGGATGAGCAAAAGCGCATCGAGACAGAACTCATCCGTCTTTCCGACGGACGCCAGGCTGACCTTGTCATTACGACGGGCGGCACCGGCTTTTCCGCGCGCGACTGTACGCCCGAGGCGACGCTCGCCGTCGCCACGCGCAACGCCCCAGGTATTGCCGAGGCAATCCGCGCCGAGTCGGCGCGCCACACCGACCGCGCGATGCTCAGCCGAGGCGCGTCCGTCATCCGGGGCGGCACGCTGATCGTAAACCTGCCCGGCAGCCCGCGCGCCGTCCGCGAAAGTCTGACGTTCATCCTGCCGGCGCTCGGCCACGGCGTGCGCATCCTCAAGGGCACGGCCTCTGAATGCGCACGGCCTCAGACGTGACCTGCAGCCGCCGCGCCGGATAAAAGCTGAAAAAGGCCCCGCGCCAGTCCGAAGGACTGGCGCGGGGCCTTTTTTAACAGGCTTAAACCCGGCTGCTTGACGAAGTAGGCGTTGGATTAAGAAACGGGTTGTACACAGGCGTATTCGCGCTGTCATATTCGTTTTCATGCTGCGGCATCGGGACTGTTTTGTCCGCGGCGGCCTGCTCCGCGATGGATGCGGCGTTCGCCAGCATCAGCTTGATACGGTTTTCCTGGTTGATCTTTGTCGCGCCAGGATCGTAATCGACCGCCACAATGTTCGACTGCGGGTTGCGCTCCTTAATAACGCGCATCATCCCTTTGCCGACGATATGGTTCGGCAGGCAGCCGAATGGCTGGGTACAGACGATGTTACCGGCGCCCTGCTCAATCAGCTCGAGCATCTCGGCCGTCAGAAGCCAGCCCTCGCCCATTTTGACGCCATGGCTGATATAGCCGCGCACCAGCTCCACCGTATGCGGGAAATATCCGCCGGGGCGGAAGGTGCCTTCGGCATTGACCGCGTCGATGACGTCACGCTGTTTTTTCACCAGCATGTTGTATACCATACGGAACACAAACGTCTTGGCAGCGCTCATCAGGCCGTAGAGCTTGTGGTCGTTGAGGTGGTTGTAGACGCAGTAAAGACAAAAATCGAGAAGCCCTGGGACAACGACCTCCACGCCTTCGGACAGAAGGAAATCTTCAAGGTTATTGTTGCCCAGCGGTGAAAACTTGACATAGATCTCCCCGACGACGCCCACGCGGATTTTTTCGGTTTTCTCACGCGGCAGGGCGGCAAAATCGCGGATGATCGCGTTGTAATTGCGGCGCACGCGCTTATAGCTGACAAGCCCGCGCCCCTTCATATCGTCTGTCAGGCGGTTTGCCCACTCGTCCACAAGCGCGTCCGTCGCGCCCTGCTCCAATTCATACGGACGGCACTGGTTGGCCAGCAGCATCAGCAGATCTCCATAATTGAGCGCGTAAAACACGCGGTCGAGCATCATCGGCGTCAGCTTAAAGCCGGGGTTTTTCTCCATGCCGTTGGCGCTGAGCGACACGACCGGGATATAGCCGTAGCCGCTTTTTTTGAGCGCCTTGCGCAGCAGATGGATATAGTTTGACGCGCGGCAGCCGCCGCCTGTCTGTGTGATGAGCAGGGCGACCTTATGCAGGTCGTATTTGCCCGACTCAAGCGCGTCGATCATCTGCCCGATGACAAGCAAGGCAGGGTAACAGGTGTCGTTATGCACGTTGCGCAGGCCGCTGTCTACGACGTTCTGGCCGCTGTTTTCCAAGAGCTCGGCCTTGTAGCCGTATTCGCGCAGGATGTTGATCATCAGCTTGAAGTGGATGGGCAGCATCGTCGGCACCAGGATGGTATAATCGCGTTTCATTTCCTTTGTAAAAAGGACGCGTCCGTCATTTTGCTCAGGCATGGACCCGCCTCCTTTCCTCCACAGCCTCCAGGAGGCTGCGGATACGGATTTTTACCGCGCCCAGATTTGATATCTCGTCGATTTTAAGCTGTGTGTACAGCTTGCCGCCGTCCTCCAGGATGGCGCGCACCTCGTCGGTTGTGATGGCGTCAATGCCGCAGCCGAATGACACGAGCTGTACGAGTTCCATATCCGGCTGACGCGTCACATATTTGGCGGCGTTATAGAGGCGTGCATGATACGTCCACTGATTGAGGACATGCACGCGCACCGGCTCCTCCAGATCGGCCACACAGTCCTCACTGACAACGGCGATATGAAACGACGCGATCAGCGCGTCGATGCCGTGGCTGATCTCCGGATCGATGTGGTACGGCCGGCCCGCCAGCACAACAATCCTGCGGCCGGCCGCGCGCGCCTCGTCGATGATGCGCCGGCCCTCGGCCTTTACATCCTGCATCCACTGGTCATACGCCGCATAGGCTGCGTCGGCCGCCGCGCGTACCTCGCTCTGCGTGATATCCGGGAACACAGCCGCCAGCGCGCCGCGTATCTTATCCGCGAATTTCTTCGGGCGGTGCACGGCGACATGCGGATACAAAAAGTGTACGTCAGGCTCGTTTAATTCCGCGACGTTTGAATGAAGCAGCTCGGGATAGTAGGCGACGACCGGGCAATTGAAGTGGTTATCGCCCTTCTCCTCGTCGAAATTGTATGTCATGCACGGATAAAAGATCGTTTTGACGCCGCGCTCCAAAAGATCCGCGATATGCCCGTGCATCAGCTTGGCTGGATAGCAGACCGTATCGGAGGGGATAGAGAACTGTCCTTTGATATAAGTTTCACGCGTCGATACGCCGCTGATCACAACCTCGAAGCCGAGCTTTGTGAGAAACGCGTGCCAGAACGGCAGGTTTTCAAGCATATTCAGCCCGAGCGGCAGGCCGATTTTCCCGCGCGGACCCGGCACGGGCGCAAGCGACAGCAGCTTTTGCAGCTTCCAGGCGTACATATTGGCCGGCGCTTCGGCAGCTGCGCGGCCGAGCGGACGCTCGCAGCGGTTTCCGGAGATAAATTTGCGTCCGCCGCCGAAGGTGTTGACTGTCAGATTGCAGTGGTTTCCGCACAATCCGCAGACAGCGGAGCGCGACTCATGCCGAAAGTCCCTGAGCGCCCCGGCCGTGATGACGGCCGACTGCTCAAGTCCCAGCTCGCGCGCGTAAAGCGCCGCGCCGAACGCGCCCATCAATCCGGCGATCTGCGGACGGATGACGTCGTGGCCAAGCTCCATCTCAAAGCTGCGCAGCACCGCGTCGTTTAAAAACGTGCCGCCCTGTACGACGATATTCTCCCCAAGCTCCTTGGCGGAATGGGCGCGGATCACCTTGTAGATCGCGTTTTTCACGACCGACATCGATATGCCCGCGGAAATGTCCTCGACGGACGCGCCTTCCTTCTGCGCCTGCTTCACCGAGGAATTCATGAACACCGTGCAACGCGACCCGAGGTCGACCGGATAGCGCGCGAACAGCCCCAGCTTTGCAAACTGCTCGACGTCATAGCCCATCGACTGGGCGAATGTGCTGATAAACGACCCACAGCCCGACGAGCACGCCTCGTTGAGCATGATCGAATCGATCGAATCGTTGCGCACTTTAAAGCATTTGATATCCTGCCCGCCGATATCGAGGATGAAGTCGACATCGGGATTGAAAAAGCGCGCGGCTTTAAAATGCGCCATCGTCTCGACAAGGCCCGCGTCAAGCGTAAACGCGTTTTTCACCAGCTCCTCGCCGTAACCGGTCGCCGCGCCGCCGCGGATTTGGACGCGGCCCTCGCAGCGCGGCAGCAGCGACCCAAGCTCGGCGCGCACTAGCTCGACGGGATTGCCGCGGTTGGCGCTGTAAAAATCGTAAAGGATTCGTCCGTCCTCGGCGATCAGCACAAGCTTTGTCGTCGTGCTGCCGCAGTCTATGCCGAGATACGCCGCCCCCTCGTATGTATCAAGATCGGCGCGCCCAACGGACGCCTTTGCATGGCGGTTTAAAAACGCGGCGTAGTCGTCGAGGTTTTCAAACAGCGGGCGCAGATGGCGCGAAGCGGGCGTTTCATTTGTTGTATCCTCGATTTTCGCCACAAGCTCGTCATACGTCAGCGGGCCGGCGGCTTTTTCGGCGTACAGCGCGCTGCCGAGCGCGACGGCATAGCGCCCCATATCGGGGAATACGGCGTTTCCGGGTGAAAGGCCAAGCGAGCGCACGAACTCGCGCTGAAGGGCCTTGAAGAAATAAAGCGGACCGCCCAGAAAAAGCACCTTACCAGTGATGCGGCGTCCCTGCGCCAGGCCGGTGATCGTCTGGTCGACGACGGCCTTGAAGATGGAAGCGGCGATATCCTCCTTGCGCGCGCCCTGGTTTAAAAGCGGCTGGATATCGGATTTCGCAAACACGCCGCAGCGCGACGCGATGGTATAGAGCTTCTCGCTGCCAAGCGCGAGCGTGTCGAGCTCGCCGGGCGTAACGTCGAGCAGCGTGGCCATCTGATCGATAAACGCGCCCGTCCCGCCGGCGCACGAGCCGTTCATGCGCTCCTCAAGCCCGCCGGTGAAAAAGATAATTTTCGCGTCCTCGCCGCCAAGCTCGATGACGCAGTCGGTGTCGGGCGCATACGCCTTGATCACCTCGCCGGTGGCAAAAACCTCCTGGATAAACGGCAGGCCCGCCGCCTTGGCGACGCCAAGCCCCGCCGAGCCGGACAGCGCCACACGCACCGGCTGGCCGCCGATGACGTCGCGCGCCATACGGATAAGCTCCAGAGTCTTTGGCCGCACCTGCGACATATGACGCTCATATTGTTGATAGACGACTTCGCCGTCTTTTACGATGATAACCTTGACCGTCGTCGAGCCGATGTCGACGCCGATTGTCAGCGGGCGAACACAGTCCGTCCTGTCCATGATAGAGCACCCCTCTTTGAAATCCCATGTCGGGCGAACGCCGTTTATTCCATTTCCGGGGAAATAAAAAAACGGACAAAACCGCCATGCGGCGGCTGTTTACACTATCTTAACATGTTTGCGGCGCACGGTCAATTTGCGTCTGCGCTTAAATTGTTGGCAGTTCGCGCTGAATTTGGGGGAATGTGCACAAATTTACTATACTTTAAAAAGAAAAAAATTTTACCCAGAAGATACCGCCGCGGCCAGCCGGATTTTGTCCGCAGCCAGCGGACATCGGCGGGCCGCGGCGTCCGTCATTCCTTTTTCATCTTAGCCGCCTTGATCACCTTCAGGCGTGAAAATTCCTCGCGGTCCTTCTCCTCAAGCGCGTCGGTGATAAAGCGCGCTGTCTCGCGATAGCGCGGGATCACAATATTCTCCAGGGCGTTCGCGCGGCGCTGCGTCTTGCGGATGGCGTTGGCCAGACGGTAAACGCTGTTTTCTACTTCGGCCAGCAGCGCCGTGACGCGCTTTGCCTTCTGAAAGCAGACATACGCGTAATCAAAGCGTGAATTCGTATGGTCAAAGCCGTAGCACATGCGGATTTCGCTCTCCGCCAACCGCACATTCGGGATTTCAACGCCCATGACGCTGCGATAGGTGATCGTCACGCCGTCCTCAACCGGCACGGCCATGGCCGTCTCCTGTACGACGCCGAGCGTGACGTTCGCCTCCTGGAGCGCCTCATAGGCGCTGTGGTACGTCTGGCTGATCTCGCCACGCAGCGATTTGACCTGGTCGATCAGCAGCATCATTTCCCGAATCAGAATATTGCGCTTGCGGTCGAGCAGATCAAAGCCGAGCGTTGACAGCTCCAGCGATTTCTGGATAGCGATCAGGCTTCCCTTGGTCGGCGTCACATTCAGTTCGTTCGGCATGGATATTTACCCCCTTCCCGCAGAGTGGCCGGCGCGTCAGACGCCGAACCGCTTGGCCGCCTCGTCCGGCTTGTAAAACTGCTCAAGCGTGTTCGAATCGACGCGGTCAAGCTCCTCGCGCGGCAGCAACGACAACAGCGCCCACCCGAGATCGAGCGTCTGCTCGATGGAACGGTTCTCGTCAAACCGCTGGCGCACAAAATGCTTTTCAAACATCCGCCCAAACGTCATATATTTCTGATCGGCGGGGGAAAGCTCCTCCTCGCCGATGACAGACGCGAGGGCGCGCGCGTCCTGCACGCGCGAATACGCGGCGAACAGCTGGTTGGAGCAGTCGGAGTGGTCGGCGCGTGTGTACCCTTCGCCGATGCCGTCTTTCATCAGACGCGACAGCGACGGCAGCACCGAAACCGGCGGATAGACGCCTGTCTGGTCAAGCTGGCGGTCGAGCACGATCTGCCCCTCCGTGATGTAGCCCGTGAGGTCCGGCACCGGATGGGTGATATCGTCGTTGGGCATTGTGAGAATCGGCACCTGCGTCACCGAACCGCCGCTGCCCTCGATGATGCCCGCCCGCTCGTAAAGCGACGCAAGATCCGAATACAGATACCCCGGAAAGCCCTTTCGCCCGGGGATCTCGCCTTTTGAGGAGCTGAACTCGCGCAGCGCCTCACAGTAGGCGGTGATATCGGTCATGATGACCAGCACATGCATCCCGCGCTCAAACGCAAGGTATTCCGCCACAGTCAGCGCGCAGCGCGGCGTCAGGATGCGCTCGATAATCGGATCGTTTGAAAGGTTTAAAAACATGACAACGCGATCCATCACGCCGCTGTCCTCAAACGAACGGCGGAAATAGTCGGCGATATCGTTTTTAACGCCCATCGCCGCAAACACAATCACAAAATTGTCGGCGCCCGGCCCGGAAAGGCGCGCCTGGCGCACCATCTGCACAGCGAGCTTATTGTGATTCATGCCGGAGCCTGAGAAAATGGGCAGCTTTTGCCCACGGATCAGCGTGGCAAGCCCGTCGATCGACGAGATGCCCGTGTTGATATAATTGCGCGGGTAAACACGCTCCACCGGGTTCATCGGCATTCCGTTGATATCCGCGGACTGCTCACAGAACAGCTCGCCAAGCCCGTCGATCGGGCGGCCGGAGCCTGAGAAGGTGCGCCCGAGCACCTCGGGCGAAAGCGGCATCTCCATCGGGTGGCCGAGCAGCGTTGTCTTTGTGTTTTCCAGCGACATGCCGCGCGTTCCCTCGAATACCTGGATCACGGCGCGCTCGCCCATCAGCTCCACAATGCGGCCAAAGCGGGTTTCGCCGCTTGTCAGGCGCAGCGAAACCATCTCCTCAAACGAGGCGGAGGGCACGCCGTCCAGTACGACCAGCGGGCCGTTGATCTCATGAAGCCCTATAAACTGTAACATCCATCCGCCTCCCTTCAAAGCGTCTGCGCGAGCTTGGCGATCCAGTCGTCGATCTCGCGGTAATAACCGTCAAACATGTCAAGGCGGTCGTTCGGCACGTCGTATTTGATCTTGACCAGCTTGTCGGGCAGGCCCGTTTCTGTAATTTCAGAGACGGGAAGGCCCTTTTCAACGACGGCCCTGGCCTTATCGTAAAAGTAGAGGATGACCTCCATCATCTTCATCTGCTTATTAAGCGGCACATAGGTGTCGTCGCGATGGTAGGCGTTCTGCTGGAGCAGGCCGACGCGGATGATGCGCGCGACCTCCAGCACAAGCTTCTGATCGTCGGGCAGCACGTCCTCGCCGATCAGCTTGACAATCTCCATCAGCTTGTTTTCCTCAAGCAGCACTGTTGAAACACGCTGCCGACGCGCCAGAAAATCGGGCGAAATATGTTTTGCATACCATGGCGCAAGATCGTCAAGGTATTCGCTGTAGCTGGTCGTCCAGTTGATGGCGGGGTAGTGGCGCGCGTAGGCGAGCGCCTTGTCAAGCGCCCAGAAGCAGCGGACAAACCGTTTTGTATTCTGCGTGACCGGCTCGGAGAAGTCGGCGCCCTGCGGCGAAACCGCGCCGATAATTGTGACGGAGCCTTCGGCGCCGCAAAGCGCCTGCATATAGCCGGCGCGCTCGTAAAACTGCGAGATGCGGCTTGAAAGGTAAGCCGGGAAGCCCTCCTCGGCGGGCATTTCCTCCAGCCGCCCGGAAATCTCACGCAGCGCCTCCGCCCAGCGCGACGTTGAATCGGCCATGATCGCGACGTGATAGCCCATGTCGCGGTAATACTCCGCGAGTGTGATGCCTGTATAGATCGACGCCTCGCGCGCCGCCACCGGCATGTTTGACGTGTTGGCAATCAGCACGGTGCGGTCGGTCAGCGGCTTTTTGCTTTTAGGGTCCTCAAGCTCGCCGAACTCCTTGAGCACCTGCGTCATCTCGTTGCCGCGTTCGCCGCAGCCGATATACACAATGATATCCGCGTCGCTCCACTTGGCGAGCTGGTGCTGCGTCATTGTCTTGCCCGTCCCAAAGCCGCCGGGGATCGCGGCTGTGCCGCCCTTGGCGACAGGGAACAGCGTATCGATGACGCGCTGCCCGGTGATGAGCGGCCGGTCGATCGGCAGGCGGCGCGCCACAGGGCGCGGCTCACGGATCGGCCAGAGCTGCGTGAGCGAAAGCGGATGCATATGCCCTTCATCGTCCCGCAGCATAAGCAGCGTTTCGCCGGCCGTATACGCGCCGTCCGGCCTGACGTCCACGGCTGTCCCGGAAAGCCCTGGCGGCACCATCGCGCGGTGCTCGATGATCGATGTTTCCGGACAAACCGCGAAAATCCGGCCGCCTGTCAGCCGGTCGCCCTCCTGGACGCACATTGTAACGTCCCATTTTTTCTGCATATCGAGCGCCGGCAAATCACCGCCCGCCGGGATAAATGCGCCGTTTGCGGCGGCAATTTCGCGCAGCGGCCGTTCAATGCCGTCAAAGATATTGGAAAGGATGCCCGGCCCGAGCGCCGCGCACATCGGCCCGCCCGTCCCCTCGACCGGCTCGCCGGGGCGCATACCAGTGGTCCCCTCATAAACCTGGATGGTCGTCTCGTCGCTGCCGACGCTGATGACCTCGCCGATCAGGCGCTTATGGCCGACAAACACCTTTTCCTGCATTTGCAGCGCGCCGGCCTCCTTGACCTTGACGACCGGCCCGTTGATGGAATAAACCGTATTCTGCGCCACCGGCAATCACCCCTGTCCTTCCTGCGTGGAGGCGTCCTCCAGCATAAAATGGGAGTTATGGTAAAACCAGTCCTTCTGCTGTGCGAGCGCCGCGCCAAGGCTCAAATCGATCTCGACGCCGCGCGCCCTGTTTACCAGCACAACTCCGCCAATCGGCACGGCCGCGTCGTCGGCCTCGACGGTGCAGCCGGGATACAGCTCCCGGATCTTTGCGTCGTAGCCGATGTCGTCGGCGCGCAGCTTGATCACGCTGCCGTCCATCGGCCAGTCGCGCGCCAGCGAGCGCACCCGCCCCAACAGAAATTCCTCATATTGGCCGCTTTTGCAAAACGAAGCCAGCTCGACGCGCGCCTCGGCCAGCAGCTCGGCAAGGTACTGCTCCCGCTGCCGGTAGAGCGCCTGCTTCATCTGCTGCGTTTCATGGGCGATCTCGCCGGCCGTCTCCTTTCGGATCTGCGCGACCTGTGCCTGAATATCGTTATACAGTTCGTCATACAGGCGCGCCTTTTCCTGTTCCAGCGCCTCGTCCTTCATCCGCTGCGTTTCCGTGCGGATTGCATCGCTTTCCGCCTGCACGCGGTTCATGATCTCCCGCTCGAAATACTCCAGTTTTTCGGTCTGTATATCGGACATGGCCTGTCACCTCCCGTTGGCTGCGCGGCTTACAGCTTGACGCCGATCGCCTCGCTCACATATTTTTCAATGGTCTGCGACACATCCCCCTCGCCATGCCGGTCGGGAATCTCAACGATCAGCGGGCGTTTCTGTGTCAATTTATAGCGGTACACCATTGCGGGACAGGTATTAATCAGTTTTTCCGTCATCAGCACAATACCGATTTCCGGGTCGGCCATCACACGCCGCAGCGACGCGAGTACCTCATCCTGCGTGTGGATCACCTCGCCTTCGATCCCGGCAAGGCGCATCCCCATCATGGTGTCAATGTTATCGCTCAAGGTATAGAATCTCATAAGCACCTTTCCCCGCTTTTTTGAAAAAAAGCTTGGCAAAAAACTTTCCGGCTTTTTTGAAAAAAGCCTCGGCAAAAAACTTTCCGGCTTTTTTGAAAAAAAGCCTCGGCAAAAAACTTTAATCGGCTGCGCCGCGAACAGTGGGGCAGGTCCCGACATTTTTACAGGCTGCGCCTGCCCCGGGGTTGGGTCCATGGGATAGGGGCGGCTCGCCCCTGTCCCGTGAGGCGCGCTGAGGGGCGCTGCCGCGGCTCGTCCGCGCCCGGCGCTATAGCGCCGGAAAGCCCCGAATAGCCGGCCGGGCAAGCGCAGCGCCCGGCGGTGAGCGACCCGCGCACGGGTCGCGCGCGCCAGCGCGTCCCTCCTATAGCTTATTGATCAGCAGGATTGAGATCAAAAGCCCATAGAGCGCGACGCCTTCGCCAAGCACGACAAAGATCAGCGCCTTACCAAACGCCTTGGGATCCTCGGAAAACGCGCCGATGGCGGCCGGGGCAGTGGAGGCGATCGCAATACCTGCGCCCAGGCACGAAAGTCCTGTTGCCAGCGCGGCCGCCAGAAAGCCCATACCCTGGCCGGCGCCTGAAGCTGTGGCCGCCGCTGCGGCTGCCGCGGCCGTTTCGGGCGCTTCGGCAGCCACGCCGACCGCCATAACGACCATCAACGCAGCGGCGACAAAAAACAAGCCCGCATTCATAACAAGACGGCGGCGCGCACGGCCCGTATCACGGTTTCTTCTGGTGGGAAGCAGCAGCAGGAGCGCAGCGATGACCGCAGCAGTTGGAATTAGATACAGCATATTGATGAACCTCCATATATTCATTTGCTTTCATCCGGCGTCACAGCGGCGGGGACAAACGGTTTTCCATCGCCGTCGAAATACCGGCTGAACAGTTCATAAAATTCCAGACGGAGCACCTGAATGCCGACAATCAGGCCCTCCATACCGATCACAAACAGATTTCCGACCACGATGACAACCGGGCTTGCCGCACCGCTGACCATCTCGGACAGCGTAAATACGACAGCCATCATACCCGCATGGCTCAATACAAAGCCTCCCACGCGCAGAAACGACATCGTGTTGGAAAAAAAGCTTAAAACCACCTCAAACAATTCAAACGCGCCTTCCGTCAGATACGCGCCCATGCCCTCGGCCGGACGCGCCGCCATATGACGGACCGCTTTGCCCAGCGGCTCCTTGAACAGGATCGCCGCAAGCGGCAGCACCATCAACAGGATGATGTAAAGCGGCGTAAACAGATTTTTCCCGGTCAGAAACAGCATGACCGCACCGAACAGGATAGAGCCGTAAAACAACAGCCCCGCAATGCCGTTCGCGGAAAATATGGCCCTCTCATAATCATGCCGCCGAAATCCGGTCCAAATGCCGATCAGGATGGAAATGCAGATCAGCGCCACGCCGAGCGCGACGGCCGCCAAAAGCACCAGGTTTGTATTTTCAGGCGCCATGACCTCAACCGGCTTTCCGGGCAAGCCGAGCACATCCGTATAAAACGGCGTCAACAGCTCCTCAAAACCGAATACGGAGCCGTAAAACGCGCCGAAGATACAGGAGAATATGCCGATGCGGTTGATTACGCGTCCAAGCGCGGCGCCCTTTATGCGCCAGAACAGCCATCCGCCGAGCGCCAGCAGGAGTCCCTGTCCCAGATCGCCGAACATCGCGCCGAACAACAGGCAATAGGTGATTGCGACAAACGGCGTGGGGTCCGGGTCGCTGTAGGCCGGCACACCGTACATCTCGACAAACAGTTCGAACGGCTTGGCAAACCATCCGTTTTTCAGCTTTGTCGGCGCCTTCAGGCGCTTGTCCGAATCATGCGGCCGGATTTCAACATCGACTCCGTCAAGCTTTTTTAATTCCGAGGCGAAAGCGGCCGCACGGTCCTGCTCGATGAAGCCGGTCAGATAAAACACATCCATATATTCGCGTCTGAGCACGGACACATAACGCCTCAGCTCAAATGAATCCGACAGAAACCGAATCCGTGAATAGATGCGTATAAATTCCGCATTGTTTTCACGCACTACATCGGCAAGCTGCTTTTTGGTCTGCGCCAGCGCGTCGCGGTTGCGCGCGATCTGCTCGCGCAGACGCTCGAGCGCCGCCTCCGGCGTCCCGTGGATAAATTCCGGCACGCGCACGCGCTCAAAGTAAAGCGATGAAAACAGATCGTCGATTTCCGGAGCGTTGTCCGTCAGGGCGAAATAGGCCCCCCACTGATAATCGCCCTCCACATCGAACGATTTAAAGATAAACGGCCGCTCGGCATAATGGTCGAGCTTGCGCGCCCCGTCAAGCGGAAGGCGCCCAAAGCGCACCTTTGTATATTCGCAGGAAAAAAGATCGTCGAACGCCACCTCAAGCTCCGCCAGGTGCGAAAGGATCACAAGCCCGGATTCATCCTGTTCAATCTCGCTGTGCAGATAGTTCTGCCGCTCGCGTAGCGCCGTCGTCTTTTCCCGGAAGGCGGAGCAGAAATCCTCACAGTAGCGCGCCTGAAGCGCCTCGCCCGCCGCCTTTGCATCGTAATGCGGCGTCAGCCCGGCGGCGACGCCCGCATCGGTGATTTTGGCGAGCAGCGGCCCATATGGATTTTCCTCCGCGAGCGGTGTAAAGCCCCGGATACCTCCGGCCGCCTGTAAAGGCGGCTCGGGGTGGAACGCCCCGCTGCCCAGACATCGCATGATCACGTCGTCCAACCGCCCAAGGTCGCCCGCGATACTCACGAGCGCCATTTTTGCAATGGCCATGACCAGCCTCCATTTCTCCGGCCTCGCCGGTAATTCGTTCAAAGTCCGCCCAGGGGCTGTTTGAAAATAGAGGAAAGAAAAATTTCCAAACCGTCCGATTCCCCGCGCATTTTGTTACGCCCGCGCGAGCATGGCGCCGATCCGTTCGGGCGGCAACTGGTAGCGCACGCCTTCAATGATGCGGATGATGTCCTCCGTCTCCATCGCGCGCAGCAGCATAAACGCCAGATAAACCACCTGCGGGTCCGTGGCGAAACGCAGTGTCCGCAGCGTTTCGTGATAACGGACACGTTCGGTTTCCGATTCAATGAAGGCTGCCTGCGGGTCGATATGACGCCCAAGCGCAGTCTGAGAAAGCAGCTTCATAAATGTCTGCGCGTCTTTCGCCTCGATCATCGCCTGCATCTGCTGCGGCCGGATACGCCAGTGATAGGGAAGTATCGTTGCACGGATGCGTTCAGCATCGGCATTGAAATACGTTTTCATGCGGAAAATCGTGTTGAGGTTCATCAGCTCCGCACGCATCCTGATCAGCCCCGAAAGCTGCATGGCCGCGCGTTTCGGCGCGCGCGACGCGCGGGAGAGCATCGACTCAAAATAGTATGTGCGCAGCGCCACCTCATACCGGGTGAAGCGCAGCGAACCGCTCTGCGGCGGGTACTGCTCGCGGCAGGCGCGCAGAATCGCTTCATACGGCGACGCCCGTACAGCCTCGATCAGTTCATCGAGCGTTTTCGCCTGCGCCAGCGCTACAAGGTCAAAATGGGCATGGCTCTGCATAAAGCTTGGCAGCGCCGCCAGCAGGTCCCCGCCGCCTGAAATGATAACGCGCAGGGCCGACAAAATCAACTCGATTTCCATATCGGGCACAATATAGCCATAGATGCCGCCGGCGCCCGACCCAGGCACGTAATGCGTCAACCGCGCGTACTGATAAAACAGATCGCGCCGCAGAAGCGTCTCCAGACGGCCGCGATGGATCGCGCTGTCCTGCACGCCCTCGAGCGCCTGCGCGTAGGCGGTGTGTTCGCGCAGATAGGCGGAAATCTCCTGCACGCTCTGCTTGCGCAGCAATTCATCATATTGGCCGGGCGTCAGCATCCGGCCAAAAGCCGCCCGCGCCTTGGCGGCGACCGCG
The DNA here is from genome assembly GCF_010206195.1 of Anaerotruncus colihominis. Classification (GTDB taxonomy): domain Bacteria; phylum Bacillota; class Clostridia; order Oscillospirales; family Ruminococcaceae; genus Anaerotruncus; species Anaerotruncus colihominis_A. Next base: position 45,281 of record NZ_VIQT01000022.1, on the reverse strand, counting down.
TTTTCACCGTGCGGCATAGCCGTCACCCACCAATGCAGCGGCTGACGATCCGCCGCAGCCATTCATCATGGCGCGCCGTATAGGCGCGGCGCAGCGCCTGCATCCGTTGTTCATTCTGCGCACGCAGTCCTGCGAGGGCTTCGTCGCGATCCCTCCCCGCCTGCTGGCGGACCTGTTCGACGCGTTCGGCCGCATGCGCGCGCATCTGCTGTTCCATCGCGCGCTTGTCCTCATCCATATGCGCGAGCGTCTCGCGGCGCGCCTCCCGAGCCTGCCTCACAAGCTCGCGCCCCTTATTGTCATATTCCACCAGCAGTTTGATGACCCGCTCCATTGCGCGTCCCCCTTTGCAGCGAAAAAATTCGAATTCTGACCCATTATAATTTTATCCAGTGTAATCCCTTTTTTTTAGATTTGCAAGCGTTTTCAAAGCAGATTTCATCCTTTTTTCATTTCCTTCGCATGGTTTACAAATTTCCACTCCTGCTTTTGTCTATTTTATCTAAGCGGATGGAAAACCATTCGTCCGGCTGGAATTTTATTTGGTTCCCTTCGGGAAAATTGGTTGCCAATCGCTTGATTTTCATTATACTATTTGTTATAATCAGTATACATATAGATATAGCTACACATGCGGCGCCCCACGCCGCGCGCCACAAGAGAGGGAGGACCGCGCATTATGAAAAAACTGGTGGGAACGATCAGCCTGCTGCTTGCTTCTGTAACAATCCTTGCCGCGCCTGTTTCGGCGGCGTCGATCATTACAGGGGACAGCTTCGGCAAGTCGTCAAATAAGCCCTGGGAGGTTGACCGCTACGCCCCGGACGAGTTTGACACGAGTGAAAACGAATTGTACATCACTGTGGGAGCGAAGGGCTTTACTTCTGCGCGCCCCGCAGACAAGCAGGATAATTACTACGCCGTGCAGGGCAAAAAGCTCGCGGCTGCTAAAACCTCGTCGAACACATGGACTGCGACCGTCAAAATCAATGTTGACGACAACTGGTTTTCATCGAACAGCAACAATCGCCGCGCCGAGTTCCGCGTCGATCTCAAGGACGGCTCCGGCAATGCGATCAAGGAGTCTGCCACGCTCGCCCTCCAGAAAATAGGCAACAAGGCGCCGTATCTCGTCTACTACACCTCCAAGTCGAAAACTGGCTGGAGCCAGGCGCGCACCTTTGTCAACGGGGATAAGGAAACTGAGTATCTTGAAGTCGAACCGGGCTGGAACAGCCTGCTGATCAGGTGCGACAAGGGCGTCATCTCCTATTACCTCAATGAAAAGAAGCTTGGCAACTGCACGCTTTCCACAAATCAGAAGGATGTGTATCCGTCGTATCTGGCGCTTGGCGTCTATAACTACAACCGTGCCGATACCGTTTCGTTCGACAACCTTTACCTCTACGACGGCAGCTATGCCATGCGCCAGCTTTCTTCCAAGGCGCAGGATGAACGCGACGAGCGGCTGGAATCGCAGTATGAGAAAAAGCGCAACAGCTGGGAGGACAAATATACCGAGTACATGTTTAACCGCAATTCCGACGAGGACGTTTACCTCAACGGCAGGAAGGTCCTGGAGGGCGGCAAGTGGTATAAGCAGAGCACAGTCAAGAGCAAGCTCAAGGTGTCCAACAAGGATTTCGATGTTGAATATGACCTGCTGATGGAAAAGATCGCTCAGCTCACCACCGAGGACGGCGGATCGGTCGAATATGAGACGCGTGAAACCAAAGATATGCCTGACGAATACTGGGACTATTGATTCCCATTTACTCCTTTCCAGAACGGCGGATGTTTCTGCATCCGCCGTTTCTTTTTATTCCGTTTATTGGGAAAAGTCAACAAAATTCCATGCTCTTTCTTGACAAGATGCCGACTTGGTACTATGATAACGTCGTATGAGTATCGTAAAATCAGGGGAAAAGGGAGCAGCCAGATATGAAAATCAAACGCGACGATTTAAGGAATATTGCAATCATCGCGCACGTCGACCACGGCAAGACGACGCTCGTGGACGGCATGCTCAAACAGAGCGGAACTTTCCGTGAAAATCAGGCCGTGCAGGAGCGCGTCATGGACTCCAACGATATCGAACGCGAGCGCGGCATCACCATCCTTGCCAAAAACGCGTCTGCCGAATATAAGGGCGTCAAGATCAATATTGTCGATACGCCCGGACACGCCGACTTCGGCGGCGAGGTGGAGCGTGTGCTCAAAATGGTCGACGGCGTGCTGCTGCTTGTCGACGCGGCCGAGGGACCCATGCCGCAGACGCGTTTTGTTTTAAGCAAGGCGCTCGATCTCGATTTGGGCGTCATCATCGTCATCAATAAGATCGACCGGCCCGACGCGCGCGTTTATGAGGTCGTCGACGAGGTGCTTGAACTTTTGATGGATCTTGGCGCTTCAGATGAACAGCTTGACAGCCCGATGGTGTTCTGTTCCGGCCGCGATGGAACCGCCTCGTATTCGCCGGAAACGCAGGGTGTCGATCTTCAGCCGCTCATGGATACGATCGTTGACTATATCCATGCGCCCCAGGGCGACCCGGATGAACCGACGGCAGTGCTCGTTTCGTCGATTGATTACAACGAATATGTTGGACGCATCGCGATCGGACGTATTGAACAGGGGGAATTGAAGGTAAACGCGCCTGTCACCGTCTGCGATTACCACGACAAGGAGCTGTTAAAGCAGGGCAAAATCACGGCTATCTACCAGTTCACGGGCGTCGGACGCACTCAGGTGCAGTCGGCTACAGTCGGCGATATCGTCATGTTTTCGGGCATTGAGGATATCAATATTGGAAATACGGTCTGTGCCGCCGGCTCGCATATCGCGCTGCCGTTTGTCAAGATCTCCGAACCGACGGTTGAAATGACCTTTTCGGTCAATACAAGCCCGTTTGCGGGACGCGAGGGCAAATTTGTTACGACGCGCCAGATCCGCGACCGCCTCTACCGCGAGCTGCTGCGCGACGTCTCTCTGCGCGTGAGCGACGGCGACACAGCCGATTCCTTCGTCGTCTGCGGCCGCGGTGAAATGCATCTTTCAATTCTGATTGAAAACATGCGCCGCGAAGGATATGAATTCCAGGTCAGCACGCCCAAGGTGCTCTATAAGACGATCGACGGCGAGCAGTGCGAGCCGTTTGAGGAACTGACCATCGACGTTCCGGCCGAATATTCCGGCGCCGTCATGGAAAAGATGGGGCCGCGCAAGGGCGAATTGCAGTCGATGGACCCAGTTGGCAGCCGCATGAAAATGGTATTCATCATCCCGGAGCGCGGCCTGTTCGGCTATAAGAGCGAATTTCTCACTGACACGAAGGGCGAGGGCGTCATGAATACGCTGTTTCATGGTTACGCGCCGTATAAGGGCGATATTCCGCGCCGGCAAAATGGTTCGCTGATTGCGTTTGAAACAGGCGAAACGATCACCTATGGCCTGTACAACGCCCAGGAGCGCGGCACGCTGTTCCTCGGCGCAGGCGAACCGGTTTATGCCGGCCAGGTTGTGGGCATGTCGCCGAAAAATGAGGACATCGCGGTCAACGTCTGCAAGCGCAAGCAGCTTACAAACACGCGCGCCTCCGGTTCAGACGACGCACTGCGTCTCATCCCGCCGCGCCGCTTCTCACTTGAAGAGGCGCTCGAATTTATCGGCGACGACGAGCTGCTTGAGGTCACGCCAAAAAATATCCGTATCCGCAAAACCATCCTCGATCATTCGCAGCGTATGCGTGAGCAGATGAAAAAGAAATAACGAACGTGTAGGGGAAACGCTTATGAAAAAATGGATGATACGACTGGCTCTGCTGCTTGGATACACGGTCCCATATCTCTATTTATCCATGTATATCGATTTGATCTATGGAACCCCTGTTTTTTACGCCGCGGCACTGGCCGGTTATGTCATCCTGTATCTGCTGGCGGCTAAAACGCATAACCGCTCCGCCGCCCTCATTGGAACGGTATGAACCGCTGTTTCCTCATACTGCTTCATGCAGTATGGCTGGACGCAGGCATGGGAATGGTATTTTAAGCCTTTCACGGCCGCGCAGCTTTTGGCGGTACTGTCCCTGGCCGCCTTTTTCATCCAGCTTTTGGCCATATGGGCTGCTGAAAAAAAGAAGCCGTAAAAAAACCGGGCCGCCGCGCGTTTGCGCGGCGGCCTCTTTTTTGTATTCCTGGCTCTCTATTACGGCGCAGCCTGTATAAACGCAGGGCCTGCCCCACTGTTCGCGGCGCAGCCTGTATAAATACCGGAACCTATCCCGCTGTTCGCGGCGCAGCCGATTAAAGTTTTTTGCCGAGGCTTTTTTTCAAAAAAGCCGGAAAGTTTTTTAGCTTACCTTTTTTTCAAAAAAGCAGGCGCTTGCAAAATCCACGCCAGCCGCGCGGCGTCTGTCACGGCTTTTGCTGACGCAAGGCCCTGCGTTTGAACAGGATTCTTGCGGCCTGCGGTCCGCGCTTTTTACGAGGGCTGCGGCCCAGGAAAAGGGCTCCGCCCTCGAAAAAAGGCAAGACCCACGAGGGGCCTTGCCTTTTTTCTCACCCGCCGCCTTTTGAAAAAGGCGGGCGAAAACTTTTGATCGCCGCGGCGTAAAACTAATTATGCAGGGCCTGCCCCACTGTTCGCGGCACAGCCTGTATAAATACCGGAACCTATCCCACTGTTCGCGGCACAGCCGACTAAAGTTTTTTGCCAAGCTTTTTTTCAAAAAAGCGGGGCGTTACTTGAGGGCTTCTTCGACGGCGACAGCGCAGGCGACGGTCGCGCCGACCATCGGGTTGTTGCCCATGCCGATGAGTCCCATCATCTCGACGTGCGCCGGGACAGAGGACGAACCGGCGAACTGCGCGTCGCCGTGCATACGGCCCATGGAATCGGTCAGGCCATAGGAAGCCGGGCCGGCAGCCATGTTGTCCGGATGGAGCGTGCGGCCTGTGCCGCCGCCGGAAGCGACCGAGAAATATTTGACGCCGTTCTCATACGACCATTTCTTGTACGTGCCGGCAACGAGGTGCTGGAAACGTGTCGGGTTTGTCGAGTTGCCCGTGATGGAAACGTCGACCTTCTCATGTTTCATGATGGCGACGCCCTCAAGCACGTCGTTGGCGCCGTAAACCTTGACCTTGGAGCGTTCGCCGTCGGAATACGGCGTCTCGCCGACTACCTTCAGCTCGCTTGTGGCGAAATCGTAGTCCGTCTCAACATACGTAAAGCCGTTGATGCGGGAAATAATATAGGCAGCGTCCTTGCCAAGGCCGTTGAGGATGACGCGCAGCGGCTCTTTGCGGGCCTTGTTGGCGTTGCGGGCAATGCCGATAGCGCCTTCGGCGGCGGCAAACGACTCGTGGCCGGCGAGGAAGCAAAAGCACTTTGTCTCGTCGCGCAGGAGCATCGCGCCAAGATTTCCGTGACCAAGTCCGACAGAGCGCGTTTCAGCGACAGAACCGGGGACACAGAAGGCCTGCAAGCCGATACCAATGGCTTCGGAAGCGTCGGCGGCCTTTTTGCAGCCCTTTTTGAGCGCGACAGCCACGCCGAGCGTATACGCCCAGACAGCGTTTTCAAACGCGATGGGCTGCACGCCCTTCACGATTTTTTCAACATCGATGCCCTTATCGAGGCAAACGGCACGCGCATCCTCAAGGGAAGCCATGCCATATTCCGCCAGGCACGCGTTGATTTTGGGCATTCTTCTTTCCTGTCCTTCAAACTTAACCATGTTGTTACCTCCCTCTCCCTTTATTCTTCACGCGGATCGATATATTTCGGTGCGTCAGCATAGCGGCCGTAGGTACCGATATTCTTTTCATACGCTTCCTTCGGGTCGACGCCGTGACGGATATCCTCAAGCATTTTGCCTACGCGGACAAACTTGTAACCGATGGCCTCGTTGTTGTTGTCAACCGCTACGGACAGGATATATCCTTCGGCCAGCTCGAGATAACGCACGCCTTTGGCGTTGGTGGAGAAAATTGTGCCGACCTGCGAACGCAGGCCCTTGCCCAGATCCTCAAGTCCCGCGCCGATGGGCAGGCCGCCCTCGGAAAACGCGGTCTGGCTGCGGCCGTAAACAATCTGCAAAAACAGCTCGCGCATGGCGACGTTGATCGCATCGCAGACCAGGTCGGTGTTGAGCGCCTCGAGGATCGTCTTGCCGGGCAGGATTTCGCCGGCCATCGCCGCCGAATGCGTCATGCCGGAACAGCCAAGCGTTTCAACGAGCGCCTCCTCGATGACGCCCTCCTTGACGTTCAGCGTCAGCTTGCACGCGCCCTGCTGCGGGGCGCACCAGCCCACGCCGTGCGTCAGGCCGGAAATATCCTTGATTTCATAAGCCTTGACCCATTTGCCCTCTTCCGGGATCGGGGCGGGTCCATGCTTGGGGCCTTTGGCGAGAACACACATTCTCTCCACTTCATGGGAATAGTTCATATCGGTGCTCCTTTCGGTTTTTTAAAACGGGTTGTCCATTTCTTATTATAGGCATTTCGCCGCGCGCACGCAAGGGGATTTGTTAAGCTTTTGTTAATTCTTGGACAACAATTTCGTCCTGATTTCGGGCGATTTTTTGTATATAATAAAGATATCCGTCTGCACGCGGCCGCAAGGGTTTAAAAACGCTGGAATCTGTTGACATTGACGGCGGCTGGGAGTAAACTATATAAGTTGAATTGTGCGCAAATGCAAAGGCGAAAGCGCCTGCGCGCAAAGGGAACCTGTGAAGCGGTCCAAATAAACAGCGTTTCTTTGCGCTGCCAGGGTCGGGAATATAGGATGAGGTGACAAAATGGGTCTGATCAAAAAACTGTTCGGAAGCTATTCCGAGCGAGAGTTAAAACGCGTTTATCCGATCCAGCAAAAGGTTCTTGCGCTGGAAGAAACATATAAATCAAAAAGCGACGCCGAGCTGAAGGCCGCGACACAGGCGCTCAAAGAGCGCCTGGCAAACGGCGAAACACTCGACGATATCCTGCCGGACGCGTTCGCTGTCTGCCGCGAGGCGAGCGACCGCGTGCTTGGCATGCGTCATTTTCCGGTGCAGATCATCGGCGGTATCATTCTGCATCAGGGGCGTATCTCCGAGATGCGCACTGGTGAAGGAAAGACGCTTGTTGCCACGCTGCCCGCATATCTCAACGCCCTGACCGGCAAGGGCGTGCATATCGTTACGGTCAACGACTATCTGGCCAAGCGCGACTCCGAATGGATGGGCAAGGTCTACCGTTTCCTCGGCCTGTCGGTTGGTCTGATTATCCACGGGCTTGATACGCAGCAGCGGCGCGACGCATACGCCTGCGACATCACCTATGGAACCAACAACGAATTCGGCTTTGATTATCTGCGCGACAACATGGTCATCTACAAACGCGACAAGGTGCAGCGCGGCCACAACTACGCCATCGTTGACGAGGTGGACTCCATTTTGATCGACGAAGCGCGCACGCCGCTCATTATCTCCGGCCAGGGAGACAAGTCGACCGACCTTTATGAGCGCGCCGACCGCTTTGCACGCACGCTCAAATGCTATCGCGTCGCCGAGACGGATTCCAAGGAGGAGCACGACGATGTCGACGGCGACTATATCGTCGATGAAAAGGCTAAAACGGTCACACTAACCGCCTCCGGCGTCGCAAAGGCCGAGGAATATTTCGGTCTTGAAAATCTGACCGACGGCGATAATATGCAGATCCAGCACCATATTAACCAGGCCATCCGCGCCCATGGCATTATGCAGCGCGACGTAGACTATGTCGTCAAGGACGGCGAGGTCATCATTGTCGACGAATACACCGGCCGTCTGATGCTTGGCCGCCGCTACAACGAGGGCCTGCACCAGGCCATCGAGGCCAAGGAGGGCGTCAAGGTCGAGCGCGAGAGCAAAACGCTCGCGACCGTCACCTTCCAGAACTTCTTCCGCATGTATGATAAGCTCGCCGGTATGACCGGTACGGCGATGACCGAGGCCGACGAGTTTATGGAAATCTATAAGCTCGACGTCATCGAAATCCCGACGAACAAGCCTGTACAGCGTATCGACCACCATGACGTCGTTTACAAAACGGAAAAGGCGAAATTCAACGCGGTCATTGAAAACATCGTCGAATGTCATGAAAAGGGACAGCCTGTTCTGGTCGGTACGATTTCAATCGAAAAGTCGGAGCTGCTTTCCGGTATGCTCAAGCGCCGCGGCATCAAGCATGAGGTGCTCAACGCCAAATACCATGAGAAGGAAGCTGAGATCGTCGCGCAGGCAGGCCAGTACGGCGCGGTCACAATCGCAACGAACATGGCCGGACGCGGTACCGACATCATGCTCGGCGGAAACGCGGAATATATGGCCAAGGCGCAACTCCGCAAGGCCGGCTATGACGACGAGGTGATCAGCGAGGCGACGGGCTTTGCCGACACGGATGACGAGCAGGTATGCGAAGCGCGCCGGATGTTCCGCGAACTGATGGATAAGTATCGTGCGGAGATCTCCACTGAAGCGGAGAAAGTGCGCGCGGCGGGCGGTCTGTTTATCATCGGTACAGAGCGCCACGAATCCCGCCGCATCGACAACCAGCTCCGCGGCCGCGCCGGCCGCCAGGGCGACCCGGGCGAGACGCGCTTTTTCATGTCGCTGGAAGACGACCTGATGCGTCTGTTCGGCGGCGAACGCATCCAGAACATGATGAATATGATCGGCGCCGACGATGATATGCCGATCGAAGCGAAGATCCTGACCAATTCGATTGAATCGGCGCAGGCAAAAGTCGAAGCGCGCAATTTCGGCATCCGTAAAAACGTCCTCCAGTTCGACGACGTTATGAACCGTCAGCGCGAGATCATCTATTCGCAGCGCGACAAGGTGCTTGACGGCGAGGATATCAGCGGCATTATCAAGAACATGATCAAGGAGACGATTGATTCCACCGTCGACCGTTATCTTGTTGATAAAGAGGTCCATGATAACTGGAATCTTGAGGGCCTGCGCGACTACTTCCTCGGCTGGCTGACAACGCAGGAGGACCTGCGCTATACGACCGAACAGCTTGGTGAGGTGACGGATCAGCAGATCAAGGATATGCTCAACGACCGCGCCGAAAAGATCTATGCGGCGCGTGAGGCGCAGTTCACCTCGCCGATCACACGTGAAATCGAGCGCGTCGTGCTGCTGCGCAACGTCGATATGAAGTGGATGCAGCACATCGACGACATGGAGGAGCTCAAGCGCGGCATGCATCTGCGCGGCTACGCACAGAAAGACCCTGTTATTGAATACCGCATCGAGGGCTTTGACATGTTCGACGCGATGATCGAATCGATCCGTGAGGACACGGTCAAGATGATGTTCACAATCCGCCTGCGCACAAACGAGGAGCCAAAGCGCGAGCAGGTTGCCAAGCCCGCTCAGGAGAGCCGCGGCGAAAGCGACGGCACGCTTGAAAACCGTCCCCGCACCGTCAAAAAGGTCGGGCGAAACGATCCCTGTCCCTGCGGAAGCGGCAAGAAGTACAAGAAGTGCTGCGGCCGCGACGCCGAATAACCCCCAGCCTTTTTGAAAAAAGGCTTCGGCGAAAAACTTTAGTCGGCTGCGCTCCAGCCTTTTTGAAAAAAGGCTTCGGCGAAAAACTTAGTCGGCTGCGCTCCGGCCTTTTTGAAAAAAGGCCTCGGCGAAAAACTTTAATCGGCTGCGCCGCGAACAGAAAGATTAGCGCATCGTAATCAAAAGTTTTCGCCCGCCTTTTTCAAAAGGCGGCGGGTGAGAAAAAAGGCAAGGCCCCTCGCGGGTCTTGCCTTTTTTCGAGGGCAGCGCCCTTTCCCCGGGCCGCAGCCCTCATAATAGCGCGGCCCGCAGGCCGCAAGAGCCTGTTCAGACGCAGGGTCTTCCGCCAGCAGGAGGCGTGCCAGACGCCGCGCGGCTGGCGCGATCTCCTGCAAGCTTTCACCGTTTTGGGAGAACGCCGCTCTGTTTTTCCCTCCGTCCATTCTAACGCCAAAACGCCCTGTACCGCCGTCTGCCGGCCGATACGGAGCGTTTCTTTATCTTCGTTTATGGCTGATGCGCCGGGCGCCTTACGATTTTGGCGGGCAATAGGGCAGGTCCCACTTTGAAACTTCCAACCCCTTTGCGCGCACGGCGTCGATCAATTCTCCAAGGATAGAAGCATTGTCACTGCTGACTGCATGCAGTAAATAAATCGCTCCTTCATGGATAAACTTTTCTGTATAGGCGAGCGCCGCGTCATGGCCGCGCTGATCATTTGGATCGTAATCCTTGTATGCAAAGCTCCACAGGCACGTTGTATATCCAAGGCTCTGCGCCATCGCGAGCGTCTGTTCGCTGAAGGCGCCCTCGGGCGGGCGATAGAGCGTCATCTCGTAGCCAAAGTTCTCCAGCACATAGTTGTGAAGTTCCCGGATATCCTCAGCCGCATCGTCAATCGATTTGGAGGTTGGATTCCAGTGATGGCTTGTATGGTTGCCGACAACATGTCCCTCATCGATCATGCGCTGCACCAGCTCGGGACACGACTGCACATAGGGCAGCGTCACAAAAAAAACTGCGCTGCAATTTTTTTCCTTGAGCACGTCAAGAATTTCAGCGGTGTAGCCGTTTTCATAGCCTTCATCAAACGTTAAGTAAAATTTACCACAGTCGTCCGGCGCAATAAACCAGGCGCTGTATTCTCCATACTGCTCTTGCAAGCCGATTGGAGCGATCGTCCGATTGGCTTCATCGACCTGCACGCCTGGCCCCCACTTGATCTGGCTGCCGCCCAGAGCACCGATTTTGTCAAAATCGGTGCTCATGGTCGGCGTTACCATGCTGGCCACGCCGGAACGGATGTCGCTCGCCACATCTCCCAGATCGGAGGCAAGGCCATGCGAAGCCGCGGAATGCGGTGTGGACGGGGCAGACGGCGTCGACGGGGCCACAGACGCGGCCGACGACGAATTCGCAACGCTCGACGACTGCAGATTATCCTCATTGCGGGACGTACATGCAGCCATGGAAACGACCAGCGCGAGCGTCAAAGCCGCCGCGAAAATCGCTTTGATTGCTTTCATTGGATTTCTTCCTTTCACAATTAAACTGGGAAACCAAGAAATACAGCTTGAAATAACATGGTTACTTCGGTGTTAGTGTGTGCAGAAAATGAAAAATTACTACTTTGGACAATCGGTATAAATTTCCAAATTTTTATACTCTCTTTTATTAAGTGCGCTGTAATATTGATTTTCAGGCATTGGCCGGACTATTTTACAGATATCAATTGGCCATGCCGGTTTAAAAACCGGCATGGCCAATTTTAAAGCCTTGTTTTCAGTTTTGATTGCCGCGCCGGCGCAGGGCATCATATTTGAGAATTCCAATCTGCGTTTTTGCGTCCGGGATCTCTCCGTCAAGCACCATCTGTATCGCTTTTTCCACAGGAATGCGCCGGACGGTTAAAAACTCGTCGTCGTCAAGGTGCTGCCGCGCCTGGTGAAGGCCGGTTGCAAGAAAAATATGTATAATCTCCGTATCATACGCACAGGTTGGATACATCCTCGCAAGTGGGACAAAACAGTCCGCCTTGCAGCCGCATTCCTCCGATAGTTCGCGGACGCCGCATTCCTGTGGATTCTCCCCGCGCTCCAGCTTGCCGGCCGGCAGTTCGAGCAGGACGCCGCCAAACGGATAACGAAACTGAGACACAAACAAAATATGTTCATGCTCATCGATGGCCAGGACCGCCACGCCGCCCGGATGGTCAACCACCTCGCGCGCCGCGTGATTTCCATTTTCCAATTCCACTGTATCGCGGCGCAGCGTCAGGATCTTTCCCTCATAAATCACCTTGGAATCAATTGTTTTTTCATAATGTGCCAATTGGCAATCCCCCTTGCTCATCCCGCCTTGTTTTTGGGCTCTGAATTTGCATGTCCGCCTCAAATCCCCTTTTTTTGCGTCGAACTGCCATAATACAAGCATTTTGGCACATACACTGGGTTCAGAGGTGAAACAATATGTTTGACGGATTTTACAGACAGCCGCCCCGCTTTGAGCATATCCGGCAGGCAGTGTGCGCATTGCGCGACGAATACCCGTTTATACACGCCTTTCCGATCGGCAAATCCGTACTTGGCCGCGGACTTTATGCGCTTGGCTTTGGAAAAGGCGGCGGCGGGGCGCTGCTCGTCGGCGGCGTACACGGGATGGAATGGTTGACAACCATGCTGCTTCTGCGCTTCGCCGAGGATGCCGCACGCGCCATATCAACATGTGAGCCGCTGGCTGATATTGATTTGACCCATACCCTTGAAAACCGGCCGTTTACAATTGTCCCATGCCTCAACCCCGACGGTATGGAAATTTCGCTCGGCGGCGCCGATACAGCGGGCCATCTGCGGGCGTTTGTGGAAAAGGCGAGCGGCGGCGACACGCTGCATTGGCAGGCCAACGCCCGCGGGATAGACCTCAACCACAATTTTGACGCCGGTTTTGAAGAGCTCAAGGAGCTTGAACGGGCGGCCGGCATCGACACGCCCGGCCCGACGCGCTATGGAGGCCACGCGCCTCACAGCGAACCGGAAACACGCGCGCTTGTCAACTTTTGCGTCGCTTTCAGGCCGCGTACAGCCTATGCGTTCCATTCACAAGGCGAAGAAATATACTATCGCTACGGTCCACATACGCCCGCCAGAAGCCAGCTAATGGCGCAGGTGCTCGCCTCCTCGTGCGGCTACCGGCTGGCGTCGCCGGAGGGAACCGCTTCCCATGGCGGGTTTAAGGATTGGTTTATTGATTGTATGCGGCGTCCCGGCTTCACATTTGAAATCGGACGCGGCAAAAACCCGCTTCCCACTCAAGAATTTGAACCTATTTATGCGCGCCTGGTCGAGACGCTTTTGATCGCGACGCTTCTTTGATCAAGTAAAAGTCTTTCCATAGCTGCCGCCGCACACAAAGGATTTTATAAGTCGCAGCGCAACTATTTTGCCATCTTCGCCCTTCTTTGGGCAAGCATATTTAACTGATCAGACCTTTGCCGGAGTTAGGGACTGTTTGAAAAATCAAAATACCCGTCTTTTTCTGCAAACAGCGGCGGACACCGCGTTAAAAAGCTTTAGAATCCAAAAGGATTCCTGCGTTTTCTCCCTTGCGTTCTCCTGCTGTTTGCGAACAATCCGGCAATCCCTCTTTTTTCAAACAAGCCCTAATCTGGCGATCTATTTTTATATTATATCGCTGTTGGACAAAAAAGACAATAGATCAAAAAAAGATTACATCCGCTTTGGACATCTGTACAAATACGAGGTATCACCAGAAAAGCTGCTTAAACTGGGAAAAAAAGGGCTATACAAATATTCCTGTTTCCGATATAATGGAATTGTATAGTGTAAAAAGTGTATAAAATTCAAGAAAAATGAAGTGGTGAACAGTTTGGATATTTTTATGATCATCAGTATGTTAGGCGGCCTGGCGATGTTCCTTTATGGTATGTCCCTGCTCGGCAGCGGTCTTGAAAAGACCTCTGGCGGCCGTTTGGAACGAACGCTTGAGAAGCTGACAGATACAGTGATCAAGGGCGTACTGCTCGGCGCGTTCGTCACCGCCGCCATTCAGTCCTCATCCGCGACAACTGTTATTGTTGTAGGCCTTGTTAACGCACGGGTTCTCAAACTTCGCAACGCCATCGGCGTAATCATGGGCGCCAATATCGGTACCACTGTGACAGCTCATATCCTGCGTCTGTCTGATCTTGATTCCTCCAACCTTTTTTTCCGTTTTCTCAAACCGACAACGCTTGCGCCGCTGGCCTGTATCGTTGGTATCCTTCTGATCATGACGGCCAAACGCAATAAGGTGCGCGATATTGGATCCATTTTTATTGGCTTTGGCATCCTCTTTACTGGTATGTTTACGATGGAGTCGTCCGTTAAGCCGCTCGCGGAGCTGCCGCAGTTTTCCGCGGCATTTGCAGCAATGGGCAACATTCCTCTGCTCGGCGTGCTCGTCGGCGCAGGCGTCACGGCGCTTCTCCAATCCTCCTCGGCTTCCATCGGTATTTTGCAGGCGCTCTCCTCAACAGGGCAGATCACCTTCGGCATGGCCTTTCCCATCATTATGGGCCAAAATATCGGTACAACGATCACCCCGATTCTCGCCTCGATTGGCGCTACCAAAAACGCAAAGCGTTCCGCCTGCGTACATGTGACCTTCAATGTCCTGGGTACGGCTCTGTTTTTTATCGGCGGATATGCCTTCCAGTCTATCCTTCATTTTGCGTTCTGGGATCTGCCGGTCGATAAGGGTATAATCGCTAATTTCCATACGATTTTCAATCTCACCGTTACCATCCTCTTTATACCCCTTGTTGGAGTTCTTGAACGGATAGCCTGTACCATTGTGAAAGATAAGCCGGGTCAGGGCGAGCAGGAAATCACTGTTGCCTCGCTCGACGAACGTCTTCTTGTTTCTCCCGGCCTCGCGCTTGAGCATGTGCGCGGCGCCGTCGTACAGATGGCGCTGCTCGCACGCGGCAATTTCCTTGACTCTGTCACGCTGCTCGATCACTACGATCAAAAAATAGCCGATCGGATTCAGGAAAACGAAGACGTTGTAGATAAGCTGGAGGACCGTGTGGAAACGTATCTTCTCAAGCTTGGAGAGCGCGAATTGTCTGAAAGCGAAAACCGCAGTATCTCCGAGCTGCTGCACACATGCGGCGAATTTGAGCGTATCGCGGACCATGCGCAGAATATTGCTGAATGCGCCGATCGTATGGTTGATACAAAGACGACTTTCTCCAAGAAGGCGACAGAGGAAATGCACACGATCAGCGAAGCAGTCCATGAAATCCTTGATCTTGCAATCGACGCCTTCCAGAATATCAACCGCACGGCCGCCGCTAATATCGCGCCGCTCGAGGAGGTTGTCGACGAGCTTGAACAAGTGCTCAAGGACAAGCATATCGACCGTCTGCGGCGCGGCAAATGCACTGTGGACGCTGCTTTTCCGTATGTTGAGGCGCTCTCCAACATCGAACGTATCTCCGACCTTTGTTCAAATGTGGGCGAATCCGTCCTGACCTATGACAGCTCGCTTGTTGAAATCGACCGCCATGCTTACAAGCGCTTGCGCGCAGACCAGCATGATACCAGTTATCAGGACAAATACATTGTTTACAGTACGAAATATTTTGGGAAGGTAAAACGAGCGCAGGACAAATAAATGACGTCCATTGCCTCGCCTATCCTTTTTTCCTCTCCCTTGAAGGGCACGGCCCGCCGGGTTTTCTGGTAACGGGGGTTACCTTCTCTTTTTTTGATAATCAGGCCATCAAATGTATTCCATCTGTTCATTTTACCGCTGAACAGAAAATGGATACCGTCATTGCGAAAGCGATCAAAAATGGGGTGAGTATATGGATCAGGAGGACCATATCTGTAAAAGCTGTGCATATTTCAGACAGCATTATGTCAAGTTAGGTTGGAGCTACCGTGAAATCAAATTCGGTCATTGCGTTCATCCGCGGCTGAAAATTCGTGAAGCAAGCGCCAAAGCCTGTGCGCACTATAAGCAGCGGGAGCATACCTCATCTGCTGCAACATAAAACGGCCCCTAAAAGGGGCCGTTTTTTTCTTTATCAATCTTCTGTCGTTTTCTCCGTCGTTTCAGCGGTTTCGCCGGCGGCTTCCTCGCCCCCGCTGTTTTGCGTTTCCTCCTGCCCCTCGTCCTCGGAAGGCTCCTCTTTGGGCGCGCGCGCCAAAGTCACAACCCGGCTTTCCTCGGATACGCGCATTGCGCGCACGCCGCCGCCGTAGCGCGACTGCACGGTGATTTCACGTACAGGAATCCGGATGATGACCCCGTCGTCAGTGATGATGATCACGTCGTCGTCCTCGTCAACCATACGCACGCCTGCAACCGGCCCGTTCTTATCGACATAATAGTTGCGGATACCCTTGCCGCCGCGGCTTTGCAGGCGGTATTGCGACACCTCCGTGCGCCGGCCCAGACCACTTTCAGAGACGGTCAGCAGCGTTGCGCCGCTTTCCTTTCTGACACGCGCCATGCCGACGACCTCGTCGCCGTCCTCAAGTGTGATCGCCTTGACGCCGCGCGCAGTCCGCGACAGCGGCCGCGCGTCCTGCTCGTCGAAGCGGATCGCCATACCATTTTTCGTTGCGATAATCAGTTCGCTTGTACCGTCCGTCTGGCGCACCCACGCCAGCTCGTCGCCGTCGTCAAGGCCAATCGCGATCAGTCCCATACGGCGCACATTTTTATACGCGCCCAGCGGCGTGCGCTTAATGATACCCTTGCGCGTCACCATAACAAGACAGCGGTCTTCACGCTCATATTCGTCAGGCGTTACCTTGATGAGGGCCGTAACCTTTTCATCGCTGTCCATTGAGAGAAGATTCACGATATTTGTCCCGCGCGATGTACGCGACCCTTCACTGATTTCATAGCCCTTAAGGCGGAAGCATCGTCCTTTGCTTGTAAAGAACATGATATAGTCATGTGTGGAACAGATGAACAGTTCCTCAACAAAATCCTCCTCGCGCCGCGTCATACCGCTGACGCCGCGGCCGCCGCGCCGCTGTGTCCTGTATGCGTCGACTGGCTGACGCTTGAGATATCCGAAGTGTGTCAGCGTGATAACGCAGTCTTCAACCGGAATCAGATCCTCAATATCGACCTCCCCGCTGACAGCGACAATCTCTGTACGGCGCTCGTCTGCGTATTTGGCGCGCAGCACGCTCAATTCCTCCTTGACGATCGACATCACGCGCGTATAGTCGCCAAGGATAGCTTCATATTCCTTTACGCGCTCCAGGATTTTAGCAAGCTCCTCCTCAATCCTGATCCGTTCCAGACCTGAAAGCTGTCCAAGCTGCATGGCCACAATCGCGGTCGCCTGGATATCGGTGATGCCAAAACGCGCGATCAAATTGACCTTTGAATCGGGGCGGTCCTTTGAATGGCGGATAATCGAGATCACTTCGTCCGTGTTGTCGCAGACGAGCTTAAGCCCCTCCAGGATATGCTCGCGCTCTTTAGCGCGGCGAAGGTCGTACCTGGTGCGCCGCGTGACGATTTCACCCTGAAAATCGATGTAATGTGTCAGCACATCCTTGAGCGGCATCACCTTCGGCACGCCGCCTACAAGCGCGAGCATGATGACCCCAACTGTATCCTGAAGCTGGCTGTAGCTGTACAGACGGTTCAACACCACCTGCGCGTTTGCGTCGCGCTTTAATTCGATCACAATGCGCATACCGTCGCGGTCGGATTCGTCGCGCAGATCGGAAATCTGGTCGATGCGTTTATCCTTAACCAGGTCGGCGATCGATTCAATCAGGCGCGCTTTATTGACCATATACGGGATTTCCGTTACAACGATGCGTTCGCGGCCGTTCGCCATCTCCTCAATTTCCGTGCGCGCGCGCAGCGTCAGCCGCGCCCGGCCCGTTGCATACGCGGCGCGGATGCCGGCGCGTCCCATGATCACGCCGCCGGTGGGGAAGTCGGGACCCTTGATATGCTGCATGATCTCATCAAGGCCTGCGTCGGGGTTATCGATGAGAAGATTAACCGCGTCAATCACCTCGCCCAGATTGTGCGGCGGGATGTTTGTCGCCATACCGACGGCGATGCCTGTCGAGCCGTTGCACAACAGGTTCGGGAAGCGCGACGGCAACACCGTCGGCTCCTGAAGACGGTCGTCATAGTTTCCGGTAAAATCGACCGTTTCCTTTTCAATATCGGTCAGCATAGAAAGCGACATTTTACTCATGCGGCTTTCTGTATATCGATAGGCGGCCGGCGGATCGCCGTCGACTGATCCAAAGTTTCCATGTCCATCTACCAGCGGATACCTCATGGAAAAGTCCTGTGCCAGGCGCACCATCGCATCATAAACAGACGCGTCGCCATGCGGATGGTAACGGCCGAGCACAGATCCAACCGTATCGGCGCATTTGCGGTACGGTTTATCAGGCGTCAAGCCGTTTTCATGCAGCGTATACAGAATACGCCGATGTACGGGTTTTAACCCGTCGCGCACATCCGGCAGCGCACGGCTGACGATGACAGACATTGAGTAATCAAGAAACGACCGCTTCATTTCATGCTCGATATCCACATTGTGGATGCGCTGTTCTATCAGGACGGGATCAAACGCTTCGTCCTTGGCGTCGTGGTCCTGTTTCATCCGTATCATCTCCTATCATTGGGGGACTTTTGCCGTTCAGAGCCGTCCCGCCTTTGCCATGGCGCGCCGTTCGGCCACGCTGTATACCTTTTCGAACCGGTCGCCGAGCGCCTGCCGGAGCAGCGCGCACAGACAGTCCTGTGTATCGCCGTCAAGCTGATTTTTAGGAATGCCGAAGACACGTCCCTTTTCAAATGCAACGGCATAGACGTTTTCATAGTCATATACGTTGACGGCTCCTGAAAAGGCGATATAGTAGTGCGCGCCGCCCTCCGCCACATCGATTCCGTCCTCGTTTATGTCAAGCACATATTCCGGCGAGCCGGCTTCACGCGCGGCAGCCGCTTTCTGATTGACATGCTTTGGATAAAACAGGATAAAACCAAGCAGCGCCAGGGCCGCCGCGATCATAATCCAACTGACAATATGCCTCGGGTCCTCGAACGCATAAGGTACAAACATCCAGAGCACCACGAACACGCCCAAAATTTCCATATTGCGGTGCATATCAATCTTATTTTTCTTATCATAAACTTCCAAAGCCTTCATAACGTCGTCGTAGCGCGTCTGAAAAACAATATGCAGCGTCCTGTTTTCTGCCGGCTGCGCGTCCGCCTTATCCAACTGCCGCCCTGTCAGTCCTTCTGCCGGCCCCCCATTCATACGTCGTACCTCGTTTTTTCAAAGTTTTCACAAATGCTGTTGATCAGCGCCTCCATATCATCTCTATGCTCTCCGGCCTGGCTTTTCGGGATCAACAGGCAGCGCCGCTCTGCGAGCATAATCATATAAAGCCCGGCGCTTACGCGGATGGAATGAATCGTATGCCAATATGTTTCAACGCGCTGTTCGTTGACATGCTCGACACACTTGTTTGGATAGAAATCAACCACCATTTCAGCGTGCAGATAATTCAGTTTCTTATATTCTTTCGTTACTGCACGTATAAGCGCCTTATCATAAAACAATTTGTAATAAAAAAGGCTGCGGAAACCGAGAAAAAAGACCATCAAAAGCAAGATCATTGAAACCGGCGTCATGGGATTGATACCCGCAATTGTTGTCCCAAGCAAAAAGAGGCCGATCAACACCACAATCGCGCCCATAATTGTCATGCGCTTTTTATTTTTCACAATGCTGTCGGCCGTCATAACCCGGTAAAATTCGATATAATCGTCAAGCGGCAGATGAAATTTGAGCGTAAACAGCTTTTCATGTGTGGACGCCGTCTCACCATCTGCTGTTTCATCCGTCTGCTTTGCCAAAGTGTCCGGTTCCTTCTCTCCAACCGGCGTCTGCGCAGTTTCCTCCTGTGCAATTTGCGCCGTTTGATCCTGCTCAGACAATATGTTGGTTTGTTCCTGCACATCTTTGGCCGGCGCTTCGGCCACGTCCTGCCTGCTGTTTTCCTGCTCCTGCATAGGTCGTCTCCTTTCCTGCCCCGGGCCAAAAGGCCCGGACGTCTCCATCAGATATCAAGGTTTTGAACGTACTTGGCGTTTTGCTCGATAAAGTCCTTGCGCGGGGCGACCTTGTCGCCCATCAGCACCGTAAAGATTTCATCGGCGCGGATCGCATCGGCCATCTCCACCCGCAGCATTGTACGGTTACGCGGGTCCATTGTCGTTTCCCAGAGCTGTTCGGGGTCCATCTCGCCAAGACCTTTATACCGCTGTACATCCGCTTTCCCGTTTCCATCCGGGCAAAGCTCGCGGATATACTGATCGCGCTCCTCAGCAGAAAAGGCATACCGCACCTGTTTGCCCCGGCTGACCTTGAACAGCGGCGGCTGCGCGATACAGACATGGCCGTGTTCGATCAGCGGCCGCATAAAGCGGAAAAAGAAAGTGAGCAAAAGCGTGCGGATATGGCTGCCGTCAACATCGGCGTCGGCCATAATAATGACCTTGCCGTAACGCAGCTTTTCGATGTCAAATTCGTCTCCGATACCGGTGCCGAGCGCTGTAATAACAGGCATGAGCTTGTCGTTTCCGTACACCTTGTCCAGGCGCGCCTTTTCCACGTTGAGCATCTTGCCCCACAGCGGCAAAATCGCTTGGAATCGCCGGTCGCGTCCCATCTTCGCGGAACCGCCCGCCGAATCGCCCTCGACGATATAAATTTCTGTCCCGTCCCGGCCGCGCTGCGAACAGTCGGCAAGCTTGCCGGGCAGGGAAGCCGTTTCAAGCGCCGATTTGCGGCGCGCGACATCGCGCGCCCGGCGCGCCGCTTCACGCGCACGGGACGCATTGATCGATTTTTCGATGATCGCCTTGGCGACCGCCGGATTCTCTTCATAATACGTCGTCAGCTTATCATAGACAAGAGAACTGACCATTGCACGCATCTGCGTGTTGCCCAACCGCGCTTTTGTCTGTCCCTCGAACTGCGCGTCTGTCAGCTTGACGGAGACAATCGCTGTCAGCCCTTCAAGCACATCCTCGCCCGAAAACTTTTCATCGTCCTTAAGCAGCTTATATTTATGCGCATAATCGTTCATTGCGCGTGTCAAAGCCGTTTTAAAGCCGGACTCATGCGTACCGCCATCCGTCGTGTGGATATTGTTGGCAAATGACAGGATTAAATCCGTATAACTGTCGTTATACTGCATGGCAACCTCGGCTGTATTATCGCCGTCGCGCGCCGCCAAATAAATGATTTCGTCATGAATCGGCTCCACACCCTTTGATTTATGGATGTGTTCAACAAAGCTTCGAATGCCTCCCTCGTAATGGAGATGCTCCTCAACCGGCTCTGTCCCACGCTGATCGCGCAGAACAATATAAACGCCCGCGTTTAAGAACGCCTGCTCGCGCAAGCGCCGCAAAAGCGTATCATAATCGTATTCCGTCGTTTCTTCAAAAATTGCCGCGTCAGCTTTAAAGGCAACGCTGGTTCCCTTTTCCTCTGTCGGTCCGGTATTTTTAAGCGGTTCCACCGCTACTCCGCGTTCAAACCTTTGATAATACCGCGCGCTCCCGTCGCAGACCTCGACCTCAAGCCATTCAGACAACGCATTTACAACCGACGCGCCCACTCCGTGCAGTCCGCCCGACACCTTGTAGCCGCTGCCGCCGAATTTACCGCCTGCGTGCAGCACCGTAAAGACGACCGTAACAGCCGGGATGCCAAGCTTTGGCTGGATACCAACCGGGATTCCGCGCCCATTGTCGTTTACCTTTACGATATTCCCAGGCAGCAAATCGACTTCAATCTTTGTGCAGTGTCCAGCCAATGCTTCGTCAATCGAGTTATCGACGATTTCATACACCAGATGATGCAGGCCGCGCGGTCCGGTCGATCCAATATACATGCCAGGGCGCTTGCGCACCGCCTCCAGGCCCTCCAGAACCTGTATTTGTGAACCGTCGTACTCCTGCTCATCCGGCACAATACCGGGATTCAGCTCGTTTTGATCCCCCACTGTATCCACTCCTTTCAGGATGCTGTTTTTCATACATTGGAGATGCCATCTATAAACCCGGCGCGTTTTTTCAGCGTCGTAGAAGAAATCTGTGTGATGTAGACGGTTGCTTTTTGTCCTTCAACACAGATCACAAACGATTTTGGCAGCTCATAGGACACATTTACAACGCGGCCGCTTTGTTCTGATTTTGCAAGAAACTGCTTCGTGATTTTTGATACAGATGTATTTTCCAAATCAAAGATTCCGATCACATCGCCGGTCCGGACAACGGTATCCTGCCCAAGATGCAAATACATGCTATTCCTCCTGTTCTTTCACGCTGTCCGTTCCATGGCTGCTGCTCGCGGCGGCGCGGCCGCCTTCTATTCGCACGGACACGCCGTTGGAGAGCGCCTTAAATTCGCCGCCGTCACAACTTGTCATAATAATCTGCCGCCCCTTCAGATGGTTCAGCAGATAATCACGGCGCGCCGCGTCAAGCTCGCTCATCACGTCGTCAAGCAGAACGACCGGATATTCGCCGAGCGTTTCCCGAATCAGCTCACATTCGGCGAGCTTGAGCGCAAGCACACAACTTCGCTGCTGTCCCTGCGAACCAAACGCGCGCGCGCTCTGCCCGTCAAGCGTCAGATCAATATCGTCGCGGTGCGGTCCCGCGCCTGTCATGCGCATCCGGATATCTTCGCCGCGGTGTGCACGCAGATCCTCAAGCGCACGCTGTTCAATTTCGCCCATCGAAGCAGCCGTATCGACTGCCAAAGACGGCGCATACCGCGCGCCAAACTGCTCGCGGCCGCCGGCGATTCCACTGTAAATTTCCCAGGCGCACGGCGCGAGCCGCTCCAGAAACGACGCGCGCGTTTTAATCACAACAGCGGCGTACGCCGCCAATCGCGCGTCCCATATATCAAGCGTATCGAACAGGCTTGTTTCAAACGCAATATCCTTCAGCAGCCTGTTGCGCTGGTCAAGTACCCTTGTATATTGATTGAGCACATGGATATACTTGGGCTTGATCTGACAAATCGACGTATCAATAAAACGCCGTTTTTCCTGCGGCCCGCTCTTTACAAGCGTCAAATGTGCCGGTGAAAACACAACGGCGCAGAATTGGCCCGCCAGCTCGGACGCACTTTTTAATGGGACTTCATTAAGCGCGGCGGCGCGGCGTTTTTCGATCGTCAAAAACGCCTGCTGTTCACGTCCGGCTGCATGAAAACCGGCTTCAATCGCCGCCTGCGGCGCGCCAAAGCGCACAAGCTGCGCATCTTTTGCGCCGCGAAAGCTTTTAGCTCCTGTGCACATCCATATCGCTTCAATAAAGTTTGTCTTTCCCTGGCCGTTGTCGCCATAAATCACATTGGCGTCGGGGCAGAGCGCAAGCTCCAGCGAGGCGATGTTGCGAAAATCCGTGATGCGGATTCGGTCAATTCTCACACGCGAACCTCAATTTCAAGCTCCCCGGCGGTTACATGATCGCCGGGCCTGATCTTTTTGCCGCGCATTGCGCACGGTTCGCCGTTTACCCGCACCTTACCGGACGCAATCCATTCCTTCGCCTGGCCGCCGGTCTGCACCGCTCCCGCAAATTTTAAAAGTGCGTCCAGCTTGATAAACGGCGTTGTGATTGTTACCTGCATAGGACATCCTTTCACCACTTATTCCGATTTCAAGCGCACCGGCAGTACGAGGAACACGAACGAATCGCCTTCGACCGGCATCAGCTTGATCGGGGAAAGGGGGCCGTTGATCAGCACGCGGATTTCATCGCCTTCACTCGCCTTGAGCGCGTCGAGCATATACCGGCTGTTAAAGCCGATTTCTACATCGTCGCCGCTCTGTTCACAACGAATTTCATCATACGCCTTACCGATGGCTGTGGAACACGAAATTTTAATCAACCCTTCTTCAAACTTCATACGCAGTGGGCTTTTGATGTTATCTGAGATGAGAAGCGACGCACGATCGATCGCACTGATTAAATCGCGCGTACCGATTTTTACATTTGTTGCGCCGCCATCCGGAATCGCTGCGCGGTAATCGAGAAATTCCCCCTCGAGCAGGCGTGATACAATGCGATAACTGCCTGTACGAAAGATGATATGACGCCGCGCAACGCCAAGTTCGACGTCGCCTTCCTCGTCGCGCAGCAGCTTTGACACCTCGGAGAGTGATTTTCCCGGCACGATAAAGGAAAGCGTTTCGTCGAACGCGACCTTTTCGCGGCGCAGCGCCAGACGATAACCGTCAACAGATACAAGGCACAGCTCGCCGCCCTTAATATCAAAGAGGGAACCTGTATGCACCGGCTTGCTGTCGCTGACGGCGATCGCAAAAAGTGTCTGGCTGATCATATTCTTTAAAACCGCCTGCGCA
The DNA here is from genome assembly GCF_010206195.1 of Anaerotruncus colihominis. Classification (GTDB taxonomy): domain Bacteria; phylum Bacillota; class Clostridia; order Oscillospirales; family Ruminococcaceae; genus Anaerotruncus; species Anaerotruncus colihominis_A. The sequence goes on along the minus strand of NZ_VIQT01000022.1, from coordinate 21,266 downwards.
ATGGAAAACTCTGTCGTTTCAGATACTCCGGGCAGCTCCGGATACTCCGAGGCAGGCAGGCCAAGGATGGTATACTCAGTCATGGAGCCTTTTACAAGCGTCAGCATTTTCGCATCGCTGGAAATGCTGATTTTCTCACTCGGCATACGGCGGATCATGTCAAGAAATATCCGTGCAGACAGGACGATTTCGCCTGCTTCGCGTACATCCGCCTCTATTTCTGTTGAAATGGCCAGCTCAAGGTCATAACCTGTCAGAGAAAGCGTATTGTTTTTAGCGCGAAGCAGCACGCCCTCCAGCGCTGCCAGCGTATTTTTGGAGGAAACAGCGCGCGATACGTTTGCAACCGCATCGACCAGTAGCTGCTTATCACATATTACCTGCATAAATATCTCCTTTCCGGCCTTTTTGAAAAAAGGCCTCAGCGAAAAACTTTAGTTGGCTGCGCCGCGAATAGTGGGGCAGGGTTTTGGATAAAAGCCCGTTATAAGATTGTTCTTTTCACAGTTTACGTACTGCTTTTATTTCCACACCCTTGTTTTGTGTCCTTATAGTAAGAAAGTAAGTATATAAGGATCGTAGTAGTAGTAGGGGATGTTGAGATGTATAAAAGCTTACAGATTGGCTTATAGAGCCAATTTAGAAGTTTTTTTTCATTGGAGGGAGTTGTTGCGGGATTGTTAAAATCTTTAAAAAACGTATTGATATTAACGACACTGTGGAAAACTGGATGTTAAATGAGAAAAAATGTGGAAAACTTAGTGGAAAACGTGGAAGACTTTGGCGTTACTTTTCCACATGGGGGAAAAGGTGGAAAAGTAAAATGTGAAAAACTAGCTGTCGCGGATATTTTTGATAATATCCTCAATCGTTTCTTTATACCGTAAATCGTTGTTCATATTTTTTTCAACCTGCTGGATTGCGTAAACGATTGTGCTGTGATCGCGGCCGCCGAATTCCTCACCGATGGTCGACATCGACATTTGAGTGATCTCGCGGACGATATAAATGGAAATCTGACGTGCGGCTGAAATCTGTGCGCTGCGTTTGTTTGAGCGGATGTCCTGCGGCGAGATGCCGTAGGTGCGCCCCACCTCGGAAATAATACGCTCGACTGTGACCGGCGCCGGCTGGTTATCGTTGAGGATGTCGCGGATTGCGTTTTGTGCGATCATAATGGAGGGATTGGTACCCTGAAGCAGCTTGTAGGCCTTGAGCTTTTTGACAGTCCCTTCAAGCTGGCGGATATTTGTTTTGAGGCGGTTGGCAATGTATTCAGCAACATCATCCGGCATCTGAATATCGAGAAGCTGCGCTTTGCGCCGGATGATTGCGATGCGCGTTTCAAAGTCCGGTATCTGGATATCCGCCAAAAGGCCCCATTCAAAGCGCGTGCGAAGGCGCTCTTCCAGTGTTTTGATCTCTTTGGGCGGCCGGTCGGACGCCAAGACGATCTGCTTGTTTGATTCGTATAGTGTATTAAAGGTATGGAAAAATTCCTCCTGTGTGCTTTCTTTGCCGCCGATAAACTGGATATCGTCGACGAGCAGCACGTCGGCCTTGCGGTATCGTTCGCGGAATTCAGCCGTGCGCTGGTCGCGGATGGCTGTGATAATATCATTGGCAAATTCGTCGCCCTTTACATAGATAATGTTATAATTTGGGCGGTTTTTACGGATTTCCGCGCAGATGGCGTACAACAGATGTGTTTTGCCAAGACCTGAACCGCCATAAATAAACAGCGGGTTATAGGCGTTTGCGGGGTTGGCCGCGACGGCAAGGGAAGCGGCATGTGCAAATTTATTGGAGGAACCAACGATAAACGTATCAAACGTATAGTCATATTCGCCGTTGACGGCCGCTGCGACGGTAGGCGGCGGCTCGGCCGGTTTTTTGACGGGCTGCGGTATTTCACAGGTAACGATGACATCGACGGGAAAACCCAACGTCGTTTCAAATGCTGATTTAAGGATCGAGGTGTATTTTTCACGGATAATGTTCATTTTAAATTCGGAATTAACCTGTAAATAGGCGGCCGAGCCTTCCAGGCGCAGCGGAATGATATCCTTGAGCCACAGGTTAAAGGCAACGTCGGAGATCTGATTTTTGCAAAGGTCAAGGACGAGGGCGAATAATTCTGCGAATGAATCCATAACAGGGGTTCTCCTCCCAATAATCTGCGTGGATAACCGGTTGAGAACGCGGCGGGCGTTTGTTAAACCGGGCCTTTTTACACAGTCCTTCAACAGAACCGGTATCTTTTTTATCATAACACAAATTCAGTATCCTTTCAAGCATTCAACAGATGGCCGCATAGACATTATTATATAGTATATGCTTCTTGAGAGGGCGGCTGGGCCGCGGCGGTAGACAGTAAACGCATGGATTGGCGAAATTGCTCTTTGGCTTTGAAGGCTTTGTGTATTTTGTGCTTTGATCTGTAATCTCCGGCAATGAATTCCACGAATATTGAATTGCGCTTGCATCCATGTTATAATTAAGCCTAAGATTGAGATCAGGGCTTCTTTAAAAAAAGATGGGTGTTTGGATTTTTCAAACAGCCTCTATAAAAAGGATGGGAAAAGATCAAATGAATACAGCAATTGAAATCACCAATTCCCTGCTCCATGTTCAGATAGAAGTCACCCCCCCCCCCGTATCCGGATCCCTCTTTTTCCAACGTACAATATGCTTACTATCTGCATAAAGACGATGCGGTTGCCGAAAAGAAATGGTATTCAGAAAGCAGAGAAGCCGGCTGGAAGTTGACTGAAAACGGTATTTACTATGTAACTACGTTTGTCAAAGATATGGAAACCGGGAAAATAAAAACCTTTACAAGTGATAAGCTTCGGTACATAAAAGGTCGGAACCCGGAATATCTCCCCTTTTACCAGCTGGAAGAGATGGAGATGACCAATTGCTGTAATCTTTCCTGTCAGAACTGTTGCACCCCCACCAGCCGTTATCCGCGTGGTTTTATTGATGACGGCACCGTACTTGCTGCGCTTTCCTGGACGCAGGCCGGGCAAACATTGAATTACCACCGCCAGGGAGAGCCGCTGCTTCATAAAAATTTGGAAAAATATATCGGATGGGGTGTACAGGCCGGTATTAAGCCGGTTATCAGCACAAACGGCATCCTGCTGACAGGGGAGAGGCTGGAGGAGCTGTACCGGCAGGGTCTGCGCCATCTGGTGTTTACCCTGCATACAATGGATTCCCTGAAAAGCTTTTGTGATGCCTATGCATATCTGAAAAAGCAGAATGAAAACCTGTTCCATTTCAACAAGCGCGCGGCCTCAGGGCTGCCGTCCGGTTCGATGTTTTTTGCCGGGAAGGTTTTGGACTTTTCCGATGACGTGGAGCAGAGCCGGGATGTGCGGCAGGCAATTTCCCAGCTTCCCGAGGAGGTCAAAGCGTTTTTAGCTCATACGCCGGTTCATACCTGGGCAGGAAACGTTGAGAACACCCGGCAGAATTTTCAGGAGGACGTTGTTGCCGCCCGGCAGAAACAGTGCTATTTTATCCAGCGGCATGTTGTCAATATGCGGTGGGATGGTACCATTGTAGGCTGCTGCTTTGATTCGGAAAACGACAATGTCCTTGGGCATATCCGGGATTTCGCTTCCCTCCGGCCGGATATCGAGAAATACCGGCTGTGTGAACACTGCGACAGCAACTGGGCCGTTGGCTTATAAATATGAATGTCCTCCGGCGCGTTGCCAGAATGTTATTTTTTTAGCGTGCCTTTCCTTTTTCCCATTTTTGTTAATTCTTTCATCTTTAAGTCGTGGCTAAAAAAGGCAGGGGTATTGACAAATGCCCGCGCCATGCGGTATAATGCTTATCTGCAAGGTAAAAAAGAAGGAGCCGCGGGGCGCCGGTAAAAACGCAGTGCAAAAGTGGCTCTTTTGCGCATCCTTGACGAGGGGAGGTTTAACAATGGTAAGAACGTATCAGCCGAAAAAGCTCCAGAGAAAGAAGGAGCACGGTTTCCGCAAACGTATGGCGACTCGCAACGGACGCAAGGTTTTGGCCCGCAGACGGGCAAAGGGTAGGGCGCGCCTGACCCACTAAGCGTATAAACAGACAGGCGGCTGACGACCAATGCCGCGGATATGGCCACAGCTTGCGTTGTGGCCTTTATTTTTATCATTGTCCGCGCCGGACGGTACGCCGCGAAGCTGCGCGCTGTTTGATCTAAAGGACGGATAACATGGCGAGAACCCAAACGCTGACATTGAATAAGGAATTTAAACGGGCCTATTATCGGGGCCGTTCCTTTGCTACACCTGTGCTTGTTGTTTATGCTCTTAAAAACCGGCGCGGGGAGAACCGTTTGGGGTTGACCGCGACTAAAAAAGTGGGTAAGGCTGTTAAACGCAACCGTGCGCGCCGTGTGATGCGCGAGGCATTTTATTTGATTGAGCCGGAGCTTATGGCCGGATATGATTTTGTCTTGGTTGCACGTGTTAGGACAGCATTCGTTTCCATGCAGCAGGTATTTGAGGCTCTGCGGCGCGCCTGCGAAAAGTTGGGACTCTTAAAATGAAAGCCTTCCTGCTTGCGGTTATCCGTTTTTACAGAAGGTATCTTTCACCGCTCAAGCCGCATCCCACTTGCCGGTTTTATCCAACGTGTTCTGAATACGCGCTGACGGCAATTTCCCGCTTTGGCGCGCTGCGGGGCGGCTGGCTTGCGGTCAAACGGGTTTTGAAATGCCATCCGTTCCATCCGGGCGGGATTGATCATGTGCCCGAGTCGCTGCCGCGGCGAACTACCAAGAAGGAGAAATAAAGCAGATGTCCTTAATTTATACAATATTTGGCTATCCGCTCGGATGGATTATGTGGGCGTGTTTCAAGGTCCTTCCGATTTATGGCGTTGCGCTTGTACTCTTTACATTGATTGTGCGCGTCTGCCTGGTGCCGCTGTCGATTAAACAGCAGAAATCGATGGTTAAAATGCAGATTTTCCGGCCGCGTATGGAAGAAATACAGAAAAAATACGCGAACAACCGCGAAAAGATGAATGAGGAAATGATGAAGCTCTATGAGGAGGAGCATTACAATCCGGCTTCGGGTTGTCTGCCCATGCTCATTCAGATGCCTATCCTCTTTGGTCTTTACGACGTGATTCAACGCCCGATTACACATTTGCTGCGTATCAGCGGCCCGGTGGTTGATCAGGCGACCGAGATTGCGGCGACGGTATTGAATAACGCGAATCTGGCAAAGGATTATTCACGTCAAATCCGCATTATTGATGCGGTGAATACAAATCCTGACGCCTTTGCTGGGCTGGGGGATTTTGTATCGAAGGTACAGACGCTGGATCTGTCGATTGGCCCTATCGATTTGACGCAGCAGCCGACTTTCGCTTTTAATTTGTTGATCCTGATTCCGATTTTTTCGTTTTTGACATCTCTGCTTGTGTCTTTTGTATCGATGCGGCAGACGGCTGATATGAGCGGGAATGCGGCGGCAGCGGCCGGTATGTCCAAGAGTATGATGATTATGATGCCGCTGATGTCTGCATGGATTTCCTTTGTAGTGCCGGCTGGCCTTGGCGTGTACTGGATTATTTCAAATGTTCTGATGGCTCTTCAGACGTATCTGCTTAATAAATTCATGAATCCCAAGGAGCTTGCCGAAAAAGCGCGCAAGGAATCTGAGGAGCGCAGGGAGGCTGAACGGCAGGCGAAAATAGAAGCGAAGAAACGCGCCCGCGAACGTGGTGAGACGGATATTGAACAGGCGCTTTCCCAAAAGGAAATTAATCGCCTGAAGCTGGCTGCCGCCCGGAAACGCGATGCGGAAAAATACGGCGAGACATATGCTGAGGTCACGGACGACGATCTGAAATCATAAGTTTATTGAAGCGGAAAACCGGGTGAATCCTCCACAACATCGTTGCAGAAGAAAAATTCTGTATACCGCCCGGAGCACGGGGCGCAAAGCGCCGGATGTGGTACAAGCGTCCCTATATTATCGGAGGTGTCAAGGATGCGTGAGGTAATAAAAGAAGCACGCAATGTAGAAGATGCGATCGAACTGGCTTGTAAAGAGCTTGGTGTTCAGCGTGATGCGGTTGATTTTGAGATTATAACGTTGCCAAAGCGTGGTTTTCTTGGATTGCGCAATACGCCTGCGCGGGTGCGTGTTTTTATAAACGAGCCAGAGCCTGCGCCGGAAATAAAGAAGGAAAAACAGCCTGTTCCACGGGCGGAGCAAACGCCGTCCGGAAAGGAACAGAAGGCGGACAGGGTGCCTCAGACTGAAAGAAGGCCGCAAAAACCTGTATCGAAACCTGAGCCAAAGCATGAGCAGCCGCTACATGTACAGTCTGAATCTGTAAAAAAACAGGAAAAAAGTGAAAATACAGCGTCTGATGAGCTGGCAAAGGCTGCCCAAACGCTTATGTTTGTTGCGGTTGAGCAAGTCGAAGGGAAGGCGCGCGTTGCGGCTGAATATGTGCGCGGCGTTTTAAAAGCTATGGAAATTGACGCTGATTTGAGCGTTGCAAAAACAGAAAACGGCGTTGTGCTGCGTTTGTCCGGCGAAGGTCTTGGCGTGATCATTGGCCGCCGTGGTGAAACGCTTGACGCGCTGCAATACCTTTCCAGTCTTGTCGCCAACCGGGAGGAAGGCGATTATATCCGTGTGACGATTGATTCGGGTAATTATCGTGAAAAACGCGAGCGAACGCTTGAGCAGCTTGCGCAAAAGCTTGCTGCCGGTGTGCTGCGTTATGGCCGTTCCTCCACCCTGGAGCCGATGAATCCATATGAGCGCAGGATTATTCATTCGACTGTTGCGAAGATTGATGGTGTTACTTCGTCCTCGACAGGCGAGGAACCAAATCGCCGCGTTGTGATATCGCCAATGAATCCGCGTCCGCAACAAGGAGGCGGAAGGGGCGGCCGGGGAGGACGCGGCCGCACGGGTGCAAATCGTGGCCCGCGCCGTGATGACCGAGCGCCGCGAAGCGGCGAGCATTCGGAGGAGCGCAGTGCGCGTCCGCCGCGTCGGGAACGCGGCCCGCGCCGCGTTGACCGCGCGCCGCGCGGGGAAACGGTCAAGCCGACTTCGACAGAGGTTGATCGCGCTTATGCTGCTGAATTGGAACGCGAAGGCACATTGGAGCGGTCTGCGCAGCCAAAGCCAAAGACAGAACAAAAGCCTGTTCGTCAGCAGGCGCGTCATGAGGGCGACGATCTGCCTTTGTACGGAAAGATTGATCTTTAATTGTTTGATGATCGTTGGGGGAGGATGTTTCACGTGAAACATCCTCCCTTTTGTCGATGTACAGGAGAAAAGCACACCGTTGTTATGTTGCTGCTGCTTCTTCCTGCTTTTAGTGGTCTGATGGGGGATTGTTATGGTCGAAATGGATACAATTGCGGCGATTGCGACGCCGCTTGGAACAGGCGGAATTGGAGTCGTCAGGATTTCAGGGCCAAAGGCCCTTACTACAGCTGACAGAATAGTACGTTTGGCGAACGGAAAGAGGGTCTCCTCGCTTGAGGGCTATACCTGTGCCTATGGGATTGCTGCTGATCGTGAAGGACCGATCGACGAGGTGATCGTTACAGTTTTTCGCGCGCCGCGCAGTTATACAGGTGAGGATGTCGTCGAGTTATCCGCACATGGCGGTGTCTATTTGATGGATCGCCTTCTGAACGCTTGTTGTGAAAATGGCGCACGCCCTGCTCTGGCGGGTGAATTTACAAAACGGGCTTTTTTAAACGGAAAGCTTGATTTGACGCAGGCCGAAGCGGTGATTGATTTGATCTCGGCGCGTGGTGGACAGGCGGCGCGTGCGGCTCTTTCAGCACGCGGTGGTGCTCTTTACCGCTGTGTTGAGAAGATCGTAGATAGATTGACACATTTTGCGGCGCATCTGTCCGCCTGGATTGATTATCCCGAGGAAGAAATCGAAGCGGTGGATTCACGGACTTTGCACGATGCTTTGTTGGAATCCCTTCGGACACTTGATTCTTTGGCAGGTTCCTATGAAACGGGTCGTCTTGTCCGTGATGGAATTGAGACGGTAATTGTCGGGCGTCCAAATGTAGGAAAATCGTCTTTGATGAATTTGATGACAGGTATGAAGAGGAGCATTGTTTCGGATATCCCTGGAACGACGCGCGATCTTGTCAGCGATACGGTTTTATGCGGCGGTTTTGTTTTTCATCTCACTGATACGGCAGGAATCCGCAGGCCGGATGATCCGATTGAGCGGGAGGGTGTGGCTTTAGCGCTTGAACAGGTGGAACGGGCACAGCTTGTATTGGCGGTGTTTGACGGTTCGGAACCGTTAACGGAGGATGACCGGCGCGTTATGAAAGCATGCCGCGGATTGAACGCGCTTGCTCTGATCAATAAAGCCGATTTGGCGCAGGTTCTCAATGCAGAAGCTTTTACATCCGATTTTAAACGCGTGCTTTGTATTTCGGCGCGTGGTGAAGATATACCAAAGCCTTTGACGAAGGCGTTGACTGAAATGGTAGGATTAGGCGCCTTTGACAGCTCTGCTGCGATTGTAGCAAATACACGTCAGCGCGCAGCGGTCACGGAAGCTGCCGGGGAGCTGCGGGAGGCGGTAGAGGCGCTGGAAAGCGGTGTTTCCTACGACGCAGTTGCTGTTTGTATTGAGCGCGCGCTCGATGCGCTGCTGAAATTGACAGGTAAGCGCGCGTCACAGGCGGTTGTTGATTCTGTATTTTCACGGTTTTGTGTGGGAAAGTGACATGTAAAAGGAGGGAAGATAAGGATGGATTATGAGGCGGGAAATTATGATATTGCGGTTATTGGCGGCGGCCATGCAGGTATTGAGTCCGCTTTGGCCGCTGCGCGCCTTGGCGCGCATACGGTGCTTTTTACAATGTCGCTTGATGCAATCGGAAATATGCCCTGCAATCCATCGATTGGCGGAACAGCAAAAGGGCATCTTGTACGTGAGATCGACGCGCTCGGCGGTGAAATGGGTCGTGCTGCCGATGCGGCGATGATTCAAAGCCGTATGCTTAACAGAGGGAAAGGGCCGGCTGTCCATTCGCTGCGTGCGCAGGCGGATCGAAGAAATTATCACTGTTATATGAAGCGCGCTGTAGAAAATCAGGATGGGCTCGATGTGATCCAGGCGGAAATAGTGGATATCCGTACATCTCACGGCGCAGTTGAGTCGGTTGTGACGGCCTTGGGTGCACTTTATCATGTGCGCGCGGTCATTCTCTGCACGGGTACTTATTTGCGTGGGCGCATCTTTGTCGGGGAGTATACGGCGGAAAGCGGGCCTGACGGTCTGCATGCGGCAGGTCGGCTGACCGCGGCGCTTGAGCGTCTCGGATTGCCGCTGCGCCGTTTTAAAACGGGTACGCCTGCGCGTGCCGACCGGCGATCGATTGATTTTCAGATGCTTGAGATACAGGAGGGTGACGACCCGGTTACGCCTTTTTCCTTTGAAACAGACGCTGGTGCGCTGAAAAACCAGGCTGTTTGCCATATCGCATATACAAATGAGCAGACACATCGTGTTATTATGGAAAATTTGCATCGCTCACCGCTTTATAGCGGACAGATCGAAGGGATTGGACCGCGCTATTGTCCAAGTATTGAAGATAAAGTTGTTCGGTTTTCTGATAAGCCGCGCCATCAGATTTTTATTGAGCCGATGGGGCTTGATACGAATGAAGTTTATTTACAGGGGATGTCATCGTCCCTCCCGGAGGAGGTACAGGTGAAGCTGTACAGGACAGTGAAAGGCTTTGAACGGATACGCATCATGCGCAACGCCTATGCGATCGAATACGATTGCCTTGATCCGACCTGTTTGCAGGCGACATTGGAATGTAAGGCGGTACGCGGCCTTTATGGAGCGGGCCAGTTTAACGGTACCTCCGGCTATGAGGAAGCAGCCGCACAGGGTTTGATCGCTGGGATCAATGCCGCGCACGCTGTACAGGGAAAGCCGCCGCTTGTGCTTGATCGCGCCAGCAGCTATATTGGAACCTTGATTGATGATCTTGTTGTGAAAGGCTGTAACGATCCATATCGAATGATGACATCGCGTTCGGAATACCGTTTGATTTTAAGACAGGATAATGCGGATATGCGCCTGACGCCGGTTGGACACAAAATTGGCTTGATCGGAGAGAAGCGTTGGCTTTCTTTCCTGGCAAAACGTGAATTGGTGGAAGGGGAACTGAAACGCCTGCGTGCGGTGCATGTGGCGCCCAGTGAAGGATTGAATAAGCTGCTTGTTTCACGTGAAACATCACCGGTTGCGACAGGAACACGTCTTTGCGAGCTGCTCAAACGGCCACAACTCTCCTATGCCTCGCTTGCGCCGTTTGATCCAGGGCGTCCTGATTTACCCGCACAGGTTTGCGAACAGGTGGAAATCACAATCAAATATGAAGGGTATATTAAAAAGCAACTTGAACAGGTGGAGCAAATGCGGCGTCTGGAGGGAAAGCAGCTCCCGCACGATTTGGATTATCAGTCGATCGGCGGGCTGCGGCTTGAAGCAGTTGAGAAACTGACGCGCCTGCGGCCGCTGAATATTGGACAAGCTTCACGTATCAGCGGCGTCAGCCCAGCAGATGTGTCTGTACTGTTGATTTGGCTTAGCCAGCGCCACACGTCCGCACAGAAGACAGGGGAGGATGACAAATGATTGACCAGGATATGTTAAAGGAGTATGCGGCCGGTTTCGGCGTAACGCTTGATACCGCGCAGTTGGATGCATTTGATCGCTATGCGGCGCTGCTGGTTGAATGGAATAAAAAAATGAATTTGACGGCGATCACAGAGCCGCGAGAAATTGTTGTCAAGCATTTTATCGACAGTCTGTCGCTGCTATCAGTTTATTCCATCCCGCAAGGGGCGCGACTCGTCGACGTCGGAACAGGAGCGGGATTTCCCTCTGTCCCGTTGAAAATTGCACGTCCGGACCTGAATCTGACGCTGCTGGATAGCCTGAACAAGCGGATTACATTTCTGCAAACGGTATCGGAGGCGCTGGGCCAGGACAATGAATGCATCCATGCACGCGCTGAGGAGGTGGGACGAGGGCCGGACCATCGCGAAAAATATGACGTGGCTGTTTCACGCGCTGTCGCACGTCTGTACGAGCTGAGTGAATATTGTCTGCCGTTTGTCAGGATAGGGGGGATATTTGCCGCCTACAAGGGGAATGATTGTGATAAGGAATGCGTCGAAGCCAGGAACGCCGTTCATTTGCTGGGTGGGGTACAGGAAGCAGTCAAGCGCCTTCAGCTGCCGGATGGAAGTGGCCGGGCGATTGTATTGATCAAAAAAAGATCGCAGACCTCGACAAAATATCCAAGACCACATGTTAAAATAGCAAAAAATCCGCTGGTGTAATGAAAAAACCGGCGGATTTTGCTTTTTTCTGCGATGAAATGTTCTGGAAATTTGGAATATTTCATGGTATGATGCAGGCATGGACAAGAAAAAGAAGGGATGTGGGAAGCATGAAATTTTCAAAGCAGCGGACTGTCAACCGTGTTGTTCTGATCGATGTTGACCGCATCGTGCGCAGCCCTTATCAACCGCGGCGTCAATTTGAACCACGCGCCATGCAGGAGCTGGCCGACAGCATTGCACAGAACGGTCTGCTCCAGCCTGTGATGGTGCGTCCGGTTGGGAGCGGATATGAGCTGGTCGCGGGCGAACGGCGCTTGATGGCATGCCGTATGAATGGACTTGACAAAATCCCCGCGATCATAGAACAGTTTGACAATGAAAAATCGGCTGTTTTTGGACTAATTGAAAACTTACAGCGTAAAGATCTCAACTATTTTGAGGAGGCGCAGGGAATCCGCCGTCTGATGGAGCTCTACGATATGACGCAGCAGCAGGTGGCCAAGCGACTGGGGAAGGCGCAGTCCACGATTGCAAACAAGCTGCGGCTGCTCAACTTCAACGAGGATCTGCGCAGGCGGATGCTTGATGCAGGATTGACAGAACGCCATGCAAGGGCGCTGTTGAAACTGGAAAATGATCAACAGGTGCAAGCCGCTTTGGAAACGATTATGCGTGAACGTCTGAACGTCGGTGAAACGGAACGTTTGATTGAAACGATGTTGAGTCCAGCTCCGGCGCCTGTAAAGCCGGAGCAGAAAGCGACAAAACTGTTTGTACTCAAAGATTTCCGCATTTTTATGAATACAATCACAAAGGCGGTTTCGACGATGAAGCTGGCTGGAATCGACATTAATACAGAAAAATTTGAAGATGAGGAATTCATCAATTATACGATGCGCATTCCAAAAAAGAGCGCCTATCGCCCACACAGCGCATAACAAATCATCAGAGAAGGCCATCCGCCACAGGACGCCCACAGGGAGGACAGCACCCAAAAAAGCGGCCGTGTGGTTTGGTAAAATAAATACACGTTTCCCTGCAACAAAAGCCGCCTATCAGGCGGCTTTGTTGCGTCCTGAGAGCTGCGCGGATAAAGGTTATGACAGTGGGATGTTTCACGTGAAACATGAAAGGATATCAGAGGGGAAAGTTTTGCCGGATGAGGGCTGCCAGTGACAGTATAGGCGAATGAGAGCGGACAAAAAGACTTTCCTTTAAGAAATGAATGTGATATAATCATAAGGAAATCCATTCAAAAAGGAAGGGTATTCGCTTTTAAGGGGTATCGGAGGGAAAAAATGGGCAAGATAATCGCGGTGGCAAACCAGAAAGGCGGAGTCGGCAAAACGACAACCGCTGTCAATTTGACTGCAGCGCTCGGCGCGCGCGGATATCGCACGCTGTTGGTCGATGTGGACCCGCAGGGAAACTCCACATCGGGGCTTGGCGTCAATAAACGCGGCTTGACGTGCTCAACCTATGAGCTGCTTGTCTCCACGGCCGGGGCCGAAGAGGCGCTCCAGCATACGCCGTTTCAAAACGTGGACGTGCTTCCTTCCAATATTTCGCTGGCAGGCGCGGAGATTGAATTGGTCGAATTGGATAATCGTGCGATGCGGTTGAAAACGGCGCTTCTGCGGATTCGGGATCAATATGATTTTATCTTTATTGATTGTCCTCCGTCGCTTGGCATCATCACTCTGAACGCCTTTGCAGCGGCAAATTCACTGTTGATTCCGATCCAATGCGAATATTACGCTCTGGAAGGGCTTTCTCAATTGATAGCAACGCTGCGGCAGGTAAAGCGGCTTTATAATCCCGATGTCGATATCGAGGGCGTTTTGCTCACAATGTATGACAGCCGGCTCAACTTGACGGTACAGGTTGTTGCAGAGCTGAAAAAATACTTTCCGCAGAAGATCTACCATACCGTGATACCGCGAAATGTGCGTCTGTCTGAAGCCCCCAGCTTTGGTCAGCCGGTTTTGTATTATGATCGCTCGTCAAAGGGCAGCGCCGCCTATGAGGAATTGGCCGACGAATTCTTGAAAAAGAACAGGATAAAAAGGGGGGACTGATTTGGCAAAAGCGAAAGGCGGACTGGGTAAGGGTCTGGAGGCTCTGTTTGCCGACAACAGCACGGACAGTGGAGCTGTTTCATCGCTGGCAGTCAGCGAGATTGAACCAAACCGCGGCCAGCCGCGCCGTCATTTTGACGAGGCGGCGCTCGCCGAGCTGGCCGATTCTATCCGGCAGTATGGCGTTTTGCAGCCGCTTGTCGTCCGTCCGATGGAATCGGGCGGCTATCAGCTTGTCGCAGGTGAACGGCGGTGGCGTGCTGCGCGTATGGCGGGGCTGTCACAGGTGCCGGTTGTGATCCGGGAATTGAGCGACAGTGAAACAATGGAGCTTGCGCTCATTGAAAACCTACAGCGCGAGGATCTCAATCCAATCGAGGAAGCGGCTGGATACCGGGAGCTGATGGAAACGTTTGGATTGACCCAGGAGCAGGTGTCCGAGCGCGTGGGCAAATCGAGGCCGGTAATCACGAACGCGATGCGCCTGCTTGGCCTTCCGGACGCCGTGCGGTCGCTCGTAGGTCAAGGGGAGCTGTCGGCAGGACACGCGCGCGCGCTGCTCGGCCTTGAGGACGAGGCGGCAATCTGCGCATTGGCCGAGGAAATCATTAAAAAGGGTTGGTCTGTCAGGCAGACGGAAGCCTTTGTCAAGCGTCAGAAACAAGCGGGAAAACCGGAAGAAGGAGCGCCGCGTACCGCATGGGACAACAGTACATTCGCAGAGGTACAGCTCGCTTTGATGCAGAGCCTTTCGCGTAAAGTATGTGTGGAATGCAAAAAGGGTGAAAAAAAAGGACGGCTTGTCATTGAGTTTTATGACGAACAGGACCTGCAAAGCCTGGCGGCGTTGTTTGACAGGGGACAGGGGTAAGCAGTAGAGAGAATGAATTGGCGGCTGCCGCTCCATTTGTTTGCGGCGCAGCCTGTTTTCACGCAGCGCAGCGCCCCGCTGTTCGCGGCGCGGCCTGTAAAAATACTGGAACCTGCCCCACTATTCGCGGCGCAGCCGAACTAAGTTTTTCGCTGAGGCCTTTTTTCAAAAAGGCCGGAAAGTTTTTTGCCAAGCTTTTTTTTCAAAAAAGCGGGAAAGGGGAAGAAAGATGCTCGATATTAAATTTGTCCGGGCTAATCCGGATGCGGTCAGGGAAAATATCAGGAAAAAATTTCAGGAGGAAAAGCTGCCGCTGGTCGACGAAGTGCTTGAACGCGACCAGAAGTTCCGGGAGACAAAAACACGCTGCGACAATCTGCGCGCACAACGCAATACCATCAGCAAACAGATCGGCGGACTGATGGGCAAGGGCCTGCGTGAGGAGGCCGAACAGGCCAAAGCGCAGGTGACTGCGATGGCGAAAGAGCTTGAGGAGCTTGAGGAGCTTGAAACAAAGCTTGAAGCGGAGATACGCGAGCGGATGATGGTGATCCCGAATATCATCGATCCATCCGTACCGATTGGCCGTGATGACAGCGAAAATGTAGAAGTCGAACGCTTCGGCGATCCGGTTGCGCCGCCCTTTGAGGTGCCTTATCATGTGGAGATTATGGAGCGGCTCAACGGGATCGATCTTGACAGCGCGCGTAAAACAAGCGGCAATGGCTTCTATTATCTGTGCGGGGATATTGCGCGACTGCATTCAGCGATTCTGTCCTATGCGCGCGACTTTATGATTGACCGCGGCTTCACCTATTATATCCCGCCGTTTATGATCCGCAGCAATGTTGTCAACGGCGTGATGAGCTTTGCCGAGATGGAAAACATGATGTACAAGATCGAAGGGGAGGACCTCTATCTGATCGGTACAAGCGAGCATTCAATGATCGGCAAATTTATTGATACCATGCTTGATGAGGATAAGCTCCCGCAGACGCTTACAAGCTATTCGCCGTGCTTCCGCAAGGAGGTAGGCGCGCATGGCATTGAGGAACGCGGCGTTTACCGCATCCATCAGTTTGAAAAGCAGGAGATGATTGTCGTCTGTAAGCCGGAGGACAGCGCCGCCTGGTACGATAAGCTTTGGAGGAATACAGTCGATTTCTTCCGTTCGCTCGATATCCCAGTGCGCACGCTTGAATGCTGTTCCGGCGATCTGGCTGATCTGAAGGTCAAGAGCGTCGACGTGGAAGCGTGGTCGCCTCGCCAGAAAAAGTACTTTGAGGTCGGAAGCTGTTCAAATCTTGGCGATGCGCAGGCACGGCGCCTGGGCATCCGCGTCAGGAATAAAGAGAAGGGCAACTACTTCGCGCATACGCTCAATAACACGGTTGTTGCGCCGCCGCGTATGTTGATCGCATTTTTGGAGAACAATTTGAACGATGACGGATCTGTGCGTATCCCAGAACCTCTGCGCATGTATATGGGCGGAAAAGACGCAATCCGGCCATAAAAGGATGTATCGCATCAGCGTCGAAAAAAGCAACCTATATGGGGGGCGACACCGGGGCCGCCTTTTCAGGCGGCCCCGGCGTCCAGGAATGATGAAAGGCGGGCATATCGCTTGATCCGTGAGTTTGAAAAATGGATAGAAGTAACCGAGCCTGAATGTGATCTTACACATCGTATGAGCTTATCGAATATCATGCGCCATACACAGCAGATGGGGAGCGATCACATTGCGCGGGAAGGGATCACATATGAGCGGATGCAGCGGGACGGCATGGTATTCCTTGTCAATAAGATGTTGATTACAATCAAGCGGCGGCCAATCTATGCTGAGCGCCTGCGCCTGATCACCGTTCCACGCGCGCCGAAGGGCGCACAGTTTATCCGGGACACATATTTTGATACCAAACAGGGGGAACGGCTTGTCGAGACAAGCATTTCCTGGATTTTGGCCGATCCGTGTACACACCGCATCCTGCGGCCTGCGGCATTCGATATCTATGGGCTTGAGATGTTCCCAAACGATGGGGAGTATATCACCGCGTACCGGATCAAAAAACCGGATGCGGCGGGTGTACGTCATATGCGTCAGATAAAGTACAGTGATCTTGATTCGAACAGTCATGTAAACAATGCAGTTTATGCTGATATCGTCTGTGATACGCTGCCGCTGGATTGGCTCGTTGAACGTGAAATTGAACGGTTCGGAATTGTGTACCAGAAAGAAGCCGTCACGGGACAGGTGATCGAGCTTGATACCGTCCAGATTTCTCAATGCGCATATTATGTAGGCGGCATGGTCGGTGATGGACGCTGCTTTGAAGCGGAAATAAATTTTACAGAAAAGCTGCAAAACCCTTGACAAAATAAAGATTCTACGGTATAATTTAGTACGCTCGCTCATATAATAAGGGAGCAGAAAATGGCGGTATAGCTCAGTTGGCTAGAGCATTCGGTTCATACCCGAAGTGTCACCGGTTCGAATCCAGTTACCGCTACCAACCGGGCCTCACAACAGCGTGAGGCCCAATGTTTCCGGCCTGTTCGTCAAGTGGTTAAGACACCGCCCTTTCACGGCGGGTTCACGGGTTCGAATCCCGTACAGGTCACCAAATCCCCCGGTTCTATACGGAACCGGGGGATTTTCTACATAAAGCGCATAAACAAAATAAAAAAGGGAGCGAGGAAGCCGCATGAATGATCTAAGCGCATATATCCGCTTTATCCAGGAGGCTGAAGGTCTGAAATGCATAACGCGCACGGCTTGGACAACCACAGGCCGGCGTGAAAGCACAGCGGAGCATTCCTGGAGGCTGGCGCTGCTGGCCGGATTGTTGCTGCCCGCATATCCTGGACTTGATACCCGGCGGGTGCTGATGCTCTGCCTGATACATGATCTGGGCGAGGTGTACGAGGGGGATATCTCTGCGGCGCTACGGCCGGACCAGAATGAAAAGGAGCGGCAGGAACGCGCGGCTATTAAGCGGGCGGCGGCGCTTCTGCCGGAGACGGCCGGCCAGGAATTGTGTAAGCTTTGGGAGGAGTACAACGCCTGCGTAACGCCGGAGGCGCGTTTGGTGAAGGCGCTGGATAAGGCCGAGACAATATTGCAGCACAACCAGGGCGCGAATCCGCACGAATTTGATTATGCGTTCAATTTGGAGTATGGCAAAAAATATTTTGAACACGACCCGCTGCTCCAAAAGCTGCGTGCGCTTCTGGATGAACAGACACGGAAAAGGGCGCTGGAACAAAAGCAGTAATACTGACAGGCAAACGCCCGCCCGGCCTTTTGGCCGGGCGGGCGTTTGAAAGTGCGGGAGAGGGGAGCGCTAGACTTTTTTTCGACGTTTCTTATTCATAACAGTTAGAAAATCCGGTAGATGGAAGATCTCAAGGCTGGCGGATCGGTCAAGGTTGCGGATATGGTGGCGCATACGCCCTTCTGCACGCGTTGAGATAACAAGATCACATTTGTCGTCACCACGTTGGAGGATGCTTTGACGTATATTGATCAGTGCAATTTTATCATAGGAAAAAACTACTGTGTGTAGATAATATAGCTTCGAATAACGTAAAGTATAATAATTATCGCTGCATGAAATACCGGATGAGGCGAAATCAAGCAACCTGACGCCCAGGAACCAAAAGGCTGGCAAGCAGAGCATAAAGCCGGCAAAACGGATGATTTCCACCCAGCTTGGCAGAAGCCAGCAGGCGGCGAGCGTGCCGGAGGGAATCAGAAGGCAGGGCCAAAGCGGCTCGATGATAAATTTAAAGATTGCCCCGCCGTTTGGCTTCAGGATACGCTGCGAAAGACGGTATTCGGGAAACAGCAAGGTCAGGCGCTTTTCCGTGCGCTTCTTGGTAGAGAAAGGGATGACCGCCGCAATATCGGATTTTTTGTCCTTGGCGAAGCCGATCGCGTTGATATAGACGGAATACAGGCGCAAAAGACGCGTTGCCAGGCTTTGACGGATATCGATAAAGCTCACATCGTCGCGCCGCAGGAAATATTCCTTTTGGACAA
This sequence comes from Anaerotruncus colihominis, assembly GCF_010206195.1. Classification (GTDB taxonomy): domain Bacteria; phylum Bacillota; class Clostridia; order Oscillospirales; family Ruminococcaceae; genus Anaerotruncus; species Anaerotruncus colihominis_A. The sequence goes on along the minus strand of NZ_VIQT01000022.1, from coordinate 2,882 downwards.
GCACGCCGCCGCTGATATGAAGGGTGTTGTCTGTGCGGCGGATAAACAGGTTTTTGACCTGGAGCAGGCTGATACAGAAAGCGACAAGCCACCCGCACAACAGCAAAAGCGCAGCGCCCGCAAAGATGGGCGGAAGGCCGAAGGCGATCCGACGGGACAGCTCTTCGAAGGTTGTAACCAGGACAGTGGACAGCTCCTCACCGAGAATCTGACCCATATGTGAAAAAAACGTTGCAATGAAAACAATGCCGATGAAGGAATTGGAGGTTAAAAGCGAAAGCAGCACAAGCTCATAAAGGTGCGGCCGATCCTCCGCAGGGGCGCCGTCCAAATCGACAGCTGGGGGCGCCGCCCGCAGCGAAACAATGCGGTCGGCTTCATGCGCCCAGACATAAAAGGCAGCGTCCGGGCGGCGCGGATTGCCTGCGATGGTATCGATGCGTATAAGGGCAATCCGAAATGGACGCAGCCAAAAGGGACGTATCACAGAAAGGGTAGAAATACGTTCCTGAGAAATGTAAAATTCACTGCGAAAAAATATACCTGTTGCAATATATATGCCATCAAAATCCATATAGTATTGAAAATGTTCCCACTTTTGGTAGGCAAGAAGGATAATCAAGGCTACAATCAGGATATCGAACCAGGCGCCGCGCACCCATGAAAAGATGTCGCCTGTCAGCGCGCTGATAAAACCGCGGGCCAGGGGGAGGATTAAAAGGAACAGGAAGCGGTATAAAAAGGTGAGAATGGAAAAGGGGTGTGCATGGATGGTACGCGCGGACATGTCAGGCATCGCGGCCACCACCTTCCGGGCCGGCTCTGTGCGGGCAGCCTGGCGTCAAAAGCGCCTGAAGCTCCCGTGCGTCCTGCGGTGCGAGGCCAGGGATATAGACGCGGCCTCCGGCTGCGTAGACAAACAGGGAGGCGACGCCGAACAGACGTTCCAGGGGGGTTGAAAAGACAGAGGTATACTGGATGCTTGTAAAGGGAACAGCCTTCACGCGCGTATAAATGACACCGCAATACACAAGCAGGCAATGCGCATTAACGCCATAGGCCAGCTTGCGGTATTTTATCGGATAATAGAATATGTAAAAGTACAGAAAGGCGCACATCCAGGCAGCCGTAAAAAGCCACCACAGCCAATTGACGCGGGGCGAAAACCATGCGGTCAAAAACGAGGGCACGAGCGCGGCCGCCAAAAGCCGCAGCCGCCAAACGGTCAGAATGTGCAGGTCAGGTTTTTTTAATGTCACGAAAGGCCGCCTTTCCACCACGCCGGTTTTAATAATGTATCCTCAAGTATTATATAGGAAAACACAGGGAAAAAACAGAGCTTTTTGTAAAGTATTAAACGAATAGTATATATTATAATAAATTATACCAAATTTGGCGTCCAAGCAGTTCAAAAGACCTGCCCAGACGCCTGAATATTGGGGGGAATCTTTTGACAGGCCTAACTGCAAAACAGATGGGCGCCAATACGTTTGATAACTGGACGCGTCCGGATCCATTTGTTTGAGGTCTTGTCAGGATTATAATAATAGAGCGCGCCGCCCGATGGGTCGGAGCCGGCCAGCGCTTCGCGCGCAGCCTTTTTGGCAGATTCAGCGACCGCCTCGTTGATCTGGCCATCTGTGATCGCCGTGAATGCGCCCGGCTGATAGACAACGCCCGCGAGCGTATCAGGGAAGGAAGGATGCTCCACACGGTTGAGCACGACCGCCCCCACAGCGACCTGCCCTTCAAACGGCTCGCCGCGCGCTTCCGCCGAGATGATATTTGCAAGCAGGGCAACATCGCTGTTGGAATAACCGCCGTTGCCGCCTGTCTGCTGCGAGGACTGAATCCCCATCGCCTTGAGGGTGGCGTTGCCGGCGATCCCGTCAACAGTCAAACCATTTTTGCGCTGAAAGGACATGACGGCCTTTTTTGTTTCCACGCCGAAAATTCCATCCACCTCGCCTGTATAATAGCCCCAGTTTTTTAATCGCTGCTGAATCTGGCGCACCTCGTTGCCGCGCGAACCGGTTTTTGAAAGCACGTTTTCCGCCTGGCCGCCGACGCGCGCAATATAAACAATCATTGCGCCGAGCAGCAGCAGCGCAAAGGCAAGCGATACCGTGCGGATCACAATGACGGCACGCGGAAGGGAAGCGCTTTGTTTGGACATGAAAAAGCCTCCTTTAAGTGGCCTGATAGTTGCAGTATGCGCGGCGAAGCCGCCTTTATACATATGCAAATACCGCATAAAATGCGGCTTTATAAGGAAGTTCGACTTTTTTAAAAAAAATGCTAAAAAGTAGTTGACAAGCATGGCAGAGTGTGGTATTATACAAAAGCTGCCTCGTGCGAACGACACAAAGGGCGATCAAACGACAGCACACAGCACCTTGAAAAATGAACAACGAGAAGGAAAGAACCGAAGCGAAACCGGAAGGACCCGAGAGGGTTTGGAAGGGGAAGCTAAGGACCCTGGAAACGAAATTGAGTGCATCCATCGAGAGATGGACGTACAAGCGAAACCAGCAAAGGAAACGAAGCTGGATCGACTTTGATTAAGATTGGAAGCCCGAGAGGGTTTTTAATACCATTATCAAAGAGTTTGATCCTGGCTCAGGACGAACGCTGGCGGCGCGCCTAACACATGCAAGTCGAACGGGGCTTACATTCTGAAGTTTTCGGATGGACGAGTGTAAGCTTAGTGGCGGACGGGTGAGTAACACGTGAGCAACCTGCCTTTCAGAGGGGGATAACAGCCGGAAACGGCTGCTAATACCGCATGAAGTTGCGGGGACACATGTCCTTGCAACCAAAGGAGCAATCCGCTGAAAGATGGGCTCGCGTCCGATTAGCCAGTTGGCGGGGTAACGGCCCAC
>NZ_VIQT01000024.1 GCF_010206195.1 Anaerotruncus colihominis | reverse complement strand
CTATAAATGCAATTACTAATAACAATTTGCATTTATCTTCAGAAGATTTTGAGTTTATAGCATACAAATTACTATCTACATCAAAAAATGAGGCTTATAATGAAAAATTAGAAGATGAAAAATTTGTTTATATTTTATTTGAGCTAAGAACAAGGTATGTTATAAGCAATAGTGCTAAACTTCAATTAGAAATAGTGATTCAGCAAGGTATTGGTCAATATGATTATGAAAATAATACAGAATATTTGTTGTATTATATTAGCTGTATTGATAGACTAAAAAACAAGGAATATTAAGCAATAAGCAGGAAATCTGAAAAAAGGTCTCCTGCTTTTTTTCTGCCCGGAATCCGGGAGAAAGGAGGGCGCACACTTGCCATGCCCGCACTGTAAAATCACAATCATTAAGCGGAGCAACAATGAATCCGCTGTTTCTGCCGCCGCCTACCAGAGCGGCGAGAAACTGTTCTCTGAATACGACCAAGAGCAGAAACACTATCCCTACAAGAACGAAGTCACCCACAAAGAAATCATGCTCCCGCCCCATGTGCCGCCGGAGTATGCAGACCGCAATACTTTATGGAACTCTGCCGAAGCACAGGAAAAGCAATGGAACTCCCAGCTTGCCCGGAGGTTCGTGCTTGCCATCCCAAGGGAAATCCCATCGGAACAGCACGCCGACCTTATCCGTGACTACTGCCGGGAGTTTTTTGTTTCCAAAGGCATGATAGCCGATTTTGCCATCCATGACAAAGGGGACGGCAACCCCCACGCCCATATCCTGCTCACCATGCGGGCGATGGACGAAAAAGGCAGATGGCTCCCCAAATGCCACAAGGTATATGACCTTGACGGGAACGGCGAAAGAATCCGGCTCCCGTCCGGCAGATGGAAAAGCCACAAGGAGAACACCGTAGACTGGAACGACCGGAAGTATGCCGAAATCTGGCGGCAGGGATGGGCGGACACGGCCAACCGCTATCTGGAAGCCAACGACCGCCCGGAACGGCTTGACCTGCGCTCCTATGCCCGACAGGGGATTGATAAAATCCCCACCGTCCACATGGGGCCAGCCGCCTGCCAGATGGAGAAGAAAGGAATCCAGACCAACGTTGGCAACCTGAACCGGGACATCAAAGCCGCCAACTCCCTCATGCAGTCCATCCGCCAGATGGTGCGCCACTTAAAAGGCTGGATTGCCGATTTAAAAGAGAAAAAAGCCGCCCTGATGGAAGCATTGGAGCAGACGAAGGAACCGACCATACCGGAGCTGCTCTCACAGTATTTAGAACTGCGGAGCGGACAGCGTGCCGACTGGACTTCCAGAGGGAAGCTCAAAGGCACAGTTGCCGACTTCAACAGGGTACAGGCGGCAATGGAGTTTCTGCGGGAAAAAGGAATCTCCACCATAGAGAGCCTTGACACCCGGCTGGACGAAATCAGCCAGACCGCCGTTTCTGTCATGGAGAGCGTGAAAAAAAGCGAGAAGCGTATCAAAGCCATCGACACCATGTTGTCCTATATTGACAAATACGAAGCAAACAAGCCAGTCCATAAGGAGTACGCCGCTATCGGCTGGAAGAAGAAAAAAGAGCAGTTTGCAGAGAGCCACCGGGAGGAACTGGACGCTTACCATGCCGCCATCCGGTATTTTAAAGCCAACCTGAAAGGCAATTCCTACTCTCGCAAAGATTTGGAAGCGGAACGGGAACAGCTTGCTTCTGCCCTGCCGGAACAGGGGGAGGAACTGGAAGCGGTTCAGGCAGATGTAAAAGTGCTGCGGGATGTGCGCCGCTGGCTCAATCAGGTATTGCCATCCGAGCAGTACCGACAGACCGCCGAGCCGGGGAAGAAACCGTCCGTACAGGGGAACCTGAAAGGGCGGCAGGAACGCATCCGGCAGGAGCAGGCAGAGAAACGCCAGCCGCCCCGGACACAGAAACAACAGAATATGGAACTTTAAACAGGCACTTGTTTTGTGATTGTAAATCGCTGGCAAGTGCTTGTTCATTTGAACAAGACGGATTTACAGACAACGTGAACGACATTGTGTCGCTCACGTTGGGATTATCAGGAGGGAACGCCTATTGAACGTATTTGAAGCCGTGAAACAGTCCGTCACCACAAGGCAGGCTGCGGAGCGTTACGGAATCAAAGTAAACCGGAATGGGATGTGCGTCTGTCCATTCCATAACGATAAGAACCCAAGCATGAAGGTTGACCGCCGCTTTTACTGTTTCGGCTGCGGAGCCACCGGGGACGTGATTGACTTTGTTTCCCGGCTCCACGGTATCGGCAGTAAAGAAGCCGCACTCATGCTGGCACAGGACTTCTCCATCCCCTATGAGGACGGGAGGAACGCCGGGAAGCAGCCCATAAGGCCACGCCTGCGGAGGGAAACGGAGGAACAGAAATTTAAGCGCATGGAGCGGCACTGCTTCCGGGTGCTGTCCGACTATTACCATCTTCTGCGCCGCTGGAAGGAAGAATACGCCCCCAAACAGCCGGATGAAGCATGGAATCCCCGGTTTATAGAAGCCCTGCAAAACATGAGCCGTCTGGAATATCTGATGGACGTACTTCTATCGGGGGAACTTCCAGAGCGGGCAGCCCTTATCACAGGACACGGAAAGGAAGTGAGGAACCTTGAAAGACGGATGGCAGAACTTACCGCCCCAGATACGGCAGGAAATAGCGAACATGGCAGACAGCGCAGAGCCGCCCCGGAGCATTGAGGAAGTAAAGGCCATGCTGGAAACCACCGAGAAAGGCGGCTTCCGCAACAGCATGAGCAACTGCCTGACCGTGTTCCAGTGCGACCCGCTCCTTTCTGGGGCGGTTGCCTACAACCTGCTGACCGACCGCACCGATATTTTAAGGCCAATCGGCTACAAAAGAGCCACCGGAAGCCCCATGACCGACACGGACATGAAATATATCCGGCTGTATCTAGAAAAGACCTATGGCCTGACAAGCGAGAAAAAGATACAGGACGCCGCCGACCTTGCCGCCAATGAGAACAGCTACCACCCTGTCCGGGATTATTTAAACGGCCTGACATGGGACGGAACCGGGCGGATACGCTCCTGCCTGCGTCACTTTCTGGGAGCCGGTGAGGACGATTACACATACCAATCCCTGCGCCTGTTTTTGTTGGGAGCCATCCACCGGGCATTTTCCCCTGGCTGCAAGTTTGAAGTCATGCTCTGTCTGGTAGGCGGTCAGGGAGCCGGGAAGTCCACCTTCTTCCGTCTGCTGGCAGTCAAAGACGAGTGGTTTTCGGACGATTTGCGGAAACTGGACGATGACAACGTATACCGGAAGCTGCAAGGTCACTGGATAATCGAAATGTCGGAGATGATTGCCACCGCAAACGCAAAGAGCATAGAGGAAATCAAGTCATTTTTGAGCCGCCAGAAGGAAGTCTACAAGATACCCTACGAAACCCACCCGGCAGACCGCCCAAGGCAGTGCGTGTTTGGCGGCACGTCCAATGCCCTTGACTTCCTGCCCCTTGACCGCTCCGGCAACCGCCGTTTTATTCCCATACAGGTATGCCCGGAGCAGGCGGAAACACACATTTTAGAGGACGAAGCCGCTTCCAGAGCCTATTTAAACCAAGTGTGGGCGGAAGCGATGGAGATTTACAAAAGCGGCAGATGGAAGCTGACATTCAGCCCGGAAATGGTGCGCTATCTAAAGGAACATCAGCGGGACTTTATGCCGGAGGACACCAAAGCCGGGATGATACAGGCTTTCCTTGACAGCTACCCCGGCGATACGGTCTGCTCCAAACAGCTATACAAAGAAGCCCTGAACCATGATTTTGACGAGCCGAAACAATGGGAAATCCGGGAAATCAACGAGATAATGAACCAGTGCGTCACCGGCTGGAAGTATTTCTCCAATCCCCGGATGTTTGCCGGATACGGCAGACAAAAAGGATGGGAACGGGAGCAAAAGGCAAAAGCTGACGCTTGCGCCTTGACAACGGACACCGGCAACGGGGCGGGAAAAACCCCGGAGGGATTTATGCCGGTGCCGGAGCAGATGGAACTTCCATTCTGAAAAAATCCGGCAAAAGACAGCCCGTTGCACACTTCGTTGCTATCCCGTTGCCGGGCCGGTTGCCGGGGAAAATCCCGTAACTATCGGCTTTTCTCCCCTTTAACAACCAAAGCAACAGAAAAATAAAAGAAAAAGTATAAAATAACCCAACTGCCAGACAAGGATTCGTTCCAAGGTTTTTTGAAGCCCGTTGCCGGACTTCGTTGCCGACCTTCCCTGTCTGGCTGTTTTCATGTATGGAGGACAACTGCCTATGGCGAAAAATAAAACAGAGATTCATGTCACCACAGTATTTGACGGCGAGCTGGACGCTACGGACGTTTTCGTGAGCCTTATCGCACAGAAGCACAGCAGAAAAATAGATAAAGAATATCTTGCTAAAACACAAGAAATGAGATATAATAAAGACGAGGTTCAATGTGACCGTGTTCCGTCTGGATTGTGCGGGTAAACGGTTATGATGAACACTTTTGAATATGCAGGGATGGACACACTTCTTGCCGGGAGCTTCCGGGCGGCTATCTATTGCAGGCTGTCCAAGGACGACGACCTTGACGGGACGAGTGCCAGCATCGAGAACCAGCGGGATATGCTGGAAAAGTTCTGCCAGAAGCAGGGATGGGAGGTTACGGCAGTCTATCAGGACGATGGCTTTACCGGCTTGAACATGGAACGCCCCGACCTGAAACGGATGTTGAAAGCCATTGAGCGGAAACAGGTAAACCTTGTCATTACAAAGGATTTATCGAGGTTAGGACGGAACTACTTGCAGACCGGGCAGCTTATCGAGGATTTCTTCCCAAGGAACGGCGTGCGCTATATCGCCATGAATGACGGCATCGACACCATGCGGGACAACAACGACATTGCGCCCTTTAAAAATATCCTGAACGAGATGTACAGCAAGGATATTTCCAAGAAAGTCCATTCTTCCTATGTGCTAAAGGCGCAGAAAGGGCAGTTCACCGGCTGTATCGCCCCATTTGGCTACAAGAAAGACCCGGAGGACAAGAATCACCTTCTCATTGACGGGGAAACCGCCCCCGCTGTCCGGCAGATTTTTGGGTGGGCATTGGAAGGGAGAGGCCCCAACTACATCCGGCGCAGGCTGGAGCAGCAAAAAATCCCCTGCCCCACATGGTGGAACCGGAAGCGGGGACACCGGAACATCCGCACCAAATGGGAAAAGAAAGACCCGGAAAACGGGCGGTACGTCTGGGACTTCTCCGTGATTAAGGAAATCCTGATGAACCCCGTCTACACCGGCGCAATCGCTTCCCAAAAGACCGAGTACCGCTTTAAAATCGGCACTATCCGGGATAAGAAGCCGGAGGACTGGATTGTGGTGGAGGGGACGCATGAGCCGCTGGTGGACAAAAAGGACTTTGCGATTGTGCAGGAAAAACTGAAATCCCGCCAGCGACCGGGCAAATCCGGGGAAATCAACCTCTTTGCAGGGCTGATAAAATGCGGGGAGTGCGGAAAGGCTCTCACCATCCGCACCACGCATGAGAAGTTCCCGAAGCGTATTTTCTCCTGCAAGACCTATAATGCCTATGGGAAGCAGCACTGCACACAGCACCGGGTTGAATTTGACACGCTCTATTCTCTTGTGCTGAACAAAATCCGGGAGTGCGCCGCCGCTGCCCTGACAGACAGTGAAGCAGTAGCCGGACGGCTGACCGATACCTGCCATGCCAGGCAGAAAGACCAGCGGGAAGCGATGGAGCGCACCCTTGCCAAAGACGAAGAACGGATTGAAATGCTGGAAAAAATGGTGCTTCGGCTCTATGAGGACATGGTAGCCGGACGAATCACAGAAGCAAACTTCAATCTCCTGCTGGAAAAGACACAGAAGGAACAGGCGGAATTAAAAGCCAAGGTTGAGGAAGGCCGGAAACGCCTTGCCGATGAAATCCGGCTTGCCGTGGACGCAAGGCAGTGGGTGGAATCCATACAGGAATACCGGGACATCACCGTGCTGGACGCTTCCATCCTGAACCGCCTGATGAAAGAAATCGTTGTCCATGAAACCATAGACAGCGACAAGACAAGACACATTTCCATCGAAATTCATTTTAATCTCAAACCCATACCGGAAGTGGAGCAGGTCACAGGCTGACCGCTCCCCGCTCCGGGGAGGTTCTTTAAAAACTCCATATATATTTCTTGACGTGCCGCCGCCCGCCAGAAAGCTGTATTGTTCCTACTAATTGGGGATAACACAGCTTATGGCGGGCGGTGGTGTTGCCCTCATCGGCATCACCCTGATCCCCCTGCTGTCCGGTCTGCTGTCCACCACCTGATGTTTCTCCAAACCCGGCGGGGGCTTTCGTTTCATAGCGGGAGCCCCCGCAAAGGAGGTGATCTCCCTTGATATTGGATATGATCCAGGAGTGGTTTAAGGAACTGCTCATTGACGGTATCATTTCAAACCTGACCGGGATGTTTGATACCCTGAACACAAAGGTGGGCGAGATCGCCGGAGAGGTTGGCATGACGCCCGCCGCCTGGAACAGCAGCATCTTCAACATGATCCGCAACCTCTCGGAAACGGTGATCGTCCCTATCGCGGGCATCATCCTCACCTTCGTCATGTGTTACGAGCTGATCCAGCTCATCATCGAAAAGAACAACCTCCACGACTTCGACACCTGGATTTTCTTCAAGTGGATTTTCAAGACCTTCTGCGCGGTACTGATCGTCACCAACACCTGGAACATCGTCATGGCGGTGTTTGATGTGGCACAGAATGTGGTCAGCCAATCGGCGGGGGTCATCATCTCGGACGCAGGCATCGACATCTCCGGTGTGGTGGGCGATCTGGAAACCCAGCTTGCCGACTGGAGCGTGGGCGCCCTGCTGGGGCTGTGGTTCCAGAGTGTGTTCGTGGGGCTGTGTACGCAGATACTTTCCATCTGTATCTTCCTGGTGATCTACGGCAGAATGATCGAGGTGTATTTGGTCACCTCAATAGGACCAATTCCCTTTGCCACGATGGTCAACCGTGAGTGGGGCTCCACGGGGCAGAACTACCTTCGCTCCCTGTTGGCCCTGGGCTTCCAGGCCTTCCTCATTATGATCTGTGTGGGCATCTATGCCGTGCTGGTGGAGGGCATCTCCACATCCGGCGACAACATATCCGCGGCCATCTGGGGTTGCATGGGCTATACCGTCCTGCTATGCTACACCCTGTTCAAGACCGGCAGCCTTGCAAAATCCCTGTTCGGCGCCCACTAAAGGAGGTGTGAAACATTGGCTTATGTAACGATCCCGAAGGACCTGAGCCGGATACAGAGCAAGGTCCTGTTCGGGCTGACCAAACGACAAGCGATCTGTTTCGGAGCGGCGGCGCTGGTAGGCGTGCCGCTTTTCTTTTTGGCAAAGGCGAGCCTGGGGACCACCACGGCGGCGCTTTGCATGATCCTGGTGATGCTGCCCTTTTTCCTGTTCGCCATGTACGAGAAGAACGGGCAGCCGCTGGAAGTGTTCCTGGGCCATCTGATCCAGAACAAATTCATCCGACCGAAGGTGCGTATCTACCAGACCAACAATCTCTATTCCGCCCTGGTGCGGCAATCCCAACTGGAACAGGAGGTGAAGCGGATTGCGAGAAAAGGCAGAAAGATCGGCAAAGCGTAAGCTCACCCGTGCCGAGCGCAAGCAGATCGAGACGGTGATCCGGCAGGCCAAGGGCGACGGAAAAACCCATACGGTGCAGGACAGCATCCCGTTTCAGAATATGTTCCCGGACGGTCTGTGCAGGCTGGAGGGCGGGACCTTCTCCAAAACCATTGCCTTTGAGGATGTGAATTACCGTCTGGCGGGACCGGAGGACCAGCGGAGCATCTTTGAAAGCCTCTGCGACTTCTATAACGGCTACGATCCCTCCATCGGCGTCCAGGTTTCTTTGGACAGCCGCAGCGGAGGCAGCGCCGCCGATGAAATGTTCGGCATCCGCAGGCAGGGAAACGACCTGGACCCCATCCGGGACGAGGCGGTGGACATCCTGCGGATGCAGTACAAGCGGGGCAACAACGGCTATGTGAAAACCAAGTATGTGACCCTGACCATCGAGGCGGAGAACCTTCCCGCAGCGCGTGCCCGATTTGCCCGCATTGAGACCGACACCCTCAACCGCTTCAAGGTCATGGGGGCGGCGGCTCATGTACTGGACGGAAAGGAACGGCTGGAGCTGCTTTACAACATCCTCCACCCGGAGGGCGGGCAGTTCGCCTTTGAATGGGACTGGCTCCCGGCCAGCGGCCTTTCGGTGAAGGACTTCATTTCTCCGTCCTCCTTCCACTTCGGGGAGACCCGCACCTTCCGCATCGGCAGACGGTACGGGGCGGTGTCCTTCCTGCAAATCCTAGCGCCGGAGATGCACGACCGTATCCTCACCGACTTCATGGAGGCGGACGGGAATATCATGGTGACTATGCACATCCGGGGCATCAACCAGAACGAGGCCATCAAAATGGTCAAGCGGAAGATCACCGACCTGGACGCCATGAAGATACAGGAGCAGAAACGGGCGGTGCGCAGCGGCTACGATATGGACATACTCCCCAGCGACTTGTCTACTTATGGCGGTGCGGCGAAAGACCTTTTCACCGACCTCCAATCCCGCAACGAGAGAATGTTCAACATGACTTTCCTGGTGCTGCATACGGCGGAGACCCGGCAAAAGCTGGAGATTGCCGTATCCCAGGCGGCCAGCGTCGCCCAGACCTACAACTGCCTCCTGACCCGGCTGGACTTCCAGCAGGAGGATGGGCTGATGTCCTCTTTGCCCCTGGGCCTCAACCGCATCAAGATCGAACGGAGCCTGACCACTTCTGCCCTGGCGGTGTTCGTCCCCTTTGTCACCCAGGAGGTGTTCATGGGCGGCGATGCCATGTACTACGGCCTCAACGCCCTCTCCAACAACATGATCCTGCTGGACCGCAAGCAATCCCGCTGTCCCAACGGACTTGTGTTCGGCACCCCTGGCAGCGGCAAATCTATGAGCTGCAAGCGGGAGATCACCTTCATCATGCTGATGACCCAGGACAATGTCATCATCTGCGACCCGGAGGACGAGTATTCGCCTCTGGTGAAGCGGCTGGGCGGTCAGGTGATCCGGCTGTCCCCGTCCAGCACTGACTATGTGAACCCCCTGGACATCAATCTCAACTACTCCGAGGAAGAAAACCCGCTGGCGCTGAAATCCGACTTCGTGCTGTCCTTCTGCGAGCTTATTATGGGCAGCAAGACTGGCCTGGAGGCCATCGAAAAAACGGTCATTGACCGGGCGGTGCAAATGATTTACCAGCCCTACTTTGCCGACCCCCGGCCAGAGAATATGCCGATTCTGGGCGACCTGATGAACGCCCTGCTGTCCCAACACATCCCGGAGGCCGACCGGGTGGCCCAGGCATTGGACCTCTATGTGAACGGTTCGCTGAACTTCTTTAACCACCGTACCACCGTGGACATCTCCAACCGCCTTGTATGCTTTGACATCAAGGGTCTGGGCAAGAACCTGAAAAAGCCGGGGATGCTCATTGTCCAGGACGCGGTGTGGAACACCGTCACCATCAACCGCGCCATTGGCCGGTCTACCTGGTACTTTGTGGACGAGTTTCACCTTCTGCTGAAGGAGGAACAGACCGCGGCATACAGCGCCGAGATTTGGAAACGCTTCCGCAAATGGGGCGGTATCCCCACCGGGGCAACCCAGAACCCCAAAGACCTGCTTTCCTCCCCGGAGATCGAAAACATCCTGGAGAACAGTGACTTCATCTATATGCTCAACCAGGCGGCGGGCGACCGGAAGATACTGGCGGAGCGGCTGAACATTTCGTCCGAACAGCTTGCCTATGTGACCAATTCCGAGCCGGGCCACGGACTGCTGTTCTTCAACAATGTCATCCTGCCCTTTGCGGATGACTTCCCGAAGGATACCAAGCTCTACAAACTGCTCACCACCAAGCCCAGCGAGGTGGAACACGAGGAAAGGATGGGATAAGAATATGGAACAGGAAAAGCTGTATGTCATCGAGGAAAAGACCTACGAGGCCCACATCGACGAGGAAGTGCATCTCTACGGGCTGCTGCACCAGCTAGCCTTCCTTGCCGGGAAAATCAAGGACCGCCGGGACATGGAGAACCTGATCGACACCGCCCGGCGGTACGGCGAGATCGTCGACCAGATGTTTGACCGCTGGAGCATCCCCGGCCGCTACCTGGTGTTTGGCGACAAGGCCGACCTTGCCCGGCTGAAGGCCCTGGAGCTGTGCGAGCTGGACGCCTTCTATGTGGACTGCGAGGACGACGAGGATCAGCCCCATGCCTGACCGCCTTACCCATGTCAGCCTCTTTTCCGGCATCGGTGGGCTGGACCTGGCGGCGGAGTCGGCGGGCTTTGAAACAGTTTGTCAATGTGAGTGGGCGGACTACCCCTATTCCATCCTGCAAAAGCATTGGCCGGATGTGCCGAAGTTTCGGGACATCACCACATTCACGAAGGAGGCGTTTTTTGAGAAAACAGGACTTGAAACCATCACCATCCTCTCCGGCGGATTCCCGTGCCAGCCCTTCTCCACCGCAGGAAAGCGGCGGGGCTTTGCGGATGAACGCTACCTGTGGCCGGAAATGTGCCGCATTATTACCGAGCTGCGGCCCCGTTGGGTGCTTGGGGAAAATGTTGCTGGCTTCATCAATATGGGGCTCGACAAAACGATTTTTGACCTGGCAAAAGCGGGATACGCTGTTCTCCCATTCGTATTTCCGGCTTGCGGCGTCGGCGCATGGCATGAGCGCCAGCGAACTTTTATCGTCGCGGCTGATGTTTCCCACACCCCTTGCCTCCGACAAATCCACGGGGCGGGACGCTGCCAACCTGGATGTGTTCCTGTCGGACAACGGGATATTCCGCAAGCGGAACAAGGATGGGTCGATCTGGAGCCTGTCCCTGTCGGCGGCGGTGTTCTATCTGACCCCGGCGGCGTCGGAGGGCTACCGTTCCACCTTGAAACCGGCGGCCTTCCGGGACAAATCCCCGTCCTCCAACCTGTCGGCCCAGGTGATCCGGCAGGAGCAGCCCCTTTCCGAGAAAGCGGCGCTGAACCCGGACTGGGTGGAATGGCTCATGGGATTCCCCCCGAAATGGACGGACGCATCCTATGGCGTGCCGAGCCCGAAGGAGTCCCCCGCATGACCGAGGACACGGGCAACCGGGCGCTGCGGCTGAAAACCCTGGGGAACGCGGTCTGCCCGCCTCAGGCTTATCCCATTTTCCAGTACATCGCCATGATCGAAACCGGGGCCTGTGTCAACATCTGCCCCTATGGAACAGGAGGTGACGCACCTTGAAAGAATGGAAAGCCTCCGCAAAGGAGGCGCAGAAGATGACCCGTGACGGGGCGGTATCCGTCAATCTGGTCACGGGCGAAACGACTTATCCCTCTGACCGGGCGCCGGAGCAGGATCATTCCCCGTCTGGCGACACGACGGGTGCCGCTGGAAAAGCGGTGGACCGTGCGGAACTGCACCGGGAACAGGCAGCAGCCAAAAAGAAGCGTCGGAAACAGCGCAGAACCTATCGGGAGGGCGAGGCGGCAGCGGGCCGTCCATCCTCCTCCCGATTGCAGTTTTCCGAGGCAGACCGGGCGGCGCCGGAGCTGCAAGGGGTCATCCGCAAGTCGGACAAGGCGACGGACCGGCTGGATGCCGCCAGGGACGCGATCCCCAATAAGAGTCCGGGAAAGCCCCACACCAATCCGCTGTCCCGCCCCATCCAGGAGGCGGGCGCAGCCATCCACGGCAAGGTCCGGGAGGTGGAGCAGGAAAATTCCGGCGTTCAGTCGGGCCACCTGGGGGAACGCAGCTTTGAGAAGGCTGTGGGCTACGGAAACCGCCGTGTACAGAACTGGCGGGCGGAACGCAAGCTGAAGCCCTGGCGAGACGCGGCAAAGGCGGAGAAGGCGGCGGTCAAGGCCAATGCGGATTTCTACTATCGGAAAGCCGTGGCGGAGAACCCCCAGATTGCATCCAATCCCATCTCCCGCCTGTGGCAGAAACGGAAGCTGCAAAAGCAATATGCGGCGGCATACCGGGCGGCGGGCAAGACTGCCCAAGTCGGAAAAACAGCGGAGGCCACGGCAAAGGCGGCCAAGAAAACCGCCCAGGAGTCCAAGCGCACCGCCCTTTTCCTGAAACGGCATTGGAAGGGTGCGTTGATCGTGGGCGGCATCGGCCTTCTGCTGGTGATGCTGCTGGGCTCCCTGCAATCCTGTTCCTCCATGTTCGGCGGCGGGGTGTCCAATATCATGGCATCTTCCTATCTCTCCGAGGATGCCGATATGTTGGCAGCGGAAGAAGCCTACTGCGCCAAAGAGGATGAATTGCGTGAGTACCTGGATATCTACGAGGCCACCCACGACTATGACGAGTATCACTTTGACCTGGACGAGATCGAGCACGACCCCTATGTGCTGATCTCCATTCTGTCGGCACTCCATGAAGGGGTGTTCACCATCGACCAGGTACAAGGCGACCTTCAAACCCTCTTTGATAAGCAATATATCCTCACCGAGACTGTGACCACGGAGACCCGCTACCGCACCGAGACACGGACGGACAGCGAGGGCAACACCTATACGGTTCGGGTGCCCTATACCTGGACCATCTGCACCGTGACATTGGAGAATTTTAATCTGTCCCATGTGCCTGTCTACATCATGGGTGAGGATCAGCTTTCCTTGTACGCCACCTATATGTCCACCCTGGGCAACCGCCCCGACCTGTTTCCATCCTCCGGGTATGTGAACAAGTACATCGAGAACCCGCCAACTGCCTGGGAGATTCCCGCTGAATACCTGACGGACGAGCGGTTCAACACCCTCATTACCGAGGCGGAAAAATACCTGGGTTATCCCTATGTGTGGGGCGGCAGCAGCCCCAGCACTTCCTTTGATTGCAGCGGCTTCGTCAGCTATGTGTTGACCAACAGCGGCCTGTGCAATACCGGGCGGCTGGGCGCCCAGGGGCTCTACAACATTTCCACCCCGGTATCCAACCCCCAGCCCGGCGATCTGGTGTTCTTCGTGGGCACCTATGATACCAGCGGCGTATCCCATGTGGGGTTTTATGTTGGGGATGGAATGTTTTTGCACTGCGGCGACCCCATCCAGTATTCCAACCTGAATACAAGTTACTGGCAGTCCCATTTCTACGCATACGGCAGGCCGCCGTACAACTGATGGAGGTGATGAAGCATCAATATGGTTTCCTATGGGGGCGGCGCCAACAGCACCGCACTTCTGATCGGGCTGCACCAGCACCGTATCCCGGTAGACCTGATCCTCTTTGCGGATACGGGGGCGGAGCATCCCCACACCTACGCCTATCTGGATGTGATGGATTCCTGGCTGAAGGACCACGGGATGCCGCCCATTACCAGAGTATATAAGACCACCCGTGACGGGAAACGGCTGACGCTGGAGGATGAATGTCTGCAAAGTTGCAGCCTACCATCCATCGCCTACGGCTTCAAGCGGTGTTCCCTGAAACACAAGATCGGGCCGCAGGAAAAGTTCTGCAATCATTACCCGCCGTGTCGAAAGGCGTGGACAGCGGGCAAGCGGGTGGTCAAATTCATCGGCTACGACGCGGGCGAGGGCTATCGCAGCGACAAGGTGCTGCTGGGAGACCTGGCCGACCGAAAATACAGCAAGTGGTATCCCCTGATGGAATGGGGATGGACGCGGGACGATTGCATCCGGCAGATCGAGGCGGCAGGGCTGCCCCAGCCGGGAAAATCGTCCTGTTTTTTCTGCCCCAGCATGAAATCTGACGAGATCACCGCCCTGCGGGAGCAGCATCCCGATTTGTTCCGCCGCGCCCTGGCGCTGGAGGACAACGCCAGGCAAACCCTGAAAACGGTCAAGGGCCTGGGGCGGAACTATTCCTGGAGAGAACGATTTGGAAAGGAGTTTTGCACACATGGCAACGGTTGAGAAAATCCGAAAGGACATTGAAAAAACAAAGGAGAAGATCTCCGCCCAACAGAAGCGCCTTCGGGAGTTGGAGGCACAGCTCACCGAGGAAGAAAACCTGGAGATCGTCCGCATGGTCAAGGCGGTGCGGATGGACAACAAGGAACTGACCGCCTTCTTGAAGGCCTACGCCAGCGGCTTGATCTCCCTGCCTGACGGGATGATGGAGGTGGAGGCAGCGGCGGACCCTGACGACGAGGATATGGAAGGAATGGAGGATGGCGAAGATGAAGCGTAACAGAGTTTTTCGCCTTCTGGCGTCCCTGACGATGATGGTTCTGTTTATGACCACCTTCTCTGTCACCGCCTTTGCGGGCGGCGGGGATGGCGATTACTATACCGGGGAGCCTGTCGAAACGATCCCGGAACCCACCGAGGAACCTGCCACCGGGGGTATGGAGCCAATGGGTGTCCCCTTGACCCCGGAGGGCAACGCCACGCTGGTAGACGATTACTACGGCGACAAGCAGCTTATCACCGTGACCACGAAAGCGGGCAATTATTTTTACATCCTGATCGACCGGGCAAATGAGGACAAGGAGACCGCCGTTCACTTCTTGAACCAGGTGGATGAAGCCGATCTGATGGCGCTGCTGGAGGATGGGCAGGCAGAGAAAAAGCCCGCAGTCTGTACCTGTGGCGAAAAATGCCAGGCCGGTGCGGTGAATACCGCCTGTCCGGTCTGCGCGGTGAATATGAGCGAGTGCGCCGGGAAAGCGCCGGAGGTGGAGCCAGAGCCCGAACCGGAGCCGGAGAAGGAGTCCGGCAGCGGCGGCGCTCTGGTGCTGATCCTGCTGCTGGCAGCCCTGGGCGGTGGAGGCGCTTTTGCCTATATCAAGTTCATCAAACCTAATCAGAGTCCAAAGGTCAGCGCCGATCCGGACGACTATGAGTTTGAGGACGAGGAATACGAAAATGAGGATATTCCTGAACAGGATGAAATGAAGGAGGACCAGAATTGAGCAAATTGGTGATCTGTGAAAAACCGAGTGTAGCAAAGAGTATTGCATCGGCCCTGGGTGTCACATCCAGGGCCGATGGCTATTTTGAAGGAAATGGGTATCTCGTTTCCTGGTGCATCGGGCATCTGGTGGGGCTGGCGGATGCGGCCGACTACGATGACCGTTACAAGAAGTGGCGGTATGAGGACCTTCCCATCCTGCCCGACCCCTTCCGCTATGTGGTGTCCGAGGAAAAGGCCGCCCAGTTCCACATTCTCCGTTCCCTGATGGAACGACCTGATGTGACGGAGCTGGTCAATGCCTGTGATGCGGGACGCGAGGGCGAGCTGATCTTCCGGCTGGTCTATGAGGCCGCCGGATGTTCCAAACCTTTCTCTCGCCTCTGGATTTCTTCGATGGAGGACGCGGCGATCCGGGAGGGTTTTGCCGACCTGCGCCCCGGCGGGGCCTATGATCCCCTGTATCAGTCGGCGCTTTGCCGCCAAAAGGCCGACTGGCTCATCGGCATCAACGCGAGCCGCCTGTTCTCCGTCCTCTACCACCGCACCTTGAATGTGGGGCGGGTGCAGACGCCCACCCTGGCGATGCTGGCCGACCGGGACAGCAAGATTGTCCTGTTCCGCAAGGAGAAATACCATCATGTGCGGCTGGCGTTGGAGGGAGCCGAGGCGGTTTCTGAAAAAATCCCAGCTATGGAGGATGCCCAGACCATCCGGGACGCCTGTGACGGGCAGCGGGCCGTGTGTGTATCTCTGGTGCGGGAGAAAAAGACGGTGAAGCCGCCCAAGCTGTACGACCTGACCACCTTGCAGCGGGAGGCAAACCGGGTATTCGGTTACACAGCCAAGCAAACCCTGGACTACGCCCAATCTCTCTACGAAAAGAAGCTGCTGACCTATCCCCGCACAGACAGCCGGTATTTGACTAGCGACATGGCGGAGACCGCCTCCGTTGTACTGGATCTGGCAGTACGGGTGCCGCCCTTCGACGCCTGCCCAGAGTTTTTCCCTGATGCCCTGGCGCTGGTGAACGACAAGGAGGTATCCGACCACCATGCCCTGATTCCCACCCTGGAGTTGGAAAAGGCGGATGTGCCTGCGCTGCCTGTGGGCGAGCGCAATATCCTTCTGCTGGTCTGCTGCAAACTGCTGTGTGCGGCGGCGGAGCCCTTTGTGTGTGAGACGGTCACAGCCACCTTTGATTGTGGCGGACACACCTTCACGGCAAAGGGAAAGCAGGTGCTTTCCCAGGGCTGGCGGGCCATCCAGGAGGTATTCCATTCTTCCCTGAAGGAGAAGCCGGAGGATGAAGATGCCGGGGGCGTCCTTCCGGCCTTGACGGAGGGACAGGTTTTTGAGCCGGTCGCCGCCTCCGTCACCGAACACTTCACTGCACCTCCGCGCCCCTATACGGAAGATTCCCTCCTGGCAGCAATGGAGAACGCAGGCAAAGAGGAAATCCCGGAGGACGCGGAACGGCGCGGCCTGGGCACCCCGGCGACCAGGGCAGCCATCATTGAAAAGCTGGTGTCCGGCGGATTTGTGGAGCGCAAAGGCAAGAACCTGATCCCCACAAAGGCAGGTGTCAACCTGGTCACGGTGCTGCCGGAACTGCTGACCTCTCCCAAGCTCACGGCGGATTGGGAGCAGCGGTTGAACGAGATTGCAAAGGACCAGGCATCGCCTGAGGACTTCATGGACGGGATCGAGGCGATGGCGGCGGAGCTGGTGCGGAAATACTCCCACATTTCCGAGGATGGGCAAAAGCTGTTCCAGCCAGAGAAGGAGACGGTGGGCCTCTGCCCCCGCTGCGGCAAGCCGGTCTATGAGGGCAAGAAGAACTTTGCCTGTTCGGACCGAGCTTGTCAGTTCGTCCTATGGAAGAATGACCGTTTCTGGACCAGCCGCCGCAAGGAAATGACCCGGAAGATGGCAGCCGACCTTCTGAAAAAAGGCCGTACCTCCGTCAAGGGGATGTGGTCGGAGAAGAAAGGTTCCACCTATGACGCCGTAGTGATCCTGGATGATACCGGCGGCAAGTATGTCAATTTCAAGCTGGAGTTCCCCAAACGAAAGGATGGTGTGCATGGCAAAAAGTAAAGCCGAGGTCAACTTCATGGAGCATTTGAAACCGCTGCTCCCCGCAGGGGGCGACGCAAGCGAGCTGGAGGCAGCGGCCCAGGCGCTTGCCGGACTTTCCCCGGAGGACCGTGACCTCCTGGCCGCTGTCCAAGAGTCGCCCTATCGCCTGACCACCCTGGAGCAGTTCCGGGAGTTCCCCGCCAATACCGAGTATTTTGTCCTGGAGCCCAACATCCGCAAAGTGGAGGATGTTGGCTGGCGCTATCTGGCACAGCATTTGGATGTCCTTCTGCCCCCGGAGCTGCTGGACGCCATTGATCCCGTTCCCTTCGGCAACCACGCCATGCGGGAGGAACAGGGCTGTTTTACGAGCCGAGGCTATCTCACCCTCTCCGGCGACGAGTGGGAACATGAGCGCCCCAGGGAGAGGCTGACGGAGAAAAAGCCCTCCATCAAGGAACGGCTGGAACAGAGCCGGAAAGAATGTGCCAATCAGAGCAAGGCGCAGCCCCGTCGGGAAAAGCCTGCGCCGGAACTGTAAGGAGGTGTCGCTATGCCCCATTATGACTATGACAAAGATTATCCCTTTGCCGCCTTTATCACCAACCTGGGCAAGTACAACGAGGGCGCCCTTGTGGGCGAATGGGTGAAGTTCCCCACCACGGCCGAGGAACTGAAACAGGTCTTTGAGCGTATCGGGATCGGTCAGAAGGACGACTTCGGCCAGACCTATGAGGAATGGTTCATCACGGACTACGACTGCTATGTGGACGGCCTCTATGACCTGATGGGTGAGTATACCAACCTGGACGAGCTGAACTATCTGGCCTCCAAACTGGATGACATGAGCCAGGACGAATATGAACGGTTCCAGGCGGCTATGGAGGTCGGCGACCACACGGGCAGCATCCAGGAACTTATCAACCTGACGGAGAACTTGGACTGCTACGACGTTTACCCCGACACCCACGACCACGACGATCTGGGCCGGTATTACATCGAGGAACTGGACGCCATGCAGGTGCCGGAGCATCTGCGCAACTACATCGACTATGAAGCCTACGGCCGGGACATCGCCCTGGAGGAAAGCGGCCAGTTCACCGATCTGGGCTATGTGCGGGATACCGGGGACAGTTTCCATGAGTATTACGATGGCGAGCGCGGCAGCATCCCGGAGGAATACCGGGTGATGACCTTCCAGGATGACATCCCCGAAGAAGAAATTTCGGAATGGGCCATGGACCTTGCCTACGATATGGACGAGTTTTTCCGGCAGCACGACCCGCAGTATGCCGCCGAGCACCCAGAGGAACATGCGGCGAAGGAAGAAATCTACGAGAACCTTTCCGATTGCCGCATTGCCTCTCTGGAAGAAAAGCTGAAGGCGTTGGGCCAGACCCTGGAGGACTACCTTCCCTCCGAGTTGGAGAAGTTCAAGGAGGCTGTGGGCTACGAGGCATATTTGGATGTGGACCCCCAGGCGATCCGGGAGGCCATTGAAAACCCGGATCAGTCCCATGTGGACGAGATGCTGGCCTTTGCGGAGCAGGCAAACCGGGAGTATGAGGCGGAATTGTATGGGCAGCAAGCGGCACCTACCCCAGACGACCGGGAGACCGGCGAAACGGTGCGGACCCCCAGGGGCACCTTCCATGTGACGGATATGAGCCGGGAACAGATGGAGGCGGCCGGATACGGTTTCCACCACGAGTCCGAGGACGGAAAGTATCTCATCATGGCCAACGGCAGCCGTGCCTTTGCCATCCCCAACGGAGACGCCCCCGAACATACCGCGCCGGAGAAGCTGACCATCCTGGTGGTGGAGCCCATGAAGGAACCCTATGTGAAGGAGATCGATCCCGGCCTCCATGCGCTGCAAGCGGAGGTAGGCGGCGACATTGCCGCCTCCTATCCCTTTGACGATCCGGTGGGGTTGGTGCTGAACGATGAAGGCAAGCTCATCGGTCTGGACCTGAACCGTTCCCTCCGGGACGAGCATGGGGAGATTTATGACATTGTGGCAGGCACCTTCCTGGTGGTGGGCTTGGGCGAGGAGTCCTTCGCCTCTCTGTCCCCGGACATGATCCAGAAGTACACCGAGCAATTCAAGCGGCCGGAACTGTTCGCCAGCTTGGGCGGGCAGATTGTGTCCGTTCCCGTAGAACCGGAAAATCCGCTACGCACGGCGGAAATGACCCTGGAGGACGATTATGGGATGATCGACGGAATTGTCAACAATGGCCGCCGTGGGGAAGAACTGGAGAAGGCCCAGGCCGAGGCGCGCAGGACCACACCGGAGAAAAAGCCCTCCATCCGGGAGCGACTGGAGGACGCAAAACGAGAGTGCGCAGAACGGAAAGCCCCGGACAAGCCCGCCCCGCAGAAGAAGCCCCCGGAGCATGACCTATGAGCCGGAGCAAGAAATGGCGTCTGGAATGGGCGTTCTTCCTGGGCGAGAACGGCAGGCGCCAATACAACAAGCTCTGCAAAGGCTGTGTCCACCCATGCAAGCAGAGTTTTCGGGCGGTGGTGTTGACCTGTCCGCACTATCTTTCCCGCCGTTCCAAAAAGTGCAGGAATTAGAGTTTAAAATTGGTGATAAAACCGCTTGTATCGGCTTTTCCGTGTAGGGGCAGTATGATTTCCCATGTGGGGCGGCAGGGCGTTTCTGCATAGAAAAAATGCTGGATTTTCACATTTAGACAAAATGAGAGCGCCACCATCGGATCAAAGTGGGTCCGGTGGTGGCGCTCCTTTCCTTTTTGCACGATTAAATATCTAACATATTTTCTGAAGGCTTCATATCAAACATTAACAGTAACATCGTTTGTAAGCTTAATATTGCTGTGCCAGAAATGGTAGTTATCCAAACCTTGCGTAACATCATTGTAGATTGGGGCGATTCGATTAGGATCTCGGACTGTAATAATGAGACAGAGGTCTTGTTTTGGAATACTCCGCTCCAAACTTGCTTGTTGCTCTGTGTGCTCACGAAACAGTCCTCTTAGTGTAAGATACCATTTTTTCCCGTCTGTAATATAGTGCTGCTTATTGGCATCAGAAAGTTCCGATAAGTCGACGGCATACTTCTTGACGGGATAGTATTTATCGCCGTATTGAATCAACAAACGCTCTCTAAGTGCAAAGTCACTACTGTTATCTCTCATCAATCGTTTGCTATAAAGCGATTCACGAAACAAATTTTGGGAACCTTGGCGTCCAACAGGATTCAAAATATCTCTTCTTTGGGTATCTCGTTCCATTTTGGAATCGTAGGTGCCGAACTTTAAATCAATATTTGACTGACAATACTCAATTCCCTGAGACGGATCAAGAATAGGTTCGTATACTAGAGTTGCGATGATTTGTCCAGTATAAAATCCATTTTGAATTAAAGATTTAGGCATCGGGAAATCCATAATATCAATATACTCGCCTTTAGCTAGTGTATCTCGAAGAATCAGAGTCGCTTCATAAGGATCGTTATAGAGAATATTATGAATGTTCTGAGGGATACCAAAACCAATTTGATTGGCCCGCTCAGTTTCTGGAATATGAAGATTATGAGAATAAGTGGCCGAGTGAATTATTAATCCTTTTATTAACAGGGGATCAAATTTTTCATCGAGTTCTTGAAAAAGCCCTGTAGCTAAAGACGCAACTCTGGGAGTCGAAAAGCTTGTACCTGCATTTTCAATAGTCGTTCCGTTGGTAGAAAATGATTTCACTCCAGATATTACCAGTTTTCCATGATTATCAGTTCCTGCATTCCCACCATAATGTGCTACTTCTGGTTTTATAATAAATTCCGGACCAGGGCCGACTCTTGTAAATGGAGAAGGATTATCAATGTCTGCACAATCAAACTGCCCTTTTTTATGTGCCATCGAACCAACCACCAACGAGAGAACCGAATCGGCTCCCTCATGGATTCGGCCTTTAGGAAGATGCATTGCGAAATTTTGGCAATTGCCGGCAGATTTGCAAATCAAAATGTTATATTGTTCTTGTAGGGCATCCAGAGCCATTGCAAAATCAGAAAATTTGCTGTCGTCAACCTCTCGAGTAATGCTAACAGAGAGATTCCAAACTTTCACTTTTTCGTGATTTGCTTCAATTGCTTCCTGGATATTTGCAATTAAATCATCTTCGTCCAAGCTCTCCTTTGCAGGATCTGGAAAGATAGCTGCATCAAACAGCTTGATTCCATTATGACCAATCCAATCCTTTTCCTCAAAAATATCTCCATATAGTGCCACACCAGCTACAAAAGTGCCGTGCGTCTTTGAAATAACATTCTCTGGATAAACGGTCCATCTCTTGCCTTCCATCCACGGCTGAAGCTGAGGAATACTGGCAATGCCATTGTCAAGGATTCCTAAAGTTTCGTACCGTCGCCCGTCTACAGGGTATACCGGAGAAACATTATTACCATGATCTACAAAATCCAAAGACAATGTATACTGCGGCATAGGCTCAATAGAAAAAATCATTTCAAAAGAAGGATCATTTGCTAGATTATCAATCGTCATCTTTGGTGCTTGCTTAATTTTATAGACTGGTACTTGGCTTGTGTAAAGAGTTTTTTGATATGCAATACTTTTTTCTGTTAATCGCTGCTCAAATAGCCTTTGCATGGCAATATTTGTTTCATAATTCTGAAAGTCTATCAACTTAATTTTATAAGCTTCATTCTCTTCGTCCCACTGAACAATGGGCTCAAATTGTCTGAAGGTTTCTAAACAGGAAATGGCGTAACTGTTTCGCTCATAATCCCCAATACGAAATCCAAATTCATCCATTTGAGCGGGAGATTCTACTTTAACGATAAGTTCATCAGAACTTATTAACCCTAAGACATTACTTTTTTCGGCCGTTTGAAAAAGATTCATAATGTCTTTGCGTCTGGATTTGGCAGTAGCATCTTCACACATTTTTGCAACAAAGACAAATGGAATAGGAGATGATACCCGTTGCTCAAAGATATCCGAAAATGAATGAAATGCATCCAGCAATTGTGTAGAACGGTCGATTAGGTCTTGACCGGTAAGCAACCATCTAGGAGGCTCTTGGTTGCGATTCCCTTCGACACGGAGCTCATCGATTTCCCGTGGTGCAAAGAACTTGATTGGCAGTCTTTCATTATCCATATCTTATGGCTCCTTTCGTTCTAATGACTTGGAAATTGTTTGAATTTTGCGAAGAGGAATCCCAAGACTCTCATTAGCTTCTTTATGAGTAACTCCATGATTGAGCAAAAATGCAATAAAATCATCTTCGCATTCTACAGCATGTTTTTCATAGAGATAGATTGACTTTAAAACATCACAGTTAGTCAAGTTTTCACGGCCAGACAAGATAACAGTCTTTAGTGCATTGAGAATAATAGTCCTTATATCAGAATAGCTAAGTCCTTCAAATGCACCAACAATCCGCTCGAGTTTTTTATCATTAGAAATAAAGTCGGTGGATTTGCTAGCAAGAAGAGTATTCAAATAGCGTACTATTTCGTCCCTTTGTGGCTTTTCCAAAGCCACTATGGTCGAAAACCTCCTCCAAATTGCAGGATCAAGTAATTCGTGATGGTTAGTTGCAGCAATCAAAATACTGTCGTTATTAAAGCCATCAATGTTTTGAAGTAGGCTATTCACAACACGTTTGAGTTCTCCAAGTTCATTTTTATCGTCGCGTAGTTTTGCAATTACATCAAACTCATCTAAAAACAAAATGCACTCTCTTTTAGATGCATAATCAAAAACTTTTCTAATATTTTTAGCCGTACTCCCCAACAGAGAAGAAACCAGTCCATCTAACCGTGCAGTTACCAAGGGAAGGCCTGTAACGCTGGCAATATACTGTGCAACAGTTGTTTTTCCACATCCAGGAGGGCCATAAAGAAGTAAAGTATTTGAAACTTCCAAGCCGGATTGAAGCAGTATATCTCTATGTGTATAGCTATCAACAAAACTGTGGATTGAAGCGCGGGAATATTGATCTAACACGACCTGCTCAGGACTAACCTGTGGCATTGTAACCTCAACAATATCCATCCTACTTTCAGTATCAACTGGCCTTGTTGAGAAACTATCTAATGCGGTCAGTGTGCCCCTTTTTTTGTTAAGTGTTGAACGTATTTTTTTTGCTAATGAAATCTCTCCCTGCTGCTCCAAATTATTTGCCAAAACTTCAGCATAGTTAATCACTTTTTCTTTATCATTAACTAGGCCACCTTCAATAATTTTCACAATTTCTGTGTACATGATGACCACCTCACTTATCTACAATTTAGAATACCACATTCCGTTATTGAAGTCAATATATTCGTTATTGCAATTATACATTTTGTTATTGAGATGAGGATTTTCGTTATTGATATCAAATGATTAGAATAAGGTTATATTGAAAACTCTTTGGTCACCATTATTTTAGAGTTGTCAGTTTCAAGTATATCCTTTACGTTCTGCCGGACAGCATCGTACTCCTTTTCTTCATACTGTACCTTCCGAAGCTCTGCTTGCAGGACAGTTTTGCGGGCGGAGAGTCCGTCCAGTTCTGCTTTCAGTTTTTCGGCTGAAGGAAGTTTGGTGAGTCCAGCCTTCTTGATTTCCCTGGCTGCCGCCTCGAATAAGATGATCTCGCTCTCAAAGCCACGGAGGAATTTTTCCTTATCCTTTGATGCCTTGTAGCGGTCATAGACAGGTTTCAACTTGCGGTAGGTGTCAATCTGTTTTCCCAGGAGGGCAAGGTCGGCAATCCGTTGTTCTGTATCCCGCAGGCTTTCCCTGGTACGGATGGAGGCGGCGGAAACGGCGTCGCACCGTTCCACCAATTCCTCATAGCTGCCGATGCCGTGTTCGGTGAGAAAGTTCATAGTGGCGGCCGCACGTTTCAGATTCTCAATGGTCGCCCACCGCTGGTATCCTGCGCTCTGCTGGGCCTTGATATTGTTCTGAATGTCAATGAGCAGACTGACCTTCCCGCTACGCTGCCGGGGTTGTCTGGAGGGCCTGGAGCCTCCGGCGATGCGAGAGACAACGGCTTCTTCCGTGTAATCGGCGCCCAGGGTTTTGAGCCGGGTGAACCGCTCCTGGTCTGGCGCCCTGACGGAGATATACTTTCCTCGCTTGATCTCGTATCCTTCCCGCTGCAACCGGGCAAGCAAATCTTCCAAACTAGAGGACACGGGGATCAGGCGGTCGATGGTGGTTTTCAGCTTTGCCTTGTAGCTGGTGCCGTTCTGTGCGGCCTGATGCTCAATGTAGCTCTTGCCCTTGTCCCGGCCGGGGACGATGACGGACAGGCCGTGTTCTCTGCACAGCCGGTCGCTGACCCAGCGTATCTCGTGATAGCTGCGCTTATTGGAATGGTAGTGTTTGTGGTCGGTAAAGCTGACCGCATTGAAAATCAGATGGTTGTGAATATGTCCCTTGTCAATATGGGTGGTAAGTACAAACTCGTACTTGCCACCCAATATTTCTTTTGCCAGCTGCATCCCAATCTCATGGGCTTCCTCGGCGGAGACCTCCCCAGGCTCAAAGGCTTGGATCAGGTGGCGGCCCAGGTGTGTGCCCTTGTCGATGAAATGGCGGCGTGTCCATTCAAATTCAATGTCGGCGGTTTCAGCAGCACAACCAAAAGAGGATACCAGCAATTTTCCATCTGTCTTATCGGGATTACAGATATAGTCAATAGCTGCTTTCAGCGTTGACTTAATAGGATGCGTCTTTGTAACTGCCATATCTGACCCAGCCTTTCCCGGATTTCCTCCATGTCAGCCTGATAGGTGGGACCTCCGGCATTGATCCGTTTGGCAATTTGGTTGATATTCCGGCCAATGGCGGACAGGAGCTTGTTCATCTCCTTGATGTCCCTGGTGTCCACATAGATGATGTATCCGTCGATCGCCATCTTCCGTAGGTAGGCGCCGATCCGCTTTGTATGGAGCTGGGCCATCTTCTGCTCAATTAGGTTGCGTTCTTCCGCTGTTACTGGGCAGCGCAGGATGATGGGGCGTTTGCGCTTTGCCATAGGGTGGCACCGTCCTTTCTGTATAAGGGTTTGGGAGTATCCCAAAAAGCAATTTTGTGTTTAGGGACAAGGGACTCCCTAAAGCCAAAATTCGCAAGTGTGGCCACACTTGCTGTGCTTGCTCTACGCTTCTTCCCCCGTAAATACAATGCCGGAAACACCTTTATCTGCCCGCAAAATCCTGGATTTTTCAAAAAGAAAAGGGCAGCAGAGCCGCCCTGGAGAAACGAAAACGGAGGATGCTCACACACCCTCCGTTTCATCTGCTGATTTTTCAGTTTTCAGCGCCCCGTCAAGCGCGCCTTCGATGACGGCCAAATACTGCTCTGGACAGAGCTTCAGTTTGTGACTGATACGCTGCCGCTGTGCGCTTTCCTCCCGCATGACCTCTGGATTGAAGTACCGTTCCACGGGAAGTCCACATACTTTGATAAGCTGTATGATAACCGGCAAGCTGGGGATCGTACCCTCGTTCTCGATATTTGCGAGATACCGGGAGTCGATGTTGATGATCTCCGCCAATGTCTTGCGCGACAGATGCTTTGCGCTCCGTGCGGCTTTTACATCGGCACCGAAAGTTTCAAAACCGGGGCAATCTTTGATGTTCGCCATATTGCATCACCCACTTACATTGTATATTTCATACTTTGCCCGTGAAATGTTGCTATATGCGTATAAATTACATTTTATAATTCATATTAAAACAAAAGAAAACAGGCCATCAGATTGTAGATGCTACTATAATCTGATGACCTGTTTTTGTAATTTTATTGTTTTGTCAAAGAATTGATCCATGTCTGGATTGCTTCTGCCAATACATATTGCTGATGTAATACGGCCATACCTGTTGCCGGAATACTGGGTTCGTGTTCCTTCTCTTTTATGTTTTGCTCCAGGTAAGCTTTCAAAGTATCAATATTCTCCTGAATCTCTGCAAGGCACGCTCGCTGCTTTTCGGCCGGTAAAGAATCCAGATTCACAATAACAGCATTGAAGTCCAAGAAAATGTTAATTGGCTTTGAAGAGATTTCAAACATAAGCCGTTCAAATTCAGATTCTCCAGCTTCGGTCAGAGAGTAAATTGCCTTTTCCGGCATCTTGCCTTCTTTGACAACTTCGCCCCGGATTAGCCCTTTTTCTTCTAACTGAATTGCCTTTTTATAGATAGATGGAGTGCTGATTTTTACCCATTTAGAGATGTTCCTGTATTCCACCAGTTTCTGTATATCATAGGCACTCATCGGCTCTTTTTTTAACATTCCAAGAACAATCAAATCAATGGTAGCCATGTGGATCACGCCCCTCCGTTCCAGTGCGCATTTTAAATGGAAACACTATAAATTATAGTATTGGATTTTATAGCCTTTGTCAAGAGTGGACGATACTCCCTTGACAACTACTATAATTTATAGTAGTATAGTCGTTGCAGTATACTATAATTTATACTACTGTAATTTATTCTTTTAGGAGGAAGTATCCACAATGAGTGAACGCAACAACAAACTTGAGCTTTTGGGCAGTGCGCCCATCCCCAAAGCTCTGATGGCCCTCGGCATACCGATTATGATTGGGATGTTGATCAATGCACTCTATAATCTGGTAGATGCCTATTTTGTGGGCGGTCTGGGCGAAAGTCAAATGGGTGCTATTTCCGTCGTGTTCCCCTTGGGACAAGTCGTGGTTGGTTTGGGGCTTATGTTCGGTAACGGAGCCGCATCCTATCTGTCAAGACTGCTTGGGCGCGGAGATAAAGATACCGCCAATAGGGTGGCAAGCACCGCACTATATAGCAGTATTCTGATTGGTGCCATTATCATTCTGTTTTCTACAATTTTCCTCAAACCAATTTTGGCAATGTTGGGTGCAACAGAAACGATTATGCCGTATGCCATGACATACGCAAGAATTTATGTGCTGTCCTGTATTTTTAACGTGTTTAATGTAACAATGAACAACATTGTAAGCAGCGAGGGTGCCGCAAAGACGACCATGTGCGCTTTGCTGCTGGGAGCCGTATTGAACATCGGATTGGACCCTCTTTTCATCTACGCTTTGGACATGGGGGTAGCGGGTGCAGCAATTGCCACAGCAATTTCGCAAATGGTATCCACACTTGTTTATCTAACCTATGTTCTTCGCAAAAAAAGCGCATTTTCCTTCAGCGTAAAAGCATTTTCTCCAACTGGACAAATGATGGCGGAAATTTTGAAAATTGGTATTCCTACTTTAGTATTCCAACTGCTGACAAGTCTTTCGATTGCGCTGATCAACCGTGCATCCGGTGATTATGGCGATTCGGTCATTGCAGGCATGGGGGCAGTCACGCGGATTACTTCTATGGGAACGCTTGTTGTCTTTGGATTTTTGAAAGGGTTTCAGCCTATTGCCGGATTCAGCTATGGGGCAAAGAAGTTTGATCGCCTGCGCGAAGCAATCAAAACCTCAATCATTTGGTCTACAAGTTTCTGCTTAGTCGTGGGCTTGGTGATGGCCGTTTTCTCCACGCAGATTATCTCTCAATTTACCGAGGGAGATACTCAAATGATTATAGCCGGTCAAAAATCCCTATTTGCGAACGGCCTTACATTTATTCTTTTCGGTTTCTACACGGTATACTCCTCTCTGTTTCTTGCTTTGGGCAAGGGGGCGGCAGGTTTCTTTTTGGGAGCATGCAGACAAGGCATCTGCTTCGTTCCTGTCATTTTGCTGCTGCCTATGGTATGGGGAATGAACGGAATCCTATATGCCCAACCCATCGCAGATGTAATTTCCGTAGTAATCACTGTGGTTATGGCGTTGCACCTTCATCGGGAATTATCCAGGGCTGAAAAACAGATTATGTCCAATTCGGAAATGTAAGTTACGCCCCTTGACTTTTACTATTGTCAATAGTACTATTGTTAATAGTAAAAGCTGGAGGTGGCGTTATGTCGTCAATCGATTTGGTCATACTTGGTATTGTATTGGAAAAACCGCAAAGCGCCTATGACATTCAAAAGGATGTTGAGTACCACCATTTTTCCCGCTGGACGAAAATAAGTGTCCCCTCTATTTATCGAAAAGTACTCCAGTTGAGCGAGAAGGGTTATCTCCAAAGCGATATTGTCAAGGGTGATAAGTTTGCGGATAAGGCCATTTATTCTATTACCGATAAGGGCAGAGCGTATTTCAAGGAACTGATGGCCTCGTGCGCCGCTGGCCCGGTGCCCCTGTTATTCGATTTCAATGTAGTCATTACCAATCTGAACAAGATGGACAAAGCCGAAGCGTTGGAGCTGGTTTCGGCTTTGCGCCGGAGTATACAGTCCTCGGCTGAATCGAACGAGGGCTATGCGCGGGAATTTGCAGACATTCCTTTGGTTGGGAGAACGGTTTTTGAGCAGCAGCAGCTTCTCTATCGCGCCCTTCTGGAATGGCTGGATCACTTTGAAGGGCAGTTCTTAGAAGAATGAGTTCAGGCCCCCAAAGCAGTTTGACCATCCTGTTTGAAGCTCCGTTTTGGATCGGTCTATACGAAAGAACGGATAACGGTAAGTACGAGGTATGCAAAATCACTTTTGGCTCAGAGCCCAAAGATTATGAGATCTACGAGTTTCTGCTGAAGAATTGGCACAAGTTGAAATTCAGTCCTCCAATCCAGGCCGAGATAGCCATAGAGCGAAAAATCAATCCCAAACGTATGCAGCGCGAAATTCAAAGCCAACTGCAGGATAAAGGCATTGGAACAAAGGCGCAGCAGGCGTTGAAACTCCAGCATGAGCAATGTAAGCTGGAACGGAAAACCAAGAGCCGTAAGCAGAAAGAGGCGGAGAAAGACCGCCAGTTTGCCATACGGCAGGAAAAGAAGAAAGCCAAGCACAGAGGAAGATAACATGAAGATAGAATGGATTTTATGCCCCTTTTGCGGCAGCAAAACGCGATTGAAAATCCGCGATGATACAGTCCTGGAAAACTTTCCGCTGTATTGCCCGAAATGCAAACATGAAACCTTGATTGCGGTAAGACAACTGAATCTATCTATTATCCAAGAGCCAGACGCTAAGACGCAGAGCCGATAACACTGAGGGAAAACCTCGTAGGTTATCGGCTCTGTTTTTATATTCTCAATGATCTGCCCGGCGGCAGAAAAGAAAAAAACCGCCGCGGGGCAGACGGCTTTCTGCGCGCAAAAGTACTTTCTTCACGGCGGTTCGATTCGAGCCGCCGTTGTTCTTTGCCCTGACAGCTTCCACGGCGGCATAGAAGGAGGATGCCGCCATGCTGCGCCGGATGCTGTCCCCGCCTAATCTGACAAGGGCTAGCCACTCAAAAAAAGCCCGCTCCATTCGTTGGACAGGTTCGGCCATGAGTATGAACTATACCATGTAAATAAACTTCATATTACTCGCTATTGCGTCCGGTGGGTCTGTGACCTGCCGGGCGCTTTTTGTCGTTTCCTGCGGTCGGGCTGGCTGGCCGTTGATTTTCTCAAATTTTCTTCAAAAAGGAGGCGTTTGGCGGGCAGAACACGCTCTCGCAGGATTGGTAGTAGCGGAAAGGGAGAGAACCACCTGATCCCCCCCATGGAAAGGGGGTGAAACTGATGGAATCTAACCCCCGCGACTATGGCGAGCAATGCCGGTTCGATGCTTTTTGCAAGAAGGTATTGCGAAACGAGGCCAGAGCCTACCTGCGGAACATGAAACGCCAAAGAGAGCGTGAAGCTTTCTTTAGCGACTTGTCCCAGACGGAGCTGGACAAGCTCTGCGTCGTGGATCGTTACCCCAGCGACAGCATCGTGTTCTCGTCGCACGGCTGCGATCTACATATCGACAATGAGCTTGTGGCCGAAGCGTTCTCCGCTTTGCCGCAGATGGAGCAGAGCATTTTGATTTTGCACTGCACCCTGGACCTGGCAGACGGTGAGATCGGCAATCTCGTTGGGATGTCCCGGAGCGCCGTTCAGCGGCACCGGACGAGGGCGCTGCAAGAACTGCGCGAAGCATTGTCGGCGCTGATGCCGAAAGGAGGCTGAGGAAGATGACAGAGCCCATCCACAAGGGAAAGGACCTGCCGCCCGTTTGGGTGATCCACGCGGCCTCCAGCGGTGACAGCGAGGCCATGGAGCAAGTGCTGCGGTACTACGACGACTATATGAGCCGCCTGTGTACCCGTACCCTCTATGACAAGGACGGAACGCCTCATGTGTGCGTGGATACCCACATGAAGCGCTGTCTGGAAATCCGACTGATCCGGGCCGTGATGCGCGCCTGATCCTTTCAGCCCTGGCAGAATGCAATCGGCTTACCCTTTCCTCTTTTGCCAATGCCGGGGACTGAACCCACCTTGACAAAGAAAGCCTTCGGGCAGCATAAGGCAGACGGATACGATCTGCCTGTGTGGAGCCGGTCGGCCGGTGCGCCAAGACCCTGTTGCAAGTCCGCAGGACGGGACCCCTACCAAACAGGTGAGCGACAAAACCAGGCCGCGAAACAGGTGTGGCAGCCTGTGGGCGAGGATGCACAGG
Organism: Anaerotruncus colihominis; assembly: GCF_010206195.1. Lineage (GTDB taxonomy): Bacteria > Bacillota > Clostridia > Oscillospirales > Ruminococcaceae > Anaerotruncus > Anaerotruncus colihominis_A. The sequence continues at coordinate 100,697 of NZ_VIQT01000024.1, read as the reverse complement.
CAGGATAATGATACTCCCGCGTTGAACGCCCTCAAAGCATTGCGCGGCGCACCCATCAGCATGGGCCGGGGTGAGATTCCCGTGGAGCTGCGGCCAGCAGCCATCCGTTTTTTGCCTCTTTTATTTTCAGATAAATCTTCTGCTTTTCTGTTTACGGATAATTCGTAAACTTTCCATTAGCAGCAGACAAACCCGAAACGACGCGGTACAATGAGGGTGGAAGTTATGAATGAACACCCCTTTTGCGTGCCGTTTCCGATTAGAAAGGGGGCAACCATGTCACAAACATGGAACGGTACGAAGAAGGAGCCTCCAGAACGAAGGACTTATACGGTTGAGGACATTGCTCATATCCTGGGCATTGGTCGGACTTCCGCTTATCTTCTCGTGAAGGAAGAGCACTTTAAAATCGTACGAATTGGTAACGCCATACGGATTTCCAAGCGGTCATTTGACGAGTGGCTGGAGTCACTCGATATGTGACAGAAGAAAGGAAGTAACGCTATGGCATCTATCATCAAACGCAAAAAGAACTATTCTATCGTCTACAACTACACGGACGAGAACGGTGAGACCCGGCAAAAATGGGAGACCCGCACTTCCTACCAAGACGCATTGAAGCGTAAGGCGGAGGTAGAGAATCAACAGTTCACGAGAACCTTTCTCCCGCCCACCGATCAGACCATTGCGGAGTTCCTTTTGGACTTTGTTTCGCTCTATGGTGAAAAGCGGTGGGGCGTATCCATGTACGACAGCCAAAACTCGCTGATCTCCAACTACATCAACCCCATTATTGGAGATTTGAAGGTCCAGGATGTCACGCCGCGAGTCGTGGACAAGTACATCCAGACTTTGCAGAAAACTCCCGCTGTTTCCACGAAGATGCATAAAGCAAAAACGCAATATGTAACAAACCAAACGATTGAGAAAATCATCAAACTTCTGCGTTGTGCTTTTAAGCAAGCTGTCCGTTGGGAACTGATTGCCAAAAATCCTTTTGACAATGTTATCCTACCGAAGAGCGAATATAAAAAGCGGGACATTTGGGATGCGGGAATGATCCGCACCGCCTTGGATCAGTGTACGGACAGCAAGCTCTATGTGGCTATGAACCTCTCTTTTGCCTGTTCATTGCGTATGGGGGAAATTCTGGGGCTGACCTGGAGCAACGTCCACATCTCCGATGAAGAAATTGCTGCCGACAATGCCTATGTTTACATCGACAAGGAACTGACGCGGGCCTCCAAGCGGGCCATTGAGATGTTGGGGCAAAAGGACATCTACCATGTGTTCACGCCTTTATTTCCCAACACCAGCACAAGAGTCATCTTGAAAAAGCCAAAGACCGATTCCAGTATCCGCAAGGTGTGGCTTCCCAAGACCCTGGCTTACATTTTGCGAGAATGGAAAGCCTCCCAGGATGAACTTCGGGGATTTCTCGGTGACGAGTATCAGGACTACGATTTAGTGGTGGCACTGCCCAATGGTCGGCCTTGCGAGGATCGTATCATCCTGAAGGAATTTGAAAAGCTGCGGGAGAAAGCTGGATTGCCCAGAGTCGTTTTTCATTCCCTCCGACATTCCAGCACCACCTACAAGCTGAAGCTCAACCACGGCGATCTGAAGGCCACTCAGGGCGATACGGGACACGCAGAGATTGACATGATCACCAGCGTGTATGCTCATATTCTGGACGAGGACCGCAAGATCAACGCCCAGAAGTTTGAGAGTGCGTTTTACGCCAATCCTGACTTGCGTTCGGTTCGTCCCCCGGAGGAAGAAAAGGAACCGGCACCCGCCGCCTTGGATTTGGAGGCCCTGGTGGAACAGCTTCGCAAGTCGCCAGAACTGGCAAATACTCTGGCGGCGCTGCTCTCAGCAACACCCGGCAGCAAATGAGTCCGAAAAATCGAATTAGCAGGGACGCGATTTTTTTTAGCAAGAGTTTGTAAACCGTTCAAATCCAATTAGCAAAGCATACAACAAAATTGAATTGAAACTCTCCCTTTGCTATACGCTTTTTGCTTAAAACAAAAACCGCTGCAAACCAGCGAAAAATGGCTTACAGCGGTTGTTTTGGCACCCCCGGCGAGACTCGAACTCACTACATTCCGCTTAGGAGGCGGACCCTCTATCCCGGTGAGGTACGGGGGCTTATACAACAAATATTCAATTTTCGGGCTCAACAGGATTCGAACGACCTACCGCTTAGGAGGCGGTCGCTCTATCCTGCTGAGCTACAGGCGCAAAGATACCGTTTTATTATAGCCAAGATGGGACATCTTGTCAACTGCGCTGCGTGAACAAGCCCCTGTACCCAATGTACAGAGTGGGGCGCTTTTTATTGGCGAAATTGCTGATTTGACTTTTAAAACAGATACAAACGTGATATATTAATAAATATCTGCACAGCCCGCGCGGTGCGCGGTGTATGTGAAAACCGGGGCGTGGGTCCGCGCTTCTCTTGAAAGGAATGAAACGATTGTGATACGTGAGAAATCCTGCGGTGCGCTTGTTTACCGCAAAAAGCAGGAACGGCTGGAGCTGCTGCTGATCCGGCATAAAAACGGTGGCCATTGGTCATTTCCAAAGGGACATGTGGAGTTGGGCGAAACGGAGCCACAGACGGCGCTGCGCGAAATCAAAGAGGAAACGGGGCTTGATGTCGGGCTTTGCCAGGGGTTTCGGCAGAGCGTGGAATATTTTCCAAAGCCGCATGTCAAAAAGCAGGTTGTCTATTTCCTCGCATCGCCTGATGGAGATGATACGGTGCGCCGGCAAGAGGAGGAAATCAGTGAATATAAATGGTGTTTGCTTGATGAGGCCGACATGCTGGTCACTTTTAAAAACGACAAACATCTGATCAACGAAGCGCGTCGTTATCTGTCCAGCCAAAGTTCTGTTATCAGGGTAGAAAGGTAGCTCATATTTTTGCAAAGAAAGGCGCTGTAAATTGCTTGGAACAGAGACAAAACTGCAAAAGCCGCTTGTTTTCATCGCCTACACGTGTGATTGCCCTGAGTTTTGCGGCCCTTATTTTAATCGGCACGCTGTTGCTGATGCTGCCAGCCTCCAGCCGCGCGGGACAGCCCGCGCCGTTTTTGGACTGTCTGTTTACGGCGACCTCCGCCACATGTGTGACGGGCTTGATTGTGTACGATACCTATCAACACTGGACGTTGCTTGGTCAGGCGATCATCTTGCTGCTGATTCAGATCGGCGGGCTTGGGCTTGTCACGCTGACACAATTTTTCAATGTGATCATCGGACGCAAACTTGGGCTGCGCGGGATGCATCTGGCGCAGGAATCGGTCGCTTTCTCGGAGCCTGACGTATATCGTATGCTGCGCCTTGTCATCAGGACGGCCGCCGTTGTCGAGGGCGCCGGCGCTATCATTCTGATGTTTGTGTTTATACCTGAATTTGGGGCGGAAGGTATATTTATCTCAGTATTCACCGCGGTGTCCGCTTTCTGCAATGCCGGCTTTGATTTGTTTGGCCGTAAAACGGCTTTTCTATCGCTGTGCGGCTATGCCGGCAATCCGGTTGTCATTGCGGTGGTCGGTTTTCTGATCATCATCGGCGGTATCGGCTTTATCGTCGTTTATGACCTGTCGCAATACCGCCGTACAAAACAGCTCACGCTGCATACGCGCGTCGTACTGACGGCAACGGCGATTCTGCTCTTAGCGGGGACGCTGATTACAGCCGTTTTTGAATGGTCGAATTCAGCGACACTCGGGCCGATGCCGCCTTTGCAAAAAATCGGCGCGGCATGGTTTCATTCCGTAAGCTGCCGCACGGCGGGCTTCAATGTATTTTCCATTGAAGGAATGAACAGTGTGACAAAAATCCTGTCGTCTGTGCTCATGTTTTTCGGCGCGGCTCCCGGCTCAACAGGCGGCGGCATCAAAATCACCTCGGTAGCAGTCATTTTTATGATGGTTTACAGTGTGGTTCGCGGCGACGAGGATACGCTGATCTTTGGCCGGCGCGTGGAAAAAGGCGCTGTTTATAAATCATTCGCTGTGATGATTCTGGGCGTATTGGCTGTGACGATAACGGCCGGCGCGATTGTTGCGACCATGCGTGAGACGCACGCTGTGGCCGGTGTTGACGCACTGCTTGAAAGCGTTTCGGCCTTTGCGACCGTCGGATTGTCCGCGGGTATTTCGGCCCAGGCGAACACATTGTGCCTGTCGCTGCTTATCTTTTCCATGTATATCGGGCGCCTCGGTCCGGTATCATTCTTTCTGTCGTTAGCGGCGCGATCCACGCGCAAGCGCCGCCTGATTGTGCCGGAGGGGAAAATTCAGATTGGATAAGCTGTATTTTGCACATCCGTTCACCTTACAGACAGCCTGCTTCTATTTAAAAAGCCGCCGCCCGCATGTCCGTTCCCTGAAAATCGGGCGGGCGGAGCGGGCGGCGGCCTTTTTCGCGGCAGCCTTCAGCGCATCATTGTTTCCACACTGTCCAGCACGCTGCCGAGCGTGCGGATCGCTTTCGCGGTATTCTGCTTGAGCTTTTTGGCGGGTGTTGTCTTGCGATGACTCAGCATATAAGCTGCAGTGCCTGCCAAGGCGGCCATTGCCACACCAGTGACTGCGGTCGTCGTCGATTTGTTCATTTATACCACCTCCGTTTATTTTACGCGCCCATGCACAGGACGCCGGGAATGCACGGGACGCGCCGGGCGTCCCCTGATGAACAGTATGCCCGGATTCAGGCGGCTCTATTGCAAAAAATACAGACAAACAAAAGTTTGCACCATTGTTATTTTTTGGATTTTACGGCCTTTTTTCAAAAAAGCGGGTGCTTGCAAAAGCCACGCCAGCCGCGCAGCGCCCGCCCTGCTGTTTGCGGCGCAGCCTGTAAAAATGCCGGAACCTGCCCCGCTATTCGCGGCGCAGCCGACTAAAGTTTTTCGCCGAAGCCTTTTTTCAAAAAGGCTGGAGCGCAGCCGACTAAAGTTTTTCGCTGAGGCCTTTTTTCAAAAAGGCTGGAGCGCAGCCGACTAAAGTTTTTCGCTGAGGCCTTTTTTCAAAAAGGCCGGAGGGGGAGAGAAAAATGGAAAAGAGACCTCCGCGCGTTGCGGCAATCCATGGGCTGGCCGGCTTTGGACGCAGCTCCCTGGCAGTTGTTATCCCAACGCTTTCAGCAATGGGCGCGCAGGTCTGTCCTGTGCCCACGGCAGTGCTTTCAACACACACTGGCGGGCTGGGCGATGTGGAATACCGCGACCTGACCGATTATATCCGGCCGAGCCTGGAGCATTACCAGCGTTTGGAGCTTGGTTTCGAGGCGGTATATTCCGGGTTTCTGTCAAGTCCCGCGCAGGCTGACGATGTTGAAGCGTTTATCGCGGCGTATCCGGACGCATTGGCTGTTGTCGATCCGGTTATGGGCGATCATGGAAAGCCATACCGAACCTGTACGCCGGAATTGATGTCGCGTATGCGTGCGCTCGTCAGATCGGCCGATGTGATCACGCCTAATCCGACGGAAGCGTCTGTCCTGCTTGGCGAGCCGTACCGCTTTGAGCCGCAGACACGGCAGGCACTCAAAAGTATGCTTGCGCGGCTTTCGGAATTAAGCCCGCAATACGTTGTGATTACAGGCGTGGAGACAATGCAGGGCGGTTATGTGAACGTGGGCTATGACCGCGCGCGCAATGCCTATTGGCGGGTGCCTTACGACTATGTGCCTACATCTTATCCTGGAACAGGCGATATTTTTGCAAGCGTGCTGACTGGCGGGATGATGAACGGCGACAGCTTTCCGATCGCCATAGAGCGCGCGACGCGCTTTATTGAATTGGCGATTAAAACAACTTTCAGCTATGGGACAGATACACGGTATGGCGTCATGTTGGAGAAATGCCTGCCATGGCTATCGCAGAATGTCGTATTGAAAGGATATGAAATTTTGTGAAAAATAACAATTTAGCGCGGCTTTACTTGAATTTTGCTGACGCGGCTTTTCAGATTCATCAATATATGATACAATATGCGAAAAGTAGCAGACGGCGCATATTACACCGCAGCTAAAATCAGCTTTGTTGGTTTTACTGTTGCTTTGCGGCACAATAAGCCCATTGGGCTTGCTGCTGCGGTGTAATTGAACAAATTATCATTTGAGGAGGATATCAGAAATGAACACTTATCAACCGCATCGCTCCAGCCTTGGTGGACTGGACGCCAATATTATGGCATTGCTTTGTTACCTTGTGACGTTTGTCGGCGGATTAATTCCAGTCGTCAAATACGTCGCCTGGCTTCTGCCGCTCGTGATTGTATTCCTGGAGAAGGAAAGCGGCTTGGTCAAATTCCATGCAATGCAGGCGTTTGTGCTGAACCTGATCTCGTTTGTGGTAACAGTGATTATTGCAATCCTGACGGTGGTCGGTACCGGGGCGGCAGTTGCCGCAGGGTCGGCCGCTGCGACTTTCGGCGTTCTTGGTGTGCTGGGGATTGTTTCTTTGGCGATCAGCATCGCGATCCTGGTATTCAGCATCATTGCAATGGTTAAATCGTATGGCTATCAGGTGTACAATATCCCGTTGATCGGCGGCATTGCGCAGGCGCTTGTCAGCAAATTTCCGCCAGCCAACATCCAGGGCTGATTGAAAAATCAAAATCCCCATCTTTTTCCAAAAGCAGGGGTGAATGCTGCGTTAAAAAGCCTTGGAATCCGAAAGGATTCCTGTGTTTTTGCCTTGCATTCTCCAGCTGTCTGCGAAAAATCCAGCAATTCCTTTATTTTCAAACAAGCCCTAAAGATTTAAAAACTGGCAGGTTCGGCCGCTCCGCGTTTCGCGGAGCGGCCGTTGTTTTCCGATGATGGCGGGGAGGTTGGCGCTTGCAGTCCGCGTACCGGCTGCGCGGAGTTTAGGGCGCTGCCTTCTCCAAAAGGCGGGCGAAAACCTTTGATCGCCGCGGCGTAAATCAAATTATGTAGCACCAACCCACTATTCGCGGCGCAGCCGGCTAAAGTTTTTTGCCGAGGCTTTTTTTCAAAAAAGCCGGAAAGTTTTTTGGCATACCTTTTTTTTAAAAAAGGTATGCGGATAAAACCATGGGGACCGGCCGCTCGGTTCAGCGGCTGGTCCCCATGGCGATATGGAAAAGAAGAAGTAATGGCAAATCAGAGAAAAAGCTGTGTATCGACGGCGGTTTTGGCAACGATACGCCCGTCACGGATGACATACAGACGTTCCGGATTCAAACGGATGGCGTCGCGCGCGTCGTCGGCGTTGACGATCACAAGATTGGCGCGGCAGCCCTCTTCAATCCCATAGCCATCCAGCTTCAGGATACGGTTGGCGTCGTATGTAATCATGTCATAGACCTTTTCGATTTCATGGGGCAAGCTCATCTGTGCGGCATGTGCAACTACATTCGCAACCTGGAGCATATCGCCGCTGCCATAGGGGTAAAACGTATCCTTGACACAATCCTGTCCGTAAGAGACATTGACTCCGGCTGCAAGCAGCTCCTTAACACGCGTAATGCCGCGGCGGATCGGCTGTTTGTCGCCGCGTCCCTGGAGCATCAGATTGGTGACAGGGTTTGTGATGATATGAACGCCGGCCTTTTTGACTTTATCGATCACATAGGACGCATAATGATCATCATAAGCGGCCAGCGCGCAGGTATGGCCCGCTGTCACGCGGTTTTGCCAGCCACGCACAAGCGTTTCGTCTGCGACCATCTCAAGCGTGCGGAAAAACGGATCGTCTGTTTCATCGACGTGCATATCGATCTCGGCGTTGTACTTTTCGGCGATGTCAAAACAGAGCTTCACATGTGCAAGGCTGTCAGCGGGGCAGTTTTCATTGGCGGGCATACCGCCCACGACATCGGCTCCGGCCTCCATAGCCTCCCACATCAGCTTGTCACAGCCCGGGTCCTTGACAATACCCTCCTGTGGAAAGGCGACAATCTGAATGTCGACAACGTTCTTATATTTTTCACGTAGCGCGAGAACGCCTTCAAGCGGGCGCAGACCGCCGATCGTATCAACATCGACGTGCGTACGGATGGCGAGCGTGCCGTTTTTGATCGCCTTTTGCACGACGTCCTCGCCGCGCGCAACGATATCATTGACGGTGTAGATACGCTTTTGATCCCACAGGATTTCGATCGCTTCTTTGAGCGTACCGCTTTTGTTCGGACGGACAACATCGAATACATTGACCTTATCGAGATGGATATGCGGATCGATCAGGGACGGCGTCGTCAATTTTCCGCGCGCGTCGATTACCTCGCCCTGTGCATCCTCAATTTTTGGCGCAATGTGTTTGATACGGCCGTTTTCAATTTGGATATCGACCGTACCGTCGCGGCCGCGCAGCTTCGCGTTTTGAATCAACAGTTGCATATTATTTCCTCCTGTTAATGCCTTGTTATGGGTTTGGGTACGCCACAGTATGATTTTTTTGATTCATACTTGACTTTGGGTTGAAGATGTGTTACATTTTGTTACACAAAGAATAACACAATTAGTCGTGAAAGTAAAGATATTTTTGTAAGATTTACAAAAATATCTTTAAGGAAAAAGTCTTGTAGGCAGGTTTTTTTTAGAACCTGTTACAGATTTGTTTCATAAAAAAGGAGGGATTTTTATGATCGTCGGAAGCAGCCACGGCGTCGGAGGAAAGGTTGAATCAGAGGTGCTAAGCGTCGTCTGTGCACAGCTCGAACCGATCCATGCGGATTGTATGGAGGAGGTCAACCGCAACATTGATACCATCATCCAGTACATGGAAACGGGCGCGAGGGGATTTCCAGGTTATGACCTGTTTGTTACCCCGGAATTCGCTGTACAGGGGATGCACCCGACCAAGCGGCTAAACGTTGTCTTGACGCTTGATTCACCTGAAATCACGCGGTCTGCGTGAGGCCTGCACACGCCTGCACGTTTGGGGTATTTTCAGCGTAATTCTGAAGCTCGATGGACACGACAGCCCCGGTAACTGCGCAATCATGATCAATGATCAGGGCGAGGTTGTTCATCGGTATGTCAAAATGAATCCATGGATTCCAACGGAACGCCATTATCCCGGTTGGGAATGCCCTGTTACGCCCGGTCCAAAGGGATCGAAAATTGCGACGATCGTTTGCGCTGATGGCGATTATCCCGAGATCTGGCGCGAAGCCGCTTACAATGGCGCGAACATCATTGTGCGCCCGACCCATTACATGAGCCCGTGGGAAAACGGGTGGGATATCACAAACAAAATGGGTGCTTACTGCAACCAGTGTTATGTTGTCGCAGTTAACTGTGTCGGCGTGGAAGCGGCGTGCTCCGCGTTTGGAATGAGTATGATCGTTGCGCCGGACGGCAACGTCATCACAAAGGCGCCGGCCGGCGTCCCCTATATTGTCAAGGCGGATCTGTATCCCGGCCTGGTTGACAAGCTTCATGAGAGCAGTGTAACCAATACGTTTTTGTATTCGTTCCGGCATCGGGGCGCGTCATGCCGCGATCTGGGCGGCCGTGGCGAGACGCGCTGCCAGTACAATGCTTATACTTATGGGGGTGAACAAGATGAGCCTGATCCTCCCCGATAAGCAGGTCGAATAATTTCCCGATTTTTTGAAAAAAAGCCTCACGGATTGCTGCCTGACCGTTTCTGTGTGTACAGGGTTACATGCAGAATCGAGACGAAATTCGTACTTAAAAAGGGGATATTGAATATGAAAAAAATAGCACGCGGTTATACATTGAACGAGTGTCCACCCGCAGGCGAAGCGATTCCGCTCAGTATTCAACAAATTGTTGTGCTGATTTTTAACGTATTGCCGGTTCCGTTGCTAATTGGAGGGGGGATAGGGCTGAATGCCGCTGAAATTACAATTTTGGTTGCAGGATGCTTGCTTGTTACCGGGATTGCGACAATTCTGCAAACGATAGGAGCCGGGCCGATTGGTGCAAAGCTGCCGATACCGCTTGAATGCAGTTTTGTATTTGTAGCACCGGGTATTGCGTTTGGAATGCAATATGGGTTGGATGTCTTTACGGGCGCTTGCCTTATTGGCAGCATTGTTACCCTATTCCTGTGGATTGTGTTCCATAAACAGCTGTCCCGCCTGTTTAAACCGTACATTACAGGCGCAGTTGTCATGGCGCTGGGCCTCAGCCTTTGCGGAGTGGGTATCGGATATTGCGCCGGCGGTACCGGTTCAGTAGACTATGGAGACCCAGTGAACCTAATGCTGGCCTTTGGAACTATTCTTATCATGGTACTTTTAAATCATTTCGGCAGAAAAAATTTTCTGTCCAAGGCGTCGCCCCTGATCGCGATTCTGGTGATGTCAGCAATCAGTGCCGGATTTGGAAAGCTAGACCTTTCCGCAATTGCGACGGAAGCCTGGGTTCGTGTACCTCAGCCGCTTCACTTTGGAATCCGATTTGAGGTTGGACCGATTATTACAATTACAGTTCTCAGCTTTTTTGCACTGGTGGAGCTCATGGGGGATCAGGCGTCGGCGGCCATGCTTGCGCAGAATCGCTTGCCTTCTGATCGGGAGACGCGCGGCGGTATTCTGGCTCAAGGTATCAGCAGCGTAATTTCGTCCGCCTTTAATATGGTTCCGACGATATCGGGCAGTGCCAATATTGGATTGTGCGGGATCTCCGGCGTAACCAGCAGGTTTATTACAGCGATAGCCGGTGTGGTTGTCGCGTTGTGCGGCTTATGCCCAAAGCTTTGCGCTGTTTTTTCCGCAATCCCGGAGCCTGTCCTTGGCGGCGTTGCGCTGACTGCCTTTGGCACGATACTTGTATCCGGCATGAACGTCATCAAGGGAAGCGAATTGGATGCTCGCACTACAACGATTGTCGGCGTTTCACTGGCGGTAGGGGTAGGATTCAGTATGGTTGCCGATGCCCTTTCGGCCTTTCCTTTCTGGGTTTCATCCATCCTCAGTGGCGTGCCGGGAACGGCGATCACCGCAGTGGTTTTAAGTCTGCTGTTGAGGGAAAAGAAGATGGAAGAATCTGTATAAGGAATGATCTGGGAAGGAGAAAATTTATATGAAAACAGTCCTGTATAAAAATGCCGACTGGATCATTACCATGGATCAGGCGAGAACCCGTTATCGCCATGGAGATTTACTGATCCAAGGAAATCAGGTCAAAGAGGTTGGCGTACATTTGGAAACAAAACTGGCCGGGTCCATACAGATTGACGAGATCATAAATGCGCAAGGACGCATTATCCTTCCCGGCTTTGTAAATACGCATCACCATACATGGCAAACGCTGATACGCAATATCAAGGCGACGCAGGGCTTAAGGCTGGAACCGTGGCTGACCGTTATGTATGAGATATATAAAAACCTTAATACGGATGTGGCACGCGCCGGCGTTTATGCCAGCCTTGGCGATGGATTAAAGACAGGTATTACAACATCCAACGATCTCTGGTATCCTCATCCGGTAGGCGTAACCGGCCTGGTTGATGCGGAAATTGAAGCCGCGCGGGAATTAGGAATCCGTTTTCATCCGGTGCGGGCGTACCATTCGGTCGCAAACGATATTGTCCCGCCTGAAGTCGTTGATACGACCGAAGGAGTGATGGCGGATACGGAGCGCCTCGTCAAAAAATACCACGACCGTTCCCGTTTTTCCATGTGCCGGGTCGGCGTCGGGCCAAGCATTGCGCAATATGAAACGGAAGAAATTGTAAGGGCGACCATAGACCTGGCTGAAAAGCTGGATATCATGGTGCATGGGCATCTGGCCGAAAGCCGTCATGAGGTAGAATATACATTGGAAAAATTTGGTTGCAGCCCGGCGGAATGGTTTCGCCGTCATGATATGCTCGGTGATCGTTTTTATTATGCGCATTGCATCCATCTTTCAGATGATGAAGTTACGCTCATGGCCAAAACGAATACGGGTATTTCAACCTGCCCCATCTCTAATATGTATCTCAGTTCAGGCTCCTGCAGGGTACCGGAGCTGCTGCGCGCCGGCGTAACTCGATTCGGTATTGGTGTGGACGGCGCCGCCAGCAGCAACTCCGCAAACATGATGGAGGAGATACGGGTGTCCTATCTGCTCAACCGTTTGAGCTGGGGAGATGCTTCGGCCAATGCAGAGGACGTACTTTATATGGCGACAGCTGGAGGGGCAAAGGCACTTGCAAGAGATGATATTGGTTATTTGGCTCCTGGGATGGCCGCCGATTTTATCCTTATGAATTGGAATCAGATGCAATATGCAGGCGGTTGTAATGACCCTGTGGACTGCATTGTCCTCAGCGGTGACGCCCGCATGGTGGAAACGGTGGTTGTTGATGGAGTTGTCGTTGTCCGTAACGGGCATTTGACAAGGGTAGACGAGACAGAAAAGACGGTATATATAAATCAGGTGGGGCGCGCCCTGCTGGAAAGCGCCTCCGGCAGGGTGCCGGGCCTGAAAGCGGATTTGGTAAATTAAAGCAGCGTACGGTTCGAAAATTCGAAACAGCCGGCATTCCGTAGCGGAATGCCGGCTGTCTTTATAGTCAGAACGTTTCCAGGAAAAACAGTCCCTGCGGGCACCGCTGGACACACAGCCCGCAGCCGGTACACTGCGAGGAGTTCAGATGCACGCCGTCAGGCTCCATAACAAGCGCGCCGTACATACAGCCGCACGTACACAGCCCGCAACCGGTACGGCTGCAAGGCTGCGTCATCCGGCAGACGGCGCGGCGGTGCACAGCCTTTTCAAACGGGGTAAGCGACGACAGCGCTGCGCCTGTGATGGATGCGTAATCGTCATATCCATGCGCGTCCATCCAATCCTCCAGCGCGCGCACGGTTTTGGAGATCAGATCATAGCCGTGCAGCATAATGGCTGAACCGAGCTGCGCGGCAGCGGCGCCAAGCATGATAAATTCAAGAATGCCGCGGTAATCCTCAACACCGCCGACGCCGCAGATGGGCAGATCGGTCAACTGAGCGAGCGTCGCTGTTGCAGCCAAGGAAATGGGCCGGATGTGACGGCCTGTATAGCCGCCGTAGGTCGGCATAAGGGTTGTTTTTGTTTCCAGATCAACGCCGGAAAGCGCGCGCAGGCTTTCAATCGCACAGACGGCGCGCAGTCCCGCACGCTCTACAGCGCGCAGATGGGGCGCGCTGGCGACCAGATTGTATGGCAGACGCGTCATGACCGGAATGGAGACGGCGCTGACCGCGGCATGAACAAACTCATAAAGCTTTTCAGGCTGGAGATGGATGTCCTCGATCATGGAATCCATCGGCGCATACAGGTCGAGCTGAAGCGCGTCGGCGCCAAGCCGTTCTGTCCTTTGGGCGATATAGGCGATCTCTGACGGGCTGGAGGCGCGAATGCTGCAAATCAGGTAGCAGCCGTCCTTGCGGACACGCTCAGCCTCGCCCTCCCATTCCTCGAGGGTGCGCTTTCCATACAGTGAGAGATTGAGCAGCTCGTCGTCATGATAGTAGATGCGCGGGCTGAAAAGCCGCGGCTCCTCCATCACGATCGTCTCTGTGATGACGGCCGCAGCGCCCGCGTCAATACATTTTTGGATAGCCGCCGCGCCGCCCGACCATGGCCCCGCCGCGATGATCACAGGATTTTTCAGCGCCAGGCCCATAAAGGGTATGGGTTTTGCCATCGACATGTCCTCCTTTTCGGGATACGCTTTACTCGAATAGGGTGTTGATATGCCTCCTGTTGCCGCAGGAAGCGCGGATTTTCAGTTTTGGCAGCAGAACGATTTCCTGCGGCGTGGCGTCTGCGGCCGGAATCCCGTCGATCATATCGAACAGCATACGGGCCGCAACCATCCCTTGACGGTGCGCCGGTTGTTCGACCGTTGTCAGCTCCGGCGTTACAATGCCGGCTGTGGGGGAATCGGTAAAGCCTGTGACGGCAACTTCGCCCGGCACATCGACCCCGTGTTCAAGCAGCGCCTTCATAAAGCCGAAGGCCAGTTCGTCGCCGGAGGCGAAAACAGCGTCCGGCAGACTGCCGGAGAGGACTTCGAACGCCGCTTCATAACCCGCGTGCACGCTGTTTTCCGGCGCGTGCAGGACACGCCCCCCGTCCGGCTCCAGACCGGCCATGCGCTGCGCCCGCAGCAGGCCCTCCTGCATACTGGCCGAAACATTTGGCCGGCGTCCGTTTGTCAAAAGCCACAGGCGTTTTCTGCCAAGCTCCAGCAGATGGCGCGCCATGCGATAAGCGCCCTCCTCGAAATTGACGTAGCAGGCGTTGAAATGCGCGGCCGCGGGGCAGCGTCCCGCAAGAACAAATGGCATATGCGCATTTACAAGGCGCGCTGCGCTTTCAGCGCCAAGCGAGGAGGAGCAGATGATCAGGCCGTCGAACCGCTGCCCAACCACCGCGCGCAGCAGGTCCTCCTCCGAGCGGCCGCCCGTACCGCACAGATATACGGAGCAGTCCCGCTGCGCGGCCACATTTTCCACCCCGGAGAGAAGGCGCTGCACAAGATAATCACCGGCGTGCCCGGCCAACAGGCAGATAGAGCCTGTCCGCGCAGCAGTTCCGCGTGAGGCTGGGTTGTAATTGTGGGCGCGCATGACCGTAAGGACATGTGCGCGCGTTTCCGGCTGGACAACCTCCGGGCGGTTGACCACGCGCGACACCGTCGCAATGGAAACATTCGCAAGCTTTGCAATCTCCCTGACATTCATGTGCCGCACCGCCTTTCATATAATTGGAGTTTATTGGAAAGGGAAAATCCGCCGCATGATTCCTGTGAAAGATGCCGGAATCGAGCGCTGCTGTTTTGGGTACGGCGGCTTTGTCAACAGGCCCGAAATGCGTGGGATTCCAAGTGTGTTTATTCAAGCGCAGACAAGCTGACGCTCTCGGCGATCGCTTCGGCCTGCGCGCGGTCCAGAGCGCCCGGCAGAAACGCTATCCCGATATAAACGCGCAGTTGCTTGTCGTAAGAAAGCACGCCATACGTCTCCAGTTGGGGGACATCCGGCGCCGCGCCAGGGTGTTTGTCTATTTCATTGGGATCGAGATACCAGATTTCCGCCACGCCGGTTTCCGCCGTATCCGTGGTTGCGACCGCGGTATATGGATCCCAGTGGAAAAAGGAGGAAAGGCGCAGTCCGGGGTAAACCGCCTTATAATACTCCTCCTGCGGGATATCGCCGCCCAAAGGTTCAAAAACGTTAAAACCGATATACCCGATGGGTTCGTCCCCGCTGCAAACGGAAAGCGGCGTATAAAAATCACCGGGGACAGAAACCACATCCCCGGGCGGCGTTTGGCTGACTGTCCAGCCTGCGGGGAGCGCCATCTCTACCTGGAACTTTGTGGCGGAATTGGCTTGATCAACAGCGGGAACCTGTTGCGGATTAGCCTCGTCATACGCGGGAAATATAATGGAAACAGCCTGTGTCTCCGCTTCTGTGGCCGCATCCCCCAAGGCGCTTTGCACAGGCGCAGACAAAGAGCTGCTCTGCTCATCCATGGAAACGCCGGCGCAGGCTGTGACGGCGGCGGTCAGCGCAAGAAGAGTCAAAACTGACAGAAAGCGTTTCACAAGCTGTGGACCTCCTTTTTTCCGTTTTGGCTGAAGCGGGGAGAAAGCCCGCCTACATACGATACTGTAAATCCTCTATCCTGATTGTAGCAGGATTTTCACCGGAAAACCAGCCCCTTTATCAAAATGAAAGGATACGGCGGGTATAGGGGGACTTTCCCGGGCATCAATTACATTTCGAGTAACCACAGCTTCGGCAGCTCACACAGCCGCCCTCATGCTCGAGCGCGCTGCCGCATTCCGGGCAGAACTTCGAGCCATGCTCGACCGCATCCGGCGTTTCCGCCGCGCTGGATGCGCGCTGCGCGCTCGGCGCGGCGGCAGGCAAGCCCTGTTGGAGCGCGATCATATCGGCCGTCTTTTTGATGACGCGCGCGATCGCATCCGGGCAGGAGGTGCACTTCATCCCAGCGTGACGGATGGTCGACGGGCAGCGGATGCCGCGGAGCTGATCGAGGATTTCATCGATTGACACGCCGGAGCGCAGCGCAATCGACGCGAGCCGCGCCGTCGCCTCCGACTGCGACGGGCAGCCGCCCGCCTTGCCGGTCGAGGTGAACACTTCGCAGATGCCCTGCTCGTCGTAGTTGACTGTCACATACAGGTTGCCGCAGCCGATTTTCATGCGCTCTGTCAGCCCGCAGGTGACCTCGGGGCGCGGGCGCGGCTTGATCTGACCGAAGGGGACAGACGGTCCTGCTTTGGCCGGGGCGCCCTCCTTTTTGACAGAACCGATGTTGAGCACCTGGCTGTCGCGGCTCCCGTCGCGGTAGATCGTGACGCCTTTGCAGCCAAGCTCATAGGAAAGCATATAAACCTCGCGCACATCATCGATGGTGGCGTCGTGCTTAAAATTGACGGTCTTGGACACAGCATTGTCGGTGAACTGCTGGAATGCGGCCTGCATCTTTGTGTGATAAAGCGGGCTTACATCGTGCGAGCAGACGAACACACGGCGGATATCGGCCGGAATCTCCTCGATATGCTGGAGCGAGCCTTCGGCGGCGATCTTTTTCATCAAATCGTCGCTGTACAGGCCGCGCGCCTCCAGGACTTTCTTGAGGACAGGGTTGACTTCGATCATTTCGGTGCCGTCCATAACGTTGCGGATAAAGACATAGGCAAATACCGGCTCGACGCCCGAGGAGCAGCCGGCGATAATGGAAAGCGTGCCGGTCGGCGCAATCGTGGTGACAGTGGCGTTGCGAAGCGGCGTGCCGCCCGCATAGACGCTCTTTTCAAATAGTGGAAACGCGCCGCGCACCCTGGCAAGCTCGGCCGATTCGGCGCGGCTGGTTTTGGTGATAAATTTCATAACGCGGCGTGCGAGCGCGACAGCCTCGTCGGAATTGTAAGGGACGCCCAGATAGGCGAGCATATCGGACCAGCCCATCACGCCGAGCCCAATTTTACGCGTCTGTTTGGTGGTAAAGTCAATTTCCGCGAGCGGATATTTGTTGACGTCGATCACATTGTCGAGAAAATGCACCGCGTCGCGCACGGTGCGGGCGAACTTGTCATAATCGACGGCGTATGCGCCGTTTTCATATTTAAGCATATTGACAAGATTGATCGAGCCAAGGTTGCATGACTCATATGGGAGCAGGGGCTGCTCGCCGCAGGGATTTGTACTTTCGATCTCGCCCTGCGAGGGCACGACGTTGTCACGGTTGAGCCGGTCGAGGAAGATGATGCCGGGTTCGCCGTTGCGCCACGCGCTTTCAACAATTTTGTCAAAGACCTCGCGCGCGTCGAGCTGGCCGACGGCCTGCTTTGTTTTGGGATCGACCAGGTCATAGGCGTTGCCCTGCTGGACCGCCTGCATAAATTCCTCGGTGATGCCGACAGAGATGTTGAAATTGGTGATGTCGGCGTTGTTTTTCTTGCAATCGATAAATTCCAGTATATCGGGATGGTCGATGCGCAGGATGCCCATGTTTGCGCCGCGCCGCGTACCGCCCTGTTTGACGGCCTCGGTGGCCATGTTGAACACGCGCATAAAGCTGACGGGGCCGCTGGCTACGCCGCCCGTACTGCGCACAGTCGCGCCGGTTGCGCGCAGGCGCGAAAACGAAAAGCCCGTACCGCCGCCCGATTTGTGGATCAGGGCCGCCTGTTTGATGGCTTCAAAAATTTCCTCCATCGAATCGCCCACCGGCAACACAAAACAGGCGGAAAGCTGGCCAAGCTCCTTGCCTGCGTTCATCAGGGTCGGTGAATTCGGCAGAAATTCCAGGTTTGTCATCATCTCATAAAAACGGTCGGACAGCGCCGCGATATCCGCCTTATCGCTGTAGACGGCGTCGGCCGCCGCGATCGCATCAGCCACACGCCGGAACATCTGCTCGACGGTTTCGATATTTTCCCCGTGTTCATCCTTTTTCAGATAACGCCGTTCCAGAACGGTCAGTGCGTTTTTCCCAATTTTCATTATTTGCTCCTCTAACATGATCTGGTATTCCATATATTGTACGAACGCTATATATTGTAGCATGTTTCTGGAATGGATGCAATGGCCGCAGAGAAAAAATCTCGAGAGCGCGCCGGGAGGTCAGGGCTTGCTTAAAAAGAGAGGAATTGCTGCAGTTTGTAGAAAAAGATGGTATTTCCGATTTTTCAAACAGCCCCAAACCGGACGGAAAAGATAGTCCTGAATGCGCATATAGATGAGGCAGGGGGGTGGAACGAATGGGTAAAGGGCGCTTGGCGGCCGTTTTGGGGGCGCTTGTGGCGGCTTGCGCGATTGCCTGCGGGATTCCGGCGGCGCCGGTGCATGAACAGGCCGCGTCCGGCCTGCGTCAGGGTTATTTGACAGGCGCACGCACTTATCAAACAGACGGGCTGTTCGCTCCGCAGGCGGCGGTACGGGCTTATCTGGAGGGGCAGTATGAATCGTATCTGACGATGGAGCCGCTCGACTTGTCGGCGGTGGCGGATACAGAGAGCCGGGCAGTCAAAAACGAACTGCTCTGGCTGCGGCTTTTAATCCAGCGAAGGCGGCTTTTGATGAACAGCCATCTTTGTTATGTGCCGGTCAAGCCGCTGCCATACACGATTGTATGGATAGATGAAAGCGAGTTGAAGGACCCGCGGATGGAGACGCTCGGCGCGCCCGGCGAGGGGGAGACGGACCTTCATTTTATGGTAACGGGCGAAGCCGGGCAGGCATATCCGCCAATGCTGGCGGTAAACGCACAGCATACGGTGCGCCTGCGCCGGGATGGCGGCGGTTGGAAGGTGACGATGCACGAGTACCCGGGCGCGGCGCGGCGGTTTGGAGGGGCTGCGCCGGCCGTGCCGTCGAATCGTGCGGCGATGGAGCGTCTGCGCATGGAATTCGCACGCCTGCCGGCCGGTACGGCGCCTGAGGCGCCGGCGGACGCGGCAACCTATGATGGGGAAATGGCGGCGTCTTATGCTGCCCGATGGATGAAGCCGCCCAATCCCCAATATTACGATATCGGCGACTGGCTTGGCAACTGCGCCAATTTTACTTCCCAATGCATCCGCGCCGGTTTTGGCGGCGGCGACAGCCCGGAGGGCATGACGGCGATGACGGACGAATGGTTTGCCGGCGTGGGGGGCGGGTCGCCCGCCTGGGAAAATGTCGGGAGATTTTGGGAATATGCGATGCGCGGCGCTGATTTTGGCGTGACGGTTGTTCCAACGGCGGCGTCTCTGTGTGCCGGAGATCTGGTACAGGTGCGGTCCGGCAGCGGCAGCTATAATCACAATCTGCTTGTGGTCGATGCGCGCACGCTGCGCCTTGCACAAAATTCGCCTGATTGCCTTGTGTATTATGCAGATCTGGTCAACAGCAGTATGCGGGCGCTGCGCCCCTGCTGGATTGCCTGAGCGTTTGTCTTGCGGGCCGCGCCGCATGGCGCGGCCCGCAGGACGGCCAAGGGCGCGCCGCCCAAGCGGCGCGCCCTTGGCCCAAGCCGCCGGGGCCGGCACAAAGCAGGCCCCGGCGGATAATTCTGCGTATCATCAGCGCCAGGAGGCTTCAAAAATTGCGCGCACATCGTCGTCGGAAAGCGGCGCAGGATCGACTGCGTAAAGCCCGCCCATGGTGGCGCGCGCATTTTGGACATACTGCTCCAGATGTTCGCGCTGCACGCCGTAGGCGCTCATATGGATATCGTCGACGCCGCACGCTTTTTGCAGCGCGGCCAGCGCGTCGACAAAGTCGGACGGTTTGGAGGCGTCTGTTTTTCCCAGAGCGCGCGCCATGCGCACCATGCGCTCATCGCAACAGCCGCTTTTTGCCCAATGGCTGTAATAGGCGCAGCTTACGGAAATGAGCGCCGCACCGTGTTCAAACTGCGGATGGAAAGCGCTGAGCGCGTGTGCAAAGCTGTGCTCGGAGGTACATCCGGAAGTTGATTCCACCATACCGGCAAGCGTGTTGGCCAGCGCCACGTCAGCGCGCGCATCCAGGTTGGAACCGTCTTTGACAGCCGTTTCCAGGCTTTTACCGATCAAACGGATTGCTTCAAGCGCGTAAAGATCGCTCATCACATAGGCGGTATTGTTGAGATAGCCCTCTGTGCTGTGAAACAGCGCGTCAAAGCCTTGATAAGCCGTCAGGCGCGGCGGAACTGTGGTCATCAGTTCGGGATCGACAACCGCAAGCACGGGGAATGTCTTATCATAGCCGCCGCCGATCTTTTCGTTTGTTTCCGTTTTTGTGATAACGGTCCATGGGTCGGCCTCCGTGCCGGTACCGGCTGTTGTCGTGATTGCGACGACCGGCAGCGGCTCGTTCGGCACGGGCAGACCCTTGCCGCTGCCGCCGTTTATATAATCCCAGTAGTCGCCGCTGTTGGCGGCCATGATAGCGATGGCCTTGGCGGAATCGATCGCGCTGCCGCCGCCAAGCCCAACGATAAAATCACAGCCAGATGATTTGGCGAGCGCGGCGCCCTCCATGACATGTTCCTTAACTGGATTCGGCAGGATTTTGTCAAATAAAATATGGCTGACGCCCGCGCGGTCAAGCTCCTGTTCGACGCGTGCGAGATAACCGAATTTTTTGACCGACTGGCCCCCGGTTGTAACAATCAGCGCTTTTTTGCCGGGGAGCTGCTGTGTGTGCAGGGCGCTTAATTGCCCTTTACCAAAGAGGATGCGCGTGGGAATATAATACTGAAACTGCATATGACCGCTCCTTTTTCCAAAGTTATCCGCCAAAAAGCGGTTGCCTGACAAATAATCAATAGATGGATGACTATAAAAGGAATCAGAACCATTTTGTGGTTATTTTATCATATTTGACGCTTAATCACAAGCGCATTTATAAAAATCAGCCGATATCGAGCCATGCTTCATAATAATCATACAGCGCGCTCTCCTCATGCGCTGAGACAATAAACCGTCCGTACAACGCACCGGCTGAATATCCCGCTGCTTGTGCAGCCGCAGCAAAATCAGCCGCACTGTTTTGCGCTGGGTCGTCCGATAGGACGCGCAGCAATCCATACAGGTAATTGCGTGGCGTATCGTCCCGCTGCTTAAGCGCATCCGAGCGCAGGCCGGTGTCTGAAGGGCAGAAGATTCCATAGGCCGGCGTGCTGCCGCGGGAGATTACAATGCCTGACTCATGTACGTCGTAAACATATGTTTGCACACTGGCTTCATCCTCAAAAGAAAAGGGACGGATTGCCGGGAGCTGGTCATGCACAGGTGCGATTGCGCTTGTGCGCAACCGGTCCAGGCGCGCGATGGCGCTGCGCATTGCACGGATATGCTCGATGGCATTTTCCAGTTCGTCAATCTGTGCTGAGAGTTTTTGTTCATTTTCCACGAGCAGGGTGTCAAGATGGCCGGCGTCCATATCGGGCAGGGAACGTATATCGCGCAGGGGAATGGATAGCCGCCGGAACAAAAGTACATTGGAGATATCCAGCATAGTCTGGATGCAGGGGCGGCGGTAATTATTCTGCTCATCACGTTCAAACCGGACAAGCCCGATGCGATCCCAATAACGCAGCGCCGACGGTGCGACGCCAAACAGCCGCGCTACAGCGGCGATACAATCATCTTTTTTCATTATGGGCCTCCAACACAAAAACGGGAATTTTGATTTTTCAAACAGCCCCTAATAAATATCCTTATGATTGCATGACTGTCCGCAGGTTCCTGGTCTATCTTTTAACAAAACAGTTTAGAAGACAGCTTCTGTATTGAATGGCTATCCAGGGAATCCAGGCTTTTATGGATTGGTTACATGATTTATTTATATAGCGGATGCAGGGGCTTGACATGTAAGCTGCTTTAAGGTTTATACTGGTCTTATTCTAACACAAAACAGGGAGTTTGTCATGGTCAAACAGTTTTTTAAACAGGTATTGCCTGCAATGGCGGCTTTCGCTTTTTCAGGACTTTATACGATTGTGGATGGATTTTTTATTGGCCGCAGCGTTGGCGACGTGGGGCTGGCCGCTGTCAACATTGCTTATCCGCTGTCCGCGTTGCTTCAAGCAGCCGGAACAGGCATTGGAATGGGCGCGGCAGTCTGTATTTCTGTTTGCCGCGGCCGAGGTGATACGCATGGCGAACGCGGACATCTGGGAGGCGCGTTTTTGTTGCTGGCCGCCGCCGGCGTCCTGCTTGCGGCGAGCCTTTTTTCATTCGGCGCACCAGCACTCGCCGTTCTTGGTGCACGCGGTGAAGTGCTGGAACAGGCGATTGTTTATCTCCAAGTGATTCTGCTGGGTATCCCATTCCAGCTTGCCGCCACGGCGCTTGCGCCGCTGATTCGAAATTACGACGGTGCGCTTGCCGCCATGGGTGCAATGATTGCCGGCTTTGTTACAAATATCGCACTTGACGCGCTGTTTGTTTCTGTATTCGAGTGGGGGATGGCTGGCGCAGCCGGCGCCACGGTCATTGGACAGATTGTCACAGCGCTCCCTTGTGCATTTTATCTGTGGCGTTCAACCTTCCGGACTGGAAACGGCTCGGTCCGGCCAACCGGTCATATGTGCGGCTCCATTCTGCGCACGGCAGTATCGCCGTTTGGACTTGCGATGTCGCCGCTCTTTGTGATTATGCTGCTCAATAAAGCGGCGTCCGTCTATGGAGGAGAATCATCCGTGGCCGCGTATGCGGTGATCTCTTATGCAACTGCCGTCGTCATGTTGTTGTTACAGGGGGTGGGTGATGGAAGCCAGCCGCAGATGAGCCTTTATTTTGGTATGGACCAGCCGGAACGGACAAAGATTGTGCGAAATCTTGCCTATGGCTTCGCGGCGGTGACGGCTGCTGTTAATATCGCCGCGCTGTGCCTGCTGCGCGCGGTGATTCCTGTGTTTTTTGGCGCTTCGGGTGAAGCGGCTGCGCTGGCGGCCGAGGCCATGCCTGTCTTTACAATCGGGTTTATCCCAATTGCGTTCTGCCGTGTGACAACCGCATATTTTTATGCGACACAGCATAATTGTCCTGCATACGTGATGGTTTACGGAGAAGCGGTTTTGCTTGCGCTGCTGTTGGCCTTTGTGTTCCCGCACATGATCGGGATAGATGGCGTTTGGATTTCTCTGCCGGTTGCGCAGATTTTGCTGATGCTGATTGGGTGCGGCCTGCTGTGGCGGTCGCGCCGAAACCGAGTAAAGGACTCCAGACAGGTTTCGAATGAAACGGTATGCGATACCCCTACGCTTTAAAAGTATGGGGGAGGGGATGGCGCGGCCGGGCCTGCGCACGCATGTGCGCAGGACAGACAAACGCCAGGCGGCGTTTGTCTGAGGCCTGCCTGCACCGCAGGCAGGCCCCCGGCCGCGCCCCTTACCCCCGAGGCGCCAAAAGAGCCGGTTCCAGTTGGAACCGGCTCTTTCGGCGCCTCGGGGGCGCTTCACATATCCGCGGTCATATAATAAGCACCCGCCCGTGCAACCGTAAATTCAAGCACGATCCCTTCGTCCTCACTTTTTACACGCGTCTGCAAGGGCGCGCCCGTATCGTCATACATTTGGACGCCCTTTTTCCCGAGCAGGGATCGCGGAAGCACCGCACGGATCAGAATGGGGGACTGCGGCACAGCGGCGCCGCCGTCGGCGCCTATAAAAGCGATAGAATAAGCGTAAAGCGTCTGCTTGGCAACATTGGGCAGAGACTGGCTGCTTGGCGCGCCGGTCACGGAAAAACGGACGCCGCCCTGTAAAAATGCGCCGAGCATCCCAACAGCGCGCACGGGACGCTCTCCGGCAGACGCTTGCCAGCCAAGGTTATACGCATCATATTGCCATCCGCAAAGCGTTTGCAGGCGTTTGATTACCTGCGCGTCCACCTGTGCCCGCAGCGCCGCAGGCATGGCGTAATATTCAATCAGAGCGGCTTCCGCGTCCGCGCCGGCTGCGGTGGAAACCTTTGTTAAATACGTGCAAAGTTCGTTGGAGATCGTAAAGGCGACGCGCCGGGCCGGGCTGTGATTGCCTACGGCGTCGCGTATACAGATGTCAAAAGCATAGCTGCCGGGCTTTGTGAACGATACGGTGTATACGCCGTCTGTCGGCTCTATATATTGCCATCCATCATTTTCACGAATACAGACAAGCTCCAGATCATAGAGCGTCGCAGGACGCACCTCAACATCGACCTTGCCGGAAAATACATTGGCGTTCGGCGCTTTCGCTCCGGTTAAAACAATGGTGGGCGTGTCGGGCGCATGCACATCGATGGTTGGCTGCATATTGCTCAACCAACCAACAAGCTTTGTCAGACGGTACTGCTCTGAGACAGGGAACAGTGCGCGCTGGCTTTCGGTCAGATCGCTCCAACGCGACTGCACGTCCATAATCTTTGCGCGCTGCGCCTCCACCTCGCTGTCAGTCGCTGTCAGCAGGTTTGGAAGCGCGCGGCTGTCGTCGATAAGCTGTGCAAGTATGGGATCGATTGTAAAATTTTCCGCGCGCGGTTCGCCACGTGTGCCATCCGACGCCTGGGTACAGAAACGAAGCGCATATTCCCGCGGTTGGCGGAAGGTGAGCGTATAATTTTGATCCTTGTCCGGCGTCAGCTCCATCCAGACCCCGCCGTCCTCAATGAGCAGCGTGTCCTGCGGATGCTCCGGCACGAGCGTAAGCGTTACAGACGAACGATACACATAGCTGCCGTTGACAAGATCACCTGTTTGATCAATATCCAGGCCGCCGGGTGTTTGAACGGCCAACGTGGGCACGGCCACGGCCCACAGGGTACAGACGGCCGTTGCGAGCACGGCCAGTCGCTTCAGATGTATCATTGGATTCACCTGCAAACTTTATTAGGGTATTTGGAACCTGTATTCACAGTCAGGGAACACTGGATAGACGGGGGGATTTTGTACCCGGCCAAGGCGGATTCTCGCAGGCGGGCTGCCACCTGGCAAGAAAATTTAATGCGGAGCAGGACAAAAGACCTACACAGACAGTGTTCAAGGGCTGTGAATACAGGGTCTTGTTAAAAGGGTACTATATCTACAGGCGGAAATCAACCGTTTTAAAAAACTTTCCATATCAAAATCCGGATGTCAAAGGCCGGATGCTGTCTGCAAAACATAAAAAAGCGCGCGCATGGATTGTTCCATACGCGCGGCTTTTAAAACTGAAGCTGTGCAATCAGGCGTTGCCCTGCGCTGTAGGCTGCGCCGTTTTGCCGCTGCGGACATAAGTCTGATAAATAAAGAGGGCCAGACAAACGAGCGCAAAAACGATACCCACAGGATAGGCAATAGAAGTAGCGAGCCGGAACCCTTCCGGAGCCTGAAGGATATAGGTCATGCTGACCGCGGACATGAAAGCGGCGGGCAGCGCCGCCATAAAGCAGCACACCGGCGGGAAGCCGAACTTATGAAGAAATACAGCGCCCGTCCAAAGCACTACCATTGCGAGCGTCTGATTGGACCAGGAGAAGTAGCGCCACAGAATATCAAACGGAAGGGCGATGGCGGTGAATGCGCCGACTGCCAACAGGGGGATGGAAAGAACGGCGCGGGAGGAAGTCTTGGACTGGTCGACGTGGAACCAGTCGGCAATGGTCAGACGGCAGGAACGAAACGCCGTGTCCCCTGATGTGATCGGACAGGCGATGACGCCGATCATAGCGAGCACGCCGCCGACCGGACCCATCAGGGTAGTGGAAATATTGTAAACAACCGTGCCCTGACCAAGGGCGCTGATGGCTTCTGAGAGGGGGCCGACGCCATTGTAGAAAGTGACGCCCGCGCAGGCCCAGATCAGAGCGATGATGCCTTCAGCAACCATCGCGCCGTAGAAGACGTTGCGGCCTTCCTTTTCGGAAGTCATGCAACGCGCCATCATCGGAGACTGGGTGGCATGGAAGCCGGAGATTGCGCCGCAGGCGACGGTGACGAACATCATGGCCCATTTGGGAAGCCCCTTGGGATGAACGACCGCAAGCGAATTCCACAATTCGGGCATCTGGCTGGAATATGCCGGATTCAGAAGGAGAGTCCCCGCGATGCCGACAGCCATGATGATCAGGCAGATTCCAAAGATCGGATAAATCTTGCCGATAATCTTATCGATCGGAAGGAAGGTAGCCAGCAGGTAATAGATCATGATAACAGCCAGCCAGAACGAGGTGTTCAGGACCTCGGGAGTCAGCATGCCGATGAGCGCGGCCGGGCCGACCGAGAAGTTGATGCCGACCAACAGCAGCAGGACAACGGAAAAAACACGCATAATAAAGGAAATGACCTTGCCCATGTATGTGCCGACAATTTCCGAGATAGAAGCGCCGTCATGGCGTTCAGACATCATACCTGAAAGGAAATCGTGGACGCCGCCGCCCAGAATGGTACCGAATACGATCCACAGATAAACCTGCGGCCCCCAGCACGCACCGGCCAGGGCGCCATAGATAGGCCCAAGCCCCGCGATGTTCAAAAGCTGGATCAGGAAAATACGCCAGGTTTTCATTGGAACATAATCGACGCCGTCGGGGTGCGCAAGAGCCGGCGTCTGCCGGTCGTCAATGCAAAAGACGCGCTCCACCAGTTTTCCATAGGTAAAGAAACCGACAATCAGTAAAGCCAGGCAAAGAAAAAATGTAATCATTCGCCGTAAACCCTCCTCACGTATTCTTCTGGAAATTTCCTACTTGACCGGTCGGTTTTATTCTAAATTATGGATGTGCATTCGTCAAGCGGCTACGCAAAAAAACATATATAAACGATCTGTTTTGTAGAGATGAACAAATCATTCATAAGCGATTTGTATATTAAAGATAAGCGCCCGCGATGGATAGCAATAGAGCAGAATACGGAACAAAGATAAACGCGCGCGTGGATTAAATAATCCACACGCGCTGCAATATCAACTTTGTAATACAAGAAAGATAAATCTTCCTTAGACGATCTTTGAACGACGCCGGAATCTTTAGCCATGGATTTTCCCTAAACAATGGGAACCATGCCTATAACAGTAACAAATAGTTATTCGGGCCAATCCACTTTGGATAATTCGTCTAAAAAATGCGTCCCCAATTCAGGTTCCACCATTTTGATATAGTATGCTTTTCCATAAAGATGCTCCCGGTAGTGTATAGAGCGTACCGCCTTTGTGTTTTCCAAATGGGCAGTGACGCCAAACTGCTGGCAATAGTGGATTTCCTGCCGCAATCTGCGCTTGAAAGCCTTTGGCACACTGACACGGTCATGTACGGTCAGGCCGGTAATGCGTTTTGGCTGTCCCGGATTGTATATTCTGCATTTATCGAAATTTATCGAAAAGCCATACTTGCTCAAGATCCGCCCCAGCGCTTCCCAAAGCCATGGTTGCTCCTGATTTGAGGAGATAGCAATATCATCCGCATAACGAGTGAATACGCCGTGGAAGCATTCCGCCATTGCGCCAAGCTCTTCATCAAGACTGCGGCAGATCACATTCGAAAGATATGGACTGGTGGGAGCTCCCTGTGGGAGCACCCCCTCGTAACAGCATAAGCCGCACAAGGTGCTGGCGGCGGATCTGCTGTACCCCATGTTCCGAAAAACCGGCAGAACCTGTTTTTGTGTAATGGATGGAAAAAAGTCTGTGATATCCGCGCAGTATGTGTATGCATACCCGATATGAAGAGCGGCGTTTGTCACAATGGACCGCTCGGGCACAAAGCCGTGGGCATACGGGGAAGCTTCTTTTCGGATCAATATATTCTGATAGATCCACTGCTGTCGGAGCTTCAGTTTGCGGCTGGGAGCCGTGATGATCCGGCTTCCATTGTGTTTGGGGATGGCAAACCTGTGGTAGTCACAGAGACGGGGAGCGGCCATGCCAAGCACCTTTCGAATATGTGCTTGATCAAATAGGACAGGTAATCCCTGTTTGAGCAGATTTTCCGCGTAGGTACAGCACTGTGCAATATAACCGGGTGAAAAGCGGGGCGCTTCAGAGATCTTCATCGCATGACGCAGCCGATTTACATAATCATTTAGCTCCATTGCAAACCCATCGTTTCATCAATAATATATAAAACCGGGAACGATCACTAAAATAAATTCTAAAAATAATTGCCTAGCTGTTTGCCGTGCGTGCGCCGCAGGGAATGAAATGGACAAGACGCACGCACGGTGAACAGTGGTTAGAACCGTTTCATCATGGGGGCGAATTCACCCCGGTCTGATCGTTCCCGGTTTTATTCCAAAGTGAGATTTAGCGGGATATAAAGGTCTGTCCAGGAAAACTCCGAAAAGATCGGGTCCTCATCTCCTGGCGTTGGAAACGAAGTGCAGATGGTCAAAGCCCGGTCAGTCAGGCGAAAAGCCCCCTGGGGTTCCATAGAAAGGAGCCCCAGCGACATGAGCTTTTGGATACGATGGTCTATGATCATTGTATGTACGCCCAGCGCCCGGGCCGCATCGCGAAACAGCATGTCAGGGTGCGCCCGCAGATAACCCAACAACTGTTGATCAAAATGATCGATCAGGTTCATTTCTCCTCCGTCCTTTGCTCAGCTTTGATTCTGTATGCATTGTCGTCCTTTTTTCGCTTCACCGATTGTAAGTACTTTAATCGAATTTGGGGCTGCTTTTCCCGAGGAAACAGCGGCGTATGCGAATCAGTCCAGCGCCAAAATGTACATAATGTGTTATTGGGAGTATTATAGTAAAATGATACGAGCTGTCTACAACCCCAAAATCCCAGTATATATGATTTCTCCGGATCTTTCATATACGCGTCGATCAGAGCTTCGTATTTTCGGACCCGCTCTATAGCGTCGTCACGCTCAGAGGCCGCGAAGATATCCGCGTGCTGGAACGCCGGGACAGCGATCCACTCCTGATTATAGACCGGGATAATATTGACGTCTCTTTTTTTCAACTGTCCGATAAGGTAAGAGAGGCCCGCGTCCGTCGGGACGATACAAAGCATAAAAAGCGGGGCATTAATAAAATCCGGAAATTGATCCAAAAAAGATGAAATTGTCCGACGCAGGGTGAAGCCGGTACCGACAATATCATCCACAAAGACGAAACCACGGTAGCCAGCCAGTTCATCTGCAGACAACCTGCATGTGGAAGCAACGATCTGGCAGGCGTCTATTTGGCCCATACATAGGCGGTGCAAATCCGTGCGGACATGATCGCTTCCCGATTTCCGTTTGTCTGACGATTCTGTTGAAATAAATAACAGATCACAAAGGGAGAGGCCGAAGGGTTGCAGCTTTTCCGTCAGGATATGGATACCCTCATGATACCGCCGGACAGAAGCCTCATTGGTCAGATAAGTATATCGGCTCAACAGGCGCAAAAATACCCCCCGGTCAGATGGCTCGACAATGGCCAGCCACTGGTCTACTTTTTCGGAAAGACGTTCGAGCTTTGGATCGAGGTATCTGGCAATTTGCGCCGGATCGATTTGATTATGTTGAAAAAATTCTGCGATAGCCTGTTCCTTTGTCACGAAAACCTCCCAGAGGATCGGTCAAAAATAATGAATTCATGATAAAATTTATATAAAGATTTTATAATTTCCAGCCCTAACCTTATGTAACTCGGCAAATGGTGGCAAAGCCTTGATTTTCAGGCGTTTCCGCCATTTGCCGTTTAGGAGAGTTCTTCGCATATCTCGGCGTATCCCGGCGTGGCTTTGCGCTGAAACGTAGTACGGAAGTAGTAAAAGCGGCCTTTCACTTCCTTTTTTACTACGCAGCCAGCCGCTCCATCTCCGCCTTTACGGAACAGGCGTCAACATGGGTGTAGTAGTCCAGCGTCATGGTGATATTGGCGTGGCCCATGATGTACTGCAACGCTTTGGGATTCATACCGGCGTTTGCCATACGGGTACAGAACGTGTGCCGGAGAGAGTGGGGGGTGATATTGGGCAACTGCTCCTTGTGCCACTTGTTGTACTTCTTCACAAGGCCCGTAATCACGGCGTTATAGTTCATGCCCACTTTCGGCGTCCCGTCCTTTTTGAGAAACAGGAAGTTTGTGTAGCCGTCCACCGTAACGGTGGTTTTCTTACCCCGGTTCTTCAGCACCCGCTTAAATGCCTGATAGACCGGCTCACTCATAGGGATTTCCCGGTAGCCGCTCTTGGTCTTGGGCGTTTCAACGTAGTAGCCGTTTCTGCTGTCCCGCAGAAGTTGGTGGTCTACCCGGATCAGCCGATTCTTCAAGTCAAGGTTCGTAGTCAGCCCGCAGAACTCGGAAATGCGCAGCCCGGTTCCCAGCAGAATGATAAGCTCATCGGCGTACTTCTGATACACAGGGTCATTCTGCGCAAAGTTGATCAGGCTTACCTCCTGCTCCAGCGTCAGCACGGTTTTCTCGCCCCTGTCGTCCTCCAGAACTTTGTTCAAGGCAAAGCTGAACGGGTTCTTACGAACACAATCATCTTCAATGGCGATGAAGAACGCGGCTCGGAGGGAACGTTTGTAGTTGCTGATGGACTGGAAGCTAAAGCCCTTTTCCCTCATGCGGATGGCCCACTCCTTAGCGTCGGAGGGCTTCACCGCGTCGATGCTTTTCCCGCCGAGAGGGTCGTCCCGCAGGAGGCCCATCAGGTACTCCCGCTGTTTCTTGGTGCCCCGCTTCACATCCACTCGCTGACTGTTCTGCTTGGCGTAAAGCTGGCAGACGGTCATTTTTTTGCCTACGGTGTCGATACCGTCCGCAATATCCCGGTTGATCTCCTTTTCCTTTTCCCGGAGGGAAACATCGTCCCGCTTGCCAGCCGGGGTCTTGTCCGTGGCTACCAGCTTCCAGGCATAGACGAATTGGGGCTTGCCGGTGCTGTCCGTGTATTTATATGCGTATCTCCCATCTTTTCGCTGGCTCTCTCCAGTTCTTAAAATGCGGCCTTTGCTGTCACGTCGTTTTTCCGCCATTGTAAAAACTCCTTTCCGAAACTGGAACGAGCCTTGATACGACTTGACTATATTTTATCATATTTCCGGCTCAATACAAATCTGCGATCAGATCACATCCAGAGAGTCAATGACCTTTTCAAACTGCCTGCGCTTGATCTGGATGCGGTTCCCGTTCATTATCAGCCAGTTGGCGTCCGGGTTTTCCTCCGCCAGTTTCCGCAGCTTCTTTTCTCCGATACGGAAGTATTTAGCGGCTTCCTCGATGGTCAGCGTGTATTTCTCCCAAATGGGCACATCAGGATAACTCATACGCCCACCCCTCCTTTCGGCGTAACCACATATTCCATACCAGGGCGCTGGCCGCAGTAGACGCATACCTCTTTTTCAGTCAGTCCCGGTACAGCTTCCCGCAAAGCAAAAGCGCCTGTGCCGCGAAAAGCGTCAGCACAAGCGCCGCATAAGCAGAGCGTCAGTTTCGGGGGGACGGGTTCGATCAGGCCAATGCTGACCGCCAAGGCGTGGTTGATGCCCTGGATATGTTTCTTGTCCAGTCTGCCGATGTAGCTGGACAATCGCTGCTTGTCCACGGTGCGAATTTGCTCCAACAAAACAAGGGACGGCTGGGCCAGCCCATTCCCGGCGTCCAGGTAGTAGTGGGTGGGCAGTTTGGCTTTGACGTTGGCCTTGCTGGTGACGGCGGCGATAATGACGGTGGGGCTGTGCTTATTACCTACGTTGTTCTGGATGATAACGACGGGCCGGGTGCCCTTTTGCTCCGAGCCGATACCGTGGCCCAGGTCGGCGTAGTACAAGTCGCCGCGTAAATATGTCCTGCTCATGGTTGTTTGACCTCCCCATAAAAATTAGACGGCCTGTGCCGCCTATGTAGGGCCGGACAGCATGACATATCAAGGTTGGCAGAGCATAAACGCTCCCGTTTCCATAAACCTGTCCCGCTGTCCGGCCTATATGAAAGCAAGCCTATTTGTCCGCGACACCCCGGCCCGCTGAGGGAAGTCATCAAACGGCTGGCGGCAACCAGCTCCACGGGAATTTCACCCCCGGCAGGTTCTCTGTCGGCTGCTCTCATTGTCTGCGACGGCTTCACGCTGGAACACGCTATCACGCTCGGACTGTGACTGAACAGGAGTATCATTGTCCCTATTGCCGGTCATGGCCTTACCGGGAGCCGCCCGGTATTTCATGGCCACTGGTTCTCGCTCCATGCCGGACGGCAGACCGTGGACGAATTGATGATGTGGCATCCCGCTGTCTTGTCCGGCACATCCTGGCGCGGCGGCAAAAGTAGCTTGCGGCAATAGGAATGTGCTTGATGAATGGGTATGAAGTTTTCAAAGGTCAGACCCATTCGACGCACATAACGAGGAACAGGTGAAAGGCTTTCCATCGCCCTCCACCTGTTTCCTCACTCAAACGCGAAAATTCACCCCCCTATAAGAAATTTTTTCAGATTTTTTTCTGCGGTCTTTATTGACTTGGCAATCACCTGAAATTTACATCCTTCCATAGCCGCAATCTGCTCGTATGTAAACTCCCCAAAGTAGTACAGCACCAGGCGGCGGCGCTGTTTTTCAGGCAGTTTAGCGATTGCTTGATGTAGCTTGTCCACTTCCATTCGCTGAGAAACGGTTTCTTCCACGCTTTCCTGGGGCTTTGCGGCCCGCCTGTTCAGCATCGCCTCCGTCACCTCGGATTGCTCGTAGTGCCTGTCCACTTCATTGAAAAAAGAAAGATCGTCCAGTTCAAATTCATTGAATGCGTCGAACAGGGCTTTGTCAATCTCCATCCAGCGTTTCACTCCGCCGCCGTCTTTGAAGAACAGATAGAAGCGCGGGTGAGCGGTGTTGATTCCAGCGGTGTATATCTCATAGGGGTTTTCTTCATCCCTCCGGCGTTTGGGCCGGGGGTCAAGATTTTTCGGATGGCTGTCTGCCATTTTCTTTTACCTCCAGTCTAAATTTTTGAAAATTCAGACTGGACGGTGGGCCGCGACAACCTACACCAAAGGTGGGCTTTTCATGCCCATCGACTGAAAATGACAAAAAACGCCCGGCAGGTCGTAAACCTACCGGGCGGGGGGAAGAACAAAATTTAGCTGTGGCGACATTGTATAGTTCATCTTCATGGCCGGAATATCCCTTGGCGGGGGACAGGCTTTTTTTGATGGATCACTCTTTGTCAAAATTGGTCGAAACTCTTTCGGCCTCATGGCGGCTACCTCCTTGAGCCGCCGCTATCGCAGTTTGACCGCGCCATTCCCCTGGGGGCAAAAGAACGGCGGCTTTGATATTTCAAAAGCCGCCGTTCGCAAAATGGGCATAGTTATGGACTGCTACACGACGGCTTTTTTTCTTTTGCCGTCGTGCGGCAGTTTTTCTTTTCTATTTGCTGGGATGCTGATTATGGGTAGAGCTGTTCGCATAAGGGAACATCGGGAGCCGCAGTTCAAATTGGAAAGTCTCTCTATCCACGATTCCAAGGGTGCTGTCGCTGTCGTACAGCTTCATCAAGAACTCCGCCATCTGTCGGCTTGTGTGGTAAGTACCAAACGCTTTGTCATAATCGTAAGTATCCACGTTGTTTGCTTTCTTCCCGAACTCCGTCTGTGTCGCTGCCGGAGCCAGCACCTTGGCCCGCATCCTTGCCCCACTCTCGATCAGTTCCCAGGCCAGCCCCTCAGTAAAGGTGCTGACATAAAATTTCGTCGCGCAGTAGGTGACAGCCGTAGGAACGATGGTATAGCCGCCGCAGGAGGACAGGTTGATAAGCTGTGTTCCTGGAACGTCCTTATAGTCACGGACGAACAGAGAGGACAATATGGTAAGGGCCTCAACATTTAGCCGGAGCATAGTGTCAATCTTCTCCAAGTCCTGCTGTGCCACACTGTCATAGTTTCCAAAGCCTGCATTGTTGACCCATGTTTCCAGTTGGAAGCCCTTTAGGCTGGAATAAAACTGATATACGTTTTCCAGCACAGACAGGTCAACCGTCCTAACCACGACATCCAGTGCGGGATACTGCTCTGCAATTTCACGCTTTAAGGTTTCGAGATTCTCTGTACGGCGGGCGGCAATAATCAGGTTCTTGCTCCGATCCGCAAAGGCTTTTGCAGTTTCGCACCCAATCCCGGAGCTGGCCCCAGTAATGACTGTGTATCTTTTTGTGTGTTCCATTTGAAATTCCTCCATTCATTAGGTATAATAAGAGCATACAATGTAGAGTAAACTCTACGTCAAGAGGATGGAGGGATTATTTTGGATTATTCTATTGGAGAATTTTCAAAGGTTACGGGGCTGGGGATACATACCCTGCGCTACTATGAGCATGAGAGTTTGATAACCCCTGTGCGAAATTCCAGTAACCGCCGCCGTTACTCTGAG
This sequence comes from Anaerotruncus colihominis, assembly GCF_010206195.1. Classification (GTDB taxonomy): domain Bacteria; phylum Bacillota; class Clostridia; order Oscillospirales; family Ruminococcaceae; genus Anaerotruncus; species Anaerotruncus colihominis_A. The sequence continues at coordinate 66,440 of NZ_VIQT01000024.1, read as the reverse complement.
AAAGATATTACATGGATCGCTTTCATCAAACGGCTGAAAGCAACCGGGATGCCAATTAAGGAGATTAAGAGATATGCGGCGTTGCGGGCCAAAGGGGATGCTACTCTTTCTGAGCGGATGGAAATGTTGATCCAGCACCGCCAGTCATTGAGGGAGCAAATCAGGCAGTTGCAGGAGCATGAGGCCAAGCTGGATGAAAAAATCGCTTTTTACCAGCAGGAGATTGAGCGAAGCCTTATAGATGTCGCAAATTGACATAGTACTTCCGCAAATCATTTTCACTTACGCTTTCACCAATCCTATTAAGGGTTGCAGTAAGGGCATCTATATCCTCTGGCAGCGTCCCCTGGGTAAAAGTTTCATAGACGTTATTGATTGCATAGTGGGAAGATCATAATTTGCCTGATACCATAGAATAACGAAGCACAGCCAGTGGGCCAGAAAAGATTTCACCCACTGGCTGTTGTTTATTGGAAAAACCTTACTTGTTGATTTATTTCCCGCGCTGACCGTAACTTATCCGGGCAGCGACATAATAGATGGAGTAGAGCAACGAAAACAATACCAACGTGATAGCCAGAGATTGACCAATCCAGAGAATATCCGGGACAATCGGGAGTGGGAAAAAGCTCACTAAGATTTTCTTTGCGCAGACATATACAAAGCAAATACTGAGTACAAGTGATGGAATAAGCGGGAGCAGGAATATCTGTGATAGTTGGCGGTTATTCAACTTAGATACAAGCCGCTCGTTCATTCCAAGCTGCCGCAGGATGCGGTCTTGTCTCTGTTTCACTTGCCAATCGCTGAGAACTTGTGTTGCTAAAATTGCAGCGCCAGTAATCTCTAAAATCAAAGCGAGATAGAACAGGCAGATTAGCATGGAGTAGAGATAATGAAACTCGGTCTTATCCATCCATTTGCCGGACAGATAGTCCATATCTTCGTGCATAAAGATTGTGGGCGCACCGCTGGGAGTAGACTTCGCACTGGACCGGTCTAACTGAACAAGACCGTCACAAGCGGATGTGATGTTCTGAAGGTCATTGGGACTTAATGATTTTTTGCTCACCGCCGCATATACGCTATATACGATTTCCATTTGCCTGATTGCACCGTCTGGAACAACGATCACATAGCCTGCGCCGTTACCATAGTCGTTTACTTGGCTGAAAGATTCTGAAAACACTCCGCTGTCTGCAAAGGCATAGCCAGCACATTCCAGGCCATCTTGCTGTTCAATCAACATTCTGATGTCCTTTTCCAATGCCGGAACACAATGGACATAGCAGAGAGTGGGGTCAAGTTCTAAGTGTTTATAACCCAGCAGTTCCCGCAACTTTAGGTAGTCGCTTTGCGTCATGCAGGTATCATGCTCAAACTCCGCATAAGGGTGGTGAGCAGAACGGCCAGCCTCGATCACCGTTTGTTCATGAACAGAAAGAAACTCCGTTCGCCCGTTGGTATAGATTCCATAGGTATGGCCTTGTGCGGAAAAGTCCTGCTGGATGATGGCGGCATAGCGGGAGAAATCACGCAGTTCCCCTTTATGCAAAATCATAATGTCAAAGGCACCGGCCTCAACATTCTTTGTCACCATCAGTCCGATAGTTGAGCCAATCCCCCCAAAGGTGATTGCCAGCATAAACAAGATTGACAGCATACCCATAACGGTACTCGTAGAACTGATTTTTGCAGTAAATCCTCGAAACGGCACCAGCCTTTGATTTCTATACTTCCAATCAATACGGTTTCCGAACCGGGTAACAAGAAAGGCCGGGACGCTGATAAAAAAGCCGAACAGGAACAGAAGCAAAAAGGCAGTTCCAATGAGAATATCGTAACCTTTTCCGATGGGCTGGATATATATGAGCAGAAACCCAGCGCAGCCAGCCAGAACGGAAAGGCAGAAAATCAAAATTGCGGATATGCCGCCGGAAAACGGGGCTTTTTCGTTCTGACGGTCATAGTAGAGCATATCCCGTAGCTGCACCCGACGTATCCACTTTCCATTTTTGCGTATAGAATATAAAAGCATGACTGCAAAATACAGAAGCGTCAGCCCTACGGTGGATGGCGAAAAGCTGAAATGCAGCGTGTAGGGCAGTCCGAACATATTCAGCAGAACCGCTTCTAATATCTGCGAGAACAGCATCCCCAAGAGAACACCCGGTACAAAGGCCAGCAGTCCAATCAGGCTGTTTTCATAAAATATGAGCCTGCTGATCTTCCTGTTAGGGATTCCAGATACCATATACACACTAAACTCTCTGCTGCGCTTTTTGAGCATATAATTTATCATGTAGCTGATGATCCAACCCATAATGAGGATAATCAGCAGAGAAGCCGCTACAATCAGGTAAGGCAGCAACTCCATATCAGGAAGTGCTTTTACCGTATCTGAGAAAATCAGGGCATTAAAAGCGTACATGGATGCCACGGCACAGGTGAGCGTCACAAAGAAAAGTGTGTATTCATTGAATTGCCTTTTAGCGTTGCGGAGGGACAGCTTCATCAGCACGGCTTGTCACCTCCCAGCAGGGCGAGAACGTCCAAAATTTCATGGTAGAACGTACTGCGGGTCTTTTCACCCTTGAGAATCTGATTGAAAATGCGTCCGTCTTTTAAGAACAGGATTCGCTCTGCATAGCTGGCGCTAAAAGCGTCATGTGTCACCATCAGGATCGTTGCTCCCATTTCCTGGTTGAAGTTTGATATGACCTCCAGGAGAACACGGGATGAATTGGAATCCAGAGCGCCGGTCGGCTCGTCGGCCATAATGAGTTTTGGGTCGCAGATTACCGCCCGCGCAAATGCGCACCGCTGTTTCTGGCCTCCTGACACTTGGGTGGGGAATTTTTTTAGTGTGTCACTGATATGCAGCTTGTCCGCAATCTGACGAACACGCTTGTCAATCTCCCTTGGTGGTGTCTCACTGATCGTCAGGGGCAGCGCAATATTTTCCTCCAGCGTCAGCGTATCCAGTAGATTGAAGTCCTGAAATACAAAGCCGAGGTAATCGCGGCGAAAAGCGGCTATATTCTTTTCCGTGATGGTCGTAATATCCTGGCCGTCCAGCAGGATGTGGCCGGAGCTTACTGTATCAATGGTGGAGATGCAGTTCAGCAGAGTAGTCTTTCCAGAGCCGGAGGCCCCCATGATACTGATAAATTCGCCCGCCTGCACGTCAAAGCTAACCTGATCCAGTGCCTTTGTGACCGCACCGGGATTGCCATAGTATTTTTCGATATTCTCCACATGGAGCAGCGGCTCTTTGCGTTTTAACGTCATGGTTACTCCACCACCTTTCCGTTGACGATCTTCACGTCTTTATCCGCGAATTTTAAGATATAGGTACAGGTCATTTCGTTTGATGCTTCAATGTTAAGTTTCATAGTTGCCATGCTCTGGCCGAAAAAGGACGGCTCTGCCTGCATCGTATAGGTGCAGATTTTTTCTGTCACATTACCTGCCGGGTCTTGAACATAGTCATTTTCCATCGGACAATTTACCAGCACATAGGGGAATTGTCCTCTGACTGCAACACAGGTTATTTGCCCATCTTCGGTTACAAACTCAACTCCGGCAGAATCTGAGCGGAGTTGTATCGGATGATTCAACAGCATAATAGCCACCGCGCCGCAGAGTATGATTGCAGCGGCTATGCCACCCACGATGAAAAATACCTTCCTATGTGGGCCTTTAGGGGTATCGCGCATTTTTACGCCTCCTTTTTGAAACTGTCTGTATTTTAGCAATTCGAGGCGTTCTGTTGTATAGAAGTTCATTGATTTTCTCTAACAGATTTGTAAGATAAGAAATCAGACCTTCAAAAATTTGCTTTTGGGGAAGTGCAGGAAAACGGCTGTATATTCTCCTGCCGTTGATTTTATCTCAATGCTGATGCCCAATTTGGCACAGAGCTGATCGCACAAGTACAAACCGATGCCGGTCGAATTTTTTCCAGTCCGGCCATTACTCCCAACAAAACCCTTATCGAAAACTCGGCCCAACTCGCTCTCCTTGATTCCGAGGCCATTGTCAGTAATGGACAGTGTTACATAGTCGCCCTGATCCTGCGAGGTCACATTAATGACCAGCGGCTGGACACTCTGATACTTGACGCTGTTAATGATGATCTGATTCAGAATGAATTGAAGCCATTTCTGATCGGAGTACACAGTGCCGGAGAGAGTTTCTGTATGGATACAGACATTGTTTTGTATCAGGAATTGCTTGTTCCGCGCCAGCACCTCCGATACACACGCTTTCAGTGGAACTTCTGTAATCAGATAGTCCTTCTCTACACTTCCCAGCCGAGCGTAGAACAGAACGCGCTCCACACTCTGCGAAATCATTTCTGTCTGCGTAAGGATTTTCCGGGCGACACTGGACTTGTTGTTTTCGCATAGCAGTTGGATTCCAGTAATCGGGATTTTCATTTCATGTATCCATTGTTCTATAAATTCCCGATATTCACGGTTAAGCCGGTTAGATTGGGACACTTCATCCGTCATGGCTTTCAATGCGGTTTTCATCAGCTCAAAGTACGATTTTTCTAATTCTGATGTTGGGGTATCGGTGATCTCCGCAAACAGGTACTTTTGGTCTAAGGCATCCATCACAGCCCTTAAATGTTGGAGCCGTTTGTGCTGGCTCAGGTAGCTCCATAGTAATAAGCCGCCAACTATGCAGATAAAACAAAACCACAGCAGAGAGATTTCCCCACTTCCCAGACCAAACAGCCATAAAAGTACCGAGAAGAATAAGCCATTGGCAAAGCATACCAACAACACAGCCTTTTTGTCACTCAAATAGCTGGAAAATCTCATATTTTGTACCCCATTCCCCGCTTCGTCTGTATCAACTCGCCTCCGCCAAGAGTGCGTAGTTTCTCTCGGATACGCATGATATTGACACTGAGCGTGTTGTCGTCTATGTGAATCTCGTTGTCCCAAAGATACTCTACTAAATCCAGCCGGGGGACAATCTCGCCGGGATGCTCAAAGAAGTAGTACATAATTTTCAATTCCGTTTTCGTTAATTCAATTTCTCGTCCATCTGCTGCCAGCGTCCCGGCAATCGGATTGAGCGTGAACCTGTTATACTCCAGATAGGCGGTTTGCTTGGCTGCTTGCCCCCTTTTCAATAAAGCGTTGATTCTTGCAAGCAGAATGGGGATGTTGTAGGGTTTGGAAATAAAATCATCTCCCCCTAATGTCAAAGCCTGCAATTCATCCATCGTGGTATTGCGGCCTGTAATGAATAAGATAGGTACATCGGAAAATTGACGGATTGAGGCACATAGGCTATACCCATTTTGTCCCGGCAGATTGATGTCCAGCAATATCAAGTCAGGCATTTCCGCTTTGATTTGAGTCAGTGTGTTTTCAAAATCGGTCACACACATGACCGTAAATCCAGCATTGGACAATAAGGTTTCCAGTTCTTCTTGTATCAGCTTTTCATCCTCGACAATCAGTATCTTATTCATCGCGTTTTTCTCCTTTCCGTTTGAATCGCTTATCTTCTGGCTTTTCAGCATCTTTCGGAACGAGCCAGACCGTTGCCATTTTTACTGCGCCGGGAATACGCTGTTCAGCACAATAATAATTGATTCTTCGAGGGGTTACACCCCATTTTTCACTTGCTTCTTTTAATGTCATGTAATCCATATCTACACCTCCACCAACATATTGTATTTCGGATGCTCGAATAATACAAGTGTGGAAATGTAAACGTAAATGTCAGTCTGGCCTTTCCTACAAATTGCACCAGGAGGTTGATCCCCCTGGTGCAATTAGTTCAGACAAATATAAACCGCTTATCCTCTGGCATCTGGTGGATTGCCCTCTGCACTATATGGAGTTACAGCGGAGGATTCCCAGCGCAACACCCAAAATGCTTTCCCAGCAGCTCCGCGATCTGGAGGATTGTGGCATGGTACATAGAGAAGTGATTCCAGAGAAGCCGCCCAAAACGGTATACTCTCTGACTGCGTTTGGGGAAAGCATCATTCCCGTTATAGACGCTATGTGCCAATGGGGGACGGACTACCTGGACGGGTTGGATGTGCAGCCTCCATGCTGCGGCGCATAATTCTTATCGCAGCAACGGCATACTGCCGGTCAACTTATTGACCTTTTTCTTCGGGCCACAGATCGCAACACCAAAATATTGCAGGGTACTTTCTGGAACGTGGCCCATCTTCTCAACAAATTCGTCATAGGTCTTGCAGCCCTGGGCCAGATCGGAGAAGTCCACCACCGTTAAATCTTGAAAATCAGGCTGGTAGAGCTTTTCCCGTATCTGTTTGATGATCTCCGGCGAACCGCGCAGGATGGGCACAGGAAATTCGATGATGCCAAGATGTTCGTTGCCGCTTTGGTCGGTCACGTCGGCCCCTACTACCTCCGGCATTTTCTTTCCCAAGGTGATCCCCATGATCGCCGCCGTGTTCGCAATAATACCCAGGGGTAGGCTCTCGTCAATCACCATGACGCACTTCTCACTTTGCCAATCCATTTTACTACGCCTCTTTTCTCAAAAATAGTTTGCTCTCGGACAGGAGCAGACCCGCCAGTGTCAAAGCTGTTCCGACAGCAGCCAGGGCGGTGATTTTTTCATGGAGGATTGCCACGGAAGTCACCACTGTAATAACAGGAACCATATAGATATAAACGCTCGTTTTGACCGCTCCCAGCGCCTTGACCGCGAAATTCCAGGTGACAAAGCACAGGGCTGATGCGCCCAAGCCCAAAAAGAGAATGTTGAATAGGTACACAGGATTTGCAAACCTTGCCAGTTCCAGCCTGAAATCGAACAGGAACAGAGTTGGGAGCATGAACAGGATGCCATAGCAGAACACCCGCCGGGTGGTGAGAATGGTGTAGTAGCCGTAGCCGCTGATTTTCTTTGTCAGCACAGAATAACAGGCCCAAATCAGCGCGGCCAGCAGCGCCAGCAAGTCCCCGGTGGGGTTTAGTTCCAGCTTGGAGCCGTTGAAGCTGATTAAAGCGATCCCGGTCATAGCCACTACAAAGCCAATGAAAAAGCTGGTATGAGGCTTTTCCTCTTTCAAAAACAGATGGGATAGAATGGCCGTGAAAAACGGAGCTACGGAGATAATCACCCCGACATTGGAGGCCATTGTGTAGGTAAGTGCGATATTTTCCAGCAGATAGTAAAGGCATATCCCGCATAGGCCCGCGGCGGCAAAGGTCAATTCCTGTTGCCGGTTCGTCCCTTTCAAAGGTTGGGGATAAACAACCAACAGGGCCAGCAGTCCCATGACGAAGCGGAAGAACAGTATCTCTACCGGCTGGAAGTCGGTCAGCAGAATTTTGGTGGAGATAAAAGTCGTTCCCCAAATGATGATCGTGAGCAGGGCGGAGAGATGGCCCGCTGTGCCATTACCCTTCATGCGGCATTTCCTCCGTATCCTTGAAGATGTCCCGATAGATACCGGGGGCCAGTCCAATAAATCGGTTGAAATAATTGGAGAAGTGGCTTTGATCGGAAAAGCCGGTTTGCAGTGCCGCCTCAACGGGGGGAATACCTTGCTCCAACAGCTTTTTGGCCTTGCCAATGCGAATGTTTTCCAGGTAGCTGTACGGCGTGACGCCTTTTGAGCGGGCAAAGGCCCGGAGCAGGGTGGATTTGCTCAATCCGGCGCAGCGGCAGATCTGATCCAGATAAATCCGCTGGGTATAATGCTGCTCCATAAAGGCACAGGCTCTTTCAATTTCCTCCCGACACTCCGGGACGCAGTTCTCAAAGGGCTGGCCGTATTGCTGGATTAGCAGAGAAATCAGGAGCAGCAGATTTTCCTCTTTGCCAAACTCATTGGAGCCTTTCATCACCAGTTCATGGAGTGGGCGCAGATGGCAGGTGACTTCTTCATCAAAGATTACATTTTGGGAAAATCCGGGCAGCTCCCGTCTGCCGGTGACTTCCTCCGCCAAGTCCAGCATGACCTCCTTGGTGATGTTGAAGCCCCGGTAATCCAGCGTCCCGCCGTCACTCTGGGCACAGGCGTGGTTGTCCCCTGGGTTGAACAGAAGAACATCGCCCCTTGTGATGGTGTACTCTTGATTTTTGCAGGACAAGACACGTTCCCCGTCCTCCATGAAGCCAATCACATAGTATTCATGGAAATGGTTCGGAAAAGGCTGTACGATGCCCTCAAAACGGTAAGCCTCAATGTGTAGCTCGTCATCGTAGACCACCGTTCGCACTTCTTTTTTCATGCGGTGTACCTCCTTGTCCGTCCCATTATAACAGTCGAGGATTGAGCTGGCTTGTAAAATATCTTCATTTTTCGCAGGACTGACAAAACAGCGCAGGGATGGGTCAGCCAATCCCTGCGCTGTTTTGGTTTACTTCACCTTTTGCTCCGCTGCTGGAATTTGATTGATAAGCAAAGCGATCATGATACCAACCGTAGTATCGGCAATCCTGTTAAGGCCAAAAGTCAGGGGGCTTTCATCAGTTCCATGCGTTACCGCTATACAAAGAAATACAACGCACATTAAGAATGTTCCTTTTTCCTGCTTTATAAGTACAGAAAAGTTAATGAGAGGGATAAGCAAGATTGACAAGCACAAATATCTCAATATCTCGCAGGGAATGAAGTATATGTTCTTTTCAAAGAGCAAGACGGTCATTCCCCACGCTCCGCCAATGATTGTTGCGATTTCTCGGTTCAATGCTTCACGCAAGCTGTCCTCTGGGGTGCGCTGGATGCACAGGATAGCGGCAATCGCGGCATAGAACGCTGTGTTAGAGTTTCTGACTGTATCGACCGAGAAGCACAAAAAGACAGCGATGACGGTTTTTATGGTACGGCCCCCCACCTTTAGGGGGCTAATTTTCATATATGCCTTTGAGGGTGTATTCTGCCAGAATATGGCCGTCCATTTCCCGATAGAGTTCATTTAGCAGAAATCCCCGCCGCAAATCCAGTAGCTTGTTCAAAGCATATACATGAAGCTCATAGATGTGCGGCTGATCCGGCGGGGTCATTCCGCCATAATAGGAGGACAGCTCCGCCGACAGCTCACCGCCCTGGATGCTCGTCCAGCTATTTCGACCCTGGATAAAGTCGGTGGCCGTCTGGCTCTCGTTGTCCTTGATCTCAAAACGGGTGATGTTCGCAGCCAGCCAGTGTATCCAGGCAAAGCCGCCTGTCACCGGGTAGGCGTCCTTGTCCTCCAGGACAATAGCAATCGAAGCTGTGCCGGAAGGAGCGTCCTCTACTACAAAGGGCAGAGAATAGGTAGGAATATTGTTCTCGTTGAATTGGGTTCCCCGGCCTCCATACTGAGGCTGGATTACCCCGTCAATAATACCGTTGCTGGTAACTTTCATTGTGATACCTCCAAATCTGATGTTCTGCACACAGTATAGGAGGCACTTGGTAAAATGTAAATTACCCACTTTTTTGTGGGTGCTAATCGGGGACTACACCTTTTTCCTCCAAGATATGCTCCATTCCATTGGCTTTCAGATAATCAATGCCGATGTGCTGCATGATTCGCAACGCTTCTAATATCTGTTCGCCCATATCGGAGGTCAAGGAGTATTCCACATGAAGCGGATACCCTTCAAATGACTTCTTTTGAACAAACCCATAATCAATCAGTTCTTTCAACTGCTCTAACAGCATTTTTTGAGTGATGCCGTCTATATCCTTTTCCAGCTTTGCTAAGGATGTAGCGCCTAAACGGAGCCTCCATAGTATGATAGGTTTCCACTTGCCTTTTATCATGTCGTGGACAAGCTCTAAAGGGCAGGTGTACTCTGTTCGCATTTTCATACTGATGCGTCCCACCCTTTGCATACGTCCACCCAGGAGGTAAAGCCGGAGTATTTTTCTAATTCTGCAATCGTCAGCTCAATGGCGCTGTTGCTACTGCCGCAGGCGGGGAAAACTGTTTCAAACCGTTTTAAGGAATTGTCGAGATAGACTGTCACGCCCTCATTGACCGCGAACGGGCATACGCCGCCCACCGCATGACCGATCAGTGTTTCGGCTTCATCAGGCGTGAGCATTTTCGCCTTTGTGCTGAATTGGGCCTTATACTTGGGATTGTCGATTTTGGCGTCACCAGCGGCAACGATCAGGACAGCGTGACCGTCCACCATAAACGAGAGCGTCTTTGCGATCCGGCAGGGTTCACAGTTAAGGGCCTGTGCCGCCAGTTCCACGGTGGCGCTGGACACTTCAAATTCCCGTACCCGGTCTGCAATACCAAATTGAGCGAAATGTGCTCTTACCTTTTCAATAGCCATAATATCCTCCTCGCCTAAGTAACATTTATGATATGTTCTTTGATAGTCTTGTCCCACAAGTTAAATATGGGGCATCCAGATATTCCTCTTTGTCGATCTGATACCCATATTTCTGATAAAATTTGATTGCTCTTGTGTTTTTACTAAATGCCCATATAATAATTTCCGCATATCCATTTGCCCTTGCGGTTTGTTCAGCAAATGTAAGCAGCTGTCCACCAATTCCTTTCCCCTGTGCTTCAGCCGAAATATATATGCGCCAGATTTCAAAAGCACTGGCCTTATCTGTATCAGCAGTTGTCCCCATTGACAACAGCCCCAAGATTTGACCAGATTCCTCCCAAACATATTCAGATAACCGATGATTGATGAAATCCTCTCTCAACTGCTGGCTGCGCTCCTGGCACCCAGCATCATTAAGTAAGCCTTGGTTGACATATCCAACATAAATGTTTTTCCAGTTTCGGTTGACAATCTGAATTGCAGCATCGAAATCACTTTCAACTAATGGATGTATCATTTTGTATATCTCCTTATGTTCGCTGCCAGAGCAGCATATTGTTTTCAAACAGACCGTTCACCCTGCCGGTGCCTTTCAGCCACGCCAGATAGGAGCGGACTGTGCTGCCCACCAGGACATATTGCTCAAAGTTCATTGTCAGCCCGTAGTAGGTAAACAGCCGTTGCAGGATGGCCTCAAAGCAAAGCGGTTCCTTGCAGATGCCGATGATCTTGTCCCCGATTTCCAGTACCTTGTCGATGTTGTACTGTGCGAGGTTAGCTATATTTTCGGACGCAGCGGCGTGGGCCGGGACGAACATATTCGCTTGCAGGGATTTCACCATTTCCAGCGTGTTCAGATAGGCGGCAACATCATAGATAAAGCCGATTTGATACTTGTCCAGTGTTTCCCGGCTGGACAGGCAATCCGCCAGATAGACCACATCGTCAAGCGTCCGAAAGCCCACCATATCAAAAAAGTGTCCCGGCAGAGGGATGATCTCAAAGCCCTCCGGCAGACATTCCTTTGTCAATTCCTGGGCGTCGCTCTCCTGGGCCATGAGGAATTTGTGCCGTAGTTCCTTACACGGATAGCCGCCGTATAAAAAGGACGGCTCCAGGACAGGGTGGCGGGTAAAAGCGCAGTCAATCCCCGGAGCGTATATTTTGCACCCAGTCTGACCCTGCAAATACTTGTTGCCGCCGATGTGGTCGGCATTGGAATGGGTGTTATAGATCGCGGTGAGCCGCCAGCCGTTGGCTTCCAAGATCTGTCGGACTTTACGCCCCGCGTCCTTGTCGTTGCCGCTGTCGATCAGGCAAACGTCCTGCTCGTTCAGCTTCACCAGCCCGATCTTGGCTGGACTTTGGATGTAATAGCTCCGCTCTGCAACCTGGATCAATTCATACATGATGATAACCCTCCCTTAGTTACCTGGATAGAAGATGGTGTTATAGACCGCACACTCGCTCCCTGACAAGTTCTGATAGGCGTGGGGCATATCGGCCCGGAAACGGACGGCCTGCTTCTCACGAACATCCACCGTTTTAGCTCCCAGGACAAGCCGTAGCGTCCCGCGCAAAACAAAGATGTGTTCCTCTACGCCGTCATTATGCTTGTCCGAGGAATGGCGGCAGTCCGGGTCAAATTCAATGTAGAAGGTTTCCACGCTCCGCACCGGGTCATAGGTGAATAGAGGATAAGCCCGCATTTTCCCGCCGTCCCCTAAAATCACGTTGGCCTGATCTGGGCTGACGATGGCGTATTCGGACTGTGGCCCTTCCAGGAAAAAGGACAACGGTGTTTTCAGCCCCGTGGCAATTTTCCAGAGCGTAGTCACCGTGGGAATAGACTGTCCGCGCTCAATCTGGCCCAGCATAGGCTTGCTCACGCCCGTCAGTGCAGCAGTATCGTCCAAGGAAAGAGTACGAGCCATGCGGATACTTTTCAGCTTCTCGCCAATTTTCAAATTGATCTGCTCCATTTATATCCACTCCGTATGTTTTTGTAACTTGAAATTTTATTATAACATACAAAACAGAAAAATGGAAGATTCAATTAAAAGGTTCTTTCCAGAAATTGAATTAAGCCTGGGCCTATGCTATAATTTGAATAACAAATCAGGGGAGTTGCCTGCAAAGGCGGCTCCCTGTTTTTCCTTTTATGATATACTGTCAGGGACAGCCTGTGTTGTCCAGTTACGCTCTCGAACCGTCCATTCACGTCAATCGGCTTTACCTCAACGCCCATTTGAACGAAATACATAGAGGGATACCAACATGATAAGAATTGCAATTTGTGATGATGAAGCCAATACTCGCGCCTATCTCTCGTCATTGATTAGAGCGCAGTCCTGCCCCTGTGAGATTGTGGAGTACGCTTCTGCCAGTGACTGCCTTGCGGACACCCGGGAAATTGACCTTCTCTTTTTGGACATAGAGCTGGCTCCCTCTGGCGACCGCCTGGATGGTATGGCCCTGGCCCGGACGATCCGGGAACGGGCAACCGGGACGCAGCCGGTCATTATCTTCGTGACCGGCTATGAGCGGTATGTGTTCGATGCCTTTGATGTAGGGGCGTTCCAATATCTGCTGAAGCCAGTGGACGAGGAAAAGTTTGCCCAAGTTTTTACCCGTGCGGTTGCACAGATTGGAACTGCCAGGGAAAAGCCGGGGCCTGTGCTGACGCTCCAATCCGCCAACGCCAGCAAAACCATACCGCTGGACAGCATCTGCTACATCGAAAGCAGCAATCACAAGGTTGAGCTGCATTTGAAGGATGGCGAATTTGCCTGCTATGCAAAAATCGGAGATTTGGAAGTGGAACTGCAAGACCAGTTTTTCCGCATCCACAAGGGGTATCTGGTCAATCTCTCCTATGTGGACGGGTACAGCAAATCGGAAGTAACACTGACAAACGGGGAAAGGCTCTTACTCTCAAAGTATAAGTACCAGGACTTTGTAAAGGCGTATCTCCGCTTCTTGAAAAGGGGAGCTGGCCTATGAGTGAAACAGGGTTCCGCATTTTCAACAGTGCTTTTTCCGCTGGGGCAGAACTGACCTACGCCGTACTGCTCACCGCCTTTTTCAAGCCCTTTATCCCATCCCAGGGTCGGAAGCGACGAAAGTTGCTCATTGTATTTTCCATCTACATCCTCTTTGAGATCGTCTGTAACCGGGCCGCACTCCCGCAAGGTTCCTTCGGGCTGATTTTGGCTGTGATGCTATTGGCGGCATCAAAATGGATTGGCCTGGAAAAATCCTTTGTATTCCTCTTGACGCTGCTCTACTTCAACGCCAGAATTTCCAGCGGCCTGATGGTGCAAAGCCTATACTTCATTGTGGAGCGGTCGCTGCCCTTCCAACTGGAACCGCCGGATGCCGTCTTTCTCCGGGCCGCTTTCTTGGTAATGCTGTTCCTGGTGTCCCACGCCGCTCTGCTGGCGGTCATGCTCTATGCCCTCCAGCGTCAAATGCGGAAACAACGAATGACGCTCCATCGGCGGGAGCTGTGCTATCTCAGTTTGGTGCCAACGGCGGGGATTCTGTTCGGGCAAGTGATCTCCCGGCTGCTGATCGAGTTCGAGGACGGCGTTCTGCTCCAACTCTATGAACGTCACCCGGCGTTTTTGGCGGTGATCCCGGTGCTGGCTCTGCTGTTCTACGCTGGGGCCTATCTGACCATCGCCTTTCAGCAGGGCATGGCGGCGCTGCGGGAGGAACAGGCCACCTATTTTATGGAGCAACAGCAGACACAGGCGATCCGGGCGCGTATCCATGAGGCGGAGCAATTCTATACCCGCATCCGCCAACTGAAACATGAAATGCGGGGCCATTTGACCAACATCAAGGGGCTGGCCGGTCGCGGCGAGTACGCCAGTCTGGAAGACTATATCGCCAAGCTGGACGAGAGCATGAGCGGCTTTGAGCTGACGCTCCTGACGGGAAACCCGGTCACGGATGTGATCGTCAACGATACACGGCGGCGGAGCCTTGACCTGGGCATCCGTTTCCAGGTGGATTTCCATTACCCGGAGCCGGGGGCCTACGATGCCTTTGACGTGGGTATCATCCTGCAAAACCTTCTGCAAAACGCGCTGGAGGCTTGCGAGAAGGTCAGCGAGGGTGAGCGGTTTATCGTGCTGACTGGAAAGAGAAAAGGACGTTTCTTTCTGATCGAGGTCAAAAACTCTTTCGTGGGTGAGGTGATATTCGGGCAGGACGGTTTGCCTGTCACAACGAAACAAGAGGACGCTCCCATGCACGGAATCGGCCTGTCCAACGTGCGCCGGGAGGCAGAGAAGTATATGGGAGAATTGGAATTAAGAACAGATCAGCGAGAATTTTCCGCAACGGTTTTATTGCAGGAAAGGGGTAACTAAAATGGACTATGGTTTATCAAACATATTAGGAGCAAACGCTTTGACAAGCCTTTACCGTTTAGGGGGAGCGAGTGCAAAGAATAGCGGTATCAGCTTTATGAATTTGGCATCTGCAACGGCGGCGTCAAGTGCTACGACAGCGCAAAACGTAACCGGGGTGAGCTTTAAGGAAATGTGTCAAGCAAAGTTTCCAGGAGCGTACTATCATGTGATGGACGCATCAAATATTCCTCAATCTCTATGGGAAAGAAATGATTTCCCGTTTGAGAAATTTTTTGCCGATGAGGTAGACGAATCTGTATTGAATTGGACACCCGCCGGGGCGGAACCGGCTATGGACAGTTCACAGGTACAGGCAAGATTTAATTCAATCCTCGGCCAGACCTCAATCGTTGTACCTCCTGAGTTAGAGGAAAAAATGAAGAATGATCCTTCCTTGGCAAATAAGGTTATGGCGAATATTGATTACCTTTTTGCGTGGAACGGCTATCCCTTGCCTGGGAGAGAAAACTCCGCGTTGATTGTTCTGGATGAAAACGGAGAAGTTGCCCGTTGGCGGCTGACGAGCGGCGGAGGTTTGACAGGGCCAACGGAGGAAGAACAGAGGCAGTTTGAGGCTGAGCAAAAGGCCAAGCAGAAGCGGCGAGAGGAAAACGCACGCTTGGCAGAGGAAAGTGCCTTGAAACGCAGATTACAAGAACAAGAAGCCGCGGCCATAGCGTTGCAACACAAAATTGTTTCTATTTCCGGGCATAGAGAGCTTTCAGCACCGAGATTGGCTACGGTTCCAACGCAGGCTATTCTTGCAATCACCCAGGCCCAAGTCTGGAACAGTGGAGCAATTTTATAAAGTGGAAAAGGCGGTGAGAATTTTGAGCAATACTATTCAGCCGAGTTACGGGACAACTACATATAGCGCCCCTACAACGGCCCGTAAGACAAAGCAGACCGGGACACAGGGCAGCAGTTTCCTTGATCTGGCGGCGCGGGCCAGCAGAAATACAACGGATGTGCTGGAAATCAGCAGCAGGCCGGAAGTCACCAACAAAACTGACACATCAAGCGTGGATGCCTATAAAAAGCACCTGGAAAACAAATATGGACAGGTTACGGTTCAGAGCATTGGGAAAGACCAAGCCAGCCTTCAAAAAGCAGGCAGTCGTATGAATGGCAGCAGCGTTGTGATTGCACCCAACATTTTAGAAGATATGGCGAACGACCCGGAAAAGGCTGCCTATTACGAGAAAAAGATTGATGACTTTTTCAATGCTACGCCTAAGCTGAAAGCACAGTTTGCCGCCCAGGGCCTTAACTACGAGCCTTGTGGGGTAGTGATCCATGAGGATGGAAGTGTGACATATATTGGTGGCTGTGGCGATTCCCCGGAGCGTGTAGCCGAGGTAAACAGAATCAACGCGGAAAAGGCAAAGAAAAAGGCAGAACAGCAAAAGCAGTATCAGGAGCAGGCTGCGGCGGCGGCAGCACAGCGCAGAGCCATGTGGGAGCACACCGCAGAAACGGCGACGCTGGAAAAGACTTTTTCCAATATCGGTGATCTGCTGAAAATGCGGATGGTATCTGCCCCCGCTGTTACGCCGGAGATTTCTTTATCAGCAGGAGCAAATATGTTTTTCCTCAATATGTAATGTCGGGAAGGGTGATACAATGAGCAATACGATTCAACCGGGTTACGGGACGCGAACATACAGCTCCCCTACAAAGGCCCGTGAAGCAAGGCAGACCGGGACGCAGGGTAGCATCTTCATGGATATGGCGGCGCAGGCCAGCAGAAGCAGGGCCGACACGTTCACCACCGGCCTGGGCGGTCTGGCAGACATGGCGGCGATGCCCACCAGCCTGATGATGGATTTGGCGGTTCGGTCTGGCGGACAGGTGCAGGCCGGGGGAACGGAGGCGGTGGAGGCCCCCTCTCTGGAAACCATGCTGAAAGCGAAATATCCCAACATCCACTACCACGTTTTTGACGCCAGCAGCGGTTATTGGCGCACCCGAAACGACTATCCCCACTACCTGCTGTACCAGGATGGGGACAAGGCAAAGGAAACGCTGGAGAATTGGCAGCCCACCGGGGCCAATCCCTTTTACGGCTCCATAGACGGCAGATTTACCGCTCCCAAGGAGATTCACGCCCTGGGCAACGTCCCGCCTGGGAGCAAAGCCGTGGTCATCCATCCCAAGGTGCAGGAGCGCATGGAGCAAGACCCGGCCTACGCCCAGGAGATTTTTGCGAAGATCGACACATGGTTTGCTTTTGACGTAGCACGGAACGAGGCCATTATGCCCGGATGCACAGCCGGTATGTCCCAGGCCGTTGCCATCGGGGAGGACGGCAATATCTGTAATGCCTGTTCCAGCAGTCCCGGCAGGATCACCTACTCCAAGAGCGGTTCTGACGATGAAGAAAGCTGGTGGGATTTGCGTATGGCCCGCCACGCCGAGTTTATGAAACTGGCGGTGGAAAAGCAAATTCAGCGGCACATCCAGGCTTCCGAGCTGGCCGCGTCCGCTGCGGCAAAGTCCCAGCTTGCCGCCATGCTAAACAATGGAAATCTGCGGGAGATTTTTGGCAGCGAGATAGCCGGTATTCCCACCGAAACCGTTCTGGCGATCACGCAGTCACAGGTTTGGGGCGGCGGAGCAATTTTGTAAAAATAATCTGAAGTAAATGGAACGTCATGAGAATTTTTGCGTCTATACTAATGTAGGCAAATCCAAGATATTTGTTAGGAGGACGCGGCAATGAAAAGATTTGGCTTTATTGTACTTGTGCTATCGACCCTATTGTGTACTGCTCTTACTGGTTGCTCTAAATCCAACGATATATCAGTGATAAACGATGCAATTCCTGAAGAAATCACGAGTATTGAGGTGAGCGGCTTTCACGGCGGAAGTGAACTTCAACCGTGGGAGTTGACGCAGGAAGAAATTGAGGAACTGAATGTTTGGCTTCCTGAGCTTTCATTGGAACATAGGACATACGCTAAAGGTGAAGCACCCAACGAGGTATGGAATGGCGGAACATCTTATAGATTTAACGTCAACGATGGAGAACTGTCTTTCAATTGGGTGTATATTGACAAAGCATATATTCAGTATGACGGCGAGTGGTACGAAATCACAAACACCTCTGCACCACCGCTGGGTTTGGCTGGTTGATGTTTGGGAAGGACAAATAGGAACACAAAGCTACCACCAATTTATGTTCACGAATAGAGGCAAAAGGACAAGGTCAAAGTTGGGCCTTGTCCTTCTGCTTTTACTTTAAGTATTCATAAAGCGGTTCGTTAAGTCAATACTGTCCGTCACTTTGAGCAACAGGTGAACTATAAAAGAAAGAAAAATGAATATTACATCATTCCAAAGAGAGAATATGAACTATACAATGTGTGTGGGTGATGTAATAATGGCGACTGTCAAGGATTGTCCCGGCTTTGAAACTTTTGGAGAAGATGTACGGGATGGGCGCGAGGCACAAGGGATGACACGCAAAGCGTTAGCAGAGGAAGTGAGCGTATCAACCCGCTATCTCGCCAATATTGAATTAGGGCTAATAATTCCCAGCGTCCCGGTCATGCTGCGCCTGATACAAATTTGCCACTTGCCTGTGGAACGCTATTTTAATCCTGCGCTGATTCAGGAAAACAGTGAAGTGCGCCAGAGAGTACGCCACAAAATGCAACTGTGCCCGGAAAAATATCTTCCCATTGTAGAAGCCACTTTAGATGGGGCAATCAGAATGAAAGAGTAAGAGCTGTTGATTGATTTCAAAGTCAACGGCTCTTATTCGTATGCGTTTATTTCCATCAGCAGGTCACAGCCTATGGTTGGCCCAGCACTTCCACCCGCAGCAGGCCCCGCCGCTCCCGCCGCTGGGCGTACTCTACCAGCTCACGGGCGTTGCCGGGATGCCATGCGTAGGCAATCAGGAAGTCGCTGTTGTCCACCATGTAGCGGTTGGCCCGGACAATAGCCAGCTTCCTCGGCACTCGCTCCATCCCCGGAGGGTAAAAGGAGCCGTCAAAGCCGCTGGGCGTCTTTTCAGGCCGTTCCGCTGGGTGGTAGGGCCGCAGGCAGACCAGCCGCACGTCCGGGTGGCGCACCTTGGCCCGCTTCACCGCACTTGCCGCCAGTGCGTCAAAACCACCGTAGCGCCCCACAACAAACTCCCCCACGCCATACTCCGCAATATGCCGTTCCACCAGGGCGTCCAGTACCGGGGCCAGACTGTCCGGCGCGTCCCGGTGGCCGATAAAAAAGCAGGTTTTCTCCATCGCACGACCTCCTTGTGCCCGTCCGTTCGCCGGACGGCAGGTTTTCTTGTCCTGTGATTGCTCCATTATATCATTGTATTGCCATAAATAGCAATCACATTCTCTAAATAAATCCCTGTTTTCGTGTTACCCTTTTATCGGAAAGAGGGGGTGCGCTATGGAAACGGAATATCGGGAACAGTACATCCGCTTCGGGCTGAAGGTGCAATACTACCGCAAATTGCTGGGGCTGACGCAGGAGGCGTTTGCGGATAAGATTGGGCGGTCATGGTCGTATGTCTCT
Organism: Anaerotruncus colihominis; assembly: GCF_010206195.1. GTDB lineage: Bacteria > Bacillota > Clostridia > Oscillospirales > Ruminococcaceae > Anaerotruncus > Anaerotruncus colihominis_A. The sequence goes on along the minus strand of NZ_VIQT01000024.1, from coordinate 47,190 downwards.
AAAATTGAAAGCCCTACGCGGGTCTTTGGCGTGTCGATGGAAACGCTGTTCAAAATTGCGGACGCGCTGGAAGTCCCCGTTTCAAAGCTGTTTGAGGAATAAAAAAGCCGCCCTGGACTAACTGTTTCCAGTCAGTCCAGGGCGAAAATTATGCGTCTGTGGGGTCAGTAGGCAGGAGTGCCGTACCCGTAAATTTCATAATGGCCTATGGCATAGCGGTTCTCCCGGCAGCTATCGCCGGAGTTGCCCTCCACGGTGTAGACCATTCCGTTTTCTACTTTCTCCACGATGCCCACATGGTCGGCAAGGCCGTCCTGGGGGCCGGAGCTGCCCTTGTTGTCCCAATCAAAATAGATGATGTCGCCGGGGCGCGGCTCATAGCTGTTATCCTGCCACAAGCCTCTGTCTTTGAACCAATTAGAGCCGGTGATGCACCCCGCCGTTTTGGGGATCACGCCAGCGTCCAGATACCCGCACTCGTTGGCGCACCAACTGACAAAGCAGGCGCACCACTCCACGCGGGAATTGAAACCGTACCACGACCAATAGGGCTGGCCCCCCACGTTGCCGAGCTGGGAGAGGGCCACCACCACGATCTCCCCGTCGCCCACGCCAATGCCGTATAGGGCGCTGCTCCACATACTGCGGTTTTCTTCAGCCAGTAATTCCGCAAGCTGCGCCCGCTGGGCTGCGGTGAAGTTATAGGCGTCCGCCATTTCATTGGCGGTTTTATGGCTGACAGTGATATAGAGGGTCGTTGTCGTTACTTCAACTTCTTCCTCAACGATATTGCCCTCCCCATCGTCCGTTTCAACGGTTTGGGTGGTAGTAGCGGTTTCGGTGCGGCTGCTGATTTCGTTCATAGCCCAAAATATCTCTTTCAACAGTTCCTTTTTGCTGTCATCCATCGTGGCAACTTCCTGGGGATTGTCCGGGTCGGTGGTAGTCTTGACAGCGTATATCGCCAGCACCTCCGGCCAGACTGCTCGGGAGCCGGACATTTCAAGCGTGTCATGGGCGGTGCCGTTCTTGATCTCGTCCAGCTTGCCCTCGTATTCCTGGTTGATCTCCCGGACAACTGTGGGCATGGTCTGGCCTGTACCGCTGTCCTCCCCGGAAAAGAAGATACCAAAACAGGAGCCGACAATCAAACCTATCAGGCAGATAATCACAATGGCAAGGATGGCAACCCAGCCCCCAGCGGCAATAGTGGCTACAAGTGCCTTAACAGACGCAACCATGGCCTTTATCGTGGCAGAAACGCCCTTTGCGGCGGCTTTCGCGGTGGCGGCAGCGGTCTTGGCTACGGCACGGGCGGTCATTTTCGCCGTCTTTGCGGTGACCTGGGCCGTTTTCTGCGCCGCCTTTGCCGTATAGTCTGCGGTCTTGATGGCGGTCTTAGACGTATGCTGGGCGGTTTTCACGGTGCCCTTTGCGGTGCGCTGTGCCGTCTTTACCGTCCGCTGTGCGCTCTTGATAGTGCCCTTTGCGCTCCTGCCGGTGGCCTTTGCGGTCTGCCCCATAGCCTGGACGGGCCGTTTCGCCGTTTTTACGGGCGTTTCCGCGACATTGACCGCCGTTTCCACCTGCCGGGACACTTTGGCGGCGTCCTGGGGCTTTACCTGCGGTAGCCGGTCAGCCTGGACAGCCCGGTTTTTCACCTGCCGTTTCCGCTCGGCCCACTTTGCGGCCTGCTTCCTGGCGAAAGTCCGCCCACGCTCTACAAAAGAACTTACAGTATTGGCGGTGCGCTCAACGTCAGCAGAGGCCGGGGGCCGCTCCACCGTGCGCTCATACCGTGGGAGGGGCTGACGCTCCGGGGCCGTCCCGGTTCGCTGGCGTGGGAGCCGTCTGTCCTGGGTAGGGCCGGTGCCCTGCCGGGGGCGCTGCCCATCCCTGGGCGGGTCGGTTCGCTGCCGGGGCAATCGCCCCTCCGGGGCCGTCCCGCTGTGCCGCTGCGGGGTCTGGCCCTCCGGGGCCGTACCCTGGGGCGGTTCGGGGGCGGGGGCCTGTTCAGTAGGGGCGGTGTTCTCCCGGAACTTCTCCGCCGCCCGCTTCTCCCGCTGGCGCTGGAACAGCTTTCGTCCTTGCCGCACAGCCGATTTTGTGCCGGACACCGCCACATTCGCCGTATCATGGGCCAGATCGTCGGCGGCAAACTCCACCTTGTCCTCGGCGTACTCGCTGGGGGTGGCCTGCCGGTCGTCCATCAGCGCCGCCGCGTTTCGCTTGGAACGGATAAAGGCGTTTTTCATGCGCTGGCCCACGACGGCGGACTTGTCCAGCACTTTAATATCCTTGCCCTTTTCACGGGTCTTGATCCTGCTCATGTCTGCTCACCCGCCCGTCTTTTTATCCAGCGGTGTTTCAGTTCGGCGGGGGCCACATAGTAGTCCCTGCGGCGCTGGCCTGTCCACGCTTTTCCACCAGCTTCACCGTCAAACAAAAAGCCAGCGGCCCGCAGGGACACCCCAGTTTCCGATGCCAGCGTATAGGTGACAATGCGCTCATAGCCCATATCAAATCCGATGCGGCAGCAGGCCCCGTAGAGCTTGGAACAGGCGTTGTCCGTCCCGTCCGTACAGCAGCGCAGGATTTCAAGGGTCAGCCCATCATCCAGATACCGGGCGACGGGACGGCCACAGATGGCAACGCCGCACAAATTGTCCCCATCATAACAGGCCACGGCGAACTTGCCGCCCACGGGCGGGATATTGTGCCGGTGATGCCGGCCCACATACTCCCTCGCAGCCCGCAGGTGACAGGGCTTGATTTTCAATGGCATTTTTTATCCCTCCATTCAAAAGGAGAGGGACAGGCTTCAAGCCCGTCCCCCTGCAAAGCGGCCCTCACCGGGCCGGGTGGTCATCAAGCGGTACAGTTCGGTGTTGGAGGGGAAGCGGTTCACGAACGGCACCAGGGCCGAGCCATACTTGATAAGCCCGCACCCGGCGGGGGCGTTGGTGATGTGCCCCATCTGTTCCTCGGAAATGTTCAGCAGGCGGGCCAGCTTCTCCCGGTCGCTTGCCGCCTGATTCAGCATGACAATGAACTCGGAGTTGGACAACATGGTGCTGGCCTGAACGGAGTCCAGCAGATACTCCACGTTCTGCGTGATGGCGGTGGGGTAGGCGTTGCGCTTGCGGAACTGCCGCCACGCGGAGTTGAAAAAGGCGGCGGAAAACTCGTTCTCAAACATGACATGGAACTCGTCGATAAGGACGTGGGTGCGCTTGCCCTTTTTCCAGTTCAGCGTGACGCGGTTGAGCATGGTGTCGGTAATGACAAGGTGGCCGATGGGCTTCAACTGTTCGCCCAGGCCGTGGATGTCGAACACCACCACCCGTTTGTCCAGGTCAACGGTGCTTTCATGGCCGAAAATGTCAAGGGAGCCGGTGGTGAACAGCTCCAGGGCCAGGGCGATCTCCTTTGCCATATCCTCCGGCTGTTCCATCAGCTTTTCCCGGAGGGCGGCGAGGGTGGGGACGGTGCCGTTCCGCTCCGCTTCCTCGTACAAGTCCCCCGTACAACGATCAATAATGGATTTCTGCTTGGCCCCCACGCCGTTGGGGTCGATGCGCTCCACCAGGGACATGATAAACTGCGATTTCACCACGATGGGGTTGTTTTCGCCGTAGCCGTCCACCATATACATGGCGTTCAAGCGGTCTTTCCCACCAGCGGCCACCCGGACGACGCTGCCCAGGCCGTCCATCGCTTCAATGAGGGGCGCGTACTCTCCCTCCGGGTCTGCTATGAGAATATCATCGTCCGTGTTGAGAATGAGGAACGCGATTTCCTCTTTCACGCTGAACGATTTGCCGGAGCCGGGGACGCCCAGCCGGAAGGACGACTGATTGAGCAGGTTGGCCTTGTTGCACATGATAAGGTTGTGGGAAATAGCGTTCTCGCCGAAGTAGATGCCGCCCCTGTCCATGATCTCCTGCACCTTAAAGGGCATGAACACGGCAAGGCTTTCGGTGGTCAGGGTGCGGAAAGCGTCGATCTTCCGGGTGCCGATGGGCAGGACAGTGTTCAGGCCGTCGATCTGCTGGTATTTCAGCACCGCCAACTGGCACCGCCCGGACAGGGAGCGTATCTTCTCCGTGTCGCTGTCAAGCTGCTGTTTGGTGTCGGCGGTGATGACCAGCGTGAGGACGGCCTGCATCATCCGCTGGTCGCGGGTGGTGAGGTCGGCAAGAAATTCCTTGCTCTCCTTGCGCTGCAACTCCATATCGTAGGGGACGATGGCGGAGAAGTTGTTGTTCTGATTCTGGCGGCGCTGCCAGTTTGTTATATTGGTTTCAACGCCCAGCAGACGGTTCTCCACCTCCCGCACAGCCTCGTCCGTCGGGACAGAAAGAATGTCGATGGACAACATCATATTGCGGTTCAGGTCAGTCAAGTCCGATACGATCTCGTCCTGGATATAGTTGGCGTAGTCCTTCAGGAACAGCACCCGGCAATAGCGGTCGCCCAGCTTCAGGTAGTCGCTGTGCTTCTCGATCCCGTCCGGGCAGATATAGTCCTTGAAGTCGTGGCCCTTCCGGGCCATATCCGCCATATCAAAGTGAAAATAGCCCTCGTCCCCGGCCCGGTAGAAATCGTGGAGGATGCGCAGGCGGTCAGCGGCGTCCAACTCCACGCACTTGGAGCCGAGGGCGGCGAAGCGGGCGGTCAGGTCGGCCCCGATGCGGGTGAAGTAGGCGCGGGCATCCTCAATATCCCGCTTGTAGACGGTCACGGTGACAAGTTTCTCCTGGATGATGCCGTTGGCCCCGGTCGCCTTGTCAATGAGCATTTGGTTGTACTCCTGGCGGTACTTGTCCAGACCGTCCCCACGCATGGACATAAGGACAGACTGCTCAAAGTCCGCTTGGCTCTGGCGGTGGTTGCAAATGGTGAGCTTGGTGGTGGCGGCGCTGTCCAGGCTGTTCAGTAGCTCCGAGTAGGCCAGGAACATAGTTTCCTTGTCCTCACGGCTGGCTACCTTGTAATTGATGTCGGTGAAGCGGTAGGTCTTGGAAAACTTGCTGCCCACCTTGAAAATTCCGTCCGGCCAGACGCATTGAATGGGGATCACGTCTTGCACCCTGCGGGGGATGCGGTACGGCTCCCGATCCTGCCGCATGATGGTCTTGATGCTCTTAATCATGGCGCTTGTATTCCTCCTTTTCCCGCTTTTCCATGCTGGACTTCAAAATGTCGTAGTACAGCGTAGACGATTCAAAGCGGAGTTCTCGCGGTTCCAACAGTTCCGAGCGCAGCCACGCCCAAATAAACTGCTCCGCCGTCATGCCGTGGTAGGTGAAGAAGCCCAGGGCGGCAAAGGGGGCCGCGCCCAGGACGCACATCCAGGACACGGTTTCGGTGCCGACATAGGGTTTCAGCAGAAAGTACAGCCCCACGGCCACGACTACCGCCAGGGCAGAAAAAACGAGCTGCCGCAGGGACAGCCCAAAAAACATACTTTCCGTGTAGTTGCGGATTTCACGGTTGATTTTGACTTCCAATCAAAGCACCTCCTTGTTACCGCTCCATCCCGTTCTTTTTCCGGGGCGTCTTTTGATGGGAGGGGTAGGGCACAAATTCTTCCTCTCCCTCAATCATGCTGAACTCCGAGCGCAGGAACGGGTGGGTTTCCAGCTTTTGATACTGCCGGATCAGGTCAATGGCCCGTTCTCTCGTTGCGGCGCTGCCCTGCATCCGTCCGTCCTTAAATACATAAAATTGTTTCATTCTGGCCTCCTTTACAAGCCCATCATTTCACGCACAACATGGTCGGACATTTTGACGCTGCCCACCAAAATAAGCATATTGAACACCAATTCCCCGATATAGCTCCATACCATTGAAGCCGCCGCCGCGTCAGGGTCAACGGCGGGCGGGGAGCTGGCGAACACAGAGAAGATGATGCAGGCCAGTACGATGACGGCTCCCTCCAGGCAGACGGCGGCGTAGCTTTTCAAGAAGCTCTTGCCTACGTTCTGGCTGGGTTCCCCGGCAAAGCTGGACAGGGGGATGGGGGCCAGCGCAGCGTACATAAACATCTTAAAAAAGCGTCCGTAGACGCTCAAAATCATCACGAAGGACAGCACCCAAATGAACAGCCCGCCGATCAGCGTCACCGCCCAAAGGGGTATGCTCTCAAAAAAGCCGCAGTCCTCAATGGCGGTCACGATCTCGGCGGGCAGGACGGTGGAGTTGGGAGCGCCAAAGCCCGCCGCGTTCATAATGGAGGACACCACGCCCTGAATGATACTTAACAGAGCCAGCATCAGTTCCATACCGTAAGTGATAAGGGCCTTTGCCAGCGCGAAGCGGACGAACATCTTTACCGCCAACTCCGGCCTTTTGAGTTCTGAGAAGCTCGCACAGGTTTTTACCACGCCCACCACAAAGAACAGCACCAGCAGGGCGTAGCCGACGGCCTGGAGCGCACCGTGGATGTCTGTTACCACGTTCCAGATTGCGCCGCCCTTGAAATCCTGGGGGGACTGTGTAATGAGCTGCCATATCTCGCTCAACTTGCCGTTCCAGACCTCCAGCGCGTTCTCTAAATTTTGAACTACCCAATTATCTGACATTGTTTACTACCATCTCCTTTCAAACAGATTGTTTTTTTCATTTTCAAACCTCCTTTCTGTCCTCACACTTTACGGGTAGAAAATGTGAGAAAAATGTTGTATAATAAAATAGCCAACTGTTCCAATCGCTGAGAACAGTTGGCTATGTAAGGAGAATTGACTATGGATAAATTAATTCCTGTACTTATCATAATAGGAATAATTGTATTAGGGTTTATAGTGAGCTTATTTGAATTGAAAAGTATCATTGATCGAGTCGAATTTACAAACAACTACCACAAAAAATTTGTTGATCTTGTAAATGAAATTATAGAGAACAAGAGCTTTAATCAGCATCTTTATTTTGAATTGACTTTAGATGTCAATACAATGCAACGCGAACTTGGCTATGATGGAATAATGTCGTATGCAAGAGATAATTTAAGAGGTTTTACTACAACTGATTATCAGCTTCTTATAAACTTCTTGCCTGAATTAAAAAATATTCTTAATGAGCAGGATGATTATGTACTGATGCACAGATATAATCAATCTATACGCGATTGTGATTATATGTTTAACCGGCATCTTGGTACATTAAGTGAGATGGAGAACTCGTTAAGAAAGAAAATGCACAATCCATTTTTTTGCTTCTCCAGTGGCGTTAGAGTTATCGTTTCATTGCCCATATTGGTACTTCATTGGTTTGGATTTATTTCTGATGAAACAACAAGGAAAGTAAAGTGTAATTGGTTTGTAAAACTAATAAATATAATTGTTACCCTTGTAAGTTTTGCGGGTGGTCTAATGTCAATCATTATGGGTTGGAATGATTTTTGGAAAATGATTTTCAAAATGTAATTTTTATGTATTGGTAGCTTACTTTTGCGGTAAGCTACCAATTCTTTACCCGGTGATAAGGGTCAAAATCTCCTTGGCGAAAGTAATGATAACGCCGCCCGCCAGGGTCAGGAAGCCGTTGGAACGCTGGGACGGGTCGTGGCTCTGGAGGGAGAGGCCCACCTGGACGATGCCCCAGCCCAGCAGGATCAGGCCCACGGCCCGGATCAGGCCGAAAATAAACTCGGACAGGTTGTTGATAACGGTGAGGGGGTCGCCGCCAGCGGCGGGGGCGGCAAAGGCCGTCATGGTGCAGCAGCCCATCAGGGCCACGGTCGCCACCAGGGAGCAGTACCAGCGGTAGCCCCGCTTCACCTTGTTGGGCATGGGCAGGCGGTTCCCGGTGTTCTTCTCGTTCTTCTTGAAAATGTTCATTGTGTCTTACCTCCAAAATTTTTGATATATTCCTCCAATTCTTCCTCGCTGAGAAGAATGAAGCGGTGTTGTCCGGCGTCCAGTTTCACCTCCGCCGCCTGTTTCAGCAGTTCCGGGTCAAGCTGGATAGAAGCGATGCTGCGGGTGTCCTCCCCATGCTGGTACGGTTCGGCCCCTCCGTCTGTGGTCAGCTTCACATTGGGGTGTTTCAGAATGTCGTACTTGAAGTCCTGAATGGGCCGTTCTCCACGGATAAAAAGAAGCGCATACTGGTTGTCCAGCATACGCACTTCATCCGGCATAAGCAATTCGCGGCCCGCTAATTGCCAGTTGGTGGAGTAGCTGCCGCTCCGCCCCCTGGACTGGCCGTAGGTGTTCGTGTCGATGGTTTCCTTGCCCAGCAGCTTGGAAACGTACTCGTGGGTCGCCTGCTCATTTCCACCGAGATAGATAAACTCGTCGCAGTTGCCCACGATGCTCTCCCACTGTTTCTCAAAGAGGGCCTTTAGCTGGGCGAGGTTCTGGATGATGATGCTCACGGAGATCTCCCGGCTCCGCATGGTAGCCAGCAGCTTGTCAAATTCATCGGGCAGGGCGAATAGCGATAGGTAAGACCTGAGCGGCGCGTCAGCGCCGCTTTCCGTCTTTTCCCCCGCTTCACACCGTGCGTGCGGCTTTCACCGCACACGGCGTTCCATCGACTTTGAAAGAATTGTAAATAGATACAGTTTTCAGTGAGCGATTGCGTTTAGATTGAGAATAAGCCTGCTATTTTGCGCAAAGTGTTTAACTTCGCACGCTGTCTTGTGTTTAACCGCAATGTTTGAACAAGGCGTGCAATTACCTCGCTATCAGTGGCATGGATTAAAATATGGACGGTCTCTGTAACCAGCAATTCCAGATTTTTGTGAATACTTCTGCGGCCTTGTTCCGTGTACTGGTTCACTTCCCGCCGTTTGTAGAGCGGTGCTTTGGTTTGGACATACCCAATAGGGATAACTGCCTGTCCGCTTACATAGCGAATTTGCTTGCTTCTTCCATACCGCTCCGCAATGTAGGCGGGCAAAGGGTTTCCTTGCTTTTGCAAGCGCTCTCTCAATCTGTTCTGCATGGTTCGAGTGATGCCGAGGGCGATTTTATGAATGTCTTTGCTGATGTGGGTAGCATAACGGTAGTAATTGTGGATGCCTGAAACATAGGCGTTATAGGCTCCGATGGCTTTATATTCCTCATTCACGTTTGCCGGGGACTGGATTCTTTTCACCATTTCCCGCGTTTGCCGCTTGACTTTCTTGACTGCCTTATCGTTCATGTGCGATTCTACCGCGTACTTTGCTGTGCCGTTGCTCTTGACGCCTTTTCTCACAGCTCTTAACTTGAAGCCGAGAAAATCGGAGTATTGCCTTTTCAAATTGACAATTCTGGACTTTTCGGGGCTGATGTCCAGCCCCAGCCGTTCCTTTAGCCAATCTCTTGTAGCGGCAAAGAGTTTTACTGCGTCGCTTCGCTTGCGGCAGAAGATTTTGAAGTCGTCGGCATACCGGACGATGTAGCACTCTTTTAGGGCAGAGCCTTTTCGGAGCATTTCATACTTCTGGCTTTTGTCAATAACCCCATTGTCAGACCGCGCATATTCACGGTTTTTGCGTGTAGGCATATTCTCCCACTGGCTGGCAATCCACCAATCCAATTCGTTCAAGACAATGTTGGATAGCAGTGGGGAAATGATACCGCCCTGCGGCGTCCCCTTTTGCGGAAAACCGATTCCTGCTACTTCCGCTTTCAGCATGGCGGATATGATACTCAGCACACGCTTGTCCTGTATCCCCATATTCCACATCTGCTTGAGCAGTTTTCCGTGGCTGACATTATCGAAGAAACCTTTTATATCAATATCAACCACATAATGCAGACCGCGTTTTTGTATCATTGCGTAGCACTGTGCCAGCGCGTGTTCTGCGCTCCTGTTGGGACGGAAACCGTTGCTCCGCTCATGGAATTTCGCTTCGCATATTGGTTCCAGAATTTGCAGGAAGCATTGCTGGATCAGCCTGTCGGCAATCGTAGGGATTCCCAGAGGGCGAGTTTTCCCTGTGTCTCCTTTGGGAATTTCCACCCGGCGCACCGGCTGGGGCTGGTACTGCTCCAACCGCCTTTTTATATAGTGAATGAGTGCTGTGTTTGTGAACTTTGACAGGTAGCGGACAGTTTTTCCGTCCGTTCCCGCCGTTTTGCTGCCCTTGTTTTTGCTGATATTTCGGTAAGCAAGTAAGATATTTTCATCGGCGGCCACCAACTCCATCAGCACGGTAAAGCGTTTGTTTTCCGCACTTTGGGCATAGAGCCTGTCCAATACCTCCTGCAAGCCGAAGTATTCAGCGTTGCGCAGTTTCGCTTTCTTTTGCAATTTCTTCACTGTCATAGTCGGCATACCTCCTTTGGGGTGTGCCTTTCTTAGTCATACTCGAACCTATGAATACTGTTCTTTTATTCTTGCTTTCAAAGCCGACTGGTGCCTGTTCCTCCACCGCCATTACAGCAGCTTCAACGGTCGTGGCACCGCTCTCAGTTGGATAAAGGCACGTTATACAGTCTGCTTTCCGTGCCAGCACTTCACAGCGCCGCAATGCGCTCCATGCTCCAACCTTTCCACGTTCCGATATTCCTATCTGTGCATATACCTTTAGGTGGCCCCTTTAAGCCAGTGCGCTTGGGCGGCGCCTGTAACGCCGCAGGGAGTTTCATACTAACAACTCTTACTCGTCCCCACGCACACCGCCATAGGCGGCAACCGCATTTCTGCGGCTCATTCGTCTTGACCCGTACATTCAGGGCTTCGTCAGTGCGCTTCACCGCACATTCTCACCATGGGCATTTTATAGACCCCCGGCGTATCATCTGCACACCCCACCGCTGGGACGCTTTCCTCGGCTTGACCCGTTAGGGCAGACTTCCGCCGACTTCTGCGCGCTCTCGGACACAGTGCGTCTTTGCGCTTGCACCATGCCCGGCGCAGTCTTAGGGCAGGCGTTTCAGGGCGTTACCCCGTCATTCCACCTGTCGGAATATCAGTTCTATGAAACTGATTTGTTCTCGAAACTCCTTTCAATTTTCATATATTTTTCTCAGCTTCACGCCTAACCTTTTCAGTTAGGAACGTGTCGCACAAACTACTGTCATTGTCGGGGATAACGGCGAAAATGGCCGTCTTTCTCTCGCCCAGGCTCCATAACTCCATCTCGTCCGTCTGCGTCATACCGGCCAGCGATTCCAGGTTGAATTTTTCCAACCGGGACACCAACGTGATCTGGATGGATTTCAGCGTCTTGGCGCTGCCGGAACGGTAATTGCGGTAGTATTTCAAGGCGATATGCTCCGGGTTCCGCATTTCCAGACGGTCAAAGAGTTCGTCCAGCGGCGATTGAAATTCGTCGTTGTCCTCCCGGACTTCTCCGGCCCGTATCATCTCCATGACCATTGGAAAGTTCTGCTCATCGGGCGGGGCTTCATAATGCAGATAGAACACCAGCGCCAGCAGGAGCATTTGCGCCGCCTGATCCCAAAACGGGTCTTGCGACTGTGAGCCTTTGGGCGTGGTATTCTTGAACAGGTTCGTCACTAACCGCTGGATGTCGTTGTCGCTGCGGAGGTAGACAAAGGGGTTGTAACAGTAGCTTTTTTCCATGTTGATAAGGTCGATCACCTTAATGTCATACCCCTTGGCTTTCAACAGATTGCCGGTGTCCCGCAGAAGTTCCCCCTTGGGGTCAAGGCACACAAAGCTGGTGTTGGCGTTCATGATGTTGGGTTTTGCAAAAAACCTCGTCTTGCCCGCGCCAGAGCCGCCGCAGACCAGGATATTGAGATTGCGGCGGTGTTTGCGTCCGTCCAGGCCGATAGCCACGTTCTGCGTCAGTATCTTGTTCTCGGCGGCCCTCTTGTCGGCGTACTTCTTTCGGACGGCCTGGGCGGTGCCCCACTTGGCGGAGCCGTGTTCCTCCCGCCGACGGTAGTTGCGGTCGGTGGAGAGATACACGCCGATGCCCAGCCCGTAGCACAGCACAAAAATAAGGACAGTTTTCAGGCTGTCCTCGCACCATACAATGTGGAACGGGTCATTCAGCGCCGCCCCGCCGTAACGCACCAGCCCCAGCAGACCGCCGCCCACACAGGGGGCCAGCAGCAGGGCCAGCCAGACCACGGGGATGATGCCGCAGGCGTAGAGGGTCAGGTGGGTCTTGGAAAACTTATCTTGCCTCACGGTCAGCCCTCCGTTTCTCCCGCTTGGTGGGGGCGTCGATCACCTTTAATATCAGGTCGTCCACGTCCTCGGTGGGCTTGCCGTCCCGGAGGGCGTCGTTGCGGAAGTCGGTCAGGCCCGCCACCATAAGCCGCTGCTCGAAGCCGTTCAGCGTGACCACACGTTTTTCATCACGCATAGAGCGCCCTCCTTATCTCGCGCCGCCGTCCCGGTTTTTCTGTGCCTTTTCCTGAGCCTGGAACAGCCGGTTCATGTCGGCGGTGATGGTGCCAGCCACGTCCCGCATGACGCCCACCTCGGCCCGGAGCGCCTTGGCGTCCATCATGGCGTAGCTTTCCGGCAGGCGGTCAAAGGAAAAGCCCTCCACCGACACGCCGTTTCTCTTGCACAGCATATAGGACACGCTGTACGCCGCGAAATCCGGGCTTTCACAGGTGATACCGCCCTTGTCCATGTGGGCGCGGGCAAGCTCCTGGGCCAGCCCCCGGAAGATGGTGGGAGCATCCAGTCCTTGCCGCACATAGATGATATTGTTCTGCGGGTGATAGGCCATGTTGGTGCCCTCCGGCAGTTCATTGGAGATGGAGAAGCGGCAGGGGGCGTTGTTCATCAGGGCTTTCAGCAAAAGCCGCTCATCACGGGCCATAGTGGGGGCGGGCCGCTGCTCGGCCCTTGTCTGGGAAATGTCAAAGACCTTTTTCACATTGTAGGACACGCCCACGCTGCCATCGTCCTTTTTGTACTCCTTGCCCGGTTCCAGAATGGTGATGGCATCCTGGCCCCGCTTGACGTACACGCCGTCGGCTTTCCAACTGTCGAAGTCGGCCAGCTTGGTGGCCTCCGGGCATTGGGCGGCGATCAGGATGGCGTTGCTCACGGAGTAGAGGTCAAACCGGGCCTGCACGTCCAGATAGGCTTGAAACACGCCGCCATCCATGCCCATGTCGTGAACGTGGTTGTCGATCATGGCGTAGACGCCCTCGCGCTCCGCCTGCTTTTTCGCCGCCCATGCGTCCTTATCAAAGGGCGTTTCCTCCCCCTGGGCGGGCTGCTCGGTAAACAGATCATCATAATTCGGCATCGTTATCGCTCCTTTAACCGTTTGGGTTTATACTTTCGCGGGGCCTTGTGTTTCGGCCCCTTGGTGGGCTTGGACTGCTCCTTACCTTTTGCCGCCTTTTCTCTCTGCTCCGCTTTAATCGCGTCCAGCTCCTTACGGACGGAGGGACGGGAACGCTCCTGCGGATCAGAAGTACCCGGTGCGGCTGGCTCTTTGGGCTTTGAGGTAGGCTCGGACTGACGGGATTTCTCGATCCGGCCCTCGGTGGGGTTTTCGGTCTGGCCCTCCTCCCTGGTGGGGGAAGCGCCCAGCACCGATGCCAAAAACTCGTCCATGTCCTGTTCGGGTTCGGGGGCGGTGCGCTCCGGGGCGGGCAGTTCGCCCTCCGGGGGCGGGGACAGCATAGCATCCAGCAGCTCATCCACCTCCTGCTCGGTCATCGGTTCCGCCGCCGCTGGCGCTTCCGGGACTTCTGCTTGCTGTTCCTGACGGCTGCGCTCGATCTCGCTCCTGATCTCGGCCATATCCACGGTAGCCAGGTTGAATCGCTCAAAGATACGGTTGATCTTGCTGGCGTCCTCGGCCCGCACCATAATGTCGGTGATGCCGTCCGTGGCGTCCCGGTCTTTCAGAACGCAGTAGAGGACGCCGTACTTCTTGGCCTCCCGGCAAAAAAGCTGGAGGTCGCTGTCTTTCACGGCGAACACCTTCAGCTCCTTGCCGCTGCAGAGCATATTGGTCAGGCGGGTCTTGCCCTTGGTTTTCTTCTGCTCCCGCAGGATGGCGTACAAGAGGATGGCAAGCTGTTTGGCACCCTCGCCGGCCAGCTTGACCGCTACCTCACCTGTTTCCAGGGACAGCCTCACGACCTGCTCCGCCGCGTCGCCTGAATAGCTCATGCTGTGTCAGCTCCTTTCTTTCGGTTTCCTTTTGTTCTATCAGTCGTTCCAGGTTTTCCTTGACCTGCCCGGAACGCTGGGCGATGCTGTCACATAAGACCACCTCCTTTCGCAAAGCCTTCAGACGGCTGGATATGGCGCTGATTTTGTCTTTGACCTCGCTAATGGCCGTGGCGTCGCCCTGTCGGTTGAGCCGCCGCAGTTCCTTACGGAGTTCCTGCCGCTGGGCGGTCAGGGCGTTGATCTCCGCCGATGCCATTTCCCGGTGGGCGGTCAGTTCCCCGATAGTGCCGATGTGCTGTTTTCCCAAAAACCGGGTTTCCGCGTCCAGCCTGTCCAGCTTGGCGATGTCCTCCTGCAACAAAAAAGACACCCGCTTGACGGATGCCGGTCGCTTGACGATGATGTGAAGTTCGTAACAGTAACGGAAATACAGCGCCCGCAGGCCAGTGACTTTCTTTCGGGGCTTTCCCCGCACTCGGTAACGGCGGGGTGGACGATGCACCACCTCCGGGAATGGGGCTTGTTTTTGGAGGTTCTGCAAAATGCGTTCCTTGATCTGCTCCAACGAGTAGCCCTCACCCAGCTTGTGAAAACGGAAGTACCCACCAGCATCGGGTGGTTTTAGCGCCGGATATTTCAGGGGCTTGCCGCCCTTGCCCCTTGTTTTGAGCTGGTAGCCCATCTCACCCATCACCCGGAGGAAGTCGCGCTCGGTGGTGGAGGCAAGGATGGCCCGGTCAATGTCGGCCCGGATGGTGCCCCGGTGGGTGGGCTTGCCATTCTGCTCGGCCTGCCATTCGGCGTAGTGCTTGGCCCGCCCGCCGGGGTTTTCTATCACAGAAATAGCGTACTCCCGGCAAAGCCGGTCTGACACCTCCCGCATACGGGCATAGTCGGCGGGAGAGTTGTAGAACTTGTAGCCGTCTGCCCAAGATACAGAATTGATAACAAAATGATTGTGATAATGGCCTGTGTTACAGTGGGTAGCCACTACCACCTCAAAGCGGTCGCCCCACAACTCCTGCGCCAGCTTAACGCCGATCTCATGGGCAGTTTCCGCCGTTACCTCGTCTGCCTTAAAGGATTGATAGCCGTGGTAGCACACCCGGCCCCCCAGCTTGCCCCATAACCGCTTTGTTTCCATGAATTGTGCGGCGGCGGTGTCCTCCCGGCAGTTCAGGCAGGACACATAGGAACGGCGCTCCGTTTTCATATCGTCAGCGGCGTACTCCACCACATTGTCAATGGCGTGGAGGGACGCCAGTTCCCCATAGCTGCCCTCGGTGGTCTTTTCCGGGTTCCGGGCGTAGTTTATCACTTTGTCCACGCGCCCCTTGATGGGCCAGATAGAGGTAACGGCCATGTCAGTCGGAGGGGGTGGTGTAGGTGTCCACAATCAGCTTTTCCACGGCCCGGTTGCTCTCCAGGGCCTTTTCCAACTCCTTCACGATCAGCCAGTTCTTCGTGCGGGCGATCATCAAAAGCTGGTCGATGTTGCAGCCCACGCGCCGCACCTCCCGGATCAGCATGGGCACCTCGGCGGGCGGGGCCTCCTTCACCACCGCGCCGTTGAGGATGCGGCGGGAAAAGCCCTCGCGGGAGAAGCCGGACTTCCGGGCCTTCTTGGTAAGGGTGTCCAGTTCGCCCTTGGTAAAGCGGATTTTCATTTCAAGCGTTCTTTTCAAAAAATACCATCCTTTCTAAATGTGGGTCTAAATGCGGGGTCATAGGGGCGGCAAGCCCCTGTCAAGCTGAATTGTGGCCCCACAATTCGTTGCTTGTTAAGACAATACCGCCCTCTGCGCCTGCGGCGCGGGAGAACGGTCGGGGTAGGTTCAAGCCGGGTCGGATTTCACCTTGGGCGGACGCTCCCAAAGCCAAAACTCCCGCTTAGCTTCCATATATTCGTCATAGGCAAGCTGGCGGTTGATGCGGTCGAGCCATGCCCATT
The DNA here is from genome assembly GCF_010206195.1 of Anaerotruncus colihominis. GTDB lineage: Bacteria > Bacillota > Clostridia > Oscillospirales > Ruminococcaceae > Anaerotruncus > Anaerotruncus colihominis_A. The sequence goes on along the minus strand of NZ_VIQT01000024.1, from coordinate 31,175 downwards.
CCGCTGGGGAAATACGGCGGGTGGGCTTGGGAGGGGGCTTGCTCTGCGGCGGTTTACCCTGCATGGAAAAAACACCTCCTTTTTTCAGCGGGTGACGGCACTTTTGCCGTCATGGTCATTTGCGGGCAAAAAAAGTGACGGCACTTTTGCCGTCACATGAAGTTATCCAGAAAGCCCATAATGGCATCGTCTGTCCCATCGTCGCCCTCTGGCTCTGTTTGCACGGGCTGAACAGGCAGTTGTTTCAAGGTGGCGAGTTCTTCCCGGATGGTGTTTTGAACGATTTCTTGTATACGGCTGGTCAACTCGGCTTGGTTGATAATGGACAGCACAGCCTTATTCATGGACGCCGGGTTAAGTCCTTGCAGATACTCCCACGCCTGCCTGTCCTCCGGGCGGTCGAGGTCAAAGCGGAGGGTCATCTTTTTACGTTGCATGGACACCGCCGCCCTTGCGAAGCGCCATCTCGCAAAGGTACTCGTAGCCCTTGGCTGTGGCGCAAATATCATCGTAGATGGTCACACGGTCGGCGTCATACTCCCCAAAATTGCGGATCAGGCAGCTCCCGCCGCCCAGCACATGGAGACGCATGAGGGCCGGGTTGTACTCACGCTCCCGCAGGATGCGGAAAATCTCACGCACATACTCTGCGGCGGTTTCCCGGATGGTGGTCAGATAGTCCTCCTGGATGTCCGCCGTGCCAAACCGCAGCACACGGTTGATGATGGAGTCGTCCACCGTAGCGTGGTGAGTTCGCATGACGTTCTCCCGGACGGCCAGCATACATTGGTGGGTGCCGTACTTCTCCGTAAACATTCGGTCTGCGGCGGGCTTGCGGTCGTTGATGAACATGATGTTCATGGTGCCGTTTCCAATGTCGCACAGCATATTCACGCCCTGGAAGTTCCTGATCTGGCTGGCAACCGCCGCGAAGCCCTGGGGGAACACGTCAGCCCCGGCGATCTCCACCCGGTAGGGCTTTCCCCGGAAGGTGAAGTCTACCTCCTGGCTCCGCATGAGGTAGGCTTTGAAGTCCTCCCGTTGCTGACTTACCCAGGTGAGGGGCAGGCCCACCGCAAGGCGTACTGTGGCGGCGGTCAGCCCGTATGCGTTCAGCTCACGGGCGATAGCGGCCAGGGTGAGGACATAGTGATCGTCGTCCCCAGTCTTATCGGCGGCAAACTCCTTGTGGCCCGTCCCGATCAGGTAGTACCGCCCGCCGTAGACCAGCAGCTCGTCCTTGAACACCGGCTCCACGTCATAGGCGGTCAGCCCTGCGGGAAAACAGCAGTTTGCGGTCTTGATGTTGCCGTAGCCGTTGTCAATGCCGATGATCTTCATGCCCTGATAGTCCTTCACCGGCTCCAGTCCTCCTTTCGCTGTATCAGCCCCAGCTTCCGCTGGAGCAGTTCATTCACGTCTTTTCCGCTGGTAGGCGGCTGGTCTAACACCTTATAGCAGTCTTGCAGCCCGCCCATGATACCTGCCGCCGCACCCCGCCCCACCTCGTCGTTGTCCAGGTGAAGTTGCAGGGTATGGATGTTGGGATGCTCCTGAAGATACCGGCTGAGAGCGATAGGCACCACGTTCTCCCGCTTGGTCTGATAAACACCGGCCAGGGAAAGCAGGCTGTCCTTCTGCCAGTCCCAGCCCCGTCCCAGCGTCAAAGTGGCATAGCTTAACAGGTCGATGGCGGATTCAAACAGGTGGAGCCTGCCCGATTCCTGGGGAGCGGAGATGGAGAACGAGTAGTGCTTATCGCTGCCCGTCACCTCGCCCTTGAAGTCCCCCAGCGTCCCCCGCAGGGCGGCGTAGCGCATTTTGCCCTCCCGGTCATACCCAGCGAACAGGGCGTTGTGATACTGCTTCGTTTCAAAAAGCAATTTGTGTTCCAGGCAGTAGTCCAGAACGACCGGGTGGATGCCGCGTCCCATGAGATAATTCAAAACTCTGTCGTGATTGCTGTTCAGCTCCGGCATGAGAAGTTTTCGGGGTGGGGCAGGTTTGGGGGCGGCATGAGAAACGGGCGGCAATACTGCCGCCCGCCCAACAAGCGTTTCCACCGCCTGGGTAAACGAAAAGCCCTGGACTTTAATGAGATAGTCCAGGGCCGTCTTGCCGCCGATCCCACGGGAAAACCAATTCCATTTGCCGTTGCTGATTTTCAGGCTGTCATGCTCACGGGTACAATAGGTGCTGCCGCTGACGTGTACCAGCTCATGGGGATCAAACCGCTGGAGGTAGGTCAGCAGGTCAAGCTCCTTGGCCTTTGTGATTTGCTCCGGCGTGACATAGCCCATCTACCGTCCCTCCCGCTGGCTCCGTTCCTTTTCAGCCCGTATCACAGCGTCAGCGCGGGCTTCGATCACATCCCGCAAGTCCTCCATGTGGTGGGTTTCCGTCTTGTTCCACTCCTTGTAAACGTCCGCCAACGGGGTCTTGGATTTCAGCAGCGCCTTGGCCTGGGCTTCCGGCAGTTCCAGCGCCGACATTTCCATCACAATATCCTCCCGGACGGTGTACTCGGCGGCATGGTTCAGGATGTCACCAAGGGGCTGGCCCAGCAGCCACTTGCGATACTGTTCCTGTTCGGCGCTCATCCGCTGGTACAGCTTGTTCAGCAGATTGGGGTTCGCCATGTTCATCAGCTCCTTTGAAGATAGTTATAGCCGGGGGGACTTTCGGATTGAAAATCTCCCCGGCTATGTACCGTTCCTGTTGTATCAGGGCGAAAAAGATGGTATAATGCGGCAAAAGCAAAATTTTGTAGGAGGTGCCGCATGGCAGACCGTGAACATACCCCCGCCGCGAAAAAGGCGGTGTATCTGGACAAGCAGACGTTCGCCACCATTATGTGCATGATACCCGCAGGAAAGCTCACCACCCAGGAGGCCATCTGCGAGATGTGGGCCAGACGGAAGGGGGCCGACTTTTGCGAGATTGAGGGTGATGGTATCATGCCCTTTGATAAAAAATTGTTCTGGAGGCCCGCCGATATTCAACGGGTGGATTTTATCACAGAACTCAAAGACTATGGAAAGCCTGATCGGGATAGCCTGATACCCTACTGGCGCATGATCTCCCTCCGGGGGATGCTGATAGATTATGGCCGTTATTTTGACAAAGAAGCGCAAAAGGAGCTTTTGGAGCGAGAGGGCCATGTGATCGAGCAGCCCGATCCCAACAAGCGTCTGTACCGAGTTCAGAATTATAAAGCGGCGCTCTTTGACCTGAATAAGCTGATTATCAACGAGTAAACGGCTATTCCTCCCACTTGCTGATTCCTGTATATTCGCTGGGCGGGTCGCCAGTCAGCCGTTTCAGGTAGTCCCTGCCGCCGTCCACGGCCACGCCCCGGCACATACACCATTTCAAGTCATGGCTGTGTTCGGATGTGATGATACTGCCGCACCGCTTACACTGGATTTGATTGACAGAAATTTTCATCTTTTTTTGCTCTTTCGCCTATGAATTTTTTTATTCCCGGTTATGTAGGAGGCGGCGCTGGCTGACTGCCAGCGCCGCCCTTCGTCACAGGATGCCCGCCTTTTGGAGATAGCCCACGCTGTCGTAGCAGCCCCGGAAGTAGACCGACTGCATTTCCAGCTCCACAAGCTGGTTTTGCAGGCCCACCACTTCAATGGCCGCTGCGCACTCCTGTTCGTTCAACGCTACCACTTTCTCTGTGTCGAACATCCCCATCACATGGGGGTACTGCCGGTAAATGCTTTCGATCTTGTCCTGAATGGCCCGGTACGCCTTGTCCGTCTTGGACAGTTTTGCGACAACGCCGCTCAAATACTCCTGCATCGCCGTCCCCTGGGCCTCCACAAAGGTTTCAAATTTGAACTCATCTGGCACCATCTTCACCTCCGCCTATATTCTGCGCCTATTATACAGCGCAGATACCGTCAGGGCAAATGTGCGATTGGCGTTACCGATCCCGGTCGGGGCCGTCCCGGTCGGGGGTATCGGCTTCGTCCCCCACATCCCCATCTACGATCTCATTCTCCTGCTTGTCCATATTCAGCAGAATGTTCAGTTCATCCAGACGGGCCGACTTTGTTTTCAGCTCGTCCTCCTGGGGAAACGGCTTCTCAACCTCTACCTTTGCGCTGGCAAGCTGGGTTTCGTAGGTGGTCAGATCGTCTTGGGCGGATTTCAGGTGATTATCAAAGTTACTGAGCAGATTGTCAAGCCGCTGGATATTGCCATAAACATCTTGGCCCAGGGCTACGCTATCGGCGTTGACGCCTGCCAGCCTCACCGTGTACTCCTTATAAAACGGATTAAAGAAAAGTTCCATCTGAAAGCCCCGGTACTCGCCCAGGGGGATGACGGCGTTATCGTCCGTCAGGGTTTTGCGGGCGGCGAGGATGGCGCTGCCCGCCGCCTTTTTTTCAGTATAGGTTACGCCCCTCACCACTATGGGGGAAAAGCCGTCCTTGTTGGGGTGGGTATTTGCGTCCCGGATAGCGATGTTCTCCTGTGCGCTCTTGATCTCCGCCTTGGCGATGGCGATTCGCTGGGGGAAATACTTGATAATGCTGTCCTCCAGAGAATACTTCTGGCTCAAATGGTTGGCTTTCAGCAGTTTCAGCCGCTGAACGTCAATATCTAAATCCATCTTCTCCTTGATTCGCTCGTCACCGGCGCAGAGGGCCTTGATCTCGGCGTAGGACAGGGCGGTTTCGTCAATGTCCTCGACGGAGCGGGCCGGGGATTTGCTGGTCATGATTTGCCCGATAAACTTCTGCTTGCTCTCCACCAACTGATAAAGGTAGCTGTCAAAAGTGTCCTCGGTGACGTAGGTGTAAATGTCCACCTCGTCGTTCTCGTTCTTTTGGCGGATGATGCGCCCCTCCCGCTGTTGGAGGTCGCTGGGCCTCCACGGGCAATCCAAATGGTGGAGCGCGATCAACTTGTGCTGGACGTTGGTGCCCGCTCCCATCTTCTGTGTGGAGCCGATCAGCACCCGTATCTGGCCGGAACGCACCTTGCCGAACAGTTCTTTTTTCTTGGCCTCTGTGTTAGCAGAATGGACGTAGGCTATTTCTTCAGCCGGTATGCCCTTGGCGATCAGCTTGTCACACAGATCATCGTACAAGTTTTGAAACGACGCCATTTCAAAAGCGCCCGGTTCAGTCTCCGCCATTTCAATGGGCCGTTCTTTTCCGGGGGTAGACAGGTCGCAGAATATCATTTGCGCGGAACGCTGGTTGGCTGTATTCTGCCATATCTCAAACACGTTGTCGGCGCAGGCGTTTGCTTTGCTGGTTTCGCTGTCGGGGAGCAGGGGGTTGGTGAGCCGCTGGTCAAGGGCCAGCTTGCGTCCATCGTTGGTGATAAGCAGCATATTGTCCTGGTCGCTCCTTACCTCCCTATTGCGTACCTTTTCAGCCCGTTCCGCCAGCGCCGCCACCATCTGTCTTTGCAATTCAGAGGGTTTCAGGGAAATCGTGTGGTAGACGGCCTTGGGAACAGGAAGATTCAGCATATCTGCCGTCTGGATGTCCGCCACTTCCTTGAACATAGCCATCAGCTCCGGGAGGTTGTGGAACCTGGCAAACCGAGTCTTGGCCCGGTAGCCGGTGCCCTCCGGGGCCAGCTCTATGGCGGTGACGGTTTCCCCAAACGTGGATGCCCATGCGTCAAAGTGCAAAAGACCTTGACGGCGGAGCGTTTCATACTGCAAATACTTCTGCATGGTGTAAAGCTCCACCATTGTGTTGCTGATAGGCGTGCCTGTGGCGAAAATAACGCCCCGGCCCTCGGTCAGCTCGTCCAGATAGCGGCACTTCATATACAGGTCGCTGGACTTCTGCGCCTCCGTCTGACTGATGCCGCCCACGTTCCGCATTTTGGAAAATGAGGCGAGGTTTTTATAATAATGTGCCTCGTCAATGAAAATGCGGTCAACGCCCAATTCCTCAAACGTGACCACATCATCTTTCCGGCTTTGGTCGTTCAGTCTTGCCAGCTTTTCCCGAATATCTTTCCGGGTTTTCGCCAACTGCTTAACGGAGAAATTCTCCCCTTTCTGCGCCTTCAATTCAGCGATACCCAGGGCGATCTCGTCCAACTGCTGTTCCAGCGTAAACCGCTGGTGCTCTATGCTCATGGGTATCTTCTCAAACTGGCTGTGCCCGATGATGATGGCGTCATAGTCCCCGGTGGCAATTCGGCCACAAAACCGCTTTCGATTTTTGGTTTCAAAGTCCTTTTTAGTCGCCACAAGGATGTTCGCAGAGGGATAGAGCTGCAAATACTCCGCCGCCCACTGCTCCGTCAGGTGGTTGGGCACCACGAACAGGCTCTTTTGACACAGGCCCAGCCGCTTGCTCTCCTGCGCCGCCGCTGCCATTTCCCACGTTTTCCCGGCCCCCACCACATGGCCCAACAGGGTATTGCCGCCGTAGAGGATGCGGGCGATGGCGTCCCGCTGGTGCTTGCGTAGTGTGATCTCCGGGTTCATGCCCACAAAACTGATGTGGCTCCCATCGTACTCGCGGGGCCGCAAGCTATTGAATTGCACATTATAGAGCGTTGTCAGCCGCTCTCTCCGTGCCGGGTCTTTCCATATCCAGTCCTGAAACGCCTGCTTGATAAGCTCCTGCTTGCCTTGGGCGATGGCGGTTTCTTTCTTGTTCAGCACAGCGACTCTCTTTCCGTCCCTGTCCTGAACATAGTCAAAAATCCGCACATCCCGCAGGTTCAGGGTGTCCTCAATGATCTTGTAGGCGTTGATGCGGGTGGTGCCGTAGGTGCTGTTGGCCTTGACGTTCACCCGGTCAACACTTTTCCCCTCCACGTTCCAGGCCCCCGTGTATTGGGAGAAATGGATGTGAATTTTTTCCTGACAATTAGCGGACGTGTCCAGCAGTTCAAAAACAAACTGCTCCACCACGTCCGGGGGGAGCCAGGTGGAACCGAGCCGTACGGAAATCTCACTGGCGTTTAGATCTGTCGGCTGTACCTGTTCCAGCGCCTCCACATTGACCTGAAACGCCGGGTCGGTTTCCGCCGCCCGTTTTGCGTCGGCCAGCTTCTCCCGCACGTTGCCGGAGAGGTATTCGTCGGCGGTCTGCCAGCCCTTGTACCAATCCGTGCCGCCGTCCTCAATATTAAAGGGGCCGGTGTTAGGGTCTTTGAAAATGACGCCCTTCAAGTCCTCCACGACCTGGGGTATCTTGTCCCCGCCGCCCATCAGGGAAGCCATAAAGCCTAAATCCACACACGCCCTTTCAGCCAGTGACACAGCCAGGGCCTCGGATGCGGTGTCCACGCTGGTGACAACGGTTTTCTGCTTGATGGTGCGCTTGGTGAACATATCCGCCTTGCGGACAAAGTTGCGCTCGTCGTCCAGCACTTCCAGGGAGGCCAGCAGAAAATAGGCGCTGTCCATCCTGAAGGCGATACTGTTGCCACGGGAGTTGATGCGCCCGTATTTCTCCACATAGGCGTCATAGAGGGTATTCAGCTTCTTTTGCTGGGCCTGGATGTCCTCGGCGGGCCAGTCCTCGGTCTGATACTCAATGAGCGTCCTCACACAGTCCCGGATTTCAATAAGTCCCTTGATGCGGTTCGCCGCTGTGACGGACACCTCTACCGGGTTCATCCGGCTGTTCTCCCGGTAGTAGATTTCGCCGTCCACTACGGTATAGCTGAAATTCCGTACATTCGGGTCGGCGGGGATGGATTTGTCCTCGCCCTCTGCCTCCGGGTCGTCCATCACATACTCGGTGATGGTGCCCTGGATATTCTGGATGGCAGCGGCAAGCTGCTCCCCCAGGTTTTGCCCCTCGCGGGGCAGGCAGGCGGTTTCCGGCCCGTGGGGGCCGCTGACCTTTTGCATTTCGCCCATGACCATCTCCGGGTGGTCGATGAAATACTGATTCATTTTCAGCCCGTTTTCATCGGTATTCAGGTGTACCCAATCCGGCTCCCCGCTGGCAAGGGCCTCCCGCTTCTGTAAAAACAGGATGTCGCTGGTCACTTCCGTACCGGCAGCGGCCTTAAAGGTGTTGTTGGGCAGACGGATGGCCCCCAGCAGGTCGGCCCGCTGTGCGATATACTTTCGGACGTTGGGGTTCTCCTTGTCCATCGTACCCTTGCTGGTGACAAAGGCGATAATGCCGCCCGGTCTGACCTTATCCAGCGTCCGGGCAAAGAAATAGTCGTGAATGAAAAAGTTGTGCTTGTCATACCGCTTGTCCGTTACCTTGAACGCACCAAATGGCACGTTGCCGATGGCGGCGTCAAAAAAGCTGTCCGGGAGTTCTGTTGTCTCAAACCCCTGGACAGCGATGGAGGATTTTTGATAGAGCTGCTGGGCGATGCGTCCGCTGATACCATCCAGCTCTATACCGTAGATTTTGGAGTCGGTCAGACTTTCCGGGCGCATACCGATGAAGTTGCCGATGCCGCAGGACGGCTCCAGCAGATTGCCGGTCTTAAAGCCCATGTTCTCCAATGCCTGATAGATAGAGCGGATGACCACGGGCGGGGTGTAAAAGGCGGTGAGGGTGGATTCCCTGGCGGCGGCGTATTCGTCCTCGTCCAGCAGGGCTTTCAACTCGGCGTACTTGCTGTGGCGCTCGTCAAAGCAGTCGGCCAGACCGCCCCAGCCCACATACTGCGCCAACACCGCCTGTTCCTCCGGGGTGGCGAACCGATCTTCCCGTTCCAGCTTTTTCAGCAGGCGGATGGCCCGGATGTTATTGTTAAACCGCGTCCCCGGTGTCCCCACGCCGATGGCGTCATCGGTGATACAGTACTCATGCCGGTCTGCGTTGGGGACTTCGGGATGGAGGACAAAGGGGGACACCTTGGCCCTGTGCCGGGGTGCAGGTGGGGGTTGGATTGGCCCATCACCGTCCGGGCCGTGCCCATCCGCTAAACTTTCCGTATTTTTTTCCGTATCTGCTGCTTTTTCAGCAGGTTCTAAAACCGTTTCTGCTTTGGGCCGGTGGGAATACAATGCTTTTTCAGCTTCTTCAAAGGTATCAAAACCGCCCGCTGTCACGTTGGAAAAACCGCGCTGTTCATCATAGCCATAATGATTATAAAATTGGCCGTTGGGGTATTGGAAGATAACAATGCGTTCTTGGTCGAATAGGTACTCCGCTACCTTCTTTACACCCTTGTGTTGAGCCGTGGACGGCGGCAGGACTTCCTCTTTTTCGGCAGGGGTTTCCGGCACCGGGAAATTCCCAATGACGGAGAGCCATTTCCTTTCCAGCAGGTCGTACACAGCCGCGCCCTCATAGGCAAAGCCGTCGTCCTCCAACGTGCCGTCAACGTAGCCCCTCGCCACTTTTTCCGCTTCTTGCAGTGTTTCATATTCCCGCTTCTCGTCCATGCCGTTTTCGATGTGGTGGTAAACCACCACCTGATAACGGCGGGGCTGTGTCTGCGGTGAGGGTATATCTCTGTTAGAGCTGCGGCCATCCGCTGAACTTCCGGCGCTCCTTTCCGATTCGGCCTGTTTGACCTGCTTCAGATAGTCCTCGGCCTGCCATTCGCTGGTAAATTCCTCCTGGACGCCCTCGCTGTCCACATATATCCCGCCCTGAACATCATCCCATACGGCGTACCCTCTTTCCGTTTCAATGAGGGAAAAGCGTTCAGGAGCCGGAGGCGTGTCGGCGGCGGGGTCAATGTCGGAAAAATTATCCGCCTTCTGTTCGGCCTTTTCGCTGGGCTGTGCGGGGAACACAACGGGCACATGACGGTTGTGTTCCAGCGCCGCCACCACCACGTCAAAGCCCTTGCCATTCAACCGTTTTACATAGTCCTCCAGCTTGTGGGCGGGAAAACCGCACATGGACACACGGCCATATTCGGGGATATTGCGTTTGGTCAGGGTCAGATCGAGGGCCACCGCCGCGCTTCTTGCGTCCTCGCCCTCAGCCCCTCCGTACAATTCAAAGAAGTCGCCCACCTGATACAGCACCAGACTGTCGGGGTTATGCTCCTTGATGGAGTTGTAGGCGTCCCAAAACCTGCCGCTGGCAAGCTCCGGCTGTGGGACGGGGCCGCTCTGTGCCGCTTCTTCCTCTTTGCGGACAGCCTCACGCAGAACGGGGACAATCTCACGGTATTTGTCGTACTGATTAAGAAAATCCAGCACACCGCCGTCGCCGTCCCCAATGTCCTGACGCTCGGAGAATGTCCGTCCATCGGGCATGACAAGGGTGAATTTTACCTTATCATAGCCTAAAAATGCGTTATATTCCGGGTCGTTGGCGTCATACCATTTCTGCCACGTCCCGTATTTTGCCATAGCAGCCGTTCTCCCAGCGATATATTCATCGTCCGCCTGTTTCATCAGCCGGTCAAACTCTTGGAGGGAGTAGGCCGTCCTATCCTGAAATACAATGCTCTCGCTCCACTCGCAGAAAATATAGGGAAGCTCACGGGGCGGGTAAGTCGGCTCACCGGCCTCGGCGGGGGCCACGGCAGGCTCCCGCACCGGCGGCGGGGTGGAGAACACGGGGGCGTTTTGGGTGGCGGAAATGGTCATGGTGGAGGTGGCGGCAAATTCTTCAATCTGCGCCCGAACATCCTCCGGCAGACCGTCCTCATAATAGGTCACGGTTCGGTCGGGGGCAATATGGGCGATAGTCTTGTAATCACCGTATCGCAGTTCCAGCCGGTTCCACACTGTCACGCCGCTGCCCAGGTGCCCAAAGCCCAAGTCATAACCGGGGGTGTCAGGCTCCGCAGGTTCGGCGGGCAATACGTCCTCCATCACATGAAGCAGACCGTCATTCAGGGGATTTTCCGCCAGCAGACGGTCAAATTCCTCGCGGGGCAGTTCCTTGTTGATGATGGGAAACGCCGGGTCAAAGAGCCGGACAGTCTGAGCGTCAAAGGCCAGCAGTTCATACCTCTGCGTCCCCAGGTAGACCGTGGCCCCCAGGGTCAGCCGGTACTCTTTCGGCGGTGCCGGGAGCGGGTTCAGCTCGTCATAGTCCGGCTCCAGCGGTGCGGCCAGGGGGCCGGAGAGTTCCGCAAGCATGGCCTCGCACCGTTCCGTCAGGTGAGTGTTCTCCCCGATGATAGCCTGCATAGCCTCCCGCATCATAGGGAGGATAAAGTCGCCCTCGCTGGTGCGGGCGTTCATCTTCTTTTGGCCCACACTGAACGCACTGGCGCAGGATATTAAATACCACCTGTCCACCGTTTTATCCTGCTCTCCGAGCTGGGCCACATAGTCCTTATAATCGCGGATAATGGAGGAAAATTCTCCGCTGATTTTGCTCCGGGCGATCCGAGTGTCCTCCTGACGGCGGTATTCCGGGTATTTTGCCTTTTCAGCCGGTGACAGATAACGGTCTGCGGCAAGCAGCTCACCGATCCGCTTTGCCGCCTTTTTCCAAGTCAGGACGGTCACAGTATCCGGCTCGGCGGTGATCTTGATGCCCTTGCCGTCAGCCCAAATGTCCAATTTCCTGTTTGCGTGGACAGTATATCCGACAATGCCGTACTCGTCTTTGAGAAAGTCCGTATTTTCCTGGGCGCTCTCCTGTTTCATAAACTGCTCATAGATACGGAATTTTCCAGTAGTGCCATGCCATGTCAAAACGGCGTCAATGTCCTCCTGGGAAATAGCAAAAGCGGAGGACTGTTCATCCTCCGCCGCTTGAATTGCCGCTTTTTGTTCTTCCTCCGTGGGGAGAGGGGCGCTCAGTTGGCGTACACGATCTCCGCCAGCGCCGCTTCCTCCGCCGCTGCCTTGATGTTGTTCATCAGACCGACCCACTTCATCTGATCGGATGCTTTCAGGCTCTCGGTCACGCCCTGTTCCCGCGCCATTTGCTCCGTCAACTGCTCCACCATCTCGGTGGCCTGCCGGTCGATTTCCGCCAGATGGGTGTTTAGCTCCCCGGTCAGCAGCATCCCCGTGTAAATCCCGTGCCGGTGATTGGCGAGGAAACTGCGCCGCAGCATCCCATATTTTCCGACCTGCGGGGCCTCCGGCACGTCCAGGTTGGGCAGTTGATAGTCGCCCTCGGTTCTGTATGTCAGCTCCATGTTCAACGCTCCTTTCACGTTTCGTTCTGCCGTCATTATACTGCCTGTCAGGATTCCCGGCAAATGTGCGATTTTGTTTTTCTTCCTCCCAATATAAGGGCAGCACGGTACTGGCGATCTCCCGCAGGGGCATCTCGGCTATATCGCTGGCTGCGGCCCCCAGGATGGCAAGGGTTTTCAAGGTATTAAAATCGTAGATGCGGGCAAAGTCCTCGCCGCTGAAATACTCCTGGGGGTCGATGCCGCACCGGGTCAGCATGATATAGGCCACGCTGTTCTCCAGCAGGCGCTTAAACCACACCTCGGTATTGAGATCGTCCAGTTCTTCCAGCAAACTGCCCTCTTTGACACGGCAAAGGTCGGCGTAATAATCGCCAAAGTTGTCCTCGACGATGATCTTTGCCGCTTCCATCAGGCACTCGGCAAAGTCGGCTTTGTCGGAAAACTCGCCGTAACTGTTTTCCAGCGCCTCCACCACCGGCCCCTCGTACTGCGGCCTCATCTGCCAGACAGGGACGGTGCGCCCCGCACGGCTGTTGGTGTCGGACATATCAAAGACGTGCCGCAGCTTGTAGCCCTTATCGGTGTCCACCAGCAGGGCGATCCCCGTGGTGCCCTTGTTCACCCACCGGCCATGCTTGTTCCAGAAGTCGGTTTGGGCGCAGGCGGTGGCGTCCGGCTTTTGGGCGTAGATCAAAAGCTGGTCGCGGAAGCTGTATTTGAAATTGTGGGCGGCGGTGGTCAGGAACGCCATATAATTCCCGCTGTTGGCAAAAATCTGACGGGCCGTCTGCGCCGCAAGCCGGACAATGGGTTCAGGTTTCTTTGCCACGATCTATCCCTCCTTTTCCTCGTAAGATTTCAGCAGCCCCTTTGTAGCGGCGGCGATTTTGGAGATACGCCCCGTGAGCTGGGCGACGGTGGCTTGTATCTCCGACTGCCGCGCCGCATAAAAGTAGCCGGTGGCGTCGCTGCAAATGGGCCAGCCGTCACAGCGCAGGCGGTTGACGGCTCGCCGCAGCTCCGTCCCCTTAACATGGAACGCGGCCTCCAGCTCTTTGCTGGAGGCCGCGCGCTCTTGTCCACGGCGGTATTCTTTCAGATACTCGCACAGTGCTTTGTCGATGGGTGCGCCTTTCACCGGGTATCACCCTCGCCGCCCTCTTTCAGCTCCGCGCTGTACTCCTTTTCCACCTCGTAAGCCCCGATGCAGGCGTAGAGAAGCTGCCAGATCAGCTCAGAGGCTTCGCTCTCATACATCCACATACTGACATAGGGCTTACCGCCCACACCGCAGCAGCGTCGGGAAAACCGCATACGTTTTTCCATCAAGTCCTGGGCGCTGTTGCGGGTGGGCACATCCTCGGCGGTGGTGTTGCGCTCCAGAACGGCCATCATCAGGTCAAACATGGAGGGGTGTACGTTCAATTTGACATTCGGTAATTGTGCCATGATGCTCCTACCTTTCCACGGACACAGCCTGCCGCCCACGCTGGGGAAAGTCCCAGCCGTAGACCTTGCCGATCTCGTCCCCCAGCCTGCGGGTGATCCGGGTAATGTCGGCGCGGGTCACTGTGCCGTAATACAATTTTTCTTTCAGCAGGTCAATTTGAGATTCTCGTACTCCGGGCTTATAGGTGCGGTACAGCAGACGGTTTGTGCCGTCATGGTGGATAGCGTCACAGCGCAGGTCGCCCAGCTTGTCAACAAACCAGGTGGAATAGTCAATGCCCCGGTCGCTGTAAAGGCAGTCTCGGATGTTGCCGCTGGCGATCTCCTTGTAGCCCATGTGCCGCCCCGTCCAGAGGCCCAGGTCGGCAATAATAAGGATGGGCTGGTCAAGCTGGATGTTCAGGTTCACACGCTCGTCATCCAGGTAGCCGTTGTTGATGTCGTACATCAGCATCATGCGCTCGTCCTCAGTCAGTTCCGGGTACTCATTCTCTAAAAACTCACGCCAATCCTCGTAATCCAGCGTGAAGTCGCTCCAGATAAGGTGCTTTTGTTCCGTCACCGAGCATCACCCCTGTCCGGGCGGCGGGATTTGATGGGCTGGCCCTGTTCGTCATAGTTCTTCGGGTCGGCGGCGGGAGCAGCCCAGCCCTGGGTGGCCCCGGCCAGCATCGCCGCCGCCTGTGCCTTGGTCACGCCCATCTCGCTGTTCAGCTCGTCTACCAGCTTCTGGCTGGTGCGGCCTTTTGTCACAAAGTGTGCGGAACGCCAGTTGTCAGAGCCTCGCACAAACATAACGATGGCCTTTTTTTCGGGCACTTTGCCGTAGCACACCAGCGGCAGCGAATTTCTGAGGGGGATCACAGAGTTGCCGTTGCGTTCCATCATCTCGGCAAACTGGCAGATGTGGAAAAGGTTATCCCAGCCCTTGCCGATTTCCACATGGCAGTCGTCGATATAGCGGCATACATGGTCAAGCTCCCGCCCGTCCCAGCATTTGATCCGCACCATGTCGCCATCTGCGATCCTGAATTTTTCCTCATAGTGCGGAGTGATGAAGCGGATACCCTTTTCAGCCTGTTTCATGTGGCGGTCAAGCGAGTTCCGGCGGTAGCAGCAGATAGACAGGTTCTTTTCGTCAGAATAGGTGTTTAGCCGGATCAGGTAGGAATACTGCGCCGTGTCCGCCCGGAAACCAAAATCAAAGCCCTCGTTGAAGCCGCTCTCCGGGTGTTCCTGGCAGAAGTCCCGCATGGCGTCACGGCTTTTCAAAAAGCCGCCGTACTGCCCGTCGCCCACCAAGGTGTTGAGGACGCTTTCAAGCTCCTGGTGAAATTCCTCGGTGTCCATATCCCCTCGGTGGCACCGCCACGTCTGAAAAAAGCCCTTGCCGTCAGCGCCCATGTCGGCCCGCAGGTGGCCGATGTACCCGGTCTGCCCCGCGATCTGCGTACTTTGGCCCTCGGTATAAAGCCGCTCCGCAGGGGTCGCGGCCTGAAACGTCAATTCCATAATGTCACACTCCTTTTGCTTGCTCAAAAAAAGACCACCACTTGTCCTCCCGCACCTGAAAAGCGTCGCCTAATTGGATGGTGCCGGGGAAGTTTGTCTGGGTGGTCTTGATGGCGTATTTGTCGATCTCGGTGGCGTAGTAGCGGAGAACGGTGGTCCCCAGCTTGTTAAGGGCCAGGTGCCCACAGCTCATGCCGTCGTACATGGACAGCACTTCCAGCGGTTCCACGATGATGCCGGGACAGTAGGACAGGATGTGGGCGATCACGTCCACCGTCCAGCCGTTGCCCAGCATTTTATACGCTTGGGTGTCGCTGACCGGGAACACAAAGTCCTCCGGCACTGTTTGAAGGCGCATACACTCCCGCACCGTCAGCTTGCGGATGATATAGTAGCCGTCCATCAGCTTGATGGGGTACTGCTGGCCCTTTATCGTGATCTGGCCGTCCCGGACTTCGTAGATGGGCCTGTCCAGCGTTCCGCAATACTGATAATACTGGCAGGAGGTGGTCAGGCAGTTTGCCTTTTCCCTCATGGCGCGGCCCCTGCGGGTCTTACTGTTGGGCATGGTCAAGTCAACGCACTCGCCGGGGAGAATGTCGGTGTAGCCCTTGGCGGTGGCCTCTGTCACCCGCAGGGCGGGGCAGGCGGTAGGGACAGTATAACGCCCGGTCTTTGCTTCCACACTTCTTTCCAAAATGTTCCGTAGCAGGACACCTTTGTCTGCCGGTATTGCATAAAGCCCTTGACCATGCCCGCCCATCCCTCCACCCTGCGACTTTATGGCGCAACTCTTGGCGTCCGTGCTGTATATTCGGTTTCCTTGTCTGCCACCGTTGATATTGCATACCCGGATGGGTGTAGCCACACAGGTCTTGCGGTCTATGGTGTTGCCCACCATATTGCGGATGCCGTCTTTATAATAGGTGGCCCGCAGGCATTGGGCCTTGCCATCGGCGGTGACGTTCACCGGCTCTATCGCCATAGGCGCGGGGAAGTGCCCGCCGTCCAGGGCGTTCACGGCGCTGGCCCTGCTGTAATTTGCTTTCAGCGTGTAGCCCTTTTCATGGAGCGGCAGGCCGCTTTCCAGAACGTCCAACAGGATAAGGCCCCGATCCTCCGGCAGCTCCACGCCGGGGATGTTCGTCCAATATAACCTTTGGCGGCTTTGGGCGGACACAAGGGCAGAGTTTATCAAAAGCGGTTCCACGCCCAGCTCCGCCGTGATCTGTGCCCGTATCGCCGGGGCCATGCTCTTGTTGTTTTCGTATAAATAGAAGTCCGGCCCATACCGCTCCCTGGCGATCAGATAGTTGCGAAACAGCTCCCAGCCCAGGCCCTCCGGCTGTGTTTCCCGGTTCCGGGTCTGCGCTATGCTCCAATGGGTGCAGGGGGAGCCGCCCAGCAGAAGTTTCATCGGCTGTCACGCCCCTTTTGCAGTGCCCGCTCCCGCTGAATGACCTGCAAACGGTCTTTCGCCCACTGTGGCATACACTCCGGCCTGACCTCGCCTAAAACATCCATGCGTTCCCACCGGCCATCCCTGCGGCCTGTGAACACGTTAATGCCATAGACCGATGTGCCTCGTGAATAGCCCCGTGCCCCGCTGCCATTCGTCACAAGGATAAGCTGGCAGTCTGCCCGACGGTACTCATAGCGGAGAGAACTTGGCTTGACCGCCACCACCTTGCCGGTGATGTCGTCGTTGTCGTTCAGCGGAAAACACTGTTCACTGTTCAGCAAATTCAGCGGGATGTGGAGGGTATTGCGCTGGGCTTGCAGCGCCGCCACCTGTCCTTTCAGCCTGTCCGTGTAAAGCTCCATGATCTCCAGGTAGTCGTCACTTGCCATCGCTTCGGTGTAATACTCGCTCATCCCGTCCTGGGTGCAGAAGCAGCACATGAACTCCTGCTCCGGGCTGACGCCCACCACCACCTCACGCGCCCCGATCTGGAGCGAGTGGATGACCTCAAAATTTTCAATCATCCGCTTTTTGTCCGACATTACCGTCACCTCTCCCGGTCATCACGCGGCCTGCGCTTCTTCTGGCGGGCCTGTTCCTGCCGCTCCTTTGCATAATCCGCCAGGGATTTGGCAGGCTTGCCGTCAAAGGAGATCAAGATGTTTTGCGGCGGAACGCCCCGCAGCATCTCGGACAACTCTTTGTCCATGTTCTTTTTTTCATCCATAGTTATCGTTCCTCTCTGACAGAAAGGTCGATTTGCCTGTCCTCGTTGGCAAACCTCCGTTCTAACTGTTCCACTGTCCAATTTTTTGTGAATTGCCCCAGGGGGTTGTGCCCAAACTGTGCTATAGCCCGCCTGTCCATCTCCTGGAGTCGCGCCCATAATTCAGGGTGATGGCTTCGCAGCTTTTTTAGCTCCCCGATTCGTTGGAGGGGGCAGCACCAGCAGGAACAGCGATTGTATATCCGATACAGCCCGCCCCAATCAAAGCCCCGGTCATAGCTGATCTGCAAGGCTTCGGCTTCGGTGATACCCCAATCCACCAGGGGATATTGGTCGTCCTTGATGCGCTTCGGCTCGTCGGCGGCGATCCCGACATAGTGCAGGGCGTTCCGCTCTTTTTTCAGCCGGTTCACTTCTTTGTGGATAAGATGTGTTTTTAACTGACCCGTACACCAGCGCACACGGGCACCGGGCCAGCCGTTCCCATAGAGGGACACCCCCAGCCTTTGCCGGTTCTCAATGCTGGACTGCTTCACCTTCGGTTCCTCAAACATGAGCCATTCAAAGCCCCTGGGGTGCCGCAGGGTAGTGATGTGGATGCCGCGCTCCCGGTAGAGCAGGCCGTCCAACTTCTCCATGTGTTCATACATCTCCGGGAACTCCATGCCGGTATCGGCGGTTAGCACCACGTCAATAGGCATATCCCGTTCGATCATCAGCAGAAGCATGGCGGTCGAGTCCTTGCCACCTGAGCAGGAGACAGCGTGGAAATTGCCCTCTATGGGCTTCTTGCCGTCAGCGTTCATGCTCCCGCCCCCTCTCCGGGTCGGGCCTTTCGTTATAGGGCCGCAAGCCGTCCTCGCAGGGGACGTACAGCCGCCCATTCTCCGCACAGCGGAAAATGTCGCAGTCTTTTACGGCGGCCGCTTCATAAAAGCCGCTGTGGGAGTAGGCGAACTCACCGGGAAACAGGTCTGCCTCCGCTTCCTGTCCCATGCGGGACAGCGGTATTCGGCGGTGGTATTGGCCCTGCGGTTCAAACCGCTGTTCCGGGATAAAGTGCAGCCCACCGTACTCAAAGGGTGTATGCTCCATAGCCGGTTCCTCCTGTCCAAAAATTTACACCGCCCCATGTCCAGCGGACAAAGAGCGGTGTATGTATGGAGGAACACTTTATTTTCAGGCCATCAGTTTCATCAGAAGTTCATTCACCGGGGCGGCGTCCCGGCCCTGGGCGGTCAGCTTGTTTCGCCAGCCCAGCAGGTACTCCCTCAAACGCCGGTATTCCTTATTAGTCAATTCAAGATAAACTTTCTTTTCCCGTTTGAACATTTGAAACAGCTCCTTTCCTTATCCCCATAGTACAAGAAAAAAGAAACGGTTTCAAATGTGCGAATGGATATGTAAGTGGCCCGCTGTGCGGGCCACGGGGATGGTGCTTAATACCCCGTTCGGGGCAGGGGCTTGGAGGGGGCGTAGACCTTCGTTACCCAGCGGGTGGTCGCCATGATCCACTGGCCGTTGTAGACGCCGCCCACGTCCGCCTGATTGACGAACTGACTGCCGCCCTTGGCCCAGGACACAACGGTGCAGTCAATTTTGGGGGCTTCCACCTGCCGGAAGTTGGCGGGCACGACGCCGAACACGAACATCACTTCCGTGACGTACTCGTTGGACGCCAGCCGCAGGGCCACGGGGGACGCCTCCAACACATAGTTCTGCTGGGTGTTCAGGCTGTCCGCCAGCACACGGTAGTCGGCCCCGGAGAGATTGGTCTTGTAAACGATCTTGTAGCTGCCAGCGGCATTGTAAGTGCCGGTGGTGATCTTCGCCAGCCGCACCGCCTCCACGGGCAGGGTGTCCCTCCAATAGAAAGAGGTGAGCGCCGTGGTGGAGTTGTTGGCGATGTTGGAGAACGTGTAGCGGATGTTCTGACCGGGCATGACCTCTTTATAGCCGGATTTCTCAATGGCTACGTTGGTATAAAGGCTCTTGTTGGTCATGGCCGCTTTGACGATCTGCCCAGCGTGTTCGATCTCCACGTCAATGGGGGTCTTGTCCAGGGCGTAGAAGTCAGCGGCCTTGGATTCCACCACCTTGTACCGGCCCAGGGGCAGGGGCTTGGACACGGCCACGCCGTTCTTATCGGTACGGATGGTATCGACAAGGTTCCCCGTGCGGTAGTGGTAGACCTCAAACACGGTGCCGGGGATGGGGGTGCCAGCGGGCCAGCCGTTCATGCTGTTGTAGTCGGCGCTGGTCTTGGTGATCTGGAGCTGCCCGGTGATGGCGGTGTTCTTCCAGGTGATGGTGGTGCAGCCGCCGTACTCCACATAGATGGTCTTGGGCTGGGTGTCCAGGATATAGCCTTCCGCGCACTCGATCTCCCGGATGGTGTACTTGCCGTCCGCAAGCCCACCGTCCACATAGACATACCCCTCGTTGTCGCTCTCATAGGTGCCCACGGGGTTGCCCTTGGCGTCGGACAGCAGGAACTTCACGCCGAAAATGCCCTTGCCGGTCACGCTGTCGATCTTGTGGATAATGGCGCTGCCGGTCTGCCGGTTGGTGATCTCCAGGGTGGCGGTGCCGCCGTCCTTTACCTCGATCTGATAGGGCTGGCTGTCCAACTGATAGCCCTTGGCCGCTTTCAGCTCCGTCACCTGATACCAGCCCTTTTCCGCTTCAGGCAGGGAAATGACGCCGGAGCGGTCGGTGGTGTAGGTGCCAACGATCTCCCCGTTGAGCTTGCGGATCTCAAACTGAACGCCGCTGATGCGCTCCCCGGTTTCCTCGTCCTTTTTGATGATGGTCAAACCGCCCACCTTCGTATTGTAGACGGTGATGGTCTGCGTGTCGGTGGGGTTTACCTTGACAGTCTGCGTTTTGGTGCCCTCGTCCATGACGTAACCGGGCAGGGGCTTGGTTTCCGTGATGACCAGGGTGCCCACCACGCCGGAAATACGGATTTCGCCGTTGGCGTCAGTCTTGTAGAGGCCCTTGCTGGACAGGTGGCCGTAGTCGTCGTCCAGGTAGGAGCCGTCCGCATAGGTGATCTGGAACTCCACCCCGGCCAGCGGTTCGTTGGTCTGCTTGTCCAGCTTCTTCACCACGATGGTGCCCTGCTTGGCGTTGTAAAAACGGAGGGTCTGAACTTCACCTGCCTTAATCAAAATGGATTTAGGCTGGCCGTCCAGCACATAGCCCTCCAACGCCTTGACCTCCCGTGCGGTGACGGTGGTGCCGGGGGTCAGGTCGTTCAGAACGATGCGCCCGTTCTCGTCGGTGATGAACTCGCCGTTGCTGTTGCCCACAACGGCCCCGCTGGAGTCTGTCACAAGGAACGTGACGCCTTTCAGCGGTGTGGTGGTGCCCTCAATATACTTCTCGATCACAAGAGTGGTGCTGGGGGTGTTGGTGAAGTGGAGGGTCTGCGTGTCGTTGGGGTTCACTACCACCGTCTGCGTCCGGGTGGCCTCGTCGATGGTGTAGCCGGGGATGGTGGCCGTTTCCGTCACCACCAGCGTCCCCACCACGCCGTTGATGGTGATTTTGCCGTCCTTGTCGGTGAAATACAGGCCGTTGCTGCTGATCTGTCCGTTTTCAGCCGGTACGAACTCGCCCGTGGAGGTGGTCACTTTGAAGGTGACGCCTTGCAAGGGCTTCCCGGTGAGGGAATCCCGTTTGTCGATGACCAGCGTACCGGCCTTGGAGTTTTTCACGATGACGGTCTGCGTGTCGCCGCCCTGCCCGATGACAACATTGGTGCTGGCGGTGTCCATGACATACCCGGTGGGGGCCTTGATTTCAGTCAGGACGTAAGCGCCGGGGGCAAGGTTGGTGATCTTGATTTCTCCCTGGGCGTCGGTGGTGAAGATTCCATTTTGGGTCAGCGTGGACGTGCCGATCACGCCGTCCAGCCCTACCTCACAGCCTGCCGCCGTGGTCACGCGGAACTCCGCGCCGGGGAGGGGCTGGTCGGTGGCGCTGTCCCGCTTCTGGATAATGATGGCCCCGCGAGGCTGGTTCTTAAAGGTCAGGCTGACGGTGCGGCCCTCTTTGATCTGGACGGTCTGGCTCTGCGTGTCCAGAATAAAGCCAGCGGGGGCGCGGGTTTCCGTCACTACCACGCTCTTGCCGGGGGTCAGGCCGGTGATGCGGATTTCGCCGTTTTCATCGGTTCTGAAAACGCCGTTGCTGTCGCCCACAACGGTGCCGTCCGCATACAAAACCTTAAACTCGGCGTTCTGCAAGGTGACGGAGGGGTTCACCGAACAGACCTTGCGGATAAGCAAAATTCCGTCCGGGGCGTTGGAAAATCTGACAGTGACAACGCTCTGCTCCCCACTGTCAGCCAGCATGATGGTTTCGGAGGACTGGATAATGTTGTACCCGTCCGCAGCGTCTACTTCCTCCAGCACATACGCGCCGGGGTTGAGGCCCGTCCACATGGCGGTGCCGTTCTTCCCGGTAACTTTGGTGCCGATGACGGTGCCGCCCGTGCCGCTGGTGCCGCCCAAATACCGCAGTTGGAACGTGCAGCCGGGGAGGGCCGCGCCGGTCACGCTGTCATATTTCTCAACGATCACAGCATTTTTCGGGACATTCTCAAACGTGATAACCTTGCTCTCGCCGCCCTTAATATAAAATTCCTGGGTGGCGGGCTGCTTGATGGTGTACCCAGCGGCGGGTTCCAGCTCCGTCACCTTGTACCAGCCGTCCCGCAGCAGGTCAACGAAAAATTGGCCGTTCTCGTCGGAGAAGAAGGTGCCCAGGCTGTTCAGCTCCCCGGTGGTCGTGTTGTTGGAGCCGTACCAAACCTCGAACTTGGCCCCCTTGATAGGACTGCCGGTGATGCTGTCCACCTTGTTCACCGTCAAGGTGGGCTTCTTGTGGTTCTCAAAATAGATGGTGTGGTCGCGGTTGGGGTAGAGGGTCACAAGCTGGCTGGGGGCGTCCATGAGCCAGGGGGCCGGGACGGACTTCTCGCTTACCTCGTATACTCCGGGCAGAAGGTTGTCCAGCGTGGCCTTACCCTCGCTGTCCGTCTTGATCTCGTCAACGGAGTGGCCATCTGCCGCCTTTACCAAAAAGACGGTGTTGGGAATGGGGTCGCCGGTGTCGGCGTCCTTTTTGTAGACGATCAGGTTGGGCCTGCGCTGGTTCTCAATGGTGATGGTGCTGGTCTGGCCGGGGAACAGCTCCACATGGTACTCCTGCAAGTCCAGGATGTGGTCGGCAACGGTGGCTGTCTCCTTGACGGAGTACACCCCCGGTTCCAGCTTGGAGATGTTGATCTCGCCGTTATCGTCGGTGATACGGTCAAGGTAGTGGGTGCCGTCCTCAATGCGGGCGATCCTGAAATGGACGCCGCCCAGCCGGGTGCCGTCCGAGCTGGTCTTGATAAGCCGCAGGGAGGGCTTGGGCGTGTTGGTGAACACAAAATTGGCGTTTTCGTCCGGGTTGACTTGAACGACACGAACAGCATCGTCGATCAGGTAGCCGTCCGGGGCCTCCAGCTCCCGCACTTCGTATGCGCCGGGGGTCAGCTTGGAGAGGTCGATTTCCCCGTTGATGTCCGTGGTGAACTCCTGCCGGTAGCTCCCGCCCACCAGCTTGAACTCAAAGCGGACGTTGGGCAGGGATTTCATGGTGATGCTGTCCACCTTAATCAAGTGGATGCCCGGTTTCAGGGAATTGAAAAAGACCAGCTCCCGCGTCTGCGTTTCACCGGCCTTCAATTCGATCTGCTGGGGGGTGCTGTTCACCACATGGGCGTCATCTGTGGCGACCTCTTTCACAAGGTAGGTGCCCGGTTCCAGGTCGTAGAGGAAAATCTCGCCGCTGGCGTTGGTGGTGTACTCCCCAAAGAGGTCGCCGTCATGCCAGACCTCAAAGGTCACATCAGGCATGGGGGAATTGCTTTTCAGGTCGTACTTCAAAATACGCAGGGCGGGCCGCGCCCGGTTGGTGACGGTCAGCACAGGGTCGTCCTCGGTGGCGGGGTCGTAGGGGTCGATGTGGATGCCGTGGGGCGTCTTATCCAGGACATAGCCAGCGGGGGCGGCGGTTTCCACAATTTCGATATACGCCTCTTTTTGGATGCCGGTCACGCGGGCCTCGCCGTCGTCGTTGGTGGTGACGGAGGTAATGAGCTTGCCGTCCGCGAACACATCAAAGCTGGCGTTGGGGAGGGATACGCCCGTCTGCTCGTCCACCTTGATGATGGTCAGGCTGATGTCCCGCACGTTCTCCCAGGTGATAAGCACGTCCTTGGTGCCGTCCCACTCCACCGTTTCCACCCGGTCAGACTTCACATAACCGTCCGGGGGCGTCTGCTCCGTGATACGATAGGAACCGTAGGGCAGCTCGTCGCCCTCAAAGGAAATGGTGCCGTCAAAGCCGGTGATGCCGGTGGTCATATAGGAGCCGTTGATCTGCTCAAAGCGGAACACGGCCCCCTGCAAGCTGCCCTTGTTCTGCGCGTCCACCTTCTTGATGGTGAAGCCCCGTTCCACGTCGTCTGTGATGGTCACATACTCCGTGCGGCCAGGGGTCAGGGTGACGTTCATGGGGGCCACGATCTGATAGCCCTCCGGGGCGGCGGTTTCCGTCAGGGTGAATTTTTCGTCGGCGGGCAGGTCACGCCACACGATCTGGCCGTTGCGGTCGGTGGCACCGCTGACGCTGGTGCCCCTGTCGCCGGTCAGGGTAAACTCGGCCCCCTCCAGGGGAGCGCCGCCCGCCCCGGCCTTGATAACCTGCAAGCTGGCGGTGTCGGGTTCCTCCGTGCCGCTCCACTTAAAGGGGATTTGTGCGTCCAGATTGGTATAGCCGGGGTCGGAAATGATATAGGACTGCTCCGACGCGGAGGGGTTGTAGGCCAGATACAAGTTGAACTGCGCCACGCCGCCCGCCGCCTTGATGGTGAAGCTGCCCTCGGCGGCGGCGGTGTCCACGGGGATGCAGACCTTGAACGCGCCGTAATACTCGCCGCCGTTGGAGTTGAGGGTGGTGGTGCGGTTCTTGCTGGTGTCCACCTTGTAGCAGGTGGCCCCGTTCTCCTGCACCGTTTCCAGGGGCGAATTGTTCTCCGCCACAAAGATGGTGCCCTGGGGGGCGTCGGTGGAGTACACCTTGGTTTTATAGTCGTCGATCCAGGTGGAGGTGGCGGAGGACACATACACCACGCGGGTGTAATACTCCCTGCCGTTGATGCGCTCCAGCTTGATGCCGTCGGTGCCGTCCTCTGCGGCCCCTTCCAGGCCGAACTCGTTCACCACTTCCACGCCGCGCACGTCCCGGTTTTCCTCGGCCCGGAGGGACAGGCCGGTGTGGAGGTGCTGCGTCCAGCCGTTGGCAAGGCGCAGGATGGCCTTGATGCTGTCAAAAACGCGGATTTTCTGAGCGTCCGAGGTGGGTTCCGTCAGAACATCCCGGCCAGCGGTAAAGGAGGTGCCGGGGACGGAGAGCTGGCCGCAGGTGGCCCAAACCGCCATCTGGGTGGCGTATTTGTACTCGTCCTCCGTCAGACTGGCGATGCCCCGCACATCATTGGCGTGAAGCTCCTTGAACTGCTCCAAGGTGCGGTTCGGATAGCCATTCGCAAAGGCTCCCATCGTCTTAGGTTCCCGGTTGTACTCCTGCACCGTCAGGGCCTTGGAGGGGGATACCCCTTTCAGCCCGTGGTTGACGCAGTAGGCGGTGCCGGTCACGCCGTTGTTACTGGTGTACTTCCAGTAGCCGCCGCCGATGGTGCCGCCGTTCTTCTTGGACAGATAGTTGCCGTACCCGGCCTGTTGGATGGTAACGGTGCCGCTGTCGCCCAGCGAGGCGGCGCTGGCGGGGACGGCCATCAGGCCGAACAGCGTAGCCACCACCAGCAGCATGGACAGCAGGCGGTTGAAATGCTTGTGTTTCATGGTTTCTCCTTTCTTTCCGGGCATAAGAAAAGGCAGGCTGCTCTCACAGTCTGCCTATCCGATGCGCTTGTTCGGTTGTCTTACTTGGTGGAGCCGGGGACGAACAGCTCTTTCAGGAAAGCCGTCTGTTCCGGCGCTCGGTCTGGATGGTTGGGGTAGGTTTCCCGAAGCAGCATGGAATGGCTGCTCGTCAGGTCGTTCAGGGACACGTCTACATGGAGCCACTGGCCGTCCACATAGACCATATTCCAGGTGTGGTTGCTGGTGCTGATGGTGAAGCAGGGGATGCCAGCCGCCCCGCACAGGAACTTGAACGCTCTGGCGTAGGAGCCGCAGGCCGCTTGAAGCTCCCCGCTGTGCTGGACAAAGGTGCGGGTCACGCCCGCCGTCTTGCCCTTTTTGTAGGCCAGCAGGGTACACAGGTAGTCGTTCAGGTACTCCACCTTTTCGCTGTCCGTGTCCAGCTCCGCCGCTTCTGCGATGATGGGCTGGATGAAGTCAAAGGGCGCTTGGTAATTCTCCGGCATGGCGGCGGACACAGCGAAATAGTCCAGGTGCTGCCAGTAGTTGGTGAAGTTCTCCGGGACGTGATGCTCATACCGCACAACGCCCTCCATCCGGGCCAACAGGTTCTTGACGGCGCTGTACTCGCTGTCGCCCACCATCGTGTAGGCGGGGGCGGTGTCGCTGGTGCCGTCCACCAACGTCTGCCGGATGGCGTTGTAGAGCGCCCGGTCATAGGTGGCGGTGAACACGTCCGGGTTGGCGTCCTGGGAGAAGTCCTCCCGGCTCCATTGGGTGGTCTGAATGGTGTAGGCTTCCGGCTGGACTTCTGCGGCGTAGGCCGGAACACTCAGACCGGCGATAAGGACGGTGCAGGCGATTCCGGCAATCAAACGGTTCAGACTGTTTTTCATTATGAATGACCTCCTGTGTGATATGTTGGGGGATTTGCTGTCCCAACAGTACCACAAGGGGGCCAAACAGTCCAACGTGCGAATACCTTTTCAGTGGGTATCAGACCTCCACGGCCCGAACAGCCCAGCGGTAGGCGCTCTGATTGCGGACGCAGGTAAACAGGGTCACGCAGTTTTCAGCGGTGGGGGCCAGCAGGGAGTTGTCCGTTTCGCTGATCTTGTTCACGCTGGTGACGGCGTAGGTGCGGGTGCCCAGCCGGGTGGTCAGGGTGATGGTGTCGCCCACGTTCAGGTTGTGGATGTCGCCAAAGTAGCAGTTGGCCCCCCGGTTGTGACCGGCGATACAGCAGTTTCCGTCCCAAATGCTGGTGTCCTCGAAGTGGCCCGCCCCTTTCGCCAGGACGGAACTGCCCGTGCCCTCGTAGACCTTGACGTTCACGTTCAGGCTGGGGATTTTCAAGGTGGCGAGGTAGCCGCCGCTGTAATAGAGGTCGGACGTGACCTCCGTGAAGCCGGTGGAGGGGGTGGGAGTAGCCGTCCCCCCGGTGTTGCTGCCGCTGCCGGACACGATGCCGCTGGGGATGGTGTTGAAGTCGGGCGGGGCCACGGTCACGCCGGTATTGCCGTTGATGACGGCCCCCTCGCCCAGCATATAGCCGGGAGCCAAATTGGGGGTCAGGGGGTTGCCGGTGTTCAGGGTGTAGGCGGTGGGGCTTCCGAACGTGGGCGGGATCAGGGCCGCGTTCTTGCTCACATCCACGTTGGGCAGCTCGCCCCGGTCAGCCGTGACCACCGGCTCGATGGAAGTGGACTTGCCGTACTCCGGGTCGCCGGGGCCGTCGATATTGTACTCAAGGGCGCTGGCGGGGACGGTCAGGGCCAGGGTCAGACACAGAACGGAAAAAAGCATGGTCAGTTTCTTCATGGTAGTTTACCTCCTGCGTTTGATGAAGTAGAACACGCCGCCGCCCAGCAGCACCACTACGACAACGGCCACCACGGGCAGGACGCTGTTCTTCTCGCCGGTGGGGGCATCCTGGCCGGTGGGGTCGGCGGGGTCAACGGGAGCGGTGGGGTCGGTCAGGCCGGGGTCGGAAGTGTCGCCGGGTTCCTCTGTGGGGGCGGGTTCCAGGGCGGTGCCCTCGAAGATCGCCACATAGCGTATCTTATTCAGGTTGATACGGCTGACGGTGCCCGCATAGTCGGCAGTGACGGTGTAGCCCTTCACATAGGAGCTGGTGGCGGAGCCGGAGTAGGTCGCCACAGCGGTAAAGTGGCCGTCCCCCTCGGTCTGCCAGTTGACGGTCTGGAGGGTCAGGGAGTGGCCGTTGTCGGTGATGGACTTGGGGATATACTGCGTGTCCTGGTCGGCAAGGCCGGGGTAGGTGCGGGTGGCGGTGACGCTCTTGGTGGAGCTGCCATACCCGGCCACCTCCACCTTCACCGTGTCCAGCTTCAGGGCCAGCGTCCCGGCAAGACCGTCCTCGGTGATGAACTCCTTTGTCTGCGGCAGGAGGGCCAGCACCGCGCCCATGTCCTTGCTCTGGCTGGGAACGGACACGGTTTCCGTGTGCTGGCGGCTCTCGTTGGCGGGGAGTTCCTGTTTCAGCAGGTCGGTGAGGGTGTAGTGGTAGCCCTCCTGTTCAAAGTCGGAACGGGGGATGCCAGCGGGGTCGTCCTCCGGCCCCAGGTCGTACATCTTCCTGATCTCGCCGCCGTCCTCGCTCCGGGTGACGGCGGTGGGATAACAGGGTGACGGCTGGGCGGGTTCAGGCGGGTCGGCGGCAAAGGCGGCGGTGGTCAGGCTCATGGCAAGGGCCAGGACGCACAGCAGCCGAGCCGCGTGGGTGATGGTTTTCCGCTTCATAGAAAAAATACCTCCATATTTTTGATTTTGGGTGCAAAAAAAGCCCGTGGCACTCCACGGGGTCAAACGCTGCCCGGTGTTTGATAGTTCGTGCGCTGGCGCGCTTCTCTTCAAAGGTTTTTACCGGCTGAAAAAAGGATGGGCAGAGCCTTTCTTTTCAGCAGGTACAGCGGGTTTGGAGGGGGAGAGTGTGAGAGGGGGAGGGCGTGGAAAGTGCCAGGGCCGCAAAAGGGCAGACTGCCCCCCAGGTGTGACGTTCATCGCTCCCTCGCCCTTTCCCGCTTGCGGTACATCTCCAACGCCTTCACGATGGTGTCCTCGATCTTCTGTGCGGGCGTCCCCGCAGGGAAAAACTTGTCGATACGGTTCCGGGGTATCTTGAATTGTTCCACCTGATTGGGCTTTTCCTCCTGCAAAATGGACTGGATCACGCCGGAGTTCAGCTTGCCCTTTTCGGAAAAGTCCCTGATTTTGATGGCCTGGGCATGGGAGGGGGTGCAGTCCTCGCCCTCCATGACCTCCAACAAGGCGTTCTGCTCGTTCTCCGGCAGATAGGACAGCTCCACGGCGGGGCGCAGGGCCATTTGTAACGTGCCCTTTTCTTTCAGCACAGAATTGTCCACCATGTTCAGCAGTTCGGGCACAAGGTTCGTCAGGCGGATATAGCGGCGTATTTGCTCACGGCTTTCACCAACTTGGGCCGCTAATTGTTCATTGGTGCGGGGACTTTTTTCTGACACCACTGGTGTCAGATTATTTTTTGATGGTCGCCCAGCCTGACGATTCATAGCGTCCAATCTCATTTTATAAGCAAACGCCTTTTCCGAGGGCAGGACACGCTCACGCTGGAGGTTACTGTCCACCATGATAATGATGGCTTCATCATCGGTCAGCTCCCGGACGATGCAGGGCACCGTGGGCAGGCCCGCCAGTTCCGACGCCAGCTTGCGCCGGTGGCCCGACACCATCTGATAACTGCCGTCCGGCATAGGCCGCACCAGCACGGGGGAGAGAACGCCCCGCTCCCTGACGCTCTCCACCATCTGCTCCATTTCCTCGTCCATCCGCACCTTGAACGGGTGGTCGGGAAAGTCGCTGATCTCGGCGGTGGGCAGGTCGATCACATAGCTGCGCTGGGCGTTGTCCCGTTCCTCCTGGGTGGTGAACATACTATCTACTGAGGTCAGAAGTCCGGCTGCGCTCTTTGCTGCCAATGTCCAGCACCTCCTTTGTCAGTCTGCGGTAGGCGTCCGCCGCCCGTCCCCTGGGTTCGTGCTGGAAGATACTCTTGTCCGCTGTGCTGACCTCTGCCAGCCGTACCGTGGCCGGGATCACCGTGTCCAGCACGGGCAGGTGTCGCCCGAAATTGGATTTGACGCTGTTCACAATGTCCTTGCGGAACGTGGTTTCATTCGCCATCGTCAGGAACACGCCGCCGATCTTCAGCCGGGGGTTGATCTGACGCTGGATGCTCCGCACCGTCCCCACCAGCTCCGTCATGTCCTCCGCCGCCAGATAGTCCGCCTGAACGGGGACAAGCACATAATCCGACGCGGACAGGGCGTTGATGACCAGCATACCCAGCGAGGGGCGGCAATCCAGCAAAACATAGTCATAATCCCGCTTTACGCTGTCCACATACTGCCGCAACACCGTTTCCCGGCTCATCACGTTCACCAGCCCCACCTCCACGGCGGACAGGCTGCGGTTCCCCGGCACAAAGTCAAAGCCCTCATGGTGGTGCATGATCTCCGGGTGGTCGCGGGGCATTGTCCCGGCCACAACGTCGTTCATGGCATTGGCAAGGGTCAGGGGCAGGTCGTGGGGCTTGCGCTGGCCCAGCATTTTGGTCAGATCGCCCTGGGGGTCTACGTCCAGCAGGAGAACTTTCTTTCCTTCCAGCGCAAGACCGGCCCCCAGGTTGTAGACGGTCGTGCTTTTGCCAACTCCGCCCTTTTGATTTGCTACGCTTATCACTTTCGGTTTCGCCATTTTGGGGTTCCCTCCTTTCATAGATTTAGCCGCCTGCGGCGAAACAGACGGCTATGTACGGACATGGAAAAAGCCGCCTTTCTCATGCAGAAAAGACGGCCTATCCAGTCGGGCGATATGTCATTTTTAGAGGGTAGGTCAAAGGGTGGCGCAAAACCGTATGTCCGCATTTCCCGGTGTTTCGTCGTATCAAAGCTCATCCCCTGGTAGTAAATTCGTAGTAATTGGGGTGGTCTGTTGTCAGGAAATGCGGCGTAATGCGCTGTTTCACAAGGTTTTGCCGGTTCTCATAAAATATTTATATGTAAATATTGAAAGATGGTCAAGCTAAAAAAAGAAGTTGCATTTAGCCTTTTTTCAAAGGCTAAATGCAACTTCGAAGTTGGTACGCCCGATGCGATTCGAACGCACGGCCTTTAGAGTCGGAGTCTAACGCTCTATCCAGCTGAGCTACGGGCGCATAACCACAGCAATTCCCAAGGAATAAAAGCTGATGCCTATATAGTATAGCATAATTTATATGGATTGCAATCAATTTTGTGAATTTTTTCTTTTTTGTATGGGCATGATAGAGACGCAGGCGAAAAGCGGAAAAAATTGTTTTCAACATAAAAGTGTTGAAAGAGTTGAAAATCGGCTTGCGAAGGCGGGTCTAAATGTTGAAAACACGTTGAAAAATTAAGCAGGTAAAATTTTTTGAATTTTTTTATGAAAAACGCTTGACTTTGCCTGGATTTCATGATAGACTGAAACTCCCGCTTGAGGGTGACACCCACAAGCCAGGGACAAGCAGCACCTTGAAAAATGAACAACGAGAAGGAAAGAACCGAAGCGAAACCGGAAGGGCCCGAGAGGGTTTGGAAGGGGAAGCTAAGGACCCTGGAAACGAAATTGAGTGCATCCATCGAGAGATGGACGTACAAGCGAAACCAGCAAAGGAAACGAAGCTGGATCGTCTTTGATTTTAAGATTGAAAGCTCGAGAGAGTTTTTAATACCATTATCAAAGAGTTTGATCCTGGCTCAGGACGAACGCTGGCGGCGCGCCTAACACATGCAAGTCGAACGGGGCTTACATTCTGAAGTTTTCGGATGGACGAGTGTAAGCTTAGTGGCGGACGGGTGAGTAACACGTGAGCAACCTGCCTTTCAGAGGGGGATAACAGCCGGAAACGGCTGCTAATACCGCATGAAGTTGCGGGGACACATGTCCTTGCAACCAAAGGAGCAATCCGCTGAAAGATGGGCTCGCGTCCGATTAGCCAGTTGGCGGGGTAACGGCCCAC
>NZ_VIQT01000010.1 GCF_010206195.1 Anaerotruncus colihominis | reverse complement strand
CAAACCAGTTACAAATGTGAAAAAAATTTTAATAAATTTCGCGTTTTCCTCTTGATTTTCTTATTTTCTGTGGTATAGTATAGATAAGGAAAATACAAAATGTAAAATCAATTGTAGAAATTATTATAAAAGTTACAGATTGTAACTTTTAAGGAGGCGACAGCTATGAAAAACAGAAAAAATAAAAATCATACGTTCCGGACAGGCGCAATTGTAGCTGTCGCCGCATTCATCGCTTTATCGTTCCTTGCGGGCGGCATGATCGAGATTTCGCGCGACGTGGGAATACTTCGTTGGCTGCGCGACGTCGCGGTTTACCTGTTCGTCAACAAACTTGTAGAGAAGCTGTTCGCCTCGATTATGCTTGGTATAGGCGTGGCTTTTGTCAGCGGTATGATCGCATACGGCAAAGCCAGCCGCAAATACCGCGGCTCCCGTACAACGCGGGTCCGCTTCGCTGCGGAGGAGTCCCCAGGCGTTGAAAAAACTGCCTGAACCCCTGTTTGAAAAGTGCGGTATCCAGGTGATCCAAATTTTCAAACAAACAGAAAGTTGCTTTTCATTTTTTTCTCCTAATTTATATAAAGGGGCGCGGCATAGTCTTATGCCGCGCCCCTTTATGCATTTTCAGATGTTTTGTTTTTTTTCAGACAGCGACTAAGCCAGGATATACGGCGCAAGACGCCCGAGCAATAAAAGAACGCCGATGGAAAGTGCTGTATAGAGCAGGATCTTCCAGGTGGGCGGCGTTGGTCGATTGAACATGGACAAGGTACCCCCTCCTTTTCTGGGTTGCTGCTGTCAGTTTAGCATATCTGGCACAAAAAAGAAAGGCGCAGCCTCGCCGCGCCTTTTTTTGCGGGCGCTTGTGCGGCGGGTGCAATCTGTGTTATACTGAAAATATGCAAGCGGTTATTCGGAACGGGTGAGTAGACCGCAGCCTTTTTAAGCGCTTCCGTCAGCGCCGCGAATATGGCGGGCGGGGCGCCCGGCGCCGTTTTCGTTTTTGGCGGGGACGGTCATCATGATATTGGAGGGATTTTTACTATGTTTAATGACATGCTTGATACGATTGGATTCGTATCCGAAAGCGACCCGGAAGTCGGGGCGGCGATGCAGCGGGAGCTTGCGCGCCAGCGCAGAAATATCGAGCTGATTGCATCGGAGAACATTGTCAGCCCGGCGGTACTGGCCGCAATGGGTTCTGTGCTCACCAACAAATATGCGGAAGGCTATCCGGGCAAGCGGTATTACGGCGGCTGTGAATTTGTCGATCAGGTTGAGAATATCGCGATTGAACGCGCCAAAAAATTGTTTGGCGCGGCGCATGCCAACGTGCAGCCACATTCCGGCGCACAGGCCAATCTGGCCGTCTATTTTGCGCTGCTTGAGCCGGGCGACACCGTTCTGGGCATGAGCTTGGCCGACGGCGGCCATCTGACGCACGGCTCGCCGGTCAATATGTCCGGCAAGTATTATAAATTCGTTCCCTACGGCGTCGATCCTGTCACGCAGGTGATCGATTATGACAAGGTGCGTTCGATCGCGCTTGAATGCAGGCCGAAGTTGTTGGTCGCCGGTGCGTCCGCATATCCGCGCGTCATTGACTTTGAAAAGCTCTCCGCAATCGCAAAGGAAGTCGGCGCGTATTTCATGGTCGATATGGCGCACATCGCCGGCCTGGTTGCTGCCGGGGAGCATCCGAACCCGGTCCCGTATGCGGACGTTGTGACAACGACCACGCACAAGACGCTGCGTGGCCCGCGCGGCGGCATGATTTTGTGTACAGAGAAATTGGCGCCGAAGATCAACAAGGCTATTTTCCCGGGCACACAGGGCGGTCCGCTTGAGCATATCATCGCAGCGAAGGCTGTCTGCCTGGGCGAGGCGTTGCAGCCGGCATTCAAGGCGTATCAACACCAGATCATCCAAAATTGCCAGGCGCTTGCAAAGGGACTGGCGCAGCGCGGCTTCAAGCTCGTTTCGGGCGGCAGCGACAACCATCTTGTGCTGCTTGATCTGCGCAATTTCAATGTGACCGGCAAGGAACTTGAAAAGAAGCTTGACGAGGTGTACATCACCGTCAACAAGAACGCGATCCCGGACGATCCGCAGAGCCCGTTCGTTACAAGCGGCGTGCGCATCGGTACGCCCGCTGTCACAAGCCGCGGCTTTGTCGAGGAGGATATGGACCGGATAGCGGAATTTATCCGGATGGCGGCAACCGATTTTGAGTCCAAGGCCGACCAGATTCGGGCGGGCGTTGAGGCGCTCTGCGCAAAATATCCTCTGTACGAATAAAATTGAGGTGATCTTATGGCAGCGCCGCTCGCTGACCGTATCCGGCCGCAGACGCTCGACGACGTGGTCGGGCAGGAGCATCTGCTCGGCCGGGATAAGGTGCTACGCCGCATGGTGGAGTCAGGAAATATTCCGAACCTGATTTTTTACGGCCCGTCCGGCGTCGGCAAGACGACCGTCGCGTCAATTATCGCAAAACGCGCCGGAAAGAAGCTCTGCAAGCTCAACGGGACAACCGCCTCCACATCCGATATCCGCGATGTGGTCGGCGAAACAAATACGATCGACGGCATCGGCGGCGTGATTTTATATCTCGACGAGATCCAGTATCTCAATAAAAAGCAGCAGCAGACGCTTTTGGAATTTATTGAAAACGGTTCGATCACGTTGATTGCTTCGACGACGGAAAATCCGTACTTTTATGTATATAACGCAGTGCTGTCGCGCAGCACGGTGTTTGAGTTCAAGCCGGTGCAGCCCCAGGCTGTGCAGCGCGCTGTGCAGCGCGCGTTTGAGGCTGCCGGAGAGGCGGCGTGCCGCCGCTTTGAAATTGAGGACGGCGTATGTGAATACATCGCGTCCGCGTGCGGCGGCGATGTGCGCAAGGCGGTCAATGCTGTCGAGATGCTTGCGCTCGCGGCGGGCGCGAATCAGGCGGTCACGTTGGAGGACGCGCGGCAGGTGGCGCAGAAAAGCGCCATGCGCTATGACCGTGACGGCGACGAACATTATGATATCCTTTCCGCGCTGCAAAAGTCTATTCGCGGATCGGATGAGAATGCGGCTTTGCATTATCTTGCGCGGCTTTTGGAGGCCGGCGACCTGCTTTCCCCGTGCCGCCGCCTGCTCGTGATTGCCAGCGAGGATATTGGATTGGCCTATCCGATGGCTGCGGCAATCGTGAAAGCCTGCGTTGATTCGGCCTTGCAGCTTGGCCTGCCGGAGGCGCGCATCCCACTGGCGCAAGCGGCCGTGCTGCTGGCCACTGCGCCGAAGTCCAATTCGGCCTATATGGGCATCAATGCCGCGCTCGCCGATGTGCGCGCCGGGCTGGCCGGTCCGATTCCGCGCTGCCTGCAAAACAAGCATTACGACGGCGCGGATGTCGCGCGGCCAGGTCAGTTTTACAAGTATCCGCACGATTACCCGGGCCATTTTGTCCGGCAGCAGTACCTGCCGGACGCGCTGGCCGGGCGGACGTACTACACCTTTGGAGACAACAAGACAGAGCAGGCGGCGCGCGCGTACCGCGAAAAGCTGGAACGTGAAACGGATGCCTGACGCGGACTGAAAAACTTCCCGGCCTTTTTGAAAAAAGGCCTCGGCGAAAAACTTCCCGGCCTTTTTGAAAAAAGGCCTCGGCGAAAAACTTAGTTCGGCTGCGCCGCGAATAGTGGGGCGGCGCAGCTAAAAACAGGAGCTCCCCAATAAATGAGATAGGCGATCCCTAAAAGGCGGGCTGTGCCGCAGATAAGCGGGGTGGCCCGCTTTCTGTTTACCCTATAAAGGTCCGGTCAGAGAATGAAAACGGAGGAGCGAAATATGTATGATGTCATTGTCATCGGCGCAGGACCGAGCGGAAGCACAGCGGCTGCAACGCTTGCAAAACGGGGGCTGCGGGTTTTGCTTGTGGAGCGGTTTGCACTGCCGCGCTATAAATCCTGCTCGGGAATATTGATCAAAAAGTCGCTCGATCTGGTGCGGCTTTATTTTGGAGAAGGTGTTCCATCCGATACAACCTGCGCGCCGGCAGAAAATCGGGGTATGGTTTTTACAGGCGACAGCGGCAAAGCGGTGCGGTTTGAACAGGAGGGAATGAATATCTGGCGCGGTGCGTTCGATCATTGGCTCGTCATGAAAGCAGCCCAATGCGGCGCTGAAGTGCGGGACGCCACGTCCGTATGCGCGTGTGTTCCACAGGCCGGCAGTGTTGCTGTCACGCTGCGGGGGAAAAAGGGGATATACACGGAGCTTGTACGCTATGTTATCGATTGCGAAGGTGTTACGGGAGCTGTCAAGCGGAAGCTTTTCGGCGGGCCGTCGCCGTTGATTACGACCTTTCAGACCTTTTATCGGGGAACGATCGATCTTGATCCGCACTATTTTTATGCCTATTTGCAGCCGGAGCTTTCGGAGTACGACGCATGGTTCAATGTCAAGGACGATCTGCTCGTGCTTGGCGTCTCTGCGAAGGACCCCGGCCGGATCGGGGCGTATTATGAACGATTTATCGCCCACATGCAGGAACGGTTTCGCCTGCGGACAGAGGGGGAGCTCCGATCGGAACGGTGGCTGATGCCACAGATCAGGCCCGGATGCGCGATCGATTACAATTTTGGGCGCGTGTTTTTTGCGGGCGAGATTGCCGGCTTTCTCAATCCGATGGGCGAGGGGATTTCAGCGGGGCTTGAAAGCGGCTTCTGCGCCGCCAGCGCCGTTGCGGAGTATTTCGATGATGAAAAATTGGCCGCGGCGAATTACCGGTCGCGTACTGCAAAGCTTCACTCCTATATGGCGCGTCAGTGGAGCCTTGTGGCCGGTATGGCGGCGGCTTTTGGAGAAATGGCGCTGCGTCCGCACGGCGCATGAGCCGTCATGGGCGTATGTCTGAAAAAGAGCGGCGATGCAATCGCGCAGGCCAAGAGCAAAGACAAAAGCACAGGGGTGGCCGGCGCCCCTGTGCTTTTGTTATGTGGGATCGAATACCGTCTCGATTAGCCGGTCGGAACAGGCTGGGGAGTACTGCCAGCGGCTGATGTGCCCTTCCGTGATGAAATAAGGCGTCGGGGCGGCGCGCCATCCGGCGTCGAAGGCGTCGACAATGATCAGCTTTGCTTTCATTTTTTCCGGGATCAGGCTCTTGATGTAGACGCTCGCGTGCTGGCCGGCCGTAACGCCTTCGCGCGGCTCCGCCAACCCGGCGAGATTCGGCGCAAGCTCCACAAATACACCATAGTCCTCAATCGAGCGGACGATACCTGCGACGGTTTCGCCGGGCGAAAACAGAGCCGCGTTTTCGCTCCAGGTTCCAAGCAGCTCCTTGTGTGTGAGTGAGACGCGCCCGTCCGGCTCGACCGCTTTGACGACGGCTTTGATATCCTGCGCCGGCGTGAACCGGTCGCGTGGGTGCGCGATGCGGCTGACAGAAATCGCGTCGATGGGGATCAACGACGGAAGGCCGCAGCCAATATCGACGAAACAGCCAAACGATTCCAGATGCGTAACCTTCGCGTCTATGACGTCGCCCGGCGCAAGCTTTGCTATGTAGGCATCCTGGCATTCCTGTTGGACGGCGCGCCGCGAAAGTTGTGGGATGACGACGCCTTCGCCGCTGTGCTCAAAGCCCATGATGCGGTAGCAGACAGGTTTATTGACACGGGAAATGATGGCGATGTCGCGCGTTGTTCCCTCAGCGATGCCAAGAGCGGCTTCGTCGCGCGGGATGATACCGCGCCAGGCGCCCATATCGACTATCAGATTATGATCGGAATCGCAGACGATCGCACGGCTTTCCAGGATGCGGCCGGAGACTTGCGCCTCCATAAGGGCAGTCATCGATTTGAACGCCTGCCGGTTGGGGACGGTATCAATCAGCATACCCTCCGGTTTATAAGTTGGCATTTTCGCGCCCCTCCTCTTTCAACATACATCATCTATATGAGTGCGCCGCGTCAAATAGAATTGGAGCGGCGCGCGGCGGATGGCGTGCATGCGTAAAATATTCGCCGCGGCGTCCTTGCGTTATGGACCAATATTTTGTATAATAAATTGATATCGAATGGATATCTTGAGGAAGGGCGGTTTGGGAAAACGGACAGAACGCCTTCAATCGAACCAGGTGGGAGGGACGCGGATGGATATTCAGATCGGTGATATTCTTGTAATGAAAAAGCCGCACCCGTGCGGGGAATGCCGGTTTACGGTCGGCCGTGTGGGAATGGATTTTCGCATCCGCTGCAACGGCTGCGGGCGCGAGGTTATGGTCGCGCGCGCAAAGGCGGAGAAAAATATCAGGCGGGTTCTGCGCGGCGGTGAGGAGCTTGACCGCAGCCAGCTTGCAAAGCGCCGCCTGTAGGAACCGGCCTGTCTGAAGCGGCAGGCTGCCGGACAGGCCGTGAAAATATGCGTCCTGCCGGCTGGGGGTTTTCTGTAAGCGGCTTAGGAGGAAATCAATATGTTTGATAAGCTCGATTCTGTCGCGGCGCGCTACGAGGAGATCAGCCGCCGCCTGATGGAACCGGATGTAACCAGCGATCCGGAGCAGTACGCGTCGCTGATGAAGGAGTATAGCCGCCTGACGCCGGTCGTTGAAAAGTACCGCGCTTACCGGGCGGCAAAGGATGCGTGCGACGAAGCGCGGGAGGTGCTCGATGAAAGCGGTGTTGACCGCGAGATGCGCGAGCTGGCACAGGAGCAGCTTGACGAAAACCGGGCTGCCCTCGATCAGACAGCGCAGGATCTGAAAATCCTGCTGCTGCCGCGCGATCCGAATGATGATAAAAACGTTATCGTTGAAATCCGCGGCGGCGCGGGCGGCGAGGAAGCCGCGCTCTTTGCCGGCGTGCTGTACCGGATGTATACGATGTACGCCGAAGGGCTCGGCTGGCAGTGCGAGATAATCAGCGCCAACGAGACGGAGCTTGGCGGCTATAAGGAGATCTGTTTTTCCATCACGGGCGAGGGCGCTTATTCGCGCCTGAAATATGAAAGCGGCGTGCACCGCGTTCAGCGTGTGCCGGAGACGGAGACGCAGGGGCGCATTCACACCTCTACTGTGACGGTTGCGGTGCTGCCGGAGGCCGAGGAGGTCGAGTTCGAGCTTGACCCGAAGGATTTACAGATCGATGTGTTCCGTTCCAGCGGCGCGGGCGGCCAGCACGTCAACAAGACGTCGTCGGCCATCCGTGTGACGCACCTGCCGACCGGCATGGTCGTCGAATGCCAGGATGAGCGCAGCCAGTACAAGAATAAGGACCGCGCGCTCAAGGTGCTGCGCGCCCGTCTGCTGGATATCAAGGTACGCGAACAAAACGACAAGATCGCCACGGAGCGCCGTCTCCAGGTCGGCACGGGCGACCGCAGCGAGCGCATCCGCACTTATAATTATCCGCAGGGCCGTGTGACGGACCATCGGATCGGGTTGACGCTGTATAAGCTTGATTCCGTGCTCAACGGCGATCTTGCGGAGCTGTTTGAGGCGCTGATGACGTTTGATCAGGCCGAAAAGCTCAAATCGGCTGAGGAGGCGTAAAGCTTCCCGCCTGGCCCAAAGTTCTATTGGAGATGGGATTTTGCAGACAAAACAGTTTAAAATAGAGGGGACACAGCGCGACGAGGCCGCGCTGGACGCCGCCGCCGCGCTGCTGCGCGCGGGCAAGCTCGTCGTAATCCCGACGGAAACCGTATACGGGCTGGCGGCCAACGCGCTCGATCCGGCCGCGGCCGCCGCGATTTACACAGCGAAGGGGCGGCCATGCGACAATCCGCTTATTGTACACATCGCGTCGTTTGACGATCTGCCGCCGCTTGTTAAGACCGTTCCCGACGCGTTGTACAGGCTGGCGGACCGGTTTTGGCCAGGTCCCATGACGGTGATCCTGGAAAAATCCAGCCTTGTGCCGTCCGCGACGACGGGTGGCCTTGATACGGTTGCTGTGCGTATGCCAGCGCATCCGGCGGCGCGCGCGCTGATCCGGCGCGCCGGCGTGCCGCTGGCCGCGCCTTCGGCGAATCTGTCCGGCTCGCCAAGCCCGACGTGCGCGCGCCACTGTATCGACGACCTGAACGGCCGCGTCGATGCGATTGTGGACGGCGGGCCGTGCGAGGTGGGGCTGGAGTCGACGGTGCTCACGCTCTGCGAACAGCCGCCGCAGATTTTGCGGCCGGGCGCGGTCACGCTGGAGATGTTGCGGCAGGTTCTCGCGGATATCAAGCTGGGCCCTGGCGTCTTTGAGCGGCTGCCGGACGGCGCGCGCGCCGCGTCGCCCGGGATGAAGTACAAGCATTACGCGCCGAAGGCGCGCGTTGTACTGGTGCATGCGGCGCGCGGGCCGTTCGCGGACTTTTTGGCGTCGCGCAAAGGGCGGTTCGGCGCGCTCTGCCTGACGGGCGATGAACAGGCGCTGTCGTGTCCGTGCATCGTCTACGGCGCGCAGAACGACGCCGATTCACAGGCGCACGGCCTGTTCGACGCGCTGCGGCAGGTCGACCGCGCAGGGCTGCCGCTCGTTTATGCGCGTGTGGACGATGCGGATGGCGTTGGACAGGCGGTTTATAACCGGCTGCTGCGGGCGGCGGGCTTTGAGGAGCTTCGGCTGTAAACGGGCCTTGTCAAAGCCGCGCCTTTGGCAACAATCGCCGTATCATTTTGGCGCATCCCACAGCAAGGCTTGTTTGATGGGAGAATCGTTTGAATATTGATTCCGAGAAAAAAGGAGGTGCAAAAGCCGGTGGACGGCACAAAGACCATGATTATCGGCCTGACGGGCCAGACGGGCGCGGGCAAATCGACGCTCAGCGGTATGTTTGCCGAACGCGGTGTGGCGGTGATCAACGCCGACGTTGTCGCGCGCGATACAATGGAGCATTCCAAAAGCTGCCTGATGGATCTGGTGCTGGCGTTTTCGACGGAGGTCATTCATCCAGACGCAACGCTCAACCGTGAGAAGCTGGCGGAGATTTGTTTTTCTGACCGCAAAAAACTGCGCCGCCTCAATGAAGTGACGTACCCTTACATCATTGAAGCGATTACGCATAAAATAGAGCAGGCGCGCGCGCGCGGTGAGCGGATGCTCCTGCTGGACGCGCCGACGCTGTATGAATCGGGGCTTGATAAACGCTGCGACTGCGTGGTGGCCGTGATCGCTGACGTGGAAATGCGTGCGCAGCGCATCATCGCGCGCGACCATATGACGCAGGAGGCGGCCATGCGCCGTATCAATGCGCAGAACCAGGACGCGTTTTATACCAAACGCGCCGATTATGTGATTGAGAATAACGAGGACGAAGATGCGCTTCGCTTCGAATTTATGGATCTGCTGGAAAAGCTTGAGCAGCATGCAGGGGGTGAACCCCTGGGGTTACGGTTGCCGGCCGATCCTGAGCAGGGCGCGGGCGATTTTGAGGAACTGACCGACGGCGACGAATGATCGGAGGAATCGGCTATCAGAAAACAGAAATGTGCGCTCCGGCTCGCTTTTGAGCTGGCGCTGCTCGCGCTGGTTGCCGTGGGGGCGATCGCCGCGGCACGCTTTGGATTTGCGGCGTATTATCATCGCGCGTATCCGATGAAATATGATGTTTTGATTGACCGTGCGTGCGCTGAAAAGAACTTGGACCCGGCGCTGGTTTATGCTGTTGTGCGCACTGAAAGCGGTTTTGATCCGCGCGCGAAATCACATGTCGGCGCGCAGGGGTTGATGCAGCTCATGCCTGACGCGTTTGACTGGATTCAGATGCGCAAGGGCGGCGGCGAGGCGCCGCAGGGAGAGGCGTGTTTTGACCCGGATACGAACATCGAATACGGCACGACAATGCTGCGTATTCTGTTGGATGAATTCGGTTCGGTTGACAACGCGCTTTGCGCTTACCATGCGGGTTGGGGCAGCGTGAAGCGGTGGCTCTCCGACCCGGCGTATGCGCCGGACGGCGAGACGGTCACGACAATCCCGTTCGACGATACGCGCGCTTATGTGGCGAAGGTTAAAAAGACCATGGAAATTTACCGTAGGCTGTACGATTTGTAGCGGATGGCCGCGGACAGATAGGGAGGATTCGATCGATGGAAAAAGAAAAATCAGCGGGTGAGCTTTTACAGGAAAAGCTGCTGCTCAACAGAAAGAATATCGGCATGACGGCCGATGACGCGTCCGAGCAGGCCGCGCAGGATTTCTGCGAACCATATAAGGCGTTTCTTGACGCGTGTAAAATGGAACGTGAAGCGGTATCCTGGATTGTAAATAAAGCGCGCGCGGCAGGTTATGCGCCCTTTGATCCGAAGGCCAGCTACCGGCCGGGCGACCGCGTTTATTACAACAACCGCGGCAAGGCGCTGATCTTGACGACGTTCGGCACACGGCCTCTGACCGACGGAGTGCGCATCATGGCAAGCCACATTGATTCGCCGCGCCTGGATCTCAAGCCGAACCCGCTGTATGAGGAGGCACAGATCGCCTTTTTCAAGACGCACTATTACGGCGGCATCAAAAAGTACCAGTGGGGCGCTATCCCGTTGGCGCTGCACGGCGTCATCGTCAAGAAGGACGGCGAGACGATCACCTGCGCCATTGGTGAGGACGACGGCGACCCTGTGTTTACTGTGACGGATCTTTTGCCGCACCTGGCCGCGGAACAGATGAAACGGCCGCTCAAGGACGGGCTGAAGGGTGAGGAGCTGAATGTGCTGGTCGGGTGCCGCCCGTTTAAGGACGACAAGGCGAGCGAAAAGGTCAAGCTCAATATCATCCGCCTGCTCAACGAGAAATACGGCATCGTCGAGGCTGATTTCCTGTCGGCCGAGCTGTGCGTCGTGCCGCAGTTTAAAGCGCGCGATATTGGCTTTGACCGCGCGATGGTCGGCGCTTACGGCCACGATGACCGCGTCTGCGCTTACACGTCGCTGATGGCCGCCATGGAGGTCAAGGCCCCCGCTTATACGACGGTCACAGTCTTTGCCGACAAGGAGGAGACAGGCTCCGACGGCAATACGGGGCTCCACTCCAGCTATCTGAAATTCTTTATTAAGAGCCTGGCCGCGCAGCAGGGCCTTTCAGGCCGCGAGGTGCTTTCCAAATCGACCTGTCTGTCGGCCGACGTGAACGCCGCATTTGATCCCACATTCGGCGACACGCTTGAAAAGCGCAACTGCTCGTATATCAACTACGGCGTTGTTGTAACGCAGTACACCGGTTCCGGCGGCAAGTATGGCACAAGCCAGGCGTCCGCCGAGTTTATGGCCGAGGTGCGCCGCGTGCTGGACGGCGCAGGCGTCGTCTGGCAGACCGGCGAGCTGGGCAAGGTCGATTTAGGCGGCGGCGGAACGGTTGCGAAATACGTCGCGGCGCTTGATGTGGACGTTGTCGACGTGGGCGTGCCGGTGCTCTCGATGCATGCGCCGTTTGAGGTTGTCTCCAAGGCGGACGTTTACCAGACGTACCGCGCGTTCAAAGCGTATATCGAAGCGCAGTAAGCTTTGAAAGAGCGCGGCGTTTTGCAAAACGCCGCGCAAAAGCGCAGGCCGCGCCGGCTGTGCCGGCGCGGCCGTTTGTTTGATCTGTTTCAAAAAGGAAGGATTTGCTTGTTTGATTTTCTCGGACCGTTTTCATTGATCGTTTTTTTCCTGATCGGGATTGTGATCGGCGTGACGATTTTCCCGCTCAAGTGGCTGAAAGCAAACAGCCTTTTGCAGACGGCAGGCATTTCGCTGACGCTGTTTTCGATGGGCGCGTCGATGGCCGGCGGTCCAACGTTTCTGGCGGATTTACGTGCGGCGGGCTTGCGGGCGGCTGTGTTTGCAGTGGTAACGATGTCTTGTTCGGTGCTGCTGGTGTACATACTGTCGCGGCTCGTGTTCCCAAAGGATGCGGGAAAGGCAGGCGGTGAAAAATGATTATAGCGGCGCTTGGAAGCCTTGCGCTCGGGCTGCTGTGCGGCTTTTTTATATTTCCGCCTGAAGTGATCGCCGTCATGGACACGGTGATGTCATATGCGCTGGCTGTCCTGATATTTTCGGTCGGTATCGAGGTCGGAACAAACAAGACTGTATTCCGAAAAATCCGGGAATACAATGTGCGCATCCTTGTGATTCCGTTCGGGGTGGCCGCCGCCTCCATTGCGGGCGCGGTCCTGGTCGGGCTACTGTTTGGGATGCCGGTCAATGAGAGCGCGGCCATCGGATCCGGATTCGGTTTTTACAGCATCTCAGCGGTGATTATGCGGGAGCTTGGCGGCGCGCAGCTTGGGACAATCGCATTTTTGACGCATATGCTGCACGAGGTGCTGGCGTTTCTGGTTATTCCCTTGGCGGCGCGCCGTTTCGGGCGATATACAGCGGTTGCGGTGGGAGGAGCGACCGCCATGGACACGACGCTGCCCGCGATTGCGCGCGCCACTGATGAGGAGACCGCTCTGATGGCCGTTATATCCGGCGTGGTACTGACGGGCCTGGCCCCAGTTCTGATGCCGCTGCTGTACCGGATTCTTGAGGGCGTATAATTTTGTATGCACGCCCGGCCAGCGCTGCCGCAATGGCGGCGAAACATGGATAAATATGGAAAAATCCCGCGCCGAAAGCGCGGGATTTTGTTACAATTTGTCCACAGATTTTTCTTGACAGGTTTGACAAAGTGTGGTAAACTAATATACTGTATCAAAATAGATAGGTGCGCAAGAATGCACAATTATAATAACACAG
The DNA here is from genome assembly GCF_010206195.1 of Anaerotruncus colihominis. GTDB lineage: Bacteria > Bacillota > Clostridia > Oscillospirales > Ruminococcaceae > Anaerotruncus > Anaerotruncus colihominis_A. The sequence goes on along the minus strand of NZ_VIQT01000010.1, from coordinate 403,150 downwards.
ATCGACAAATTTGGCAATAGTGATTTGCAAAATAGATGGGTAAATAGTGGGAAATCCTGTCTATATTGCATAGCATTATGGAATAGATGCCCGCCGCGGACGGTTCAGGCGCGTTTGGATGCGCGCAGGAAAGTAAAATGATTCGCGAAAAACAGACGAATGGAGTGAGCGAAGCCTATGGTGAACGTGAAGCCGGTAACGCAGGGAAAGACAACGCGTATGAGTTTTTCCCACATCGATGAGGTTCTGCAAATGCCCAACCTCATTGAGGTGCAGAAAAATTCTTACCAGTGGTTCCTTGACGAAGGGCTTAAAGAGGTGTTCAAGGATGTATCGCCGATTACCGATTATCAGGACAACCTGGTGCTCGACTTTATCGACTATCACCTTGACGACAAGCCGAAATACACCATTGAGGAATGTAAGGAACGCGATGCGACCTATGCCGCTCCGTTGCGTGTGCGTGCCAGTCTGCTCAACAAGGAGACGGGCGAGGTAAAAGAGCAGGACATTTTCATGGGGGATTTCCCATTGATGACGGACAGCGGCACCTTTATCATCAACGGTGCAGAGCGCGTTATCGTTTCGCAGCTTGTGCGCTCCCCCGGCGTTTATTATGGATCGTCCCACGACAAGAGCGGTAAGGAGATTTACGCCGCGACGGTCATCCCCAACCGCGGCGCATGGCTGGAATACGAGACGGATTCAAACGATGTGTTTTATGTCCGCATTGATAAAAACCGCAAGCTGCCGGTGACAACCTTTGTGCGCGCACTCGGTTTTAGCTCCAGCGAATCGATCATCGATTTCTTTGGCGCCGACGAGCGGATCATGGCCACGCTGGAAAAGGACGGCACGGCCAATACCGAGGAGGCGCTGCTCGAGGTCTACCGCAAGCTGCGCCCCGGCGAGCCGCCGACGGTCGATTCCGCGCAGAGCCACATTGATTCCCTGTTTTTCGATCCGCGCCGTTACGACCTGTCCAAGGTCGGACGCTACAAATACAATAAGAAGCTGGCCATCACGCCGCGTATCCTCGGGCGCACTACGTCGCGTCCCGTCGCCGATCCGCTGACGGGCGAACTGCTCGCCGACGCCGACACCGTTTTGACGCGCGAATTGGCCGAACGGATTGGCAAGGCCGGCGTCGACACGGTTTATATCAGGATTGGGGACGACCGCGAGCTGCGTGTGCTTTCCAACGGCATGGTCGATATCAAGGATTTTGTCGGCTTTGACTGCACCCCGCTCGGCATCAATGAAAAGGTCCGTTTCGCCGTCCTGCGCGAAATTCTCGACGCCTGCGAGGGCGAGGACGCGCTGCGCGAGGCGATTGCGGCCCGTCGTGACGAACTGATCCCCAAGCATATCATCAAGGACGACATCTTTTCATCAATCAATTACCTGTGCGGCCTTGGCCATAGCGTCGGTACCGTCGACGACATCGACCATTTGGGCAACCGCCGTATTCGGTCCGTCGGCGAGCTGCTCCAAAATCAGTTCCGCATCGGTTTTTCGCGCATGGAGCGCGTGATCCGCGAGCGTATGGCGACGCAGGCGCAGGATATGGACGTTGTGACGCCGCAGGCGCTCATCAATATCCGTCCGGTCGTCGCTTCGATCAAGGAGTTTTTTGGTTCCTCTCCGCTGTCGCAGTTCATGGACCAGACAAACCCGCTGGCCGAGCTGACGCATAAGCGCCGCCTTTCGGCGCTCGGACCGGGCGGCCTTTCGCGCGACCGCGCGGGCTTCGAGGTCCGCGACGTGCATTACAGCCACTACGGCCGTATGTGCCCGATTGAGACGCCGGAAGGTCCGAACATCGGCCTGATCTCATATCTGGCGACGTTTGCGAAGATCAATGAATACGGTTTTGTCGAGGCTCCGTACCGCCGCGTCGACAAGATGACGGGCGTCGTCCTTGACGAAGTTGAGTATATGACGGCCGATATTGAGGATATGTATATCGTGGCGCAGGCCAACGAGCCGCTGACCGAGGACGGCAAATTCGCCAATGAAAAGGTCAGCGTTCGCTACCGCGACGCGGTCATGGTCTGTGAGCGCGAAAAGGTCGACTATATGGACGTTTCGCCGAAGATGGTGGTATCCGTCGCGACGGCGATGATCCCGTTTTTGGAGAACGACGACGCCAACCGCGCTTTGATGGGTGCGAACATGCAGCGCCAGGCGGTGCCGCTGCTTGTGCCGGAAGCGCCGATTGTGGCGACCGGCATGGAGTATAAATCCGCGGTCGACTCCGGCGTAGCGGTTGTATCGAAGCATGTGGGCGTCGTGGAGTCGGTCTCGGCCAACGAGATTGTGATCCGCGACAGCCGCGGCGAAAGCCACCCGTACCACCTGATCAAGTTTATGCGTTCCAATCAGGGAACCTGCATCAACCAGCGCCCGATTGTCAAAAAGGGCGAGGAAATTTCTATCGGGCAGGTGATTGCTGACGGCCCGTCGACGGCGGGCGGCGAGATCAGCCTTGGGCGTAATATGCTCGTCGGCTTCATGACCTGGGAGGGCTACAATTACGAGGACGCCGTCCTGATCAACGAGCGCCTTGTGAAAGATGATATTTACACCTCGATCCATATTGAGGAATACGAAATTGAATCGCGCGACACAAAGCTTGGACCGGAGGAAATCACACGCGACATCCCCAATGTCGGCGACGACGCGCTGCGCGAGCTTGACGAGCGCGGCATCATCCGCGTCGGCGCGGAGGTGCGCGCCGGAGACATCCTCGTGGGAAAGGTCACGCCAAAGGGCGAGACGGAGCTGAACGCCGAGGAGCGCCTGCTGCGCGCCATCTTCGGCGAGAAGGCGCGCGAGGTGCGCGATACCTCGCTGCGCGTGCCGCACGGCGAATATGGAATCATTGTCGACGTAAAGGTCTTTACGCGTGAAAACTGCGACGAGCTTTCGCCGGGCGTCAATATGGTCGTGCGTTGCTACATTGCACAGAAGCGCAAGATCAGCGTCGGCGACAAGATGGCCGGACGCCATGGCAACAAGGGCGTTGTCTCGCGCGTGCTGCCGCAGGAGGATATGCCGTATTTGCCCGACGGGCGGCCGCTCGATATCGTGCTCAACCCCTTGGGCGTTCCGTCGCGTATGAACATCGGACAGGTGCTTGAGGTCCACCTCGGGCGCGCAGCGGCGGAGCTTGGCTGGAAGGTCATGACGCCGGTCTTTGACGGCGCGGATGAGACGGACATCGCCGACTGCCTGGAGCAGGCGGGGCTCTCGCGCGACGGCAAGACCTGGCTGCACGACGGCCGTACCGGCGAGCTGTTTGACAATCCGGTTACAGTTGGTTATATGTATTATCTCAAGCTGCACCACCTGGTCGACGATAAGATCCATGCGCGTTCCACAGGCCCGTATTCGCTTGTTACGCAGCAGCCGCTCGGCGGTAAGGCGCAGTTCGGCGGCCAGCGTTTCGGCGAGATGGAGGTTTGGGCGCTCGAAGCGTATGGCGCGGCCTACACGCTTCAGGAGATTCTGACGGTCAAGTCGGACGACGTTGTCGGACGCGTCAAGACGTTCGAATCGATCGTCAAGGGCAAGAATGTGCCGCAGCCGGGTATTCCTGAATCGTTCAAGGTTCTGATCAAGGAGCTTCAGTCGCTTGGGCTTGACATGCGCGTGCTTGACAAGGACAACAATGAGATCGATCTCAAGCAGACCTTTGACGATGACGATAACATGGGGCTGACCCCGGTTGACGATTCGCTGATGGACGGCGTCGAGGTTGCGTCCGAATTCGAGGACGGATTTGATATCGAACATCCCGATCCGGACGCCGACGCCGACGCAGATATCGATCTGCTCGACGTTGACCTGACGGATAATGACATCGAGGAAAGCTTCGACCCGATTGAGGAGCTGGGCCTGGGCGGAATCGCGAATGACGACAGCTTCTGAGACAAGCAGAACGACCGATATTGCCGCCTGCAAAAGAAGAGAGGGGTTCGCTTTTGGAATTTAATGTTTTTGAATCGATAAAAATCGGACTGGCGTCGCCGGAACTCGTCCGCGAATGGTCGTGGGGCGAGGTCAAGAAGCCGGAAACCATCAACTACCGCACCCTCAAGCCCGAGCGCGAAGGGCTGTTCTGCGAAAAGATCTTTGGACCAACAAAGGACTGGGAATGCTATTGCGGCCGTTACAAGCGCATCCGCTACAAGGGCAAGGTCTGCGAACGCTGCGGCGTCGAGGTCACGCGCTCCAAGGTGCGCCGCGAGCGCATGGGCCACATCGAGCTGGCCGCGCCGGTTTCGCATATCTGGTATTTTAAGGGGACGAGCAGCCGTATGGGGTTGCTGCTCAATATGTCGCCGCGCCTGCTGGAGAAGGTGCTCTATTTTGCGTCGTATATTGTCATCGATCCAGGCGTTACGAATCTAAAAAAATACACGCTGCTTTCCGAAAAGGAATACCGCGACCTCAAGGAGGCGTATGAGGATGATTTCCGCGCCGGTATGGGCGCGGAGGCCGTCAAGGAGCTGCTGGCCGAGCTTGATCTCGACAAGCTTTCGGAGGAGCTGAAAACGGACCTCGAAACAGCCGCCGGTCAGAAGCGCGTCAAGCTGCTCAAGCGCCTTGAGGTGGTCGAGGCGTTCCGCCAGAGCCACAACCGGCCCGAGTGGATGATTTTGGATGTTGTGCCGGTCATTCCGCCGGATATCCGCCCGATGGTCCAGCTTGACGGCGGGCGCTTTGCAACGAGCGACCTCAACGATCTGTACCGCCGCGTCATCAACCGCAACAACCGTCTGAAAAAGCTTTTGGAGCTGGGTGCGCCTGACATCATCGTGCGTAACGAAAAGCGCATGCTCCAGGAGGCGGTCGACGCGCTGATCGACAACGGCCGCCGCGGCCGTCCGGTCACGGGGCCGAGCAATCGCCCGCTCAAGTCGCTGTCCGACATGCTCAAGGGCAAGCAGGGACGCTTCCGTCAAAACCTGCTCGGTAAGCGCGTCGACTACTCGGGCCGTTCCGTTATTGTCGTCGGCCCGGAGCTGAAGATGTATCAGTGCGGCCTGCCCAAGGAGATGGCGCTCGAGCTGTTTAAGCCGTTCGTCATGAAGCGCTTGGTTGACCTCAAGGTTGCCACCAACATCAAAAATGCGCGAAAAATGGTTGAGCGCGCGAGCGTCAAGGACGTATGGGACGCGCTCGAGGTCGTCATCAAGGACCATCCCGTGTTGCTCAACCGCGCGCCGACGCTGCACAGGCTCGGCATTCAGGCGTTTGAGCCGGTCCTCGTTGAGGGCCGCGCGCTCAAGCTTCATCCGCTCGTCTGCACCGCATACAATGCCGACTTTGACGGCGATCAGATGGCTGTGCACGTTCCGCTTTCCGCGGAGGCGCAGTCCGAAGCGCGCTTTTTGATGCTCGCCGCGAACAACCTGCTCAAGCCGTCCGACGGAAAGCCTGTCGCTGTCCCAACACAGGACATGGTCCTCGGCTCGTATTATCTGACGATGCTGCGCGAGGAGGAGCCGGGCGCCGGCAAGGTGTTCCGCGACTTCAGCGAGGCCACTATGGCGTATCAGGCGGGCGCGGTCGGGCTCCATGCGCCGATCAAGGTGCGCGTCACACGCCAGGTCGGCGACGAGCGCGTCTCGCATATCATCGACACAACGGTCGGACGCATCATCTTCAACGATCCCATCCCGCAGGATTTGGGCTATGTGGACCGCAACGATCCGGAGCATGTGTTCGATCTTGAAATCGGGTTCCTGGTGCGTAAAAAGGAGCTTGGAAAGATCATCGACCGCTGCATCCGCACGTACGGGACCGCCAAAACGGCTGAGGTGCTCGACCGCATCAAGGCGCAGGGCTTTAAATATTCTACGCGCGGCGCGGTCACCGTCGCCGTTTACGATGCAGTCATCCCGCCTGAGAAAGCGGAGTTTATCGCGGCGGCCGATAAGCAGGTCGACGCGATCAAGCGCCAGTATGACCGCGGCTTTATCTCCGAGGATGTGCGGTACGAGCGTGTCGTCTCAACATGGAACGACTGTACGGCCAAGGTCAAGGACGCGCTGCAAAAGACGCTTGACGAGCGCAATCCGATCTATATGATGGCCGATTCCGGCGCCCGCGGTTCGATGGACCAGATCCGTCAGCTTGCCGGTATGCGCGGCCTGATTGCAAACACATCCGGTCGCGCGATTGAAATCCCGATCAAGGCGAACTATCGCGAGGGCCTGAATATCCTGGAATATTTCAATTCCTCGCGAGGCGCGCGCAAGGGTCTGGCCGACACAGCGCTGCGCACAGCGGACTCCGGCTATCTGACCCGCCGCCTGGTCGATGTCTCGCAGGACGTGATTGTACGCGAGCATGACTGCGGCACGCATGAGGGTATCGTCGTCTGCGACATCGTCGACAGCGGCCGTGTTATTGAAGATTTTGTCGAGCGCATGGTCGGCCGTTATGCGGCCGACGACGTGATCGATCCAAATACGGGCGAGCTGATCGTCGGCCGCGATCAAATGATGACCGAGGCTGACGCGCAGCGCATCAAGGCGGCGGGCTTCACAGAGCTGAAGATCCGCACGCCGCTCAACTGTGAATCGAAAATCGGCGTCTGCGCCAAATGTTACGGCGCGAACCTCGCCAACGGGCAGCCTGTGGGCGTCGGTGAAGCAGTCGGCATCATTGCGGCGCAGTCGATCGGCGAGCCGGGCACGCAGCTGACAATGCGCACATTCCACACAGGCGGTATCGCGTCCGCCGCTGATATCACGCAGGGCCTTCCGCGTGTTGAGGAGCTGTTTGAGGCGCGCAAGCCGAAAAACAGCGCGGTCATTTCGCATCTCGACGGAATCGTTTCATTTGAAAAGGATCAGAAGGGCGGCGACTTTGTCGTCGTCACGGCCGACGACGGCGAGCGGTTCGAACGCCAGGTCGTTTACGGATCGACGCTGCGCGTCTCCGAAGGCGACGTTGTGCGCAAGGGCGACATGATTACCGAAGGCGCGGTCGAGCCGAATGAGATCCTCATGGTTTCCGGCCATCTGGCCGTTCAGGACTACCTGATCAAAGAAGTGCAGAGAACGTACCGGACACAGGGCGTTGACATCAATGATAAACACATCGAGGTCATTGTCCGTCAGATGATGCGCAAGGTCAAGATTGACGACGGCGGAGACACCGGGTTGATCACCGGCGCGAATGTCGATAAGAGCGAGCTTCTGCGCGTCAATGCGGAGATTGAACGTAAAAATGCCGAGGACGGCGGCGCGCGCCGTCCCGCCACAGGGCTGCCGGTTCTGCTTGGTATCACAAAGGCGTCGCTCGCGACGGAGAGCTTCATGTCGGCCGCTTCCTTCCAGGAGACGACGCGCGTGCTGACCGAGGCCGCGATCAAGGGCAAGGTCGACAAGCTCCAGGGGCTAAAGGAAAACGTCATCATCGGTAAGCTTGTCCCGGCTGGTACAGGCACGGTTTCCTACGATGCGCTCGAACTTGTGAACGCAGGCGGCCTGTCCGATCACGGCGGCTATGAGTTTATCAGCAGCATCAGCGGCGCCGACGATATGCAGCCGGCCTAATGAGACGGTTTTGTTGTGCAAACGTACGAAATATGTAAAATCTGACTGTATGTATTGACAAAGAGTGGTCGAAAGAGCTATAATCAAATACTGTGGGATTGGCCCACAGACAGGGTTTCACCGGGGCAAAGCAGCCGCTTTGCCCCGTGAAATAAAGTTCACATTTTTTTGTAAGGAGGTGCAATATGCCAACCTTTAATCAGCTCGTTCGTAAGGGCAGGGAAGTGACTGCCAAGAAATCCACGGCTCCCGCGCTGCTGAAAGGATGGAACGCCAAAAAGAGGGTTGCCATCGATCAGACTTCGCCGCAGAAAAGGGGCGTGTGCACGGCGATCCGTACGTCCACGCCGAAAAAGCCGAACTCCGCGCTTCGTAAGGTGGCCAGGGTCAGGCTGTCGAATGGTTTCGAGGTCACATCCTATATTCCGGGCATCGGCCACAATCTTCAGGAACACAGCGTTGTCCTGATCCGCGGCGGCCGTGTCAAGGACCTGCCTGGCGTGCGTTATCACATCATCCGCGGCACACTTGACGCGCAGGGCGTCGCCAAGAGGATGCAGGCCCGCTCCAAATACGGTGCGAAGCGTCCGAAGGCTGGTGCCAAGAAGTAATAAAACTGCTGATTATTCTGCCAGTGATTGGCTACCATATAGATGGGCCGATGATTGGCGCGAACGGGAGTTTTGTCACTTTCGAGTACCAATGATTTCATTATAATTGTGAAGGAGGGAAGCGAAGTGCCAAGAAGAGGTCAAATTGCAAAACGCGACGTTTTGCCGGACCCGCTGTACAATTCGAAGCTCGTCACCCGGCTGATCAACAACATCATGTATGACGGCAAAAAGGGCGTCGCGCAGAAAATCGTATACGGCGCATTCGATATCGTCAAGGAAAAGACGGGTAAGGACCCGCTTGAAGCGTTCCAGCAGTCCATGGAGAACATCATGCCTGTCCTCGAGGTCAAGGCCCGCCGCGTCGGCGGCGCGACCTATCAGGTCCCGATGGAGGTACGCCCGGAGCGGCGGCAGACGCTTGGTCTGCGCTGGCTGACAACATACGCGCGCAACCGCGGTGAAAAGACCATGAGAGAGCGCCTTGCCGGCGAGATCATGGATTCTCTCAACCAGACCGGCGGCGCCGTCAAAAAGCGCGAAGATACCCACAAGATGGCGGAAGCCAACAGGGCGTTTGCGCATTACAGGTGGTAATTTTCCGCCTGCGCGCCGCCTGACGGCGGCGTAACCTATGGACCTTGATTTTTACCGGCGGCGTCAGCGGCTGCTGAACCGGCGTCGGAGCGCAAGAAATAAGGGAGGACACTATGCCTAGAGATGTATCTCTGGAAATGACACGCAATATCGGCATAATGGCCCACATTGACGCCGGCAAGACGACGACCACCGAGCGTATCCTGTATTATACGGGAATCAACCACAAGATCGGTGAGACACATGAAGGCACGGCGACAATGGACTGGATGGCGCAGGAGCAGGAGCGCGGCATTACGATCACGTCCGCTGCCACCACAGCCTACTGGAAGGGCCACCGAATCAACATCATCGACACACCCGGACACGTTGACTTCACAGTTGAGGTTGAGCGTTCGCTGAAGGTGCTCGATGGCTCGGTTACGGTTTTCTGCGCCAAGGGCGGCGTCGAACCGCAGTCCGAAACTGTTTGGCGCCAGGCCAACAAATATAATGTCCCGCGCATGGGATACGTCAATAAGATGGATATCATGGGCGCGGATTTCTACCACGTTATTGATATGATGCGCAAGCGTCTGAAATGTAACGCGGTTCCGATTCAGCTGCCAATCGGCGCTGAAACATTCTTCAAGGGTATCATCGACCTCATCGAGATGAAAGCCGACGTCTATTATGACGACCTCGGAAAGGACATGCGCGTTGAGGAAATCCCGGAGGATATGCTCGAAAAGGCGCAGCAGTACCGCGAGGAGCTGCTGGAGAGCCTGGCCGATCAGGATGAGGCCCTGATGGAGAAGTATCTCGCGGGCGAGGAAATCTCTACCGATGAGATCAAGGCGGCTATCCGCAAGGCCACGATTGCCAACACGATCGTTCCGGTCTGCTGCGGTACGTCCTACAAGAATAAAGGTGTGCAGAAGCTGCTCGACGCGATCGTTGATTTCATGCCTGCGCCGACTGATGTTCCGAACATCAAGGGAACCAATCCTGAGACAGAGGAAGAGGAGGAGCGCAAGCCGGGCGATAAGGAGCCGTTCGCGGCCCTGGCGTTCAAAATCGCGACTGACCCGTATGTGGGCAAGCTCTGTTTCTTCCGCGTCTATTCCGGTATGGTCGATGCGGGAACATCCGTTTACAATTCCAGCAAGCAGAATTCCGAGCGTATGGGCCGCATCCTCCAGATGCACGCCAACCATCGTAAGGATCTTGAAACATGCTATTGCGGCGATATCGCGGCGGCTGTCGGCCTTAAAAACACGACGACGGGCGATACGCTCTGTGATCCCAAACATCCGATTATCCTTGAGTCCATGGAATTCCCCGAGCCGGTTATCGATTTGGCGATTGAGCCCAAGACGAAAGCCGGCCAGGAGAAGATGGCGATCGGCCTGAGCAAGCTGGCCGAGGAGGATCCGACCTTCCGCACCTATACCGACGCGGAAACGGGCCAGACGATCATTGCCGGTATGGGAGAGCTTCATCTGGAGATCATTGTCGACCGCCTGCTGCGCGAGTTTAAGGTGGAGGCAAATGTTGGTAAGCCGCAGGTCGCCTATAAAGAGACGATCCGCAAGATGGCTGATGTCGATCACAAGTATGCCCGTCAGTCCGGCGGTAAAGGCCAGTACGGTCATGTCAAGATCAAGATTGAGCCGAACGAGAGCGGCAAGGGCTATGAGTTTGTCAACGCAATCGTCGGCGGCGCAATTCCCAAGGAGTATATCGGTCCGATCGACCAAGGTATTCAGGGCGCGATGCAGGCCGGTGTTCTGGCCGGTTATCCGGTTGTCGATGTCAAGGTTACTTTGTACGATGGCTCCTATCACGAGGTCGACTCGTCTGAAATGGCGTTTAAGATCGCCGCGTCCATGGCGTTCAAGATGGCGATGGCAAAGGCCGATCCGGTTATTCTCGAACCGATCATGCGCGTTACGGTCAATACGCCCGAGGATTACATGGGCGACGTCATCGGCGACCTGAACAGCCGCCGCGGCCAGATCCAGGGCATGGAAGCTGTTTTCGGCGCTCAGGAGATCAAGGCGTTCGTACCGCTTTCCGAGATGTTTGGCTACTCCAACGACCTGCGTTCTAAGACGCAGGGCCGCGGCAGCTATGTCATGGAGCCGAGCCACTATATCGAGGTGCCCAAGTCGATTGCTGAGGGAATTATGAGCACACGCGGCAAAAAAGCCGAATAATGCTTGCTTTTTTTCCTGTGAATTGGTAGAATACAAATCATAGACAAGGCGTGTCGTTTCAGCGCCAGCAAGCTATTTTCCTGAAACAAAGAGTTTTTATTAAAGGGAGGAACATTTTCGATGGCAAAGGCACATTTTGAAAGAACCAAGCCCCACGTAAACATTGGTACGATCGGACACGTCGACCACGGCAAGACCACGCTGACCGCTGCGATCACCAAGTATCTGTCTCTGAAGGGCCAGGCCCAGTTCGAGGCTTATGACATGATCGATAAGGCTCCGGAGGAGCGCGAGCGCGGCATCACGATCAACACCGCGCACGTTGAGTATGAGACTGACAAGCGCCACTATGCGCACGTTGACTGCCCCGGACATGCCGACTATATCAAGAACATGATCACCGGCGCTGCTCAGATGGACGGCGCGATCCTGGTTATCGCCGGTACCGACGGCCCGATGGCGCAGACCAAGGAGCACATCCTGTTGGCCCGTCAGGTTGGCGTTCCTGCGATCGTTGTTTTCATGAACAAGGTCGATCAGATGGACGGCGACGAGGAGATGATCGAGCTTGTCGAGATGGAAATCCGCGAGACGCTCTCCAAGTATGAATTCCCGGGCGATGATATTCCGATCATCAAGGGTTCCGCACTCAAGGCGCTCGAGGCCCCCAACAATCCGGACGATCCGGCTTACGATTGCATTAAAGAGCTGATGGATGCTGTCGACAACTATATCCCGACTCCGGAGCGCAAATCCGACCTGCCGTTCCTGATGCCGGTTGAGGACGTCTTCACGATCACCGGACGCGGTACTGTTGCGACCGGCCGTGTCGAGCGTGGCCAGCTGCGCACCAGCGACGAGGTTGAGATCATCGGTCTGACCGAGGAGCGTAAAAAGACAGTTGTTACCGGTATCGAGATGTTCCGCAAGATCCTCGATTACGCTGAGGCGGGCGACAATATCGGCGCTCTGCTCCGTGGTATTCAGCGCACCGAGATCGAGCGCGGTCAGGTTTTGTGCAAGCCCGGCTCCATTCATCCGCACACCAAGTTCCGTGGCCAGGTTTATATCCTGAAGAAGGAAGAAGGCGGCCGTCACACCCCGTTCTTCAACAATTATCGTCCGCAGTTCTATTTCCGCACGACCGATGTCACAGGCGTCATCACGCTGCCGGAAGGCACCGAGATGTGCATGCCGGGCGACAACGTCGAGATGGACGTTGAACTGATCACAGAGATCGCGATCGAGGAAGGTCTGCGTTTCGCGATTCGTGAAGGCGGCCGCACTGTTGGTTCGGGCGTTGTCACCAAGATCAACGAATAAGTTTTTTAATAAAATGCGCCCCATGTGCATGGGGCGCATTTTTTGTGCGTTCATCATTGATTTTTTATCAAACACACTTGACAATGATAGGGATCGTGCTATAATAAATGACGAAAATAGTCTGTTTCAGGGCGAGGTGCAAGTCCTCACTGGCGGTAAAGTCCGCGACCCGGCGTAAGCCGGCTGAATGGGTGCAATTCCCATACCAACGGTAATAGTCCGGATGAAAGAAACGGCATGTATCCGCGGATTTCCGTCGATATGCCCACGCCCTTGCGCTGCGCGCAGGGGTGTTTTCATTTTCCCCGACAGACTCCAACATAATCTTGGAGGGTCACATATGAAAGTAACCGAAACGACACGTAAACTCACCACGATGGCTATGCTTACCGCGATCTCGATTGTGCTGGTAGCGTTTGTCCATTTCCCGTTGTTGCCGGCGGCGCCATGGATGGAATATGATCCCGCCGATATCCCGATTTTCATCGGAACGTTCCTGTTTGGTCCGGCAGCGGGGCTTGGTTTGACTGCGGTTGTAGCGATTATTCAGGGGACGACCGTCAGCGCAGGTTCAGGGTGGATCGGTATTGTGATGCATTTTTTGGCGACCGGCACCTTTGCGCTGTTGGCAGGAACGATCTATCGCCGCCGTCACACACGCGGCGGTGCGGCCGTGGCTTTGATTATGGGCGTGCTTGCGATGACGGCTGTCATGGTCGGCTGTAACTTGATTTTCACGCCGATCTTTATGGGGACCCCTATTGACGCTGTGATCCCGATGCTGCTTCCGGTAATTGTACCCTTCAATCTTGTCAAGGCAGGCATCAACGCCGTTATCACCTACTTGGTTTATAAACCTGTGGCGCGCCTTGTCCGGATTGAGATTCAGACGGTGTGACGCTTGACAAAGCCGTGCGTATCGTGTAGAATAGGGTCAGGATTTAAAAATGAATATGCTTCTACCTTATAAAGAGCGGCGGAGGGACTGGCCCTGTGAAGCCCGGCAACCTGCATTGCAAGGTGCCAAATCCAGCGGTATGACCGAGAGATGAGGATGTATAAAAACGCCCGGCGGTCAACCGGGCGTTTTTTTGTCGCCGAACGCAGGAATCTGTCGATTTATTTGCACTGCGTAAATAGCGTATGTCCGACCGTTGGCGGATGCGCTACAATGAAGGTTTTGAAGGAGGTTTTCTATGCGGTATCATTCATTTGGCAAAAAGCTTCTTAGCTGTTCCATGGCAGCCTGTATTTGCCTTGGTCTTGCGCCGGCGGCGTGGGCGGCGGATAGTTATAACGATTTTGATTATATTACAGGTCACGTCAATTTACAGACTGGAGGACAATTGAAGATCACACGGCCTGCGGACGATCTGACGACATCGGCTTCCAGTTATTTTATTACAGGCAACTCCGACCCGGATCAGCCGTTGACAATGAACGGCGAATCCGTTGCAGTTCGCGGTGCTGGCGGCAGCTTTGGTGTGCTTGTTTCGATTGACGAGGGTGTGAATACATTTGTGTTCCGTCAGGGCGGCGCTTCGGCTGCTGTTGAAATTACAAAGGGCGTTGACGCGGTTGCAACGATCGGCGACGTCCGTTCGCCAGCGCCTGACTACGACTGCGCGGCCTATTCGGGCGACCAGATTACTTTATCGTGTGTCGCGCCATCCGGCGCATCGGTGACAGCCAGACTTGGCGGCCGTACGGTTACGCTCAATCAGGCGGTGGCTACAGCCCGAGAGGGTGTTCCCGCCACGTTTTCCGCGCGGTTAACCGCACCCTCCGCCAATGGGACGGAGGAACTTGGGCCTGTCACTTATACAATGCAGTACAATGGCAAAACGGCGTCTGCCACCTCCGAGGGCAGCGTGTTTATCAACGGCGACGGCCGTCTTGTGGTCCAGGTCAAGAATACGGCCGCGAGTCTCTATCTGGATGAGAATTTGAGCGCCTTTATTGAATCGCCGCGCGGCGGCGGCGCCGATTTGGTCGCGGAAATAAAAGGAAACCTTTACAGGCTTTCAACCGGCGGATGGATTCCGCGTTCGTCGGTGCGCCCGCTCACTGGCAGCGTTTCTTTAAAAAACAAGGTGTCCGATGTCACGATTGATGTCTCAGAAAAGGGCGAGACATATACGCTGAGTGGGACGGCTAATCCGATGTTCCGCGCTTATATGGATGAGGAAAAGCTGTTTGTGCGTCTTTACAATACGACAGGAATCAAATCCATCAAGCCATATACTGACAGCGGCTTATTCAGTTCGGTTAAGGTGTCGGAGGAGGACGGCAGTACTGTTTTGCAGTTTATGCTCAGCGGTCAGCGCCGGCTGTGGGGTTATGACATCAGTTATGAAAATGGAAATACTTTGATCTATGCGAAATATGCGCCGCGTCTCTCCGGAGGCGGCCAGCCTTTGGCGGGCGTTACAATCGCGGTGGATGCCGGCCATGGCGGAACCGATCCGGGGGCAATTGGAATTCCGGGCACGGACGGCGCGATGGAAAAGGATATCACGCTAGCTTCAGCGATTGCAGTGCAAAAACGCCTGGAGTCCCTGGGTGCGCATGTAGTCATGTGCCGCACGGATGACAGCGACGTATCCATGAATGATCGTATGGATCTGACGCGCGCCTATGAGGCGGATTTGTTTATTTCCCTGCACTGCAACAGCCTGAACTACTCCCAGGATATGAACAAGATCGGCGGCACAGAGGTTTATTACTATGAGAGCATCGCAAAAGCACTTGCAACAACGCTGTCCGCCAATCTGTCCGGATATACGTCGCGAACCAACCGCGGACCGAAACAGTCAAATTTTCGTGTGACGCTCAATACCTTTGCGCCGTCGGTGCTGGTGGAAATGGGATTTGTGACAAATCCGGCCGAATATGACAGCATGACTTCCCGGCAGGGAATTTATCGCACAGCCAACGCCATTGGCGACGGGGTATTGGCGCTGTTAAGTTGATTGACCAGGCCAGGGAGGGCCGTCACGATAGAAAGGAGAGCATTATAAATGACAAAGTATTTGTTTACATCGGAGTCCGTGACCGAAGGGCATCCCGATAAAATCTGCGATCAGATTTCAGATGCGGTGCTTGACGCGATCATCGCCAAGGATCCAGGCGCGCGTGTGGCGTGTGAAACGGCCGTTACCACAGGCATGGTGATGATTATGGGCGAGATATCAACATCCTGTTACGTTGATATCCCGGCGCTTGCGCGCAGCGTTATCAAGGAGATTGGATATGACCGCGCAAAATATGGATTTGATTCCCAAACCTGCGCCGTGCTCACAAGCATTGACGAGCAGTCCGGCGATATCGCGCAGGGAGTCGATCAGGCGCTCGAACAGCGCGAGGGCACGTCTGATGAAGCCGATACGACCGGCGCGGGCGATCAGGGGATGATGTTTGGTTATGCGGCGGATGAGACGCCGGAGCTGATGCCGATGCCTGTTTCTTTGGCGCACAAACTGGCCAAACGCCTTTCTCAGGTGCGCCGCGACGGTACGCTTGCTTATCTGCGTCCCGATGGAAAAACGCAGGTTACGGTTGAATATGTTGACGATAAGCCGGTGCGCATCAATGCGGTTGTTATTTCAAATCAGCATGCGCCGGAGGTTTCATTGGAGCAAATCCGCGCCGATGTGATCGAGCATGTGATCAAGCCCACGATTCCCGCGGGGCTGATGGATACTGATACAAAGATTTATGTCAATCCGACGGGACGTTTCGTCATTGGCGGCCCGCAGGGGGATTCCGGGCTGACTGGACGCAAGATCATCGTCGATACATATGGCGGGTTCGGGCGCCACGGCGGCGGCGCATTTTCGGGAAAGGATCCCACGAAGGTAGACCGTTCGGCTGCTTATGCGGCGCGGTGGGTTGCTAAAAATATTGTCGCCGCGAAGCTCGCGCGCCGCTGCGAAGTGCAGCTCGCCTATGCAATCGGCGTAGCGCGTCCGGTTTCGGTCAACGTCAATACGTTTGGTACCGGCGCAGTCAGCGATGAAAAGCTTGCCGAGGCGGTCAACAAGGTATTTGACCTGCGTCCCGCGGTCATTATCCGTTCTCTGGACTTGCGCCGGCCGATTTACCGGCAGCTCGCAGCCTACGGCCATATGGGCCGCGAGGAGCTTGGCGTAAACTGGGAAAAAACAGATAAAATTGATGCGATTTTAGCGGCTGTTAAGGAATAACCGTCAATTTTGATGAACACAAAATCACCTCGGAACATACGATGGTTTCGAGGTGATTTTTTATGATCGACACAGTTTGTTGGTTCCTATTTGTGGCGCTGGCTTGTATCGGGTTTGTACATACGGCGGCCTGGATTGCGGTACGTCTAAGCTGTAAAGGCAATCGTGTTTACAAAATTGTGCCGGTCGGCGGCGAGCATGCAGGCGATCAGATGTCGCTGTTTTACGCCTGTTTGCAGTGGGAGTCGAATCCAAGCCGTGAATCGTTTATTCTTTATGATGTTGGGCTTGATGAAGCAGGTGTGCGGGACTGCGCGGCGCTGGCCAAAAGCGCCGGTGCGGCCTTTGTCCGCTCCCCATCCGAGCTTGACGCCCGCCTGCGCTCCTGCTTTTTCGAAAAAAAGCTTCGGCAAAAAACTTTCCGGCCTTTTTGAAAAAAAGCTTGGCAAAAAACTTTAGTCGGCTGCGCCGCGAACAGTGGGGCAGGTTCCGGCATTTATACAGGCCGCACCTGCCCCGGGGCTGGGTCCATGGGATAGGGGCGGCCCGCCCCTTCCGCCGGACGTACTGGCGTGCGCCCAATATGATCGCGCCAAGCAGAGGTGGGGATAACATAAGGGGAGGCGTCGCTCGACCCTCCCCTTGTGAGGCGCGCTGAGGGGCGCTGCCGCGGCTTGTCCGCGCCCGGCGGCTATAGCCGCCGGAAAGCCCCGAATAGCCGGCCGGGCAAGCGCAGCGGCCGACGGTGAGCGACCCGCGCACGGGTCGCGCGCGCCAGCCGGCCGGGCAAGCGCAGCGGCCGACGGTGAGCGACCCGCGCACGGGTTGCGCGCGCCAGCCGGCCGGGCAAGCGCAGCGGCCGACGGTGAGCGACCCGCGCACGGGTCGCGCGCGCCAGCCGGCCGGGCAAGCGCAGCGCCCGGCGGTGAGTGGCCCGCGCACGGGTCGCGCGCGCCGCCGCAAGAGCCTGCTCAGGCACGCCGCCTGTCCCCGGCAAAATCCACGACAGACGCTATGCAGCCGGCGTGGATTTTGCAAGCGCTTTGCTTTTTGGCCTTTTTTCCAAAAGGATTTCGCGGAACAAACAGCACAGGACGTATCCTTCGCAGGTGCGTTTACAATCCGCGAAATCTGTATTATAATGGAACAAAGCAGAACAGAGCGGGGAGGAACGGACATTTTGGAGGCCGGCGAGCGTTACAGGGTGGAAGGCGGCGTGGAGACGATTGTTTACCGCAACGAAGAAAATGGATTTACTGTACTGGAGCTGTCAACAGAAGCGGAGCTTTTGACAGTGGTTGGCGAATTTTCGGATATCGTGGTTGGCGAAACATTGATTGTAACCGGAGCCTATACAACACATGCTAAATACGGTATGCAGTTGCGCGCAGAAGCATATGAGCGCCTGATGCCGGCGACTGCCTCCGCGATTGCAAGCTACCTGTCGTCGGGCGCTGTTAAGGGCGTCGGGCCGGCCATTGCACGCAGATTGGTCCGGGCCTTTGGCGATGACACGCTCACAGTGATGGAACAAAATCCGGCAAAGCTCGCTGAGGTGCAGGGAATTTCGCCTAAAAAAGCGGAGCAAATTTCCAATGAGTATAAAAAGTTGTTTGGAATCCGATCTGTAATGCTAAATCTTGAAAAATTGGGAATCCCTGCGCCATATGCCATTAAAACATGGAAAAAATATGGGGCTGCGGCACAGGAGGTTGTGTCGGAAAATCCTTATGCGCTCTGTATTGAGGAGATCGGCGTCCCGTTTGAGCTGGCTGACGCGGCCGCTGAGCGAAACGGTCTGGCGCCGGACAGCTACGAACGGATTTCCGCGGGTCTGCTGCATGTGCTGCGTCACAATGTATCGAACAACGGGCATACCTGTCTGCCGGAGGAAAAGCTGCTGGAGACAGCCGCGCTGCTTGTAGAGACGGATACCTATCATGTTTCGGATGCGTTGGAGGAGCTGATTGCGCGCGGCGAGCTTGTGCGGTTGGCTGTAAAGGATCGCAGCTTTCTATACCTGCCGCGCTATTATGAGGCGGAATGCTGCATCGTCAACCGGTTGTCGCTGATGCTCTCCAACGGCTCCGCGGAGCGCGCGCCGGATACGGAGGAGATTCTTAGCCGGTTGGAATGCGAAAGTGGTATTGTGTATGCAGAGTTCCAGCGCGCGGCGATTGTTACAGCGGTCACATCGCCGCTGATGATCCTGACCGGCGGACCCGGTACTGGCAAAACGACGGCCATCTCGGCGATCATCCGATTGCTCGGACAGATGGGGGAAAAGGTGGCGCTGGCTGCTCCGACCGGACGCGCAGCCAAGCGCATGTCGGAATTGACAGGTGCGGAATCAAAAACAATCCATCGCCTGTTGGAAGTCGATTTCGCCGATGGCTCGGGCTTGATGAAATTCAAGCGGAATGAGAAAAATCCGCTGCCGTTTGACGCAGTCATCATCGATGAGACGTCGATGATGGATACGCTGTTGTTTGAATCACTGCTGCGCGCGCTGAAATTTTCCTGTAGGCTGATCCTTGTCGGCGATCCGGATCAGCTTCCGTCAGTTGGCGCGGGCAATATTCTGGGCGATCTGATTGCAGGCGGCCATCTGCCGGTTGTGCATCTGACGGAGATCTTCCGTCAGGCAGCAAAAAGCCTGATTGTAACAAATGCGCATGCCGTTGTCGCGGGGGAATATCCGCGGCTTGACGCGCGTGACAACGACTTTTTCTTTTTACCGGACGCCTCGGCGGCGCATGCCTGCACGACAGCGGCGGATTTGTGCGCGCGGCGTTTGCCCAAGCGGTATGGCTTTTCGCCAATGTGGGACATTCAGGTGATCGCGCCGACGCGCGTCGGCGCGGCTGGTACGACAGAGCTAAACCGCGTGCTGCAAAATGCAGTCAATCCGCCGGACCCCAGCAAAAAGGAATACACCTCTGGACCGGTTACGTTCCGGGAAGGAGACAAGGTGATGCAGATCCGGAATAACTATGATCTGGTGTGGCAGAAGGACGGCGGAGAGGACGGTATGGGTGTCTTTAACGGGGACATCGGCGTGATTGATTTGATTAACCGGCCAAGCGCGACGATCGTCGTTCGGTTCGATGAAGACCGCCTGGCGGAATATTCATTTGATATGGCCAACGAACTGGAGCTGGCCTATGCAATCACGGTTCATAAAAGCCAGGGCAATGAATACGATGCGGTGATCCTGCCGCTGATGGAGGGAAAAAGCCGGATGTATTACCGAAGCCTGCTTTATACCGCGATTACCCGTGCAAAAAAGCTGCTGATCATCCTTGGCGCCGCATCGGCCGTTAAAACGATGGTGGACAACCACAAACGTTCGCGCCGGTATGCAAATCTGCGTTATCTGCTTGACGAGGTGTGTGGTGGCTAGCGTATTTTGGGAGCGGGCGCTGACGCTGCTGTTTCCACATAAATGCTTTCTGTGCGGCCGGGTGCTTGCGGGAATGGGCTGGTTATGCAGCGAATGTGCGCCGCCATATGCGGGCGTGCTCTGTACACATTGTGGAAAACCTGCGGCCGACTGTATCTGCGGGCGATGTGATTCGTTTTATGCCGGCGCGACGGCGCCGCTTCTTTATATTGGCAGCGCGCGGGAAGGAATGTACCGCTTTAAATACGACGGCCGGTTGTATTACGCCCCATTTTTAGCTGCGCTGATGGAGCGGCGTGTGCGCGCCGACTTCGCGGATGTGCCGTTTGATTTTGTGACGTATGTGCCGATGCATCCGAAAAAGCGCCGTCAGCGCGGTTATTGCCAGACGGAGCTGTTGGCGCGGGCGCTCGCCAAACGGCTCGGGTTGCCTGTAGCTGATGGATTCATCACGCATACGGGATTGGGCGGCGCACAGATGGAGCAGAAGGGTTTTGATGCGCGTGAAGCGAATGCCCGCCAGGCGTTTGTAGCCTGTAAAGGCAAACGCATTGCCAACGGGACGGTTTTGCTTGTTGACGATGTGCTGACGAGCGGTGCGACTGTACGACGCTGCGCCGCGCTGCTGCTTGAACGCGGTGCGCGATCCGTTTATGTGGTCACAGCGATGACGACGCCGCGCATACATAAGGGAGGCCAAATACAGCGTTGAAAGTTGAAAAAAGGGGAAAAATACAGTATAATATGCGCAGGAGAAACGGCTTTGCCGTTTGCGGCCGCCATCCGGCGTCAACCGCTGCAAAGCAGCGGACTGCGCATGGTATATCGCAGCCAAAACTGTCTTTGCCGTTTTAGCAGCCGCAAAGCGGTTATTGTACAACTTTATGGCCAGGGCGATGCGCGGGCGCGGGCCACTTCTGCCCCGATGGCCGATTATACCGTCTTATGGCAGGTTTATCAGTTTATCTTTTGGGATGTGACGCTGTTCATCGTGGACAAAAAATGCCGGAGCAAAACATGACGGGAGGACTGAACATGAGTTCGATTGATATTGGAATTGATCTTGGCACCTCGACGGTGCTTGTTTACAATGGCTCGCAAGGGATTGTGCTGCGCGAGCCGTCGGTCGTCGCGGTCAATACAAAAACAGGCGAAACGCTCAGCGTAGGCGCGGAGGCGTATGAAATGATCGGAAAGACACCCGCGCGTATTACGGCGATCCGACCGCTTTGCGACGGCGTCATTTCCGATTATAAGATGACGGAAGCCATGATTAAGTATTTTATGAAGAAGGCGTGTCCAAGCAATGTGGTCAAGCCGCGTGTTGCGTTGTGCATCCCGTCGTTGATTACAGGGGTGGAGGCGAACGCCGCCGTTGACGCGGCCGGCGCGGCCGGCGCGCGCAGCGTGTATTTGATCGAGGAGCCGGTGGCAGCCGCGATCGGCGCAGGAATCGATATTTCAAAGCCGAACGGCAATTTGATCCTCGATATTGGCGGCGGTACCAGCGACATTGCGGTGCTGTCGCTCAACGGAATTGTTTGTAAAAATTCAATCAAGCTGGCCGGCGATAAGTTTAATGCTGCAATCATCCGCTATGTGCGCGGTAAATATAACGTCCTGATCGGCGAACGTATGGCTGAACGGGTGAAGATTGCGATTGCGAGCATTGATCCGGACGCGGAAAACCTGACCTATGAAATCAAGGGACGTCATCTGGCGACGGGCCTGCCCACACGCGTGGAGCTGTCGCGCACGGAATTGTATCCGGTGATGCTGGAGCTTGTGGAGGAGATCCGCGCAGCGGTCCATTCCGTTGTGGAGCGGACGCCGCCGGAGCTTGTCGGCGATATCTATGAAAACGGTATGGTGATGACCGGCGGCGGCGCAATGCTGCATGGGCTTGACAAGCACATGAGCGCCAAGCTGAAGATGCCGGTTGGACTGGCCGAGAATCCGGTGGAATGCGTTGCGATCGGTACAGGCCGGTCGTTTGAATACATTAGCCAGCTGGTCGGTGGCTTTATCACATCGTCGCCGCACAAAAACTGAATACAAGGTTCTGAATCAGCGAGCGGTTATAGCAGCCGCATAAAAACCTCCCTGAATTGGCATACTTTTAGCGATACCAATTCAGGGAGGTTTTTCATATGCCGCTAACCGCCAAGGAGCTGGCCGCAATTGAGGATCAGCTTGGCGTTGAACAAACACTGATCAAAAAATTCACCATGTATGCGCATATGGCGTCCGATCCGCAGCTGCGCACGCAGTTTGAAAACAATTCTGCGCGCCATCAGAATCATTACAACCGGCTGCTTACGCAGCTTGGGCAGGGAGGCGGCAAGTGAGTATGCGGCAGATTCCATTCGGCGACCGCGAGATGATGGAGGATGCGCTGGCAAGCCAGAAGTTTGCAGCGCATGGATACAACCTTTACGCAAATGAATGCGCCTCCCCCGCTGTTATGGGGGAGCTGATGACGATTCTGAATGAGGAACATCAAATTCAACACGAGATATTTGATGAAATGCTCAAACGCGGCTGGTATACGTCGGAACCTGTACAGCAAACGCAGATCGACGCGTGCCGCCGCCGTTTTGAACAGAATACAGTTTGACAAAAAAATGAGCCGGAGCGATGGAGCTCGGCTCATTTTTTCGACTCCACGCTGGAATCCTCCATATGCGAAAGCGCATATTCACAACACTGAATAATGATCTGATTGACAGAGACATCCTTTTCCTGAGAAAGCTTTGTAATCCGTTCTAAAAGACTTTTGGGGATAAAAATGGTGCGATTGACTTTTTCTGGCTTTTCAATTTGAAACATGAACATCACCTGACTAGATTATAGACAAGATTATAAACCATATATACAATTAAATTTTAATTTAATATTTAAATTGAAATTTAAACTGTTTGGATGTATAATCAGAAGGGGACAAATTGGATGCTAGCACGGCTTCAAATTGCCCTTATTATTTCCTCTGCGGCTGGCCGGATTCAGTTCCGAGTTTCCGGTAATGGAGGCGCAGAAAAAAGGCCCGGGATAATCCCGGGCCTTTTTTTAAAAACGGACGCTTTGCGCGCCCATGCATTTGCGGCTGACGCGGCCGGAGTGAAAGGCTACAGATCGCGGCGGATCGAAACTTCCAGCTGATTATATGGAATATGAATTCCGGCGGCGTCAAAACGCCGCTTGACCTCCTCAAGCAAATCATAATTCAGCGTCCAGTAGTCGGCTGTATCCACCCAGACACGGCACCCGATCCGGATGGCCGAATCGCCGTGCTCCACCATCCGGACGATTGGCTCAGGGTCGCTGTGCGCCAGTGGATTGTCATACACAATTTCACAAATGATTTTCTTGGCCTGTTCAAAATCATCGTCATAACCAATTGAAAATACAAGGTCGAGCCTGCGCGTCTCCTGCGCGGTAAAGTTTGTGATCTCCGCCTTGGCAACATCGCCGTTTGGAACGTGCACCAACTTATTGTCTACTGTTCTGATCACTGTATAGTTGAGACGGATTTCCTGAACGGTTCCCTCATTGCCGTTGATATTGACATAATCGCCAAGCGCGAACGGCTTTGTGAACAGGACCGACATGCCGCCTGCTAAATTGGCGAGCGAATCCTTGACAGCCAGCGAAATAGCCAAGCCAAATACACCGAACATGGTGATCAGCGACCCGGCGGCTGAAGGCACAAGCACAGTTACAACGATGATGGCCAACAGGATATAGAGCAGTGCGCTGAGGATTGAAACGATGAAATTATGCAGCGTTATATCCAGGCGCGAATGTTTGAGCAAATTGCGCGCAAATTTTGCGGCCCAGCGCACAAGGATGATGCCGACCAGAAGAATCAGTGCGGCCGTCAAGAGCTTGGGCAGCAGATCCAACAATTTTCCAAGAAGATAGTGCAACCGCGTGTCTGACGGCATCTGTGCGATGGTGTCGACCGCGTTTTGGAATTCAGCGGCGGTTGAATTTGTTTCGAGCGCATTCGCGATATCTGTTTCCATGGAAAAGCCTCCTTGCGTTTGGAATGCAGCCACCGGACGGCGCCACGGAAAGATGCGGACGCCCGTGCAGCGGGCCGAGGATTAAGCCCAAGCCTGGTGCGCTTTGATATAGGCTGACGGCGGCATTCCGGTGATTCGTTTAAATACGCGTGAAAAATACAGCGGGTCTTCGTAGCCGACGGAAGCGGCAACCGCTGAAATAGGCAGCGAGGAATGGCCAAGCAGCTCGCACGCCTGTGAAATACGGAATTTTGCAAGGTACTCGTTGGGCGGCGTGCCAATATGCTGCATAAAGACGCGGTACAGATGGCTTCGGCTGATGCCGACAGAGGCGGCGACCGCTTCGATGTCGATATGTCCGGAATAGTTATGCGCGATAAACCGGATGGCACTTTCGACATACTCCAGCGACAGTCCCGCGGCCGGCGCGGGTGCGCCGGCCTGCTCGGTAAGCAGAGCCAGAAAGATGTAGAGCATTCCGATTGCGCGCAGCTCGCTTGAACGCGTGGTTCCCGACGCACGGTAAATATCGGCAATGGCTTCGCGGATTTCATCGGGCTGTTCAAACCGGACGACAGGCCGTTCGCGTGTAAAGGGCGTCTGCGCGATCATCAGACGCGCTTCCGCACCGTTGAAGCCGGCCCAGCAGTATTCCCATGGATCGGCCGCGTCGGCACGGTAAGTAACGACGACAGACGGATAGACGATAAAGGTATCGCCGGCCTCTACTTCATGTGTAACGCCGTCGGCCGTGTAAATGCCGCGCCCGGCGATCACATGGTGAACCAGAAAATGGTCGCGCAGGCCCGGACCCCAGGCATACAACGGCTCGCATCGCTGCGCTCCGGCGTTATAGATTGCAATCGGCAGGCTTTCGCGCGTTTTTGTTTTATAGGAATGTTTGAAAATCCCAGACGCCATGTTCACGCCCTCCCGCTATCATGGATGTCTATTGACATCATACCAGAAATCTATGCGCCGGCGCAACAAAAATCCATAAAAATGATTGTTTTTTCTGTTGTAATAAGGCCACCTTTGCGTTAAGCTATAGGAAACAGGAAATTTTGGGACGTGGCATCCGGCAGACGCATTCAAAAGATGGGAGGTCAACAGATGGATACGATCGAGACGATTACAAGGATTGATAGCGGCGCATTCGACGGGGTGTTCAGCTATCTTTATAGCGAAAAGGCGCAGGAGCAGCGTGCGCGCTATAAAAATGCGGCGCTTCAGTTTGAAACGTTGTTTGGCGCGGGCCGTGAGATCCGCTTGTTCAGCGCGCCGGGACGCACCGAGGTGGGTGGGAACCACACGGATCATCAGCACGGGCGTGTTCTGGCGGCGGGCGTCAACCTCGATGTGATCGCGGTGGCGTCCAAGAACAATGATCGGATCATCCGCATCAAGTCGGAGGGCTTCCCAATGGATGTGGTTGACCTGTCGAATCTGTCGGCGCGCGATGACGAGCGCAACACAGCCGCCGCGTTGATCCGGGGCGTGGCGGCCCGGCTTACCGCGATGGGCCATCCGGTCGCCGGATTTGACGCCTATACGACTTCAAACGTGCTCAAAGGCTCGGGGCTGTCGTCGTCGGCTGCGTTTGAAACGATCGTTGGAACAATGCTTGGCTGCCTGTATGCGGACGGTTCGGTCGATGCCGTGCAGATCGCGCAGATCGGGCAGTATGCCGAGAACGTTTATTTCGGTAAGCCGAGCGGCCTGATGGATCAGATGGCCTGTTCGGTTGGCGGGTTCATTACGATCGATTTCGCCGACCCGAAACAGCCGGTCGTCGAAAAGGTTGATTTCGATTTTGCGCATTCCGGTTACAAGCTCTGCATCGTTGATACGGGCGGCAATCACGCCGACCTGACCGGCGATTATGCGTCGGCGCCCGTTGAGATGTGTTCCGTCGCCCAGGCGCTCGGCAAAGAAGTGCTGCGGGATATCGCGCCGGAGATATTTTACGAGCGCGTTGCTTCGCTGCGCGGCAAATGCACCGACCGCGCGCTGCTGCGCGCTTTCCATTTCTATGGCGACGACGCGCGTGTGCCGCGTCAGGTCGCGGCGCTGCGCGCCGGTGATTTTGAGACGTTCAAGGCGCTTGTTATTGAAAGCGGACGCTCATCGTTTATGTATCTGCAAAACGTCTATACCTGCAAAAATCCGGATGAGCAGGGGCTTTCGCTCGCGTTGGCCATGAGCGAGCACCTGCTTGCGGGACACGGCGCGTGGCGCGTCCATGGCGGGGGCTTCGCCGGCACCATACAGAGTTTCGTGCCAGATGGTCTGCTTGGGATGTACCGGGAAAAAATGGAGGCTGTCTTTGGGGCGGGAAGCTGCCACGTGCTTTCGATCCGTCCAGTGGGCGGCGTTGAGATCACACCGGAACTTGGAGCATAACAGGAACTGATAAACAGGAGGAATCAACAATGGCAGAATTGAGATGGCATCCACTTACACAGGATTGGGTCATGATCGCGTCGCACCGGCAGGCGCGGCCGCAGATGCCCAAGGACTGGTGTCCGTTCTGTCCTGGCTCCGGCAAGGTGCCCGAGCATTATGACGTCTATAAATATGACAACGATTTTCCGGCGTTGAGCCAGGACCCGCCCGCACCTGACGATGTGGCCAACGATTTCTTTAAAACAGCGCCCGCATACGGCAAATGCGAAGTGATTCTTTATTCGCCCGGCCATACGACGACTGTGCCGGAGCTTTCAGACGACCACATGGAGAAGCTGGTCGATCTGTGGTGCGAGCGGTTCGACGCGCTGCGGCAGGATGAACAGATCAAATATGTGTTTATCTTTGAAAACCGCGGCGAAGCGGTTGGCGTCACGATGCCGCATCCGCACGGCCAGATTTACGGATACTCCTTTGTGCCGAAAAAGATCGAGCTGGAGCTTGCGTCCGCCAAGGACTATTTTGAGGAAAAGGGCCGCTGCCTGTTCTGCGATATGCTGAAAGCGGAGCTTGATTTTCAAAAGCGCGTCATCTTTTCCAATGAGCACTTCACTGTGTTTTTGCCGTTCTTTACGGAATATCCGTATGGTGTGTATATCTTCGCCAATTCACACAAAAGCAATCTGAACGAGCTCACACAGGAGGAGCGTCGCGCACTGGCTGTGACGATTAAGCACACGGTAGGTATGCTCGACAGCCTTTTTGATTATAAGTTCCCGTATATGATGTGTATGCACAACGCGCCGGTCAATGGGCCGGATGTTCACGATAGCTATCACTTCCACATTGAATTTTTCCCGCCGATGCGCAGCGCGGACAAAATTAAATACAACGCCTCGTCGGAAACCGGCGTTTGGGCGCACTGCAATCCGACCTGCCCGGAACAGACGGCGCAGGAGCTGCGCGAAGCATACGGACGCTACATGAAAACGCTTGCGTAATTCGATTGGTAAAAGTTCATAAAGCGCCGCCGGAACGGGCGGCGCTTTTTATGTCTAAATTGTGTACGTGGAAATGAACAGGCCAAAGTTTGTTAAAATTTTTTCAAAATTTTTTGGAAAAGCAATTGCATATCACCACAAGATATAGTATAATAAATTCTAGTTTCGATTTTTTGGGGAGAGCAATTGAATTGTAGTTAATAAACATTAAAAATAAATTAGCAAGGAGAATTATTATGGAAAATATGACCCTTGCGGGTGCGGTTATCATCACCGGACTCGTCGTCGTGTTCACGACCTTGCTCCTTTTATGGTTCATTGTGGCCATCATGGGTAAGATTTTCACGGCGATCTCGCAGAAAAACCAGCCGCAGAAGCCGGTTCAGCCAGCGCCGCCAGCGCCAAAGGAACCGCC
The DNA here is from genome assembly GCF_010206195.1 of Anaerotruncus colihominis. Lineage (GTDB taxonomy): Bacteria > Bacillota > Clostridia > Oscillospirales > Ruminococcaceae > Anaerotruncus > Anaerotruncus colihominis_A. The sequence goes on along the minus strand of NZ_VIQT01000010.1, from coordinate 375,392 downwards.
GAAAGTGGCGCCCCAGCAGGCGTCTGCGCAGGCGCCTGCCGCCCGGGCAGCCGCGCCGTCCGCGCCGCCGGCGCCTGTGGTACAGCAGCCGGTTATGGCGGTTGAAGATGGGATTGGGGAAGAGATTGTAGCGGTGATCACGGCTGCGATTGCCGCGATGATCGATTCTCCGGCAATCCCTGTCCCGGCTGTGGAAGGTCCCGCCCCGGAGAGCGGATTTGTCGTGCGTAGCATCCGCCGCGCCGAACGTACGGTGTGGTCGCAGGCAGGACTTGCCCAGAACACGCAGCCGTTTTAAACGGTAACGCTGCCTGTGCGGGCGGTAATGGCATGTACGGACGAAAAACCGCATTTTAAACGAAAGGGCTGACAACATGCTTGAAATTTTTCTGGATTCAGTTCAAAAGCTGATCAATGGTTCAGGCTTTTTAAACCTGACCGGCGGTCAGGCGCTGATGATTTTTGTTTCATTTGTGCTTCTGTATCTTGCGATTGGCCGCGGCTTCGAGCCGTTGCTTCTGCTGCCAATCGCGTTTGGTATGCTTTTGACAAACCTGCCGATGGCCGGCCTGTACCATCCCGAGATCTTCATCAACGATACAGGGCATATCCTGTGGGAGCAGCTCGGAAACGGCGGCGGCCTGCTTGACTATCTGTATCTGGGCGTCAAGCTCGGAATCTATCCGCCGTTGATCTTCCTCGGCGTCGGTTGTATGACCGACTTCGGCCCGTTGATCGCCAATCCCAAGAGCTTCGTGATGGGCGCTGCGGCGCAGGTTGGTATTTTTATTGCTTTCTTTGGAGCATTGCTGCTCGGTTTTACAGGCCCAGAAGCTGGCTCGATCGGTATCATCGGCGGCGCTGACGGCCCGACAGCGATCTTTACAACGACACAGCTTGCCCCGCATCTGCTTGGTTCGGTTGCGATCGCGGCATATTCCTATATGGCGCTGGTGCCGATTATTCAGCCGCCGATTATGAAGCTGCTGACCACCAAGAAAATGCGTGCGATCAGAATGGAGCAGCTGCGTCCGGTTTCCAAGCTGGAGCGCATCGTGTTCCCAATCCTTGTTGCGGTTATTGTTTCCTTCCTCGTTCCTGATACGGCCCCGCTGATCGGTATGCTGATGCTTGGCAACCTGTTCCGCGAGTCCGGCGTCGCTGACCGTCTGAGCAAAACGGCGCAGAACGAGCTGATGAATATCGTTACGATTTTCCTCGGCACCACGGTTGGCGCGACTGCCAGCGCGGAACGTTTCCTGACGCCGCAGACATTGAAGATCATAGCCCTTGGCCTGTGCGCTTTCGCCATCGGCACCGCCGGCGGTGTGCTGCTCGGTGATCTGATGTGCTTGGTCACTGGCGGCAAAATCAATCCGCTGATCGGTTCCGCGGGCGTTTCCGCCGTTCCGATGGCCGCGCGTGTTTCGCAGAAGGTTGGCCAGAAGGAGAACCCCACGAACTTCCTGTTGATGCACGCCATGGGACCGAACGTTTCTGGCGTTATCGGTTCGGCTGTGGCCGCCGGCGTTCTGCTGGCGATCCTCAAACCGCTTGTCTAAAATGGCGATCCGATCAAGGTAAACAAAAGGACGGCCTGAGGGGCCGTCCTTTTTTCGTTCACAGGCAGCGCAAAGTGTGGTACAATATGCGCAGGGCAAACAGCTTTGCTGTTTGTAGCCGCCATTCGGCGGAAACCGCTGCAAAGCAGCGGACTGCGCATACTCCGCCACAGCCAAAACCGGCGTTGCCGGTTTTACTGCCGCACAGCGGCAGACAAGTCCTTTCCGGCTTGCCGCTGTGGTACAATGGGTGTTGGAATAAACTGATTATCAGGAAAAAACTTGAGGAGAGCGACATGGAACGATCATTGTCAGAACGTTTTTTATCCGTCAGGCGGCGCATTATCGATGATTTTTTTGTCCGGATGAATCCAATGCAGCGCCAGGCGGTTTATGCGGTTGACGGGCCGGTGTTGATTCTTGCCGGCGCGGGCAGCGGAAAGACGACTGTGATTATCAACCGCATTGCGAATATGATCCAGTTCGGCGACGCATATACGAGCACGCATATACCGGAACATTTGAATGAAGATGACGTCGCATTTTTAGAGGAATATGCTGCTGGGGACAGCTGGGATATGGACCGTGCTTTTTCATTGATTCGAAACCGGACGGTTATGCCATGGAATATTCTTGCCATTACCTTTACAAACAAAGCGGCCGGGGAGCTGCGCGACCGCCTTGCTGCGATGCTGGGCTCTGTGGCTTCGGATGTTCATGCATCGACCTTTCACTCAGCATGCGTGCGGATTTTACGGCGCGAGATTGAACGGATCGGATATGGCCGGAGTTTTGCAATCTATGATACAGATGATTCGATACGCTTGATTAAAGCGGCGCTCAAAGAGCTGAATGTGGATGAGAAACGTTTTTCCCCAAGGTCTATCCTGTCAGAGATCGGACGTGCCAAAGATGAACTGCGTACACCGGCTGATTTTGCAGCGACCGTAGGGGAGGACTATCGTCTCCAGGTCGTCTCCAAGGTGTATGAGCGGTATCAGCGTCAGCTTGAAAACGCCAATGCCGTCGATTTTGACGATATCATCATGCTGACGGTGCGGGTATTCCAGCAATATCCGGACGCGCTCGAGACATACCGCCGCCGATATCGTTATGTGATGGTTGACGAGTATCAGGACACGAATCACGCCCAATTTGAGCTGGTGCGCCTGCTCGCCTCTGAAAGCGGAAATCTGTGTGTTGTCGGTGATGACGATCAGAGCATTTACAAGTTCCGCGGCGCGACGATTGAGAATATTTTGCAGTTTGAGGATACATTCCCAGGCGCGCGTGTGTTCCGCCTGGAGCAGAACTACCGCAGCACAGGTACGATTCTTGACGCGGCCAATGCAGTTATTGAGCACAATACGGCCCGAAAGGGAAAGACACTCTGGACGCAAAACGACACTGGCGGTAAGGTGCGTGTTTATCGTGCTGCGGATGAGGGCGAGGAGGCGCGTTTTCTCTGCGACACCATCCAGGAGAACGTCAAAAACGGCGCGCGCTATGCCGGTCATGTGGTGCTTTACCGCATGAACGCCCAATCGCAGGCGATTGAACGCGGCCTGACCAAAGCTGCGATTCCCTACAGAATCATTGGTGGGCTGCGATTTTATGAACGCAAGGAAATAAAGGATGTCGTCGCTTATTTAAGCGTTATTAACAATCAGACCGATACATTGCGCCTCCGCCGCATTATCAACGAGCCGAAACGGAAAATCGGTGAAAGCACCATCGCGGCTGTCGCGGAGCTTGCGGCGGGCGAGGGGCGAAACGTATTTGATGTGCTGGCGCATGCCGATGAGTATGCCTCGCTAGGCCGTAAGGCGCAGGATTTAATGGCGTTTGCCGCAATGATTCAAAAGCTGATTGATTTGGCGGACAAGGTTCCGCTTGATGAACTGCTGGATACCCTGCTCGAGGAAACCGGATATCTGCGTATGCTTCAGGCACAAGGGCTTGAAGGGCAGACGCGTATTGAAAATATCGAGGAATTAAAGTCTACGATGCACCGTTATGAGGAGGAAACAGACGAACCGTCCTTATCCGGTTTTCTGGAGGAGATATCGCTTTATACGGATTTGGATAACTACGATCCTGCCGCTGATATGGTGGTATTGATGACCATGCACTCCGCTAAGGGGCTTGAATTTGATTATGTATTTGTGGTTGGCGCCGAGGAAGGGCTTTTCCCGGGGATGCAGGCGATGAATAATCCCGAACAGATCGAGGAGGAACGCAGACTTGCATATGTCTCGATCACGCGCGCGAAAAAGCAGCTCTATATTTCGACAGCGGCGCAGAGAATGCTGTTTGGCCAGACAATGCGAAACCGTCCGTCGCGCTTTTTGGGCGAGGTGCCGCAGCAGTTGTGCGAGGTGACGGACCAGACAGTTCTGCGGCGGCAGATGGTGGAAAATCTGCCGCCACGCCGCCCGCGTATGACGCAGGCGGACAAGATGCTCGGCGTCGGCTATGCGCCGGCCGCACAGGCGGGCGAATGCGATTGGAAGTCTGGCGACCCGGTTGTGCATAAGGTGTTTGGTCCCGGTATGGTTTTGTCTGTTACACCGATGGGTAACGATCAGCTTGTCGAAGTAGCCTTCGAATCTGTCGGAACAAAGAAGGTTATGGCGAAATTCGCGCGATTACGCAGGAATTAACGAATAATCCGTCGATTCTTCATAGTTTATTCACGGTAATCTCCTGTTGTTCGACAAATTGCGCCAATTACTTAGCGTATAATTATTTTGTTGATAGATATGATATCCTGTCGAATGAATGAAAGGTGGGTTGCCGGATGGCGAAAATTAAAATGTGGATGTTGGCCTCTCAGATTGAATGGAACTGGAAACGGATCAGAAGAAACAGAAGCCGCATGGAGGCTTTGTTTGAGGCCGGTGCGCGCTATACATCCCCTGCGTTGGCTCGTTTGGATGTCCGTACGGCAGAAATCGGGTACAAGACCCGTTTGCTGGAACGTACATATCGGATACTTGCCGGATTGGACTAGAAACCGATTTGTGGAAAGCTTATCCAAAATACGTTTTGTATTGTGAAAAAGCCGTGCTTTGCACGGCTTTTTCACATGGGTATTTTAGCGGTATGGCCAGCCGTAAGAGGCGGTACAGGGCCGATAAGCGAAAGGATTGCCTACCGGAGTCTGGTAAATTGACGAATGCTTGTACACATGATAAAATAAATGCAAAGCATTTATTTTATCCCCATATGGCCGGGGCGATACGCGGGCGCAGCCCGCTGCCGCCCTGATGGCCAATTTTATCATGCCGCCTTGCGGACATGATAAAATAAATGCAAAGCATTTATTTTATCCCATATGGCCGGGGCGATACGCGGGCGCAGCCCGCTGCCGCCCTGATGGCCAATTTTATCATGCCGCCTTGCGGACATGATAAAATAAATGCAAAGCATTTATTTTATCCCATATGGCCGGGGCGATCTCTTCCTGTCAACATAGTAGCGTGGTATCCTGGATTTGTTCTGCGTTTACGGCGTTGCGGAATCGGACCGCATAGCTCTTTTTATGCCGATAGGCAGCATTGGTTGTAAGGAGCATTGCCTGAAAGAGAAAAAAACGTCCCGCGGGCAGTTAGTGCCGGTGAAAACTTTCTCTGCTGATGCACAAATAAACAGAATGCTCATAAAATGTATTGAGTACAGCTCAAAACATTACTAGGAGGATTCATATGGCAGAGCAAAAGACGGCCCCAGTTACCGCTACCGGGGCGAACTGCTTTAAGGAAGCAGTATGCATAGATGCCGGTAGGATTTATGATTCCTGTACCGACAAGGATTGCCTGACCGATCTTCAGGTCTACTTCACCGACCGCGCGCAGCCGGTGATCGATAACGCAATCAGCGTCAAGTGCAAGGATGTGGAGATCCTTACCGCTTATTTGGACGTTGAGCCGGTTCCGTTTAACAAAGGGTTCTATGCGGTTGATATCACATTCTTTTTCAAGGTAACTGTCGCCGCGTATTCCTCGCCGACGATCCCGCCTGCGACGGTTGTCGGCATTGCTGCTTTCGCCAAGAAAGTGATTCTGTACGGGTCTGACGGAAACGTCAAGGTTTACTGCTCCACAGACGCGCGCAATTGCTGCGAGCACGATAACACCAATATGCCTAAGGCCAGCGTGCATGTCGTCGACCCGATGTGCCTCGATTCCAAGCTGGTGGAATGCGGCCCGGGCCGTATGTTCGAGTGCGGCGTGACGCTTCCGGCGTCGATCTGCTCCAAGTTCGACGGCGATTTCACCGTGTGCAAGCCGCAGAAAGTCGTGCTGATCACCATCGGGCTTTTTACAATCGTCCAACTGGAACGCTGCGTTCAGATGATGATCCCGGCGTATGATTATTGCGTGCCCGACAAGGAAAGCACCAGCACAACGGACGATCCGTGCGAGGTCTTTAAGAAAATCAAGTTCCCGGTCAATCAGTTTTTCCCCCCAAAGCTTTCGGAGTGCGACCAGATGTGACCTACAGTGCAGGCGGCCGCAGTGGCCCCTGCGCGGACGGGAAATAACCATAATCGCCCGGTGAAGCTGAAAGGCAGCATGTCTTTTGGTTTCACCGGGCTGGAAATGAAAAAAGGAGGAGAGTCAAATGCCGAAGGCAAGATTGCGGGTTACGCTGATCAGCCACACGCCCGCGCCTGAAAAAACCATCGCGGCGGCGGCGAAGCTCTGTTATTCGCCGGCGTCGCTTGCGGATTTAATGGACAGCCTTACCGACGAGAAAGCGGCCGATTTTGTACAGATGCTTGCTTCGATCGGTCACGAAAGCCCAATCGAGCACGCAAGCTTTACGTTTGGCATTGAGGGCGTCTCACGCGCCTTTCTTGCACAGCTTACGCGCCACAGGATCGCATCCTACAGCGTGCAGAGCCAGCGGTATGTACGCGAGGCGCAGTTTGATTACGTCATGCCGCCCGAAATTGAGGCCGATCCGCAGGCGGCCGCGGCCTTCGAGGAGGCGATGTGCGACGCACAGGCGCATTACGACCGGATCGCCGCGCTTTTAAAGGCGCGGCATACGGCTGCTTTTATCGCGGACGGCGACGATGAAAAAACGGCTGTGCGCCGTGCGGAGAAACAGGCGATTGAAGACGCCCGTTTTGTGCTGCCAAACGCCTGCGACACCAAGCTGATTGTCACGATGAACGCGCGCAGTCTGCTCAATTTTTTTGCACATCGCTGCTGCAAGCGCGCACAGTGGGAAATCCGTGAGGTGGCCGACCAGATGCTTTCACTTGTGTGCGGGGTGGCGCCGACGCTGTTTTCGAAGGCTGGACCGTCGTGCTACACAGGTGCGTGTCATGAGGGGAAAATGAGCTGCGGCGACGCGCGCGGGATGCGCGCACATATCGCGTGCATCCATGGCGTAAAGGCGGAGGACGACGCATGAAAGGCCGGCTCATTGTAATCGACGGGTTGGATGGAGCCGGCAAGCAGACACAGGCGGCTCTGCTCCTGGAGCGCCTGGCGCGCGCGGGCGTTCCCGCGCGCGGCATCAGCTTTCCGGATTATACGCATCCTTCGTCTGCGCTTGTCAAGCAGTATCTGGCGGGTGAATTCGGACAGGCGGACGACGTGTCGGCCTATGCGGCCAGCAGCTTTTACGCGGTTGACAGGTTTGCAAGCTATGTCGGATACTGGAAGGACGACTATTTGGCGGGGCATACTATCATTGCCGACCGTTATGCGACATCAAACCTAATTCACCAGATGAGCAAGCTGCCGCGCGGACAGTGGGACGCGTTTATGGATTGGAGCGCCGATTTTGAATATGAAAAGCTTGATCTTCCAAAGCCGGACGCCGTGCTGTTTTTGGATATGCATCCCGACGTGTCGGAGCGGCTTCTGATGAAGCGGTACGGCGGCGACGCGGCCAAAAAGGATATTCATGAAGCAAACGCTGCTTATATGCGCCGGTGCCGCGTCTGTGCGCTTTATGCGGCCCAACGGTGCGGCTGGAACACGGTGCGCTGTTCAGACGACCGCGAGGCGTTTTTACCAGAGGCGATCGCCGAACGCATCTGGAAGGTCCTGACGGACGGCGGCAAATAAGAACCTGTATTCACAGCTGGAGGATGCAGGGCAAAAAATTTAGAAGCTGTACCAATGGGGGCGAAAGGCCCGCCTGGACGGCGCTTGGCGACTGTGAATACAGATTCTAAAGGGGTTATTTTCATTTATGGTATTGGATTTCAAACCGATTGAATTGTCGGACAAGGCATGGATCGACCCGCTGCTGCGCATGGGGAATTTCCGTGGCAGCGAGTACGCGTTCTCCAACAATTTTATTTACCGCAAGCTTTATCACATTGAGGTCGCGCGCATGAATGATTTCTATCTCGTGCGTTCCGGCCGGGACGGCCAGCCCCGGTCGTATCTGTTTCCGTCCGGCAGCGGCGACGTAAAGCCGGTGATCGAGGCGCTGTCGGCCGACGCCGCGCTGCGCGGCGAGCCGCTTGTGATGAGCGGCGTGACGAAAGAGGGCGCCGCAACGCTGGAAACGCTGTTTCCGGGACGCTTCACATTCGAGGAGACGCGGGAACATTTTGACTACATTTATGAAAGCGAAAAGCTGATCACGCTGTCCGGCAAAAAGCTGCACAGCAAGCGCAATTTTATCAACCGTTTTCAGGCGGAGCACGAAGGCGCCTGGTCGTTTGAGACGATTACCCCGGAGAATATTGATGAATGCTGGAATATGAATACCCGGTGGTGTGAGTTGAATGGCTGCGGCGAGGACCCGAGCCTGATGGAAGAGCTGTGCGCCGTGCGCAACTGCTTTGAGAATTTTTCGGCGCTTGGCCTGCACGGCGGACTTCTGCGGGTTGACGGGCGTGTTGTGGCGTATACGATGGGCCTTCCGCTCAATTCGGATACGTTCATCGTCCACATTGAAAAGGCGTTTTCGGATGTGGCTGGCGCATACCCGATGATCAACAGGGAGTTTACCGCGCATAACTGCGCCGGTTTCAAATATGTGAACCGTGAGGACGACGTGGGCGACGAGGGGCTTCGGCGGGCCAAGCTTTCCTATAAGCCAGCGATCCTGCTTGAAAAATTTGTTGTGACCGAACGGTGATACAGGGAGGGACAACGCATGATCCGTTTCGCGGACGAGGGAATGCGCGGGCAGTTGAGGGAACTGTGGAGCGCATGTTTTGGGGACAGCAACGCATATGTGGACCTGTATTTTGAACAGCACGACGCCGCGCGTCATACGATGGTTTTTCTGGATGGGGAGCGCATCGCTTCCATGCTTTCGCTGCTTCCGATGACTGTTGTGACGCAGGCCGGCATCTTGCCGGCGCGTTATGTTTACGCCGTCGCGACGCTGCCGTCATATCGCGGGCGCGGCGTCAGCACAAAGCTGCTTGCGGCCGCGCACAAGGCGATGCGCGAGGCGGGCGTCAAGCTGTCGGTACTCGTGCCGTCAAACGCGGCGCTTTACAATTTCTATGGTAAGCGCGGCTTCGACACGGAATTTTACAGCGGCCGCGCCATTGTCCCGCGCGGCCAGATCATGCCGTATGAAAAGAGCTTTGCCATCTCGGAGGCGACCGCCTCTGAATTTATGCTGCTGCGCGAACGGGCCTTTGCCGGGCGCACGATGTTTGTCCGGTGGGATGGCGATGCGCTCGCCTATCGTTTGACGGAAACGGCTTTCAGCGGCGGTGAAACGCTTCTGCTTGAAGCGGGCGGGACACGGGCCGTGGCGGTTTGCCGCAATGACGGCGGGAGTGTGCGCGTCAAAGAGCTTGCGCTCGACGGCATGGATGTGCGGACAGCCCTGTCTGTGCTGCAAAGTAAATACAACGCCGATGAATATCACCTGACCCTGCCGCCGGATATGGCCTGTCCCTATCCGCTTGAACGCGTGGCGGCAGGTGTGAGCTGCTGGTACGACGCGGCGGCGCGTGAACGGGTGTTTAAACATCCCGGCCGCGCGCCCTACATCAGCCTTGTGCTCGATTAAAAGAAAAGATAACGGCGTGCCGCCGGCCGAAATAGCGGTTGATTTCAGAATTTGGGGAGGCAGTTTATGATTTATGTATTTTTAGCCGAAGGGTTTGAGGAGATCGAGGCCCTCGCACCCGTCGATGTGCTGCGGCGTGCCCGCCTGGAGGTTCAGACTGTGGGCGTGGGCGGCCGAAAGATCACCGGATCGCATGGAATCACGGTCGTCTGTGATCTTGTGGACGACGAGGCGCGCATAGACGGTCTTGAAATGGTCGTGTTGCCGGGTGGTGTGCCCGGCACGCCGAACCTGGAGGCGTCGCCTGTAGTGCAGCGGTTTGTCGATTATGCGGCGCAGAACGATCTGTGGCTGGCTGCGATCTGCGCCGCGCCTTCAATTCTTGGGCATAAGGGCCTGTTGGACGGGATGGAGGCGACTGCCAATCCCGGCTTTCAGGATCAATTGGGCGCTGCGCGCCTTTCAGGCGGCTACGTCTGCGCCGACGGGCGTTTTGTGACGGCGCGCGGAATGGGCGTGGCTGTGGATTTTGGACTCAAGCTTGTTGAGGTTTTGACGGATGCCGCGCGCGCCGGAGAGATCCGGGCGGCTTTGCAATGCAGGGCGTAGATATCCGGCCGCTCAAGCAGCGGCTGCGCGTGGAGATCAAGGAGTGGCGGCGCGCAATGGCGCCGGAGAAAAAACAGGCCGCGGACGCGCGAATCTTGCGGCGCGTCACGGGGCTTCGCGAGTATGCGTCGTGCGGCACGGTGCTGACATACGTTTCAAAGCCGATTGAGGTGGATACCATCGCTCTGATTGAGCGTGCGCTTGCCGACGGCAAGCGGGTCGCGGCTCCGCGCTGCGTGGAGGGCCGTCGCGAGATGGAAATTTTTCTGATCCGTTCGCTGGAGGATCTTGCTCCGCAGACCTTCGGCGTGCTGGAACCTGTCCGCGAACGCTGCGCGCTTTTAGAGAGCTTCGCAGACAGCATATGCATCGTCCCGGCGCTCGCCTATGACCGCCGCGGCTATCGTCTCGGTTACGGGGCGGGGTACTACGATCGATTCCTGTCGCTGTATACAGGTCCGAAAATCGGTGTGATTTATGCGCACAACCTGCGCCCGCGCCTTTGGCACGGCAGGTACGACGTGCCGGTCGATCTGATTGTGACGGAATCACGCCTGTTTTGCTGCGCGCCCGTAGGAAACAAACAGCGGACATTCGACCGCTGATCATGATGGAGGTTGTGTTATGAAAAAGAAATTGGGATTGGCTGGCGTTCTGACGCTGTTGACGGTTTTATGCCTTGTATTGTCCGCGTGCTCCAGCAAGAGCGACAAGGCGTATCCGGTTGTAATCGAGGGGACAGAGATCATCGTTGGCCAAACAAAAGCGGGCGCTCTGTTTGACGCCGGCTTTACAATGAAAAGCATAGCTCCGGGCATGATCGGAGCAGCGGATGTCAGCCCGTCACAGCCGATGGATGCAAACTCCTATTACACTGGCATCTATATGTTGAAGGATGATGTAAAGCGCGTCACATTGGCTCTTGTGACTGAAAAGGAGAGCGTCTCCGTTCAAAATGCTGTTATTGCGTCCGTCAAGGTTGACTCGGAGCTTGATCATCCGCTTGAGGGCGTCAGCTTTGACGGGGTGGCTCTGACCGATTTAACCCCTTCTGTATTGAAAGAGCATGTGCCTGACGCAAAGGACTACGAGGATGGTACCTCCAGCTATTTCTATGGCAGCAGCTATTCTGTATGTGTCAATTATATAGACGGGAAGCCGGCTTCGCTTGAGGTCAAGAGGAACTATGATGTTGATTATTCGTCCTGACCGGCAGATCATAAAAACGGCGGCCCCGGATTGACCGGGACCGCCATTTTGGATGCGCAGAACTGTCAGCAGCAGCCAAAACCAAAGATGATGATAATGATAAGGATGATCCAGAGCCAGGAGCCGTAGCCATAACCGCCAAAGCCGCCGCAGCAGTTGTTGAAGCAGCCATTACCGCAGTAGTTCTGCATGTTGCAACCATTGTTATAACACATTTTGTTGACACCTCGCAAATTGATGAATTTGTTTTATACTATGTTGGGCGCGTGAAATGGGTGCATTGAATTTGAAGCCGACAGATGGGCAGGATCGTTTGTAAATGTGTACAGGCAGACTGTAAATATTTTATGACCAGCCTATAAAATATTTGATTATTATGGCGGATTGAGGTATTATATATGGTATAATAACCGCAAAGCGGTTATTATACCGGCGTTATGGCCAGGGCGATACGCGGGCGCAGCCCGCTGCTGCCCTGACGGCCAATTATACCATGCCGCTTTGCGGACATGGTATATATTGTTTTTTTCCGCCAGACACGGCGCGACCGGCGCCGGATGGGGTAAGGAGGACGCATGAACAATCAGAATGAATTTGAAGATTTGATCAGAAAATTCAAGCTGGATGACGATAGCGAAGCGGAGCAGACCGGATCTCACCAAGGTCCGCAGCACCGTCCGGCTTTTAACTACGAAGATGACCAGCGCCGTTATGCCCAGGCACGCAGCCATACCGCCGCGGCAACTGTGCAGCGTCCGGCAGGACAGCCCGGGGCACGGCCAGCCGTTTCCCAGGCGGCGCCGGCCGGACATAATACGCAGCGCCCCGCGCAGCCGTCCGGGACGACGCCCGGCCATGCGCAGCGTCCTGCGCAGCCGTCCGGGATAACGCCTGGCCATGCGCAGCGTCCCGCTCAGCCGGGCGCAAGGCAGCCAGCCGGCATGCGGATACAACGCGCTGACGCGCAGCCGGGCGGGAAGAATCCCGACGGCAACCAGCCGCCGCGCGGCAGGGACAGGACGTTTCGTGTCAATATCAACGACAAGGCTGCTTACGAGCCGCAGCCGGCTGGCGCGGGCGGAGGTCCGCCGCACGGCGGCCCTGGCGGCGACGATTACGACGACGACGGATCGTCCGGCGGCGGAGCGGGACGCTGGTTCAAGGCGCTTGTTGTTTTGTTGATCGCCTTGGGTGTCTCGGTATTTCTGGCAATGTTCGCCCTGCAAAGTGCAAGCGACCTGTTTGGGCTCAATAAGCCCGAGGGCGAGATTTCGTTTGAACTGCCGGAGAATCTGTCGCTTTCACAGATCGCTTCTCTGCTCAAGGAGTCCGGCGTGATCACGCAGCCGCTGACATTCCAGCTTTACGCGGGGCTTAAAAACGACGCGGAGGATCTGCTGCCGGGCACATACACGCTTAACATGAATATGGGCTATGATGAAATCCTGACCGTGTTCCGCACCGGTACAGGCCCGCAGGAATTGACGCTGATTTTCTATGAGGGTATGACGCTTTCGGATATCGCAAAGAAGATGGAGCAATACGATGTCTGCGGCGAACAAGAGCTGTACGATTATCTTGATGGCAACGATTTTTCCGACCGGTATGAATTTTTGAAGGACATTCCGGACGATCCGAACCGCTATCGCCGCTATGAGGGTTATTTCTTCCCGGATACGTATAATTTCTATGAGAATGAGGATCCGAGCATCATCGTGCAGAAGTTCTTCAACCGTTTTGAAGAAATGGTCTATACGGACGAGTTGCGCGCACAGATGGCAAGCCAGAACCTGACGCTTGACCAGGCGGTTACGCTCGCCTCTATCATTCAAAAGGAAGCCGCGAAGACGGCCGACATGAAGATGGTGTCGTCCATCTTCCACAAGCGTTTGGACAATCCGGATACCTTCCCGCGGCTTGAGTCCGATGTTACAATTATGTATGTCGAAGATGATATCAAGCCGTATCTGGACGATGCGGCCAACCCGGACTATCAGCCGATGTACGATGCATACAACACGTATGTCTGTACGGGACTTCCGGTCGGCCCGATCTCCAATCCCGGCATGGACGCTATCAAAGCGGCCATCTATCCGGAGGATACCGAATACTACTTCTTCCTGGCGGACAGGGAGGGCAAGTTCTATTACGCCGCGACCGTTGAAGAACATGCGGCCAATATTGAAGCCGCAGGCATTGAGGGCGTGCACGGTATTGCCATGCCGGGCGAGGGCGAATAGCGGGCGGCGTTAAAAAGGAGAATCACCGCTTGCAAACCTTAGAGATCCTTTCCCCGGCAGGCGATTGGGAGCGGCTGGAGGCGGCTGTGCGCTTCGGCGCGGATGCGGTTTACCTCGGCGGCGCGCAGTTTGATATGCGCGCCGCAGCCGTGGGCTTTGGTCCAAAGGAGCTTGCGCGGGCAGTTGCATATGCGCATGAAAACGATGTGCGAGTGTATCTTGTCTGCAATACGCTTGCGACGAACGAGGAAACCGACCGTTTGCCGGATTTTCTTGAGATGGCGCGCTGCGCCGGCGTGGATGCGTTGATTATCGCCGATATCGGCGTGATGATGGCGGCGCGCCGCATTGTGCCAAAAATGGCGCTGCATGTTTCAACGCAGGCCGGCGTCGTCAACTGGCGGACAGCCGAGGAGCTGCACCGGCTTGGCGCTTCACGCGTTGTGCTCGCGCGGGAGCTGTCTCTGGAGGCGATCGGCGTAATCCGTGCGCGTACCTCGCCGGAGCTGGAGCTTGAGGCGTTTGTGCATGGGGCGATGTGTATGTCGGTGTCCGGACGGTGCCTGCTCAGCAGCTATCTGACCGGCCGCGACGCCAACCGGGGCGAATGTGCCCAGCCGTGCCGCTGGAGCTACCGGCTCGTGGAGGAAAAACGGCCCGGCCGGTATTTTCCCATCGTTCAGCAGGAGCGCGGCAGCTATATCCTCAATGCCGACGATTTGTGCATGATCGGTCACCTGGACCGGCTGGCAGAGGCGGGGATAACTTCGTTTAAGATCGAAGGCCGCGCGAAATCGGCCTACTATACGGCATGTGTCACGGCAGCTTACCGCGCTGCCGCGGACGCCTATTTTGCCGCGCCCGACGCATACAGGCCGCCATCCTGGGCGCTTGACGAGGTGGAAAAGGTAAGCCACCGCTGCTATTCCACGGGCTTTTATTTTGGAATGCCGGGCCAGAATTGTGAGACAAGCGGTTATGTACGCGGATGGGATGTGATCGCTTCCGTGGAGGGATGGGCCGGCGGCCGGCTGATTGTACAGGAGCGAAACGCATTTTCATGCGGGGAGCATGCCGAGCTGCTCGTTCCGAGGGAGGCGCCGCGCCCGCTGTTTATTGAGGAAATTTTCGACGTTGAACTGGGCGCGCCCGTGGAGCGCGCGTGCCATCCGATGCGCCGGTATGAGCTGCCATGCGCAGGCCCCGTGCCGCCCGGCTCCATGCTGCGCCGCCGCGCGGTACAGGGGTGAGGGTATATGATAACCGGCGGCTTTCAGCGTGCCGTTTGACGATGAATTGATAAAGAGGAAAGGTTGAACGATATGTCCGGACATTCCAAATGGGCGAATATCAAACGCAAAAAGGAAAAAACCGATGGCCAGCGCGCCAAGATTTTTACGAAGATTGGCCGCGAGATCACAGTCGCGGCGCGTGAGGGAGGCCCCGATCCGAACAACAACAGCCGTCTGGCAACGCTGATTGCCAAAGCGAAGGCCAACAATGTGCCAAATGATAATATCGAACGTTTGCTTAAAAAGGCCGGCGAGGGCAAGGAGGACTACGAGGAGATTACATACGAGGGGTACGGCCCTTCGGGTGTTGCGCTCATCGTGGAAACCCTGACCGACAACCGCAACCGTACAGCGGGCGATCTGCGCCATTATTTTGATAAGTGCGGGGGCAACCTGGGGCAGACGGGCAGCGTGTCATTTTTATTTGAGCGGCGTGGCATGATCTACATCGAGAACGAAGATAACAAGATCGACGAGGAAAAGGTCATGGACGATTGTTTCGAGGTAGGCGCGACTGATTTTAATTATGAGGATGGCATGATCACCATCACGACCGAGCCGAATGACGTGGCCAAGGTCGCGGCCGCTTTACAGGAGAAGGGGTACACGTACGACTCCGCCGAGGCGGAGTATATCCCCATGACCAAGTCGAAGATCGACGACGAGGCGCTGCTTCAGAAGATGGAAAAACTGCTCGATCTTCTTGAGGAAAACGACGACGTGCAGAATGTCTATCACAACTGGGATATGCCTGAGGAGCCGGACGAGGATTAAGAAAGCTACCGAATCTTCTCTGACCCTTTAGGGAAAAGGTTTCAGTAAAAACAATGCCCGGCTGCGCCGCGGAATTTTTATTCCGCGGCGCGCTTTTTTTATGCGTACAGTGCGCGGTGCACTCCTGTCGGTTCGCCGCGAAAAGCGGCGCAAGCTGTTGGAATATAGAGGGATGGGTCGATCGATTCCGGCTGCATTCCTTGATTTGGCAAATAAAAGTGCTTGCAATTTGGGTGAGGGACAAGTATAATAAAGAAGCGAAAGTGGTGAAAAGTGGTTAAGAGTGGAGAATACTCCATTGAAATGGTGAGGATTTTCCCAATGGGGGTGAAGGGATGCTGACGGGCCAATATGCGCATAACCTCGACGTCAAGGGCCGTGTCAACTTCCCGGCGCGCCTGCGCGAGGAGCTTGGCGACCGGTTCGTCGTGACCCGCGGGCTGGATAACTGCCTGTTTGTCTATTCGATGGAGGAATGGGAGCGTCTTGCGGCCAAGCTGCGCGAGCTGCCCATCAGCAAATCCGCGCCGCTCAACCGCTTTTTCTTCGCGGGAGCCGCCGAGGTGGAGCCGGACCGCCAGGGGCGGGTCGTGCTTCCAGCGCATCTGCGCGAATATGCGGGGCTTGAACGCGATGTAACGATCGCGGGCGTCTCCAACCGCGCCGAGATTTGGGATACGGCGCGCTGGGAGGCGCAGAACGAGCTGCTTACATCAGAAGCCATCGCCGGTGCGATGGACGATTTGGGGTTCTAGCCTATGGACGAACTGCATTTTTCTCATGTGCCCGTGCTGCTTGATGCCTGTCTGGAGGGGTTGAATATCCGCTCGGACGGCATTTATGTCGACGGCACGGCCGGTGGCGCGGGGCATTCGCGCGCGATCGCAGGACGTTTGGACGGCGGCCGGCTGATCGCGCTTGACAAGGATCCCGATGCTGTGGCGGTGGCGTCCGGACGGCTTGCGCCGTTTGGCTGCGCAACGGTTGTGCAGAGCGATTTTTCCGAGCTGTGCACGGTGTTGGACAGGCTTGGTGTCGAGGCGGTCGATGGTATTCTGCTCGATTTAGGCGTGTCGTCCTACCAGCTTGATACGCCGGAGCGCGGATTTTCCTACGCGCATGACGCCCCGCTCGACATGCGCATGACAAAAACGGGACTCAGCGCCCGCGACGTGGTCAACACCTACAGCTTCAAGGAGCTGTGCCGCGTATTCCGCGATTACGGCGAGGAAAAATTCGCACCGGCAATCGCAAAAAATATTTTGAAATCCAGAACGCAGCGCCCAATTGCAACGACAGCAGAATTGGCGGCAATGATTGGCGCGTCGATTCCCGCAAGGGCACGGCGCGAAGGGGGCAACCCTGCAAAGCGCGTCTTTCAAGCGATTCGCATTGAGGTAAACGGGGAACTCTCCAGCCTGTCTGATTTTCTCAGTGAAGCGTTTGAAAGGCTCCGCTCAGGCGGACGCATGGCGATCATCACCTTCCACTCGCTCGAGGATCGTATGGTCAAGCAGCGATTTGCGGCGCTTTGCAGGGGATGCACCTGCCCTCCTGATTTTCCGGTTTGTGTCTGCGGCAATCAGCCGCGCGGGCGGCTTGTTAATCGTAAGCCGATTGAAGCCGGGGAGCAGGAGCTTGCCGCCAACAGCAGAAGTAAAAGCGCGAAGCTGCGTGTTATTGAAAAGCTATAAAGCCTAGGAACCTGTATTTGCAGATTCTTAAACCGTCCACGCACATGGGCGGACAGGGCGCGCCAAAAGATAAAAAGATCAGGCGCGTTTCAAAGAGACAGAGAGAAAGAGACAGCACAGAGATTGGGTGAAAGGGGTCGGCCATGCAAGTACGCTACGCATCAAATTCAGGCGCCGCATATGATCTGAACCGGTTTAGCGCGCGCAGACAGCGCAGCAGAAAACCGGAGTTGACAATTGCGCCGTCGTCGGCAAAGGCACGCGCGCGCGCGGGTATGGTGGCCGCGTTCAAGACAGCGGCGGTGCTTGCGCTGGTAGCCGCGTTTGTGGTGACTATGCTTTACAGCCGTGCAGTGCTGACGGAGCTGAACCAACAGATCGCGGCTCAGACAAACGCGCTGGCGGATGCACAGAGTGAAAACACACGCTTGTCCGCGCAGCTTGACGCGAAGGTTTCGCTGCGCAATGTGGAGGAATACGCTACACAGGCGCTCGGCATGGTGTCGATTGATAAAAGCCAGATTACATATGTTGACTTGAGTGAAGGAGACAAGATTGAGCTGACGATGGATTCCCCCCGGTTGTCGCTGATGGATCGCATCCGTGTTGCAATCAGCAACGCCAAAAATCCGGAGGACTAAAACAGGCGCCGCGCCAATAAATATAAGAATGGCATGAAAAGCAAGAAGGATGCGAAGGGGCAATACCCCGCTATGCTTCTTGCTTTCCTCGCATTTTGGCCTGGATTCGACGGCAAACGCCGCGTTTCGTATCTGTGTCCATGCGGCGGGCGGTGCAACTTTTGCAAAGGAACGGTATAAAAGAATGGCAAAGTCTCCAACCTACCATATGAAAAGCCGCATGGTTATCGTGCTTGTCGCGATGATCGTGCTCGGCTTCTGTGTTGTGCTGCATCAGCTGTTCGTGCTCCAGATCGTGGAGGGCGAGTCGATGCAGGCGCGTGCGCTTCAGCATCAGCTGCGCACAACACGCATTGGAGCAAAACGCGGTGTCATCTACGATACAAACGGTGAAAAGCTGGCTGTCAGTGCGGACGTTTCGTCGGTTTGTATTGCGCCAAAGCTGGCTGATACGCCTGAAAAAGAGGAGGCTATCATCAATCTGCTGGCGGAATATATTGGCGCGGATAAGGAAACCGTCAAAAAGAAACTGGCTCGCAAAGGCTCCTATTATGAGGTTGTCAAGGAGAAGGTCGAGGACGACCAGGCGGACGCATTGATGGCGGCGGTCGGTGAAAACGGGTTAACGGGCGTTGTTTTCCTCGAGGAGGACACCCGCCGTTATTATCCATATGGTAATTTCGCTTCGGCTGTGCTCGGTTTTGCAAATAATGATAACCACGGCGCGTATGGGCTTGAGGCGTACTATGAAAAGACGCTTGCCGGAACACCGGGACGCGTTGTGTCGATGAAAAACGGCGCGGGCGTTGACATGGATATGCAGTATGTCCAGCGGTATGAGGCGCAGGATGGCAATTCGCTTGTACTGACGATCGACGAGACAATTCAGCATTACCTTGAGAAGAACCTTGAGATTGCGCTGGCCGAACATCGCGTGCGCAACCGTGTGAC
Organism: Anaerotruncus colihominis; assembly: GCF_010206195.1. GTDB lineage: Bacteria > Bacillota > Clostridia > Oscillospirales > Ruminococcaceae > Anaerotruncus > Anaerotruncus colihominis_A. The sequence goes on along the minus strand of NZ_VIQT01000010.1, from coordinate 356,410 downwards.
TGGCATCGTGATGGACCCAAAGACAGGCGCGGTGCTCGCGATGGCCTCCAAGCCGGATTTCGACCCGAATAATCCGTATGACATCATCGATGAAAACGTCGCCAAGAAGCTTGAGGAGGAGCTGGCCGCGCTGCCGCAGGACGAATCGGAGGAGTCGCAGAAGGCGCGCCAGCAGGCCCGGATGGAGACGCTTTACTCGCTGTGGCGCAATTATGCAATCTCCGACCCATATGAGCCCGGCTCGGTTTTTAAGATTGTGACAGCAGCCGGGGCGATGGAATGCGGCGCAGTAACAACGCAGTCGGGCTTTAACTGCCTGGGCTATGTGACTGTCAATGATACGCAGTATCACTGCTGGTACTGGACCGGACATCACTCCGGTCATGGGGCGCAGGATTTGACGCACGCCGTGATGAATTCCTGCAACCCGGCATTCATCGATATCGGACAGCGCATGGGTGCGCAGAACTTCGCGGAAAACTTTGCGAATTTCGGCCTGACGCAGCCAACTGGAATCGATATGCCGGGCGAGGCTGGAAGCATCTACCATGGGACCTATTCTGTCAACGATCTGGCGTCCTCCTCGTTTGGTCAGACGTTTAAGGTCACGCCGATTCAGATGATCACAGCCGCCTGCGCGGCTATCAACGGCGGGCAGCTTATGCAGCCGTATGTCGTCAAGCAGATCATCGACAGTGAGGGTAACGTCATTTCAAATACGGAACCGGTTGTCAAGCGGCAGGTCGTTTCCAAGGAGGTTTCCAGGGAAATGGCGCTGATCCTTGAACAGGTTGTAGGCGGAGGCGGATCCGGTAAGCAGGCCGCCATTCCCGGCTACCGTGTCGGCGGAAAAACGGGTACATCTGAACAGCTCGATGACCGCAAGGAGGATGGACGTATCCCAAATACCTTGTCGTTTTTCGGCTTCGCGCCGATCGACGATCCGCAGGTGGCGTGTCTTGTGCTGCTTGACGACCCCGATATTTACAACGCCTTCGGCTCGACCGTCGCGGCGCCAATTGTCGGCTCCATTCTGGCGGAGACGCTGCCGTACATGGGCATCGAGCCGCAGTATACCAAGGAGGAGCTTGAAAATACCGAGACGCAGGCGCCTTACCTGCTCAACTATGATCTGCATGAGGCGGAGTATGAGGTGCGCCGCCGCGGACTGAAGTTCCGTGTGATTGGCAACGGAGCAAAGGTGCTTAAACAGGTCCCGGCTGCGGGCGAAATCATCCCACAGGACGGCGTCATCGTGCTGTATACTGAGGAGGAAGGCGCGGGAGAATTAATTCTGGTACCGGACGTCGTCGGAAAGACGCTCCAGGAGGCCAACCAGACGATCGTTGGTTCAGGGCTGAAAATCAGCGTCCGGGGTGAACAGATCGAAGGCACACACAGCGTTGTTTCAGCACAGTCGCCCGACGCCGGCGAGATGGTGGAAGCAGGCGCCGTGGTGACGGTCGAATGCGTGGCGGCAGAGCCTCCCGCGCAGCCATAGCGGCCATATTTTTAACATCTCAGTTTTGTCCGCACGCCGTTCGGCGCGCGGATACGACCGAAAGGGGAATCTTTATGCGCCTTTACGAACTGCTTGACGGGCTTGACGCTGCCCGCCCGGACAGGGACTGTGAAATCACCAGCGTCACCTCCGATTCACGGCAGGTGGAGCCTGGGACGCTGTTTGTCTGTATCCGCGGCACGCGCGCCGACGGGCATGATTACGCGGTAAAGGCCGTAGAGTCCGGCGCTGCCGCCATCCTGTGCGAACGCGCCCTGGGACTGGAAAACGAGATTGTCTGCCGTGACACACATTATGCCTACGGCATCGTCTGCGGCAACTGGTATGGCAATCCCGCCCGCCGCCTGTGCCTGGCCGGCGTGACCGGCACCAATGGGAAAACGACGGTCAGCTATATGGTCAAATACATCCTGGAGTCGGCCGGCCATCAGACAGGGCTGATCGGGACCATTCACAATGAGATCGGAGACATCACACTGCCCGCCAAGCATACGACGCCCGATCCGCTCGCCCTGCATGGGATGCTCGCGCGCATGGCGGACGCGGGATGTGAATATGTCGTCATGGAGTGTTCGTCGCACGCGCTTGACCAACAGCGGTTGGCGGGACTGCGCTTCGCAAGCGTTGGGTTTACCAATCTGACACAGGATCATCTCGATTATCACGGCGATATGGAAAGCTATTACCATGCGAAAAAAAAGCTGTTTTCGATGTGTGATGCGGCCGCGGTCAATATAGACGACGCCTATGGCGAGCGCCTGGCGGCGGAGGTACGGCATATCTGTCCGGTGACAACGTTTTCCACCGCTTCGGACGCGGCGGATTTCACCGCCAAGGATATCCGCCCCGCGCCCGATTCGAGCCGCTTTATGATTGTCGGCAAAGGCGCGATCGCACGTGTGCGCCTGCCGATCCCAGGGGATTTTTCGGTCGAGAACGCAATGACGGCGGCTGTCATGTGTATGGCGCTCGGTCTGACGCTCGAACAGGCGGCGCAGGGCTTAAATACCTGCCAGGGGGTTGTGGGCCGCATTGAAGTGCTGCCGACAGGGACGGATTATGTCGTGATCCGCGATTACGCACATAGCCCCGACGGGCTGGAAAAGATCATTACAACGATGCAGAAATTTGCGCATGGACGTGTTGTAACACTGTTTGGCTGCGCCGGCAACCGTGACCGTACAAAGCGTAAAAAGATGGCTGAAATTGTGGCGCGCCTGTCCGACTTTGTGATCCTCACATCGGATAATCCACGCGATGAGGACGAGATGCAGATCATTGAGGATGCGAAGCCCGGCCTGTTGGAGCATCCGGATACGCCGTATGAAATCATTCCGGACCGATATGCGGCGATCGAATGGGCGCTTGACCATTCGAAAAAGGACGATGTGCTGATCCTGGCTGGTAAGGGCCACGAGGATTATCAGGTGTTGCACGGTGAGACGATTTGCTTTGACGAGCGGCAGATCGTGCTGAAACTGCTGGAAAAAAAGAAAGGATCGTGAATCGTGGAACGCATGACGCTTAAGGAAATCGCCGCGGCCATCGGCGCGGACGGGACATTTGAAGGCGCTGTCGGCTGCGTCTCCACCGACTCGCGCGCCTTGCCGCCGGGCTGCCTGTTTGTGGCGCTGGAGGGCGAGCGGTTCGACGGACACGATTATATCACGGCGGCGCTGCGCGGCGGGGCCGCGTGCGCCGTTGCGCATGAGCGGCGCGACTACGGCGCGGGAGCTGTCATGTACGTAAAAAATACGCAGCGCGCGCTGATGGATATCGCGCGCGCCTATCGGGCGCGTTTTGACATCCATTGCATCGGTGTCACGGGCAGCGTTGGAAAAACGACGACAAAGGATATGATCGCGGCGGTTGTATCCGCCGGATTCCAGACGCTCAAAACAGAAGGAAACCTCAACAACGAAATCGGCCTGCCAAAGACGCTGTTTGGCCTGACGCGCGGCCATGAGGCGGCTGTCGTCGAGATGGGGATGCAGGGTTTGGGAGAGATCGCCGCGTTGGCCGGCGCAGCGCGGCCGACGCTCGGCGTTATCACCAATATCGGCGTCAGCCACATTGAACAGCTCGGCAGCCGTGAAAATATCCTGAAGGCGAAGCTGGAGCTGGCCGATGCTTTGCCGGACGGCGCGCCGCTGTTTTTGTGCGGCGATGATGATCTGCTTAAAAAGGTGTCGATTCCGCGTCTGGAGGCGCGCCTTTACGGCGTCGAAAATCCCGCGTGCGCGCTGCGCGCTGCGGATATCCACGAATTGGATGCGCAGACGGCGTTCACGCTGAATTATCCCGGGGGGCAGGTCGGCGTGACCATCCCGTGCATCGGGCTGCACAATGTGCGCAACGCCGCCGCGGCCTGCGGTGTCGGGCTGGCGCTGGGCATCCCGGCGGAAAAATGCGCGGCCGCACTCGCGGCCTATATCCCGTCCGGTATGCGTCAGCGCGTGGTCCACTGGGGCAGTGTGACGGTTGTGGAGGACTGCTATAACGCCTCGCCCGATTCAATGCGCGCGGCGCTTACGACGCTTTCGGCCATGCGGTGTGGCGGCCGGCGTATCGCGGTGCTCGGCGGAATGCTGGAATTAGGCGAACTCTCGCGGGCGGCGCACCGTGAAATCGGGCGGGCCGCCGCAGCGGCGGGCGTCGATTTGCTGCTTGCATATGGCGGCGACGCCTGCTATTATAGTCAGGGCGCGAAGGAAGGCGGCGTCGAGTCCGAAACCTTCGACGACAAGACGGATTTGCTCGCGCGTCTGCGCGGCGCGCTCGGCCCGGGCGACATTGTCTGGGTAAAGGGCAGCCGCGGGATGCGCATGGAGGAAGTCCTCCAAGGACTGTATAAGGGAGAGCGCATTGATGAATAATAACACAGTGTTGATTTTGACGACTTTGATTTCCTTTGTGATCAGCGCGTCGCTTGGGATCGTCCTGATCCCATTTCTGCACAAAATCCATTTCGGACAGACAATCCTTGACATCGGCCCGGCATGGCACAAGAAAAAACAGGGCACGCCGATCATGGGCGGATTTATGTTCATCATTTCGATCCCGATCGCGGTGATCACCGGTTATATGCTGCTCAGGGCATACCAGCCGCAGCTTTTGTCAGCGCAGGGCGGCGTCAAGCTGTTTGACAGCTGGATTATGGCGATGGGCTTCGGCGCAGTCGGGTTTATGGACGACTATATCAAGGTTGTCAAAAAGCAGAACCTGGGATTGACGGCGCGTCAAAAGTATATGATGCAATTGGTCATTGCGGCGGTCTATCTGGTGATGCTCTATATGGCGGGCGACCGGTCAACCTCCGTGGCCATCCCGTTTGTCGGGCGCATCGAGCTTGGACCGCTCTACTATGTGTTCGCGCTGATTGTGATCACAGGGTTTGTCAATGCGGTCAACCTGACAGACGGCGTCGACGGGCTTTCCTCGTCGGTGACGTTTGTAAACGCTCTGGCGATGCTCGTCGTGACTGGTATCCTTGGCTTTGCCGAGACGGGCCTGGCGTCGGCGGCGCTGGCCGGCGGCCTGCTCGGCTATCTGATCTGGAACTTTTATCCGGCCAAGGTGTTCATGGGCGACACAGGCTCGCTGTTTATGGGCGGTATGGTTGTGGGGCTTGCGTTTCAGGTCGGGTTGCCGCTGCTGCTTGTGCTGACGGGCGTTATCTATTGGTGCGAGGCGCTGTCGGTCATATTGCAGGTCATCAGCTTTAAAACGACAGGCAAGCGCATCTTTAAGATGAGTCCGATTCACCATCACTTTGAATTGAGCGGCTGGAGTGAGGTACGCATCGTGGGGACCTTCGCGGCGGTCGGACTTTGCGGCGGCGCGCTTGGCGTCTGGTCGGTGCTGCTGCTGTAACGGCCGGCAGGGATATTTGAAAGGGGGCGTGCCGATGGACGCGGCACATTCGGCGGGAAAGGCCCGCAAAAAACGCATCCGCGCGGAAAGAAACGGCATCGATCTGACATTTTTGTTTCTGGTGCTGATCCTGCTTTCGATCGGCCTGATCATGATGTTTTCCGCAAGCTACGCCTCCTCCTATTACGAGACGGGCGACAGTTTCTATTACATTAAGCGTCAGCTTTTGTTCGCAGTGGTCGGCGTTGTGATGATGCTGGCCATCGCGAACATCGACTACCATATCCTGCACCGCTTCGCATTCCTGATTTATGCGGGTACGCTGTTTTTGCTTGTCGTTGTACTGATCGTGCCGACGCGAGAGGACGCCAAGCGGTGGATCAATCTGGGCTTTACAACCTTCCAGCCGTCGGAGCTGGCAAAGTTTGCGATCGTTTTGATCTTTGCGCATCTGATATCGGTCAACTATGAACGTATGAAAAACCCACGCTACGGCGTCTGGCCGTTTCTTGTGCTGCTTGGCGTCGTCGTTATGCTGATGCTGCTCGAGCCGCATCTGTCCGGCACCATCCTGATCGTTTCAATCGGCGTTGTAATGATGTTCGTCGGCGGTACAGATTTGAAATGGTTCATGCTCGGCGGCGTGCTTATCGGCGTGGCGATTGTTGCGGCGGTCCTGATACCGGGCGTCGTTCCATATGCTATGGACCGCCTCCAGTATTGGATTGACCCGTGGAGCGACCCGCAGAACAAAGGCTTTCAGACCATCCAGTCGCTCTATGCGATCGGCTCGGGCGGCCTGATGGGCGTGGGCATCGGCAACTCCCGTCAAAAGCACCTGTATCTGCCGGAGCCGCACAATGACTTTGTATTCTCCGTCGTCTGCGAGGAGCTTGGCTTCATCGGCGCGACGCTGATTATCCTGTTGTTTGTGTTGCTGATCTGGCGCGGTTACGTCGTCGCGATGCGCTGCCGCGACCGGTTCGGTTCAATGCTTGCCGTCGGGCTGACGACACAGGTGGGCGTGCAGACGGTTCTCAATATCGCCGTTGTGAGCAACACGATCCCGAATACAGGCATCAGCCTGCCGTTTTTTTCCTATGGAGGCACGGCGCTTGTCATGCTGCTGTGTGAAATGGGTGTTATCCTGTCCGTTTCACGTCAGACGAATATCGAAAAGGAGTAGAACGTTGCGCGTCTGCTCCGAAGGGAGGGTCCGCTGTGAAAATCCTGTTCGCCTGCGGCGGCACGGCGGGGCATATCAACCCGGCGCTTGCCGTGGCCGGATATATCCGTGCGAGGCGCCCTGAAACGGAAATCCTGTTTGCGGGGAATCCCAAGGGGATGGAGGCGCGGCTCGTACCGCAGGCGGGCTATGCGTTCGCTCCCATCGAGATCATGGGCTTTCAGCGTAAGCTGAGCTGGTTTAATATCCGCTATAATATACGCTCCATCGGATGCCTGATGCGTTCCTGGAAGCGCGCCAGGCAGATGATTCGCACGTTTGACCCGGATGTGATCGTCGGTACAGGCGGTTATGTAAGCGGACCGGTGCTACGTGAAGGAAGTAAGCTTGGCGTCAAAACGCTCACGCATGAGTCGAACGCTTTTCCGGGCGTGACGACAAAGCTTCTGGCGCGCACGGCCGATAAGGTGCTCATTTCCGTTGAGGAGGCGCGGCGTTTTCTGCCATCCGGACGCGATTATATCGTCAGCGGCAACCCCGTGCGCGAACAGATCATATTTGCCGACCGTGAAAAGGCGCGTGCGCGCCTGGGAATCGGCGGCAGAATCTGCATTGTTTCGTTTGGCGGCAGCCTCGGCGCGCGCCGCATCAATGAGGCGGTCGCGGGGCTGATGGCCTGGGAGCAGGCGCGCGGCGGCGTCTATCACATCCACGCGACAGGCTCCTATGAAAAGGACCGGTTCCCGCAGCAGCTCGCGGCGGCCGGCGTCGACCCGAAAGCGCCCGGATTGGATATCAGGACCTACATCGACGATATGCCCGACTGCCTTGCGGCGGCCGATCTTGTTATCTCGCGCGCGGGCGCGATGACGCTCAGCGAGCTGGAGGCCAGCGGCACGGCCTGCGTGCTGATCCCGTCCCCGAATGTGGCCGAAAACCACCAGTATCACAACGCCAAGGTGCTGGAGGAGCGCGGCGCCGCCGTTGTCATAGAGGAAAAAAACCTGTCGCCGGAGCTTTTGCGTTCCACAGTCGCAGGCCTGTGCGAGGACCCCGAAACGCTGCGCCGTCTGGGGAAAAACGCGCAGACGATGGCGGTGCTTGACGCCAACGAACGAATTTACAGGGAAATTATATCTTTGATCGGATAAATAGGCGTCCGCCCCTTATCACCACCCGTGCCCGAGCGGCATAGGATGGTTTTGCAAGGGCTTCCCGTACCCTTGCGAAAAGCGAAAGGGTGCGTGAAGATGGCTGAATTTATCATCGAAGGGAAGCGCCGGCTGGAAGGAAGCCTCGCCGTACATGGGGCGAAGAACTCCGCGCTTCCGATTTTGGCGGCCACGCTGCTGCCTGGAGACTGTGTGATACATAATTGCCCCCGGCTTACCGACGTCGACGCGGCCTGCAACATTCTGCGGCATCTCGGCTCCGAGACAGAGCGCGCCGGCACAAGTATTCATGTTGGCGCAGGCGAAGGCTGCCGCTGCTGTATCCCAGATGAGCTGATGCGCCGTATGCGCTCGTCGATCGTCTTCCTTGGCGCGATCATCGCCAAATGTGGCCGTGCGCGTATTTCCATGCCCGGTGGCTGCGAATTAGGGCCGCGCCCGATCGACCTGCATCTGGCCGCTCTTGAAAAGCTTGGCGTGACGATTGAGGAGGATCACGGTTATCTGGAGTGCACTGTCCGCGACCGGCTGCGCGGCGCGCGGATTGCCTTGCCGTTTCCCAGCGTCGGCGCGACGGAAAACGTCATGATCGCCGCCACGCTTGCCGAGGGGGAAACGGTGATTAAAAATGCGGCGCGAGAGCCGGAGATCAGCGATCTGGCGGTATTTCTCAATGCCTGCGGCGCGCGTGTGCGTATCACGGCGGATGGGGATTTACACATTACAGGCGTCAAAGAGCTACATACGGCCGAGCATCGAGTGATTCCGGACCGCATCGCGGCGGCGACTTACCTTTCGGCCGCTGCTGCGACAGGTGGGGATGTGGAGCTGACCAATGTCTGTACAGAGCATTTGGCGGCGGTGCTGCCCTGCTTTGAGGAGATGGGCTGCGTGCTGCACATCGCGCCCGATAAGGTGCGCCTGTGCGCGCCAAAGCGCCTGCATCCGCTTCGTTCTGTGCGCACAATGCCTTATCCAGGTTTCCCGACCGACGCGCAGTCGCCGCTGATGGCGGCAGCCTGCCTAGCCGATGGAAACAGCGTCTTTATTGAAAATATCTTTGAAAGCCGTTATAAACATGTTCCGGAACTTGCCCGTATGGGTGCGGATATCAAGGTGGAGGGACGTGTCGCGCTTGTGCAGGGCGTGCCGAAGCTGCACAGCGCAGACGTGCGCTGTACCGATCTGCGCGGCGGAGCAGCGATCGCCATTGCGGCGCTTTCGGCGGACGGAGAGACACGGTTAAGTGATATTGGGCATATCGACCGCGGATATGAACAATTTGAGGAAAATCTTAAAAAAATCGGCGCCAAAATTCGGAGAGGAGCATAACTTATTTGCCTAAATGTATATGACGTGTTATAATATGCGCAGAGCAACCAATAAAACTGTTTGCAGCCGCCATCCGGCGGCGCGGCGAATTGCCGCGTGGGCTTTGGTGTGCGCGCCGCTTTTTTAAGCGGCGCGGCGAACAAGCGGATACCGCGCCGCGGCATCCGCTGACGCCCCTGTTTGCGCCAAAGCGGAGAAGCTTATATATAAACGGCGGGTCGACAAATTCGCCGTGAAATCGCGGCCGTTTAGCGGTATACTGTCTTCTGGCGGGTCTGTTGACAAAGCCGCGTCTGAAAAGGCACAGCCGCTTGATTCCAGCGCTTTTGACAAAATACTTGCCGGGCCGCAACGGCTTGCCCGAGCTTTTGGTTCAGGACCTGGTTGAGAGAAGCTGCCTTGTTTTCGTAAACAGCAGGGAACAAAGGACAGAAAACACAGGAACCGATTTAAGGCTTGTTTGAAAAATTCGCAAATTTTGATTTTTCAAACAGCCCCTGGATTCCTTTTGATACATATTCACACAAAGAACGGTGTTTTCGATTTTAAGCAGCCTCCCAATCCGCCGAAAAACAATCATTTTTGGCGATTCCTTGCTTGTCGACAGCCCCTGGCGGCACATATTGAGCGGTGCGCGGGAGCCAGATCTTGGAGGACGCGCAATGAAACAAAAAATCATATCCTTCGGCGGCCCTATCCGGCGTGCTTCGCCGGATCGCAACAGGGCCGCCGCAGCGGTCAACGCGCGCCGGCGGCGTAAACGTGCTGGCCGCCAAACCCTGCATTACATACTGATATTGCTGGCAGCGGCGGCGATCATGCTGCTTTTATCCCTAACGGTGTTGTTTCGCGTTGAGACGATCGAGGTCACGGGCTCGACACGGTATGCTGCGGGCGAGCTGCTTGACGCGTTGGGCGTACAGGTTGGGGACAACCTGTTTCGCGTCAGCGCGCGCGGGGTGGAAAAGCGTTTAACCGAAAAGTTTCCATATGTACAGTCCGTAAAGCTGCACCGCGTCCTGCCGGCCAAGCTGGTCGTTGAGATCACACAGGCCAGGCCGTTGGGCGCGGTGGAAACGGCGGGCGGATATGTCGTTATCGGCCGCGACGGCCGCGTACTGGAAATCGGCGCTCAGGCTGTACCCGACGGCGTCATGATTATTTCAGGTATGTACCTTTACCAGCCGCAGATTGGGCGTGTGCTCGGCCAGGGGTATTCGGGGGATGAACAGAAGCAGGCGGCGCTTGAGAAGGAAGCTTTCAAGATGCTGTCCCTGCTCAGCGATGCGATTGCCCAGACGGAGTTCGAAAAAATTACGTTTGTGGATTTTACGGACAGGCTCAATATGCTGCTCATCTATGACAATCGCGTGATTTTGGAGTTGGGCACAGAGGCGGATCTGCCGTACAAGCTGCGCTTTGCAAAAAATGTGCTTGAATCAGAGCTGGAAAGCTCGTTTACAGGTACGCTTGATGTGTCGCTCGCTCCGACAAAGAAGACCGTTTACGCGCTGCCGGGCGATATCACGGCGGAGCTTGAGAAGCGCCGTGCGAGCGCCGCTGTACAACAGGAGCAGGCGGAACCGGACAGCAGCGCTCCAGCCACATCATCCGAGCCGGCTGATCCAAGCCTGGCTGTCGTGCCGGGAACGGCGCCCGCCTCCTCTCAGGAGGAAAATGTTTCTTCTAGTGCGGATGAACAAAGCCAGGCTTCATCGGCGGTTGATGATTTTCTCGCTGTGATTCCGGGGACAGCCCCTTCCGCCGTGAAGGATCCGGCTGCTTCATCGTCGTCCGCATCGGAAAGTGCGGAGTAGATTTTGTGAAAAAATTTACATAGGGCCAGTGGAGCGGCTGGCAGCATTTTGGTGAAAAACAATCAAGGGAAATATTACATTTTGCCTTCCGGGGATCGATTGCTATTGATTTGCTCCAGTGAATCTGGTAAAATAATATCTAATAGTACATGTGCGGTATAGGCCCGTTTGCTGAGGGACGGCACCCGCTGGATAGTATTACGATGGGGGAACAGCGATGTTAATGAACTTCGACATGGCGAACGACGATGCGGAGAATGTCGTATCGATCAAGGTGGTCGGTGTCGGCGGTGGCGGCGGAAACGCCATCAATCGGATGGTGCAGTCCGGTATGCGAAGCGTGGAATTTATTTCCATTAATACCGATAACCAGGCGCTGATCCGCTCACAGGCTACATATAAGCTTCATATCGGGGATAAGCTCACGCGCGGTAAGGGCGCGGGTGGGAACCCTGAAAAAGGCCAGCGCGCCGCCGAAGAAAGCAGGGATGAGATCGCTGCGGCCCTCAAGGGCACCGATATGGTCTTTATCACAGCCGGAATGGGCGGCGGTACTGGTACAGGCGGCGCTCCGGTTGTGGCTGAGGTCGCGCACGAAATGGGAATCCTTACTGTCGGTATTGTTACCAAGCCGTTTTTGTTTGAGGGCAAGCGCCGCATGGATCAGGCTGAGATGGGCGTCACGGCGCTGCGCGAGCATGTGGACGCGCTGCTCGTCATTCCAAATGAGCGCCTCAAGCTGATTTCCGAGGAAAAGATTACGCTTCAGAACGCGTTTTCCGCTGCGGACGATGTGCTCAAGCAGGGCGTACAGAGCATCTCAGACCTTGTGAATATCCCCGGCGTGGTTAACCTCGACTTTGCCGACGTTACCGCAATCATGAAGGACGCCGGCTATGCGCATATGGGCGTCGGCAGCGCTTCCGGCAAGGATAAGGCGCGGGCCGCCGCTGAAAAGGCGATTTCCTCGCCGCTTCTGGAGACTTCCATCAATGGCGCGAAGGGTGTGATTGTCAATATTACGGCGTCGCCCGATATCGATCTGGACGATATCGACGTCGCTTCGTCGATGATCCATGATGCGGCGCACCCCGATGTCAATCTGATCTGGGGCGCCACGTTTGACGAGACGCTTCAGGACGAAATGCGTATCACAGTAATCGCAACCGGCTTTGACAACGATAAGAATTTTATCCTGCCCAATTATAATTTCGGCGGACGCTCGGCCCCGGCAGGGAAAAAGGGTGCGGCTCCCGCTGCGCAGACGCAGACACAGCCGGAGCCGGAAACCAGCAGCGATGACGATGATAATTTCTTCGACATTCTGTCAATATTCAACAACAAGAAAAACTAACCGCAAAAAGAGAGTATTGCCAGAGACGGTGATGCTCTCTCTTTTTGTAAAATCCATGTAAACGCCCCGCGGCGCGGGTACGGAAGGGGAACGGACAGATGAACGAACAGAACAGGCCGATTTTATATCATAACCGCGAACTGAGCTGGCTTAAATTCAATCAACGTGTGCTTGAGCAGGCCGATGAAGCGTCGATCCCGCTGCTGGAGCGATTGAAATTCATATCCATCTTTGGCAGCAATCTCGATGAATTTTTCATGATCCGCGTCGGCACCCTGACGGACGCGTCGATGATTGAGCCGGATACAGTCGACAATAAAAGCGGCATGAATCCTGTTGAGCAGTTGGAAGCGATCTTTACGCAGACGCGCGCATTAATCGCCCGCAAGGACGAAACATATCGCCGGCTGGCTGCCGATATGGCGCGAGAGGGCATCCGCCATCTCGATATCGATGCGCTTGATAATGAGCAAACGGCGTTTCTGGAGGAATATTTTCGCACGGAGGTCATGCCGATGCTCTCGCCGCAGATCATCGACAAGCACCATCCGTTCCCGTTTTTAAAAAACAAGGAGACATATATCTGTACGCAGCTCCAGACAAAGGGCGAGTTTGTCAAGCTGGCGATCATCCCGGTTTCCGGGTTTGACCGCATTATATATCTGCCGTTTGACATCAATAAATTCGTGCTGCTGGAGGAGCTGGTGCTCAAATACTGCGAACACATTTTTTCGGGATATGTCGTTGTAGCCAAAACGATTTTCCGGGTGACGCGAAACGCGGATATTAATGTCGACGAGGCGCTTTACGACCACGATATGGATTACCGCAGCGTCATGGAGGAGATGGTCAAAAGCCGCCGCAAACTGATGCCGGTTCGTCTGGAGTTTCAGGGTGGCGCCAACGACGCGGTAATCGAGCAGCTTTGCCGCAAGCTGGAGCTTTCGCGCGACCGCGTATTCTTTAATGTGACGCCGCTCGATATGTCATTTGGCTTCGCGCTGTGCAGCAAGATGGAACGGCGCGGGCTCAAGCAGTTTTTTTATCCTCCGCTGATCCCACAGGACAGCGAGATGGTGCAGCCCGGCAAGCCGCTGATTCCACAGATCGAAGATCACGATATCATATTGTCGTATCCGTTTGAGAGCATGAAGCCGTTCATCGCGCTAGTGCTCGAAGCGGCCGACGACCCAGCGGTTATGTCGATCAAAATGACGCTGTACCGAGTCGCGCGTGAAAGCCAGATCGTGGCCGCGCTGATCAAGGCTGCGGAAAACGGCAAGGAGGTCCATGTCGTCGTTGAACTGCGCGCCCGCTTTGATGAGGAAAACAATATCATCTGGTCCAAACGGCTTGAGGAGGCCGGCGTCAATGTCGTCTATGGGCTTGGTCAGTATAAGGTGCATTCCAAGCTGCTTGTCATTACACGGCGTGTCGGCGACAAGACGAGTTTCATCACGCAGGTGGGCACGGGTAATTACAATGAGAGCACCGCGCGCCAGTATACGGATTTAAGCCTGATGACCGCCAACCGCGAATTCGGCGAGGACGGCCTGCGCATCTTTACGGGGATTTTAACGGATAATCCCGCCGACGGCACAAAGCATCTGATTGCCGCCCCGGTTACGATGAAGCCGGCGATGCTGCGCTATATCGATCGTGAAATCCGTTATGCCAACGAGGGCGAGCCGGCCGCGATCACCATCAAGATCAATTCGCTGACGGACAAGGATCTGATCGACAAGCTGATCGAAGCTTCAATGGCCGGCGTCAAAATCCGCATGGTCATCCGCGGCATCTGTTGCCTGCGTGTCGGCGTGCCTGGTTATACGGACAACATCGAGGTTGTGAGCATCGTTGGACGTTTTCTGGAGCATTCGCGTATCTATGTGTTCGGCACACCGGAGCGGTGCCGGATGTATATTTCGTCAGCCGATTTTATGACGCGCAATATGGAGCGGCGCGTCGAGGTGGCCGCCCCGATCTACGACGAGGCGATCCGGGCGCGCATCCTGCGGCTTGTAGACCTGGAATTTTCTGACAATGTCAAGGGGCGCCGCCTGTTGGAAAACGGCGAATATACACCTGTAAAGAATCAAAAGCCGCCCACAGACAGTCAGATCGATCTGTACAAAGCAGCATACATGCGCGCTGAAAACACGGCGGAGCGCCGTGCGGCGCAGCCGGTGACGCCGCGGACAGAGGGCAGGCGGAAAAAGCGCCAGGCCACGCTGCTCGAGCGGCTGCGCGGCCTGCTTGGAAAGTGAGGGGTCTGATGCTTTATTCAATTCGTCCGGTGCGCCCCGGGGACGCGCCGGGCATCAACGCCATCCGCTCGATGCGCGGTGCAATGGAAAATATGCTTGGAATGCCCTCGAACCGTGATGAGCAAGCGGAGCGTTTTCTGGCGTCGCTGGGGAGTGACGATCATTATTTTGTCGCGGTCGTCACGCTTGAGGACGGTATGGAGCAGGTGGTCGGTTCAGTCAATCTGCGCGTGGAAAGCGGCCGCATGCGCCACTCAGGCGGGATTGGACTGATGGTGCATCCCGAATTTCAGGGCCGGGGCATCGGTCGGGCGCTGCTTAACGCAGCGCTTGATATTGCCGACAACTGGCTGATGCTTGTGCGCGTGGAGCTGACTGTCTTTACAGATAATGCGCGCGCCATCGCGCTGTATCAGTCGGCCGGTTTCGAGGTCGAAGGGACCAGGCGCATAGGCGCGATTCGCAACGGCGCATATGTCGATGAATACTATATGGGCCGTATCCGTCAAAGCTGCGCGCAGGAGGAAAAAACGCAGGGCGCTTGACAAACGGCGCATAAAACGGTTAAACTGGAGTATGATTGATAGAAAACCCCCGCGTCCAGATAACAGGCGCGGGGGCGATGTTTGACGCGATGCGTCCGCAGACTATGGCAGTGACGGAGGCTGACAGATGCCAAAAAAAACGACTACAGATTACGGAAACGACAGTATTTCGTCGCTCAAGGGCGCTGACCGCGTGCGCAAACGCCCAGGTGTTATCTTCGGCTCGGACGGGCTTGAGGGATGCCAGCACGCGATGTTTGAAATCCTCTCGAATTCCATTGACGAGGCGCGCGAGGGGCATGGGAATAAAATTCTGATCACACGTTACCTCGACCGGTCCATTGAGATCGAGGACTTTGGCCGCGGGATCCCGGTTGATTTCAACCAGCGCGAGGGCCGGTACAATTGGGAGCTGGTGTTCTGCGAGCTGTACGCCGGCGGCAAATACCAGACGAACGAGGGCGAAAGCTACGAATACTCGCTCGGGCTTAACGGCCTGGGCCTTTGTGCGACACAGTATGCGTCTGAATATATGGACGTGGAGATTTACCGCGACGGCATGAAGTATACGCTTCATTTTGAACACGGCGAAAATGCGGGGGGCCTGCACAAGGAGGAGACGCGCCGCAAACAGACCGGGTCGAAAATCCGATGGAAGCCCGATTTACAGGTGTTTACCGAGATCGATATCCCGCTTGAGTTTTATATGGATACGATCAAGCGCCAGGCGGTCGTCAATGACGGCGTAACGTTTATCCTGAGAAATGAAACGGATTCCGGTTTTGAGGAGACGACGTTTCGCTATGAAAACGGCATCGTCGACTATGTGACGGAGCTTGCCGGGGAGGAGCCGCTTACGCCGGTTCAATTCTGGAAGGCTGAGCGGCGCGGGCGCGACCGCGAGGACAAACCGGAATATAAAGTGCGGCTGTCGGTTGCATTCTGCTTTTCCAACCGAGTCAAACGGTGTGAATATTACCACAATTCAAGTTGGCTGGAATACGGCGGTTCGCCGGAGCGCGCCGTCAAGCTTGCATTTGTTTATATGATAGACGGCTATATCAAAAACGCTGGCAAATACCAGAAGGGTGAAAGCAAAATTACGTTTGCCGACGTCGAAGATTGCCTTGTGCTTGTCTCATCGAGCTTTTCAACGCAGACCTCCTATGAGAACCAGACAAAAAAGGCGATCACAAATAAATTCATCTATGAGGCGATGAACGATTTCCTGCGCCATCAGATGGAGGTTTATTTCCTCGAAAATCCCGATGAGGCGGCCCGTATCGCCGAGCAGGTGCTCATCAACAAGCGCAGCCGTGAAAATGCGGAGCGCACGCGGCTCAACCTGAAAAAGAAGCTGGCCGGCACGGTCGATATGTCCAACCGTGTGCAGAAGTTTGTGGACTGCCGCACAAAGGACGTATCGCGCCGCGAGATCTACATCGTGGAGGGCGACAGCGCGCTCGGCTCCTGCAAGCTCGGCCGCGACAGTGAGTTTCAGGCGATCATCCCGGTGCGCGGAAAAATCCTCAACTGTCTGAAAGCGGAATACGATAAGATATTTAAAAACGATATCATTGTCGATATCTTCAAGGTGCTCGGCTGTGGCGTTGAGGTCACGACGAAATCAAACAAGGATTTTTCCTCGTTTGACCTGGAAGGGCTGCGGTGGAACAAAATTGTCATCTGCACCGACGCGGATGTCGACGGGTTCCAGATCCGCACGCTGATTTTAACGATGCTGTTCCGCCTGGCGCCGACGCTTATTGAGCGCGGGCGCGTCTACATCGCGGAATCGCCGCTGTATGAGATCACAACGAAGGACAAGACGTATTTTGCCTATACCGAGCAGGAAAAAGCGCATGCGCTCGCCCAGATCGGCGACGCCAAATATACAATCCAGCGTTCAAAGGGGCTTGGCGAGAACGAGCCGGATATGATGTGGCTGACGACGATGAACCCGGAGACGCGCCGCCTGATCCGTGTCACGCCGTCGCAGGCGCAGGAGACGTCCGACATGTTCGACCTGCTGCTTGGCGACAACCTGGCCGGGCGCAAGGAATTTATCGCCGAAAACGGAAGCCGCTATCTTGAGATGGCGGATATTTCGTGAGCCGCGGCCGTTTTAATTGAGGTGCAGACATGGCAGCAAAACGCCAAAAGAAAGAACCGAAAAAAAGTGTGAACACGTCGGCGGTCATTGAAAATGCCGGCGTGCTGATCGAGCAGCCGATCGTATCGACGCTTGAGGAAAATTACATGCCGTATGCGATGAGCGTCATTGTTTCGCGCGCCATCCCGGAGATCGACGGCTTTAAACCGTCGCACCGCAAGCTGCTCTACACAATGTATAAGATGGGCCTGCTCACTGGGGCGCGCACAAAGTCGGCCAATGTCGTCGGCGCGACGATGAAGCTCAACCCCCACGGCGACCAGGCGATTTATGAGACGCTTGTGCGCATGTCGCGCGGCTGCGAGGCGCTTTTGCATCCGTATGTCGACAGCAAGGGAAACTTCGGCAAGGCGTACAGCCGCGACATGGCCTACGCCGCCTCGCGCTACACGGAGGTCAAGCTCGATCCGATCGCAAACGAGCTGTTCCGCGACATCGACGAGGACACCGTCGATATGGTCGATAACTACGACAATACGATGAAGGAACCGACGCTGTTTCCGGTGACGTTCCCATCGGTGCTTGTCAACTCCAACATCGGTATTGCCGTCGGCATGGCCAGCTCGATCTGCCCGTTTAATCTCGCAGAGGTCTGCGAGACAACGATCGCGGTGCTGAAAAATTCGGAGCATGACCTGCTTGAGACGCTGCACGCGCCCGATTTCCCGGGCGGCGGCTATATCGTCTATGACGAACAGGCGCTCCGCCGGATTTACGACACAGGGCGCGGCGGTATCCGCGTGCGCGCGCGCTATACGTATGACCGCGCCAACAACTGTATCGATGTTACAGAAATCCCGCCGACAGCGACCGTCGAGGCGATCATGGACAAGGTGGTCGACCTGGTGAAGGCGGGTAAGATCCGCGAGATCTCGGATATGCGCGATGAGACGGATTTAAATGGGCTGAAGCTGACCTTTGATCTCAAGCGCGGCGTCGACCCTGACCGCCTGATGCAGCGGCTCTTTAAGCTGACGCCTCTGGAGGATTCGTTCTCCTGCAACTTTAACGTTTTGATCGGCGGGATGCCGCGCGTCTGCGGCGTGCGCACGCTGATCGAGGAATGGGCGGCGTTTAGAAGTGAATGTGTGCGCCGGCGCGTGTTCCGCCAGCTGAACAAGAAAAAGGAAAAGCTGCATCTGCTGGAGGGCCTGTCCAAGATTCTGCTTGATATCGATAAGGCCGTGCGGATTGTGCGGGAGACGCAGGAGGAACGCGAAGTTGTGCCGAACCTGATGATTGGCTTTGGTATCGACGAGATGCAGGCCGAGTATGTCGCGGAGATCCGTCTGCGCCAGCTCAACCGGGAGCATATTCTCAAGCGCACGGAGGAAATCGGCCAGCTTCGCGAGGACATCGCGGAGATGGAATCGATTTTGGAGCACCGCGAAAAAATCCGCGCGATCATTATTTCCGAGCTGGAAACTGTCGGAAAGAAGTATGCAAAGCCGCGCCGGAGCCTGCTTTATTATCCAACGGAGGGCGAGGATGAAGCAGGGGAGGAGCCGGCGCCGGATTACGCCGTTCATCTGTTTTTTACGCGTGAGGGTTATTTTAAAAAGATCACGCCGCAATCGCTGCGCATGAGCGGCGAGCATAAGCTCAAGGAGGGCGACGCGATCACGCAGGCGGCGGAGGCGACCAACAACAGCGATCTGCTGTTCTTCACCGACCGCGGGCAGGTCTACAAGGCCAAAGCAAGCGATTTTGACGATACAAAGGCAAGCGTGATGGGCGATTATATCCCGGCGCGCCTTGGCATGGACGAGGGCGAGAGCGCCGTTTATATGGCGGTGACAGCCGACTATGCCGGGTATATGCTGTTCGTTTTCCAAAATGGCAAGGCCGCCAAGGTCGACCTGGCCGGATACGCGACAAAAACAAACCGTAAAAAGCTTGTCGGCGCTTACAGCATGGCGGCGCCGCTGGCCGGAATTTTCCAGTTGGCGCAGGATGCGGAGTATCTTTTGACCTCGTCGGCCGGGCGCATGTTGATCGTGCATACGGGTGCGGTCGCTGCCAAGACGACGCGTTCGACGCAGGGCGTCGCCGTGATGACACTGAAAAAGAACAATTTTGTCGAGCAGGTGCGCCCGTTTGAGGAGGGGATGGTAGCAAATCCCCATCGGTTCCGCACCAAGACGCTGCCGGCTGCCGGCGCGCTGCCCCGCGCGGAGGACGCCGGGGAGCAGCTCACGCTTGGATAAAAAACAAAAGCCGGACGGCAGAGGCCGTCCGGCTCGGGTTTTATCCCCGTGCAAACGCAAGGTTCGAGGTAAAAACCAAGCTTAGTATACGCATCCCCGCAGAAAACATACACGCGGCAAAAATTTTCCAAACGGGTTGCAATTGCCGCTGTAATCTGTTATAATTTTATCTGTTATCTATTTGGGTACGATGGAATCGGAGGTTGAAAATATGGGTGTGATTGAAGTGATCGGCGGCGTCATCCTTCTGGTGGCCGCTGTGATTGTGATTGTGTCAGCTATGCTTCAGGAGGGCAAGCAGGGCGCTTTAAACGCGCTGGCCGGCTCCAATGAGTCGTCTTATCTGGGCAAAAACAAAAACAGAAGCTTTCAGGCGACTTTGGTGCGTGTCACAAAATATTTTGGCATCGTTTTTATGGTCGTGACGCTGGCTGTCTATTTTATCAGCGCCGCGCTCAAGTAATACAGATTAAAAAGGCTTCCGCCACGGCGGAAGCCTTTTTTAATACGCCGCGTGTTCCGGCAGGAGGGCTTACGTGCGGCAAAAGGGCGTGACGGTTTTGACAAGCGTTTCATGCTCGCAGAATTCCTCGAAGAAGCGCTCGCCCGTGCCAGCGAAGCCGCATTTTTCATAGAAGGGCACAGCATAAAGCTGCGCGCCAAGCACAATTTTTTCGGCGCCCTGTTCACAGGCGGCGGCTTCGAGGCGATCCATCAACAGACGGCCGAGCTGACGGCCGCGATACTGCTTTAAAACGGCGATACGCCCAATATGAAACGCACCGTGTTCATCACGGTAAACGCGCCCGGTCGCGGCCGGCTTGCCGTCAATATAGACGATCATATGATCAGAAATGGCGTCGAATGCGTCCGCATCCGGGATTGTGAAGCCCTGTTCCTTTGTGAATACCTCGTCGCGGACGAAAAAGGCGTCGGAAAGATCGTCCCTGCCGTTTAAGAAGCGGATTTCCATAAACGTCCTCCAAAAGCGCCGCCAACCGGCTGCACAGGGCATGGCCGCATCGTTGGCGGCAGCTATGCTTTGGACGTGCGGTTTGCTTCGGTCCGGCGTGCGCGTTAATTTTACTGTTCCATTATACGCTGTCATACCTGGAAAATCAACCGCAGCGCCAGCATCAGAATGACGCCGGGAATTCCGAGAATGGTTGCAATTGAAACAGATATGGGGCCGGGAACGATTGTGACGCCGGTAAAGGCGCTGAGATAGGCGACGCTGAACAGCGCCAGGTTGCCGGTGACGGCGGAGAAAAGAAGCGCGCGCAGAAATTTGCCGGAACGCCAGAGCGCAACCAGGACGGCGATGCACGTGGCTCCAGCCGCGGCAAGCAGCAGGGATTGGGACATCATTGATACCTCCGCTCTGGGCGGCTCTTGAGCCGCCCGCATGTCAGCCGCCTTAAATCCGGCGCTCCGGCTTTAAGGCGGGCTTCTGTCAAAAGCATATGCGCGCGGACATGCAAAAAGACCGCCCTGTATGGGGGCGGTCTGGATTTGCAGGCGCATAGAGAGGGAGCCTGTAAGCCGGGTTCTGTCGTGGACGACGATCTTTCTTGGCCGCGCGTCGCCGCGCGGCTCCAGCCGCCTTTCGGGACCCGGCGGGCAGCCGCATTGTCCCAGTTGGCGTTGCTTCGGATAGGGTTTACATGGCAATGCGGTTGCCCGCATTCCGGTGAGCTCTTACCTCGCCTTTCCATCCTTACCGCAAAAGCGCGGCGGTATCTTTCTGTTGCACTTTCCCTCGGGTCGCCCCGGCCTGCCGTTAGCAGGTATCCCGCCCTGTGAAGCCCGGACTTTCCTCACGCCCATGGGGCGCGCCGCCGTCCGGCCCGCTCTCTATACATGTTTCATTGTACTATAAATTGGGCCTGGGCGTCAACAGAAGATTTTTCTCCTGCAAAATAGCCTTGCAATCCATGTGAATTCGGAGGAAAAATCTAAAAAACTGCAATATTTGTATTGCATTGTTGCAATTTGTTCCGTATAATAAAAAAGAAGGGAACAGAAACAAGGACTCTTGTTTTGTCAATATAGTGCGTTAAATTGATAGCTTGTAAAATTGCTGTGCGGTATTTTCCAAGCCGCAGCCTGGTTTGTTCAAGACGCCGAAATTGTGGTAAAATTTTTGACAATACAGTATATCCATGCTATGATTGAAAAAAATTTTATAATACAATGGACGCAATCAATAAAGGAGTGTTCGATATGATGGAGATCAAGGTCATGCTGACCGACCATCCCAAGGCCAAGCCCGACGAAAATAATCTCGGCTTTGGCCATATCTTTACTGACCACATGTTCCTAATGGATTATACCGCCGATCAGGGGTGGCATGATCCGCGCATTGTGCCATATGGGCCGATTCCGATGGATCCGTCGTCATCGTGCTTTCATTATGCGCAGGAAATTTTTGAGGGCATGAAGGCGTATCGTACCGCCGAGGGAAAAATCCAGTTCTTCCGCCCTGGTCAGAACTTTAAACGCCTGAACACCTCCTGCGAACGTATGGTTGTGCCGAAGCTTGACGAGGAGCTTCTGATGGAAGGGCTCAGGCAGCTTGTTACAATCGACAAAGATTGGGTCCCCTCCGCGCCGGGAACGTCGCTGTATATCCGCCCCTTCGTGATCGCCAACCAGGAGGTCCTGGGCGTGCATCCGTCGACACATTATATCTATTGTGTCATTCTTTCGCCGTCAGGCGCCTATTATGCGGGCGGTATCAACCCGGTGCGTATCTATGTCGAGACGAAATATGTCCGCGCGTCGCGCGGCGGCATGGGCGCTTACAAAACGGGCGGAAATTACGCAGCTTCCCTGATCGCACAGGAGGAGGCCGAAAAGCAGGGCTATTCGCAGGTTCTTTGGCTTGACGGCGTTGAGCGCAAGTATGTCGAAGAAGTCGGCTCGATGAATGTGTTCTTTAAGATCGACGGCGAGATTGTTACGCCGGAGCTTGACGGGTCAATATTGCCGGGCATCACGCGCAAATCCGTGATCCAGCTTTTGGAGTCCTGGGGGATGAAGGTGTCCGAACGCAAACTCTCCATCCATGAGCTTGAGCAGGCGGCCAGGGCCGGCAAGCTGGACGAGGCCTGGGGCACCGGCACCGCTGCGGTCATCTCCCCGATCGGTGAGCTGAAATGTGGCGATATCACCACGATCATCAATGAAAATAAGATCGGTCCTGTCAGCCAAAAGCTGTATGATACGCTGACCGATATCCAGTGGGGCCGTATCCCCGATCCGTTTGGTTGGATCACGCCCTGCTGCTGAACAGTTTCCAGTAGTCAGAAAGCCCGCTCGCCCGTTATACAGGCGGGCGGGCTTTGATTGAATGCGAGGTGACGGCATGGAGGAATATACAACGATTCGGGCGGCGGCATCCGATGAATTTGTCGAAAGGCGCTCCCGCTTTATCGGATATATCGCGCCGGTGTGTACCGAGGAGGAAGCGGCGGCCTTTGTCTCCGAAAAAAAGGCGCTCCACTGGGACGCGTCGCACAACGTCTATGCATATATTCTGCGCGAGGGACAGACGCGCCGCTATTCGGACGACGGCGAGCCGCAGGGAACAGCGGGCGTGCCGGTGCTCGAGGTGCTCCTGCGTGAGGGATTGGTTGATGTTGTAGCCGTTGTCACACGTTATTTCGGCGGCGTGCTGCTCGGCGCGGGAGGCCTTGTGCGCGCATATTCACACGCTGCCAAGCTGGCGGTCGACGCGTCCGAGCGCATGATTATGAGCGAATGCGCCGAGCTGTCGGCAGTGTTTTCATATGACCAGTACGGCCGCATTGAACGGTTGCTCGCAAAATACGGCGCCCGCACGCTGGGATCAGATTTCGCGGCGGATGTAACACTGAGCGTTCTGATGAAGGCGAATCGGGTCGAAGCGTTTCAAAAGGACCTCGCGGAGCTGACGGCGGGCCGGGTGGCGGCATGTGTGGAGGACCGCCGGTATGACTGCATCCCGTGAAAAAAATCAGATTTTGTAAGTTCCTGCCTTTTGCAAGAAATTTTTGCTTCAGGCAGGAATTTTTTTATTTGCGGAGTATAATATATTAGAACATACAATCAAAACGGGCAAAAATCTGCTGGGAAAGGAGGCGCGCGCCATGACCATCTGCGAGCAGACGCAGGTTTTGCAGGCGCAGATTTTATCGGAGTACGCCTGCCTGTCGCAGCACTCGCGCGGACGCGCCCGTTCGGAAGAAAAATGCCCGATCCGCACGCCGTTTGCGCGAGACCGCGACCGAATCATCCACTGCAAAGCGTTTCGCAGATTGATGCATAAGACGCAGGTGTTTTTGTCGCCGGAGAGCGATCATTACCGCACGCGTCTGACGCATACGCTTGAGGTCAACCAGATCGCAAAGACGCTTGCGGTCGCGCTGCGGCTGAATGAGGAGCTGACCGAGGCGATCGCGCTTGGCCACGATCTGGGGCATACGCCCTTTGGGCACGCGGGCGAACGGGCGCTGCGGGAGGTTTGCCCGCATGGTTTTTCACACGCGCAGCAGAGCGTACGCGTCGCAGACCGTCTGGAGAAGGGCGGCGCGGGGCTGAATCTGACCTGGGAGGTACGCAACGGCATCGCCTGCCATTCCTATTCCAACCCTTCGCCGGAAGGACGCGCAGCCACGCTTGAAGGGCGAATCGTCTATTTTGCGGACAAGATCGCCTATCTCAACCACGATCTTGAGGATGCGCTGCGCGCACGGGTACTGTATGACGACGATATTCCATGGACAATCAAGTATACGCTTGGACGAACGAAGTCACAGCGCATCACGACGCTGATCACCTCGCTGATCGGCCACAGCACGGACGATATCTGTATGGATGAGCAGATTGGCGAAGCGTTTGCCCAGTTCAATTCGTTTATGTATGAAGCGGTGTACCTGAACCCCACGGCCAAGGGCGAGGAGGGCAAGGCGGAGAACGTGGTCAAAAGCCTGTATGGGTATTTTACAGAGCATCCGCAGGCGCTGCCGGGAGAATACCAGGACATTTTGGAAGGCGAGGGCGCGCCGCGCGCCGCCTGCGATTATATATCGGGTATGTCGGACCGATTCGCGGTCGCTACATATGAAAATCTGTTTGTACCAAAGCCGTGGTCCCTGTGAGCGCGCCGCGCCATTTCAGAAAGGAGGACCGTTTATTTGATATCCGATCTGTTCTTGCAGGAATTAAAAAATAACAGCGACATCGAGCAGGTGGTGTCCTCCTATGTCCGCTTAAAGCGGCGCGGCCGGATTGCCAACGGGCTGTGCCCGTTCCATTCGGAGAAGTCGCCGTCGTTTACCGTATATCCGGACAACCAGTCGTTTTATTGCTTTGGTTGCGGTGCGGGCGGCGATGTGATCACATTTATCCGCAAGATTGAAAACCTTGAATACGTCGAGGCGGTCCGTTTCTTGGCGCAGCGCGCCGGTATGGCGATGCCGGAGGAGGTCGCGGACGACGGCGCGGCGAAACTGAAGATGCGTGTTTATGCGCTCAACCGGGCGCTGGCGCGGCATTTTCACGATTGCCTGAAAAGCCCTGCGGGAAAGCCGGGGCTTGACTATCTGCATGGACGCGGGCTGACAAACCGCACAATCACACATTTCGGGCTGGGATATGCGCCTGAGGCATGGGACGGCGCCGTTAAATTCCTGCGCGCGCAGGGGTACCAGAACGAGGAACTGCTGGCGGCCGCTGTGGCGGCGCGCGGCAGAAACGGAGGACTGTACGATCAGTTCCGGGGAAGGGTGATTTTTCCGATTATCGATCTGCGCGGCAATGTGATCGGCTTCGGGGGCCGCGTCATGGGCGATGCGCGCGGCCCGAAGTATCTCAACTCCTCCGATACGCCCGTGTTCAAAAAAAGCCGCAACCTGTTTGCACTCAATTTTGCAAAGGCGTCGAAGCGCGGCGGCCTGATTCTCTGCGAAGGATATATGGATGTGATCGCGATGCACCAGGCGGGCTTTAACAATGCCGTCGCCACGCTTGGAACGGCGCTGACGTCGGAGCAGTCGCGGTTGATCGCGCAGTACGCGCAGGAGGTTGTTTTATCATATGATTCCGACGGGCCGGGTCAGGCGGCGACAAAGCGCGCCGTTGCGCTGCTCGGGGAGACGGGGGTGAAAATCCGTATTCTCTCAATGGCCGGCGCCAAGGATCCGGACGAATACATCAAAAAGTTTGGCGCCGAGCGTTTTTCGCTGTTGCTGGCGGGGGCGTCGAACGCGACGGAGTATGAGATTGAAAAGCTGCGGAGAAAATATGACTGTGACACCGCCGAGGGCAAGGTTGCGTTCCTGCGCGAATTTGCCGCGCTGATGGCTTCGGTGCCGAACGCCGTTGAGCGCGACGTGTATGTTTCAAAGACGGCGGCGGAGCTTGAAGTGGCTAAAAATGCGATTGAAACGCAGCTTAAATATGAACAGAAGCGCGCCGCCAAACGCCGCCGGGGCGACGCCTCTCAGCTGCGCGTTTACAGCGAGTCCGGGCCTGCCGAGCAGCGGCGCGATCCGCAGCGGGCGCGTTTTATCCGGTTCGCGCTTGCCGAGGATAAGATTTTGGCGATTCTGATGAAGAATCCCGATTATTATGAACGTGCGGCGCAGCGTATCGGGCTTGAAGACTTTGTGACGGACCGCAACCGTTCAATTGCAAAGGCCCTGTTTGAGCGTCTGGCCGCGGGACAGTCGGCGGAGCTGCCGCTGCTTTCCGCACAGCTCGACGAGGAGCAGATGGCCGCAGCGGCCGGGCTGCTTAATTCCATCTCTGGCCTTGCCTTTGGCCCAGAGGATCTTGACAGCTATATCGATACATTACTCAGCTTCAAAACAGTTAAATCACAGGATGAAGTGGCTGCCATGACGGACGACGATCTGAAGGCGTACATAGCCGCTTTGGCGTCCAAAAAGAAGTAAACAGAGGCTCCGCTGTGTCCGAAGGATGCGGCTGGCTTTCGTGGAAAACAGGCAACAGGATTGATAATAGGGGGACCGCATCAATGGGTGTACAGGAAAAAAAGGCGATCTTGAAGGAGCTTTTGGAGAGCGGAAAGGCCAAGGGGAAACTGACGACAAAGGAGATCAGCGACGCTCTGGAGGAGCTGGATTACGACGTTGAACAGGTCGATAAAATGTATGACCTGCTTGAACAAAACAATATTGAGATCATCGAGGACATGGTTACGCCCGTTGAGGAGGATTTCAAGGACCTGGGAAAGGGCGCTGACCTCGATGTTGCGCTCGCGGCTGAGGGCATCAATATCGACGACCCGGTCAAGGTCTATCTCAAGGAGATCGGCCGTGTGCCGCTTCTGTCGGCCGACGAGGAGATCGATCTGGCCGTGCGCATGGCGCAGGGCGACATTGACGCGCGCAAACGGCTTTCCGAGGCAAATCTGCGTCTGGTTGTCAGCATCGCCAAGCGTTATGTCGGACGCGGGATGCAGTTTCTTGACCTGATTCAGGAGGGCAATCTCGGATTGATCAAGGCCGTCGAGAAGTTCGACCATACAAAGGGGTTCAAATTTTCCACCTATGCGACCTGGTGGATTCGCCAGGCGATCACACGCGCCATTGCCGATCAGGCGCGGACCATCCGTATCCCGGTGCATATGGTTGAGACGATCAACAAGGTAAAGAAGGTTTCGTCGCTTCTGCTGCACAAAAACGGTCATGAACCGACTGCGGAGGAGATTTCAGCGGAACTTGACATGCCGGTGGACAAAGTGCGCGAGATCATGCGCGTGGCGCAGGAGCCGGTCTCGCTTGAAACGCCGATCGGCGAGGAGGAGGACAGCCATCTGGGCGACTTTATTCCCGACGAGGACGCGCCGGCGCCCGATACGGCCGCGTCCCATACGCTGCTGCGCGAACAGCTTTCTGAGGTTCTCCAGACATTGACGCCGCGCGAGGAAAAGGTGCTCCGCCTGCGCTTCGGCCTCGAGGACGGCCGCAGCCGCACGCTTGAGGAGGTTGGCCGGGAGTTTAACGTCACGCGTGAACGGATCCGCCAGATCGAAGCGAAGGCGCTGCGCAAGCTGCGCCATCCATCACGCAGCAAAAAGCTGAAGGATTTTCTCGATTGATCAAAAAAAGCCCCGCTGCGGCGGGGCTTTTTTTCTGGCTATGCAGTTCATTTGACAGCACCGGACCTTTTATAAAAGCGCAAATTCCGGACTGTCAATAATCGGCTTCATGGAGCACAGGCAGAACGGATGGCCGGCGGGATCGAGCATAACGCGCCAGCCGTCGGAAAACTGCTTCTCCGCGGGCCTTGCCCCGCATGAGACGGCGTGCCGGACCGCCTGCTCTAAGTCGTCAACGGCAAAATCCAAATGCGCCATCTGCTGCTGCGTTCCAGGTGTTTGCGGCCAGATGGGCGGCTCATACGCGGGATCTCTTTGGAACATGATGCCGGGGTACGCTCCCTGCGCCTTTCCTGGCGCGCCGACACACGCGAATTCTCCATCGTGAAACGCGATTTCCCAACCGAGAAGCGCCGCATAAAATTTTGCTAATTTATACGGGTCCCTGCAATCCAATGTAAACGCATATAATTTGATTTTCAGCTCATCGGCCATATAAAAATCTCCCATACTGTATTGTTACTGGAGGAGGGCTTGTAGAAAAAGGCCGTAGTTTCGATTTTTCAAACAGCCTCCAGACGGCCGCGTCGCGTCCAGCGTGATTCAATCATATCATATTGGCTTATCAGATTCAAGGATTCAGTGAGTATCCGTGAATTTAATCCGGTATGCCGTGGATGCCATTGCGTTTGATGATCTCGTTTTTGCAGACAGTCATAACGCCGGATATCACGCGGTTTTTGGGGGAAGGGCTCTATACACAAAAATACGCAAAAGCCCCGGCGGTTTCTGCCGCCGGGGCTGGGTTGTATATGGGGAGGCGAAATGTGTCACGCGCCTTTAGGCGTCCAATATTTCAGGAACTCCTGTCCTTCTGAACTGACTGGCGAGGTCAAAACCTGTTTGATTGGACCTGATTCGACAATGCGCCCGTGAGAAAAGAGAAGAACTTGGTCTGCAAGGCGATAGGCTTGCGCCAGCGAGTGTGTGGAAAAGAGAAGGGTACAGCCTGTGTTCTGCCAGTAGGAAATGATCGCCTCCTCCAGCAGAGAAAGCGACGCGCGTTTTTCATGGGCCAGATAAGTGGCCTTGTCGGTAAGGACATACGCCTGTTCCTCGGCCGCCATGCTGAGACAGGCGCCCATCCCCTGGCCGGCTGAGACATACCAGCTTTGTCCGGCGGGATCAATTTCGGCCTTATCCCAGATTTTCAGCTCCGCCTTATGCGTGCCGCTTTCATCCCCTCAGGAGATGAATTTTTGTCCGGCATTCGCAATAGCCTGGAACGCCTCGGAGGCGCTGGTGCAATCCTTCACCCCAACCGGGTCATCCGCAGGGCCAACCAGGACAAAAAAGTTATACATGAAGGGAATGCGCTCTTTGGCAAAGCCTTCGGAGATGAACTCCTCCTCCGAAGCCTTTGCGTGAACCAGAAGGGCGTCCGCATCGCCGGTGCGTCCTTTTTCAATGGCCGCGCCGGTACCGGCGGAAGTGATCTCCAGCTTATAACCGGTATCCGCCTCAAAAACAGGCTGCAAATAGGGGAGCAGCCCCGAATCGTTTACGGAAGTGGTGGTTGATAACCGGATGACTGGGTTTTCCACCTCCGGCGCTTCAGAACCGGACGGTTGCTCCGGAGTGGGAGCAGACTCCGGGGCGGGGGCAGGATCGGTAGCGGGAGCGGAAGAGGACGCGGACGGGGCTGCGGTTTGCGAGCAGGCGCAGAGACCAATCACCATAAACACCGCAAGAAGGATGCAAATCAATTTTTTCTTAGACTTCATTTCGCTCGCTTCTCCTTATCAACTTTTTAAGTGTCATAGTAAAGCGTCTGAACCACAGGGATTATAGTCAGGCATTCTGCTGGGACGATTGAGCTTTCAGATTGTGGCAGTTCGTTTCTTTTGTGAAGAAAACCGCCGCCATAGCCACTACGGCGCAAATCAAGCAGATAAAGAATGCGCGGCTGCAATTAGCGGGATCCGCAGGGAGGGAAGAAACCTTGTCAAAGGCGTTGCCGACGACTACCGGAAGGATAGCGGCCCCGGCAAAGCCGACAATATTGACCACTGAGGTGGAAATTCCCACATATTCCGGGGCGTTTACTTCCTTTACAATAGAGAAGCAGAGAACCACGACGGGACAGCCAGCCCCGATCAACACCATGCTCAACGCCAGGATCCCCGTCGGGAGGCGTTTTCCGCCAAGCCCTGCCAAAAGGAACCAGCCGATCAGATTCGCCATGACGGCGGCTACTACCACCTTGCGCCGGCCGAGCACATCGGAAACCTTTCCGGCAAAAATCGACGCGATCGCGAGGGACAGGGCGCAAATAAGAGTATACTTGCTGGCCTCCACTTTGTCAAATTCATAGATGACCATCACCGTCCTGCGGGCGCCCAAAGTGTCGGCGAGGATGCCCGCTGGAATTTGCATGAATATGTAAACATAGAAGTAGATGGACCCAAGGGCCGCAAAGGACCCGGAGGTCATCTTTGCGTTTCCAGTTTAGGAGCGCCGCCTCCTGCGTGCGCGCCGCTGCGTAGGAGGCGGTGATTTCCGGCGGCTGGACCAAGAAGGGCTGTTCCGATTCTGAGACGGTTTCCTCTTCGATATCCGGCAGATTCGCCAGTCTGTAAACTCTACCGCTCAGGCCGTTTACCACCATTTGCGCATGGACGAATCGCTTTTTCACAATCCGGCCCTTGATGGCCCCGGTAACACTGGTTAAAAAGTAGGGATAGTAGAGCAGGGAGAACGTAAGCGGTACCCGTACCTTCCGCAGGGGTTTGTATTTTTTCAGTATCTGTTCCGGGGTGAACTGGAGCCCCGTATTAGGTATCTGCAAGCATTTCACCCTGCCTTTCTACCGGTTGAGTTATTTAGAGGAGGATACACCCGCGGTTTTATAGGCCTCCCAAAGGGAGTCTACATCCTCCTGGCTGCCGTTTTTGGTGGTTAGCGAAATCAAAATGAATAAAATGGGGGTAACGATCATCCCCACGGTCAACCCGCTGATTTTCGTGATCCCGGCGGTGGTCATTGCCTGCCACGCAGGGATCAGAATCATGGTAACGATCATTTGAATCGTGACCGCTTTGCAGGTGGCTTTCTTCCAGAGGACGACGCCAACCATCGGCATCACAAAGGTAAACACCGTGAAGCCGAAAGCAAACAGTACAATCCAGAAGATGATAGAGGGCGGGTTGATCGCGAACAGGAAGCAAATCAAAACGATCAGGCCTGCCGCAGCCCTGTCCCAGGCCACCGGATTTTTGTGATACACCTTGGGGGCGACGATATCCATAATATCATGGGAAACCGCAGAGGCGGCCACAACAATCAGCCCGCTGACCGTGGACATAATAGCGGACAACACCGCCGCCATCACCAGGCCGGCCATAGTGGGCGAGAGCACCGTTTGTGTCAGGATGGGCATAACCGCGTCTGAATTGGGGACGGTGGAGGGATCCAGAATATCATGGGAAACCGCAGAGGCGGCCACAACAATCAGCCCGCTGACTGTGGACATAATAGCGGACAACACCGCCGCCATCACCAGGCCGGCCATAGTGGGCGGGAGTACCGTTTGTGTCAGAATGGGCATAACCGCGTCTGAATTGGGGACGGTGGAGGGATCCAGAATCAGCCGGCCCAGCATAGCGGAGGGCAGCAGGCACCAGATCAGGATGCTGGAGAACACCGTGGCGATGACCATGGCGCTTTTGGCGACGCGGGTATCACGCATGCTGAACAGAGCCACAGCCTGCTGAGGCTGGGCGATGCCGACGATGCAGCCGATGACGCTCATGGTAATGATCATGATAATTGGCATCCCGCCGCCACCGTCCAGCGCCAGCATATTCGGGGCGGTTTCCGCCAGCCGGCGGTTCATCTCAACGAGAAAATCCAAACGGAAAGAGCCGAACGCCGTTTGGACTGTTGCCACCAACAGGATGATGACGCCGAAAACCATGACGATGCCCTGAATCAGGTCGGTCCAGACCGTGGCCGTATATCCGCCGATGATGCTGTACAGTCCGACAACAATAACTCCGACTATCAGTCCGGTGAGATAGGTAGTTCCAAAGATGCTGGAGAAAATTTCTCCGGAAGCCTTGAACTGTGCGATCAGGCTTCCGCCCAGGCCGACCAGAATCGCTATGGCCGACAGAACACGCAGATGCTTTCCGCCATACCGCTTTTCCAGCAGCTGCGGAACCGTAAGCACCTTGAAATGCTCACAGGCGATTTTCAAACGTTCTCCAAAGCACCTAAAGGAGAGAAAGTAGGCGATAGGTGTCCACATCCCCTGTAAAAACGCGGGATAACCCAGGCCAAACGCCATACCAGGGGTGCCGATCAGCTTGGTTCCGCTCTCCAGCGTGGCGGCGAACTTAAACGCGGTAAACCAGGGACCAAAGCTCTTGCCGCCCAGCAGGAAACCTTCCGAGCTTTTTACCCGTCTGGAAGCGATAACGCCAATGGCGATCATCAACAGAAAATAGAGCACTATAATAACGACTAACATTTATTACCCCCCTTTATACATCTCTAACGGCTGGTGTCGTTTTTGGACTTGCTAAACCAATATATTCCGTAACCGATGACGCCGACGATCTGGACTACCTGAACCACAATGTAGAAAATAAAACTGTTCATTGGCAAACCCAACATACGCGGTACCTCCTTTTGCAATTTAGCATTCAGCCTCCGGAAACAAAGGGGACGATTTTCAATTCCAGCTCCGGCTGCATGATGATGAATTGGTCCAACTCGCGGGGCAAAAGCATCCGGTCTTTCCAGATCAGCAGATGATAGGGATACAGGCGTCCCTCCGCCGGGTTGAACAGGAACTCTTGAACAAAGGGCTCCTCAATGGTAGCTACTCATAAAACAGTATCAACCAACAAACTGAAATAGGGTAGCTGTCATACGGGGTGCAGAAAAAGGCGAGTGAGAAACAAAGCGTTTCTTGCCCGCTTTTTTCATGCCCCTTGTTACGCAGTAGGGGCTTAAAAAGCATTGATACAGGCGGCTTTGTGGGCGCATTTCCCATGCGGCAAGGGATTTATACCTTTTCCCTCAAAAACGCCTTTCTACTGCGTAACAAAACCGCGGTAATTATCCGGCGGAGCATAGACCGCCTATCTCGGATTGCCCTATGTTGGAAAAGCCTACGTTGGAAAATCCAACGCAATTAAATAAAGATATAAATAACTAAAGAAAAACCAAATACGGATTTAATCAAATACCGATTCCATTCCTATCCTTTCCTTTCCCTTAATCCCTTTCCAAAAGAAGCGGCAGAGCCGCCGGAAAGGAATGGAATGGAAATAGCAACACAAAGAAATATCGTTTGCTATGTTACGCAATAGAACGCCATTTTTAAGGGTGGGAGTATAAAACCATTGTGCCTGCCCCTATCGCCGCTGTAATGCCGCTTAAATCAAGCGAGAAAAGCACTCTATCGCGTAACACATTCCATAATGGATTGAGAGCGTAAGCGGTTTATCCGCTTACGCTCTCTTAGCCGCCTAACAGCAAAGACAGGGAAAGCCGTCAAGGACGCGCAAGCGTGCATTTTATCCTTGACGGCTTTTTCTGGCTTTGCTACTGCCTACCTGTCAAAACGGAATTGCAGGATAGCTTTGATAAGCTGTGCTTTCAGACTGTCTTGAATATCGTCATTGATATGTCCCCGATAGGTAGACAGGTATTTGATATGTCCGGCATAGTGCCGCAATACCGCATCTATGGCTTCCGGTTCTCCAGCGACAGCTTTTTCAATGACTTCAAAGGGTATCAGCTTCTTGCTCCTCATGTTCTGATTTCAACCATTCCTTTCTCAACTGCTTTAATGCCGCGTGTTTCCAGTAATTCGCTGTGCTTCTGCTCCGCCCGTACTCGTTCCCGACTTCTGTATCAGTGTAACCGAGGAAGAAATACATCAGCAGGACAGCGCGCCGCTGTTCTGGCAATCTGGCTAATGCGTCCGCTAACCGTTTGCTTGCCACAACAATTTTCTGCCCTTTCACAACAAAAACAGTTGGAATGTCGTATTGCTCAAAGTAATTGTCTGTCGTGAACGGCTCAAAGTGCGTTTCGGACATCAGATAGTCAAGCGATACTTCCCGCTTCTGCTTCCGTCCAAAATCGCGGTATGCGCTGATTGCCGCGTTACGGAGAACAGTTCTGCAAAAGGCGGCAAAGGCATATTCGATATGCTCCATGAATTGTTCAGAATACCTCATTTTTTCATCACCCCCTTTCTTCCCAGTAGGGGGCTATTACAACAAACGCCCATGCGACATAAAGCCACATGAGTGTTTGGGTAATACATGATTATCAGGTTCCTGAAGCCGTTCCAATAATATGAATTATTAAGACATACTAAATGAATAGATAATTCATATTGACAGGCAGACGGATACAATGCCTTGTATTGGATTTTTTTAACAAATTATACTTAAAAAATAAAAAGGACATGGCGACACCTCCTCGATACCGTCATATCCTTAGAAAAGTTATTGATAGATTAATTTCGTTGTTTTACATAGCCCGATAGCAAGTATAAGAGTCAAGATTTCTGCCACAAATGGAGCAATCCAAATAGCGTCGCTTCCAAAGAGTATAGGAATACAGAAAATGGCAAGTGCTTTCAGCACAATACCTCTGCTAATTGCTATGGCATTTGCCGATCCTGTTCTTTTTGTCGAAAACAGAAATGCTGTGTAAATAAGGTTCAGTGCCATAGGGATAAAGGACAGGCTAAATAATGGCAAAGCTGCCGAAGCTGTTTGTACAAGGTCGGGGTCCTGATTAAATATGCAAATTACGGGCTTATCAAAAATAAATAATGCTCCGTATATTAAAATTGACAAAATGCTGTTAATGATAATTCCGCAACGGAAATACCAGTTTATTTCCGCTGTATCTTGCTTGCCGTAACAATACCCCCAAAGAGGCTGTAAACCTTGCGCTACACCAGAAAGGATAGCGTTTGCAAGAGAGTAAATAAAACTCAAAACGCTAAAGGTAGATACGCCAATATCCCCTATTAGGCTTGCCAACATAAGATTATAGCAAAGTGCGGTAACAGGTGTTGTGAGTTGCGTAACGGCTTCTGGCACACCACGCTTGCATATTTTTTTCATCAGTGAAAAATCAATTTTGAATGGCTTAATCCGCAGTTCGCCCTTTTTTCGCACGAAATGGGAAAGCAGGACAAGGACGGAAAGAACCTGCCCCAAACCGGACGCAACTGCCGCGCCAATCACACCCATATCTAACGGGAAGATAAACAGCCAATCCAAAAAGATATTTGCTGCTGCACCTACGCACATTCCTGCAAAGGAAAGAGCAGGTGATCCGTCATTTCTGACAAAAACAGAAAGACAGGTACTCATGAGCATAGGAATGGAAAAAGCAGAATAATAAAACAAATAATCTGCTGACATTTTCCGCATTTCTTCACTTAGTTTTCCTGCACCGCTTAAATCAACAATCTGCTGAGAAAATGCCATA
This sequence comes from Anaerotruncus colihominis, assembly GCF_010206195.1. GTDB lineage: Bacteria > Bacillota > Clostridia > Oscillospirales > Ruminococcaceae > Anaerotruncus > Anaerotruncus colihominis_A. The sequence goes on along the minus strand of NZ_VIQT01000010.1, from coordinate 321,328 downwards.
CCCACAACCATAAGCAATATGGAAAGAAGAACAGTTAAAGAAAATGCCGTCATAAAAGCATGATTTGCACCGTCTTTATCTCCCCGCCCCATTCTGATAGCAACAACGGTTGCGCCGCCCATAGGGAACATGGCTGCGATAGCAACAACAAAAGTGATAAACGGAACACCAATATTGACAGCCCCCAACGCAGCCGAGCCGACGCCTTGCCCGACAAAGATTCCGTCCATAACGTTGTAAAGATAAGTTACAAATAATCCACCCAATGCAGGGAAGATGTAAGAAAATAAAGATTTTGTTTTTGTGTTCATCAAGATACCTCCCATAAAGGAAGCGGGATAAAGCCCTTTCAGCTTTATCCCGCTACATAAAACAAGAAGTGGGATAAAGCCCCAAATGGTCTTATCCCACTTCAACAATCTTATTCGATTGCAAGTCCTCTGACAAGCAAAAATATTGTAACATGGAAGCTATTCAAAGTCAACAGAATTGATGATAGCAGATTTCTCAAAGATAGTTGCGGAAAACTTTCGAAAATGAAGCAAATTGCTTTTTATGCCATTTGGGGAGAGATAGAAATAAAAAAGCTAAATTTTTTCTTAAATCTTTGGCAAAATCGCCATGCGCGGTGTAGTAGGTAATGAAAGAAAAATTGAGAGGGTTTGGGATACTTCCCAACAAGCAAAATGCAACGCATTTTCGGAAAAGGGTACTCTTTTCCTATGCTTGCTGCGAAACTTATCACATTACAAAACAAGGAAAGGACGGGAAAGGAATGGAACGGAAACGAAAAATCAAGGATGGGCATATTGTAGTGGAAAATCCGCTGTTTCAAGAATTACCAACGCATGAAGTAACAATAAAATCCGGTAGGACGCTCTATCGCTTTACGGGCAGCTATGACGGGGAAAGGAGCCTGCCCCACAAGGTTTTACGCCTTATGGAGCAGGAACGGGGCAAAAAAGATGTTGATTAAAAATGCCGGAGCCGATAAAATAGGGGTAAGCAATCCTGTATTGGCAGACTGCCCGCCGATGAAAGGAGCAGAAACTATGTTAAGGCAGTCTGGCAAAATTACCGCCCTCTATTGCCGCTTATCGCGCGACGATGAATTGCAGGGCGACAGCAACAGCATTGTTAATCAAGAGGACATTTGTCAAGGATATTTTCACCCTAAAAACGCAATGTTTCCTTTCCCATGATACCAGCGTTATTCAATACTACCCCACATAAAGGCAGAGGACAGCACCTTGTAGATGCTGTCCTCTGTGTAGTTAGCCAAACCCTAAGCAGAAGGCACAAATCTCACATTTCCCCTATGGCGAACAAAATCTCAATAATGGTCCCGCGTCCATTCCCGCTATGCAATTTGATTTCTGCGTGATGATACTGCGCGATATGCTTGACAATCGACAGCCCCAGCCCGGTGCCACCGGAAGCCTTGGAGCGGCTTTTATCCACTCGGAAAAACCGTTCAAACACTCTGGCCTGGTACTCCGGTGGAATGCCGATCCCGGTGTCTTTCACGGAAACCGTTATGCCAGTATCGCCTGCTGAAACAGAAAGCTCCACTCTGCCGCCGTCAATGTTGTATTTGATGGCATTGTCTATCAGATTATAGAGCATTTCATATAGGAAGCTCCGCACTCCGTCTACCATCAGATTTTCACCTGAAACAGACAGGTCAATATGCCGTTCCTCCGCCCGCTCCCAAAGAGTGGAAGCCGCGCTGCGAGCCAGCTCCAGAAGGTTTACCTCTTCCTTTGCCGGTGCGATTCCCTCGTCCAGCTGCGACAGGTGGATGATGTCCTCCACCAGCGCTACCAGCCGCGCTGCCTCTGTGCGGATCACGCCCACGAACTGCGGAAGATCCTCTTGCTTGACAAGGCCGTTCTCCAACAGCTCGGCGCTGCCCATGATGGATTGCAGGGGGGTTTTCAATTCGTGGGACACGTTGGCGGTAAACTCCCGGCGGCTGCGCTCCGCGGCGGCCTGTTCTGTCACGTCAAAGGCCAGCAACACCGTTCCTGCCGCAGCACCGTCCGCCGTGATCTGACTGATGTCAAACTGAACCTCCCGGTCGTTTCGCATCGCGCGGACTTCGCTGTGTCCCCCTTCCAGCGCGGTCTGAATGGCGAGGTTGATCTCATGGTCACGGTCTACCACAAGGAAGTCCTGCCCAACGCAGGCGCTGCTTGCATGGAAGATCGCCCTCGCAGCGGGGTTGATGCTTAAAATCACACCCTTTCTGTCCAGAAGGACAAGCCCCTCGCTCATGTTTTCTGTGATCTGTTCAAATTCCTCGGTTTTCCTTCTCAATTCCCGGAGCTGCGCCTCGATCTGCCTGTGCTGCTGGTGGATGCGTCCCAGGAGGGGGGATAATTCCTCATAGGCGTCGTTTTCCAATGGCCTGTCCAAGTCCAGACGGTTCAGCGGCGCAACGATGCTTTTCGCCATCCGATGGGCCAGCAGAGCGGAGAGAATGGCCGCTATGATTGCAGTCAGCAAAATCGGCTGAAGCATCCCCATTGCCAGGGCAAACACCGTCAGCTGGCTGATGGAAATGCGCAGGATGGTTCCGTCCGTCAGCCGCTGTGCATAATACAGCGTCCGTTCAGTCAGTGTCTCCGAGTAGCGGACCCCGCCGCTTTCACCTTCGGCCAGGGCCTCTTTTACCTCCGCCCGGCCCGCGTGGTTTTCCATCTCCGCCGCCGGGACGTGGGTATCAAACAGCACTTCGCCGTCAGCGGCGATCCAGGTCAGACGAAAATCTGCTGTGGATGGGAATCGATAGGGGGAAGCCAACTGCTCCAGGTAATCCAAGCCGTCCGCCTCTACTCCATAGGAGGCCAGACGGAGTTCATCCCGCAGTTGTTTCTCCTGGACGTTTCTGTAATAGTCATACAGACAGCCCATGATGATCACCAGGCTTGCCAGGAGAACGGAAACCGCCGCCAGCAGGATAGAACGGAAGATTTTCTTTGTCATGTCTTTGCCTCCAACCGGTAGCCGATATGCCGCACCGTTTCAATCATCCCGCCATAGTCCCCCAGCTTCTGCCGGAGCGTTTTGATGTGCATATCCACCGTCCGCGTTTCCCCAGCATAATCCACGCCCCAAATATCGGACAAAAGCTGTTCTCTGGTGAACGCAACACCGGGACGGGAAAGGAACAGCCGGAGCAGTTCAAATTCTTTGTAGGTAAGCGGGATACGCGCTCCGTCTGCGGTAACTGTCCGTTCTTCCAGATCAACCGTCAGGCCACTGGCTGTCAGCTGCTTTGCTGCGGGGGTGGGACGGCAGCGGCGCAGGACGGCTTTTACTCTCGATACCATTTCCATCATGCCGAAGGGTTTCACCAGATAATCGTCCGCACCCAAATCCAGGCTTTGAATTTTGTCGTACTCCGCGCCCTTGGCGGTGGCCATGATGATTGGAATATTCGCAAGATGCGCCGCCGCTTTCATTCGCCGCAGCAGCTCCACGCCGTCCATTCCCGGCAGCATAACATCCAGAATGACAAGCTCCGGCCTCTCTGTTTCCAGTGCCGCCAGAAACGCTCCGCCGTCCTCAAAGCCCCTGGCCTCGAAGCCGGTGGATCGCAGGGTGTAAAGCTCAATCTCCCGGATGCTGGCATCGTCCTCTACACACCAGATCATAACGTTTCTCCTTTATGTTCGCCCGTCACGGCAAAAATCACCCATTCTGCAATGTTGACCGCGTGATCTCCAATGCGCTCCAGATACTTGTCGATCATCAGCAAATCAAGGGCGTGTCCGCCGCAGGCGGGATTTGCCGCGATATTCCCAATCAGCACCTGTTTTACCCGGTCAAAGCATTGATCCACAATGTCGTCGTGGGCAATCACCAGCCTGGCCCGGACCGTATCCTTCTGGACGTAGGAATCCACGCTTTCCGTAACCATCCTGATGACCTCCGCCGCCATTTCCCGAATATGGCCCACATCCTCCGGCACATATCCCTGGGCCAGGCACGCCCGTATGATCTCTGCGATGTCGGCGGCCTGATCTCCGATGCGCTCCATATCTGTGATGATCTTCATGGCGGCGGAGATTTGCCGCAGGTCGCGGGCCACCGGCTGCTGCTGGAGCAGCAGTTTCAGACACAGCGTTTCAATATCCCGCTCCATCTGGTCGATCCCGCCCTCCAATGGCTTGACCTGTTCCGCCAACGTGCTGTCACCATTCTCCAACGCCTTCGCCGCCTTGGAGATGGCCTCCTCGCACAGCGCGCCCATCTGGATCAGCTCCGTATTCAGAAGGGCGAGCTGGCTGTCAAATCTGCTCCGCATCACCCAAACCTCCCTGTGATATAGTCCTCGGTCCGCTGATCCTCCGGTTGAGAGAACAGCTTTTCCGTTTCGTCATACTCGATCAGCTCTCCCAAGAGGAAGAACGCCGTGCGGTCTGAAATACGCACCGCCTGCTGCATGTTGTGGGTCACGATAACAATAGTGTACCGCTCTTTCAGCTGCATTGCAAGCTCCTCAATTTTAGAGGTGGAAATAGGGTCCAGGGCGCTGGTGGGTTCGTCCATCAGCAGCACCTTCGGCTCCACGGCCAGGGCGCGGGCGATGCAAAGCCGCTGCTGCTGGCCCCCGGACAGGCCCAGGGCGTTCTTTTTCAGCCGGTCTTTTACCTCGTCCCAAATGGCCGCGCCCCGGAGGGACTGCTCCACAAGTTCGTCCAGCTTGGCTTTGCTTTTGATGCCGTGGGTGCGGGGGCCGTAGGCGATGTTATCATAGATGCTCATGGGGAAAGGGTTGGGTTTCTGGAACACCATGCCGATCTCCTTGCGCAGAGTGCTTACATCCAGGCCGGGGGCAAAAATGTCCGTATCCTGATACTGCACCTCCCCGGTAATCCTGACGCCGGGGATCAGATCATTCATGCGGTTCAGCGTTTTCAGAAAGGTTGACTTTCCGCAGCCGGAAGGGCCGATCAGGGCGGTGATGTTTTTTTCTGGGATTTGGATATTGATATTTTTTAATGCCTGGGCGCTGCCATACCACAGGCATAAATTTTTTGCGGTGATCGCGTTGCTCATAGCGCCCTCCTTTTCCTGAAATACCAGCCTACCAGGGCGGCGGTCAGGTTGACCGCCAGCGTCAGCAGCATCAGGATCGCGGCGATGGCAAAGGCCACGCCAAACTCCCCCTGCTCCTTTGCGTAGACATACAGCGCCACGGTGAGGGTAGCCCCCGGACTGGTCAGGCCGGTAAAAAAGCCGTTCAGCGCATGGGCGAAGCCCGCTGTAAACAGCAGCGCCGCCGATTCCCCCAAAATGCGCCCCACCGACAGGATACAGCCGGTGATGATGCCGTCCGCACATCCGGGCAGTACCACCGTGCGGATGACCCGCCACTTCCCGGCCCCCAGGCCAAAGGCCCCCTCCCGGTAACTTTGCGGAACCGTCCTCAAACTCTCTTGGGTCGTTCTCATGACAGTTGGCAGGTTCATCATCACCAGGGTCAGCGCACCGGCCAGCAGGGAAGTCCCGAACACGCCGGTAAACACCAGCATCCCCACAAGGCCGTAGATGATGGACGGGATGCCGGAGAGGGTTTCCGCCGCGTACTCGATGACAGACACCAGACGCTTATTTGCGGCGTACTCGGTCAGATAGACCGCCGCCCCTGCCCCCAAAGGCAGGACGATCAGCAGGGCGGCAAGGATGATGTAGATGGTGTTCAAAATGTCCGGCAGGATACCGATGGTGTCCGACAGGTAGCTGGGTTTGGTGGTCAGCAGCTCCCAGGACAGGTTGGGGAGGCCCGCAGCCAGCACATAGCCTATGAGGAACAACGCCAGAGCGCACACCAGCAGCACCGACAGGGCGCACAGCAGCCCCATTACACCGATATAGGCCCTCCGGGATGGGGAGATTGGTCTGTCCAGCATAATCAGCCCTCCTTTTGCCCCTTGAGGAAGAAATTCAACACGGCGTTGATCAGCATGATGAACAGAAACAGCACCAGGGCGATGGAGAACAGCGCCTGCCTCTGTAGGCCGCTGGAATAGGACATTTCGCTGGATACCGCCGTGGTAAGAAATCGGACGCTTTCAAACAGTGAGGGCATATTTGCCGCGTTGCCGGATACCATCATCACCGCCATAGCCTCCCCGATGGCCCGGCCTACTCCCAGCACCACCGCCGCCGCGATGCCGCTTCGCGCCGCAGGGACGGATACCCGAAAATAGGTTTCTATCGAGGTCGCGCCGAGGGCCAGGGATGCGTCCTCGTACTCTTTCGGTACTGCCTCCAGCGCGGTAATGGATACTTTGATGATGGAGGGCAGAATCATGACCGACAGGACGATGATTGCCGCCAGCAGGCTGGCCCCGTCCGGCACATGGAACAGCGCCCGGATACCCGGTACAAGCACCAGCATCCCCACCAGACCGTAGACCACAGATGGAATACCCGCCAGGAGGCTGACAGCGGATTCCGCAACGGCTTTCACATTTGCAGGGGCCATTTTCGCCAGATAAACCGCCGCGAAAAACCCCACGGGAACGCCGAATAGAATGGCTCCGGCTGTGCCGTAAATGCTTGTGAGAATGAATGGAAGGATGCCGTATGAGGGCTGTGCGGCGGTAGATTCCCAGGTGTCACCCAGTAGAAAGGGCACAAGCCCGATCTGCCGGATGGCAGGGATGCCGGAGACCACCAAATATACGGTAATCAGCAAGACACAGCCTACCGTAACCAATCCCAGCATCAGAAATATCCCGTGGACTGCGGTTTCCAGCAGTTGCTTTCTACTGCGCATAGTCAATTTGCCGCCACAGCGCCCGCGCCAGAGATCAGCTCCGCCGCATCAGGGGAGGTTGCGAAGTCGAAGAACTTTTGCGCTTGCTCCGAAAGGGGCGTGTCCGTCTTGGTGACCAGGACAAAGGGCCGCTGAATGACATAGCTGCCGTCCTTCACCGCATCCTCTGTGGGTGCTACGCCGCCTACTGTGACGGCCCGCACGGTGTCCTTGACGGAGGCGAGGGAGGCGTAGCCGATGGCATCCGGGTTCTGGGACACGGCGGTAATCACATCGCCGGTGGAGGTCAGCTCCTGGCGGTACTGGCAGTTGTCTGCTGTGCCGGTGATGGATTCAAAGCCGTCCCTGGTTCCGCTGCCGGCTTCCCGGCCAATCAGGACAATCTCCGCATCCTGTCCGCCGATGTCCTTCCAGTTGGTGATCTCGCCGGTGTAGATTCTGGCGATGGTATCTACATCAAGTTCGGATACAGGATTGTCGGGATTCACGATCACCGCGATACCGTCATAGGCCAGCACCGTCCCGGTCAGCCCCTGGGCGGATTCCTCCGCCTTCAGGTCGCGGCTGCTGAGGCCAATGTCACAGCGCCCCTCCAAAACCGCCTGGATGCCAGAGCCGGAGCCGGTGGGGTTGTAGGTGAAGGTCACACGGTCGTTCTGCGCCTCAAACGCCTCACCCAACGCACCGATCACCTTCTCCATAGAGGTAGAGCCATCAGTGGTGACGGTGCCGGACGTTTTCTGTGAACATCCCGCCATAACCGACAGGGCTAGCACAGCAACCAGCATAAGACTTGCAAATTTTTTCATGTTCAAATTCTCTCCTTTCAACTTTTGGGGTACGAGAAAAGAATACTGCTGGTGTGTAAAATTCAAAAGAGAGGTATTGTAAAATGAATGTAAAATCGGGTATCACCATTGTAGCAAGCAGTGCCTTTGTTCCCACAAAGGCTCGAAACTGCGGTTCCCGGCGTTGCCGGAAACCGCAGTTTCTGCTTGTTGGGGCCGTACCCCAAACCCTGTGAACAGCCCCGTTGCCGGGGCTGGCTGCGCGTTCGGTTCCCGAACGCTGTTGTCCCTGCGGAGCAGGGACAGACAGGGCTTGCGCCCCTTAGAGAGCCGGAGAAATGGCAGACGCAGCCTTGCCGGAAAAGGAAAAAACGAGGCTGGCCTGCACCTCTGTCCGCTATCGGATAGCGGCAAGACTGGCAAGGGACTGCCTGGACAATTCCCATATCTCGTCCAGGCGTTTCTGCAAATCCTCAATGTCCACAGCATAGATGCTCCCGGTTTCGTTCGCCCGCTTTGCGTACTGGTTCAGATTATCGGAGCATCGCCGGAGCATGACAGTAAGCTGGCGCACATCCTTCAGGTCCAGCCGGATACAAATTCCGTCCAGCGCCATCTTGCGGACATAGGCGCTCATGGTCAGAATACCGGCATCCTCCATCTTGAGTTTTATCCGCTCCTTGTCCTCCGGCGAAATACGGATTTTCAATTCTTCGTTCAACCTGCTCATAATTTTTTGCTTCCTCCCATCGCAAATACAATCAGCCGTTTTTGATTTTTGGCATCATGCCGCAAGTCAGATTTTCAAAAAAATGGCCGGACACAGGAGGCAAAATCCCATGTCCGGCGCATATTCCATATTTCCGTTACAGATAGTGGTGGTATCATATTCTGTCCGCACCACTAATCCCGTGGTTTTCGTTACGGTTAGTGGTGGTGTTCAATTTGAACACCACCAACAGCCGTAACATTCTAAGCCTTTTTCGTTACGGATAATCGAATGATACTTCTTTGCACTTGATTATCTGTAACGGTTGTTCTCTATTTCGTTACGATTGAGGTAAGTGGCCTTTTTGACCACATACCTTACCCGTAACGCTCTGGCGGTAAGCCCGCTGGCGGCAGGCATTGGAGCAGTAGACCGCATCCGACCGCTTGGGCGTGAAGGTCTTTCCGCAGCCCTTGCATACCCGGTTTTGCCGTCTTTCCAGCCGCCGCTGCTTCAAGTCCTTCTGATAGCCGCGATTTCCGCACAGGTGGTAATAGCAGTATTTCTTGGTTTCAATCAATGTGTAGAAATCCCGCCCGCAGCCTTTGCAGATGATCTTCCGCACAGCCGAGTACGGCCTTATCCCGGCGAGTTTTTCTTCATACCACTGCTTCAGCGTTTCCTGATTTTCGTATTCCCAATCACAGTTCCACATGGAGTTTTCCTTCTTTCCATAGGACAGGGCGGGTCCAATCCTGACCCGCCCCATCGTCGTGTTTATACGGTTTCCTGCTCCTCCGTCCGCTTCTGCTGATACCGCATTTTGCTGTGCGCTTTCCGCTGGCAAGCCTCACAGCAGTATTTCACATCGCTTCTGGTCGTGGTGAACACCTTCCCGCAGTTGCCGCAGACACATTCGCGGCTCCTGCCTGTTGCTGCCTCCTGCCGGTAGAACTTCGCCCGGCAGTTCGAACCGCAGAACAGCGTATTCGACCGCGAGGATTCAAATTCTTCTCCACAGCATTTGCAGACCAGCTTGAACGGCTGGCCGACTGCGTGTTCGCCGGCCTTAATCTTCTGATAGCGTTCCCGGCTCTTGACGCGGTGCCGGTGCAGGGAGGCCTGCCGCTTTTCTTCCTCTGGCGTCAGCTCCGGGGCCGGGAGGTCAAACCGCCCGATGAATTTCAGGTAGATGTCCACCTGCTGCGTCCTGTCACCGTCAATCTTTTCCGGGGCGTGGACAATGATCTTCTCGATGAACTCGTTTATCATCGGCGTAGTCAGTTCCGAAAAATCGGTGTATTTCTTTGCAAGAGCGAGGAACCGTTCCACATTGGCGGTATCCTGCTCGAAGCTGTCCAGCGCCGATTCCGCCTCCGTGACGGACTGGCGGAGCGCCGTCTGCTCCTGCTCATACTCGGCAAAGAGAGTGTCAAAGCGTTCCTCACCAATGCGCCCCACCGCGTAGGATTCATACAGCTTCTTGATGATGGTGTCCAGTTCCTCACAGCGCCGCCTGTCCTTGTTCAGCTTGCGCTTCAGTTCCTTTGCCGCCTGCGCTTGCCGGACTTCGGACGCTGCCCGAACCTTTTGGATAAACTCCGCTTTATTGGAGATAGCATAGGCGCTGGCAGAGCGGATAGTCTCCAGGATCAGCGTCCGCAGGGCTTTGGTGGAGATGTGGTGATTGCTGCAAGCGTTGTCGTGATATTGGCGGGCCAGCGTGTAAGTGGAGCAGTCGAACCAATCTGACGGGTAGGGCTTGGCAGCGTTTCCCCTCGACCGATGGTTGTACAGCTTTGCGCCGCAGTCGGCGCAGTAGAGAAGCCCGGTCAGAGGATTGGCCTCGCCCAGCGTATCATGGCGGCGGGGCGTCTTTCTCAATTTTTGGGCAAGTTCCCACGTCTCCTTATCCACGATAGCATCGTGGGTGTTCTCAAGGATGAGCCAATCTTCCGGCGCATTTCGGACGGCGATTTTGTCCTTGTAGGATTCTTTATGCGAACGGAAGTTTACAGTATGCCCCATATACTCCGGCTTGGAGAGGATCTGCCCCACCGCAAAACCGTTCCAGCTATAAGGCCGGGGGATGTCCTCTCTGCTTTTCCAGACGCCCCGCCCCTGCCTTGCAAAATAAGCGGCAGGTGTTTCGACCTTCTCCTCGCAGAGCATTGTGGCGATTTCATACGGCCCGTGGCCCTCGATGGTAAGCTGGAAGATGCGCCGCACGACCGCCGCCGCTTCCTCATCGATCAGCCAGTGGTATTTGTCGTTGGGGTCTTTCCGATAGCCATAGATGGCGCAGTTGGTGGTGGGCTTGCCGGACTCTCCCTTGACCCGGATGGCGGTGCGCTGCTTGCGGCTCAGGTCCCTCAGATACCACTCGCTCATGATGTTGACAAACGGTGCAAACTCGCTGGAACTGGGATCATCGCTGTCGATGCTGTTGCCAATGGCGATGAAGCGCACCCCAAATTTGCGAAAGAGGACCTCCGTGTAAAATCCTGTCTGAAGGTAATCTCTGCCGATCCTGCTCATGTCCTTCGTCAGCACCAGAGCCACTTTTCCGGCCTCAATGTCGACCACCAGCCGTTTCCACGCCGGTCTGTCGAAAGGCGGCGTTAGATAACGATACTTCTCAAAACACAAGAAAATCAATGGGTATGGACGGCAGGCAAGCATGGTATGTACGAAACAAAAAAGCGGTGTTCTCTGCCTCGCTCTGGCTGGGAACGCCGCTTTATGCGCTGAAAGGAGCAGAAATGACAGTATTTCATGTTGCGAAGAACACAAATTACACAGTCATGTCTAATCATCATCTGCGGAACCGGGAACTGTCCCTAAAGGCCAAGGGCCTGCTATCGCAGATGCTCAGTCTCCCGGAAAAGTGGGACTACACCCTGCAAGGACTGGCCCACATAAACCGGGAACAGCTTGACGCCATCCGTCAGGCCGTCCACGAGCTGGAGCGAGCCGGGTATATCGTGCGGGTGAGGGAACGGGACAGCCGAGGACGGCTGCGGGGAGCGGAGTACACCATCTACGAACAGCCGCAAGCGCCGTCAGCTTTACCGACGTTGGAATAACCTGCGTCGGGAAAACCGATGTTGGAAAATCCTATGTAGGTAAATCCGACGCAATAAAATAAAGATATAAGTAAATAAAGAGAAATCAAGTAAAGACTTATCAATTACCCATTCCATTCCTTTCCTATCCTTTCCCCCTCCCTTGGAGGACAAGCGGCAAAGCCGCCGGAAGGGAATGGAAGGGAAGCGAGAAGCAAACGGTCATATAGTAGCAGGGGTTATTATGGTCGTTATCTGACCCGCAGAAACCGTACAGACGCGAAGCGGGTGTACGGTTTCTGCGGGTGTCACAAGAGGGCCGCAGGCCCTCTTGTGTAACAGCACAGTTTACAGTCCATCAGAAGCCAGGACAGGAGCGCCGGAGTGTCGGCCTCCCGCCCTGGCTTTTTGTGTCCTGCTGTACGCCGTTAGAAGCCCGTTTTGGCGGGTGCAGGTCAAATCGTACTGCCCCCCTATCGACCACAGCCGGAAAGCCTTGAAATATCAGGGCCGTTTTGCCTCTAAAGCGTTACACATCAGCCCTATCTTTGCGGCAGGGGTTTCTCGCCCATTTCTACGCAGTTAGAAACCCATTTTTGAGGGTGCAGGTCAAATCGTATTACCCCTTGTGCGACCGCCTCTTGAACGTCCTGAAAACAGGCCGCTGGATAGGGCCTAAATGCGTAGACTGGTGGGCTGATTTAGGGCTGTCAGCCAAAGTGTCGGATAGAGGGGCTATGTAGAAAGAGTTACCTCCATTTTCGGGAGAACAGATATAAACACCTTGCCCCTTTCCGATACCCACGAAAAAAGCCTGTGTTTTCAATACCTCCGGGAGCTACTTTTTCTACGCCAAACCCCTGACTTCTGCCATTCTCTTATTCCTGTGCTTTGGAGCAGATTTTTCGGTAATCAGTTTGACAGAATATATTGCCGTGGCTGCCATACCCATGCGGGTGCTGCCTCCGTTCTGTATAAGGGTTTGGGACTATCCCAACAAGCAAAACGGACACGGCCCGGCTGGGGCCAGATTAGGCCGTTTTGCGGGAGTGTGGCCACACTCCCTATGCTTGCTACGTTAGCGTTCCCACCACATCGAGAACCCCAAAACTCCAAAATTTACTGTCATTTCATACCCATTCCACATTCCAGTGCTATACTACCCTGAAAAGGGGGGACTACGATGGCAACATTACTAATTGTTGAGGACGACCGTAAGACCAACGATGCGATTTGTGAATATCTAAAGCCCGCAGGCCACAAGGTTATCCCGGCCTATGATGGCGGGGAGGCGTTACAGATTTTCCGTGAGAACAGCATCGACCTTGTTGTGCTGGACATCATGCTGCCCCATGTCAGCGGTCTGTCCATTCTGCATGAGATACGGCGGACAAGCACAACGCCCATTCTGATGCTTACAGCTCTTGAGGATGAATATACCCAGGTCAGAAGTTTTGACGAGCAGGCCGATGACTACATGACAAAGCCCTTTTCTATGGTATTGCTGGGGAGGCGGATCACCGCCCTCCTGCGGCGAAGCGGACAGGCCCCGTTACCCCAAACGATAACCTTTGGCGATGTGACCGTCGATTTCTCCGGCTACACCGCCAACGACAGCGCCGGGAAAATCGACATCATGCCAAAGGAAATTGATTTGCTCCGGCTGCTGGTGGAGCATAAAGGGCTGGTGTTGACCCGTTCGCAGATTTTGGACGAACTGTGGGGCGCTGACTATCCGATCATCGACCGAACCGTGGACACCTACATCAAAAATCTGCGGAAGAAGCTGCGGCTTGACTGTATCGTGACGGTCAAGGGCATCGGTTATAAATACGAGGTACAGCCATGAGACGATTAAAACTGTTTCCAAAAATATTCCTCTATACCATGAGCATCATGCTCTTTGTCATTGTTGTCACGCATGGATTGATTTATCTGCTTGCCCCACGGTTGCAGCTTGCGGTGAGTACCCAGGAAGATGTTGTTGTCAGTATCCGACAGGAGCAATTTGTGACCGAGGCAGTAGAAAAAGCCCTGCCCATCTCGTTAAGCTGTTCCCTGCTGATTTCCGTTGTCTGTTCCCTCCTGTTTTCCAAAGCGATTGCCGACCCTATCAAGAAAATTTCTGCGTCAACCGAGCAGATGATGAAATTAGACCACGGAGCAAGCTGCCCTATCCATACAAAGGATGAAATTGGTACACTGGCGCAGAACGTCAATGATCTGTACTCTAATCTGCTGTCTACCATTGAACATTTAGAACGGGAAAAAGACGCTGTGCGTGATATGGAGCGGGCCAAGGTGGACTTCCTGCGGGCGGCGTCCCATGAACTGAAAACACCTGTGACCGCATTGAACGCCACACTGGAAAACATGATTTTAGGCGTTGGAAAGTATCAGGACTACGCAACATACCTCCCGGAGTGCAAGGAAATGGTAGAGCAGCTTTCCGGTATGATACATGAAATATTGGAAACCTCCAAGCTGAATTTGACTGCCGAAGCGCCAAAACAGGTTGATGTGTCTGAACTGCTGGCGGAACTGTGCGAACCCTACCAACTGATTGCGGCGGCACATCAAATTACGTTCTCTCTTGACCTGCCGGTACAATTCCCCGCGACACTTCCGGCTGGCCCGTTCAGTAAGGCGGTATCAAATGTTCTCGCAAACGCTGTTGCCTATACGGAGGCCGGGAAAGTGGTTTCCGTCTACATGGAGGGGCGCAGCCTCGTGGTAGAAAATGAGTGCCAGCCTATCCCTGACGATGAAATTCGCCGTCTGTTTGAGCCGTTCTACCGTCCAGATTTCTCCCGGAGCCGGGAGAGTGGAGGCAACGGCCTGGGCCTCTATATCGTGGACACGCTTTTGACCTCTATGGACGTTCCCTATTCTTTTAAGCCGATGAAGTCCCCGACTGGGATGTGTTTTACCATTCAGCTATAAATGCGGAAAACTCCCCGGCTGGGGAGTTTTTCATTTCTGCCTAAATTCCATATACGTTTCATACCCATTCCACATTGGGATGCTATTCTGCGAGTGCGTTCAGAAGAACAGCACAACAATATGGAGGTATCGACCATGAGCATTTTCAAAAGGGCGTTTTTATACGTCACGCGAAAACGGGGGAAAACACTTCTCCTGTTCGCCATCCTGCTGATTATGGCAACCTTTGTCCTCACGGGCTTTTCCATCTGGAAAGCGTCGGAGGCCGCGCAGCTTGACCTGCGGCAGAGCCTGGGCGGAAAATTTGACGTTTTCGTGGATTGGAGCAACAGCCCCTATGTGGTGAAGGAACCCGTCAAAGATGAAGTGGACGAGGAAAGCGGAAAGACATCAAGCAGCTTTCTCATGTACTCCACCGTACAATTTACCCCGGAAAATATCGCGGCCATTAAGGGTGTTTCCGGCGTGAAGTATTGCAGCGCAAGGCAGGACAATCTTCTTCCGCTTGACGGGCTTTCCCTGTTTCCCGGAACGATCTCGACCGATGCAAAGTATCAGGGCTACACAAAGGCGCTGGGCGTTTGCAGCACGGAGGACGACGAACTTTTCACCACCGGCACACTGACGCTGGCAGAGGGGCGGCATATCTCCACTGATGATACCCATGTGGCAATCATCAGCCAGGACTTGGCGGAACGGAACGAGCTGAAAATCGGTGACTACCTCACCGCCCACAGTTACAGCGTGGAAGAACAGGGCTTTACCGGGCCGGAAATCAGGGTGCAGATCATCGGACTGTTTACCCCTCATGCGGTGGAGCAGTTTGGGGAAACCGTCACCACCTACGACAAAATCCAGAACCGGGTGTTTGTGGATTTGCAGACCTCAAAAGAGTTTGACGGCGGAGAAATCAACTACGGCTTTTCCGCGCTCCACGTTACCATAGACGACCCGCAGGACATGGCGCGGGTGGTGGCCGAAGTCAAGGCCCTGCCGGGAATTGACTGGAAAGCCTTTACCGTGGAGGTGGACAATGAAACCTACGAAAACGCCGCCGCTCCGCTGGCTACGCTGAATGAATTGGTCGTGACCCTGCTGGTGGTGATTATCGTTGTCAGCGCCATCATTCTGGCCCTGATATTGACCCTTTGGACAAAGACCCGCATCCATGAGATCGGCGTATTCCTGTCCGTGGGTATCAGGAAATCGGCTATTATCGGGCAGTATTTGATTGAGGTGCTGCTGATTGCCGTCCTCGCCTTTGGCCTGTCCTATTTCACCAGCAACGCCATAGCGGGGCAGATTGGCAACCACCTGTTGGAGCAGAGTATGCAGACCGAGCCGGAGGACGATAACGATGTTGTATCTGCTGCCGTTGCGGTTGATGTGGGTGCGGACAATCTTATCCAAAAGCCCCTGCCTACGGAGAACGGCATCCAAGTGTCCGTTGGGCTGGACAACCTCGCCCAACTCTATCTGATCGGCCTTGCCATTGTCATTGTGGCCGTCAGTACATCGTCCATCACGGTCATGCGGCTGAAACCCCGTGAAATCCTGTCAAAAATGAGCTAAAGGAGGGGCAATCATGCCTACACTGGAATTAAAAAATGTTTCTTACGCCTACGAAAAGAGTAAGGCGGTTTTGCAGAATGTTAGCGCAGAGTTAGAAACCGGGAAGATGTATGCCATCCTCGGCCCGTCCGGGTCGGGCAAGACCACGCTGCTGTCCCTATTGGGCGGGCTGGATGTGCCAACGCAGGGAAGCGTTTTGTTTGACGGTGAGGACATTACGACAAAGGGCCTGGAACACCACCGCAGGAACCATATCTCGCTGATTTTCCAAAGCTATAATCTGATCGACTACATGACGCCCATCGAGAATGTACGGCTTACCGCCAAGCTGGACGCCGCCCCCATTCTGGAACGGCTGGGGCTGGAGCAAGACGAGATTGCCCGGAACGTGCTGAAACTGTCCGGCGGACAGCAACAGCGGGTGGCGATTGCGCGGGCACTGGCCTCCGATGCCCCGGTCATTCTGGCGGACGAGCCGACCGGGAACCTGGACGCCGACACCGCCGAGGAGATCACAGCGATTTTGAAAGAGAGCGCCCATGCGTTCGGGAAGTGCGTGGTGGTCGTCACGCACGACCGCGAGGTGGCAAGGCAGGCGGATGTGGTGTTGGAAATCAAACGAGGACATTTGAAAGAGAGGGAAGTGTGATGAAGAAAATTGCTATTATTTTGGCGTGTATGCTGGCCTGCTTTTCGCTGTTCACCGGCTGTACAAATCAGAAAGACGGCGGCGATCAGGACACGAATTTGGGGAACTCCGTGGAAATTGATGATACGGATATTGAAATCGACACTGAACCGGGGTTGGACACCGAGGGCAATTCCGACGATGTAACTTTACCTGATGGCTTTACTTACAGCTTCCGCGACCCGGATAATGCAGACGGCATTGTAGTCACACCGAGGAAGTAAAAAAATTCCCGTTTCACACAGGTTCCATATTGGCTTTATATAGGTTCCACATGGCGGCGGTACTTTGGTAAAAAGTGCCGCCGCTGTGATTTTGGCGGCTTTGGGAGGTAGCCGCTATGTGGGTATTACACTGTAGACAACTAGGAAAGCAGTTGTCAAAAAAAGTCCGTCCCCTGCATGGGGGAATTGCGGCTATGAAGTTATACTATACGATGCAGATATAGCAAACTATACAGTGCAAACCGCCCGGTGGGTCTGTGACCTGCCGGGCGGTTTTTGTCGTTTCCAGTGGCCCGGAAAATTTTCTTCACTTTTTTCTCTGCGGAAAGCGGTTTTGCGCGCAAAACCTGTGCCGCTGAACGCTCTGTTAGCGGAAAGGGAAAGTACCACCACCATCCCCAAACGAAAGGGGGTGAGAAGATGGACACCAACCCCCGTGACTATGGCGAACGGCGCAAGTTTGACGCCTTTTGCAAGACCGTGTTGAAGCATGAGGCAATCGACTACATCCGGGAAATGAAGCGGCGGGCCAGCCGGGAAACGTCCTTGGAGCGTCTGCCCCAAACGGCGATGGACAAGCTGTGTTCGACTGACGACTATCCCAGCGACAACTATGTGTTCTCTTACTGTGGCTGCGACCTGTCGATCAGAAGCCAACAAGTGGCCGACGCCTTTGCCAGTCTGCCGGAGCAGGAGCAAAGCATTTTGATTTTGCGCCTGGTTCTGGACTTGACAGACAGCGAGATTGGCAAGGCCTTGGGACTGTCCCGGAGTGCCGTCCAGCGGCGCAGAACAAAATCGCTGAACGTCCTGCGGACGAAGCTGACAGCGAGGAAAGGAGGTTAGCACCATGAAGCGCCGGAACTACAAGGGCCGTGAATTGCTGCCGTTGGCGGTGAGCGATGCGGCCCGCGCCGGGGATGCCGATGCTGTGGAACAGGTCTTGCGGTATTACGAGGGCTACATAAACAAGCTCTGTACCCGGACGGTCTACGACGAAAACGGCTGTCCCCACGCCTGCCTGGATGAGTACATGAAAAGCCGTCTGGAAAACAAGCTCATCCGCGCCATTCTCGGCGTGAACTGATAATCGGCCCCAGCGGGAGGAACAGCTTACCCTTTCCCTGTTCCTCCTGCCTGCGGGCCTTGTCCTGCGTTTTGGAAAGGGGGAACACCTTTGCCGAAAAATCAGCGTGAAGTCACCACGACAAAACATCAAATCGGCAAAACAACTTATTTTGTCTGCGCCTCACCCAGCGACCAAGCCACGGACAGCCTGGACAGGAAAATCCGAAAACTTATCAAAAAGGACATGGAACAAAGCAAAATATTTGACAAACAGTGAATTTTTGAGCTGACACGGGCGGCGGTCTATGGTAAAATGGCATCAGTACATAACCATGCTTGCCTGCCGCCGGAAAGGAGGACTACCATGTTGCAGGCAGGCAAAATCACCGCCCTCTATTGCAGGTTGAGCCAAGAGGATATGCAGGCTGGGGAGAGCGAGAGTATCCAAAATCAAAAGCTGATTTTACAACGGTACGCTGATGAACATTTTTTCCTGAACACCCGCTTTTTTATTGATGATGGATTTTCCGGGGTCAGCTTCGAGCGTGAGGGGCTTCAAGCCATGCTCCGTGAAGTTGAGGCCGGAAATGTGGCGACGGTCATTACCAAGGACTTATCCCGCCTGGGCCGAAATTATCTGAAAACCGGGGAACTTATCGAAATCGTTTTCCCGGAGTACGATGTGCGCTACATCGCTATCAATGACGGTGTGGACACAGCGCGAGAGGACAACGAATTTACCCCTCTGAGGAATTGGTTCAATGAGTTTTACGCCCGCGACACATCCAAGAAAATCCGGGCTGTCAAACAGGCCAAGGCCCAGCGGGGAGAGCGTGTCAATGGAGAAGTACCGTATGGCTATCTGGCAGACCCGGATGACCGCAATCATCTTATTCCCGACCCGGAAACGGCCCATATTGTCAAGCAGATTTTCGCCATGTATGTGCGGGGCGACCGCATGTGCGAAATCCAAAACTGGCTGCGGGATAATGAGATTTTGACGGTGGGAGAATTGCGCTACCGGCGTACTGGCAGCACTCGTCACCCCCGCCCCCAACTGAACGCCTGGTACAACTGGCCGGATAAGACGCTGTATGACATCCTCACTCGACAGGAGTATTTGGGACATACCATCACAGCGAAAACCTGCAAGGTGTCTTATAAATCCAAAAAGACACGGAAAAACCCGGAGGACAAGCGGTATTTCTTTCCCAACACTCACGAACCGTTGGTTGACGAGGAAACCTTTGCCCTTGCCCAAAAGCGTATCGCCACCCGACACCGGCCCACAAAATCGGAGGAAATCGACCTGTTTTCGGGGTTGCTGTTCTGCGGGGACTGCGGCTACAAAATGTATCTTCAAAAGGGCGCCGGAACCCTGGAACGAAAGCACGCTTACACCTGTGGCAACTACCGCAACCGGGCCAGAAACGACTTTCTCTGCACAACGCACTACATCCGTAAAAGCGTTTTGAAAGAACTTGTCCTTGCCGATTTACAGCGGGTTTTGGTCTATGTGAAAGAGCATGAGCAGGAGTTTGTTCGTACCGCCGCCGAGTGTGGGGAGCAGGCCGCGAAAAAGGCCCTTGCCCAGAAGCGGAAAGAACTGGGCAAGGCAGAACGCCGGATGGATGAACTTAATCTGTTGTTCCGCAAACTTTACGAGGACATGGCCTTGGGCCGCTTGTCAAGTGAGCAGTTTGCGCTTCTGACCTCCGGCTATGAGGACGAGAAAGCGGCGATGGCGAAACGGACGGCGGAACTGCGGAAAGAGATTGACAGCGCCGCCGAGCGTGGGGCGGATGTGAAGCGGTTTGTCGCTCTGGTATGCCGGTACTCGGAGATCAGCGAGCTGACCTATGAAAGCGTCCATGAATTTATCGACCGCATTTTAGTCCATGAGCTGGACAGGGAAACGAACACCCGGAAAATCGAGATTTTTTACAGCTTCGTGGGTAAGGTAGACAGCGGCGATGAACCTACGGAAAGTACGTCTTATTTCCGGCAAATTGGTGCTGATGTCAAGAGTTTTGCCGTCTGATAATACAAAATGCTGGGGTAAGACAGCGCACCATCTTTTATGGTTACGCTATCTTACCCCAGCAAAGTTGCCGCCCGACCATCCGTCATCGGTGTAATGGACGATATTGGAGAAGCTATGCTGGGCGGCGTAGCCCTCCAGGTACTTTTTCTGATTTACGATCGAATTACTGTCCCCAGCGGATTCATCGTCACGAGAGAGCCTCTCGTATAAAGCCGTTATCTTTTCCTCAGTCTGTCTTGCGCTCATGACGCGCTCCTTTCAGACTGACGGCTCATTTGTGGTGCATCCATTGTACCACGTTCCCCGCCATTTTGCAGCCCCTCATTTCGGATCATCCGCAAAATTTTTTCTTCCATCGTCTCGCCGCCGTTGTCGGAAAAGACCACCTTCACCTTGTAGGTGGTGGAGCCGATGCGCCGGATCATATACCGGCAGTTTTGGCTTTCGTTGTTTTTCGTCATGGTGTCCTTTCTCATATCATTGAAACTCAAAAACAGAAATTTCTGATATGGGAAGCCGTTTCCCCGAAGCAGTTCCTGACAGGCAAATCCCTTTGTTGGTGCTGTGCCGTTGTGTCTCACCCTCGGTACGCTCGCTTTCGGTCATGGCATACTTCACCGGCGTGATAGCTGCTTGGACGGTCGTTCAGTTGTCAATCACACCACCTTTCTGCTTCTGGATTTTTGGTTATGTATGAGAAAGGAAAAGCAGATACAAAAAACCGCCCACGGATTTTTCCGCAGTCGGTTATGTATCTGCCAAATGAAATATGTGTACTATATAGACATCAAATATTCAGTTTAAATATGAACTCATTATAATCCAAACATTTGTTCTTGTCAAGCCCTGCCGAAGAAAATTTTTGAGGGAGGCGGCGAATAGGCGGTCAGCGATGGTACAAATGCAAAGGAAAAACTCCCGCAAGGTTCCGCCCATAGAGGGAGCCTTGCGGAAGCCTGTACACTCTTGCGCTGGTGCAAATGCCGGGTGAAAGTCATGTATAAATCAGTTCTCGCTTGATACTTTCCTCGGCGCGGTTTACAATGCTATTCATGGCCTTGACCCATTCCCACTGTGATCGGCGCTTCAAGTCCTCAGTCACGCCCTCGGCGGCCATCTGCCTGATGATGAGCCGATAGCGATCCTGCGCCTGCTCGTCCAGGTCGGCAAGGTAGTTGTGCAGCTTGCCTGTCAAAATCAGGTGGTTGAGCAGAAGCGGATTCGTTTCCTCCAGATACGCCCGGTGCATCCGCCCCCACTTCCCGATGGGGCGGTCATCGTCCTCCGGCAGTCCAATAGCCGGGATGTAGTAGTCCCCGGCAAGGACATAATCAAGGCCGGTTGCCTCGTCATGGATGCTCAGTTTCAATTCCTCCATAGCGTTCCTCCGTCATTTCAAAAGTTTTCGGTAGCGGCTACCAATAATGCGATATGGGCTTTATCTCCTTTCCTACAACCGCAAGTCCTATTCACCACAAATGAGCCGCAGTCATATGTATTTGGTGGCAGAAACCACCCTCTACATATTAACTCTCAAAAGGCGATTTTAAGTAAATACGCAAAAGAAAACCAATTCTCAAACACCACGTTTTTCGTGGACGACGGGTATTCTGGAACAAACTTCAACCGTCCGAGTTGGAGCGAACTTCTGGAACGAATTGAAAACGGAGAAGTGGCAACGCTGATTGTCAAGGATATGTCGCGGCTTGGTCGTGATTATCTGAAAGTAGGATTTTATACCGAAGTCCTGTTTGTGGAAAAGGGTGTTCGGTTTATCGCTATCAACAACGGCATAGACAGCGCAAACCAACAGGACAGCGACTTTACCCCCTTTTTGAATATCATCAATGAATGGTACGCAAAGGATACAAGCAAGAAAATCCGCGCTGTGATGAAGTCAAAGGGAGAAGCAGGAGAACACCTCTGCACAAATCCGCCCTATGGCTACATGAAAGACCCGGACAACAGGAAACGGTGGATTGTGGACGGAGAAGCTGCCGAAGTAGTCAAGCGGATATTCGCTCTTTGTCTGGACGGTTACGGGCCGTCGCAGATTGCCCGTATTCTGAAAGAAGATAAAGTCATAACGCCAACAACCTATTTTCAGCAGACAGGCAGGGCAACGAGGAACGCGCCGCCGGACAATCTTTATGATTGGGATAACAAGACAGTATCAGGCATTTTGGAGCGTCCAGAATATCAAGGGCATACGGTAAACTTCAAGACTTATAAACAGTCCTACAAGAGCAAGAAAACCTGTTACAATCCAGAGGAAAAATGGCTTGTGTTTGAGAATACCCACGAAGCAATCATTGACGCCGACACTTGGGCGCGGGTGCAGGAATTACGGAAGAACAAACGCCGCCCGACGAGGACAGGAAAGACAAATATGTTCTCCGGCATTGTGCGTTGTGCCGATTGCGGCGAAAAGCTGTATTACTGCACAAGCAAGAATTTTGAAGCAAGACAAGACCATTTTGTCTGCTCTACTTCAAGGCTTAAAGGGAAAGATGTTTGCCCTACTCATTTTATCCGCGCCGTTGTCTTGGAACAGGGCGTACTCGCCCACATGAGATTGACGATTGCCTGTGTCGCAAACCATGAAGAACAATTCCGAAAAGCTATGGGTGCGAAGCAGAAAGCCGAAGCGAAAAAAGAACTGGCAGCGAAGCGGCGGCAACTGACGCAAGCAGAACGGCGGATAGAGGAACTTGACCGATTATTCAAGCGTATTTATGAGGACAACGCCAATGGGAAACTATCTGACAGCAGATTTCAAATGCTCTCCGACGATTACGAACAGGAGCAGGAAGAACTGCGGGAAAAGCTGTTGCGATTGAACGAAGAAATTAACGAACAGGAAGAACAAACAGAGAACATTGACAGGTTTATCAGCAAAGTACGGAAATATCTTGACTTGGACGAATTAACGCCCTCTGTCTTAAACGACATGGTAAAGGCGGTGCACGTTCACGCGCCGGATAAGTCAAAGGGGCATAGGGAACAGCAGATTGACATTTCTTATGACCTTGTGGGAATACTCCCCGCGTCTTTACTGAATGACCTGCAAAATGGAGAAACGGCATAGTCCGCAAGCTACGCCGTTTCCCGAAAACATTTCCAATACTGTCTTATGAGTGCTGCCCCAAGGGCCAGCCTTTTTAAAAGTTCCAGCAGCAAGATCCCTTTGGCAACCTGCCGGGAATACACATGCAGTTCGTCCGGCTGGTTTGCGCAGGAGGCCCGCAATGTAACATTGCAATCCGTTCCCATCTGTTCCGCCCACCTTTCTAATCACACGTAGAATTGCCCGATTCCCAGTTCCTCCATGCGCTCTTTTGATGGTTTTCCGCTGTCTGGATCAAAACCATATCCGGCAAAATAATGACGGCGTATCTCGTAAAAATCAACCGTGTTCCGCTTCCCGGCGAGGGCGCCCTCGAAAATAGGCTTTTCCACCAGTCTGGGAGGGAACTGTATCTTGTCGAACGTGAGTCCTTCCCGCAGGGAGAACATCTGCCGCAGAGTGTGGGTACGTTCACCTGCATCCAGGAAATCCTGCGCTGTGAAGTCATCCCACCCGGCAAAGCCCTGGATAATGGAGATGACGTCGAGATGAGAGGAAGCCCCCAGGGTATACGCGCAGAATCCACAGGAGGAAAAAGCGCTGTAATACTTGGAACCCCGGGCATAGAGCCGCCCCAAGGCATCCATATCCCCCTCGGGTACATCGAACGGCTGGAACTCCGGATATGGTCCCAAAGGCATCTTCAACTGTAAAAGCTGCCCGCCGCTGCACCGCTCATGACGGGCGGGAGTCGGGTCGGAAATATAGGTAACTCCGCGGGAGGGCGCTTCATAGCGGAAGTCGTGGAACGCAGGTTCTTGCCCCCCGATATGCACGCCATATTTTTCGCTTCCGCGGCCGATTCGTTCCACAGCGCGTTTGACGCCGTCCGCCAGCACCTCTCCGCCGAAACCTTCCCTTTCGCAGATTTGCCGGGTAAGCTCAATAATCCCTTTGGGCTCCCCCCAACGCAGTTCCAGCCCGCCGGTATCCTCCAGGGTCAGAATTCCGTTTTCGAAACACTCCACGGCGAAAGCCACCACATGGCCACAGGAAATGGTATCAACACCCGCCTTGTCACACAACTCCTGCGCTTTGAAGCAGGCCTCAATGTCATCGCACATGACAAAGGGGGCGAACGCCTGAATCGTCTCATATTCCGGGAGCCGGGCCTCTTCAACTTTAAACGGTCCATCCTTCACCTGAACCGTTCCTCCGCAGGCGATGGGGCAATACATGCAGCCATGCCGCTTGGTGCGGTATTTCAGGACGTTTTCCCCGTTGATCTTCTCATGCTGGGGATAGCTCTCCTCTCCCGCCAGCGACCAATTCTTGATTGGGCCAATTCCAGCCTGGATGCCGATGCTCATGAATCCACAGGAACCGTACTTTCGCATGACGTCAATGACAAAGCAATTGGTAGAGCGAATATAAGCCCGGAACTCATCGTTGCATTTTTCACCAACTCTGGATCATTGATCTCAATACGCTGGCTGCCTTTCGCCACAATCGCTTTCAAATTTTTAGAACCCATAACAGCGCCGACACCGGAACGGGCTGCCGCCCGGTCGTCAAACATAATGGCGGAAATCAACGTGCGGCGTTCTCCGGCCGGGCCGATACTTGCGCAGCAGAAACTCTCCAGTCCCAATTCCTCGCCCAGCCTGGTCTTGACGGCTACGGTGTCCGGACCGGCGAGATGTTCCCCGTCCCGGATTTCAATTTGTCCGTCGCCGACCTGTATGTAAGAGAGCGAAGGCGCCTTCCCGCGGATAACCAACGCGTCAAAGCCGCATTTTTTCAGCTCGTTTCCAAACCGGCCGCCCGCATTGGAATCCCCGAAGCCGCCGGTGATCGGCGATTTGGTCATGACCATGACGCGGGGGCTTGCCGGGGCGGCGGAACCGGTAAGGAAACCGGACGCGATGCAAAGGATATTGTCTTCCCCCAGCGGGTCGGCGCCGATGGGAACCATCTCGTTGACCAACCAGGCGCCAAGCCCTTCGCCGCCCAGCACTTTTTTATAGAATGCCTCGTCCCGAGATTCGACAGTGACCTGCCCCTTTGTGAGGTCTACAATGGCAATTTTTCCGCAATACCCATAACGCATGGGCTTCCTCCTTCCTGGCATCTGTGAAATGAAAACTCCACTTGGGATGAAAGGCGGCTTTGGCCGTCCAAAGCCGCCTTTCGAGGTGGTTGCATGAGAAATCAGACGTAATAACCGTCGGTAACAGGAGCCATCTGGCCCAGGAAAACGGTACGGTATTTAATGAACGGATACCGCACAACCTTGAAGCCGACCAGCTTGTCACGGTTCTTGTAAATATCGCCAATCACCGCCGCTGTATAATCCAGATGACGGTAGCTGTAAACCCTCCTGGGGATCGCGAGGCGTGTCAAATCTACCTCGGGCAGGCTGATAATAGCGCCGGTTTCTTCGTCGCGGGTGCTGAACGCCAGGTTGCCAAGCTCACTTGCACGGATACCGCCTTCAATGTACATGGCCGTGGTGATAGCCACGCCCGGATATTCCTCCGGTTTAATATGTGGGGCGAAGCTCTTGTTGTCAATCCAGACGCCGTGGCCGCCTACAGGAGTGGTGATGGGAACACCGTATTTCTGGAGCTGCTCACCCAGATAAAGGGCATGGTTGATGCGGTATTTCAGGTAGTCCTCGTCACTGCCTTCCATATAACCGATCGCAAGGGCTTCCAGATCGCGGCCAGCCATACCGCCGTACGTTGCGTAGCCTTCCCACATCAGGCAGATTGACTGCATCTTCTCATAGAGCTCGTCGTCATTGACGCCCACAAAGCCGCCGATATTGACCATACCGTCTTTTTTGGAGCTGACAACGCAGGCGTCTGTATAGGAGCAGATTTCCTTGATAATGGCCCGGACAGGGGTGTTCTCATAGCCAGGCTCACGCAGCTTGATCAAATAAGCGTTTTCACAGATGCGGGCCGCGTCCAGGACAACCTTCAAACCATACTTATCAGCGACGGCCTTGATCTGGCGCAGATTCTCCATGGAGACAGGCTGTCCACCAGCATTGTTACAGGTAACAGTGACCTCGATAAACGCTACATTCTCACGGCCTTCAGTCTCAATCAGATGCACCAGCTTATCGATGTCCACATTTCCCTTGAAGGGGCAGTCGCTTTGCAGCTTGACGCCCTCGTCAATGATCAGGTTGCGCATGACGCCGCCGGCATTTTTCACACGGTCAGGGGAGAAATGCATATTGTTGGGAACAAATTGGCCCGGTTTAATCATGGTTTGGAAGACAATCTTCTCTGCGCCGCGGCCCTGATGGGCGGGAAGGATGTGCTTGTATCCGAACAGCTCTTTCAGGGTGCTCTCCAGCTTAAACCAGCTTTTGGCGCTTCCGTAGGCTTCGTCGCCGATCATGATGCCGCCCCACTGGGCGTCGCTCATAGCGGTGGTGCCGCTGTCGGTCAGATAGTCGACAAAGATGTTTTCGGAATGAATTTTGAAGGTGTTGTATCCCGCTTCTCTGATGAAGCCGATGCGTTCTTCCCTCGAATAAATCTTCAACGGGGAAACCGAATGGATTTTAAAGGGTTCCGGTTGGATGCGCTCAAAGATTTCGTCTCTTGCCATAATAGATTCCTCCTGTTAAAATTTGATGTTGCGGATAATAAATGATTAATTATAATAATAATAATTTATTATCACAATAGGCAATAATTTATCGCATCATTGTGGGGAAAATTATTGATTATTATGGTAATAATTTATCATTACATCGCCGTTTTTAATATTCCGCTTTTTCAAAAGCGGAATATTAAAGAGATCGCCTGAAATTTTACCCATCAAGATAAATATCCAAGATAACGGTACACAGTAGCCTCTGACACATTAAGCTTGCGGGAAACCAGCCCTACAACTCCCTTTAATTGGAAAACGCCTTTGTTGTGGATGCGCTCGATCACCATAATCCGTTCCTCTGGAGTCATTCGGTCAGGGGAAACGTCGGATTCTGCCAGAACGCCGTCAATGATCGATTCCGCCAGCCCCTCAAAAGAACCAACATCGTAAGAAGCTGGAGGAGCTGGAGGGGCCGGCTCCGAGGGGGGAGCGGTCCCGAGAAGCCCTTCTAAAAGGCGAGACATTTCCCGGAGGCCTGGGAGAGGAATATTTACGCAGAGCAAACCCTTAATCGTGCCATCCTCTCCCATGATTAGAAGGTCTCCTGTTTTGAGATCTTTTTTCTCAAGGATTTTGGATTTCAATTCGGACAAATCTTCCGAGTCTTTGACAGATTCCTGGATTGCCCGCAGGGTAAAGTTGGAAATAGAGTCTCCAACCTGCCGGCCTGTGATCTGCCCATTGCGGATGGCTATGATGGTTTTCCCCGGCTTGGAGAAATCGTGCAGGGTAAACTCAATTCCATTGCCAAAGGTATTTGCCAGAAAATCTAACAGCGGGATAAAGTCTTCAATTCTTCCATTATAAATCATATGTTTCCTTTGCTAACTTATCGCCAACTTATTGACAAAAAATTATTGTTATGATAAATTTTTCATTATCGATATGTTTAGTATATAGAATTTCTGGGAAATGTCAAGTGATGTTTAGAAAAAACGGCAAATTTAACAAGATGAAGGGGGCGCTTTTGACACTCGTCCTAATGTTTCCGCGGATATAGAAGGATTCATTTCCAGAAGGGAGCGGCAGAGAAGATGGATGTACGATATGAGAAGAATCTGGGCCCTCTTGCTTTGGAGGAGATTGCGCTCTTATGGCGAAAGCGGGTTTGTGTGGTGGGGTGTGGCGGCCTGGGCGGATTCTGTATAGAGGAGCTTGCCCGGCTGGGTATAGGCGCTTTGACGGTGGTGGATGGCGACCGGTTTCAAGAGAGCAATCTAAACCGGCAGATTGGCTGCGCGGAGCGGACGCTTGGACAGTTTAAAGCGTCCTGGGCGGCTGGCCGGGTAACAGAAATCAATAAAAGCGTGCAGGCGCGGGCCTGGAATGTTTTTCTGACGGAAGAAAACGCAGGAGAATTGCTGGCGGGACACGACCTGATTCTGGATGCGCTGGACCGGCCGGAGCCTCGGGTCCTGCTGGAAAGGGAGGCGGGACGGCTGGGAATCCCGCTGGTGCATGGGGCTGTCGGCGGATGGGGCGGGCAGGTTACCAGTGTTTTCCCCGGGGATCGGGTGCTGGAACTGCTCTATGACGGGCTGAAGGAACCGGCTCCACAGAGTGGCGTCGTTGTAATGGCGGTGGCTGCCGTGGCCTCTCTTCAGACGGGCGAGGCCGCCCAAGTTCTGTTGGGACGGCCGGGACTGCGGGGAATCTTGCTGCGGATGAATTTATCCCGGCTGTCCTTCGAAAAGATACGGCTGTTCCGGGAGTAGCCCCTTTTGGGCAATGAAGAAAGGTTGTGGGAGCAATGAAACTGCTAAGGGTTGATGACCTGGAGAAAGCGCGGCAAAAGTTGTTGGATTGCGCCTTGAGCTGGGAAGCGCCAGTTGAGGAAATTGGATTGGAGAACGCCTGTGGGCGGATTCTGGCGCAAACCATCCTTGCCCGGGAGGAGCTTCCCGGATTTTACAGGTTCACAGTGGATGGCTACGCGGTAAAGGCGGCGGACACCTCCGGAGCAGGAGAGAGCATTCCCGCTTTTTTAAAAATGGCGGGCGATATTCAAATGGGACAGCCCTCAGAGGTTTCCCTGTCCGCGGGCCAGTGCGCTTATGTGCCCACTGGCGGTATGCTCCCGGAAGGAGCGGACGCTGTGGTCATGGTCGAATACAGTGAGCGCCTGGGGCAAGAGGTGGCGGTATACGCCCCCGCCGCGCCCGGCCAGGGCGTGGTACGGCCAGATGAGGATATCCGCCCCGGGGATGCCGTAGCATGCCGGGGCACCTGTCTTCGCCCCCAGGAGATCGGCGCGCTGGCGGCCGCCGGAATCTGTAGCGTCCCGGTATACAAGCCTTTCCGGGTAACGCTGATTTCAACGGGAGACGAACTGGTCGCCCCTGCGGATTCCCCAAAGCCGGGACAGGTACGGGATGTGAACCGCTATGCCCTGGCGGCGTTGGCCCGGCGAAACGGGTTCGCGGTTGTAAGGGCTGTTACTCTGCCGGACGTGGAACCCTTATTGGAGCAGACGGTCCGGCAGTCCCTTTTGGACAGCGACCTGATCGCGGTATCCGGAGGAAGCTCACAGGGGGAACAGGACAAGCCCCACGCCGTTTTAGACCGGGTGGGCGCCCCGGGCGTTTTTACCCATGGGCTGGCGCTAAAGCCGGGGAAACCCACTATTTTGGGCCTGGACAGCGCAAGCAATACTCTGCTGGCTGGGCTGCCGGGGCATCCGGTTTCGGCCATGATGGTGTTCGATTTGTTATTTTGCTGGCTGATACGCCGGAAAACAGGCCAGCTGGAGCCTCCGTGCTTTCCGGCAATGTTGACGGCTAATGTGCCTGCTTCCCCAGGAAAGACCACCTGTCAAATGGTAAAGCTGCGGCAGGCGGACGAAGGCCGGTATACGGAAAGTCCGGGCTGATTACCACCTTGACCCGGGCCGACGGATATCTGATGATTGAAAGGAATCGGGAGGGGCTGGCCGGGGGAACGCAAGTGCTTGTACATCCATTTTCAGGAGGGGATTTTTATGGCTAAACGAAATTTGTATCTCAACAGCCTCCCAGTAAAAGAGGCGCGGGAACGCTACATGGCGGCGCTGCGGGACACGTGCCGGCCCTCCTTTGAGGAGATTGCTGTTGTCCAGTCTCTGGGCCGCGTCACCCGGGCGGCGGTATACGCGAAATACTGTTCTCCCCTCTGCAACTCCGCGGCCATGGACAGCATCGCTGTGCGGGCCGCAGACACCACCGGAGCAGATGAGAACGCCCCCCTGCGTCTGAAGCTGGGGGAGGAATTCATCGTTGTGGACACCGGCGATCCTGTCCGCCCGCCGTTGGATGCGGTTATTATGGCGGAGGATGTTCAAGAGGCGGACAGCCAGACAGTTGTTATCCGGGCGGCGGCGTCTCCCTGGCAGCATGTCCGGCCGGTGGGAGAGGATATCGTAGCGGGCGAGATGCTGCTGGGAAGCCGCCACCAAATTCGTCCGGTAGATATAGGCGTACTGCTCTCCGGCGGGATTACCTCCGTGGAGGTCTACGCAGCGCCCAGGGTAGCGATCTTACCCACCGGCACAGAGCTCATTGAGCCGGACCAAGTTCCCAAGGAGGGGGATATTCTGGAGTCAAATACCAGAATGTTCGAGGGGCTGGTACAGGAGGGCGGCGGCATCGGAGAGCGGTTTGCCCCCATTCCGGACGACTATGCCCTTTTAAAAGAACGGGTTTCCCAGGCGGTGGAGGACTATGACATGGTACTGATCAATGCTGGTTCCAGCGCCGGTACAGAGGATTACACCGCGCATGTGCTGCGGGAACTGGGAGACGTTGTGGTACATGGCGTGGCCATGAAGCCGGGCAAACCGGTCATCCTGGCGGTGATCCAGGGAAAGCCAGTCATTGGACTGCCGGGGTATCCGGTATCCGCGTATCTGGCGTTTAAGAATTTTGCGGCGCCGGTTTTGGAATGTCTTTCCGGCAGACAAACCAGCGGCGGAGAGCGGGTATCCGCCGTATTGACCAGGCAGTTGGTCTCTTCCCTGAAATATCGGGAGTATGTTCGGGTTAAAGTCGGTGAGGTGGACGGACGCCTGGTGGCAGCCCCGCTGGCCCGGGGCGCCGGGGCTGCGATGAGTCTGGTGCGGGCGGACGGCTTCTGTGTCATTGAACAGGACAGTGAAGGCGCGCAGGCTGGAGAAACTGTGCCGGTCGAGCTGTTTCGCTCCCGGGCGCAGATTGAGGGGACGTTGGTATCCATTGGCAGCCATGATTTGATTCTGGATGTCATCGCGGATCTGATGCCCGTCCGGCATCCGGGATATTACCTATCCAGCAGCCATGTGGGCAGCATGGCTGGCCTGATGAGCCTTTCCCGGGAAGAAGCCCACATGGCCCCCATTCATTTGCTGGAGGAGTCGAATGGAGAGTATAATGTTCCCTATTTGCGGAGGATCTCTGCAAAAGAGCCGATGGCGCTCATAAAAGGGGTTGGCCGTATACAGGGGCTGATGGTGGCAAAGGGCAACCCGAAGAAAATTCAATCGATCCAGGACTTGACCCGCTTCCGGTATGTAAACCGGCAACGAGGGGCTGGCACGCGCATTTTGCTGGACTATCTGCTGAAAAAAGAAAATATCTCTCCCATGGAGATTGAGGGTTATACCCGGGAGGCCGCCACACATATGGCCGTAGCAGCAGCTGTGGCCGACGGAGGAGCGGACGCGGGAATGGGGGTTTTCTCAGCGGCGCGCGCGATGGGGCTGGATTTTATTCCAATCGGAGAGGAAGAATATGATTTCGCTCTCCCGAAAAAATTCCTGGAGCTTCCCCAGATCAAAGCCTTTTTGGAGACGCTCACGTCGCCTGAGCTGTCGCAAAAACTTGAGGAGCTGGGCGGATATTCCAGCGGCCGGTTGGGCGAGATCATCATTCTCTGAGAAAACTGGGAATTTGAATGTGCCTAAAGCGCCTTGAAATACAGCGCAAAAAAGCTGTGAAGCAATTGCTTCACAGCTTTTTTCTTTTACAACAAAAAGCCGGACGAACCCTTGAACCATCTTCATCGAAAATAACATCCAAACATCAATGCAGCTGGTTTTCAATTGACCAGCGACGGCGTACAGCATGGGCGAAACGGGAAAGCTCGGTCAGGGAAGAGATAAAATAGCGAGTTTCTGTGGGATGTCAGACGGATGGCTTGACAAAATAATTGATCTGTATTATACTTATAAGGTATACTTTTTGCTGCGGCGGGTGGCTGCGGCGGATTGAAGGGGCGAAAACATGTATATTACGCTTGAGGCGGATTATGCCGTGCGCATTGTGGACTGCCTGGCGCAGCATCAGGTGCGCATGGACGCAAAAAGCCTTTCCGCGGCAACAGGGGTGACGTTACGGTTCGCTTTGAAAATTTTGCGCAAGCTTGTCGCGGAGGGGATTGTACGCTCCTATAAGGGCACGCAGGGCGGCTATGAGCTGGCGCGCCCAGCTGGAGAGATTGCTCTTGGCGAGGTGATCGAGATTGTCGAAGGTCCGATCGTAATCAGCCGTTGTGTCGGCGATGATACCTTTCAGTGCTCGCGTGTGGAAAAATGCGCCTGCCGCTTTAATAAGACGTATACAGAGATTGCGCAGCTTGTGCGTGAGCGCCTGTATGCGGTCAATTTTGAACCATGAGCGCCGCTCTGCTGGCTGGTCTGCTGATGGGAATAGCGTGGGCGCTGATCGATGTATGGCTGCTGCGGCGTGCGATTAAAAAGGCGTGTTCAGTTCCCGAGCAGGCGCAGCATTTGATGGCGGTGACGCTCACAGCACGCTATCTGTTGACCTTCGCCGTACTGGCTGTTGCGCTGTTGATCCCAGGTGTGGACGCGTTGGGAGTCGTGATCTCATTGATTGTACAAAAGGTCGCTGTCGCCGTTATGGCGCTGCGGCAGAAATGAAGAAGCTGACCTGGACTTTCCGCTCTTGAGGCGGATTTGGAACACCGCATTGGTGAAAGGATGTATACAAGATGACGGAATGGGAAAAGATGTTGTCCGGCGCGCTTTACAATGCTGGCGATAAAGAGCTGGCGGAGGCGCGTATGCGTGCGCGCAGGCTTTGCAGACAGTATAATGAATTGCCGCCGGACGCGGAGGAAGCGCGCGACCGCGTGCGTATGGAGCTGCTTGGCGGATATAAGCAGTATGCATATATGGAGCCGCCGGTGTGGTTCGATTATGGCTGTCACCTTTTTGTCGGAGAGAATTTTTATGCCAACTATAATCTGACTGTGCTCGATTGCGCGCATGTGACCATTGGCGACAATGTGATGCTCGGCCCGAATGTTTCTATTTATACAGCGACGCATCCGCTTGATGCGCGGGAACGTGCGTCCGGACTTGAAATGGCGCGCCCCATCACAATTGGCAACGACGTTTGGATTGGTGGAAATACAGTGATCAATCCGGGCGTGACAATCGGCGATGGAGCTGTAATTGGTTCGGGCAGCGTCGTAACGCGCGATATCCCTGCGGGTGTAATCGCAGTGGGAAACCCCTGCCATGTACTGCGCCCAATCACAGAAGCCGATCGCATAGGGATTATGTTATAAGCAATCGCCGCATGTAAAGATATGTTTCAATGAACGCCATCCCGAACCATCTCCGGTTCGTGCAAGCAAAAAGAATCCGCCGGTACCGGCGGATTCTTTTTTCAAACAAGCCCTGGTCCGGCCATGCACAGATGTGAAAGGTGTCTACAACAAAATATCTGAACCGTGCACGGATATAGAGGTATGAAAAAAACCGGCTATAATAACCGGCTTTTTTCAACAAAATTGGTGCGGTGGATGGGACTTGAACCCACACGCTCGCGCACACGCCCCTCAAACGTGCCTGTCTGCCTATTCCAGCACCACCGCATATTCATTTTTCCATTTATCCATAAAAGGATGGGGAAAGAAACCCTTGTCCAGATTTTGCACTCGGCAACCTCGACGAAGATTATCTTACCATAACGAGAGGAACATGTCAAGAAAAAAAGAAAAAAATATGGAAAATCTGTGTAAGGGCGTGATGACTTCAAGTATAATTGCTGTAAATCGCAACGATTGCAGAACAAATGAATGCATATGAATGCATATTTTCCATGAAAGCGGCGAATATACAGTGAAGAAACTGTGGAATGACCGGTGGAATTCTTGGGTGAAACTGTGGAAAGCCGCATAAAATGGGCGAATGGTATTGTGGAAAACTTGGTGGAAAGTGTTTATAACTGTTTGTATATCTAAAGGCGGGCAGCGATGCTCACAAAATTCAAACATTGTTTGCTTTACAAACACTGCGGAATCTGATAAAATGCAGAATTACAGGTAATGAATTTACGACCAATAGGAGCATGACGGGATGTATAAAGAAAAGCCGGTAAAAATCAACCGTGGGGACAATCCCCATCATTTTTTGACAGTGGTGATCCTGCTCGCTTTCGCTGTGGTCGTTTCGCTGGTGATTGCAATTGTATGGCAGAAAGTATCTGACAAGGATGCGGATTTGAGCCGGTATCAAACGCTGTCGTCGGTCGTCAGCGGGACACAACAGGCAGAGTCCGAAGCAGAGCAGATGTATTCTTCTGCTGCAAAATCGTCGTCCTTGCCGGAGGAATCCGAACCGGAGGAGCAGAAATTACCCATATTTGACGGCGCGGTACCGGAATCGGAACGTGTAATGGGTGAATATTTTGACGACGCTGTATTTGTAGGCGATTCAATCACAGAAGGGATCATGCTCTATGGCGTGATGTCCAACACGACCGTATATGCTGGGACAGGCATCAATCTTCTGACCGTTTATTCTGCACAAACAGTCAAGCAGGAGGATGAGTCGCGTATCCCGATCATGGATGCGCTTGATACAAAGCAGTTTGCAAAGGTCTATGTCATGCTCGGAGGCAACGAAGCACGTGAAGATGTGGGTACATTTATTTCGCATTACAGCGAGGTAATCGACGATCTGAAAATGAAGCAGCCGCAGGCACTCATTTATATTCAATCGATTTTGCCGGTAACCAAAAATAACAACTATAACCTGGACAACACACATATCGATGCCTTCAATGAGGCGTTGCTCACGCTTTGCAAGGAAAAAGAGGTCTACTTTGTGAATGTAGCCGAATGCATGAAGGATGAAAATGGAATGCTGCCCGATGAAGCTTCGCCGGCTGACGGAATGCATTTTGGGCCGGATTATTATACAAAGTGGTTTGAATATTTAAAAACACATACAGTGGAGCAAGCCTAAATAATATTGACAAAGAGGGATGTATCAGATGATGAAAAAATGGATTGCAGTTGTGTTGGCGGCGGTCTGCGCCTTCTCCATGGCGGCCTGCGGCGGCAAGTCGGGCGGTAAGGAGCCGGCGGCGGCCGATGTTGTGCAGGCAGTCGCGCAGGGTTTGACATTCAAGGACACGATGATGACAGTTGATCAGGATGTATTCTATAATTTCTATGACATCGATGCTCAAAAGGTCGCGGATATTTCCATGTATACGAGCAGTTCACGTGCGACGGCCGAGGAGGTAACGGTCATTCGCATGAAGGACGCGGCTGATATCCAGCTTGCGCAGGATGCCATTGCCGCACGTATCGAGGATCAAAAGCGTTCTTATGAGAGTTATATGCCTGACGAGATGCCCAAAATCAACAATGCCGCTGTTTATACACATGGCAGCTATGCGATTCTGATTGTGGCGGATGATACATCGGGTGCGGAAAAAACCTTTGAAGCACAGTTTTAAAGAGTCCTGAACGAATTGGAGGGGGCGGCGCGGATGCGCCGCCCCTCTTTTTGGAAACTGGGTAAAATCAGCCCGCATGGCGTCGAATCAGACAGAATAAGGCCGTTTGTACAGATTATGTAAATTTTTTGTCGATTCGCTGCGCCATACGATTGCAATCGTGATTTTTTGTGGTATAATAACCGCAGAGCGGTTATTATACGTTTTATGGCCAGGGCGATATGCGGGCGCGGCCCGCTGCCGCCCGAATGGCCAATTATACCATGCCGCTTCGCGAATCCGGCGCAGTGGCGTCGGCCAGTGTGCTAATATGCAATTGAGTTTTTGGGAGGTGACGGCGTGAATCCCGACCCTGGAAGTACAGGTTATTCATTTATTATGCGATTATTCATTACTCCGGGGGCACGCCGTATGGTGTAAAGCGGCCCCTGACAGAAAGGGGCTTTTTTTGCATGCTCAATTTTTATAAGACGGTTGACAATCGTATTCTGCGTTTGGATGCGCCGGAGCCGGGATGCTGGATTTCTGCGATCAGTCCGACAGAGGCGGAGGTCGCTTTTCTGACGAATGACCTGGCGGTTGAACCGGATTTTGTGCGCGCCGCGCTCGACGAGGAGGAAAGCTCCCGTATTGAGAACGAGGAAGGGCAGACGCTTGTTATTGTGGACTATCCGTCGGCTGAGGAGCAGGCTGACGAAAATAAGACGCTGCTTTATACCACGCTGCCGATGGGCATTATCAGCACGCCTGATTATGTTATCACCGTTTGCATCGAGGAAAACTTGACGATCAGCGATATGGCTGAAGGGCGGGTCAAGGGGCTTCAAACAGCGCTGAAAACGCGTTTTTTGCTTTTAACGCTGCTGAGGATCGCACAGAGGTTTCTTGTTTACCTCAAGCAGATCGATAAGATTTCATCAAGTACCGAGCAGCGGCTGCACCTGTCTATGCGCAATAAGGAGCTGATACAGCTGCTTGGACTGGAAAAATCGCTCGTCTATTTTTCTACATCGCTCAAGTCCGACGAGGTGACGCTCGAAAAAATCCTGCGTGGGCGGATCATTAAGCTCTATGAGGAGGACGAGGATCTACTTGAGGACGTGCTGATCGAAGTCAAGCAGGCCATCGAGATGTGTAATATCTATTCTGGTATCCTTTCCGGGACCATGGATGCGTTCGCTTCGGTGATTTCCAACAATCTGAACATTGTTATGAAGATTCTGACCGCGATCACAATTGTCATGGCGATCCCCAATATGGTTTTCAGCTTCTATGGGATGAACGTCACGGGGCTGCCTTTTCCTGTCTGGTGGGTCCCAATTGCAATATCAATCGTGATTGCAGGAATCGGGGCTTTTATTCTTGTGAAAAAGGATATGTTTCATTGATCATTTCGGCTGTCCAAGCGGGCAGGCACAAAAAGTGCGGACCTTTAAAGGTCCGCACTTTTTGTGCTCTGTTTCCTATTAAAAGCGGACATACCGGGCAATCCCGGCATGTCCGCTTTTGGTTTGCTTACAGCCCGTGACAGGCGTCGCATTCGCCAACCTCGCCGACGATGGGGGTCGGGTCGACGCCGTTTTTGCGATAATAGTCGGACAGCGCTGCCTTAACCGCCTGCTCGGCGAGCACAGAGCAGTGGATCTTGGAGGCAGGAAGCCCATCGAGCGCCTCGACCACCGCTTTGTTTGAAAGCTTGAGCGCGTCCTCGATGGTGGAACCCTTGATCATGTCGGTCGCCATGGAACTTGTAGCGATGGCCGCGCCGCAGCCGAACGTTTTAAACTTTGCGTCCTCAATCACGCCGTCCTTGATTCTCAAATACATTTTCATGATATCGCCGCATTTCGCGTTGCCGACCTCGCCGATGCCGTCGGCATTTTCAATTTCCCCAACATTGTGCGGATTGGCGAAATGCTCCAAAACTTTATCAGAATACAGCATATTCAACAGTCCTTTCTGTATATACAAATTTACAGTGCGATCGTTTTACGCCCTTTCTGGATATCCTCCCAGAGCGGGGAGATATCGCGTGTGCGGGCAACGACGGCTTTGACCGAATCGATGATGTGATCGACCTCCTCCGGCGTGGTCCAATCGCTGATGGTGATGCGCAAAGATCCGTGCGCAACCTCATGGGAAAGACCAAGCGCCAAAAGGACGTGGCTTGGATCGAGCGAGCCGGTCGTGCATGCCGACCCCGACGACGCGCAGACGCCGGCCATATCAAGTCCGAGCAGCAGCGCTTCACCCTCCGCACCGACAAACGACAGGTTCGCGTTGCCCGCCAGACGGCGCTCCCGGTCGCCGTTCAGGCGCGACATCGGCAGTGTGAGCAGCTCGTCGATGATTTTATTGCGCAGCGGCGTGACCTTGGCCGCCTTGGCGGGGATATCGGCGCAGGCGATTTCCATAGCGCGGCCAAGTCCAATGATTGACGCCACGTTTTCCGTACCGGCGCGGCGTCCGCGCTCCTGTTCACCGCCGTCAATGAGGTTGGGCAGCACAATTCCCTTTTTGATATAGAGCGCGCCTACGCCTTTGGGCGCATGGATTTTGTGTCCGGAAAGGGAGAGCATATCGATGTTCTGCGCGGCGACATTGATCTCGACATTGCCGACCGCCTGCACGGCGTCGGTGTGGAACCACACGCCGTGTTCGCGGCAGAACGCGCCGATCTCAGAAATCGGCATGATGGTGCCGATTTCATTGTTGGCGTACATGATCGATACAAGCGCCGTATCGGGGCGGATGGCGTCGGCGACCTGCTGCACGGAGATCAGGCCGTTGCGGTCGACCGGAAGATATGTGACCTCGAAGCCCTCTTTTTCGAGCGCCGCGCATGTGTGGAGCACCGCGTGATGCTCAAACACGGTTGTGATCAGATGTTTCTTTCCCTTGGCGGCGAGCTTGTGCGCCGCGCCTTTGATCGCCCAGTTGTCGCTTTCGGAGCCACAGCCGGTAAAGTAGATCTCCGCAGGCTGCGCGCCGAGCGCGGCGGCGACCTGTTTGCGTGCGTCCTCAATGGCAAAGCCGGCGGTGCGGCCAAGTTCATAGATACTCGAGGGATTGCCGTAGCCTTCGGTCAGCCAGGGCATCATCGCATCGAGGACCTCCTTTGAAATCTGAGTTGTCGCAGCGTTATCCGCATAAACAAACTGTTTCATATCAATATCACCATCCTGTTATGGAGTTATTATATTGCTTTACAAATCAATTGTATACCTTTTTGGTGTTGTTTTCAAGAGGAAGCGCAAAATTTTACGGTTTTCACCGAAAGCGGGCGATCGCCGCGACAGCCAGAGCATCACAGCGTTCATTTTCCGGATGGCCAGCATGTCCCTTGACCCAGTGGAATGTGACCTTGTGGCGGCCGAGCAGAGGCAGCAGCAGTTTCCAAAGGTCGGCGTTTTTGGCAGGTTCTCCGGGGGCGCGCATCCAGTTTTTCTTCTGCCAGCCGTAGACCCAGCCCTTTGATACGGCGTCCGAAACGTATTTGGAGTCGGTTGTCAGCGTGACGCTGCACGGCTCCTTGAGCGCCGAAAGCGCCTCGATGACCGCGGTCAGCTCCATGCGGTTGTTTGTTGTCTGCGCCTGGCCGCCGGAAAGTTCCTTTTCATGTTCTCCAAAGCGCAGCACGGCGCCCCATCCGCCAGCGCCGGGATTGCCGGAGCAGGCGCCGTCGGTAAATATTTCAACTTGTTTGATGTTTTCCGCCTCCAAGCCGTCGATCGTATCGGCGGACCCACCGCGCAGTACGCGGCAAAATCCTTTCCTTATTGTATACGATTTTGCTCCGTGATACAAGCCCCCGGCCGCCAAAAAACGGAAACACATGAAATTTAACCGCAAAGTACGTGCTGGTATTAAAGTATGAAAATTTCGTCCATACTAAATGAAAAGTCAAATGGGGCTGTCCATGGAGCCGCCATTTCGAAATGGCGGCGTTTGCTTCAAATGCGGCGGCAGCTCTTATTTACAGTTGGAGGATCATCATGAAAGCAGTCATCATGGCGGGCGGCCGGGGCACGCGCCTGCGTCCGCTCACCGAACGCTGCCCCAAGCCGATGACGCGCCTGTGCGGGAGGCCCGTTGTAGAATATATTCTGGAGCTGCTCGCGAAAAACGGCGTGACTGAAAGTGTCCTGACGCTGCAATATCTGCCGGATCAGATCGTTTCGCATTTTCCGGACAACAGATTCGCGGGCGTCGAGCTCTCGTTTTGTGAGGAAGCGCAGCCGCTCGGCACGGCGGGAAGCGTCAAAAATGCGGCTGGCCAAATCCGGGAGGATCTGCTTGTAATCAGCGGCGACGCGCTGTGCGATTTCGCGCTGCGTGAAGCGATGGAGCAGCACGCGGCACGGTGCGCGGACGCTACCATTGTTACGGCGCGCGTCGGCGATCCGCGTGAATACGGCCTTGTGATTGCGGACAGCGGTGGACGCGTGACGGGGTTTATTGAGAAGCCGTCTTTTGCGCAGGCGACAAGCGAGCTTGCAAATACCGGCATTTATATTCTGTCCCCACGCGCCGTGGAAATGATTCCGGAGGGGCAAATTTATGATTTTGCAGCCGATCTCTTTCCGCGTATGCTCAAGAAGGGCATGGCGGTCGATAGCTGCACACTGTCCGGATATTGGTGCGATATCGGGGATCTGGAGGCATACCGCCGCGCTCAGGCCGATTTGCTGGCAGGGCGCGTAAACGTAACGCTTCGCGGCCAACGCGATGAGTCAGGCAGCGTGTTTGCGGCGCGCCGCCCGTCCGGCCGCTATGAAATAGAAGCGCCTGTCTATATCGGCGAAGGGGTCAACATTGGGGATAACGCTGTGATCGGTGCGGGGACGGTGCTTGACGACGGCTGTACCGTTGCGGCGGGCGCGGCGGCTAAGGGCAGCATTCTGCTGCCGCACAGCCTGCTGTCGGAACGGGCGGCCGCAGTCAACGCCATTGTCTGTACAGGCGCGGCGCTGAAAAGCCGGGCGGCCCTGTTTGATGGGGCGGCTGTCGGGGAGGATGCTGTAGTTGGCGCAGGAACGATCGTTCGTGAAGGCGTGCGCATTGCGGGCGGTGTGCGCATACAGGACGGCACGGCCGTTTCGGGGCATATCACAGAGCGCGGCGGCGCGGCGTGCACGTTTGACGATGAAGGGCTTTGCGGTGAAATCGGCGTCGAGCTGACGCCGGAATTGGCCGCGCGTGTCGGCTGCGCGGTCGGCACGGTGGCCAAGGGCCGTCCCGTCGGCGTCGCAGCGGCCCGCTCGCGCAGTGCGCGCGCCCTGTGCGACGCGCTGATCACAGGCGTGCGTTCGACCGGTGCGTCCGTTCTCGATTTTGGATGCGTGTTTGAGGCAATGTTCGGTTTTGCGATGGGATACAACGCGCTGACACTCGGTGTTTATATCAGCGCCGGGGAACCGGGCGCGATCCGTGTGCTGTGTGACACGGGGCTGCCTGCGCCGCGCCGTGTCGAGCGCGAGATCGAGCTAATGCTCGCCCGCGGCGAATTTGCGCGCGCGCCGCGCGACGGATTTGGGGACCGCGTGGATATGTCGGGTATCGGCGTCATGTATATGACCGAGCTGCTGAGGCTGGCGCCGGAAGGGCTTGAAGGGATGCGCGCGCATGTGTCCTGTCCCGATGAATCGGTTGGCCGCCTGTTGTCGGACGCGCTGGAAAAGCTTGGCTGCGAGCGGGCGCCGTCCGGTATCCGGCTGATGCTTTCTCCCGACGGCTGCCGCCTTTCGCTTTTCGACGGGAATGTGCGCATCGGATGGCGCAGGGCCGTAGCGGCTTACTGTATGTCACAGTTTGAGCAGGATCGCGATGTGGCGGTTGAGAACGACTTTCCACGCGCGCTTGATGTGTTTGCAAAGCAGCGCGGCCATCGTGTCTACCGCTACCTTTTGTGTCCGGCTGATGGTTCAGACGCCGAGGGCCGCCGCCTGGCGGCGCAGCAGCAGAGCGCGCGCGACGGACTGATGCTGGCGATCCAATTGCTCGGATATATGAAACGGCATGGCTTCGGCCTGGAGGAGCTTGACCGCCAGCTTCCCGGTTTTGCCGTCGAGGAGAGCGCGGTCAAGCTCGACCGGCCGCCAGCGCGCCTGCTGGAGCAGTTCTCACAGGAACGCGCCGGGGAGGGGGTCGTCGTGCGTGGCGACCGCGGCGTGGTTTTGCTGCGGCCGCGAAAAAACGGGCGGGAAATCCGTGTCTTTGCCGAGGCTGCCAACTGGGAGACGGCGCGGGAGTTGAGCGCCGACATTGCACGTGAGCTGACAGACATGCTTGACAAGGACGGGAAAAAAGAGTAGACTATATCATGATATTTTGTGTCCGGTTGATAAAAATGGAAAAAGGTCCGGCGGTAAACCAGCACATATGTTGGCAGGCTTTGCGGCCTTTTTAATAAGCAGAGGCGGAGCCGCCGCGCGTTACCGCGGCGGCCGCGTTGCTTAATTGAAAAAGGTTCATATACACGCCTATCCTTTCAGCCCGCGCTTTTGCGGCTCCCGGCGTATTGTGGAAACCCGGAGCGGCCGTATGATCGGAATCAGCGGGGGAGGATGGGTTTGTGTTTTGCAGCGCCTGAGAGCTGCTCAAAAGATCAAAAAGGATTGTTTTTCCTCATAAGCAATGGTGCCCTCAGTGCGAAAGGCGTCAGAACCCCCAGCGGGATGACGCGGCTTTTGCCTTGGGCCTGTTTGTTATGGGTAATAGAAGAAGCCTTTTTGCTCTCATGGCTTGTTTGGGAACTGAGAAGATACAGAAAGTGGTGTTTTCGGATTTTTGACAGCCTCCTCTGCGCTCCAACTGTCCGGATTTTCAAAATTAGAACCTGTATGCACAGCCGGGGGATGCCGGGCGGGCGAGGTTTCGTGTGCGATCAAGGCGAATTTTTGCAGGCGGGCTGTCGCCCGGCAAAAAAATTTGACGTGGAGCGTGGGCAAAAGGCCCGCTTGGACGGCGCTTGGCGACTGTGAATACAGGTTCTTAGATTGTGATTGCAGCAATACG
This sequence comes from Anaerotruncus colihominis, assembly GCF_010206195.1. Taxonomy (GTDB): domain Bacteria; phylum Bacillota; class Clostridia; order Oscillospirales; family Ruminococcaceae; genus Anaerotruncus; species Anaerotruncus colihominis_A. The sequence continues at coordinate 278,949 of NZ_VIQT01000010.1, read as the reverse complement.
GAGGTATATTTTGTGACAGATGATAAGAAGGTCGGCGGAAAGCTGACAGAGGAGCAGCTCAGTATGGGTGTGGAGGCGCTTGAAAAGCGTTCCGTAGTGGAGCGCGCCGCGCCGCGAAAGAAAAAGACCCGCCAGCCGGTAAAGGAAACGGCTGCCAGGCTGCTTCAGAAGGTAACGCCGGAACAGGCGGGGGAGACGCCCGCTAAGCCGGCGGCCAAAAAGAATGCATCCCGCACAGAGAAGCCGGCCAAGAAGGAACCGCAGAAGCGGGATGCGGCAAAGAAAGAGCCGGCCCGCAAGGAGCCGGCCAAGAAGGAAAATGGCGAGCAGCGCCAGCCAAAGCGTGGGCGCAAGCCGTCCCAAAAGGCGTCCGCCCCGATCGGCGCGACGATCGAGCTTTCCGAGGCTGGAAAGGCCCGCCAGGAGAAGGCGGCGCGCCCGGCCGGACGGACCAAGAAAAGCCGTGCCAAGGAGCAGCGTAAGACGCCGGTGCGTATCATTCCGCTCGGCGGCCTGTTGGAGGTCGGCAAGAACATCACCGTTTATGAATGCATGAACGATATGTTTATTATCGACTGCGGCATGACCTTCCCAGATGAGAATATGCTCGGCGTCGATCTCGTACTGCCGGACTTCACCTATGTGCAGAAGAACCGCGACAAGCTGCGCGGCATCGTGATCACGCACGGCCATGAGGATCATATCGGCGCGTTGCCGTACTTTTTAAAACAGATCAACGTTCCGGTCTACGCGACGCGCCTTACGCTTGGACTGATCGAGAATAAGCTGCGGGAGCATGGCCTTTATGGCAAGGTCAAGCTGGTGCAGATCGCGCCCCGCGAAACGATCAAGCTCGGCTGCATGGAGGTTGAATTTATCCGCGTCAACCACTCCATCCCCGACGCGGTCGCGCTGGGCATCCACACGCCGGCCGGCGTCATCATCCAGACAGGCGACTTTAAGATTGACTACACGCCGATTATCGGCGATATCATCGACCTGGCCCGCTTCGGCGAGCTTGGCGGACAAGGCGTGCTGGCGCTTTTATCCGATTCTACAAACGCGGAGCGGCCCGGCTTTACCCCGACCGAGGTCACGGTCGCGGACAGCTTCGACAAGCTCTTTAAGCAGGCCGGACACAAGCGCATCATCATCGCGACGTTCTCCTCAAATATCCACCGGATGCAGCTCATCTGCGAAGCGGCCGCGAAGCACGGGCGCAAGGTTGCCGTTTCCGGACGCAGCATGATCAACGCGGTCGCCGTTTCTACAGAGCTTGGATATCTCAAGCCGCCCAACGGCGTTATGATCGATATCGACGATATCAATCGCTACCGCCCCGAGGACGTCGTGCTGATTACGACGGGCAGCCAGGGAGAACCGATGAGCGCGCTTTCGCGTATGGCGTCGAACGATCACCGCAAGGTGACGGTTACGCCCGACGATTTCATCATCATCAGCGCGACGCCGATCCCTGGAAATGAAAAGACGGTCGGACGCGTCGTCAATGAGCTGATGCGCCTGGGCGCAGACGTGATTTACGAGAGGATGTACGAGGTGCACGTTTCGGGCCACGCCTGCCAGGAGGAACTGAAGATTATGCTGGCGCTGACAAAGCCGAAATTCTTTTTCCCGGTGCATGGCGAATACAAGCAGCTCAAACGCCATGCGTCGCTTGGTCTTGCGATGGGCATTGCGCCGGAGAATATTTTCATCGGTGAAAACGGCCATGTGTTTGAGCTTGACGGCGTTTCCGTCAAAACAGGCGAGATTGTGCCGTCAGGCCGCGTGTTGGTCGACGGGCTTGGCGTCGGCGATGTCGGCAGCATTGTGCTGCGCGACCGCAAGCATCTTGGTGAGGACGGCCTGATCGTCGTTGTAACGACGATCGACGGCACCAGCGGCGAAATTGTAGCGGGACCGGATATTATTTCGCGTGGGTTCGTCTACGTGCGCGAGGCGGAGGATATGCTCTCAGAGGCGCGCTCCATTGCAAAGCAGACGGTTCAGGACTGCGTGGGCGGGCGTATGCGCGACTGGGGCAACATCAAAACGCAGGTGCGCGACGCGCTGTCGTCCTATTTTTACGGGCGCACCAAGCGCAGCCCGATGATCCTGCCTGTGATCCAGGAGGTCTGACAGGGCGCGCCTGCGCCTGTCGAATATTGCCGCGCGCAGCGCGGCAAAGAGGGAGGCCGGGGACCATTGGTCCCCGGCCTCCCTGCGCTTTTCAATAGGACAGCGCGGGATCAAATTTTGCGGCCCATAGCGCGCCCAGCGTTTCAAGGTCTGATTTGAATTCCGCGGGCGTCTGCTCCGGCTTTTGTTCGATTTCCTCCAGGATTTCGAAGGTAAAGGCATCCTTTCCGAACGCCTTCCAGTCGGTCTGCAATTTGGCATAGACGCAGTTGTCCGTTTTTTGTGAAAAGGCGAACCGGTTTTGCGTACCGCGCGGATTGGTCGGTGTCTCGAGGAGATACCGGCCGTTGATCGAATTGCGGATGATCGTTACGCCTGCGGTCAGAGGACGGCTTTTGTAGGCGGCGATCAGATCTTTTTTACGTTGGTCCATCTTTAGTACCCCATTTCCTTCAAAAGGCGCGCGAGAACAGAGAAGCGTTCGCCCAACAGCTCGCCGTCGCGCCCAAGCGCATCGGCGAACAGGCGGATATCCTCCCTGATCATCGGGTTATCGGTGCAGATGCCCACGGTCATCGCGTCGCCCTGCAAGCCGATGCGCCCAATCTGTGGCTGATCAGGATCGAAAAATTGCTCATGGCGGTAGCTTTCGTCCCGAAAATACTGCTGCGCGCGGCAGATCAAGATCGCAAGGTCGATCACGCGGTGCAGCGGCAGCTCCTCGGACTGGCGCGACCATTTTTCGCCTGTATACCGCCAGACCTTGGCGGAGATATCAACACGGCCGCGGTCATTCCATTGGGCAAGACCGAGCGAAAGCCCCTTTGCGTCGCTTTCATAAGCGGCCCGGCCGTCGATACGGTCGTATCCCTGTGCGGCGACGACGGGCTTATGCTTGAGTGTGGTCGGAATATTCATCTGCGTACCCTCTTTTTTAAAATTAGTAAATTACTAAATTAGTAAAATCAATATAACACAGTCAGTTGGAACTGTCAAGCCGGCTGAACAAAAAAACCGGTTCCGCCATGGCGGAACCGGAATGCATCAACTGTCGATATAGGTCAGAAGCGCTTCGGGCGGACGCGCCGCAACCTGATAAAGCGGCGTATCGGAAGCGGAATTTTCAATGCGCAAAAGGATACGCCCGTCCTGAAAATACACGAAATAGATCAGTTCATTTTTATCCTTGTCAACGGGGCCGATCGTGATTTCATACAGCGCGCCGGACGGATCCAAAACACCACCGTACGCTTCAGAAGGGGCGAGGATGCCTGCCAGCTCGTTTATCTGCGGCGCATAATCGTCCGCTTTGCGCAGAGGGCCTTCCACTGATTTCACAAGAGCGCCGCGCGCGCCGCCCTGCATCTGATAGATGCGGATATAAAAGTCTTGACGTTGCGCCTTTCCTGATTGAAACAGCGCGAAGATGATAACGAGCAGGGCGACAGGCTTGAGCCAGGTGTTCCGCTTCATAAACGCTCCTTTGATCAGGCGCCCCCATGCTGTGGGGCGCGCCAGTTTGTAAGCCCTATGATAGACCATGCAAAGCTGCTTGTCAACCGCCGCGGGAGGGGTGGATCAGACCTCGATTCTGTAAGCCTCATCGCCGGAATATTGCTCATAAACGAGCCGTTTTCTCATATGCGCCCTCCTGACATGAATTTGATGCAAGCGCTGATTCACACGGCGCCCATCGTCCAACTGTATGCACTGCGCATCAGGGGAAACGCTGCATACAGTATACCACAAAAATCCTTTTCCCGCCCAGGGGCAAAAGAGGCAGGCTGTACAGATTTGGATTGCAACAAAGAAAGCGTTGTGTTATAATAAAAACTGTATGGTTATCCGAACGAAGCGCGGACGGAGCAGGCAAGCCCGGCCCGACGACATTGTTGACAGGCGAGGTTACGAAGTGAAGAAAAGTACAAATCCGTTTCGTTCTCTGGCATATATTGCGGTTGGATGCTGCCTGGCGATCACGCTGGCGACGCTGTTTTTCAACCTGCGGCTGTTTTATGTCTGCCTGGGTGTGACGGCCGCGTGCGGTGCGCTGCTCACCTATCTGATGCGCCGCATCAAAAAGGATATCAACTCTCTTCTGACCAAAATGGGGCAGGCGTTGACCACGGTGCAGCGCGAAACCATGCAAACCTTTCCAATCCCGGTGTTCGTCTGCGGCGAGCAGGGGGAGATCATTTGGTGCAACGAGCTTGCACAATCCTCCGTGCTGGAGCATGAGGAGACATACGGCCGCAGCATTTATACGATTCTGACCGGTGCGGACGTAACGCGCCGCTGCCCGGAGGGCGGCTATGAGGTTGATTACAAGGGCCGCCATTTCACCGCCTATGTAACGCACGCGTCTGCTGAGAGCGACCCGCTGTATATTGTTTACTTCTTTGAAAATACTGAGCTGAAGCGCTACGCGCGCGAATATTTTGAGACGCGCCCCTCAATGATGCTGCTGCTGGTTGATAACTATGAGGAGCTTCAGCAGAACATGAAGGACAATGAGCGCACGCGCGTGATGGGACAGATCGAGTACACGATCAGTAAGGCTGTGACGGAAAGCGGCGGCCTGCTTTTAAAGACGGAACGCGACCGGTTTACCGTCATCATTGAGGAACGCAATCTGCGTGGAATCATTTCATCGCGTTTCCCGATATTGGAGCAGGTGCGCGCCATTGAGACGGAAAACAAGATGGTCGCGACGCTCTCCATCGGCGTCGGACGCGACGCGGCCGACCTGGAGGAGAGCGAGCGGTACGCGCGCCAGGCGCTCGATATGGCGCTCGGCCGCGGCGGCGACCAGGCGGCTGTTCGCGGCGCGTCGGGCTATGAATTTTTCGGCGGCGTTTCCAGCGGGACAGAGAAGCGCACCAAGGTCAAAACGCGTATCGTCGCAACGGCGCTGGCGGAATTGATTTCCGGAAGCGACAACGTGCTCGTAATGGGGCACAGGGCGGCGGATCTTGACTGCTTCGGGGCATGTGTCGGCGTGATGCGCGCGGCGCGTCTGATGGGCAGGGAGGCGTATATCGTCATCCGGCGGGATAAGTGTCTCGTGCGGCAGGAATATGACAAGCTTCTGGAAAACGGCTTTGAGGGGATGCTGCTCGAGCCGGAGGCTGCCGAGCTGCTTGTTACGCGGAAAACGCTGCTGGTCATCTGCGACACGCATGTGCGCAATATTTTGGAATCCACCCAGATTTTTGACGCGTGCCGCAGCGTCGTTGTGATCGACCACCACCGCAAGATGGTCGGGCATATCGACAATGCCGTGATTTTTTATCATGAGCCGTATGCATCGAGCGCGTCGGAGATGGTCACGGAGCTTGTACAGTATTTTGGCGATAAATTGCGTCTTGGCCGCCTGGAGGCGGAGGCGCTGCTTGCCGGCATTATGCTCGACACCAAGAATTTTGTTATCAAGACGGGCGTGCGCACCTTTGAGGCGGCGGCCTATCTGCGGCGGATCGGTGCGGATACCGTTGAGGTGCGCAAGATGTTCTCCTCAACAATGGAGGCGTATCAGCGCAAGGCGATGCTGGTCGCCCATGCAAAGGTATACCGCGGCTGTGCGATCGCCGTGTCGCCCGACCACGACGCGCCTGATATCCAGGTGACGGCCGCGCAGGCCGCGGATGAGCTTTTGAATATCAGCGGCGTGCAGGCGTCGTTTCTTGTGTTCGGTCTAAACGGCGGGATGTCGTTTTCGGCGCGCAGCATGGGCCAGGTCAACGTTCAGATCATCATGGAGAAGCTTGGCGGCGGCGGCCATCATACAATGGCGGGCGCGCAGCTTGCCGGCATCGATGGAGATAAGGCATATGAACTGCTGATTGCGGCGATTGACTCCTATTTTGAGGAAAACAGCCGCAAATAAACAGCGTATTTGATCGATTGGAGGAATCAAACATGCAGGTTATTTTAAAACAGGACGTCAAGGGCAGCGGTAAAAAGGGGGAGCTGGTCAAGGTTTCGGACGGATATGCGCGCAATTTCCTGCTGCCGAAGGGGCTTGCGGTTGAGGCGAACGCACAGGCGTTGGGAGAAATGAAGGCCAAGCAGGCCGCCGCCGCACATAAAGCCGCTGTGGAGCAGCAGGCGGCGGAGGAGCTTGCCGCGAAGATCAAGGGTCAGACCGTCAAGCTGACCGCCAAGGCCGGCGCAAACGGAAAGCTTTTCGGATCGGTCACATCGAAGGAAATTTCCGAGGCGATTGAGCGCGCGTTCGGCGCTGCAATCGACAAGCGTAAGATCGTGCTTGACAGCGACATCAAGGCGTTTGGGAGCTACACCGTTCAGGTCAAGCTGCATCCGGGCGTCACAGCGGACGTTTATGTCGTTGTCGGCGAAAACGATTGACAAATTGCGCGCGAACCGGCGATGACGCGCAGCGTGGGATTGCCGGCGCGAATGCGTTTTCCGGGTTAAAGGGGCGCGGTTTGTCCGCACGCGGCGCTTATGCGCAGAAAACTTACAAAGGATGGAAATTGATGGCGATGCGCGGCTCGTGCACGGGCCGCGTGTTCCTTGGAGGGTGTTTTGTTGGCTGATTTGGAATTGGGCGAGTATGGCCGGCAGATGCCCTACAGCCTGGAGGCCGAGCAAAGCGTGCTCGGCGCGGTTCTGATTGATCCGGTTTGCTTTGCGCTCGTGATGGAGAGTCTGCGCGCGGATACGTTTTACCGCCCGCAGCACCGGCAGATTTTTGAAGTGATGTCCACGATGTTCAATCTGAACAAAACGATGGACTTTATTACAATCCTCGATGCGGTCAAAAGCGAGGGCATATTTGACACCGACGAGGACGCGAAAATTTATCTGACCAATCTCGCGCAGGTGGTGCCTTCGGCGGCGAATGTCGAAGCGTACTGCAAAATCGTGCGCGAGAAATATTATGTGCGCCGTCTGATTGAGGCTTCACGCGGCATTATTGAAATGGCGTCGGATTCACAGGCCGAATCCGACGTGCTGCTCGATTCGGCGGAACAAAGCATTTTCGATATCCGGCAGGGGCGCAATACAAGCTCTTTTAAACATATCCGCACAGCCATTACCGAGACGTATGAGGTGCTCCAGCGTTTGTCCGGCGAGGACCGGGACAAATACCGCGGCATCCCGACCGGCTTTTCCATGCTTGACCGCGTGATTACTGGGCTTAACCGCACGGATCTGATTTTGATCGCGGCGCGTCCCGGTATGGGTAAGACATCGTTTGCGCTCAACATCGCGGAGAATGTCGCGACAAAAACGGATAAAACCGTAGCGATTTTTTCGCTTGAAATGAGCAGCGAGCAGTTGGCCCAGCGGCTTTTGTCGTCGCAGGCGTCCGTTGAGGGGCAGCTGCTGCGCACGGGCGAATTGACCGGCGACGATTGGGTGCGCATTGCGATGGCTTCGCAGACGCTCTCCAAGGCTGATATCTACCTTGACGACACGCCGGGCATCACCATCGGCGAGATGAAAGCAAAGCTGCGCCGGCTGCGCAAGGTCGACCTTGTGATTATCGATTATCTCCAGCTTATGTCGTCCGGACGGCGTTCGGAGAACCGCGTGCAGGAGGTCAGCGAGATTACACGAAACCTGAAGATCATGGCAAAAGAGCTGAATGTTCCGGTCATCACGCTGTCGCAGCTCTCGCGCGGCCCGGAATCCCGCTCCGACCATAAACCGATGCTGTCCGACCTGCGTGAATCCGGTTCGATTGAACAGGACGCTGATATCGTGCTGCTTTTGTTCCGCGAGGATTATTACGCGCGTGAGGACGCCGAGGAACGCAATGTTGCAAACTGTGATATTGCCAAGAACCGTCACGGCGAGGTGGGCGTTGTAAAGCTCGGATGGGACAACCGTTATACAAGATTTACGAATTTGGAGCTGGGACGCGATGAACCATAAAGCGCGCGCGACAATTGAAGAATTCTCCATGCTGGAGCAGGGTGACATAGTGGCTGCGGCCGTATCCGGCGGGGCTGACTCGGTCGCCCTGCTCGATTTTTTATGCGCGCAGCTCAACCTTGGGCTGACGGTGCGCGCCTGCCATCTCAACCACTGCCTGCGCGGCGAGGAAAGCGACCGCGACGAACAGTTCGTGCGCACGATGTGCGCCCAGTATGGCGTAGCGCTCGATGTGCGGCGCGTGGATGTGCGCGCGCTGGCGCATACGCGAGGCCTTTCGCTTGAGACGGCCGCGCGCGAAGCGCGGTATGCGTTTTTTGAGGAGGTCGCGCGCGCGCACGGCTGCAAAATCGCAACGGCGCACACGCTGTCGGATGCGGCCGAGACAGTCGTTTTGAACCTTGCGCGCGGCACAGGAATAGCGGGGCTTTGCGGCATCCCGCCGGTGCGCGGCGGCATTGTGCGGCCGCTGATCGGCTGCACACGCGCCGAAACAGAGGCGTACTGCGCGGCGCATGGCCTGTGCTATGTGACGGACAGCACCAATCTGACGGACAGCTGCACGCGCAACCACATACGCCACAATGTCCTGCCGCAGCTCTTTCGTGTGAATCCCGGCGCGCTGGAAGCCGTCGGACGTATGACCGCGGCGCTGCGCCGCGATGAGGACTATCTGTCCGGCGCGGCGCGTGATGCACGCGCGCTGGCGGCGCGCGGCAAAGGATACGACCTTGAGACGCTGCGCGCGCTGCATCCGGCGGTGCGCACGCGCGTCATCGCGGTGCTTTTGGAGGAAGGCGGCGCAGAGCGTTCGGCGCAGCGCATCGCATACATTGAAGCGATGCTTGAGGGCGGGCGGCGGCGCGTCATGCAGGTCGGGCCGAGTCTGTATGTCGTCGCGGACGGCGGCCTGTTGTATCTTGAGCGCCGAAAAAAGACGCCTCTGGAGCCGATAGAGCCGCACCTGCTGCGGCGCGAAGCGATCGATGGGGCGCGGATTTCACTGGGCGATGGAAAAGCGATTGAATTTTCTGTGGTAAACTGTGCAGATTATGAAATTTTTGATAATAATGGTGGAAGGCTCTTAAAAAACGCCGCCGATTATGATAAAATAAATAATGGTATCTTTTTGCGGTCCCGACAGGCAGGGGACCGGATACAGCCCGTTGGACGCGGCTGTACAAAGCTGCTGAAAAAATTATATTCCGAGATGGGCGCGGCCGACCGGGAACGTCTGTGTGTGCTGGCTGACGAGAACGGGGTGTTCTTTGCAGAGGGCGTCGGTGTCGACGAACGCGTCCGAGTGGATAAAGTGACCACGCATATAATGTTGATCACTTTCGCGCGTGATGGCGCGGACAATTGTATGGCGCCGGAGGAGGAAACAGCATGAAAAACATAGAGCAGGATATTTTAAAAGTTTTAATCGATGAAAAGAGTATACGGGAAAAGGTGCAGTCGCTTGGCGCGCAGATATCGCGCGACTATGAGGGGAAAAAGCTGCTCGTACTCGGCGTGCTCAAAGGTTCGTTTGTGTTTATGGCGGATTTGATCCGTGCGATCACGGTACCGTGCGAAGTCGAATTCATGGCTGTGTCGAGCTATCGTTCCGGCGTAAAATCGTCAGGAGTGGTTAAGATAATCAAGGATATTGACATCAACCCGCTTGACTACAACGTCCTGATTGTTGAGGACATCCTTGACAGCGGCCTGACGCTCAGCTACTTGCGCGACCTGCTGATGCAGCGCGACGCTTCCGATATCAAGATCGCCACCCTGCTTGACAAGCCAGCCCGCCGTGTGGCCGATATCTCGGCTGATTACACCTGCTTTGAGGTGCCGGATGAATTCGTCGTCGGCTATGGCCTCGATTTTGCGGAGCGTTATCGCAACCTGCCCTATGTGGGCGTGCTCAAACCGGAGATTTACGAAAAATAAATAGGATATATGGCGCTGCTCTGCGCCCCGCACGGCCGTGGTAGTCCGGCCGTATTGGGGGGGGCCGGACGGCGGGGCGGCTATGCCCCTGTGTACGCAATGATTTGACAGGAGTGAATCTGATTTGAACAAAAAAACAAAGGGCGTCGGCATTTGGCTTTCGATGTTCCTGCTGCTGATGCTCATGGCGGTGCTGCTGTTTTCTTCCATGAAGCAGCCAACCTCGACGGAAAAATACTCCGATGTGCTCGGTTACTTCCAGCGTCAGGAGGTCAAGTCGTTTGTTTTCGACCTCGGAACGGGCGATCTGGAAATGACATTTACAGACGGCAAGACGAAGGCTTACCGTGTGCCGAATGTAAATCTGTTTATCAACGATGTTTACGCCGAGCGGTATGACGGCTCGGATAACTATATACAGCAGTATAACAAAGCGCATCCCGACGCGCCGATGCAATATGACCTGCTGCCGATTAAGACAACGCCCTGGTGGGTCAGCCTGATTCCAACGCTTGTTCTTGTCGGGCTTTTGGTGTTCTTTTACTTCATGATGATGAAGCAGGCGCGCGGCGGCGGTACGAGCGGTGTGATGGGATTCGGAAAGGCGAAGCCCCGTCAGCCGGAGGAAATGCCAAAGGTGACGTTTAACGACGTGGCGGGCGCGGATGAGGAAAAGGAGGAGCTTGTCGAAATCGTTGAGTTCCTCAAGAATCCATCAAAATTTAATTCGCTGGGCGCGCGCATCCCCAAGGGCGTGCTGCTGATGGGACCTCCCGGAACAGGTAAGACACTGCTGGCCAAGGCTGTGGCGGGCGAGGCTGGCGTGCCATTTTTCTCTATTTCCGGTTCTGATTTTGTGGAAATGTTTGTCGGCGTCGGTGCATCGCGTGTGCGCGACCTGTTCGAGCAGGCGAAGAAAAATTCGCCCTCAATCATCTTTATCGATGAAATCGACGCTGTTGGGCGCCACCGCGGCGCCGGGCTTGGCGGCGGCCACGATGAACGTGAACAGACGCTCAACCAGTTGCTTGTTGAAATGGATGGCTTTGGCACCAACAGCGGCGTCATCGTAATTGCTGCGACAAACCGCCGCGATATCCTCGATCCGGCGCTGCTTCGTCCCGGACGCTTTGACCGCCAGATTGCCGTGGGTTATCCCGATATCAAAGGGCGCGAGGCGATTCTGCGCGTCCATACGAAAAACAAGCCGATCGCGCCTGATGTAAACCTCAAGACGATCGCGGCTTCGACAGCCGGCTTTACCGGCGCGGACCTTGAAAACCTCACAAACGAGGCGGCGCTGCTGGCCGCCAAGAAGAACCATAAGGCGATTACGATGGTTGAGATTGAGGAGGCGACGATCAAGGTGATCGCCGGACCCGAGAAAAAGAGCCATGTTGTAACTGAAAAGGATAAGAAGCTGACATCCTACCATGAGGCGGGCCACGCGGTTTGCACCTATTATCTGCCGACGCAGGACCCGGTACACCAGATTTCCATTGTGCCACGTGGAATGGCCGGCGGTTATACGCTGTCGCTGCCTAGCGAAGATAAGACGTATGTGACCAAACGTGAAATGAATGAGGATATTGTCACACTGTTGGGCGGCCGTGTCGCCGAAAAGCTTGTGCTTGACGATATCTCCACAGGCGCTTCCAACGATATTGAACGTGCTACAAAAGTTGCGCGCAACATGGTGGTTCGTTATGGTTTCTCTGAAAAGCTTGGCCCGATTGTCTATGGACACGACGATAACGAGGTGTTTCTTGGACGCGACTTCTCGAGCACGCCGAGTTATTCGGAAACGGTGGCTGCGGAGATTGATACGGAAATCCGCGAGATCATCGATACAGCGTATGAACGTGCCGTTGATATTCTGACCGAGCACATGGGGCAGCTTCATGAGGTTGCGAAGTACCTGTTTGATAACGAAAAAATGGATGAAAAGACGTTTGCCGATATGATGGCTGGAAAAAGCGCTATTCATCTGGAAAAATCCGCGGACAGCACGGAGCAGGACAGCGCACAGACTGCTGTCAGCATGGAGGAAGCCGCGGACGAAGTCGGTCAAGATCCAACGGTTTAAGCGGAGCTGTTGACAAATCGGGCGGCGGCGGTTTTCAGGGCGCGGTTTGTCGGCAGACCCAATTGTTGCGGAGGTTATGAGGATGCTGTTTGATAAGATTATCACTCTTTCGCTGAACCCTGTCGCTGATATTACCTTATATGTGGACCGATATGAGATGGGCGGGGAAAACACCGTAACAAGCGAGCTGTATGACGCGGCTGGAAAGGCGGTTGATGTTTCGCGCGTGCTGCGCAGCTATGAGATTGCGAACACGGCGCTGATTGTGGCGGGTCAGGAAAACAGCAAGCGATACTTTGAACGGCTGCGCGATGAAAATGTTGCCACGCGCGTCATTTATATGGAGGGGCGTATCCGCGAAAACCTGAGCATCCTCACGCCTGACGGAACAATGACGCGCATTATCCGCAAAAGCCCCAAGATTAAGCACCACACCATCGATGAACTGGAAACGGCGCTTTCGGAGGAAATCCGGCCGACTACGCTTGTCGTCGTCGCCGGTGTGATGCCGGACGGCATCACGGATGAAATTTTCTGCGAAATCTGCGCGTTTATCAAGGAGTGCGGCGGAATCATTGCGCTTGATACAAAATCCGCGACACTCGAAAATGTCGCGCAGATCAAGCCATGGGTGATCAAACCGAACTATGAGGAGCTGTGTACGCTTGTGGGCCGCCCACTTGAAACGACTGAAGAAATGAAGGAAGCGGTCAAACAGGTGGCTGACGCAGGGGCGAAGCATGTGCTGGCAAGCTTTGGCGCGGAAGGCATGATTTATACGGACGGCTTGGTTACATACAAGGCCGATGTCCCCGAGCTTTCCGAAATCAAATCGACTATCGGCGCCGGCGACGCGGCGCTGGCCGGGTTTATCATCGCGCACGATTATAAGTATGATGTCAAAAAATCGGTTCAGTTTGCGGCTGCGTTTGGTACAGCCTCCTGCCTGGTGGAAGGGACCAATCCGCCCCGACGGATATCTGTCGCGATGGTCAATAACCAGGTGTCTGTTTATAGCATTTAATTTGAGAATCGGGAGAAAATCCGGACCAGGGCTTGTTTTGAAAAAGACGATATTTCCGATTTTTCAAACAGCCCCTAAGTCCGGATTTTTTCGGAAGGGGAGTACGGTATGAAGGAACTGCTTGTCGTCGTTGATTATCAAAATGACTTTGTGTCCGGGAGCCTGGGTTTTGAAGGGGCGGCGTCCCTTGAGGATACGATCTGCCGTAAGATTGAGGCGTACCGTTCGCGTGGCGCGGACATTGTTTTTACATTTGATACGCATGATGCAGATTATCTGAACACACAGGAGGGAAAGTGTCTGCCGGTCGTGCACTGTGTGCGCGACACACCGGGCTGGCAGCTTTGCGGCCGTGTCGCCGCCTATTGCGAACCCAATACGATCTGTTTTTACAAGCCTGTGTTTGGTTCAAAACAGCTCGCCGATTATGCAGGCGCGCAGGGATATGACGCTGTGGAGCTATGCGGGCTTGTATCAAATATCTGCGTGCTTTCCAATGCGGTGCTGATTAAGGCGGCTTTGCCGGAGGCGGTTGTGATTGTCGACGCACAGTGTACGGCCTGCGCCGATGAAGCGATGAATCAAAAGGCGCTTGATGTTATGGAAGGGCTGCAAATCCAGGTGATCAATCGCTGACTAGTTTGTGCGGCGGGACATGAAGAACAGGAATCAGCATATCGGAGGTGAGCGGATGGTCTGTAAAAAATGCGGCAGGAATGTCAAGGGCGATTTCAAATTCTGCCCTTACTGCGGCGAGCGGCTTGTCAGCGATTTTCACGATCATTACAGTGAGCTGGATCCGCCGTTTGTCGTCCGGGAACCGGACGTTCCTGACACAGCGTCCGATTTTTATACATACGATCCCAGTGAGCAGGCGCCGGATTTTGGAGCATTCGAGGACGATATCTATGAGCAGAAGGCGCCGCGCGGCCGCGCGGCGGAGGACGATGATTCATACTTTGTCTATCAGCCGCAGGAGCCACCGCCTGGGCTGATCTTTCATGCGCCTGATCCAGACGATCTCAAGGAGGAACGCCCGGTGCGCAGCGAACGGCGCGCCTTTGAAAAGCGCGCGCCGGGATTGGTGTTCAAGCTGTTTTTAATCCTCTTGATTTTGGCGCTGGCTGCGGGCGTCACAATTTTTGGATACTATCTGCTGCGTTCTCCTGCGCCGTTTGAAAATTTTGATCTGGCTGCGACTTTTGCGATGCTCCCTCCTCTGTAAATGAGCCGGCGTTATTTACGTAGGGTAATTTGGACAAGCCTATTGAAAAAAGACAATACACAGTGTATAATATAGACAGCCGCATATGAATTTGTCCGCAGATATGGAGGGGGGCCTTTCGCAGGCAGCCATAGGACGGCCATATGTGCAGAGTTGGGCGGAGCCTCACAGTGTGCGGCTCCGCCTGATATTTTTGGAGGGACAGAATGGAGAGAAGCGTTTTGGTCGCAATGAGCGGAGGTGTTGACAGCTCCGTTGCGGCATTGCTGCTCAAAAAGCAGGGATACAAGGTAGCCGGCGCAACTTTTGAGCTGTTTGACGGCTGCCCGGAGGGGAATGTCCTGGACGCGCGCGCCGTCTGTGACCGCCTTGGAATCCGGCATTATGTATTTGATTACCGGGCTTTATTTCAGAAACACGTTCTGGAACATTTCGTGGACAGTTATCTGACAGGAAAAACACCAAACCCATGTGTCGCCTGTAACCGTTCGGTCAAATTCGGCGCGTTTTTACAGGACGCCATACGCTTGGGATATACGCATATTTCCACTGGGCATTACGCCGGCGTCGCCTATGATCGGGCAGCCGGCCGCTATTGCCTTCAGCGCAGCAGGCAGACGCGCAAAGATCAATCATACGTACTGTATCATCTGTCACAGGAGCAGCTTTCACGGTTGCTGTTGCCGGTTGACGGTTATACAAAGGACGAGGTGCGGGCGTTTGCCGCCGAAGCCGGCTTGCCGGTTCAGGCGAAGGCTGACAGCCAGGACATCTGCTTTGTGCCGGATGGCGACTATGCCGCTTTTATTGAGCGTTATACTGGCAAAGCAAGCGAACCTGGGAATTTTATCAATGACGCTGGCCATGTGATTGGGCGTCACCGCGGCGTGCTTCATTATACCATCGGGCAGCGGCGCGGCCTCGGGGTGGCCTTTGGAACGCACAAGTATGTCAGCCGCTTGGACCCGGCTACCAATACAGTGACGCTGTCGGACGAATCCGCAGTGTTCTGTGATAAGCTGACCGCAGACGATCTGCGGCTGATCGCCTTTGATATGCTAAAAACGCCTCTGCGGGCCTGTGCGAAGATCCGTTATGCGCATACGCCTGCACCTGCAACGATCACTCCGCTGGGGGAGGGAAAGATATGGGTTCAATTCGACGCGCCGCAGCGCGCCATTACGCCGGGACAAGCCGTTGTTTTCTATGACAATGACCGCGTGCTCGGCGGCGCGACGATTTCCGCCGCCGGCTGACGCCCTGTTTTTTCATTGCTTTGATGAAAACGGCAGCATCATTTATGAATGATGCTGCCGTTTTAGCTGGACGCGCCGCTGTCCGCGGCGCGTCTAAAGAAAAAAGGATCGGAATGCGGCCCGACGTTGTTCGTTTAGTCCAACTCGACAGCGCCAGTGTAGAGCTGGTAATAACGGCCATGTTCTTTGAGCAGATCGTCATGGCTGCCACGCTCAATAATTTCGCCCTGTTCAAGCACCATGATGGCGTTTGAATTGCGAACGGTTGACAGACGATGCGCGATGATAAACGTTGTGCGGCCCTGCATCAGCCGGTCGAGGCCATGTTCAATATGGCGTTCCGTGCGGGTGTCGACGGAGCTGGTCGCCTCGTCAAGAATTAAAATCGGAGCGTCGGCCACGGCGGCACGTGCGATATTGAGCAATTGACGCTGTCCCTGGCTCAGGTTCGCGCCGTCACCCTCGATCACTGTATCATAGCCATGCGGCAGGCGGGAGATAAATGAATGCGCCGAGGCAAGCTTTGCGGCGTCCTCAACCTCCTGGTCGGTCGCGTCAAGCCGGCCGTAGCGGATGTTTTCACGCACGGTTCCAGTAAAAAGGTGCGTATCCTGTAGTACCATTGACAGCGAACGGCGCAGACTGTCCTTTTTAATTTTACGGATATCAATGCCGTCAATTGTAATGACACCCTCCCGGATATCATAAAAACGTGTCAAAAGATTGGTGATCGTTGTTTTGCCGGCACCTGTCGAACCTACAAAGGCAATTTTTTGCCCGGGCTTTGCGTACAGGGAGATATGCTTGAGAATTGTTTTATCCTCGTTGTAGCCAAAGGTCACGTCCTCAAATTTGACATCGCCGCGCACCGGGACACATGCGGCCGGATGACCCGAATCATCATATTGCTGCCAGAAAAACGCGCCGTTTTCATGGACCAGGTCCGCCGCGTGCGGCGGATCGGGGTCCTCGGCCGCCTCGCACATCACCTCGTGGATGCGCTCTGCGCCCGCGATCGCTGTGATAACAGCGTTATATTGGCTCGACGCCTCAGTGATTGGGCGGCTGAATTGACGCGTTAGCTGTAAGAATACGACAAGCCCGCCGACGCTGATATGCCCAAAGACGGCAAGTACGCCGCCAATCATGGCGACAAGCGCATAATTGATCGTGGAAATATTCATCATCACCGGCATCATCAGACCGGAATAGCTCTGCGCTATTGTTGCGGTTTGCTGCAAATCCCCATTGAGCCGGTCAAATTCAGCAAGCGCGTCCGGCTCATGGCAGAACACCTTGACAACCTTTTGTCCTGTAATAATTTCCTCAACGTATCCATTGACGCGGCCAAGGTTTGCCTGCTGTGCGACAAAATATTTGCTGCTGGCGCGCATCAGACGGCCAGCGACAAAGAACATGACCGGCGTCATCAGAAGCGTCAGAATTGTCAGAGGGATGCTCTTGCTGATCATCAGCGCGAGGATACCGGCGAGGGTGATGACGCTCGAGAACAGCGAAGTCAACGAATTGGCAAGAGCATCGTTGAGTGTGTCCACATCGTTGGAAAAACGGCTCATCATTTCGCCATGCGTATGGGTGTCATAATAACGGACCGACAAATCCTGCAAATGATCAAACAGGTCGCGGCGCAGGTCGTTGATGGAACGCTGTGTGGCCGTCATCATCAAACGCATTTGCAGATAGCTGGCGGCGACAGCGACAAGATAGATGCAAAGCAAAGTGATAACGCCCTGCAAAAGCCCTGTGAACCGCTCTGATACGGAAAGCGCGCGCACCGGCTCCAAAAAATTGTCGATGATCGGCTGCAACATGGCCGTACCGGCCAGCGACGCGCCGATATTGAAAAGAACCATCAGTCCCGCGAGAAAGAGAAGCGGCTTGCGGCGGCGCAGGTAGCTCCAGACAAACGCGATTGAAGCGCCAAAATTTTTCGGCTTTTCCATTGCGGATTGTTTGCGGTTCGGCATTACGCATTCCCCTCCTTTTCCTGCTGTGAATAATAGATTTCCTGATAATCCTCGCTGGTGGCGAGCAGCTGCTCATGTGTACCGATGGCTGAAATACGGCCGTCGGAAAGGATAATGATCTGATCTGCATCCTTGACAGAGGAGATACGCTGCGCGATGATAAATTTCGTTGTCCGGCGCAGCGTGGTGCAAAAGGCTTCGCGGATTTTGGCCTCGGTTGCGGTATCGACGGCGCTGGTGCTGTCGTCCAGAATAAGGATCGGCGGTTTTTTCAGCATAGCGCGCGCAATGCAAAGCCGCTGCTTTTGTCCGCCGGAGACATTGACGCCTCCCTGTTCAATCCAGGTGTCGTATCCCTTTGGAAAGCTCATGATAAAGTCGTGCGCCTGAGCGGCCTTGGCGGCCTCGATCACCTCGCCGTCAGTGGCATGCTCATTGCCCCACTTGATGTTGTCGCGTATTGTGCCTGAAAACAGGGTGTTTTTCTGGAGTACAACGCCGATCTGGCTGCGCAGCGATTCGATCGTATAATTGCGCACATCGCGGCCGTCGATCAGAACGCGCCCTTCAGTCACATCATACAGGCGCGGGATCAATTGGACCAGAGAGCTTTTACCAGCGCCCGTGCCGCCGATCACAGCGATGGTCTGGCCGGGCTTTGCCTCAAAATCGATATCTGTCAGGATGTTATTTGGATGCTCCGGATCATACTTGAAGCACACATGTTCAAATTTTACATCGCCTTTGATTGTGTATTCCTGTGCGTTAGGGATATCCGTTAAATCAATTTCGGCGGACAGGACTTCGATTGCCCGCTTATATGAAGCGGATGCGCGGGAAATCAGGACAAACATCATAGAAAGCATCATCAAAGACATAAGGATCTGGAAAATGTAATTGATAAAGGCGACCATATCGGCTGCGGTCAGCAAGCCACCGATCACCTGGCTGCCGCCAAACCAAACAACCGCTACAGTGGAGAGATTCATAACCAGCATCATGACCGGCATACTGAAGATGACGACATTCATTGCGCGCAGGGAGGCATCGGTTAGGCTGTCATTGGAGACCTTAAATTTTTTCTTTTCAAAATCCTGGCGCACAAAGGATTTGACGACGCGCACGTTTGTCAGATTTTCCTGCACGCTGCCGTTGAGGGCGTCAACGCGCACCTGCAGTTTGTTGAATAGAGGCAGTGCGCGCGTGATAATGAGTCCAAGAGATAACAAAAGGATAGGGATAATTACAACAAGAATGACTGCAAGCTCGGCGTTCATGCGAATGGCCATAATCATGGCGAAAACGAACATGAGCGGCGCGCGGATCATCAGCCGCAGCGTCATAATACCCGCGTTTTGGAGCAGTGTTACGTCGTTTGTCAACCGCGTCGCAAGCGATGCGGTTGAAAAAGCGTCGATGTTTTTAAACGAAAATTGCTGTACCTTTTCAAAGAGACCGCGACGAAGGCCGGCTGCAAAGCCGACGCCAGCCTTTGCGGAATGACGTGCATTGCCAAAACCCGCCAAAATGGCGATCAGTGCGAACAGGATCATAAGGGAACCGGTGCCGACGATATAAGAAATGTTGCCCGACTGAATACCAATGCCGACAATGTTGGACATCAGCGTCGGCTGAGTCACCTCACACACAACGTCGAGCAGCATAAACGCCACTGCGATGGCAACCGACTTTTTATAAGGCGTGAGATACGACATTACTTGCCGCAAGAGGATTCCTCCTTTTTTTGTAAATTGTCTCGAAATACCCGGAGATTTGCCGCCATACGCGACAACAAGGAGATAAGCTGTTCGAATTCCGCCGCGCTGAAATCCTCAAATGAACGTTCTGTGATTTGGTCAATTACCTTCTCGGCGTAATCGGCGGATTCCACGCCAGCCTGTGTCAGTTCGATCCGATTGGAGCGCAAGTCCTGCTGATCCGGCACACGCCGCACCAGTCCGGAACGTTCCAGACGCTTGAGTGAGATTGCAATGGTGGCGGGACTGATGTGCAGTGCGCGCGCCAATTCCTTTTGATTGCATGCGCCCATATGTTTGAGCATGAACAGCAGAGACTGTTGTCCTATATGAATATTATGGGCACAAAGCAGACGGTTTGCGCATTGCTTGTGCAGGGAAATTAAGTCCCAATGTAAATGAACGGCACGATGTAAATCTGCTGGTTGCCCCTGGGATGAAGCGCGCGGGTCTTTCATGATGACAGCTCCTTTTTAAACGGCTACACAATCAAAAAGTTAGACAGCTAATCGTTAGCTGTCTAATTAATGGTAATCCTTCATGAGGAATTTGTCAACGAGATTCTGTAAAAATTCACAAATCATTTGCATTCTGATTATACAAGGTATACAATGTTTAGAGAAGCCGCCCACAAGTGCCAGCTGGGAATTATATAGCGACAGCTGCGGTATAGTCTGGCAATTTTTCCAAAAGCGTGATACAATATGCGCAGGGCAAATGGCCAAGCCGTTTGCAGCCGCCAGATGGCGGCTGCCGTATGGTCAGACTTTATAATAACCTGGTATCAATAACTGCTTTGCGGTTTTTATACCCATATTGATTCGGCCGCCCGGATGATCTGATGGGTGCGCTCCGCTGTTTTTCCAATCTATCATCCAAGCCGTGGACAACCTGGCACAGTGGTTTGTTTCGCCTTTGCGGCATTGAGCGCATAGGTTGATCAGAATTTTTATGTGTATCTGTATACAAACGATATCATACATCAAGGAGGCTGTATTGTGCGTTTTGACCGGCCATACTTATTTGATGGTGCGTTTGGCACCTATTATTTTTCAAAAACAGGCAATGAGGCCCCTTGTGAGCTGGCTAATCTGACTGCTCCGCAAACAGTCCTGGATATTCATCGCGAATATATAGCGTCCGGTTGTGATGCGCTTAAAACAAATACATTTGCGGCCAATCCTGTATCTATTTCCGATTCCGTACGGCTTAACGAGATCATCGCGGCTGGTTGGTCGCTCGCACAGCGCGCTGCACAGGAGAGCGGCGCGCGCGTATTCGCCGATATTGGTGGGATCTGCGCCGATACGGCAGAGATGGATTATCTCACAATTGTCCGGAATTTTCTGGATCTTGGCGCGCATGATTTTTTGTTTGAGACGCTGGCTTCTTATCAGGATGTGCGGCCCGCAGTCGACCTGATCCGCCAAAGTGTTCCAGATGCGATGGTGATTGTATCCTTTGCCGTTTCACAGGATGGCTATTCTCGACGTGGATTGTATTGCCGCACACTGTTTGACCAGGCGGAGTCTGATCCATGTGTCGATGCTGTGGGACTCAATTGCTCTTGCGGCCCGAGCCATATGCGCAGCTTGCTTCGTGCGCTTGGACAGCGTGTGAAGCCTGTTGTCGCAATGCCGAATGCGGGATATCCTTCATCGCTCAATGGACGTGTTTTTTTTGAGGATAACGCTGATTATTTTGCTCAGCAGCTCGCCGCTTTGTATATGGACGGCGCCGACATTCTCGGCGGATGCTGCGGCACAACGCCGCAGCATATCCGCCGTGCCGCCGCCGCACTGGCGGCCGCCGCAGCCCGCCCCGAAGGGGCGGGCTGGCCGGAGCCGCTAGCGGCTCCGGCCACAGGCGCTGACGCGCCTGGCGGCGGCCGCCCGGGCCTGCTACACAAGGAAATTGCGGTTGAACTTGATCCGCCGTTTGACTACGATTGTTCATTTGTGCTGGCGGCTGCATCAGAGCTGCGCGCATGCGGCGTTGATCTGATCACAGTGACCGATTCGCCGTTGTCACGCACACGCGCGGACAGCCTGATGACAGCCGCGAAAATCAGACGCGAAGCGGGGATTGAGGTGATGCCGCACATCTCCTGCCGGGACAAAAACCATATCGCTTTGCGTGCGGGGCTGCTCGGCGCGGCGTTCGAAGGGATCAACCGCGCACTGATAGTCACGGGAGATCCGCCGATGCAAGCTGGGACGCGCGGCTCGGACGGTGTGTATCACCTCAGTTCATTCGATTTGATCGCATGGATTCACAGCATGAACAATGAGGTGTTTGCAGACGCGCCGTTTTTAATTGGCGGCGCGCTCAATGTGAACGCTGTAAATTTCGGCGTGGAACTTGCACGCGCAAAAAAGAAGTTGTCGCTTGGAGCCTCCATGCTGTTTACACAGCCGATTTTTAGTGACGAAGCTGTCGACAATTTTCTGTATGCCCGCCAGGAGTTAAAAGATTGCCGCCTGTTTGCGGGAATTTTGCCGGTTGCAGGCTATAAAAATGCGCTCTTTTTAATCAATGAGGTGTCCGGGATTGAAATTCCAGACACTGTCGTGCGTTCTTTGGAAGGAAAGACGCCGGATGAAGCCGCTGCGATTTCTGTTGCGTACAGTGCGGGCATTATGCAGCGTGTCTATGACGCGGCTGATGGCTTTTATATTATGACCCCATTGAAAAAGGTGAACATTGTGCGGGGATTGATCGAAGAAATCAGGAGGTATGAACAATGATTCTCATTGGCGAAAAGCTCAACAGTTCGATTCCGCGTGCGCAGCAGGCGTTTGAAGCCCGCGACACGCAGACAGTAGTAGAGCTGATTCGGATGCAGGCTGCGGCAGGCGCAGCTTTTCTGGATGTCAACACAGCGATTTGTGCAGCCGATGAACAAGCGGCTATGCTGTGGACAATCGGGTTGATACGTGAAAATTGTGATTGTGGAATTATGATCGATACAGCCGATCCAACGGTGATGGCAGCAGCGGTACACGCAGCTGGCGACCGTCCTCTGATTCTCAATTCCGCCACGATCACCGACCGCTTTGATGTGGTGACATCGCTTGCAAAGGAGAGTGGTGCGGCCATTGTCGGCCTGCCGATCGACGAGGATATGCCGCATAGCCTGGAGGAAAAATGCCAAAAGCTGGATTGTCTGGTTGAAAAACTGCGCGCCGCAAGCATTCCGGACGACCGGATTTACGCGGATGTGCTTGTGGAGACGCTTGCCACGGATGGCGAGAGCGCGAAAAATGCGCTTGGCGCGATTCTGTATATGGCGCGAGCGTATCCCGATGTCAAGACAACATGTGGTCTTTCGAATGTGTCGTTTGGTTTGCCGCGCCGTGCGTTGATCAATAGTGCATTCGTTTCAGCGGCCATGGCTGCGGGGCTTTCCAGTGCGATCATCGACCCAGTATCACCCGCAATGCGTGATGCAATCGCAGCGGCGCGCGTTGTGGCTGGATTAGACGATTATTGTATGGATTATATTACTTATATTCGTGGAAATGAGTAATTTTTCCAATAATAAATACGAAATGTATAATATATAAGGGGTGTGCCATATGATCAAATTCAATCACTTTAATTTCAATGTGCTCGACTTGCAAAAGAGCCTTGATTTCTATCAAGCAGCCCTGAACCTGACTGTAGTGCGTGAAAAAAATGCTTCGGACGGTTCATTTAAGCTTGTGTATCTCGGTGATGGCGAAAGCGATTTCACACTGGAGCTGACCTGGCTGCGCGACCGTAAGGAACCATACAATCTTGGGGATCTGGAATATCATCTCGCTTTTGTAACGGATGACTACGCGGCGCTGCATGAAAAACACCAGCAAATGGGCGTCATCTGCTTTGAAAATCCGGGAATGGGCATCTATTTCATCCATGATCCGGACGGCTACTGGATCGAAATTGTCCCCCAAAAAGGCTGATCGCAATGATAAAGGGTTACGCGCTGGAAAACAGCGCGTAACCCTTTGATTTTACAGCGATGTAGAAAATACTTTTGCCAATCGTTCATTGATGAAATAATTTCATAAAATTCCTTTTGCTTTTACAAAGTGCACAGATATTTCATCTATAATTTAAATTTCTTT
This sequence comes from Anaerotruncus colihominis, assembly GCF_010206195.1. Taxonomy (GTDB): domain Bacteria; phylum Bacillota; class Clostridia; order Oscillospirales; family Ruminococcaceae; genus Anaerotruncus; species Anaerotruncus colihominis_A. Next base: position 255,520 of record NZ_VIQT01000010.1, on the reverse strand, counting down.
TTCAAAAAAGTTTCATTGAGAAGATGATTTGTTTCGTATTCTCCATTATAAAAGACAGCCCAGTTATTAAAAATGCAAGGGAGACTTTTTGCTTTCTGCAACGTATCTACAGCAATCAAATTTAGGGGTATACTGTTTCTATTACAGTATTCTTTTACTTGCTCAATACAATTAGGAATGTAAGGGCATTGTAAACCATAATAGATTGTCAGTTCTTTTTCGCTGATTTTCATTTCTTTTACAGTTTCAGAAAAATAAGGTTTTTCCCCATTAAAAGACAGAGCCAATAACTCATATCCGTCTCCCGCTGTATCAACGACTTCAAAGCCATATTTAAGCAAAAATTTTTTGTCTGATAAAAACGGCTTTTTCTTCTTGGAGCTAAGAACACAAACGCCCGATCTTCCTTTTTCCTTTGCGTCATCGATACAATACTCAAGCAGTGATTTTGCATACCCTTTTCCTTTGAAAGAACCGGATACCCAAAGACAATAAATATATAAATAGTTATCTCCATAAACAGGCGCCCATGCTGTTTCTAAAGGAGCATACTCAATGAAAACTTTTCCCTTTTCATCAAGTTTGCGGAAAATATGACCTTCCGCAATTCGTTCTTTTAACCATTGTTTTTTTACAGCCACTCCAGCTTGATGTTTTTTATCTGCAATCGCACAACATAAATGTTCTTTATCCACGTTGTCAATTGTCAAGTTTATAAACTGTTCACTCATATGCTTGCCTTCTCTACTCATATTATAACAATTAAACCTTGACGCCGCATATCATGCTTTGTTTTTTATATGTTTTTTGCTTCATTTGACAGGGTTTTTTGTAAGCAGACAGGCTCGATGACTTTATGAATGTACCGCTAACAGCGAGCCTCTTTCCGGCGGCGGCGCATTTTATTCAGTCTGTGCCCGGGCCTGGTCAAATGTAAGCGGAAGCGTCAACGCATCGAGCTGCGGCGCGGCAATCCAGTCGGGATTGCTGCAATCGCCGAATTTGACCGTATGGACGATTGCGCCCGCCGTCAGGCATTGATTGTGCGGAATATCCGGCGTTGTCACAACGTACATACCAGGCAGCAGTAAACGAAAAACAGCCGAAGCGCCGCGATATTCAGCGTATACAACCTCTCCGCTCTGTACAAGCACCAGTTCCTGTAACGCGGCATGTGAGTGGCTGCTTTCCCAGACGGGTTCCCCGGCTGCATTCTCACAACGGATATAGCTGCTTTTGTCCGGACCGATCAATCGGAAACGCAGCTCTCCATTGTCCATGCGCTCGTGGTTTGTCGAAACGCCGTGCTGCTCAAACGCCGCGTTGCACGAGATTGCTTCCATATTACCACCCCTGTCATGATTGAATATTGATTGCGAGCGGACACTCAAGCACATCCACAAGCGCGAGCGTTGAAGGGTCGATCACATTGATATAAGCCATACCCTCATGGCTGCCCGATGAAAGCGGCCTTGACAGATTGGCATCCAGTATGTACTGATTAGGCGCGATATATTGTGAGCGGTACAAAACGGTTTCGTTATTGTCTGCAACGATTTCAAGGACCATCAAATATCGATTGAAAGCAGGATTCTGAACACAAATGTCTCCACCGCTGCCGTCGGACGAAAAGGTGGGAGCCGCATTGATGCGGTACCCAAACAACCCATTGCCGGGAGCACGCTCGCTGTGCGGCGCGCCCGGAAGCACACCCGTCTGCGCAGCAGGATCAAGCCCTTCGACACGAAACTGCGCCGCGACCTCGCTGGAGGACCCGGCCCTGTGCAGGAAGAAAAAGGCCCCCGCTGCGATCAGGACGATAACGAACAACGTGGACAAAAGTACAGGCAGTATCCCCATACGTTTTTTTTGTTTAACAGTCATTGGAACGCACCTCCGCGGCAGGGATTGAAAACAGCCGGCGTCCTGTCAAAGCGAGGGCTTTTTACAAGAAGCCAAAGCCAGACTCAAATGATTTTGCGCAGGATTTTCGGGCGGAACCATCCGCGATAAATATGAAGCGCCTGCGTCAGCAAATAATCATACATAAACAATGTAAAGTTTACAATTGCCAGAATGACGACAATAGTATAACGCCCGAAATCGCCCCAGCCCTCAAGCATATCAGGGACCCCAAAAATGAAGAGCATCACATAGTAAAAAGCCACGACGACTACATTAAACAGCAGCAGCTTGAACATGGCGGAAAAAATATGCGGCAAACGTTCTATCCAGGGTTTGGCCAGCGGGTAGTAGCCAAGCAGCATGATATACATCATGACGGCCTCGCGGTCCGGAATAATCAGCAGAGCGAGCAGCGAAGTCGCCGTGTAGACGAGCATCGCGGTTTTCAGACCGTTTTCTTCGCGCACGGAAATCAAAACGATCCCGGCCAGCGCGGGGAAGATATACGAGGAGAAGGGGATCAGCCCGGTCATAAACATGAGCAGCAGGCACAGGGCGGAGGAAAGACCGCCAAGGGCGACCTGGGTGCTTTTTTTCATCTGGCGGCTGCTGTGGGACGCCGCCGGGTCCCAATCCGGCTGCCGTGTCATCAGAAACAGCCGCTGCCGCATGCGTCAAGGCAGCAATTGGCGCAGTATATGGCCGCGCAGATATCGCAGCAGCTGCATCCGCCGACCGTTGTGTTCGTTCCAAAAGGGCTTTGATTGTAGCGCGGCTGCCCGTTCTGCCGCTGCCAGACAAGCTGATTGTAAGCAGCGCTGTATTCGCTGTTCTGCGGGTTGAGCTGGCAGGCGCGCTGAAAGCACTGGAGCGCGTCGTCAAGCCAACCACGCGAATAATAGATACTGCCCTTTAGAAAATGCCATTCAGCGTCGCGGTTTGCTGCGGCCACGCCGTCGAGCAGCTCCTGAGCTTCAGCAAGACGGCCGGAATTGATCATGCGGCGGATATCGGAGAATTGAGACGCGCCGGAATAAGCTCCCGCGCCGGCCGGCCCGCCCGCGGATTGTCCCGACCTGCGCTGCGCGACGATCGCGTCATACGCCTGGTTGATCTCCTGCATCTTTTCCTCAGCCAGATCGGACAGGGGATTATTTGCATAGTTGTCCGGATGATATTTTTTGGCAAGCTCGCGGTATGCGATTTTTACCTGTTCATCGGTGGCGTTCGGCGAGATCCCAAGCACCTTGTACGGATCTGTCATCTGTGTTCATTCTCCTTCGGCAACAAAATTCGTTCAACGGTTTCCCGCAGACCGAGATAGATCACATTATCAAGAATCGGCTTATATTCGCCAAGTTCCAGAAGCTCGTACGCTTTGATGATTTCCCCTATGGTTAAAAAAAGCGAACCTTTCGCGTTTTCGCGTACATCGGCCAGCCGCTGCGGCTCAGGCGCGTCCAGATGCTCGCGCAGCACAAACGCGTTGTAGCTGCCATGGCGGATATCCTCCTCGAGATCGTCGAGCGCGTCGGCAAGGTACACATACCGTCCAAGCAGATAGCCGAATCGCTCCAGTACGCGCCGCTGGCTGCCGTCATGCGAAAGAAGCCCGCAGATATGCGAAAGCGCGAGCGCCGACGGCTCTGCCGCACGGTCGACGCTGTCGCACCGCTCGTCCTCAACAAGGCTCTGCATACTGATCGTTTCATAAATAATCGAGGCCACGTCCGGGGTGCGGTCCGACGCTTTTTTGTAAGCGGCGCGCGCGAACGGCATACACAAAAGCGTCAGAAAGCGGGCGCCGGTTCCGCCGTCCGTATAGTTGTCGAGCGCCTTGTAGTAAAACATGATCATCGCGACGTCGGACGAAAACGACAGCCATGAACAGCTTTGCAGGCAGGGACGCTTTTTAAGCGGGTTGAGCATGCAGCGCCCCGGCGCAAACGACGAATCCTTTTCGTCAAGCGACATGCCGAGCAGCGTGAGAAACGTGAAGTCAAAGCTGAGCGTCATGCGCGCGAACGGGCCATACTGCCGCCCAAGCTGCTTGCACAGGCCGCAGTAGACAGCCTGATACGTTTCATATTCACAGACGCGCAGCATCCCTTTACTGGGTCTTATATATCCAAACATGAATGTAGTGTCTCCAATTTTATCGGATTATGAACACAGGTGCAGTGATGAAGAATACACAATGAATGTTTATTATTTTACACGAAGCAGACAGAAATGTGTTTAATAAAGTATGAATTTGTGCATATCAATGGGGTTTTATGCGCTGGCAACGGGCGGAATTTATCAAAAGATGGCGGTTAAGCCTTGATTTTACATGTGGTTCGCGGTATGATAGGAAAAGGGTTTAATGGGTAAATGCGCTAAAGCGGCGTAGGAAGGAACGGAGGAAACCAACCGATGATTTACAACAGGCACGCCGAGACAATGCCGCGCAGGCAGCTAGAGGCGCTCCAACTGGAGCGTATGAAGCATGTGGTGCGGTATTGCTATGACAATGTCCGGCTGTACCACGACCGGTTTGACGCGGCCGGCATCGATCCTGACAAGTTTAAAACGCTCTCCGACATCAAGTACATACCGCCGACCACAAAGGACGACCTGCGCGACCACTATCCGTTTGGATTGTTTGCAGTACCGCGCAAGCAGATTGTACGCATCCACGCGTCGTCAGGAACAACGGGCAAGCCGACGGTCGTGGGATATACAAAAAACGATCTCGACATGTGGTCCGAAGTGATGGCGCGCCTGATCGCCGCGGTTGGCGTGGGCGACGAGGATATGGCGCAGATTTGTTTTGGATACGGCCTGTTTACAGGCGCGCTCGGCCTGCATTATGGGCTTGAGCGTCTTGGCGCCGCTGTTGTGCCGTCGTCAAGCGGCAACAGTGAAAAGCAGATCATGCTGATGAAGGATTTCGGCACGACAACGTTGATCGCGACGCCGACATACGCGCTGTATCTCGGCGAGCTGGCTGCCGAAATGGGTTATACGCCCGCTGATTTTAAGCTGCGTGTCGGCCTGTTCGGTTCGGAGGGGAGCACGCCGGAGATGCGCGCCAAGATTGAGGAAAAGCTCGGCCTGTTTGCGACCGACAATTACGGTATGAGCGAGCTGATCGGGCCGGGCGTATCGGGCGAATGCGAATACCGCGACGGATTGCATATCAATGAGGATCACTTTTTTGCAGAGGTGGTCGACCCGGAGACGCTCGCGGAGAAGGACGAGGGCGAGGTCGGCGAACTGGTCATCACAACGATGACCAAAGAGGCGCTGCCGCTGCTGCGGTACCGCACGCGGGACCTTTCACGAATCACCTATGCGCCGTGCAAATGCGGCCGGACAACGGCGCGTATGGACAAAATTATGGGGCGCAGCGACGATATGCTTAAAATCAAAGGCGTCAACGTGTTCCCATCGCAGATTGAAAGCGTGCTCATGCCGATGGAGCAGGTCAGCCCGCATTATATGCTTTACGTGCGCCATGAGGGATATACGGATACGCTCGAGGTCAAGGTTGAGCTGATCGACGCGTCGCTGCTGGAACGCTATTCCGATCTGGAGCGTCTGACAGATATGATTCATTCGCGCCTGCGCACGGTGCTCGGCATCGATGCAAAGGTCACGCTCGTCCAGCCAAAGACGATCGAGCGGTTTTCCGGAAAGGCCAAGCGCGTTGTCGACCTGCGGTAAAAGATCCATACAGTTTTTGGCTTCGCAGCGCAGGGCGTTCTGTTTGCGGCGCAGCCTGCATAGACGCAGAGGCCGTCCCACTGTTCGCGGCGCAGCCTGCATAGGCGCAGAGGCCGCCCCACTGTTCGCGGCGTAGCCGACTAAAGTTTTTTGCCGAGGCTTTTTTTCAAAAAAGCCGGGAAGTTTTTTGCCGAGGCTTTTTTTCAAAAAAGCCGGGAAGTTTTTTGCGAGGCTTTTTTTCAAAAAAGCCGGGAAGTTTTTTGCGAGGCTTTTTTTCAAAAAAGCCGGGAAGTTTTTTGCGAGGCTTTTTTTCAAAAAAGCCGGGAAGTTTTTTGCGAGGCTTTTTTTCAAAAAAGCCGGGAAGTTTTTTGCGAGGCTTTTTTTTCAAAAAAGCCGGGAAGAGGGGCAAGATGAAACAATTGATGTTGGGCAATCAGGCGGTTGCCAGAGGGCTTTTTGAGGCGGGCTGCCGGTTTGTGTCGAGCTATCCGGGGACGCCGTCGACTGAAATTTCCGAATATGCAAGCGGGTATGAGGAAATTTATGCGGAATGGGCGCCGAATGAGAAGGTTGCGTGTGAGGCCGCGCTCGGCGCGGCCATTGGCGGCGCGCGCTCCTTCTGCGCGATGAAGCATGTCGGTCTGAACGTCGCGGCGGACCCGCTGTTTACAGCCGCCTATACGGGCGTCAACGGCGGGATGGTCATCGGCGTTGCCGACGATCCCGGGATGCATTCGTCCCAGAATGAGCAGGATTCGCGCCATTATGCAATCGCGGCCAAGCTGCCGATGGTCGAGCCTTCCGATTCGCAGGAGTGCATCGATTTTGTCAAGGCCGCTTATGAGATATCGGAAACGTATGATACGCCGGTGATCTTCCGCACGTGTACGCGCATTGCACATTCACAGAGCATCATCAAGACGGCGGAGCGTGAGGAGCGTCCCCTGCGCGATTATGTAAAAGATCCTAAAAAATATGTCATGATGCCAGGAAACGCGATCGGCCGTCACGTGTTTGTCGAGGAACGCATGAGAAGGCTCGCGGAGCTGGCGGAGACAACGCCGCTCAACCGCGTCGAGCTGGCCGGGCGCGGCGTCGGCTTTATCACATCGGGCACGTGCTACCAGTATGTAAAGGAGGCGTTCCCTCAGGCAAGCGTGCTCAAGCTCGGACTGGTCAATCCGCTGCCGGAAAAGCTGATCCGCAACTTTGCGGCGCAGGTGGAAACGCTCTATGTCGTGGAGGAGCTTGACCCGGTGATCGAGACGCACTGCCGCGCCATCGGCGTGCGCGTCGACGGCGGCAAGGACCGCCTGGGGCTGCTTGGCGAATATTCGCAGCGCGAGATCGCCGCCGCGTTCGGCGCTCCCGTGCCGGAGTGCTCCGACTTCGGCGAGCCGGTCCCGGTGCGCCCGCCAGTGCTCTGCCCGGGCTGCCCGCACCGCGGCCTGTTCTATACGCTGCACAAGCTCGGCGTCATGGTCAGCGGCGATATCGGATGCTATACGCTCGGCGCGCTGCCTCCGCTTGGCGCGCTCGACACAACGATCTGCATGGGCGCGTCGATTTCGGGGCTGCACGGCTTTAACAAGGCGCGTGGCTGCGACAGCGCCAAAAAATCGGTTGCGGTGATCGGCGACAGCACGTTCATGCATTCAGGTATCACCGGGCTGATCAATATTACATACAATCTCGGCAATTCAACTGTAATCGTGCTCGACAATTCGATCACCGGCATGACGGGCCACCAGCAGAACCCGACGACCGGGCTGACGCTGAAAAACCAGCCGGCGCCGCAGGTAAGCATTGAAAAAATCTGCGAGGCCGCCGGCGTCCGGCGCGTCCGCGTCGTTGATCCGAACGAGCTGAAAGAACTTGAGCAGATCGTGCGCGAGGAGCTTGAAGCGGACGAGCCGTCCGTCATCATCGCGCGCCGTCCATGCGTGCTGCTCAAATATGTCAAGCACGCACCGCCGTTTGTGATCGACGATGAAAAATGCAAAAAGTGCAAGGCGTGTATGCGTATCGGATGCCCGGCAATCAGCATTACGGATGGACGCGTCGTCATTGATGAAACGCTGTGCGTCGGGTGCGACCTGTGTACGAAACTGTGCAGCTTCGGCGCGATTAAATCTTCGGAGGTGCGTGTGTGATGGCGGATGTAAAAAGCGTTATGATTGTCGGCGTCGGCGGGCAAGGCTCGCTGCTCGCTTCCAAGCTGCTTGGCAACGTTCTGATGGCGCAGGGATACGACGTGAAGGTGTCTGAGGTACACGGCATGAGCCAGCGCGGCGGCTCGGTTGTGACGTATGTGCGCTACGGCGGCCGGGTGTATTCGCCTATTGTCGCACGCGGCGAGGCCGACGCGATCGTATCGTTTGAGCGGCTTGAGGCCGCGCGGTGGCTGCCGTATCTCAAACAGGGCGGCCGCCTGATTGTCAACGACCAGCGCATTTCCCCAATGCCGGTCATCACCGGCGCGATGGAGTATCCGGCCGGCATCATTGAAAAGCTGCGCGGCAAGGGCGCGGATGTCGTCGCCTGCGACGCGCTGGCGCTCGCCGGGCAGGCTGGCAGCGCCAAGGCGGTCAATGTGGTGCTGATGGGCGTGCTCTCCACGCTGCTCGATATCCCGGAAACCGCGTGGCAGGCCGCGCTTGAGGCGTGTGTGCCGCCAAAGTTTTTGGAGCTGAACAAAAAGGCGTTCGCGCTTGGCCGGGCGTATCGATAAACAGAAAATCTGACACAGAAAGGATCGATCTCCATTGGCAAACTATTACCAGCCGGAAATTGAGCGCGCCTCGCGGGAACAGATCAAAGCGTGGCAGGACGAACGTCTCGTGGAAACGGTGCGCCACGTCTATGCGAACGTCCCCTATTATAAACGCTTGATGGATGAAAAGGGCGTAGCGCCCGGGGATATCAAGTCGCGCGAGGATCTTTACAAGCTGCCGTTTCTGACAAAAAACGACCTGCGCGAGGCATATCCTTACGGCCTGCTGGCCGTTCCGCTTGACGACTGCGTGCGCATCCAGTCGACGAGCGGGACCACCGGAAAACGCGTCGTTGCATTCTATACGCAGGGCGACATCGATCTGTGGGAAGACTGCTGCGCCCGCGCGATTGTGGCCGCCGGCGGCACGAAAAGCGACGTTGTGCAGGTCGCCTACGGCTATGGCCTGTTCACAGGCGGACCGGGACTTAACGGCGGTTCGCATAAGGTCGGCTGTCTGACGCTGCCAATGTCGTCCGGCAATACGCAGCGCCAGATTCAGTTCATCCAAGACCTGCATTCCACGATTTTATGCTGCACGCCCTCCTATGCGGCGTTTATCGGGGAGACGTTCCAGGAGATGGGTATCGCACCCGACGAAATCAGCTTGAAAGCCGGTATCTTCGGCGCGGAGGCGTGGAGTGAGGAAATGCGCCGGGATATCGAGCGAAAGCTCGGCATTCACGCGTATGACATTTATGGACTGACGGAGATCTCCGGGCCGGGCGTTTCGTTTGAATGCGAGGCGCAGACCGGGATGCATATCAACGAGGATCATTTTATCGCCGAGATCATCAACCCGGAAACAGGCGAGGTGCTCCCCGACGGGGAAAAGGGCGAACTGGTCTTTACGAGCATCACGAAGAAAGCGTTTCCGCTGCTGCGCTACCGCACACGCGATATCTGTGTACTCAACCGCGAACCGTGCCCGTGCGGACGCACGCATGTCAAAATGTCCAAGCCGATGGGGCGCAGCGACGATATGCTCATTATCCGCGGCGTTAACGTGTTCCCGTCGCAGATCGAAACGGTCCTGCTCAATCATGGCTATCCGGCCAATTACCAGATTATAGTCGACCGTGTAAAGAACAGCGACACGCTGGATGTCCAGGTCGAAATGACAAACGAGATGTTCGCTGATACCGTCAAGGGCGTTTCGGCGCGTGAAAAAGAGCTTGTCGACGGGCTGCGTGCGATGCTCGGCCTGGCGGCGAATGTGCATCTTGTTTCGCCAAAAACGATTGAGCGCAGCGAGGGCAAGGCCAAACGCATTATCGACAAACGTAAAATTTAATGGTATACTGAAAAAAAGGCCCGCCGAGCCGGATATGGCCGGGGGTACATAAAATAACAGCCATTGCGGCAGAACGGGTGTTGATTTATGGTCATCAAGCAGTTGTCCGTCTTTGTGGAGAACCAGCCCGGAAGGCTCGCCGAGGTCACAGACGTGCTGAGTAAAAACGATATCGATATCCGGGCGCTTTCCATCGCGGATACAACCAACTTTGGAATTCTGCGCCTGATTGTCGATCATCCGGCGCGCGCCGAAAGCCGGCTCAAGGAGCAGGGCTTTACGGTTTCACAGACGGATGTGATCGGCGTCGGTATTACTGATCAGCCCGGCGGTCTTGCCGTTGCGCTGCGCATTTTGGCGGACGAGGGGATCGCGGTCGAATATATGTATGCGTTCGTCAGCAAGGCGGAAAAGACGGCGTTTGTGATCCTGCGCGTAGAGAATAACGCACAGGCCGAGCAGGTGCTTTCCGCCAAGGGAATCCCGATCCTTACAAGCGAGGATGTCCTGCTACGCAGCCAGCTTTGATCGTGGTCAATCGGTGATGTAAAAAATGACGGCCGGCGGCGGATTTTCCACCGCCGGCTTTTTTGGAGGGAAGAATGGATGTCAATTGAAAAGGTGCGCGCCTATTTTGAGGCGCGCGGACGTGCGGGCGATATCCTGGAATTTTCGCAGTCGAGCGCGACTGTGGAGCTGGCCGCGCAGGCAGCCGGCGTGATTGCGGCGCGCATCGCAAAGACGCTGTCGTTTCGGCAGGGGGAAGGGTGTATCCTGCTCGTCGCGGCCGGGGACGCGCGCGTGGACAACAAAAAGTTCAAGGCGCGTTTTGGCATGAAGGCGTCGATGCTTTCGCCCGACGAGGTGCGCGCGCTGACGGGACACGCCGTCGGAGGCGTTTGCCCGTTTGCGATTGAAAACGACGCCGTCACGGTCTATCTTGACGAATCGCTGCGGCGCTTCGATACGGTTTTCCCGGCGGCCGGCAGCGACCATTCTGCGATCGAGCTTGGCTGTGACGAGTTATATGAATATGCGAATGCCGCCGGATGGGTCGACGTCTGCAAGCTATCAGAATGATTATCCGCAAGCCGGCGCACACGAATCTGTATAAATACAACTGAAAAAGCGAGGGGCCGGAAGGTCCCTCGCTTTTTCAGATTTACCGTCCGACGCTGGCCCGCCGCAGCTTTTGTACGGTTTCAGCCACGCTTTCCTGGTGAAGCTCCGACGCCTTGAAACGGAATAGGGCAAAGTTAAGATTGAACAGGCTCCCCAGACCGAGCGCGGAAATCACCGTACCGATTCCGACGCGTCCGCCCAAAAGCCAACCAAGCAGGATGACAAACAGTTCGACCGCTGCGCGGCACAGACCGACCGAGCGGCCGGTTTTGCGCGCCAGCGCCACCATCAGGGCGTCCCGGGGTCCGGAACCCAGTGCGGTCCTCATGTAAAGCCAGGTGCCAATAACCAACAGCTCCAGGCCGCAAAGCAGCATCAAAATCCCTGACGGCAGGGAAGTCATCAATGGAATCCAATGAAGCGCCAAAAGGCAGTCGATCAGGATCGCGCACACAACGATATTAAGGATGGTCCCAAAGCCAAAGCTTTCTTTGCAGGCGACCGCGACTCCGATGGCGACCGCGCCCACGAGCGCTGAAGCTGTTCCATAGGTAATCCCCAAAGTATGGGACAGCCCTTCCTGAAGGACGCTCCAGGGTTCCAGCCCCACATTCGCCTGAAGCATCATCACGATACCGACCGCGCTGACAACAAGTCCCAGGATCAGCGTTCCGGTCCGCCGGCAATATTCACGGATCATGTTCTGAGCCTCCTTTTCGTCTTAGAAGCTGTACCAATTTGGTGGAAGTATATGTTGGGGGGACATACATGGATTGGCGTAAAAATTTTTTTGTCTGGCAAGGAAGGAAACCTCAGGAATCCTGGCGGATTTCAAGCCCTTCTGACACAGTTCAGACGGGGGATTTTCCGCCAAGGCGTGTGCGTCCCCCATTGGTATAGCTTCTTAAGGATACCATTCGCCCCATCTGCCACAGGCGATAAAACCCACTTGCTCATAAAGCCGGGCCACCCCGTCATATCCGGAGATCAACCGGGGCGTCTTGCCCTTTTCCAGGATACGCCGGACAAGGAAACGGCTGATTTGCAGGCCATATCCATGATGACGGTATTCGGGTACGACAGCAACAGCGCCTATAACGCCGCATTCGTCATCCCCGGAGATGATGCAGCCGGTCCCAATCACTTGCCCATCCTGTTCGAGCTGGTAAAGCTCCGACAGCCCCAATGCGCAGCGGCGTTCCAGATCCGCCGCCCATGGATCGAATCGAAGATGTGTCCGGTAGTATTCATGACTGCGTTGGAGCACGTCAAAGACGGCATGCAGTTCTCCCGGGGAAAGCGGCGCACAGACACCGTCCTGCGCGCCGCCCTGATAGACCATATAATAGGAGCTGTCAGTCGTTCCGCCCAGGATTTTCTGTAGGGCTTCGCATTGCCCCCAATTGGTATCAATTTCCTGCACGCCGAGGGACTGGGCCAGCGCGGCGATCGGTTCGGGCGCTGCCTGTTCGTTTGCCGAAACCGTGAGTACGCCGCCGAATAGGGAGAGGGCGGCTGTTGGACAGCCGTCCTTTTCACATAGATAAAAGCGCGCCGGGCTGCCCTCCAGGCCATAGGTCCGCAGAAGGGTCAGCGCTCGGGAACCAAAAACCCGCTCATAGGCGCAGGCTGTCTGGAAATCGGAAATTCTGGCATCTGTCAGTTCATGCAGCATGAAACCGTCTCCAATCTGTTTATTCCGCCGCGTCCTCCCGCCGGATTTGGGAGAGGTAACGGTATACGCTCGCCTGAGAGCACTGAAGGATATCAGCCACAGATTTGACCGCTCCCTTGAGCAGGAAGATTCCGTCGCTCTCCAGGGTATGGATGATCTGGAGGCGTTCCTCCGGCGTCAGCCGCACAGGGGACAGATCCAGCCGCTTCAGTTCCCTCAAAACAGCGTCCTCGGCCACGCCGCCGCTGGAGTTGTGGAACTGCTCCACAGCCGGCAGAGCATACGGCGCGTCGGAGACGCGCGTTTCATCCACCTGGAAGTTGGTATCCACAAACTGGTCCGGGTGGCACAGGCGCAGGATGCTTTCGCTCACAGCATGATAACGGCTGTCGTCGAAATTGATGCACAGCATCCCGATCAGTTTTCCATTATGCTTGATGAACAGCGTGGAGGAACGCAGCGTCCGTCCTTCGGTGGACACACCGCGGTAATGCGTAATATAGTCCTTTTTTTCATAACTTTTGTCCATCAGAATTTTAAGGGCTATATTGGTCAGAGGCGCGCCGACCTCCCGCCCGCTCACATGGCTGTTGGCAATGGCGACAATGGAACGGTTTTTGTCCGTCAGGTCATGCAGAGCAACCTCATAATCCGGTCCCAAGGTATGTCCCAGAAATTCCGTCAGCCTTATATAATGCTGAAGCATCGGATTCGTCATATCGTTACCTTTCGGCCAGATAATGTTCTGGCATGATCATAAAAATGTGCCTAAATCCATTATATCGGTTGATTGGAATTTTGTCAAAGCTATTTAGGAATTTTTTATTGCGATAAGAAATATATTTGATAAAATTTTTTAAATTGTTGTTATTTTATATAAATATATATAACTATAAGAAACAATTTAAACAAATCGTAAAATTAAAGCGAAATAACAATTGACAACTTTTATATTTGTGATAAAATTATTGCAGAGTTAGAAAAAGGAGGATCGATCCTATGAAAAAAATAATCAGCACTGACCGCGCGCCGGCGGCGATCGGCCCGTATTCCCAGGCGATCGGGCTGGGCGGCCTGGTGATCACTTCCGGCCAGCTCCCGCTTGATCCGGCGACCGGCGCTTTCCCGGAGGGAATCCAGGCGCAGACCCGCCAGTCCCTGACCAACGTCAAGGCGATCCTGGAGGAAGCGGGAAGCAGCATGGACAAGGTTGTCAAGACGACTGTTTTTCTCAGCGATATGAACAACTTCGGCGCTATGAACGAGGTGTACGCCACCTTCTTCAGCGAAGGTGCATTCCCCGCCCGTTCGGCCGTGGAGGTCGCCCGCCTGCCCAAGGATGCGCTCGTTGAGATTGAGGTCATCGCCGAGGCATGACTGTCAGGCCGCAATTTTAATTTGGTAAAGGTACTGTCCGCCAGTCGTAGTTGCCTGAAACGGGAAACTGGTAAACGATGACCGGGGTATCCTCTGAAATTGATACGCACAGCGTCAAATATGGAGGTATAAGTATTATGAAAGAGTATCCGCTGAATGTTCCCGTCCCCCACCATTTCACCTTTGCAGTCCGTGATGTGCCCAATGTAACCGTCGAGCAGCGCGAGCGCGCCCTGAAGGCCACTCATTACAATGAGTTTGCGTTCCCGTCCGGCATGCTAACCGTGGATATGCTGTCCGACTCCGGCACCACCGCCATGACCAACCAGCAATGGGCGTCCCTGTTTTTGGGCGACGAGGCGTATGGCCGCAACACCGGTTATTATGTGCTGCTGGATACGTTCCGCGATATTTTTGAGCGCGGCGGCGAAAAGAACTGGAAAAAGTCTATCGACCTGGTCCGCACCGACTGCCGCGATGTGGAAAGAATGATGGATGAGCTGTACCTGTGCGAGTATGAAGGCGGCCTGTTTAACGGTGGAGCGGCCCAGATGGAACGCCCCAACACCTTCATCATTCAACAGGGACGCGCGGCTGAGTCCGTGCTGATGGAGATCGTCAAGAACATTCTGGCCAGGCGCCACCCCGGTAAGGTCTTTACCATCCCCTCCAACGGCCACTTTGACACCACCGAGGGCAACATTAAGCAGATGGGTTCGGTGCCCCGCAACCTGTACAACAAGGAGCTGTTGTACGAGATTCCCGAAGGCGGCCGGTATGAAAAGAACCCGTTCAAGGGCAACATGGATATTGAAAAGCTGGAGCAGCTCATCAATGCCGTCGGCCCTGAGAACGTACCGCTGATTTTCACCTGCATCACCAATAACCCCATCTGCGGCCAGCCTGTTTCCATGGCCAATATCAAAGAGATCAACCGTGTCGCGCATAAATACGACATTCCGCTGGTGTTCGACGTTGCGCGCTGGGCTGAAAACTGCTACTTCATCAAGATGAATGAGGAAGGCTACGCTGATAAGTCCATCGCCGAGATCGCCACGGAGATGTTCTCCTACTGCGACGCGTTCTCCATGTCCGCCAAGAAGGACGGTCACGCCAATATGGGCGGAATGCTTGCTTTCCGCGACAAGGGTCTGTTCTGGAAGAAGTTCTCCGACTTCAACGAGGATGGCACAATCAAGACCGATGTGGGCGTTATCTTAAAGGTCAAGCAGATCTCCTGCTACGGCAACGATTCCTACGGCGGCATGTCCGGCCGCGACATCATGGCGCTGGCTGTCGGTATGTACGAGTCCTGCGATTTCAACTACATGCATGAGCGCATTGCCCAGTGCAATTACCTGGCGGAAGGCTTTTATAAGGCCGGCGTCAAGGGTGTTGTGCTTCCGGCCGGCGGACACGCTGTATACATCAATATGGATGAGTTCTTCGACGGCAAACGCGGCCACGACACCTTCGCAGGCGAGGGCTTCTCTCTGGAGCTGATCCGCCGCTATGGTATCCGTGTTTCCGAGCTTGGCGACTATTCCATGGAATATGACCTGAAAACCCCTGAGCAGCAGGCTGAGCTGGCAAATGTGGTTCGTTTTGCGATCGACCGCAGCCGTTTGACCCAGGAGCATCTGGATTATGTCATTGCCGCTGTCAAGGCGCTGTACGAGGATCGCGAGAGCATTCCCAATATGCGCATCACCTGGGGCCACAATCTTCCGATGCGTCATTTCCATGCGTTTTTGGAGCCATATGCCAACGAATAAAAGTGAAAGTCATATTCAGGGCTTTTACTACATAAACAGTTAAACGTAACTGTGCCACGGGGAAGCGCACGGCAGGAGGCGGGCGTTCGCAATTGATAAAGGCTTTTGGCGAACCTCGCCTCCCTTCTTTTATCTGTGAGAGGGATTTTTTAACAGGCGATACATTTGCAGAGAGAGGTGGATTTATATGTCAGCTCCTGAAAACACCACGGCAAAACGAGACGGCTTTAACAGCAAATGGGGATTTATTCTCGCATGTATTGGTTCTGCTGTAGGTATGGGAAACATCTGGAGATTCCCAATTATGGTCACAAAGTATGGCGGCCTGACCTTCCTGGTCCCATATTTTATCTTTGTGATTTTGATTGGCGCCACCGGCGTAATCGGTGAATTTGCACTCGGACGCTCTGCCGGCGCCGGCCCGATTGGCGCCTTTGGCAAATGTACAGAGCTTCGTACCGGCAAGAAAAATGCCGGCGAGGCCATCGGCGTCATTCCAATCATCGGTTCCATGGCGTTGGCGATCGGTTATACAGTGGTCATGGGCTGGATTTTTAAGTACACGGTTATGGCGTTCAGTGGCGAACTGTCAGCCATGGGACAGGATATGTCTGTGATTGGGCCGGCGTTCGATACGATTTCCGTTGATAACTTTCCATGGATCATTGTCGCGATTGTGGTCAGCCTGATCATCATGGCTCTGGGTGTCGCAAACGGTATCGAAATTGCCAACAAGATCATGATGCCGGTTCTGTTTTTCCTGTTTGTCGCGCTTGGCATCTATATCTTTACACTGCCCGGCGCAAGTGAAGGCTACAAATTTATTCTGACACTGAATCCTGCGGGGCTGGCCAGTGTGGAGCTGTGGGTTTTCGCATTTGGTCAAGCGTTTTTCTCCCTGTCGGTGGCTGGTAACGGCAGCGTTATCTACGGCTCTTATCTGCCTAAAAATGAGGACCTTCCAATTTCTGCGCGCAACGTGGCTGTTTTTGACACGATGGCGGCCCTGTTGGCAGCGTTTGTAATCATCCCGGCCATCGCTGCCAGCGGCATGGCCATGAACGATGTATCCGCCGGACCTGGCCTGATGTTTGTGTATCTGGTTAACATCATCAACGGTATGCCTGCCGGCAGGGTTATCGCGATCGTATTCTATGTTTGTGTGCTCTTTGCAGGCGTCAGCTCGATTATCAACCTTTATGAGGCCCCGGTGGCAACCCTTCAAGAAAAATTCGGCCTTAAACGGGCGCCTGCGACCGCAGTTATCCTGGTGATCGGCTGTGCGGTTGCCATTATGATCCAGGCAATTACATCCCAGTGGATGGATGTGGTTTCCATCTATATCTGCCCTCTGGGCGCGCTGCTGGCAGGCGTTATGTTCTTCTGGATCGCTGGCAAGGAATATGTCCTGAAAGCGGTCAATGAAGGCAGACTGAAACCAATTGGTAATTGGTTCTATCCGCTGGCGAAGTATGTTTACTGCATCCTGGCGGTTGTCGCTCTGGTTGCAGGCATTATCTTTGGCGGTATCGGCTGATCCGGCCGCACGGTTTCAGATCATAATCATCATCACTACCATACAGAAAGCCCGCGGCCGTGTGTTTCCACGGCCGCGGGCTTTCTCCGCACTTGGGCGGTTGTATTATGCTGCAAAGTACTGGAGCACAGCGTCAGCGACGGCGTTGCCGTATTTAAACATGGCGTATTCATCTGCGATTTCCTCATATTCCGTGGGGTTGCAGATGTAACCTGATTCGACAAGCACCGCCGGACAACCGGTCATCATCGTAACGCGGTACCATGACTGTTCAGTAAACCGCAGCTTGCGGCCTGTATCCTCCGCGAGGCTCCAGCCAATCTTTTCAGCGAGCAGCTCAGACTGGTCGTTGTAATAGTAGACCTCAATACCGGAAACATCATTGGAATCAACTGTTTCAGAGAGGGAATTGTGGTGGCTCGAAATAAACATATCGGCGTCAAACTGTTCCGCCAACCCGACGCGTTCATTGAGCGTCATATTTTCATCGTTGTGCAGAATATGCACCTTTGCGCCGAGCGCCGTCAGACGGCTTTCAATGGCGTAAGAGTCCGCCAGATTTAAAATATTTTCAAACGGCCCGTTTGGACCAGGGATGCCGGCTGCTCCAGGATCGTCGCCACCGTGACCGGGATCAAGCACAACCGTAATACCGGAAAGGGGCTTTGCCGAAGCGCGGTTAAGCGTCGGCCGCTGTTTGAGATAGATCACCGTGTCATTGTCATTGAAGCGGACATCCCAACCGAGCAGCCGCACGCCCTCATTTAAATGGAATGTGAGCGTCACGGTGTTCTGCTCCGTACTGCCTTCAATTGATGAACACAGCTTGCTGTCAAGCGCGGCTGTGCTTAGGTTTTCAAAGCCGGTTACATTATAAAGCCGGATTGTAACGCTTCCGTCATCCGCTACGCCGTCAAACGCGGGGCGGGCAGTTCCGCGGATTATGAGTTTTTCACCCTTATCCGTTTGCTCCAGCGAAAGCGAGGAAGCGTTTGTTTCCGCTGTCTGGGAGCCTTCCAGGATATCGACTGCGCCCTTGAGTACATAACCGCCTGATGAAAGGTGGTAATAACTGCCGACATTCTCCGTGATGTAATCGACGCAATCCTCCTTGAGGATGGTTGTATATTTGCCGTCGTCAGCGGCGTTGGCATTGACCGGTACGATGAACGTTTTCATAACTGCAACAGGGCGCGCGCCGTTTCCGCAGGCGTAGACATCGCCGGCCGACTGCTGCTCGGAATTGACGCCGCCGTATTCAAGCGTATAGGCGACAGGTCCTATATTCCTGACCTCTCCGTCCTGTGCGAGCGACGAAACATCGATGGTTGCCTGATAGGTGACGGCAACGCCGTCCGCAGCCTGTGCGACCGGTTCAAGCGCCGCGGTCAATCCGCCGACCGACGCGGTAACGGTTCCGCCGCCCGGGGCAGTGCACGAGAGCTTGAGCGATTGTCCAGGGAGTACGGCCTCAGCGCTCAACGGGTAGACGGAGCTTTTCACAATGGCACTGATGGCCGCAGACGCAGACGGTTGATTGCGTACAATGGTAGCCGTCTTGTTGACGCCGTCCTGCGTAAAGGTATAGGTATTTGTGCCGTATGGCACATTGACCAGCACGCCCCAAAGCCCGGAGGGAGAGCGGGTGATCTCCGTGCCGTTGTAGAATACCGGCAGGCTTGGGTCGGACGTGCCGGTGATGAAGTAGCTTTCCCAATCCGAACCGACAGTCAGCGTTTCTGTCGGACGCGTCACAGCGAATTCTGTGCTGAAGGTCAGATCGGGCATATTCGCCGGCTCGGTCTGTGCAAACGAGGCGGCCAGGGAATAAGCGGCGGCACGTGAATCGGTGTGCAGCGAGGAAAAGCTGTTGACGACCAGGCCGCTGCCGGCAGCGCGCTCCTGATAGAGGATTGCGTCGGCAAGATGGGAAAACGCCCTGTCGTCGCTCGCGGTATACAACAGGTAGTATGGGACGCCGGAGGTTCGCCAGACAGCCAGCACGCTGGGGAGTTCCTGTTCAGTAAGTCCGGCCAGATCAGGGACGGCAAAATCAAGCGAGCCGCTTGCCAAAAGTGAAGCGGCATTTGGCGAAGCGCCGGACGAGAGCATCATGCCAAGACGCTGGCCCTCCTTTTGGCGCAGGGCGCCCCGCATCTGCGCCGCCGTTTCAGCGAGCGCGGCCGCATAATTGTCAATGGTTGCGAATCCGGAGGGGTCCACGCCGTCAAGCACGATTCCCGCAATGTCATAGCGGGTGGCGAGCTCAGCCGCCACAGAGCCGGCGAGCTGCTGAACGCCCGGCTCTGTGGGATTTAGCGTACCATCTGCCGTCACCCAGTTCGGATTTTTTGACGCGGGCGAGGATGCTGCAAGCTCCCCGTCTGATACCGCAAACGGATCAATGACCGCATAAACCTGGATTCCGGATTCCTTGCACACGCTGACGAGATAATCAAGCGGGTCAAAGAAAGCGAACGCGCCCTGCTGCCCCATCCAATAGGCGCTGGAAGGCAGGATTGACGAGCGGTAAAGAGCGTCGCAGGACGGCGCGGCTTCAAAGAACACAGCGTTGTAGCCGTATTCCGCGGCGAACGCGGCGATTTCATTGAGCTGCGCGCGCTGCTCCTTTGCGGAGAGTCCAGGCTCAGATGGGAAGTCGGCGTTGCCGCGTGTGCGGACAGTCAGCGCGCGTAATTTCTCTCCGGCAGGGGGGATGCCGGCGGGCGGCGTTTTGGGCGAAATGGGAGCGGTCAACAGGTCGCTGGCATACAAAACGGCGCAGGTGGCCGCGATGATTGCCAGGGACGCCAGCAGGGTGCGCAGAATGGTGCGTTTTGTCTCGTGCTTCATGAATCTGTTCCTCAATTACAATTTAAAATCGGATGGATCAAAAGCCGGCAGTGCGTTGGGCCGTTTGGGCACGCGCTTGAGCGGTGCGTAACGGTATTTCCGGCAGGAGGCATGCGGCGCAGTGACGCCGCGTTTTTCACAGAGGACGGTTTCGCCTGAGCGTGTGATAAACCCATATTTACAATATTGGCAGGCTGGCGGGATCTCATTGGAAAAAAGCTGTGAGCGACGC
The DNA here is from genome assembly GCF_010206195.1 of Anaerotruncus colihominis. Lineage (GTDB taxonomy): Bacteria > Bacillota > Clostridia > Oscillospirales > Ruminococcaceae > Anaerotruncus > Anaerotruncus colihominis_A. The sequence continues at coordinate 235,269 of NZ_VIQT01000010.1, read as the reverse complement.
ATAACGCTCCCTCCTTTCAAACAGCTTACAAAGTGTGGAATCGACCGGCTGGAGATCGAATGAAATTTTTGCTTGTTCTAGTTTCGAATCCTCCCGATACAATCCGGTATTGTTTCATTATACAGGATTCGACGCCTTATTTCCATATACAAATCTTTAACAGATCACTTATTCTGTCATGCAGGCATTTTTGCGCGGTCCGGCTGGCAGCAGGATGGCGCACATACAAATCAGGCAGAGCGCCGTAACCAGCCGGTTCGGCGTATTCGGGGCGGCGGCCGCATGTACGCCGCCCGCCGCCATTACAGAGAGCGTTTGCGCTGGAAGGAGCTGATAGAACAGACTGGCCAGCAAAGCGGTGATCGCGCCGTGCGCCAGCCGCGAGCGGTAAAACGGCCCAAAACGCGGGAGGTTTTCCTGAGAAAAACAGGCGCGCACCTGGAACATGATGCTCAGAGAGGAGAAGGAGGTGAGAAAAGCGCAGAGCGTAAATCCGGCGCGTCCGCCAAGCGCGCCCGCCTGGATGCAGCCGTTTGTGACCTCCAGCACCCCGGAGAGCGCGGCGGAAAAAAACGGCGCGCCGAGCGCCGGGAACAGCGCGCCAAGCGATTGGGCCAGCGCGCCGACCGCGCCGGCCGCAGAAAGCAGCGCCGTGATGGCTGCAAACGCGACGACAAATGCGCAGACAGACAGCATGGAGGCGCTTGCGCTGCGTACCGCTGCCACAAAGGCCCCGCGTTCGGAGGGGAAACGATGATGCGGGCCGGCTGCCGGCCGGTCCGCATGAGCGCCGGAAAAAACAAACGCGCCGACAATAAAGGCGCTGAGAAGCTGTGCGGCGAGCAGGAGAACCCCCGCGGACCGGCTGTGCAGAAGCCCCGCGCCGACTGCCGAAATAAGGAAGGACGGCCCTGCGTTGACACAGCAGCAGAGCGCGCGCGATGCGGTATCTCTGTCGGTTTCGCCGCGCGCCAGCATGTCGGAAAGCATACGCGCCCCGACCGGAAATCCCCCCAAAAAGCTCATCAGAAGCACGGCGCCCATGTTTTCCGGCATTTTGAGCACGCGGTGTGAAAATACGGATACAGCGCGTGAAAGCGCGCTGCCCGCGCCAGTCGACGTGATCAACCCCGCGAGAATCATAAATGGGAATAGCGATGGAATCAATATATCCGCGCAGTTTGCAAGCCCTGCGCGCACGCCGGCGGCGACCTCCTGCGTTTTCCATAGCAGGCATACAGCGACCGCAGCAGCGGCGCCCGCCCCAAGAAAATGGCTTCGCCTCATATACCGCAACCCCTTATTACATAAAATGGCCGGTCCGTTAATATGTATGTAACGAACGGTCAAAAGAATGATACCGAAATTTTGTATCCCGCCGTATCGTGGGATCAGGACAAGGGGGAAGGCCTGTGTTTGGACGCAGGAAATCGAAGCCGCGGCGCGGTACGATCGCAGAGGTCGTATCGCGCTCGCTGGAGATACCCGTCGATGTAGCCGGAGGGCTCGCGCAGGTGGAGCTGCTTGGCAACCGGGAAGCAGCGGTTGAGCATTGCCAGAACGTGTTGGAATATAACGACGATGTGATTCGTCTGAATACGGGCAAGCTGATCCTCAAGTTTACCGGCCGCGGCCTGACCCTCAAATGTATGAGCGGCGACCGGGTCACTGTCACAGGCTTTTTCAAATCCCTTGAGTTTTCACAGTGAATCCTGCTGTTTTGGAAAAGCGGACGCTCCGCTTGACCGGCTGCGTCGCGAATAGCGAACGGGGCGCTTTACAGCGGAACGAAGGATCAAAATCATCTGTAGGGAGGCGGGAATTTGCTGTTTGTCAGGCTGCTGCGCTGGCTGCGCGGTTATGTTTGTTTTTCGGCGCGGTCCGGTTCTGTGGAACGTCTGATGAGCCTGTGCGCGCACCATCATATTGTCCTCTGGGGCTGCCGGCGTACGGAAACCGGAATTACAGGCTTTACAACGGCGCGCGGATACCGGCGCCTGCATCCATACGTTCGTAAGGCCGGCGTGACAGCGCGCGTCGGCAAACGATATGGCCTGCCGTTTCTGCTGCACCGATACCGCCGGCGCACCGGTATCGCGGCCGGTGTGCTGATCTGCATTCTGTTCTTAACGATTTCACAGCAGTTTGTATGGGTGGTGCGCATCGAGGGCAACGAACGCATCGATTCACAGGTGTTGTATCAGGCGCTTGAGGAAATGGGTGTGCACCGCGGCGCGCGCAAGGGTGCGGTTGATGAGCGCGAGATCGCGCGGGCGCTGCCTGTCGCAGTCGATGGGCTTGCCTGGGCGGCGCTCAACATACAGGGGACGACGGCAACGCTGCTCGTTCATGAACGCACCGATCCGCCTCCGAAAATTGATACAAATATCCCGGCCAATGTCGTAGCCGCGGCTGACGGCCAGATTGTGCGCATGGAGATCACAGACGGCCGCGCCGCAGCCAAAATCGGCGACGCTGTACACACAGGCGACATCATTGTCAGCGGCATCATTGAGGATCGCTGGGGCATGACGCATCTTCTGCGCGCCAACGCGCGTGTATTCGCGCGTGTGCCGCAGACGCTTGAGGCGCGCGTTCCGCTTGCGCTCGAGGAGCCCGTCCCGACGGGCCGCATTGTGAAACGCCGCTATCTGGAGCTGCCCGGCGTGCGCCTGCCGCTGTTCATCTACAGCGGCCTGGAGGGCGATTACAAGCTGGAGCGTGTGACGGGGCAGCCCCGGGTCGGGCCGGTAGAACTGCCGTTTTGTGTGACGCGCGAGACGTACATCTTTTACGAATTGCAGAAACAGCAGTTAGGGCAGGAAGCGGCTCTGCGCATCGCACAGCGGCAGCTCGGGGCGCTGGAGCGCGAGGCGTGGGATCAGGACGCTGTCAAAAAACGGGAGGTTTCCGCTTCGGTGGAAAACGGTGAGCTTGTGCTGCGCGGCGATTATATCGTTGAAATGAATATTGCGCGGCAGGTCGAGATACCGGTCACACAATACAGCCAGGAAAAAGAGGAGAAAAAACCAGCGCGCGCCGGCGGCTACTGACCGCCGGCGCTTTGCTGCCAATGAGCGTGCAAACAGAATTGATTCAAAAAACTGGAGAAATTTCACAAAATATTCACAAATAACTGGTGAAACTGCTTGTTATTTACCAATCGATTTGCTATACTATACACGGGGTATTGGGTGTTGTTAAGAGCAGGAAACGGACTAGGGATTGTTTGAAAATAGAGGAATTGCCGAATTTTTTGCAAACAGCAGGGGAACGCAAGGCAAAAAAAGCAGGAATCCTTCGGATTCCGGGGCTTTTTAACGCGGCGTCTGCCCCTGTTTGTAGAAAAAGACGGGAATTTTGATTTTTCAAACAGCCCCTAGGCAAGGGGACGGATGAAAAAATAATGATAGAACAACTGGTAAATATAGACCGGATGGAACATGCGCTCGCCCTGTTTGGCAGCTTTGACGAAAATATCAGGCTGATTGAGCAGGAGTATGGGGTGACTGTCACCTGCCGCGGTACGGAGATCAAGGTCTTTGGCGATGAACAGGGCGTGTCGCTTGCCGTGCGCACGATCACAGGTCTGCTTTCGCTCATCAATAAGGGCGAAACGCTCAGCGACCAGAATGTGCGCTATGTGATGGCGATGGTCAGCGAGGGGCGCGAGGACAAGGTCGCTTCGCTCGCCGACGACGTTGTATGCATCACAACGACTGGCAAGCCAGTCAAGGCAAAGACGCTCGGGCAGAAAAAATATATCGAGATGATCCGTTCCAATACGATTACAATCGGCGTCGGGCCAGCTGGAACAGGCAAGACATATCTTGCCGTCGCAATGGCGGTGCGCGCGTTTCGCGCGCATGAAATCAACCGCATCATTCTGACAAGACCGGCTGTGGAGGCAGGGGAGAAGCTGGGGTTCTTGCCAGGAGATTTGCAGAATAAGGTCGACCCGTATCTGCGCCCGCTGTATGACGCGCTGTTCGACATGCTCGGCGCTGAAAATTTCCAAAAGTATGTAGAGCGGCAGAATATCGAGGTCGCGCCGCTCGCCTATATGCGCGGACGCACGCTCGACGACAGTTTTATCATCCTTGACGAGGCGCAGAATACGACGCCGGAGCAGATGAAAATGTTTCTCACGCGCCTTGGTTTTAATTCCAAGGCGATTATCACAGGCGATGTCACACAGATTGATCTGCCGGATACAAAACGGTCGGGGCTTTTGGAGGCCGTCAAGGTGCTTAAAAACGTCGACGATATTGGTATCCTGCATTTTACGGAAAAGGATGTTGTGCGCCATCGGCTTGTGCAGGCGATCATCAAAGCGTATGAGCGGTATTATGAGGAGGGTAAACGCAACAGATGACGGAACGTGTAAAGGTCCTGATTTCCAACAGACAGAAGGATGTTAAAATACCAAGCGGAATTCGTCTGCTGATCCGGCGCTGCTGCCACGCGGTGTTGATCGCGGAGAATTTCCATGAAAGTGCGGAGATCAGCGTCAGCTTTGTCAACAATGAGCAAATCCGCCAGCTCAATGCCGAATACAGGCAAAAGGATGCGCCAACGGATGTTTTGTCGTTCCCACTGGGGTCCGGCGGCGAATATGACCGCAACATGGAGACAGGCGCGCTGCAGCTTGGCGATATTGTAATTTCGGTCGAAAAGGCTGTGGAGCAGGCGCGTATGTACGGCCATTCGCTCCAGCGCGAAATTGGCTTTTTAACAGTTCATTCCATGCTTCATCTGCTCGGTTACGACCATGAGGCGGGCGGGCTGGAAATGGTGCACATGCGCGAAAAAGAGGAAAGCGTGTTGGCAAGCCTGGGGCTTGAGCGCGACGGCAGCTACGTTTTGCCGGAAGATGTTAAATAAAATAGCCGCACTTGGGCGCAGTTTTGGATATGCGCTGTGCGGAATTATGCACTGCATCCGCCGGGAACGCAATTTCCGCATCCATCTTGTCGCCGCGGCGTACGTTCTGGCGCTCGCGGCGTATCTGCACATTACAGGCGCGCGCCTTGCTTTGCTGTTTTTGACTATCGGCGGCGTGCTTGCGCTCGAGCTGGTCAACACCGCGGCCGAGGCGCTGGTCGATCTTGTTTCTCCGCAGCGCCGGCCGCTGGCGAAAATCGCTAAGGATACGGCCGCCGGAGCGGTGCTGGTGTTTGCCGCATCTGCTGTCGGCGTGGGAGCCGTGCTGCTCTGGCAGCCGCGCGCGCTGACGGCGCTGCTGCTGGATACGCTGACTTCGCCCATACGCTTTCTGGCGCTGGCCGCTTCGGCGCTGATCGCCGGATGGTTTGTTTTTGGATTTTCGCAGGGGGATCACAAAAAGGAGAATTTATGAACGCAACACAACCGCAATATGAGACAAAATCGGCTTTCGTCGCTATTGTCGGCCGGCCGAACGTCGGGAAATCAAGCCTGCTGAACGCCTTGGTCGGCGAAAAGGTGGCAATCGTTTCGAGCAAGCCGCAGACGACGCGCACACGTATCACGGGCGTGCTGACGCAGGGCGATACGCAGCTTGTGTTCATTGATACGCCCGGGCTGCATAAGCCGCGGACAAAGCTGTCGGAATATATGGTCAAGCAGGTGGGCGACAGCGTGGCGGACGTCGATGTCGCCGTGCTTGTCGTGGAGCCTGGTGATGAGATCCAGAAGGTCGAGCAGAGCCTCATCGATTCCTTTAAGGCGCAGCGCATCCCGGCGGTGCTTGTCATCAACAAAATCGATACGCTGGCCGAAAAGGAGAAGCTGATGGCGCAGATCGCCCTGTTTATGCGGGCGTATACGTTTGAGGCGGTCGTTCCGATTTCGGCGCTGCATGGCAGCGGCGTGGGCGATGTGCTGTCCGAGCTGAGACGTTTTGCAACTCCGTCGCCGTTTTTCTTTGACAAAGATACGCTGACCGATCAGCCGGAACGCGTGATTGTGGCGGAAATCGTGCGCGAAAAGCTGCTGCGCCGCCTGTTTGACGAGGTACCGCACGGCACGGCCGTTTCGGTCGAGTCGATGAAGGAGCGCCCGGACAAGGATGTTATGGACATCCAGGTACAGATCTATTGCGAGCGCGAAAGCCATAAAGGCATGATTATTGGTAAGGGCGGCGCGATGTTAAAAAAGATCGCGTCCCAGGCGCGGCAGGATATCGAGCATTTCCTCGGTTGCCGCGTCAACCTGCAATGTTGGGTCAAGGTGCGCGAGGACTGGCGCAACCGGGAAAATATCATCCGCTCATTCGGATATAATTGACGGTCTGTTCTGCGCCGCTGCTCTTCAGAAGCGATGCGCCGCAGGCGGATGGGCAGACCTTGAAAAAATGCTGTCAAGTGGCAAAATAGTGGAAAGGGAGCAAAGCTTTCCCTACAATAAGCGGCAGGGTGCGGGGAACAATACAACCACATCATATTTTGGAGGTGGCGGTGTTGAAACCCGACGAGACGATGGCGTTTAACACATTTTTACAGTCCGGAAAAATCGAGGATTATATGCGTTATGTCGGTGTAAAGCGGCAAGCGCAGGCAACTGCGGCGCAAAACGCCGCAGCCGCGGGGGAAAACGGTGCATATCACAACCGAGGCGATCGTCCTGAGGGCACGATCGGTTGACGAATTTGACTGCGTGCTGACGCTCCTGACTAAGGAGCGCGGCGTCATATCCGCCTACGCACGGGGCGCTAAGAAGCCGCGCGGAACGCTGCGCGTTCCAGCCGAGCTTCTCAGCTACTCGTGTTTTGTGTTGTTTTCAAATAAAGATCGATACAGCGTCGACCGCGCCGATCTGGAAACCGTGTTTATGGGGGTGCGCGGCGATGTGTGTAAGCTGTCTTTGGCGTCGTACCTGTGTGAGTTGACGGCCGAAACAGCTCCGCGCGGCGAATGCGCGCAGGAGTATCTGCGCCTGCTGCTCAATTCCCTGTATCTGCTCGACCGGGATAAACGCGCCTGCGCGTTTATCAAACCCCTATACGAGCTGCGGCTTATGACGATGGCGGGCTATATGCCGAACCTTGTCGCATGCCGCGGATGCGGCTGTTTTGAATCGGAGCTGATGTATTTTCTGCCGCTGACGGGTGAGCTTGCCTGCGGCAAGTGCATCGCCAACGTGCCGCCGGACCAGCCGCGGATGCGTCTTTCCGGCGGCGTGCTGGCTGCGATGCGGCACATTCTGTACGCGCCGTTTGAGCGGCTGTTCGCCTTTACGCTGCCGCAGGAGCAGCTTGCGTATCTGGGGGAGGTCACACAGTATTATGTCCAGGTCCAGCTCGACAAACGCTTCTCAACGCTCGATTTTTACCTGACGATCAAGGATTAGGGCCTGTTTTGCCAAACAGAATCTTTCAGGCGGCACAGGCCGTTACAGGGGACAAAAGATGGATAAATATTGTAAAGCAATTGAATTAGATAAGGTGCTTATGCGCCTGGCGCGCCATTGCTCGTGTGAGGACAGCCGCGCGCTGGCGCTTGCGATTGAACCGGCGCGCGACATCCGTGATGTGCGTGAGCTGATGCGGCGCACGGTCGATGCGAACACATTGACAAACCGTTATTCGACGCCGTCGATCGGCGGCGTGACAAATTGTTCCGCCGCGCTCAAACGCGCGGCGGTCGGGGCGCGCCTGTCGCCGCGTGAGCTGCTCGACGTGGCGCGTGTGCTGCGCGCGATTGAGACGATTGAACGCTGGCGCAGCCAGCTGGAAGGTGATCCGACAAGCCTGGAATTTTTGCTCGACTGCGTTGTGGCGCTGCCGTCATTGCAGCGCGCCATATCGACGGCGATCGTGTCGGAGGATGAAATCGCAGACGCGGCCAGCCCGGCGCTTGCCGACATCCGTCGGAAAATCCGGAGCGCCGGCGCCAAGGCGCGCGAGGTGCTCGACCGGCTGGTGCGTTCGGCGACGTATCAGAAATATTTGCAGGAAAACATCATCACACAGCGCGACGGCCGCTTTGTTGTGCCGGTGCGGCAGGAATACCGCAACGAGATCAAGGGGCTGGTGCACGATACGTCTGGATCGGGCGCGACGGTTTTCATTGAGCCGATGGGCGTTGTCGAGGCCAACAATGAAATCCGGATTCTGCAAGGGCAGGAACAGGCGGAGATCGACCGCATTCTGTATGAGCTTTCAGCGCAGACCGGCGCGTGCGCCGACAGCATCGGCGGCAGCTATGAAGCGATCGTCGAGCTTGATCTTTACTTTGCGAAAAGCCGTTTGGCCGATGAGATGCGCGCCACCGAACCTGCGATCAGCGAGACGGGCGCGGCAGAACTGAAACGGGCGCGCCATCCGCTATTGCCCGCAGACCGTGTCGTACCGATTGACCTGCGGCTCGGCGGCGATTTTGACACGCTTGTTGTCACCGGGCCGAACACAGGCGGCAAAACCGTTGCGATTAAAACGCTCGGCCTGCTGTCAGCGATGGCGCAGTGCGGCTTGATGCTCCCCGCGGCCGACGGGAGCACGGTGCCCGTTTTTGAAAGGCTTTTGGTTGACATCGGCGACGAACAGAGCATTGAACAGAGCTTATCCACCTTTTCGGCGCATATGACGAATATCATCCGGATTCTTGGTGAGGCTGACAGCCGTTCGCTTGTGCTGCTCGACGAGCTTGGCGCGGGCACTGATCCAGTGGAAGGCGCGGCGCTTGCCGTCGCCGTGATTGAGCGGCTGCGTGCCCAGGGCGCGAAGGTGGTGGCCACGACACATTACGCCGAGATTAAAATGTACGCGCTCAACACGCCGGGCGTTGAAAACGCAAGCTGTGAATTTGACGTTGCAACGCTGCGGCCGACCTACCGGCTTCTGATCGGCGTGCCGGGTCGTTCAAACGCGTTTGCTATCTGTGAGCGCCTCGGATTGCCATCCAGTGTGATCGAGGCGGCACGGGCGCATGTTTCCGGTGAAAATCTGCGCTTTGAGGAGGTTGTCTCGCAGCTCGAGCAGACGCGGCAGGAGCTGGAGCGCGCACGCGCGCAGGCCGAGAGCCAGCGCGCCGGCGCGCAGCGCGAACGCGACGAGGCCGACGCGCTGCGCAGAACGATGGAGCAGGAACGCGAGCGTGAAATTGAGCGCGCGCGCGTGCAGGCGCGCGGGATTGTGGAACAGGCCGGGATGCAGGCTCAGAAACTTCTTGACGAGCTTGAAGAGCTGCGCCGGCAAAAGGACAGCGCCGGCTTCGCGGAGCGCGCCGCGCAGGCCAAATCGGCTTTCAAGGCGAATATGCGCCGTCTGCACGACCTTGCCGACCCCGTAACGCGCAAGAATATCGAACAGTACACACCTGAGCGGCCGCTTAAACGCGGCGACACGGTGCGCCTTGTATCGCTCGGACGTGAAGGAACGGTCCTGTCCGCACCCGATGGACAGGGGTTTGTGCAGGTACAGGCGGGGATTATCAAGACGAAGGTGCATCAGTCGGAACTGCGCCTGGTTGATACAAAGGACAGGCGCGTAACGGTTGGCGGCGCCGGTGTCTCGACGCGCGGCGTTTCATCGAAGGTTTCGCGTGATGTAAAAACGGAGGTGGACCTGCGCGGCATGACGACCGACGAAGCGCTGATGGAGCTTGACCGGTTTATCGATGCGAGTGTGCTGTCGAACGTCCCGACCGTCACAATCATCCATGGCAAAGGTACCGGCGCGCTGCGCGCTGCGGTACAGCAGCGTTTGAAGAAGCACCGCAGTGTGAAATCGTTCCGCCTTGGCACATTTGGCGAAGGGGAGTCCGGCGTCACCGTTGCGGAATTGAAATGACGCCGCGCTTTACAGGCAGCTCCGTTTATGGTATGATATCATTAGGTGAAAAATTATTGATTTTGATAGATTGCGAGTGATGAAGGTTTGGAAAAAAAGGTGACGAAGGCAGGCGCGCTGACGTATAAAGGGCGTCCGTTGGTGCGCAGTGGGAATACAATCTATTACGGCGACATGGGCGACAAATATGTTGCGATGTTACAGATCCTGGCGGAGGCGCCGTTTCAGGGCGAACAGCTTCCAAGCAAGGTTTCTGTGCAGATCTGGTCAACAGACGACGAGCTGCGGCCGCGCGACCGCGTTGTAAAAAAGACAGAGAAATCAAACCTGTACGACGCGCTTAATATTGCTTCGATTTGGCTGGAGCGTCAGCTTTCCGGCAAGTAAACGGAAAAAGGCCCGGTAACGAACGATTCGTTATCGGGCTTTTGTGTAAAGACTGGAGGATATAGCCATGACAGAATTGCATCTTCATCTCGATGGCTCCATGCGGCCGCAGACCATCTTCGAGCTGGCATCACACCAGGGGATTTCTCTGCCTGCCGCCGATGCAAAGGCTCTGCGCGCCTATCTTGAGGTACCGGCGGACTGCCCGTCGCTGACGGACTATTTAAAACGGTTTGATTTGCCGCTTGCCGTGCTTCAAACGCCGGATGCGCTGGAACGCGCCGCGTTCGAACTGTCGGAGGACCTTTACCGGCTCGGCGTTGAGCGGGCGGAAATCCGTTTTGCGCCGCAGTTTTCAACAAGCGGCGGCATGACACAGGACGACGCCGTGTGCGCGGCTGTCGCTGGGGCGCGCCGTGCGATGGAAACGTATCCTGCGTTTCGCTGCGGATTGATCCTGTGTTGTATGCGCGGCAGCGGCAATCAGGCCGCCAATGAGGAAACGCTGCGGCTTGTCGGGAAGCATTTGCCTGGCGGGGTTGTGTGCGCCATCGATTTAGCCGGTGCAGAGGCGTTGTTTCCAACTTCCGATTATGCAGGATTATTTGAACAGGCCCACGCGCAGCAGATTCCAATGACCATTCACGCAGGGGAGGCCGACGGGCCGGACAGTATCCGGCAGGCGCTTTCCTTTGGGACAAAGCGCATCGGACATGGGATCGCGGCCGCCGGCGATCCGGCGCTGATGCGTCAGCTGGCTGAAGCCGGTGTGACGCTTGAGGTATGCCCGACAAGCAATGTGCAGACAAAGGGGGCGGTCAGCTTGGATCGGCATCCCATCCGCGCGCTGTTTGACGCGGGTGTGCGCGTGACGGTCAATTCTGACAACATGACGGTATCCAATACCGATCTGCCGCGTGAAATTGCGCTTTTAAAAACACACCTCGGTTTTACCGACGGAGAGATCGGGACGATGCAGCGATACGCGCGCGAGGCGTCGTTTTTAAGAGAGTGAGACTTTAAAATGTCCTCCATGCAAAGCGGTTCCCGTACCAGCCAAAGCTGGCACGGGAACCGCTTTTATACATGAATCAATCCGCATATGTTCAGTCGGCCGCGCCCTGCTCGATGTGCGGGATGTCGGTCAGGCCGAGCAGAAAATCAGTGGAGACGTTGAAATAGGCTGCGAGCTTGACGAGAAAATCGAACGAGGCGCTGATGCCGCCTGTCTCAAGCTCTTTGATATTCTGAGCAGTAAGGCCGATGGCTTGCGCAACCTCCTCGACGGTTTTACCCTCCGCCACACGCAATTCATTGAGCCGTTCGCCGAAGGACCTTTTGTTAAACACGGGGGTAGCCTCCTTAATTTAAGTCTGTGATTGACAACCGGCCAGTGGCCGTTTGATAACAGTATATGGCTGATGCGGATAGATAAGTTAAAGGAATCCGCCATCGGCCGCGATCACCTGTCCGGTGATGAATCCCGCGCTGTCGGACGCTAAAAACAGTGCGAGCCGCGCGATGTCCTCCGGCGTTCCGAGCGTACCAAGCGGCGTTTCCAAACGCAGGGCTTCAAGTGCCTGAGGACCAAGCTGCGCGTTCATATCCGTGTCGATCACGCCCGGCGCGATGCAGTTGACCGTTATTCCGGAAGGACCGACCTCCTTGGCAAGCGCCCTTGTAAAGCCGATCACCGCCGCCTTGGAGGCGGAATAATGGACCTCGCATGACGCGCCGGAAATCCCCCAGATCGAGGAAACGTTGATAATCCGTCCGTACTTTCTGCGGATCATCTGCGGCAGGAGTCCATGGCAGACATAAAACATGCTTGTAATATTGACGCCGAGCATATGCGCCCAATCCTGCGCGGTGATATCACAGAACAGCTTCTGCTGTGCGATTCCGGCGTTATTGATCAGCACGTCGATATGGCCAAAGCGATCCAATACCTGCGCCGTCATCCGGGCGGCCTGCGTTTCATCCGAGAGATCGGCGCGAAAGAGCGCCGCATCACAACCAGCAGCGGACAGCTCGTCCAAAAGCGAACGCGCAGATACCTCATCCTGGCGGTAGCAGGCCGCGACGCTATAGCTTTCCCGCGCGAAAATCTTGGCGCACGTTCTGCCAATTCCGCGCGACGCGCCGGTTATCAATACAGTCCGAGACATGAACGCCCTCCATAGACAAAAGCCTCCGCCGTAAGCGGAGACTGCTTCTACCGCTGTCTACCCCCGCCTGTGCAGCGCAATTGCGCCGCACAGGCGGTATAGACAGGCGCTAATCGTTCAGATAGCTTTTGACCAGCATTTGCAGCAGCTCATCGCGATCGATCCTGCGGATCAGGCTGCGCGCGTTATTATGCGTGGTGATATAGGTCGGATCCTCTGAAAGGATATAGCCGACGATCTGGTTGATGGGATTATACCCCTTTTGACGAAGCGCGTCATACACCTCAGTCAGGATGGCCTTCATCTGCTGCTCTTTATCCTCATGAATTGAAAAGGATATGGTTGGCTCGTGCATGGCTTTCACCTCGTTTGGGCAAGTTAAAAATACGCGGGAACGGGCTTGATAAACCCTGTCCTTATGTTCACCATTTTACAACATATTTCGCCGGATGGCAAGTGTATAAAACCTGGAGGCTGTTTAAAAAATAAAAATTCCTTTTTTGACATATGGGATGTATTGCGCATATAAAACCGGACATACGGCTATCCCGACGGCTTCTCCGCTGTAAAAGCTCTGAGGAAGCATCTATGCTATTGTATGGGACTGCCGGTGCAAATATTCTATGGGATATTTGACAGGCGCGGGAACAAAAAGAGCGGCCGCGCGATTGCGCGGCCGCTCCGGTTGTGCGTGCTGGTGTCCGCCGTCTCTCATTAACAGGCTCTTAACTGCGAAGCTGTGCGCCAATGGCGCCAAGCGCCTTGAGTGCGCGCTTGACGGCGGCGTCGGACTCCTCGTCGGTAAGCGTGCGGTCAGCCGCGCGCATTATCAGTGAATAAGCGACGCTCTTTTGACCCTCGGCGACCTGCGCGCCGCGGTAGACGTCGAACAGCGTCAACTCCTCAAGCGTGTTGCCGACGGCGGAACGGATCGCCTTTTCAAGCGCGGCGACCGGTAATGCGTCGTCGCAGATCAGCGCCAAATCGCGCGTCGCGGCTGGGAAACGCGGAAGCGGGCGATAGCCGCACTCGGGCGCGACGTTTTCAAACAGGACAATTTCGTCCAGGTAAGCGATATAGGCGCGCGTGCCGATCTGATAATTTTCACAGACAGCCGGATGAACCTCGCCGATCATACCGGCGCATTTCCCACCGGCCAGAATCTGCGCGCAGCGGCCGGGGTGGAACGCTGCGTCCTCCGCGCTGGATTCATATTCGCAGCCGTCCACACCTGCCGCGCGCAGTAGCGTTTCAACGATTCCTTTAAGCGCGAAGAAATCATAGGCGTCTCCATAAAGCCCAAGTGTTATTACTGGGCGCTCGTCAGGTAGCTCGCGACCCTTCTGCGGCAGATAGACGGTGCCGATCTCATAAAGCGCGGCGGCTTTGTTGCGGTTGTTGTAATTGCGCGCGAGCACCTCAAGCATCGACGGCACAGTCATGGTGCGCATGACGCTCGTATCTTCGCCGAGCGGATTTTGGATGGTGACGCAGGCGCGCAGCGGACTGTTGGCCGGCAGGTTGATTTTATCGTAATATTTGGGGCTGATAAAGGAATAGGTCGCGACTTCATAAAGCCCCTGGGCAAGCAGCGTTTGATGGATCAGACGTTCAAATTTCTGTTTGGCCGTATAACCGCCGTCAGCTGTGCCGCGGATGGCTGTAACGGGGATCTTGTCATAGCCGTAAAAGCGTGCGATCTCCTCGGCGATATCGGCCTTGTGCTCCAGGTCGCTGCGGAAGGAAGGGGGCAGGATATCGTCGCCGTCGATTTTGCATTCCAGGCGCGTGAGGATGCGGCGCATCTCCTCGACCGGGACCTCAATACCCAGAAAACGATTGATCCATTCGGGTTCAAGCTTGATACGGCGCGGCTCATGGCAGGCGTTGTCGACGTCGATCATGCCGCCGACGACCTCGCCCGCGCCGAGCAGCTCGACAAGCTCGCAGGCGCGCTGGACGGCCGGAATGGTGGTGGCGGGATCAAGCTGTTTTTCAAAGCGGCCGGAGGCCTCCGTGCGCATACCAAGCTTTTTGGCGGTCGTGCGCACGGACGGGCCGTCGAAGCAGGCCGATTCGAACACGATCATATTTGTATCGTCCATGATACCGCTGTATTCGCCGCCCATGACGCCCGCGACGGCGGAGGGCTTCGCCGCGTCGGCGATGACGAGCATCTCGGGGGACAGCGTGCGTGTGATGCCGTCAAGCGTCATAATGGTTTCACCAGGCCTGGCGTTGCGAACAATGATTTTTCCGCTCTCAACATATCTATAATCAAACGCGTGCATCGGCTGGCCATATTCCAGCATGACATAGTTTGTGATGTCGACAATGTTATTGATCGGACGCACGCCGCTGGCGCGCAGGCGCTCGCGCATCCAGCGCGGCGACGGTTCGATTTTGATATTTTTGACCATGCGCGCCGTGTAGCGCGGGCACAGCGCGGGGGCTGTGACCTCGACGGAAAGATAGCTGTGAATATCCTCGGCCGCGCCTTTGACGGCGGGCGCTTTGATGTTGAGCGGGCGATTGAACGTGACGGCCGCTTCGCGCGCCAGCCCCGTGACGGACAGACAATCCGGCCGGTTTGAGGTGATTTCAAATTCAACGCACGTGTCGTTTAGGCCGATCGCGGATTGAATATCTTGTCCGGGCGTCATATCAGGCTCCTGTAAAATGAAGATGCCGTCTTCAATCGCATAGGGAAAGTCGTGCGTTGTCAAACCAAGCTCGGCCAGCGAACAGAGCATACCGTTCGATTCAACGCCGCGCAGCTTGCCCTTTTTGATATGCGTGCCGTCCGGCAGCCAGGAATCGTGCATGGCGACAGGGACATAATCGCCGGCGTGCACATTCTGGGCGCCGGTGACAATCTGGACAGGCGCGCCTGTGCCGGCGTCGACCTGGCAGGTAAACATATGGTCGGAATCAGGATGACGGACGATTTCCGTCACCTTGCCGACAACGACGTTTTTGATCTTCTCGCCCTCCGTCTCATACCCTTCCACCTTGGAACCGGACATGGTCATCGCTTCGGCAAATTCATGGGCGGTAATCCCGCCGACATCCACATAGTCGGCGAGCCACTTCATTGATAAATTCATAGCATGCAGCCTCCTTGCAATCAGAACTGGTTTAGGAAACGCAGATCGTTTTCATAGAACAGACGCAGATCGTCGATGCCATAGCGGCGCATGACGATGCGTTCAAGGCCCATGCCAAACGCGAAGCCGCTGTATTCCTCCGGATCAATGCCGCAGATGGAGAGCACCTTCGGATGCACCATACCGCAGCCGAGCAATTCGATCCAGCCCTCGCCCTTGCACAGGCGGCAGCCCTCGCCATGGCAGGCGAAGCACTGCACGTCCAATTCGGCGGACGGCTCGGTGAACGGGAAGTGGTGCGGACGGAAACGCACGACGGATTCGTCACCGTAAAGGCGCTTGACGAACAGCTCCAGCGTTCCCTTCAGGTCGGCCATCGTGACTCCCCGGTCAACGACAAGCCCTTCGACCTGGTGAAAGAGCGGCGAGTGCGTCGCATCGACCGCATCGGAGCGGTAGACGCGCCCCGGCGCAATGACGCGAATAGGCGGCTTTTGTTTCTCCATTGTGCGCACCTGTACCGGAGACGTCTGCGTGCGCAGAATCACATTGTCGGAAATATAAAATGTGTCCTGCGTGTCGCGCGCCGGATGGTTTTTCGGGATGTTGAGCGCCTCGAAGTTGTAGTAATCCGTTTCGACCTCCGGGCCTTCCGCAATCGAAAAGCCCATGCCGAGAAAAATTTCCTTGACCTCGTCGAGCACCTTTGTCAAGGGGTGTGCCTTGCCAAGCGGCGCGGCACGCCCAGGCAGCGTTACGTCAAGTTTTTCAGCGTTTAGCCGGTGTTCAAGCTGCGCGGCGCGCACGGCAGATATACGCTCGTCGATCAGCCGTTCGATGGCGGCGCGCACCTCGTTGGCGAGCTGTCCGACTTTGGGGCGCTCCTCAGCGGAGAGCTTACCCATCTGCTTGAGAATAGCGGTCAACTCTCCCTTTTTGCCGAGATAGCGCACACGCAGGTCATCAATAGCCCGCGGATCGGCCGCTGAGCCCAGCGCCTCAGCGGCCTGCTTCTGAATGGTTTGCAGCGCGTTGATCATTTCTGGTTCATCCTTCCGTTAAAATGGAATGTGTAAACAGTATTATCTTTACAGTCTTTCGTCAGCTTTCAGGCGTGTGATAACAGCGGGAATATCAACTGATGATTTGCCAGCAGATTTTCTCCAAGGACAAAGAGCGTTGTATCGTCCGCATGGTACGCCCGAATATCGTCAGCCGCGCTGTCTGACGGCGTGAATCCGAGCGCCGTTGTATATAGATCGGGCGGCAGGAGTGCCGAAAGAATGTTATTGAGCGGCTGTTTCGTTTTTCCATACAAATCGTAGCACAACAATTCGCCGTCCATCGGCTCTGCGACAGCCGCCACGCCGCAGTCTTCAATGAAAAAGATCCGCTCCCTCAGGGACTGCGCGCAGTAAAACATGAGCAGGTCCCGGTTATCCAGCATTGGGAATGCGGAATAGGGGTTGCCTTCGGCATACAGCCGCAGGAACAGCGCACGATCGGCGCTGTCGTCCATATCAAGCCTGCGGACCTGCGTTTCCCGCCGTGCGATTGAACGCCGGTGGATCCATTCTTCTGTGGGAGAAAAGCCGAATTTCGGATAAAAGCCGCACGCGTTGTCGTTTGCAAACAGGTAAATGGCGTCGCATTGGCCGCGCCACTGTTGTAAAATCAACTCCATTAAAAACCGGCACAACCCACGTTCCCGGTAAGCAGGATCGGTCATCACAGTACCAATTTGGATATAGCGCCGGGCGCGCCCTTCAAAGACGGTATCCATCAGGTTGACGGAAACATTGGATACGGCGGTTTCCCCATCGAACAGGGTATAGGGGAGATAACGCGCTCCCCAGTAACCGCCCATAAACCACGACGCAAAGTCAAGGTCGAAGATTTTTCGCGCCAATGCGAAAAACGCTGTGTGTGCAGCCGGATTGTCCCGTACATTATGCTCCAAATGGTATACTTTTCCGCTTATTATACAATTATTCATAATACTCCTCCGCCAGATAGCGCATGGCCATTTTGCCGTGCTTTTACACAACAAAATAAAAACCGTCCGTCCACAAAGGGACGAACGGCAGAACGCCAATCCGTGGTACCACCCAAATTCCCACACGGCAACCCGCATAGACACTTTCGTGCCTGTAACGGGACATCCCGTCGCGGCCTACAACAAGATGCTTCAGCCGCGCCGCTCGCGGGCGAACTTCGCACTTTCGGCCATGGTTTGCTTTCAGCCGGCGGCAAACCTCTCTGTGATGGCGCTGCAAAGGGCTACTTTTCCCGTTCTTAGCGTTTTGATTCCTTGTATGATAACTGTATGACGGCTATTATAGCACGCTGGCATTCGTTTTGCAAGCGGTTTTGCGCCGCTTTTTAAAGGATCGCGTCGTCGTGGCCGCAGTCATCGTCGCCATCGTCAACAATTTCACCGACACGCATCCGACGGGCAATCTTCATTTCCTCCACCTGTTTATGGATCAGCTCTTTGACCTCACGTGGTTTCCTGATATTTTTCAGCTCAAGCTTGGGGAGGCTTTTGTCGGAGGACTGCACGAATACGGTTCCCACGCGGAAAATACGCTGCCACAACGAAATGGACAGGCTGATATCACGTACACGATAGAGGATGACCTCCTCCTGCTTCATATTAAGAAGCCCTGTTTCCAAAAACAGCCTGTCATCCGACAGGGAATAGCGGGTAAATGTGATGGGCATACCACAGATGCGCTTGCGGTCGTGCCAGAGAATTGTGATGCCTTCCATAATAAAAATCCTCCATTCCGCCGCGGAATGCGGCACAAACAGAAATAAAATGTTTCCCCGGCGGATGGGGGATTTTTTTCGCCGTCATTGCCGGTTGCCCCAAAGGGGCGAGGCAATGGGCGATTGAAAGCCAGTGTGAAAATTCACACTGTCCTCCATTCCGCCGCGGAATGCGGCACAAACAGAAATAGAATGTTCCCCCGGCGGATGGGGGATTTTTTTCGCCGTCATTGCCGGTTGCCCCGAAGGGGCGAGGCAATGGACGATTGAAAGCCAGTGTGAAAATTCACACTGTCCTCCATTCCGCCGCGGAATGCGGCACAAACAGAAATAAAATGTTCCCCCGGCGGATGGGGGATTTTTTTCGCCGTCATTGCCGGTTGCCCCGAAGGGGCGAGGCAATGGGCGATTGAAAGCCAGTGTGAAAATTCACACTGTCCTCCATTCCGCCGCGGAATGCGGCACAAACAGAAATAAAATGTTCCCCCGGCGGATGGGGGATTTTAACGCCATGATCTCCAAACCAATTTAAGCGGCGACCGAAAATCTCAATAGGTTTTAAAAAAGAATAGCATAGAATTGTGCGCTTGTAAAGCCGCCTGCCGCTTGATATGGATGTATCAGGGGGTTATAATAACCGCAGAGCGGTTATTATAACAGGTTATGCCCAACGGCTCGCCGCTTACGCGGCAACCGCCTTTTGATGGGCAATTATACCATGCCGCTTCGCGGACATGGTATAATAACCGCGGAGCGGTTATTATACCGGGTTATGGCCAGGGCGATACGCGGGCGCGGCCCGCTGCCGCCCCGATGGCCAATTATACCATGCCGCTTCGCAGACATGGTATAATAACCGCAGGGCGGTTATTATACGCGTTATGGCCAGGGCGATACGCGGGCGCGGCCCGCTGCCGCCCCGATGGCCAATTATACCATGCCGCTTCGCAGACATGGTATAATAACCGCAGGGCGGTTATTATACGCGTTATGGCCAGGGCGATACGCGGGCGCGGCCCGCTGCCGCCCCGATGGCCAATTATACCATGCCGCTTCGCGGACATGGTATAATATAGAAAATTGAGCAGGGGGGCAGCCCAGTGAAACAGATACAGATTGAGGTTTGTTGCGGTTCGGTTGAGGACTGCAAAAAAGCGCAGCACGCCGGCGCAAGCAGGATCGAGCTGGTACAGGCGCATACGCTCGGCGGATTGACGCCGTCAGCCGGGGAAGTGGCAATGGCTAAGCGCGCCGTCGACATTCCGGTTATGGCAATCATCCGGCCGCGCATGGCGGGCTTTTATTACAGCGAGGATGACTATGATGCAATGTGCTTTGACGCCCGGCATCTGCTGGAGCTTGGAGCGGATGGCATTGTGTTCGGATTTCTATTGCCGGACGGCTCTCTGGACTATGAGCGATGCGCGCGGTTCGTCGAGCTTGCGCGTAGCAAACAGACCGTGTTTCACCGTGCTATCGACATCACACGCGATCCGTTTAACGCCGTTGAGCGCTTGGTTGGGCTTGGTGTGACGCGTATTCTGACAAGCGGCTTTTCAGCGGGAAGCTATGACGGCCGCGCGCAGATATGCGCGCTTCAAAGGCAGTTTGGCGATCGCATCGAAATCATGGCCGGCGGCGGAATTACAGAGCAGAATATTGCCGCCCTGATCAAAGAAACCGGTGTGCGCCATGTGCATTTCGGGGGTACGGCGCGTTTCGCTGATCCGTCCTGCT
Source organism: Anaerotruncus colihominis (assembly GCF_010206195.1). Classification (GTDB taxonomy): domain Bacteria; phylum Bacillota; class Clostridia; order Oscillospirales; family Ruminococcaceae; genus Anaerotruncus; species Anaerotruncus colihominis_A. The sequence continues at coordinate 215,329 of NZ_VIQT01000010.1, read as the reverse complement.
CCTATAGGCCGGGTATCGCGTTCGGCGCGTCAGAGCTGCCGCCGGACGACTGTTATATCGCTGTCGATGAGTCGCGTGTGCGCGTTATGGCGGCCGCGGCGCGTACCGTAGTATAGACCCGGCAAAAACTTTAGTTGGCTGAACGTTTTATAGAAGAAGGCCGCCCGCGTCAGCGGGCGGCCTTTATGATTTGTTTAACCTGTCTGGTTTTACTTCAATGCTCCTTCACCGCCCATCAGCCTTGTCATTTCCTCCACCTTTTCCAAAGGAAAAGGCGGAAGCGCAACAGGCTTCATGGCCAACGACATAAGCTTCATGGGATTATCGTCCGCCGCAATACGGTTTGAACTTAATTTTCCGCAAATGCGGCAACGATGAATCACCGCCCATTCTCCATGCTTTCTGACCCATACGGCGATTGGTTCCATGACGCCGCCGCAATCAGCCATTCGGTCGCCCGGTTCATCGTCCAGATGCTGGCTGCATAAACAATTGGAGCAATGGTTTCGATGTGAGCTGCCAGCCCCGGCTGGGACGACCGTTCTTCCGCAAACCTTACATACAAAGCTTTCATGACAGGCATGTGTTTTAAAATACCCTTTTTCGAATGATTTTTTCTTATTGTCTCGTTTCATTACGAAACATCCTCCAAAAAGTAAAATGATACTTTTGGGAGGTTTGAGCCTAGATTGTCTTTCGCAAACCTCCCGGTTAGCAGACAATTACCGATGCACAGTTGTTTTTCATATACGCGCTCCTAAAAAATTATAATAACAAGTCCGGCAGGGGAGCCGATTGGCTCCACAAGCCACACATGTACATAATGATTTTATCACAGCTTCAACCTTTTGTCTACAGATAACTGTAAGGCTCCAGCTGTGACCAATCGCGCGCTGGCAAACACGGCGGATCCAACCGCGAACACAACCCACATGGAACCGCTTCCTTTCATTGGACTAGGCTAATTGCCTATGTAGGAACCCGATTTAGCCATCCGCGCACGTTCCTTGGAATAGCCGTAGAGCGCATCCGGAAAGTGCCCGCGCAGCGCGTCGATCACTTCTCTGGTGTCGCAATGGGAGAAGCCGCGAATACTGGCGGCATAATGGACGCCACTGCGGTCGTAAAAGTGGACGGCGGCGTTCGTACCGATCTGGACGCTGAGGGCGACCGGGTTCTCCGAAACAGGCAGGCCATTCAAAGTGAGATAGATCCATGCGGCGTCGCCATAGCTGAGAAAGCACGGCATATTGGAATTCTGCAAAGTGAAATAAATGCGCCGCGCGCCATACAGGAGCGTACCATTTTGAAGCGAAGCGGCCTCCTGTTCAATTTCCATACGATCCGAATTGGCGAGCATACGATAGCGTTCCAAGGTCGCCTTTCGGGAACGGCGGCCGACGAAAAAGAAAAGGATGCCGATTGTCAGCAGAACACCAAATGCCACCATGAACAGAAAAAGTGCGACGATTGAAACCGTTTGGATCAGGTAGCCAAATGGCATGCCCCAAAAAGTGCCTGTCTCAAAGACTGAAAAGGTCAGAAAAACCATAACCAGGCAGGCCGCCGAGATTGCCAGAAGCAGCAGCGGCCGGCGCGACCGACGCATCAGACGTTTGTAAAACTGGAACGACATCGTTTATTCCGCCTTTCCAAGCGTCCCCAGGCTCGCGGCCTTGAGGTAAGCGTTGATAAAACCGTCGAGATCGCCGTCCATAACAGCGTTGATATTGCCGCTTTCAAATCCGGTGCGGTGATCCTTAGCGAGCGTATACGGCATGAAAACATAGGAACGGATCTGCGATCCCCAGGCGATCTGCATCTGTTCGCCCTTGATCTCATTGATGTTGGCCAGGTGCTCACGCTCCTTGATTTCTACAAGCTTTGCCGTGAGCATTTTCATACACATCTCGCGGTTTTGAAACTGGCTGCGTTCATTTTGACACGAGACGACGATTCCGGTTGGGATGTGCGTCAGGCGCACGGCCGAGGAGGTTTTGTTGATATGCTGGCCGCCCGCGCCGGAGGAGCGGAACACATCCATCTTGATGTCCTCGGGATTGATTTCAACGGAGTGATCGTCGGGCAGCTCCGGCAGCACCTCGACTGAGGCAAACGACGTGTGCCGGCGGCCGGACGCGTCAAACGGCGAGACGCGCACAAGACGGTGCACGCCGGCCTCGGACCGCAGAAAGCCGTAGGCATTGCCGCCGGTGATCAGGATCGAGGCGCTTTTAAGACCCGCCTCATCGCCGTCGAGATAGTCCAGGATTTTATACGTAAAGCCGTGGCGTTCAGCCCAACGCGTATACATGCGGTAGAGCATCTGCGCCCAATCCTGCGCCTCTGTGCCGCCGGCGCCCGCGTGGAATGTCATAATGGCGTTGTTTGCATCGTATTCGCCGGTAAGCAGCGTGGAGAGCTTTTGAGTTTCAAGCTCGGACTCAAACTTTTCCACGTCGGCCAGGGCCTCCGGATAGACGGATTCGTCGTTTTCCTCATCGGCCAGCCCAATAAGCGTAAGCGTGTCGTCATAAAGGGCGTTTAGTTTGTCGCAGGCTTCCAGCTTGCCCCTGACGCGCGCTGTTTCAAGCTGGTTTTTCTGTGAACGCTCTACATCGTTCCAGAACCCGGGAGCCGTCGTCTGCTCCTCCAGCTCGGCGAGCTTTCTGCGCAGACCGTCATATCCGATCGCCTGCGCGAATTCGTCAAGCTCCGCGCGATGCGCTTCCAGGCGCAAACGCAGTTCCTCAAATTGCAGCATATAATAGGTTCCATCCTTTCTGGGGGGTGTGGTACGTGCCGGACGGGCGCAGTCCGCAAACCGAAAAGCAGGCACATATTATCAGCATATATTATAGTATTTTTTCCCGTTTAAGTAAAGATAATCTTTATTTGGGATACGGATTCCTAAGCTCCGTACAGCGTTTAAAAGCATCGAATCAGCGCATTTACACGAAAAATTCATAATTATACCCTTGAATTCCGGCAGGTTTCTTTGTATGATAACACATTAGAAGTAATGCGGGACCGTGCGGGTCTCAAAGGATCAGGGGTTGATTTCTTGGCAAATTATACGGGCGCGCGCTGCCCTGTGTGCAATAAGCGGTTCACAGACAACGACGATATTGTCGTTTGTCCGATCTGCGGCGCGCCGCACCATCGTGAATGTTACAACAGGCTGGGACATTGCGTCCTGGCGGAACTGCATATCGACGGGCATACCTGGCAGCCTCCCGAACGTGGGGAGAACGCCCAGGATCCGGATGCGGCTGTCTGCCCGGCGTGCGGCGCGAAAAATCCGGCGACGGGAATCTTCTGCCAAAAGTGCGGCGCGCCCTTGAGCCGGCAGCCCGCGGCGGGTTTTGGCGGGCAGACGCCATTGGGAGCGCAGCCGCCGTTCGGCCGGCCGGGCGGTCCCCAGGCAAATCCGTATACATCCGCGTTTGGCGGTCTTGACCCGGCCGAGGAAATCGAAGGCGTTTCAGCGCGTGATATCGCGCTGTATGTTGGAGAGAATTCCCAATATTTTTTGCCAAGGTTTAAGCAGATCGCTGGACGCAGCGGCTTTACCATCAATTTCAGCGCGCTGTTTTTCAACTTTTTTTATTTCTTCTACCGCAAGATGTACGGCATCGGCGCGGTTCTGCTCGGCCTCCTGGCGGCTTCACAGATCCCGACGCTGTTTGTTTTGCCGGAAACAATCCGGTTTGTTCTTTCACACATGGAGGATATCCTCAACGGATTTAACGTATTCAACTTGTTTGTACCGACAGAGCACCTGTGGGCGTACAGCGCGATGTACTACATGCGCTTTGTACTGCTGGCTGTGGGGATCGTGTTCGCATGCTTTGCCAACCGGCTGTACATGCGCCACGTGCTGAAAAACGTGCGCAAAATCCATGCGCGTTACGAGCAGTCGCCCAGCGGGTTCAACGACAACCGCTACACACAGGCGTTGGCGCATTACGGCAGGACCAACCGCGTCATCGTCATAATTGCGGCGGTTGGATGTGTGATCGCATACTTTGGCGTCTATATGGTCATGATGATGGCGATGATGCAATAAAATAAGGCCCGCCATCCGTGTGCGCGACGACGGGCCTGTCAGTCGGAGGGTTATTATGAAAGTTCGCAAGGCAGTCATTCCCGCCGCCGGATTGGGTACGCGCGTGCTGCCCGCATCCAAGGCCGTTCCGAAGGAGATGCTTCCGATTGTGGACAAGCCCGCCATCCAGTACATCGTGGAGGAGGCTGTCGCAAGCGGGATCGAGGATATCCTGATCATCACAAACCGCGGCAAATCGTTGATTGAGGACCATTTTGATCATGCGCCGGAATTGGAGGAAAAGCTGCTTTCCTCTGGCAAACAGGATTTGTATGACGAGGTGGTCGCCTTGGCGCGCCTGTGCAACATCCAGTATGTCCGCCAAAAGGAAACGCGCGGTCTGGGGCATGCGGTCTGGTGCGCAAAGTCCTTTGTCGGCAACGAGCCGTTTGCCGTGCTGTATGGAGACGACGTTATCATTTCCGACAAGCCCGCGATTGGCCAGTTGATCGGCGTGCATGAGGAGTTCGGCAAGGGCGTTGTCGGCATCAAGCAGGTAGCGCAGGAGCTGCTGCCGAGCTACTGCACGCTTGGCGTCAATGCGGTGCGCGATAATATTTACGATGTGTTCGACATGATTGAAAAGCCGATGCCTGAGGAGATTATTTCCAACTTTGCCATTCTTGGGCGTTGCGTGCTGACGCCGGATATTTTTGATATCCTTGAGCACACGCCGCCTTCCCGCAACGGGGAGGTGCAGTTGACCGACGCGATGCGCACCATTGCCCGCCACGGCGGCATGATGGGCATTGAATATGAAGGTACCCGCTATGATATGGGCAGCAAGCTTGGAATCCTGCAAGCGATCGTTGAGGTCGGCCTGAGCCATCCCGATATTGGGGCCGGTTTCCGCTCATATCTGCGAGAGATTTCACAGTCCCTGTGAATCACGCAAAGACAGCCTGGTAAAGCGAAAAAGGGCGGCCCGCCGGAGCGGGCCGCCCTTTTCTGGTTTCTCTCCCCTCACACTGTTACACGAACCTCGTCAAGATGATCGACCGCAATGTCCAATTCATCGAGAAGGTACTCGCAAAGCTCGTTATACAGGGAATCGTCCGGAAGATCGCCGTCGACATAGCGTGACTCGGCTTTGCGGATGACTGAGACAAGGTGATTGATTTCGTCGAGATATTCATTGAAGATTCGATAATAACGCTGCTTGCTGTTCATGATGTACTGCTCCTCTTTGAATCGTCATTCAAATGGATGACGTATACGTATATAATACGCTCCATTTGCTAGACTGTCAATGTAAACTTATCGTTACGAGGTCGTGCAAATGGAGCTGAACTATTACAGGCGCCTGCGCGAATTGCGGGAGGATCATGACTATTCGCAGGCCGATATTGGAAAGCGGTTGGGTATGTCCAAGCAACAGTATTTTTTGTATGAAAAGGGATACCGCGATATACCAACGCCAGTGCTAATCGCGCTTGCGGATCTGTATGGAACAAGCGTAGATTACCTGGTGGGACGCACGGACAATCCATCGCCCCCGCAGCGATGAGGTGTCCTTAAAGGACTATAACCGAATGGTTATTATTAAAATAATTATACGTCTTCCTTGATAAACTGTCAATAGAACTGAACAGTTGGATTGGGAGGCGAACAATGACGTCAAATTATTACAGAAGGCTGTATGATTTGCGCATCGACCATGACCTGACACAGAAAGATGTGGGCACATATCTTGGAATGAGCCAGCCGCAGTATTACCGCTATGAACGCGGATACCGCGACATCCCGACGCATGTCCTGATCGCGCTTGCAAAGCTTTATGACACAAGCGTCGACTACATTCTTGGCCTCACGGATGATCCCGAACCCCACAGGGAACATCCGGGTATATAATCCATACATTGAGGCTGATGGCAAAGCCGCCGCCCTAAAACATCGCCTTTGTTTTCTGAGGCGCTTTACTTATCAGCAGCCACGCCATCCGCCGCGAGGGACGCCGCGTTTTTTCGCGGCGTCCCTCGCTCTGCCATGTGATTGCGGATGGCTGCATAAATCCTGCCCTCGGCTGCCAACAATAAGGAAAGCGATTTTGCAGGAAAGCGAGGGGTTGCCGTTTGTTGGGCAGACGGGCCGCTGGAATTTATGTTGTATTGGTGCTGATTTTTACAGGTATGCTTTGCCGCATGTATGCGCTTTCAATGGGGGAGACGCTTTCATCCGCGGCCAATACGCAGAGCGCGTTTGTACTTGGCGTGGACGGCACGCGCGGGATTATTTATGATTGCAAGCTGCGTCCGCTCGTGGGCGAAAAAACGCATCTGGTGGCCGCGGTACAGCCGTCGCCCGAGGCGTTTACCGCGCTGACAGAAGCGCGTGAAAAGGGGCTTGACGCGCCGCTTCCCGACGAGGGACAGACAAAGCCGTATCTGATGGAGCTTGACGGCCATGAGGTTTATTCGCGCGGCGTCGAAATGTTTGAGGCGGTCCAGCGGTATTCGAACGATCAGCTTGCGCCGCATATCGTCGGTTATCTCAACCCGGAAAAGACGAACGGCGTCGCCGGTATAGAAATGGCGTATGACGATTTGCTGCGCCAATACGACGGCAGCCTCAAGCTGCGTTATACGCTCGATGCGGCGGGCAGATCGCTTTCGCTCGGCGCGCCGGAGATCGTGCAGGACAACTATAAAAGCGAGGGCGGCGTGGCGCTCACGATCGACGCGGACATCCAGCGCGCGGCGCAGCGGGCGATGAAGGATGTCAAAAAGGGGGCGGCTGTTGTGATGGACGTCGAAACGGGAGATATCAAAGCGTCGGTCTCCATGCCCGCCTATGATGCCAACAACCTTGCGGACAGCCTGCACAATCCGGATGGACCGTTTGTCAACCGTGCGTTTTCACAGTACAGCGTCGGTTCCACCTTTAAGCTCGTTGTAGCCGCAGCCGCTTTGGAGAGCGGTTACGGCCGTTATACGCCGTATACCTGCAAGGGCTATGAGGATGTTGAGGGACATATCTTTTACTGCCACTGGCGCAACGGGCACGGTGAAATCGATTTAAAAAAGGCCATCGAAGTGTCCTGCAATCCGTTCTTCATCGATCTGGGGTTGCGCGTGGGCGGTAAACGCATCGTGTCGATGGCGCGTGAAATCGGCTTTTCGCGTGCGGCCCAGTTTACCGACGATATCAAAACACAAAGCGGGACCCTGCCGGATGACACGGAGCTGTCGCTTGATACGGCCGTGGCCAACTTTTCGTTTGGACAGGGGTCCCTGACCGCCACACCGATCCAGGTGGCGCAGATGATCTGTACCGTCGCAAACGGAGGCTACGCTGTGACGCCCCGCCTGGTGGAGGGATTCACAGACGACGGAAAAACCTATTACGAGCATACGGCCGCATATGCGCCAAGCCAGGTATTTTCAAAACGAACTTCCGATATCCTGCGCGAATGCCTTGTTTCCAATGTTGAGAAGGGCAGCGGCATGAAAGCAAAGCCCTCGTTTGGAACGGCCGGCGGAAAAACAGCCTCGGCGCAGACCGGCGTTTATGAAACGCCGGGCGAGGAGGACAGCGAGATCGTACACGCATGGTTTGCCGGCTACTTTCCGGCTGAAACGCCCAAATACGCGATTGTTGTGCTGGTGGAGGGCGGCGATTCCGGTTCCGATGTGGCCGCGCCGATCTTTAAGGAGATTGCAGACGAAATCCTGCTGCGCGAGATGTGATCCGCTTGTAATCGTGCGGCAAAAGCGGTATAATAACTGGTAATACCAATTCATGGTTCCAATAACTCCGGACGCGGAGCGCGTTTGGATGACAGCCTGTGAGGGGATACGCTGTATGAGTGCATATATCATTGTGACCGATTCAAATGCCGACCTGGTGCCGGACTTTGCGGCTGAAAATCAGATTTTGGAGCTTGAGCTTACGTATACGATCGACGGCAGCACCTATCGCTGCAACGATCCCGCGCTTTCCCGGCACGCGTTTTATGACATGATGCGCGCGGGGAAGATGCCGATCACAGCGCAGGTCAATGTCGAGGAGGCGCGCACACAGCTGGAAGAGCAGCTCAAGCATGGGAACGACCTCTTATGCATCATGTTTTCCTCCGCGCTTTCCGGTACGTATAACAGCGTGCGCGTCGCCGCGCAGGAGCTTGAGGCAAAGTATCCGGAGCGCCGTGTCGTCGTGATCGATTCGCTCGCAGCGTCCGCGGGACAGGGGATGCTGGTCGCGCGTGCCGTGAATTACAGGGAACAGGGCCTGCCGCTTGAGGAAAATGCGGCGCGCATACATGAGGATATTTTACATCAGGCGCATCTGTTCACGGTTGACGACCTCAATCATCTGCACCGGGGCGGACGCGTTTCCGCGGCGACGGCGCTTGTGGGCACTATGCTGGGCATCAAGCCGGTGCTGCATGTGGACGACGAGGGCCGGCTGATCCCAACGGGCAAGGTGCGCGGGCGTAGGCAGTCGCTGCTCGCGCTCGTCGAGGGCATGGCGCGCCAGATGGATCGCGCGCGGTGCGACCGTTTCGCCATCAGCCACGGCGATTGCATTGAGGACGCGCAGTTTGTGGCTGACGAGGTGTGCAAACGCTTTGGGCTGTGCGACTACAGCATCAGCTATGTCGGCCCGACGATCGGCGCACATTCCGGCCCGGGGACGGTCGCGCTGTTTTTCTATGCAAAGCAGCGGTGACGCTTTACCGCATCTGTGTGCGGACATCCATACACGGATGCGGCTTGGTGAAAAACAGTTGAAATTTGGAATTGCATATGGTATAATCTTTTAGTATTTGAAATAAGAGCATGACCGGTGTGTGCCCAGACATGCGGGTATGCGGGTCCTGTGCGACAGAGCGCCGTGAACCATGTCAGGCGGGGAACCGAGCAGCATTAAGCGGTTTGTGATGTGCGCCGCAGGTAATCTGCATGCCCGCATATGTGGGCACACACTTTTAGAACCTGTATTCGCAGCCGGGAAATGCTGGATAGACGAGGGATTTTGTATCCGGTCAAGGCATATTTTCGCAGGCGGGCTGCCGCCCGGCAAGAAAATTTAACGCAAAGCGGGGCAAAAGCCCCATCCAGACAGCGTTAAACGGCAGTGAATACAGGTTCTTATTGCCGGCCGGGAGGTGAAAACGATGTATCAGGCGCTTTACCGAAAGTGGCGGCCGAAAACGTTCGACGATGTGGTCGGGCAGGCTCATATCACCGCCACGCTGAAAAACGAGGTGGCTGCGGGCAAATTTTCACATGCATATCTGTTTACCGGCTCGCGCGGGACCGGCAAGACGACCTGCTCGAAAATCGTTGCAAAGGCGGTCAACTGCGAGCGGCCCGTTGACGGCAATCCGTGCAACGAATGCGCCGCCTGCCGCGGTATTGACGACGGTTCGGTGCTCGACGTCGTGGAGATCGACGCTGCGAGCAACAACGGCGTCGACAACATCCGCCAGCTCCGTGAGGAGGCGTATTTTCTTCCTTCCACCGTCAAATACCGCGTATATATTCTCGACGAATGCCACATGCTTTCACAGGGCGCGGTCAACGCCCTGCTGAAAATTCTGGAGGAGCCGCCGGAACATGTTGTGTTTATCCTGGCCACCACGGAAATACACAAGGTGCTGCCAACCATTCTTTCGCGCTGCCAGCGGTTCGATTTCCACCGCATCCGTTCGCGCGTCATCGCGGACAGGCTCCTCTATATCGCGGGGCAGGAGTCTTTTTCCCTCGCTGACGACGCTGCTCTTCTGATCGCGCGCCTGTCAGACGGAGGTATGCGCGACGCGCTCTCGCTGCTTGACCTGTGCGCTTCGTTTGGAACCGACATTACCGTGCAGGCGGTGACGCAGGCCGCCGGGCTGGCCGGGCAGTCGCATCTGTTTGAAATCGCCGATGCGGCGATCGCGCGCGACCCGGCCGCGGCGCTCATGGTCGTCGGACGCCTGAGCGAACAGTCGTGCGATTTTTCGCGCCTGTGCGAGCAGATGATCGGCCATTACCGCAATTTGATGATTGTCAAAACAGTCCGTGAGGCGGACGATCTCGTACAGGGCACGCCAGAGGATTTAGAGCGTCTGTGTACGCAGGCCGGCAGGATTTCGCTCGGTGCAATCATGTATGCGCTCGGCGTTCTGCAAAACGCCGCGACGGGCCTGACGCGCACGGCGTTTAAACGCACGGAGCTGGAGATGGCGATTGTCCGCCTGTGCGACGAGCGCATGGGCGACGGCCTGGAGGGCGTGCTGGACCGTCTGGAGAAGCTGGAGAAGGCGGTGCGTCTTGGCGCCGCACAGGCGCCGGCCGCGCCGCCAGCGCCGCCGGAAGCGTCCGGGGCGGCGGATATGCAGCCCGCGGCCCCGATCAATGCGAAGCCGGTATCCGCCGCAGTCCCTTCAAAGCCGAAATCAACGGGCGGCACGGCGCAGGTGACACCGTTCGGCGATTGGGCGCGCGTATTGGAGGAGCTCGCAAAAATCAATGCGGCTTTGCGCGGCGCAATGAACGATTCACGGGCGTTTGTACATGGCGAAATGATGCTGATCGACTGTCAAAACGAACTGTTCCGCACGCTTTTGCGCACCAGTATTGCTGCAAAGGAGAGCCTGCGTGACGCGATTTTAGCAGTCACAGGGCATAAATATAATCTTGGACCATATAACCCCGGCAAGTACGCGCCTGCCGCTGCGCCGTCAGATCCTCTGGAAGGGATGCTCAAAAGGGCGAGCGAGCTGGACGTGCCTGTCGAACTGAAATAAAAAGGCCCGTGAAATTGGGCCGCTTGTGTTGGAGGAATGAATCAGATGAAAGCAAGATTGCCGCAGGGAATGGGCGGGGGCCCGCAGAATATGAACGCGATGATCCGTCAGGCGCAGAAAATGCAGGAGGATATGAAAGCAAAGCAGGAGGAACTTGAACAGCTCACGTTCAAGACGACATCCGGCGGCGGTATGGTCGAGGTGACGATCAGCGGTAAAAAGGAGGTCCAGTCGATCGTTCTCAAGCCTGAAATTGTCGACCCCGAGGACATCGATATGCTCCAGGATTTGATTGTCGCGGCTGTCAACGAAGCGATCCGTACGGTTGAGGAGACAACAAACGCCGAGATGGAGAAGATCACTGGAAGCCTCCAGATTCCTGGTATGATGTAACGTGTGATGGCGTATCATGTAGTACCGCTTGTAAAGCTGATTGAACAGTTTGAGAGGTTGCCTGGTATCGGGCGCAAATCGGCGCAGCGCCTCGCGTTTTATGTGCTCAATCTGCCGCGCGACAAGGCGCAGCAGTTTGCCGACGCGATTGTTGAGGCGCATGATAAAATTAAAAAGTGCAGTATTTGTCAAAGCCTGACTGAAACAGAAGTTTGTCCAATCTGTTCGGATAAATCACGCGATGCGTCCATAATCTGCGTTGTGGAAAATTCGCAGGATGTGCTCGCGTTCGAGCGTACGCGGGAGTATAGAGGGTTGTACCATGTGCTGCACGGATTGATCTCGCCAATGGATGGTATCGGGCCGGAACAGCTTCATATCAAAGAGCTGCTTGCGCGCATTTCAGCCGGCGGCGTCGACGAGGTCGTCATGGCGACAAATCCAACGGTTGAAGGCGAGGCGACTGCGATGTATATTGCGCGCCTGCTCAAACCGATGGGCGTGCGCGTGACGCGCCTTGCATATGGAATTCCAGTCGGCGGCAACTTGGAATACGCCGACGAAGTGACGCTGTTCCGTGCGCTTGAGGGGCGAAGCGAACTTTAATTACATAGGGTTCGTACCTGTGCCGTCCATGCAGACGGTTTTTCACAGAAAGGATGGGGCGTTTCTTCAAACGCCGGACAATAGATGTTTCAATTTGGTGATTCCGGACGTGAGGAACTTAAGCGCGCGCTCAAATTCGCCGTAACCGGCGTCGGCAACACCGTGGTCGACTTTGTTGTTTTTACCGTGTTGGCTGTGTGGCTCGGCGCCAATGTTTCGTTTTCACAATTCTGCGGATATTCTGCGGGGATGCTCAACAGCTATCTGATCAACCGAAGCTGGACCTTTCAAACAAAGGATCGCTTTTTCAGTTTGCAAATGGCGCGTTTTGTAGCGGCCAATGTGGCGGTTATGCTTTTAAGCATGGCCCTGATTCAGGCGGGAATCGTTTATCTTGGAATGAGCAAACTCGTGGCGAAGCTGTTTACAACAGCTTTTACAATTGCGGTTAATTTCTTAATCAGTCGATTTTGGGTATTCCGAAAGTAGATTCCATGGAAAGGGGGAAACATCTGTGGAAAAGGTATCCACCAAAACAATTTCAGTCAATAAAAAAGCGCGTCACGATTACTTCGTGGAGGAAAGCTTTGAAGCCGGCATCGAGTTGTTTGGAACCGAGGTCAAATCGCTGCGCAAAAATGCATGCAACCTCAAGGACAGTTGGTGCGATATCACCGGTGGGGAACTTTTTATCAAGCAGATGCATATTTCCCCATATGAACAGGGCAATATTTTTAACAAGGACCCATACCGGCCACGGCGGCTTTTGATGCATCGTCGTGAAATTAATAAGCTTATGGGACTGATTGCACAGCAGGGGTACACATTGATTCCGCTGTCCCTTTATTTTAAAGGGTCGCGTGTCAAGGTACAGCTTGGATTGTGCAAGGGCAAGAAGCTTTATGATAAGCGCGACGACATGGCGCGCCGCGCGGCACAGCGCGATATTGACCGCGCCTTGCGGGATAGACAAAAGGCGTAAAACTGTGTATAATACAAATGGGAGCGATTCTCCCTTACTATGGGGATGTAAAGGTTTCGACGGGGATCTCGAAGTCCAGGCAGCGGGTAGAGGAGCATGCGCCTCTATAAAAGTATGACGTTTTTAAATTAGACGACAACGATAATTTAGCTTTTGCGGCTTAATTAAGCCGCCGTTCCGCCGCGGAGTACCACGGCTGCGGATGGGGCGTCGATGAGTGGTGAACGATCGGTCCGAGCGCCTCGTAGGGCATGATTGTATTGGGGGCTACCAAACTGCATAGCCTGTCGGACGGCGATGCGGCGCGGGAATCTTAAAAGACCGACTGCACCCGGAGAAGCTTGGGTGGACTGGTTTTCGGACAGGGGTTCAATTCCCCTCATCTCCACCACCGGGTAAGGGCCTGGAGCCATTTCGCGCTCCGGGCCTTTTCCTATATCTAAAACAACTGCCCGCGTCTGGGGTGGTTCTAAACTGGGCAGGCTTGCCATTTTAGTTGCTGATCGAACTCTTGGAGCTGGGTTCGATGGGAGAAGCATCAGCTCCGTCAAATGGATATTGCGTGAACACCCGCTTTTTCAAAGGCGGCTTTTCTGTATTGGTGTGGCTGTGATGTCGAAACAACACAGGGGATGTCAAGAAATCTTGTCTTGACATCCCCTGTGTTATTATACCTATGAGGCGCTTTCGATTATACCAGCATGTTCTTCCTGTTACACTGAACATGGTCTATACACCTGAAAAAGCCGTGTTAAAAAAGAGCAACACAAAAAAGCCTGCCGTAAACAGGCTGAAGCAAAAGGAAAATGTGTAAATCATGTGTCAGATAGAGGGGGGCGTGAGTAAGACAGGGACAGATAAACAGGTCCCGTGGCTGAGCTTATCAAGCGTTTTTAATGAGGATTGAACTTTGGCGCGCTCAATTTGGGCATAGCCTTTCACACTCAGTCCGCTTTTCCAGGCCAATTCCTCTTGGGACAGATTGTTTTCATTGCGGAAACGCAGTAGATTGAACGCCAAAATATCTTTTGATTCCACAATGGCCCCTCCTTGAAGTCATTAGGGTCATTGTAAAATAAAGTGGGATTTTTATCCAGGTGTAATTGGTTCTTGACAAAGAATGAGTCCAGTATTCTGATTGATTTGTTCATGTGCGATTTTCACATACCTATTTATGTTTGGAGGATATTGTTGAAATCTTAGCATTGAATTTCAGTTGTGTAAAAGGGCAATTATTTCACAAAGGCCATCAAAAAGAAATATGCAAATACAAATTTAGCAGAAACGACAAAAAAGCTCGAAATGATTTTGCGAATAATCCAATTGACAAGCAAAAGGCAAGTTGCTAAAATAAAGAAAACGTTAAAGTTGATGTTTAATAGAAGGCGAAACGAAGCCTTTTATATTTATGCCTTTTACTAAAACGTTAACTATAACAATAATTAAAACAAGGAGGATTTATCATGGGAAACAAAAAGATTCGTCTTGGACTTGTCGGCGTCGGCAACTGTGCGGCGTCCTTGGTGGAGGGAATCGTCTTTTACAAGGATCAGGAAACTGCAGACAGAGTCGGCGGTCTGATGCATTATAATGTCGGAGGATACGAGCCGCAGGACATCCAAGTCGTCGTAGGTTTTGATGTCGATGCCAAGAAAGTCGGTAAGGACGTCAGCCAGGCGATTTGGGAAAAACCGAACTGTGCCTATAAGATCTGCGATGTTCCGCATCTCAACGCGCCTGTATTAAAGGCCCCGGTGCTGGATGGAGCTCCCGAACATCTGCGTCATTACTACGGCAAGGATTATTTTGTTATCGATGAAAACCAGCAGCCCGTTGATGTTGCGCAGACCTTGATCGATTATAAGGTTGATGTCATTCTGATCAATTTGCCGACCGGTTCCCATGATGCGGTCCGTTTCTATGTAGATTGCGCCAAGAAGGCAAAATGCGGCGTGGTCAACGGCATCCCCGAATTCATCGCTTCCGACCCGAAGATCGCTGCTGAATGCAAAGAAGCCGGTATCCCTGTGCTTGGCGACGATTGGAAAAGCCAGATTGGCGCTACCATCGTTCATCGCGCGCTTGCCAAGCTGTTCGAGGACCGTGGCATCCGGATTGATAAATCCTATCAGCTCAACTTTGCGGGCAACACGGATTTCATCAACTTGGTTATGCGCGGCGAAACGAAGCATGTTTCCAAACATGACGCGATCTCCTCGATTCTGAAGAAGAAGGATACTGCAATTGCTCCCGGCTTCGCTTTTGTGGATAATCAGGGCGATCAAAAAACCGCGGAGATTTACATAGAAGGAGCCAAATTTGGCAACGCGCCTGTTAAGCTTCAACTCCATCTTGAAGTTGAGGATGCGCCGAATTCCGGAGGAATCAGCATCGATGCGGTTCGCTGCTGTATGCTGGCGAAGGACCGCGGCATTTCCGGAGCGATTGAAGCGCCTTCTTCCTATTTCTTCAAGCATCCGCCTGTTCAGTTTACCGACGATGTCTGTAAGGAGAAGGTCAACGATTTCATCGCTGGTAAATAAACGATCCGCTGGCTTACAGTGCGACTGATGATAGGAAAATGAGTATGGCGAAGAATTTGGATGTAGTCACCATCGGCAGCATCATCAAGGAAACGATCGTCTATCCTGACAAACAGATTGGTCCTGTGATCGGCAGCCCGGCGGCCTATGCCTCCCTGGTAATGGCCGCTCAGGGCTGTAAAGTGGGAATCGTCACCTACTATGGCTATGATATGGAGAACATGATCTCTGAATTAGATGCCCTGGATCGAACTGGCTTTATCCCATTTGCGTATACCACCACTAACAATCTGGTGTACCGTCAGGACGGGACCAAATATGTGGAATATACTCGTAAAACGCCTGATATCCGCTTTGAGGATATCAACGATCAGTACCTTGAAGCTGATTTTTTCAAAATCTGCCCCATGAATTATGAGGTGGAACTTGACCTGATTGAACAGCTTGATGCGATGGGAAAAACAGTATTTGTCGATTTAGGCGGATACGGCGGCGCGACCAGCGAGGTCCGCCACTCCGTCGAAACGGAGTACGGAAAGACGGTCATAGACACCATCTGCAAAAACTGTTCGATCGTCAAGGCCAGCGAGGAGGATCTCGCTTCAATCATCCCGGGCAAAACCGCAGAGCAGGCAGCACAGTATCTGCGCGATGCAGGCGCCAGGATTGTGGTTGTGACGCTCGGCAGCAGAGGCGTCCTATACAAAATCGGCGACGGTGCAATCCGTTACAGGGAGCCTTGCAATGCTGTCAGCGAGGCGCCGGACGGCTCCCTCAACTTTACTGGAGCCGGGGACAGTTTCGGAGCGGGCTTTATGGCTTCCTACTGCCGCGACCGGGATGTCGACAAGGCGGTGATCAATGGCAACGCCACCGCCTCAATCGTGATTCAACGGCCGGGCGGCTGTTATTTCAAGCGGATGCCGGATAAGCAAAGCGTAGAGGAGCGCATCTCTTCGTGTTGATTCCAGCATTGCGAAGCACAACATAACCCACATATCCAAAACAGTCATCACAACAGAAAGGAAAAAGCATATGAGCAAGATCGGCGTTGGCATTATCGGCGCAGGTTCAATCGCGGATATCGGTCATTGCCCCTCAATTGAGGCGCTTCCAAATGCGTATCTGGCGGCGCTCTGCGACACCAATACGGAGTTTTTGGACAAGATGTCCCGCAAGTGGAATCCAAAGAAAACGTACGTTGATTATCACGACATGCTCGAGGATAAAGATGTTCAGGTCGTTATCGTCGGCACTCCAAACCGCCTGCATGCGCAGGAAGCCATCGACGCGATGCGCGCCAAAAAGCATGTAATCGTCGAAAAACCATTTGCCTGTACCCATGCTGAAGCGTGGAAAATGGTTGACGTTTGCCATGAGGAAGGCGTATTCCTGATGGCTGGAACCAACCAGCGGTTCTGGGAACAGAACATGATCGCCCGCAAGTTGATTGACGATGGATTCATTGGCAAACCGCAGATGGGACGCTCCTCGCTGCATGAAGGCTGGTCGCTCTATCATGAGCAGCTTTCCTTCACGCGTTTCCGCCAGAACGCGCATGAAGCGGGCGCCGGCGCTCTGTTCGATCTCGGCGCGCACCGTGCTGATCTTTTGATGTACCTGATGGGCAGCCGCCCCAAACGCGTCATGGGTATCATCAAGGCGTTCGGTCAGGATTATACGGAGCTTGACGACTCTTTCTGGATCACCATCGAATTTGAAAACGGCGCGACCGGCGTTATCAGCGGCGACCGCTATTCCCCAGCGGTTTCCAACATCTCGGAGGTCTACGGTACCGAGGGAACCATCTTTACCGGCTCCGAGGCCACGAATCCCTTCCAGACCGCACCGCTGGCAGTTTTCACAAACAAGGATTTCAAGCAGAACGAACTGCCGGAGATCGTCCGCGAATACCGTTACCCGCAGCTTTTCTGGTCCGAGGACATCATGCAGCCGAACGGCCATGTTCCCAAGCGTTGGGTCCCGATCTATCCAAAGCGCGGCTGGGCTTATAAGACCATGCTGGAGCACTTTTTGCATTGCGTGGAGACGGGAACCGCGCCTTCGCTTACACCGGAGGACAGCGCCCTCGTAACCGATGTGCTCGTCGGCGCTTACCTTTCCATGAAGACGAATTCATGGGTCGAGGTCGGCCGCCAGATGGAAAACTATATTGTTCCACACTATGACGCCCCGGAGATCCGGTGAGCCGCGAAGGTTCCGTCCGCATCATTCCATAACCTGAATGACAGAGGAGGATAAAAAATGAAAAAGACATTGTTGGCGATTTTCACCGTAGTGGCCATGCTTTTCACCATGACAGCTTGTGGCGGGACAGCCGCCCCCTCTACTCCAGACACACCTGCGGCGCCGGCAGCGTCGCAGGCGCAGGATACAGCTTCCACACCGGCTACGGAGCCTTCGGGCGGCAGCTTTACGATCGGTTTCTCGTTCCCGACGAGCAACAATGAGTTCTGGCAGAACGCGGTCAACTACTTCAAGATGGCCTCGTCCGACCTCGGCTTCACCCCGCTCTCCGACGACTGCAACGGCGATACCGCCGAGCAGCTCTCCGATGTGGAAACCATGATTTCCTCCGGCATCAACGCTCTCGTGCTTGCTCCGCAGGATTCCTCGGTTGTTCCGGGCATTTTGAGCGCCTGTAACGAAAAGAACATCCCGGTCGTTATCATCGACCGCCTGCCGGATGCGGATATTGTGGCAGGACAGGATTATATCGCCTTTGTCGGCCCGAATGATGAGGAAGCCGGCTATCAGGAAGCGGTCGCGCTGTTCAATGCGGGCGTTAAAAACCTCGTGGCGGTTGGCGGCATCCAGGGGACCTCGGTCGCTATGGGGCGCAACGAAGGCTTGATGCGCGCGTTGGAGGAGCATCCGGAGGTTACGCTGCTCCAGTCCGATTACGCAGGCGAAAACTGGGATGACGGCGACAAATCCTTCCGGAATATGTATTCCGCGCATCCGGATCTTGACGGTGTCTGGTGCTACAATGATTCGCTGGCGCTTTCTGCGGTCAATGTTCTGACCGAATCCGGAAAAGTCGAGTCGGTCAAGGTCGGCGGTATGGACTGCCTGTCTGACGCGGTCGCGTCGATGGAAGCCAGCCAGCTTTATTTTTCCTGCGGCGGCCATTACATGATGCCGGCTATGGCGTCCGTTATCCTGTATGATACCTTAAACGGCATTACCTATGACGGTGTCTCGAACGTTCAGCTCAATCTGCTCAACGTCACTACGGAAAATGTCGCCGCGTTCCGGGAGAGATATCTCGACAACCCGGAACCGATCAATTGGACACAATACAGCAAAGTCTACAATCCGGATGTACCGTATTCCTTTGAAACGATGCTTACCATGGATTGACCAGCACCTATTCCCTATAAGACGCCTAAAGCCCTTGCCGGGCAAAGCCCCGGCAAGGGCTGCTGAAAATAAGCCGAGGAGGGAGCACTTTGGAAAATGCGCTTGTCCTGAAAGGAATTAAAAAGTATTTTCCCGGCACAAAGGCGCTGGACTGGGACAGCGATCAGATTGTTGAATTTAAAGCGGGGGAAATCCACGGCCTTGTGGGAGAAAACGGCGCGGGCAAATCCACGTTGTTCCAGGTTTTGATGGGTATTCACGACATGACGGAAGGCGAGATGACCCTTTTCGGAAAGCCCTACCGGCCTGGCTCCTCCCGCGAAGCGGAGGAAGCCGGCGTCGCGATCATCATGCAGCAGCCCAATTTTGCCTTCAATCTGACAGTGGCCGAAAACATCTTTCTGGGACGGGACAAAACGTTTTTGAACAAGGCGGGCGCCATTGACTGGAAACGGCAGAATGCGGCGGCCGCGGAGATTTTACACGAATACCATTACGACCACATCAAGCCGACCGATATTGTGGGAAACCTCAAATTTGAGGAACGTAAGCAGGTTGAAATTGCGCGGGCGCTTTCAGTGCGTGCGAAGGTTCTCTTGGTGGACGAAACTTCAGCCGCGATTTCTAAGGAGAGCGTAGAGGGCCTTTACACCCTTCTGCGGGAACAGAAGGAGCAGGGTGTCTGCGTCATCTATATCTCCCACTTCATTGATGAGGTCTACAGCCTGTGCGACCGGCTTACGGTCCTGCGGGACGGAAAACTGATCACCCGGATGAACGTTTCTGAAACCACGCCGCAGATGATCATCAACAGCATGGTCGGCCGCAATATTTCCTCTGAAAACTACCGAAGCGACGACAACAGCTCCATTGGGGAAGTCATGGTGGAATTAAAGGATTTTACCATGGAAGGTGAATTTGAGAATATCAACCTGACCGTGCGCGCTGGTGAAATTGTCGGGATCGCCGGCATCGGCGGCTGCGGCTCCGAGGCGCTTGGCCGCGCGCTGTTTGGCTATGAGCGCGCCACCGGCGGAGAACTGGTCTATAAGGGAACATCCGGAAGGATGAAATCGCCTTTAGAGGCAATCCGCAGCCATATCGGCTACATACCAAAGGACCGGGATACGGAAGGACTTTTTTTGATCTACGATTCAGTATGGAATATCTCGTCTGCCAACCTGACTGCGATGTCCCACGCGGGGATGATCGATCACAAAAAGGAGCGGGAAACGGCCCGCAGAGCGGTCAAAGAATTCCGTATCAAGACGCCGTCCGAACTGACCAACGTCTCCAGCCTGAGCGGCGGCAACCGTCAGAAAGTGGTGATCGCGAAATGGATTGAAAACCATTCCGAGTTTTTGATCGTCTGTTCACCCACACGTGGCGTCGACGTTGGAGCAAAGTACGAAATTTATCATTTCCTGGAGCGCCTGAAAAACGAGGGCAAATCGATTCTGCTCATTTCTGATGAGCTTCCGGAGCTGATCGGCATGTGCGACCGGATCTATGCGTTTAAAGGCGGCAAAAATTCCGGGGAATTTACCCGCGGCAAAGACTTTTCAGAGGAACTGATCATGGCAAAAATGGTCTAGAGGCTGCTTGGAAAGGAAATTTATCTGCTTTCAAACAAGCCCTGAATAAATGTTGCATTTAAAGCAACCGCTTAATATAAAAGGTCGAATGTTCCGACGAAAAGAAGGAAGGGTTTTGATTATGACATGGGAACATAAAGCGAAGCTGACAAAATTTCTAAAGAAAAACATCTCTCTGCTGGCGTTTGTCATCCTGTTTATCCTGTTTTCCCTGACCTGCGACGGGAAATTTCTGACCATCTCCAATCTGCTCACAATCGGCGGCTCCGCCATGGACCTGCTGATCGTGGCCATGGGCGCCACATTTATCATTTTACTGGGGAGTATCGACCTTTCCGCGGGCTCCATGATGGCGCTCTGCGGCGTTTTGACTGCCAAACTGTTCGCCAAAACTGGCAGCACGGTTCTGACACTGATCATTGTAATGGCAGTCAGTATGCTGATCTACCTGGTGCAGGGATTGGCGCATACCAGGCTGAAGGTCCCCACATTTATCGTCACCCTGGGCTTTCTGTCAATCGCCCGTGCAAGCGCGACGATGATCAGCGGCGGAACAAATACCTCCATCCCTTTCACATCGTCGCTGAAAATCTATCTGGGACTGAAGCCCTGGATTTTGATCATCGGGTTCGGCGTCTTTTTCATCTGTTTGCTGATTGAAAAGTTTACCCTGTTTGGCCGGTACACCAAGCTTGTCGGCGGCGACGAAATCGTTGCAAAACTGAGCGGACTCAATGTGGATAGGATTAAACTCAAGGTATTCATGTTCGCCGGCCTGCTGACCGGCCTGGGCGCCGTCGTAATGGCGGCGCGCATGGGTTCAGGCTCTCCGTCGGTCGGCGACGGATACGAGCTGGACGTTATCTCGGCGGTGGTCCTGGGCGGTACCTCACAACGCGGCGGTATTGGCGGCGTGCGGGGAACGCTGATCGGCGTTCTGACCCTGAAAATGCTCGCCAACGGTCTGGTCCTGTGGGGACTTTCCTCGGAAATTCAGCTGTTCATCAAGGGCTTGATTCTGATCATGGCGGTCTTTGTATCTCAGGAGCGGTCGCGCAATATGGTTGTAAAATAAATTTGTGGGAGAGAGGTTGTCTAACATGGAACCATATACGGATGAGAAAATCATCGACTTCTGCAAGGAGCAGATTCAAAAGGAATCCGACGCCCTGCTGCGTGTCAAAAGCCAGGTGGACGAAGCCTATGCACAGGCCTGCCGGGCGATATTAGACTGCAAGGGGCGGGTAATCGTTACCGGACTTGGCAAGACCGGCCACATCGGCAAAAAGATCGCCGCCACAATGGCAAGCCTGGGCATTCCCGCCTTTTTTGTCCATAGCTGTGAAACGCTGCATGGCGACATGGGGATGATCACAAAGGACGATCTTGTCATCATGATTTCCAACAGTGGGAAATCCTCTGAGATCCTCAACATGTTGGCCCCGCTCAAAATCATCGGCGCCAAGACGATCTCTATCACAAAGGATAAGCATTCCCCGCTGGCTGAGGCGACCGACATCAAAATTCTCTGCGACGCCGGGCCGGAGATCGATCATATGGGCCTTGCGCCTACGGCCAGCTCCACGGGGGCGCTGGCAATCGGCGACGCGCTGGCGACGGTTGTCTGCAAAATGCGCGGCTTTACCAAACAGAATTTTGCCTTGAGCCATCCGGGCGGAGCGCTTGGACAGCAGCTGATCAAGGAGTATATGGAGCAGATATCCAAATAACATGCGAGATGCGGGCGGAGGTGGGAGCATGAACAGGAACGGGGCCGAAAAGCTGCGGTTTACCATCGGTATCTATACAATGATGCTGGTGAGCGCCTTCTGTACCTCGGCTCAGGGGACGCTGCTGTCGGACTTTATCGGGCATTACCAGCTGGAATCCTCGGCACAGGGGCTGATGAGCGCTGCGCAGAGCGCAGGAAATCTCTGCGCGGTCTTTTTGATCGGCCTTCTTGTTGGAAAGCTGCGCAAGAGCACCGTTCTGGCGGTCGCCGCGGCCGTAATGCCATGCGTCTTTTTCCTGCTGGGGATGCAGCCGGCCTTTGCAGCGGCTTTAGGAGCCTTTTTTGTCTATGGAATAGCTTTCGGCTTTCTGGACTCCCTGGCCTCATCGATGATGGCCGATCTCTATCAGAGCGGTTCCGCCCGCTATATGAATCTCTTGCATGGCTGCTATGGCGTGGGAGGGCTGACAGGACCGCTCATCATCCGCTGGATGCGCCTGTCCGGCATCGCATGGTACGGCGTCATGCAGATCTGCGCGCTGGCCGCCCTGATAGCCGCTGCGGCCTATCTGGCGGCGCTCTTGACATCCGGGTCCATCCGGCGGCAGTTTGCGGCGCAGCCAAACCAGATTCACCGCGCTGATTTGGCAGGGTATCTCCGGGAGCGCCGCAAACGCCTGCTGTTGATCTGCTCCTTTCTGTATGGGGCGCATCAGATTGGAATCACTGTGTGGGTGACGCGCTACATTTCAGAATATCTCCATGAACCGCGGTGGGGCGCGGCTGCGCTCTCCTGCTTTTGGCTTGGCATCACAGCGTCGCGGCTGATTTTGGCCCGTTTTCGTCCGCCGCGCAAACGGACGATTCTGATCTGTCACTGCGTTACAGCGGCGGCGACAGCGGCGGGCGTGTTGTCGGGCAGCGGAAGTATCATGACTGTCTGCTGCGGGATTGCCGGTTGTGCGGAGGGGCCTGTGCTTCCGTTTACGCTTGATATCGCGTGCGAATGGGAGGGGGAACGCTCCTATCTTGGAAGCACAATGGTGCTCTTTGCACACTATACGGGATTCATTGTCTGCGCACCGGCCGTCGCGTTTGTCATCGCCCGGATCGGGATCAGGTCGGGAATGATTTTGCCGGCGCTTTTGTCGGCGATCGCAGCGGTTGTATGTGCCCGCTTGATTCGCACGGGAGCAGGCTGTCCAGCGCGGCGGTAAAACCGAGAATAGGGGGACATTATGGGCTTGGATATCCGTTCGATGCACCATGTCTGTATCATATGCAGCGACTACGGGCAGGCTGTCGAATTCTATGTGCACACCTTGGGCCTGACACTCCGGCGGGAACAATACTCACCGGAAAAGAAGCGTCACAAGTTGGAGCTTTATCTCAACGGGGAGTATCTGGTGGAGCTGTTTATTCAAGAAACCGTGCCTGATCCAAAGCAGCCCCCGCACGCGGGCCTGGAGCATCTCTCCTTTCTTGTGGAGGACGTGGAGCAGTCGGTGAACGATCTGAAAAGCCAGGGGGTCAAAACAGGCCCGGTCGCGCTCGATAGGGAAACCGGCAGGCAGTATGCATTTTTTTACGATCCCGACGGGACAAAGCTGGAGCTTTATCAGGCCGGTTGAATCTGTCAATGCTCCCACATCAAAGGAGAAAACAGACAGGCGCTTTTCCCAATGGCAAAATGATATGAGAAAGGCGGCCGCCTTTCGGTGTGCGGAGATCTCTGGTGCGCCGGAGGAAAATGCGGCCGGTACGGTGACAATATGAACGAATCGCAGTTGAAAAGAACCGCGAACAGAATCCGCAGGGGGATTGTGTCCTCCATTCACAGCGCCCGGGCAGGGCATCCGGGCGGTTCTCTTTCGGCGGCGGATATTTTGACCGCCCTGTATTTTCAAGAAATGAATATTGACCCCGCAAATCCGCAGGCGCCTGAACGGGACAGGTTTGTGCTCTCCAAAGGACACGCGGCCCCGGCGCTTTACGCGACGCTGGCGGAACGCGGTTATTTTGATACCGCGGAGCTTAATAATCTGCGCCATATCGGTTCCATTTTGCAGGGGCATCCCGATATGAAACATATCCCCGGCGTCGATATGAGCACCGGCTCCCTGGGACAGGGGATTTCAGCCGCTGTCGGCATGGCGATCTCCGCAAAGCTGCGGGGAGCGGCGTACCGTGTCTACACGCTACTGGGCGACGGCGAACTACAGGAGGGACAGGTTTGGGAGGCGTCCATGCTGGCGGCTCATAGAAAGCTTGACAACCTGACGGTGATTGTTGACAATAATGGCTTACAGATTGACGGCGATATCCAGCAGGTCTGTTCGCCCTATCCCATCGATCAGAAGTTTATGGCCTTTGGATTCCACGTCGTCCGGATCAACGCCCATGATTTCGGACAAATTCTGGATGCGTTCGGTGAAGCGCGCGCTGTAAAAGGCAGACCGACCGCGATCATCGCAAGATCGGTCAAGGGCAGGGGCGTTTCGTTTATGGAAAATCAGGCGTCCTGGCACGGGGTCGCGCCAAATGACGAGCAGTATGCAAAGGCGATGGAAGAACTGAACAGAATGGGGGATGCCTGATGGCGGCGGGAAAGAAAATCGCAACCAGGGAGAGCTACGGAAACACACTGGTGGAGCTTGCAAAGGAGCATGACGACCTGGTCGTTTTGGATGCGGACCTTGCGGGGGCGACCAAGACTGGTATTTTTCAAAAGGCATATCCGGACCGGTTCATCGACTGCGGAATCGCCGAAGGCAATATGATGGGCGTGGCTGCCGGCCTGGCGGCAACAGGGCTGGTGCCATTTGCAAGCTCGTTTGCCATGTTTGCGGCCGGGCGCGCGTTTGAACAGGTGCGCAATTCGATCGGGTATCCGCATTTAAATGTCAAGATCGGCGCGACGCACGCGGGCATCTCTGTCGGGGAGGACGGCGCGACGCATCAGTGCAACGAGGATATCGCGCTGATGCGCACAATCCCGGGGATGGTCGTGATCAACCCTTCGGACGATGTCGAAGCGAAGGCCGCCGTCCGGGCCGCCTACAAACATCAGGGGCCTGTATATCTGCGTTTCGGCCGTTTGGCCGTCCCGGTGGTCAACGATTTTGACGGTTACACGTTTGAGCTGGGAAAAGGCGTTATCCTGCGGGAGGGGACGGATGTAACGATCGTGGCGACGGGGCTGTGCGTCAGCCCTGCGCTGGAAGCCGCTGCGCTCCTGGAAGAAGCAGGCATCCACGCCGAGGTGATCAATATCCACACCATCAAGCCGCTGGATACGGAGCTGATTGCTGCGTCTGCGAAAAAGACAGGACGGGTGATCACGGTCGAGGAGCACTCCGTGATCGGCGGGCTTGGAAGCGCGGTATGTGAAGCGCTTGCGGAAAAATATCCCATTGCAGTTAAAAAGATAGGTATCCAGGATACCTATGGCGAATCAGGTCCGGCGGAAAAGCTGCTTGAAAAATACGGTTTGGACGCGTCGTCCATCTGTTCTGAGGTCCGTGCCTTTGTCGGATAAAACCCGTATGAAACAGCCGGCGATGGCTATGAAGCCATGGCCGGCTGTCCGTGTTTTGGGACGGAATCTTTCTTGACTAAAGCCAATATATGGAGTAGAATAATTTTATTGAGGCGAAATCTTGTGCCGTGGCCTCGATAGCCCTGGCGGCAGTTTGATTCCAACCGGCAAAGAGGTGGGTTCATATGGATATAGAGGTTGTTGTCATTGGGAACATTGTGAAGGAAAATATTATTTTTGTAGATCGCATCATTGGGCCGGTGCTTGGAAGCCCTTGCGCATATTCCTCTATTATCATGGCAAAATTAGGGCTTCAGGTTGGCGTCGTCAGTTATATGGAGGAGAATTTGGAACAAAATTTCCTCAGCCAGTTTGCCCGGGTTGATCTTCAAGGGGTTTTATGGAATAATTTGAATACGGAAGATAATTTGATCTACGACGAGGCGGGCGTCAAAAGTATTGAGTACGCGTGTACCGCGCCGCTGATCAATTTTGAGGATATCTTTCCCGCGTATCTGGATGCGGGGAAATTTTTTATTTGCCCAATGAATTACGAGGTCGATCTCGATATGTGCCGTTGTCTGGCGCGGATGGGAAAGACTGTCATCGTCGATCTCGGCGGATTTGGCGGGACAACCTCTTACCATCATTTTTCCATCTTTACGGCGCGCGGCAAAAAAGTGATTGATACGCTATGCGCGGATGCGACCATCATCAAAGCAAGCAAATCGGATCTTGCGCATATTTTTCCAGGGCAAACCCTGGAGCAGGCGGCCGGCTATATCATACGCGCTGGCGCTAAGGCCGTATTGGTGACAATGGGGGACGCCGGCGCAGCCTACCAGGTGGGAGACGCACAAATCCGTTATGTACCGGCGCTGGAGCTAAGCTGTCCATACGCGGATAAAAATCCGGTGGGCGTGGGCGACGCATTTTCCGCTGGTGTGATCGCGAGTTATCAAACGCTCGACGATCTTCCGCAGGCGGTCACATTCGGAAACGCTGTGGCGGCTCTGGTCGTTTCCGCCGACGGAGGATGCGAAGAAAAGCGGATGCCAAGCAGCGTTATGGTGGCGCAGAAACTGAATGGGCGCATGTCGCCGGCCTAGAGGCTGTTTGAAAAATCCAACGATTTTTCTGTTTTTAAATAAACGGCGACACCTCGGTTGAGGTATGGGGCGATGGGATTAAAGGAGACACTGATATGCAAGAAAAGGTTCGCCTGAAGGATTTGGCGGAGAAACTAAATATCAGCATTACGACAGTCTCAAAAGCGTTAAATGGACATCCGGATATTTCAGAAAAAAGGCGCAAAGAGATCATTGAATACGCGGCGTCTGTCAACTATGTGCCAAATCAGGTTGCCAAAAATTTCCGCCAACAGAGGACCAATACGGTAGGAATTATTTTAAGCGACAATGCTTATCCCTATAATTCCAGAATGCTGCATGGCATGGAGGAAACGCTGGCCGCAAGCGGATACTATCCGATCTTTGTGGACAGCCACCAGGACGCGCGGCGGGAGCTTGAACTGATCCGCAGCCTGCACGCGCTCAATGTGGCGGGCGTGCTTTTGACACCGTCGCATAACGGCCGTGAAAGCTGCGATCTGCTGACCAATTTTCAAATTCCCTATGTGCTGGCAAGAGGCTATATCGACCCGGATCAGGACGCCTACGTGGTTGTTGACGACCGGATGGTTTCCTACATGTCGGTAAAATATTTGTCGTCCTATGATGGAAACAAGATCTTTTTCATCAATTCCATGGAGCGGCTGCCGTCCGCGCAAAACCGTCTGCTTGGTTACAGGCAGGCATTGGCGGATTATGGGATCAAAGAGGAAGATGATTGGGTCATCCAAAATTGTATAGGCCAGCAGGGCGGCTATGAGGTGATGAAGCAGCTTCTGAGGCGGCACAAGCCGCCTTTTTCGGTGATTTGCTACAGCGATTATGTGGCAACAGGCATGATTTGCGCTCTACAGGAGCGCAAAATTCAGATTCCCTCGGAGGTAGCGATCATGGGCGCTGACAATATAGCCATTCTCTCCTATGTAAAGCCGCGTCTTACCACCATCGACCTGCCCAAAAAGCGGCTGGGACAGCGCGCTGCGGAGATGTTGGTGGAGATGATCGAGCATCCGTCGAATGACGCCCCGATCGATTTTAGCAAAATGCGCTACGTTTTTCAGCCGCGTTTGATCATTCGGGAAACAAGCTGATGCCTGCAGGAGAGCCCAGCTGTTTTTAGGGCGCATCGGGCGACGCTTTTAGAACTGGCGGCTTTACGGGACCGGTACGACGGCGCGTATGAAGCAAACACAAAGGTCAAGGTTTTGTGCCTTGGCCTTTCTTTGCCTATGGAGTCGTGTCTAAGCATGTGTTGTCTATAAATAACAGGATGATACCTATCCAAGTTTAGAAGCTGTACCAATGGTACAGCTTCTAAGGAAGGATAAATCAAAAACAAATTGAACAGGGTGATCAGATGACCGCAGATGAACTGATGTTTTTTAGTCCCATGCCCGACGCGCTGCCTCTCTACGAAATGTTGTGCGGCAGACTTCAGGCAGAGTGTCCCGACGCGATATTAAAGGTACAGCAATCACAAATTACCTTTAAGGCGCGATATGGCTTTGCCTTTGTGTCGCTCCGTCGGATGAAGGGTTGTCCGGAGGTGTTTATGATCGTATCGTTCGGCCTTTCGCACCGGCTGGATTCGCCTCGCATAGCGTTGGCCGTGGAGCCATATCCCGGCCGTTGGACGCACCACATGATTATATCTGAAATAGGGCAGATAGATGATGAATTGTTGGGATGGTTGCGGGAAGCGCACGATTTTGCGCTGATGAAATAGGAGTAATTGTAAAAGGGGGGCAAGCGGCATCCGGCGTCTGAGATGCGCCGGCAATGCGGGAAAAGAGCGGCCTCTGCCAAAACTTTTTTCTTTTTACAGATCCACAGGCTGATAAGTACAATGGACAGGCTGACCACAATCACTGTGGGATAGCTATACTTCCACGAAAGCTCTGGTATTCCTGTAAAGTTCATGCCGTACCATCCGAAAAATAGCCGTAGCCGTTTTCACTCTCCCGCAGCTCGCAGGCCATATCATCCAGTTGTGAGTAATAGCGAAACCAAGCCGTAGCCATATGCTGATATTGCTTCAAATTACAAAATCGCCGCCGCTTTCCGAATGCTCCGCCAGATCGGCAAGCGTATAGCTGTCAAAGAAATCATTCACAACCTGATCGAGTTTTTTCCATATGGGAAGAGTGCGGCATTGTGCGGCGCGGGGACAGGTCAGCGCGTGTGGATCCAGGCAGGCGACAGGGGACAGGGAGTTTTCCGTCAACCGGATAATGCTCCCAATCGTATATTGTTTGGGCGTCCTGCTCAGTCTGTAGCCGCCGCCTTTCCCACGCACGCCGATCAGAAAATGTTCCCGCACCAGCACTTTTAAAATTGATTCCAAATATTTCTCCGAAATTTCCTGTCTCTGTGCAATTTCCTTTAAAGGGATGTAGCCCTCCCCCTGATGTTCCGCCAAATCAATCATTACCCGCAGTGCATAACGACCTTTCGTTGAGATCATCATACAAACGCCTCCATTTACAAGTGATTTCTATAACCTATTATACAATTAGGCAGATATGCTTACAACATAGAAAGAAAGGTTTTTAAAATCAGGATTGACATTGTAAAAGAAGCAGCGTGTAGTGCGACTATGTTAATGGGATTTAGGGGAAAGGGAAAGACGGCCGCCATCGCCTATACCATTCAGGCGTTCGTACAGGTGGGGAACCACATTGCCGCGCAGAAAACCATCTGGCGAATATCGCGTTAAAAAGCCTAGAAATCCAAGGATTCCTGTGTTTTTTTGCCTTGCATTCATCCGCAGTTTGCGAACAATCCGGCAATTCCGCTATTTTTAAACAAGCCCTGATTTTTTTCCAGAAATAGTCCGGCTGTATTCTGTTGCGAAATGAACGGTTGCGGTATATGGACGCAGGTGTTATAGTTGTATTGTGGGGATGTTGACAAAACCGCCGCCAGAGCGGAGGCGCTTTGTTCCGGCATGTTTTGCAGAAATACTCGTTAGGGGCTGGTTGAAAAATCAAAATTTCCGTCTTTTTCTACAAACAGGGGCGAATGCTGCGTTAAAAAGCCTCGGAATCCAAAAGGATGCCTGCATTTTTTGTTTTCTTCGCTGAAAAAACGCTTTTGTTTTTGGCGCGGCTTTGTTCATCAACAACCTACTTGTGAGCTGAAAACCTGAAAAAAACAGGAGGACAATCGATGAATGTAAAAGAAAAGGGATTGGGATTTATCTCCGAATTTAAGCAGTTTATTGCACGAGGAAACGTTATGGATATGGCGGTTGGAGTCATTGTCGGCGGAGCGTTTAAAGCAATTGCCGACTCTCTGACTGCCGACATCATAATGCCGATAATCGGGATTCTTGTAAGGGAGAATTCTTTTACGGATCTGCACATCAGCATAAGAGGGGCGACCATCACATACGGGAATTTTATCCAGGCAGTTCTGAATTTTCTGATTATGGCTTTTGTTGTGTTCTGTATGGTGAAGGGGATCAATCGGTTTCATCGCAAAGCTGAAAAAGCGGTTTCGCCGCCGAAGCCGTCCAATGAGGAAAAGCTTCTCACAGAAATCCGCGACTTGCTGAAGGAAAAATAAGTGAGCTTTAAAAGAACCTATACCTGACGGGCTGCCCCTGCATGGGGGAGGGAGCGCCTGAGTCCGGCGTAGGCTCTTTTAACTATGCGGCAATTTGCAAAGATCGCTTTGGACAATGTGAAATATCCACAAAGCATATGAAATATATTCCTGGGCGATATATGCTCAAAGAGGAGATATAGATGGATAGAAGGCTCAGAATTTGTAAAAAATGGGACTGGAAAAATGTCCATATGATTGTTATAATGTGATACATAGACGAATGATTTATAATTGTGTCAAATACACAAGCCAGGATTATAAAATGGTCAGAACGGATTATTTGGGCGCATCACACCACGAATTTTCCTGTATTGTAGATATGCAGGGGGTGCATATTATGTCGATAGGGGTTATGGTAGGCAAGAAAATCAGATTATACAGAAAAAAGGCCGGACTTACACAAAGCCAGTTTGCAAACGAATGCTTTATGAGTGAATCGTATGTCAGCCGGTTCGAACGCGGGCTGGTGGATAATCCGACACAGGCAACGCTCGAACATATCGCCAGTTCAATTGGCACCACCGTGCTGGAGCTGATTCGGGAGAGTGAAGTGCCTGGAATGATCATCAAAGACCGTACACGCCGGGATTTCAGCAGATATATGGAAGTGTTTGAACGTTTCCCTGCGTGGAGGCAGGAGCAGATCCGCAAAATTATGGACGCGCTTTTTTCTGAAGCGGCTGAAAAGCAGTTGTCCCATTCTGATTGCACACGTTCGCTGGTACGCAAATAGGTGGGAGATACATAACAGGCGGAAGCATTGTGGGAAAACCGCGGGTTTCACCAGCGGTTTTATTGGCGTATGCGGAATAGTTTGCAGAAGACTCCTTGTGAAATGGGGTAAACTATGGTATACTGTAAAATCAAACCATACAGATAAGGGAGATATTTATGAAACGATTGATCGCTTTGCTGCTGGCATCGGCCGTGGCCATGGGCTTGGGCGCATGCGGCGCTTCCGATGGCGCGTCGTCGTCCGCGCCGTCTGGCTCTACCTCCTCCGCTGTGCAGTCGGCTGTATCATCTGGGGCGTCGTCTGCGGCAAACGAAAATCTGGCGCAGATTATTAAGATCACCATTACAGAGCCAGCCGGCGCGGCGTCGGCATCCTCATCCGCCGCACAGGCATCCTCCGGGGCGGCTTCGTCACAGCCTGCCGCAGACGCCGCTGGGGCCGGCGATTCGCTTTCCATCGACCCGCTGCCGCCGGCTGAAGAAATTGCCGCGCGGATAGAGGCGATGCAAGATGGAACGGGCGAATACGCCAATTGTCCAATTGCCGAGATGGAGACGAATGCCGGCGTTATAAAGATCCGGCTTTTTCCGGATATCGCGCCAAAGGCCGTTGAAAATTTTGTGACCCATGCCAAAGAAGGGTATTATGATGGCCAGACCTTTCACCGTGTTATCAACGATTTTATGATTCAAGGGGGCGACCCGACCGGCACCGGCATGGGCGGTGAAAGTATTTGGGGCGCGCCGTTTGAGGATGAGTTTTCGGATTATGCCTATAACTTCCGTGGGGCGCTTTCCATGGCGAACGCCGGGGTGAATACAAACGGGAGCCAGTTTTTTATTGTGCAGGCCAAGACCGCGTCCGGCCTCGAGGGGAACGAGCAGCAATATTTGCTTTCAGCTTATATGAACCGCATCGTTGAGGTCGGTCAAAAGCAGATCGACGCGATGGTTGCCTCCGGAGCAAGCGACGAGGAGATTCAGGCGCGTATTACAGAGCTGAATGCTCAAATTCAGGAGATAGCAGACGCCGGTTTGCCGGACAGCTTTGCCGCATCGATGCAGCCTGTGCTTGATACGTACAAACAATTAGGAGGAACGCCGCACCTTGACCGCGTGCATACCGTATTTGGATTTGTATTTGAAGGCATGGATGTTGTCGATCAGATTGCCGCGGACTACGCCACTGAATAAACGTGCGCCGCAGGGATTCATGGGTATGAAAGGCGGGCCAAAACGGCCCGCCCCTTTTTCGGTTTTGTGATTCTGTTTTGGAGAGGAAACAAATGACATTATTCGTAAGAGATAAAATCTTTTATAAAACGACAGCCGCGATCGCGATTCCGATTGCCCTGCAAAACCTCATCACCGTAGCGGTTTCAATGATGGATACCCTGATGATCGGGCAGCTTGGCGAGGTGCAGCTGTCGGCCACGTCGATTGCAAACCAGCTTTGGTTTATGCTGATGGTCGTCTGTTTTGGCGTTGCGGGCGGCGCGAATGTGTTGATTTCGCAGTATTGGGGCAAGCGCGATACGGCTGTGATTAAACGGGTCCAGGCAATTACCTTCAAGGTTGGATTTGCCATATCGATTGTGTTCATGCTGGTCGCCCTGTTGATTCCGGAGCGGTTTATGGGTGTGTTTACGACAGAACAGGCCGTGATTGATTATGGCGTGCAATATTTGCGCATTCTGGGTTGGTCCTATCCGCTTTATGCGATGGCCAATATTGCAATTATGATGCTGCGTTCCGTCGGAACAGTCAATATTTCAATTGCCGTTTATTTAACGTCGCTCATTGTCAACACATCGCTCAACTATGTACTGATCTTCGGAAAGTTCGGCGCTCCGCGTCTTGAGGTGCGCGGCGGCGCGATCGCCACGTTGACGGCGCGCTGCTTCGAGTTTGCCATTGCCTTTACCTATGTGCTGTGGCGTGAAAATAAAATCCGTTTTTCACTAAGGGACCTGTTGCCAAGCAACCGGGAATTATACAGGAAATATGTGTTTATTTCCATCCCGGTCATCGGCAACGAGCTGATGTGGGGAATGGGCGCGTCGATGGTCGCTGTTGTCATCGGGCGCATGGGTACGCATTTTGTGGCGGCAAACAGTATCTATACCGTGCTGAACCAGCTTGTCACAGTGGCGATCTTCGGCGTTGGCAACGCCGCGCTGACGGTTGTTGGCAACACGATCGGCGCGGGTGAATATGAACAGGCAAAGCAGCGTTCTGTCACCTTTATGGCGATTGCGGTTATGTTTGGCGTTCTTTCAGCGGTCGTCACTTTGTTGCTTGGGCCGGTTGTGATTTCATTTTATGATTTCTCCGCCGATACCATTGCCATCGCACACAGCATTACGCATGTCGGGGCGCTTATTGTCTTTTTCCAATCGTTGGCCGTCATCGGTATGGTGGGCGTCCTGCGCGCGGGCGGCGACGCCAAATTTGTATTGGTCTGCGAGGTTGTATTTTTGTGGCTTGTCGCCGTGCCGCTTGGCTTTTTGACAGGTCTTGGCCTTGGCTGGCCGGCGCCTGCGGTGTTCCTGGTGCTCAAATGCGATGAAATATTGAAATCAATTATATCGCTGTTTCGGATCGCCGGATTCAAGTGGCTGCGCGACATCACGATCCGCGACTGAATCATTCCGTACCACGTTTTTGGAGAATTCGTCAAAAAAATGCCCCCTATGTCCCCAGTATTTTTTTATAAGCTTGACAAAATGTCCCGCGCAGGATATAATGTTTTTATCAATTCGGTTGGTCGCGACAGGCGGGCGGAGGAGTAAGACGGCTATGACAAATCGGGCGATATCGGCATCTTTTGCCGTTACCGACGAAACCTTGGCCCAACGCGCTAAAAACGGCGACGATGAGGCGCTGGCTGATTTGATAGAGCGTTATACACCGCTTGTCTGTATGCGTGCACGCGCTTATGCGCGGGGCGTTATGGATGTTGACGATGTCTACCAGGAAGGAATGATTGCGCTGCTGAAGGCGGTGCGCAATTATCGGGAGGATACGGCCGGTAGTTTTCGGACATTTGCGGCTGTATGCGTCAACAATAAGATGCTCAGTGCGGTGACAGCGCACATGCGCGACAAAAACGCGCCGATGCGCAGTTACCTTTCACTCAGCGGGCGGGAAATTCCAGAAGATTTGCTTGCTGCGGTTTCGCCGGAGACAGATCCGGAAAAGCTGGTGATTGCAAGCGAGGAATCTGCTGCGCGCAACCGGCGGATTGAAACTCTTTTGTCCCCATTTGAACGGCAGGTATTAAGATTGTATCTCAGCTCCTACTCCTATGAGGAGATGTCCAGGCAACTCGGTTCCTCTACAAAAGCTGTTGACAACGCCTTGCAAAGAGTGCGGCGAAAGCTGCGGAACGTATTTACCCTAGACTGACGTGTCCGCGCCCCTTTTTCGTGACAGTCCCGAGAGGGATTGCATATAATACCCTTTGGCGCCATTGGCAGAGCTTGGTTTTCAATCTCGGTCCACTCAGTCCAGCGGGTAAATCCAAAAATTTAAGCGAGGTAACCAAAATGTACACAGACAAAACATTAACATGCAAAGAGTGCGGATCCGAGTTTGTTTTCACCGCTGGTGAGCAGGAGTTCTACGCCGAGCGCGGCTTCGTCAATGAGCCGCAGCGCTGCAAAGCCTGCCGCGACGCCCGCAAGAACAACGCCAGACCCCAGAGGGAAATGTTCACCGCTGTCTGCGCCAACTGTGGCTGCGAAGCCAAGGTTCCGTTCCAGCCGCGGGAGGACCGTCCGGTTTATTGTTCCGAGTGCTTTGCCAAGATGAAGGAAAACCAGTAATTTTTTCTGGAACAGCTTTTCAGGGCCGCCGTTAAATCAAACGGCGGCCTTTTTGTCGGATTGACTTGGCGGCTGTAATTGTTCACAGTTTGTTCATTGACATAAATTTTTTAATGAAGTACGCTCTATCTAAGGGTTAACGTTAGCTCTCATTTTGACAAAGGGGAGCGTTTTATGATTCATTCCAGATGGAGTGGTACGCATTATGAAGCAGGGTTGTGTTATGGACAGGCTCTGCGGGCGCAGGGAATCAATCCATTGACGCATTTTCAGCAGTCAAAAGCGCGGATGACCTTTACACGTGCCAGCATCCCGCTGTATGAGGCGTTTTATCCAGCTGTTCTCGACGAGATTTGGGGCATGGCGGATGGGGCGGACCTGGATCGTGAGACAGTTGCAGCGTTTTTACTCTCAATGTACAGTTTTGCGCCTCAAATACATTGTTCCTGTTTTGCGTTTTGTGCGGATGGAAAAACAATGCTTGGCAGAAACAGCGATTTTTTCGCCAGCATCGCGCCATTTTGCGACAGCGCCTTTTACACGCTGGAACACGCATATGCTTTTATCGGCAACACGACGGCCTGGACAGAAATTGAGGATGGCGTTAACGAATGCGGATTGGCTGTCGGTATGACCTTTATATGCCCAGTCTGCCAAAAGCCGGGCTTTGGCGCGGGAATGCTTGTGCGCTGCCTGCTTGAGACGTGCGCCAGCACCCAGGAGGCGCTTGCGATGCTGCACCGGCTGCCAATTGCCTCGGCACAGGTGTTGATCCTCGCTGACCAAAGCGGCGACCTGGCCGCGGTGGAGTGCAATTGTGAACATATTGCAGTGCTTCGGCCGCGTCCGGAGCAGCCGTTTGTGTTTACAACAAATCATTTTAATCATCCGGATATGCAGATCTATCAACCCACAGATGTGGACGACTGGTTTTCCCACTGCCGGTATGAGACATTGCGGAATGCTTTTCAAACCGGCATGCCGTATACCCCTGAATTTGCCGAGTCGCTGTTGTCCGGGCAGATGGGATTTCTCTGCCAATATGACAGCACCAAGGGTGCGGATACAGTTTGGTCCTCTCTGTATGATCTGACAGAGGGTGTCATCCATCGTGCGGAAGGAAATCCATCTCGCAGCGCATTTTTAGAGGACGATCGGCTCGACATGTATTTGCGGGCATAAAATTTCTCGTGAAGGCGGAGGGCCTGACGCAGACCCCTGAATGATATGAAACGGAGGAAAAACAATGAAGTATACAAAGGATTCCCTGGTTGGCGAAGTGCTCGACAATGACGAATCTCTGGCGCGCTATTTTTTGGAAATGGGGATGCATTGCCTGGGCTGCCCCTCATCGCGCGGTGAAACAATCGAGCAAGCCTGCGAAGTACATGGAGCAGATTGCGCGCGCCTGCTCGAGCAGCTCAACGGGACGAAAGACTAATGGCGCGCCGCCTGCCGAAGCTGGACGCGCGGCTGGCCGCAGCCGCGGCGCTTGTGCGCCGCGGCGTGTGCTGTGCTGATATCGGCTGCGACCACGGCTATCTGATTGCATGGCTCACAGCTAGCGGGCAGATTCCCGGCGGATATGCATGCGATGTCCATGAAAAGCCGCTTGCCAAGGCGGCTTTTACATTGTCTGAATATGGTGTGCGCAATCGGGTTGGCTTGATCTGCTGCAATGGACTTATGGGACTTCAGGCGGGCGAGGTTGAGGATATTGTAATTGCCGGTATGGGCGGCGAAACAATCTGGGGAATCATTGATGCGCAGCCTTGGACGCGCGATCCAAAATTGCGTTTTATTTTACAGCCGATGACAAAGGCGGACCGCCTGCGGCGCAGCCTGTATCAAAATGGGTTTGTGGTGTTAAAGGAAACGGCCGTTGTATCGGGAGATTTTCCATATGCCGTTATGCAAGTTTCTTATACTGGCGCGCCGCCTTGCGAGCTAGACGATGCGTTTGCGCTGTGTGGTTTGCTGCTTGATGATCACAGCCCGGATGCACGCCAATACGTCGCCAAGGCGGCACGGCTTGTGCGGGAGCAGTATGAGGGATTAAAAAAGGCTGCTGCTTCACATATGCGCCTGGAGCGATACGAGGCGCTGATCAAGTGTCTGGAACAGGGAGGAATATAAAAATGGCAACTGTCCAAATGGTTTATGCCGCGATTGACGCGGCGGCAGATTTTACACTGGCGCTGGATTTTGATAACTCCGGTCTGTTGGTGGGCGATCCAAATGAACAGGTGCGCGGCGTGCTGGTGGCGCTCGATGTGACGGACAGCGTGATTGACGAGGCCGTATCGCGAGGCGCGAATTTGATTGTGACGCACCATCCGGTGATTTTCCATGCGATGAAACGAGTCACATCTGATACGCTTGTATGGAAACTGGTTCGCGCAGGAATCTCTGTGATCAGTGCGCATACAAATCTTGATATCGCCAAAGGCGGCGTCAATGATCTGCTCGCACAAAAGCTCGCACTCAATGAAATCGAGGTGTTGGAACTGACGCGTACTCCTGATGGGATGGGACGCGCCGGTGTACTGGAACGCGGGATGGCCCCGCCGGAATTTGCTTATTATGTTAAACGGATGCTGGATTTACCAGCCGTACGTT
Organism: Anaerotruncus colihominis; assembly: GCF_010206195.1. GTDB lineage: Bacteria > Bacillota > Clostridia > Oscillospirales > Ruminococcaceae > Anaerotruncus > Anaerotruncus colihominis_A. The sequence goes on along the minus strand of NZ_VIQT01000010.1, from coordinate 177,795 downwards.
ATTGTGACGGCGGCCGGGTTGTTGAACGCGTCGCGGTTTGCGGAGGCTCGGGCGGCAGTTTGCTTGATGCGGCGGTTGAAAAAGGCTGTCAGGCGCTTGTAACGGGCGATATCAAGCATGATGTTATGCTCGACGCTGCGCACCGCGGCGTCACGTTGATCGATGCGGGCCATTTTGGCACGGAAAACCTTGTCGTGCCGTACCTTGCGGACCTTGCACGCTCGGTCTGCGGCGATGTGCAGATTGCGGTCGCGCGTTGTGGTGTCGACAGTGCGACGGTGATCTGATACGTTTAACAGGGATGGGAGGAGGCGGCGCGGCGCGCTGTCCCTTTGGGACAGCGCCGGCGCGAAGGCCCCGCCTTGGCTAGATGTATCATTTGCCGTTGATACAAGCATCAACGCAGCTGGTTTGGCAAAGCGCCATGATGATCGGGCGGGCCTTCGCGCTTCCCGCGCGCTTTGCGCGCGGGGCCGCGCCGCCCTGCCCAAAGGAGATGTACCATGTCCGAACTTTCATTTCTCCATACAGACAGTTACAACGAAACAGATCTGCGAAGTGCAGTCCAGCGCCATTTTGAACTGTTAAATATTCAGATTGCGCCGGATGTGCGTGTTACGATCAAACCAAATCTGATTATGCGCTGCGGCCCAGAGCGTGCCGCCACAACGCATCCTGCGCTTGTTGAAGCGGTTGTATACCAGCTTCAGGCGATGGGTGTGCGCGATATTACCATCGCCGACAGCCCGGGCGGGCTGTATACGCCGCAGCTATTGACAGCGTCCTATGCGGCGACCGGTATGGAAGCCGTGGCGAAAAAATGCGGCGTTAAGCTGAATACCGCGGTTGGTTCGCGGGAGATGCGCGGAGCGGACGCAGCTCTTTGCCGTACATTTGATATAATCGATCCGGTGGCAGACGCGGACTGTGTGATCAATTTGTGCAAACTGAAAACCCATTGCATGACTATGCTTTCCTGTGGCGTAAAAAACCTGTTTGGATGTATTCCGGGGCTGCTCAAGCCCCAATTGCATTATCGCTTTCCGGATACAGACGCGTTTGCGCGGATGCTGACAGACTTGTCGTTGTTGGTGCGGCCGGCCTTGACGATCGTGGACGCGGTGACGGCAATGGAAGGAAACGGTCCGACTGGCGGCCGTGCGCGGCCGCTTGGTTTTACTGCGGCCGCGCGATTCGACGGCTTATATGCGCTTGATCTTGTAATGGCGCATTTGATCGGGTTGACGCCGCGCCAGGTGCCTACAGTCGCCGATGCAATCGAACGAGGCTTGTGCCCACAGGATTGGTCACAGGCGATTATCCTGGGCGATGCTCTGCCGCCGCCCTTTGATGATTTTTTGCCGCCTGATTCCAAACGGCTCGACTTCACAAATAATATTCCTGCGCCGCTCGCCGCTGTGGTGCGCAGGATTGAACCAAAGCTCGCGCCGCGTCCGCATGTGCGCCCACGCGATTGCGTGGGCTGTGGCCGCTGCGCGGAAAGTTGTCCGGCAAAGACGATCCGGATTGAAAATAAAAAAGCAAAAATCGATCTGTCAAACTGTATCCATTGCTTCTGCTGTCAGGAGATGTGTCCAGTGCGTGCAATTGATGTGCACACAGTTAAGCTGTTTCGTTTGTTTTCTAAATCAAGATAAGTCTTTCCAATTTAAACCGCCTGTGGTACAATATGCGCAGGGCAAACGGCTTGGCCGTTTGCAGCCGTCATCCGGCGGCGACCGCTGTGAAACAGCGGGTTGCACATGCTGCACCGCTGCTGAAACCGGCTTTGCCAGTTTCGCTGACGCTGTGGTACAATATGCGCAGTGCAAACGGCTTTGCCGTTTGCAGCCGCCATTTGGCGGCTACCGCTGCAAAACAGCGGGCTGCGCATGTTACACCACAGCCAAAACCAGCACTGCTGGTTTAGCTGCCGCTTTGCGGCAGCCAAGCCCGAAAGGGCTTGCCGCTGTGGTGCAATGAACATACAGTCAAAGGAAATGGGGGCTTGCGGATGAAATCGATTGTGGTCGAAGCACCTGCGAAAATCAACCTTTCATTGGATATCACGGGCATACGTGAAAATGGATATCACAATATTGATACTGTGATGCAGTCGGTTGGCCTGTGTGATACGGTTACGATTTCGCGCATGAGCGGACAGGGCCTTTACATATCCTGCAATCAGCCGCGTATCCCCTGCGATGAAACAAATTATGCGCATATTGCGGCCAGCCGTTTTTTTGAGCGGTTCGGCCGGCCGGACACAGCGATTTCCATTGACATCCAGAAACGGATTCCATCAGAAGCGGGACTTGCTGGAGGAAGTGCGGACGCCGCCGGCGTGCTGGTGGGATTAAACGGTTTGTTGAACGTTGGCGCGGATGTAGATACGCTTTGCAGGATCGGAGTGACAGTCGGCGCGGATGTACCGTTTTGTATCATGGGCGGAACGCGCCGTGCGCGCGGTGTTGGGGAAGAATTCTCCACATTGCCGGCGTTTCCGTCATGCCATATTTTGATTGCGAAGCCGGCGGCTGGTATTTCAACTGCTGAAAGTTATCATAGGTATGATCGCAGCGGCGCGCGCCGCCATCCTGATACGGAGCGCCTTGTGCATTGTCTGGAGCAGGCAGATCTGCAAGGGGTTGCAAAGGAGATGTGTAATGTACTCAGCGAGGTTGCCGGGCTGCCTGCAATTGAAGAAATCCGTGCTGTCATGTTGGCCTGCGGAGCATCCGGAGCTATGATGACGGGAAGCGGATCGGCAGTTTTTGGCCTGTTTACATCGCGCGGGCAAGCGAAGCATTGTATGCGTAAGCTTTATGGGTTAGCGGAGGGCGTTTTTTTGACGCGTCCGGTTGGCTATGGCGCGGTTGTGCTTGATACGCGCGACTAAATAAAAAAAGCACCCTTGCGCTGGCAAAAGACGGCGTGAAGGGTGCTTTTTGCTGTGGATTCAGGCTGTGTTTTCAAAAAGATCGGAGGGGCGGCCGGATCTGTTCGAAAATAGCGCCGTCGCAGAGACGGCGGGCTTTGTCAAATTCATCCTTTTGACGCACAGTCCAGCATAAAAGCGGAATGCGTTGGCGCCTGCACTTTTTGGAGAGGCGTTCTGTAATATCGCTCAGGCGATACGAAATAAAGTGCGGCCGTGCAAGACAGTTAAACAGCATCCGGCTTAAAATAAAGGTGCGCAGTCCCGGCCGTATTCCGTCGTACTCCATACAAGCAAGCTGCCCGCGGATAATCTGAGGCGCATGCCGGCGCAGCCACCAGATGGTAAGCGGGTTGAATGACTCCACGATATACGGACCTGGATAGTCGCGGATAAGCCGAATGAATGTCTGCTCCAAAGCGCCTGGCAGCCCCTTATTCTTCAATTCGACCAACAATGGGACGCGTCCGTTCACACACAACAGTACGTCCCGAAATAACGGGATGCGGCAGTTTGTTCCATCAAGCGCCAGCGTTTGCAGCTCGGCATAGGTGCGATCCTGAATGTTGCCGCTTTTGCCAGTCATCCGCATAAGTGTGTCGTCATGAAAGACAACCGCCTGTCCGTCCTTTGTCAAATGGATATCCAATTCAATCGCATATCCCCCGGCGACAGCGCATTCGAAAGCAGGGAGCGAATTTTCAGGGACCCCCCGCGCGCGGTCATGCAGGCCGCGGTGCGCGATCAAACCATATCGCTTAAAAATCATGCCGGAACCTCACCTTGAATGATCATGTGAAAACGATCTGTATCCTTTTCGCCTCCTATTTTAACACGCCTGTACATTGGATGCAATGCCTGGGGCTTGGAGCGCGTCGACACGAGTGTGAAACCGCCGCCTTTTGACAGAATTTCCGCCCTGCGTCGTTAAAAATTTTTGCATTCCACCAAGGAGTGCGGCAAATTTTTGCCTGGCAGGACAAAAATTCTGCTCAAAATGCGTCAATTTCAACTCATGCCAACACGCTCTAGGTGCTGTTTGAATAATCGGAAATACCGTCTTTTTCTGCAAACAAGGGCGAATGTTACGTTAAAAAACCTCGGAATCCGAACAGGATTCCTACGCTTTTTGCCTTGCATTCATCCGCGGTTTGCGGACAATCCAGCAATTGCTCACGTTCCACAGCGGGCAATAGCGACCTTTCTGACCGACGCACGAAAAGCGGGAACGGTTTAGCTCAAGCCATGTCGTTCCCGCTCAATTTGTTATCCAAGGATTTTTAAGATATTGACAATTTTGCTGATAGAACCGATAGGGTCGTTTGTGTTGATCAGTCTGCCGAGTACGCCCGGCTGACGTGGTGTATTTGTACGCTGCATAGGTCCGTTCCCCATAGGACGCCCCTGTACAGGGCGCCTTCCCTGCATGGAGCGCCCCTGCATCATTGAACGGTTGCCGCTTGGGCGCTGCATTCCACCCTGCGGCCGTCCATTTTGATTCATCGCCATGGCATCGCCTCCCACCTTATCTTATGCAGGATATAAAGAGGTTGCGCGCGTCAATATCCAAACCTGGCTGCTTGTTTTCATGGAAAAATGTTCTATATTTCATGTTTTGTTCACAATATCCCGTTATACTGAGCACAGCGGAATATTTTAACAATGAACAGGAGGAGCACTTCCAAATATGAAAAAGTTTTTTTGCACAGCCACGGCGCTTTTGGCGGCATTTTCCCTAAGTACTGCGGTATTTGCGAGCGGAGGCGTTGTCAAATCGGTCGCTAACGAGATGAATGTCGTCACATTTGAAAGCGGGTCTGAAACGCAAGCCAAGCTGCAATATATGGCCGACTCCGATCCTGACAGTTTTTATGCGGGTCTGTCAACCGACTGGGACGACTGCGCATTCGCTGACGTGTTTGATGATCAGAATGCGTTTTTGTATGCGTTTGAGATCAACCCCTCCATACCATCCACAACGGCGCCTGCCATTGTGATCTATAATCCGTTTGACGCCGACGGTGATGCGGCCGTCAACCCGAAGGACGTGGTATTCTACCGCGTCTCGAATGGAACGCTTGAAGATGTTTCCTCTTATTTCACAGCAGGTAAGAATGATTCCGGTGATACGATCTTTACTGTACGTACCCGCACGCCGGGCACTTATATCCTTGCGGAGAAAGCAGTCGATACGGCGTCTGTTTCAAAGACTGCGGTGACGGCGGAGCCAAAGGAGGCGGCTGCGAAAACAGATGCGACGGGACTTTATTTGCCGTCGCGTCGATAAACAAACGGCCCCGTGCCGTCCACAGCGCGGGGCCGTTTGTTAAAAATGCGTCTGCCCGGCAAGTGGGCAGACGTGCAGGAAAATAGCTGTGAAGCGATGAATAGCCGGTCTTATTTCCGAGCTGCCGGCCGAAAAAAGGAGATATCCGTCTGGGGAAAGCGTCGCTTTCCCCAGACGAATTTATTTATCGAAATGCGTTTCGTGTTCCAGCAAGCAGCGGCAGGATGAGAACGCAGGCCACGAGCAAAAGTCCAAGCCCAAGAAAGATGGAATTGAAGTTGCGCGCTGATGCTGCTTGTATACTGTTGGACACTAAAATCCCTCCCAAATCGTTTCTCCTATATTGTATGGCGGCGGCGCTCTGCTTGACAAAGCTGATATGATGCGCTATACTTTAATAGTTAAAAGCTTTAAATTGAAAAAGAGGGATTCCCATGATTCTTGTACTAAAACCGAATCCCGCACCGCAAAAGGTGCAGGAGCTTCTCGATTCATTCCAGGCCAAAGGGTTTGCAACTCATGTCAGCGAGGGTACGCAGCATACAATCATTGGTCTGATCGGCGATACTTCCCGCCTTGACGCGGATTATATTGCAACAATCGACATAGTTGAAAGCGCCAAACGTATCAGTGAGCCATATAAGGCGGTCAATCGAAAAATTCATCCGCAGGATACCTATGTCACAGCCGGGGATGTAAAGATCGGAGAGGGATTGTTCCAGGTGATCGCCGGGCCATGTTCGGTGGAGAGCGAGGAACAGATCATCCATGTTGCACAGTCGGTCAAGGCGAGCGGAGCCACGCTTCTGCGCGGCGGCGCTTTCAAGCCGCGTACCTCGCCGTATGCGTTTCAAGGGCTGCATGCTGACGGGATACGCCTGCTTTTGGAGGCCAAACGCGAAACCGGCCTGCCAATCGTCACAGAAATCATGAATGCGGATTGCCTCGATTTGTTTTCCGAAGTCGATGTTATCCAAGTGGGCGCGCGCAATATGCAAAACTTTGACCTGCTACGTGAACTGGGCCATTGCAATAAACCGATCCTGCTCAAGCGCGGCCTTGCAAATACGGTGGAGGAATGGCTGATGTCAGCCGAATACATCCTGTCCGGCGGCAATCAAAACGTGATTTTGTGCGAGCGCGGTGTGCGTACCTTTGAAACGATGACGCGCAACACACTTGATATATCCGCCGTACCGTTGCTCAAGCGGCTGACTCATCTGCCGGTGATTGTCGATCCGAGCCATGCGACAGGACATGCATGGCTGGTGCCGCCGCTGGCGCGCACGATTGTTGCAGCCGGTGCGGACGGTTTGATGGTAGAGGTGCACAACGACCCGGCAAACGCGCTGTGCGACGGCGCGCAGTCGCTCGATTTGCCCCAGTTTGCGGCACTGATGGAGGATTTGAAAAAGCGCGTTTTATTTGAAGGAAAGAAATTCCAATAAATATTGAAAAAGACACCGCTGGAAACAGCGGTGTCTTTTCATTTATAATAAAATCGTGTATATGCGGGCTTGAAAGCTACTTTTGACAGAATCCAAGCGCGACCTCCGCGCAGGTGGCGGCATCGGGCGTATAGCTGTCCGCGCCAATTTCATCGCAGAAGCTCTGCGTAACTGGCGCCCCGCCGATCATGACGCGTACATTGCCCTTGAGCGGCGATTCGTTGACAAGGCTGACCACATTGCGCATTTCATTCATAGTAGTGGTCAACAACGCTGAACAGGCGATGATATTGGCCTGATGCTCGTCCGCAGCCGCGAGATAACGGGCCGCGGGAACATCCACGCCGAGATCGACAACCTTTAACCCCTTGCCCTCGAGCATCATTTTTACCAAATTTTTCCCAATGTCATGCCGGTCCCCCTTGACTGTTCCAAGCACAACGGTACCGCGCGTTTGGCCGCCGGCGGCAGCCAACAGTGGTTTTAACAATTCAAGTCCGGCATTCATAGCGCGCGCAGCAATCATGACTTCAGGGATAAAGACTTTATTGGCTTTGAATTTTTCGCCGATTACGCCCATGCCTGCCAAAAGACCGCCCTCAAGAATTTGCTCTGCGGTCAGGCCCTCCTGAATGGCTTGTGTAATATGTTCCTTGACAGCAGGCGCACGGCCCTGTTGCAAACAGAGGCTGATATCTTCCAATATTTGTGACAATGTGTTACCCTCCACAGATAAGACTATGGTATCATCATACTGCAATGCGCTCCTAAATTCAAGCGTTAAAGTCAAAATCTGCGACGGCTTGCTTTTCCAGCATAACCAGAGAGCTGGCAGACCAGCGATCTAAGCGTTTCCAATATCGTAAAGCTTATATGAATAAATTTGAATATTCACAATTTGTTCATATTTGATCGTTATCATCAAAAGTACTTGCTGTAAGCGTGCAGGCGCACTGCTTGTGGCAGGATGCAAATTTCTTGCAAGGAGGATGATTTATGGAGAAACCTGCGGTCGAATCGATTGTTAAGACAGCAGGGAATGGGACAAAAAGATGGTATAATATGCGCAATACAAATGGCAAAGCCGTTTGTAGCCGCCATCCGGCGGCGGCCGCTGCAAAGCAGCGGACTGCGCATGTTACACCACAGCCGAAACCGGCGTTGCCGGTTTCATTGCCGCTTTGCGGCAGACAAGCCCAAAAGGGCTTGCCGCTGTGGTATAACAGAATGAAAAAACAGACGGCGGCTATAACTGCTGTGATGTGCGTTTTTTTGTTTGCAACACACACACAGGCGCTCGAGATACCGACGCGTGTGACGCGCACCATTACAACGACACAGAAAATTCCATTTGAAACTTCTTATATAGACCTGCCGGGTATTTACCGGGGCTATGAGGAGCCGGTGCGCAGCGGTACGCCCGGAGAACAGAAGATAGAAGCTCAGGTGATTTTTGAAGGCGACCGTGCCGTCAAGGTGGTTTCAATTAAAGCGGAACAGACGGCGCAGCCCGTAAATGCGGTCGTGAAGCGTGGGACGAAGATCCTCTACAGCGAGACTGCCGATGGAAGCGCCTGGAAAACATCATTTGTACGTCCGCTCAAGGGCGGATGGCTGTCGGCGGATTTTTATGATTACCCGCATCACAATGGTATCGATTTGGCCGCGCCGTATGGTACGCCTGTTTATGCGGCGGCCGAGGGCGTTGTCGAACAGGCGGGCTGGTACGGCGAGTATGGCATTTGTGTGATCCTGCGTCACGCGGACGGTTCACGCACGCTGTATGGACACAACAGCTCGGTATCCGTATCGGTTGGCCAGACTGTGAAGCAGGGCGAAAAGATCGCAAATGTCGGTTCCACCGGCAATTCCACCGGCAACCACCTGCACTTCGAGATTCGTGTAGACGGCCGCATGATCGACCCGCTGGTCTACATTGATCAATAGGACGCCCGCTTTTTTGAAAAAAGCTTGGCAAAAAACTTCATACCTTTTTTGAAAAAAGGTATGCCAAAAAACTTCATACCTTTTTTGAAAAAAAGGTATGCCAAAAAACTTTAGTCGGCTGCGCCGCAAACAGCGGGGCAGGTGCTGCGCTTTTACAGGCTGCGCCGCGAACAGTGGGACAGGCGCTGCGTTTATGCAGTTTGCGCTGGTTGGTCTGAAAGCTGAATATAAAAAGCAAGCCTGCGCTGGGCGCAGGCTTGCTTTTTATATTTAGGTTGCCGTATTTTTTTATGCCGGCCGGCGCTGGCGGTTGTATTTCCGGGAAAAATCCACTATAATATAAAATTATGAAGCAAGACTGTGTATAAACGGACACTGGAGGAACAGATATGCCGAAACAGTTGGACAAGGTCTACGACCCCAAGCAGGTCGAGGACAAAACGTACCGGTTCTGGCAGGATGGCGGATATTTTCACGCCGAGCCGAATCCGGACAAAAAGCCGTATACAATTGTGATTCCGCCGCCGAATATCACTGGGCGGCTGCATATGGGGCATGCCCTTGACGAGACGTTTCAGGATATCCTGATCCGTTGGCGCAGGATGCAGGGCTATGAGGCGCTCTGGCTGCCAGGGACCGACCATGCGTCGATTGCGACGGAGGCCAAGATTGTTGAAGCGATGCGTCAGGAGGGCGTGACAAAGGAGCAGCTCGGCCGCGAAGGTTTTTTGGAGCGTGCCTGGGCTTGGAAAAAGGAATATGGCGGCCATATCCTTGACCAGCTTAAAAAGCTTGGCTCCTCCTGTGATTGGCAGCGTGAGCGGTTTACGCTTGACGAGGGATGCAGCCGCGCCGTGCGCGAGGTGTTTGTGCGTTTCTTTGAGCAGGGCTTGATCTATCGCGGCGAGCGTATTGTCAATTGGTGCCCGCACTGCCTCTCCACAATCTCGGATATCGAGGTGGAGTATGAGGAGAAGGACGGCTTTTTCTGGCACATCAATTATCCGATCATCGGTACAGACGATGTGCTTGAAATTGCGACGACGCGGCCGGAAACACTGCTTGGCGATACAGCCGTCGCGGTGCACCCGGACGACGAACGATATAGGCATCTGATTGGAAAGATGGTGCTGCTGCCGATTGTCAACAAACAAATTCCCATTGTCGCCGACGAATATGTCGAGATGGACTTTGGAACAGGCGTTGTGAAGATTACGCCCGCGCACGACCCGAATGACTTTGAGGTTGGTATGCGCCACAACCTGCCTGTCGTGAACGTTATGAACGACGACGCGACCATCAATGAAAACGGCGGGAAATATCAGGGCCTGACACGGGAGGAATGCCGCCGGCAGATTGTAAAGGATTTGGAGGAGGGCGGCTTCCTCAAATCCGTGGAGCCGTATAAGCACAATGTCGGGTCCTGTTACCGCTGCGGCAGCATCATTGAACCGCGCGTTTCAAAGCAGTGGTTTGTCAAGATGGAGCCGCTGGCAAAACCAGCGATCGAAGCTGTGCGCAGCGGGCAGACGCGCTTTATTCCGGAGCGGTTTGATAAGATTTACTTTAACTGGATGGAAAACATCAAGGACTGGTGCATTTCGCGCCAGCTTTGGTGGGGCCACCGCATCCCCGCATGGTATTGCCCCGACTGCGGCGAAATGGTCGTAAGCCGCGAAACGCCTCAGGCCTGCCCAAAGTGCGGCTCGCATCAGCTGGAGCAGGACCCCGACACGCTCGACACATGGTTCTCGTCCGCGCTGTGGCCGTTCTCCACACTCGGATGGCCGGATAATACGCCGGAACTGCGTTATTTCTATCCGACGGATACGCTTGTCACCGGATATGACATCATCTTTTTCTGGGTGGCGCGCATGATCTTTTCGGGCCTGGCGCATATGGACGAGGTGCCGTTTAAAACGGTGCTGATCCATGGGCTTGTGCGCGATGCGCAGGGCCGCAAGATGTCAAAAAGCCTGGGCAACGGGATCGACCCGCTGGAGATCATCGATCGCTACGGCGCGGACGCGCTGCGCTTTACGCTGGCGACGGGCAATTCGCCGGGCAATGATATGCGTTTTTCGGATGAAAAGGTAAATGCGTCGCGCAACTTTGCAAATAAGATCTGGAACGCATCGCGCTTTATCCTGATGAATCTGTCGGACGATGTGAAACCGGGGCTGCCGGAGACGCTCAATATCGAGGATAAGTGGGTTCTTTCGAAATACGGAACGCTTGTGCGCGAGGTTACGGACAACCTTGAAAAATTCGAACTTGGCCTGGCCGTGCAGAAGCTGTACGATTTTATTTGGGATATTCTGTGCGACTGGTATATCGAGCTGTGCAAATCGCGTTTGCAGACAGGCGGTGAAACATCCGAAGCGGCGCAGCGCGTGCTGGTGTATGTCATGACCGGTACGCTCAAGCTGCTGCATCCCTTTATGCCGTTTATTACCGAGGAAATCTGGCAGGCGCTGCCGCACGATGGGCAAAGCATCATGGTCGCGCCGTGGCCGCAGGCCGGCGCTGCGCTCGACTTCTCCGCCGACGAGTCCGATTTTGAGATGATTATGCAGGTTATCCGCGCCATCCGCGCCCGTCGCGGAGAGATGAACGTACCACCGTCGAAAAAGACGCGTCTGTTTATCATGACGGCGCATAAGGCTGTATTTGAACAGGGGCGCCCATTTTTTGCGCGCCTTGCGTTCGCATCCGATGTGGAGCTTGGCGACAGCTTTGATGCAGACGGTTCCGTTCAGGTTGTGACCGATGCCGCGCGCGTTTTTATCCCGATGGACGAGCTTGTAGACCGGGAGAAAGAGCTTGCGCGCCTTGGACGTGAGAAGGCCGCCTGTGAAAAGGATATCGCGGCGCTGTCGTCCAAGCTGGACAACCCCGGCTTTATCGCCAAGGCGCCGGCGCAGGTGGTTGACGGCGAACGTGCCAAGCTTGCAAAAGCGCGTGAGCGGCTTGCGAAGGTCGAGGAGAGCATCGCCGCATTTTTGTAAAATGGAGGGCTGCGGCCGGTGAAGCCCTGCGAAAAGTAGAGGCGGCCCTGCTGGCAGCCGCAATCTGAGCCGGGACGAAGTTTCGTCCCGGCTTTCTGGTCTTGGGCGTGTGTGGAAAGCGCCTTTTGCAGTCTTACAGGGGGTATGATTTGTGACTTATCAGGAAGCTGTTTCCTATATCCACGCGCGCAAGCGTTTTAACGGCCCGCCGACGTTGGACCGGATGCGCCGGCTGATGGTGCTTCTGGGCGATCCGCAGGAGCGCCTGCGCATTGTGCATATCGCAGGGACAAACGGCAAAGGTTCCACCGCGGTGATGACAGCGGCCATCCTGCGTGCGGCGGGCCTGCGCACAGGGCTGACCGTGTCGCCGTTTATTACCGATTTCTGTGAGCGCATCCAGATTGATGGCGTACCGATCGCACGCGAGGCGCTCGCGCGCGAGATGACGCGCATTGCGCCGCTCGCCGAACAGGTGGGAGGCATGACAGAGTTTGAGCTGATCACTGCGGCGGCCTATTCCTATTTTGCAGACAGCGGATGCAGCGCAGTCGTAGCGGAAGTCGGACTCGGCGGCCGATTCGACGCCACCAATGTGATCAGCCGCCCGCTTGTCTCTGTGATTACGCGCATCGGACTGGATCACACGGCTGTGCTCGGCGGTACGCTTGGCGAGATTGCCTTTGAAAAATGCGGCATTATCAAACCGGGCATCCCGGTCGTGACCTGCGGCGAACAGGACCTGGATGCGCTGGCCGTGATTATGGAGCAGTGTGCAAAGCAGGGATGCGTGCTCTCCTTTGGCAATCCGGGTGCAGTCAGCGATGCAAAGATGACGCTGGACGGTACGGACTTTGCATATCAGGGAATGCGCCTGCATCTGCCGCTCCTGGGGCGGCACCAGATTACAAACGCTGTTACGGCGATTACAGCGGCTGAACAGGCGCTCCCTTCGCTCATCGGACATCTGCCGGACGAGCGGATGATCGCGGATGCGCTTGCCGGGGTGCGTATGCCGGCACGCTTTGAAATCGTGCGGCGCGACCCGCTCGTGATCATCGACGGCGCGCACAACCCGCAGGCCGCAGGTGCGCTCGCGGAAGCGTTGACGCTGCTTGGAGACCGGCCTGTGACCGGCGTAGTCGGCGTGTTGGCCGATAAGGACAGCGCCGGCTTGCTCGGGGCGCTCGCGCCGCGTTTGGCGCGCGTGCTGTGCGTGACTCCGGAAAGCCCGCGCGCTCTCGGCGCGCACGAGCTGGCGGTACGCGCTGACGCAGTGGGGCTGCGCGCTTCGGCAGCGCATGGCATTGACGAGGCGCTAAATCTTGCGCAGGCAGTCGCGTCGGCGCAGGCAGGCGCAGTCGTCGTCTGTGGGTCGCTGCTGTTCGCTTCTCAGGTACGCGCCAGGTTTGTGGATGTTGGATGAAATATGTTTGCACGTCATGCTTCGACATCCTTTTTGCCCCAAAAGCTCTATCCTATGGATAGGGCTTTTTTGCCGGTGTGCGGGCCGTGGCTGGCGGTGCGCGCAGCCTGGGCTTTTGCCGAACCACGCGCGCCATGCCCGGCGCGCGATGAAAGGACGTATGAAAACGATGTCTGTTCAAATCGATCTGACGGACGAGCTGGTGACGGCGCATATCATTGGTGATATTGACCACCACAACGCGCGGGAAATGCGCGAGACGATTGACGGCGCAGTGCTCAAAGCGCAGGCGCGCGCGCTGGAGCTTGATTTTCGCGATGTAACGTTTATGGATTCTTCCGGGATAGGGCTTGTTATGGGGCGCTATAAGCTGATGCAGGAGGTAGGCGGTTCGCTGCGGGTCGTCAACATTGCGGGGCATCTGAAAAAGGTGATGATGCTCGCCGGGCTGGATCGGCTGTCGGTGATGGACAAGCCCGAACGGCGTGTGACGGCCGGACATATAGAAAAGACCGGAGGGGACGAAAATGAAAGCATGTAACTCCATGAAGCTCCAGTTTGAAGGCAGGTCTGTCAACGAGGCCTTTTCCCGCACAGCGGTTGCGGCGTTTATCGCGCAGCTTGATCCAACGATTGAGGAGCTTTCCGACATCAAGACAGCCGTCAGTGAGGCGGTGACAAACTGCATCGTCCATGCTTACCGGGACACGCTTGGGATCGTATACATAACAGCGAATATTTTTCCGGACAGCCGTGTTTCCATTAAAATTCGTGATAAGGGCTGCGGCATTCCCGATGTGAAAAAGGCGATGGAGCCAATGTATACGACCGCTCCCGAGGAAGAGCGCGCGGGACTTGGCTTTGCGGTGATGCAAAGCCTCATGGACCGTGTCAAAGTGACATCAAAGGAGGGAAAGGGGACGACGGTGATTCTGGAAAGAGACATTCGCAGCAAGGAGGCATGAACCCCGTGATCGAATGTGTCGATACCAGACGTGAACAGACGATATCTGAAAATATTGGGCTTGTACATTCCTGTGCGCACCGTTTTAAAGGGCGCGGGATCGAATATGATGATTTGTTCCAGGCAGGCTGTATGGGGCTTTGCAAGGCGGTCGACGCGTTTGATCCACAGCGTGGTGTCAAGTTGTCGACCTATGCCGTGCCGGTGATTCTTGGTGAGATGCGGCGGCTGTTCCGCGATGGCGGCGCAGTCAAGGTGTCCCGTACACTCAAGGAGCTGTCGCTGCGGATTGGACGCATGCGCGAACAGCTCGCGCTTGCGCTTGGACGCGAGCCGAGCGTCAGCGAGCTGGCGCAGGCGATGGAACTGCCGGAGGAACAGGTTGTCGAGGCGCTTTGCGCCGCCGCGCCGCCGCTGTCCCTCACAGAGAGCGACGAGGATGGTGGCGGACAGATTGATTTGCCGGCTGATTCACCAGAGGATCAGCTTGCCGATGTGATCTCTCTGAATCAGGTGGTTGAAAAACTGGAAGATAAGGATCGCGCCCTGATCGAGCTGCGTTATTATTCCGGGATGACGCAGGTACAGACGGCGGCGCGCCTTGGAATGACCCAGGTGCAGGTGTCGCGCCGGGAAAAGAAGATTCTCAGTATTCTGAGGCAGCAATTGATTTAGAGATTAAAGGCCGGGGTGGTTGGAATGAATACAGATGTCTGTTACAGATAAGATGCCCCATACCTGAAAATTAGGAGAACAAAGTCCAGGACGGGTGCGTTATACGCGCCCGTCCCGGACTTTGTTTCATCTGAAGCAGTTTATGTGAAGCAGCAGGATACCTGAAAAACAGGCAGCGGCCGATGTACGTAGGAGTCCGGCCGAATTGGAGGACTTTTCCGCCGGAGAGCTGCTGCCCTCCGGCGGAGGGGTCTATATAAAGCAGCAGGTCGTCATACGCAGGCTGTTTTGCAGGCTGTCGCCACCCTTATACTGCCGCCGCTGAGTGTTGCTCACATTTGTATACTATGCGCCGCGGCAAAAGTGGCGACTGGTACGGCTTGACCCATGCGGCGCGGTTTTGACGGCTTTTTGCGCGGACAATAAAGAAGCGCGCCCTTCCAACCAAAAGGCGCGCCATAAAGCCTGCGAAAAAATTTTTTCAATCGATTGTATAACCGGATAGAACGAATGTGTATTCATAAGAATGGTCAAAATCGGGAACTTCATAATAAAATTCTCCGATTTTCGTCCCTAAATCAGGGATTTCATATCCGAATTTACCCATTTTAAACTTTTCCATGGATGAAATATCAACAGGTTCTACCCCTTTATATACTTCGCATGTGGATTTAAGTGGAATGGTATTGGTATTCCACACATCTGCGTTCCACCGGATAAGGGTGCCGTTTTGATCTGTAAATCCCCAGTAGTTATAAGCAGGGCCTCCAATAGAGGGGATGGATCCGTCTTCCAGAATAACAGGCTCGTCGGTGACAAACAGCCACAGATCAGGGATCGGATTACCCGCTTCGTCCTTCACAACCAGATTTACATGCGTCGGACGCTCCTCCTCGGGAGGGCTTTCAATCCTGCTTTTTAAGTACAGGTTGAAAACTCCCATGTCATCTCCCGGCAGAAGGATATCAAACTCTTCAGCAATCGCTTGCCCATAATCTGACCGCAGGGTGACGCGCGCCTGATAGGCCCCGCTTTCGAACAGCCCCGGGAGCATAAATATTCCATCGGATTTTGTTTTGGAAAAATTACTCTGAAATACGCTTTCCAGCCCATGGTCCGTATATTGCGACAGGCTGACGTTTGCGTTGATGAGCGGCCGGCCCTTTGGGTCGCGGATTTGAAATGTAATGGGATATTTTTCCTTTTTGCCATTGGAAACGGCCGAAGACGCCGCCGCTATGGCAGAGCCGCCGGAGGAAACGGGTATGGACAACTCCCCCGTAGAAGAATAAAATTTTGCAGCGGAGGATTGCTCTGCTGTGGAAGATACAGATGATGAATGAATAGCAACGGAACCGGACGGATCGCTGGACAGCATTATTTGTCCAGTGGATGACATACCTGCGGGTATATTGCCGCCATAGGCTCCGGAAAATCCACAGCCGTACAATATGGCGGCGGCAGATAATATACAAATCAACCTGCCTTTCATAAGTTCACCACCATGGGCTGGAGCGAAATAAAGTTCTTCCGCTCCAACTTGGATTTTTTATTATATAAAGCATTATTTTGCAAAGCTGATAACAGTTGGAGTTATTTTTGTACCGCTGTTGCTTGTATATTCACCGCTGGAATTTTGAATCTCATATGCATGAATTCCAACGACGGAAGTACCGTTATAAATGGGTGCGCCGCTCTGCCCCGGACCGCCATAAATTTTGTATGTTAATTGCTTTGAGTTGCTTCCGCTCTTTACTGAAACAGAGCCGCTGTCTTTAGTCTGATAGCGATTGTTCCCGGATATATATTCATATCCGCAAAGCGTATAAGTCTTTGAAGAAGACAGGGAAGAATTTAAAGAAAACGTGCCGTGCTTTCCTGGCTTTTCGACCGTTATAATACAATAATCGTCTCCGGCGGGAAAACTGCCGTTTTTCCCCCATGAAGCAGGAACACGATAGGTCATGGAACCTGAACCTGTGCTCACGCAAGTAGAAGCAGCCCCATTTCTGCCTGTAATAACTTTCAATTTGGAAATGGATGCTCCTCCGCCGATAGGTTCCAAATTATGGGCGCAAGTCAATATTTTATTGCTGGCAATCCATACGCCTGTCCCGGTATATTCAAAATTGCTGTTACTGTAGGTTAATCCCAAATACACGATCCCATCATAGGGGGATATGGTAGTATCTTTGACTCGTGTTTTTGTACCAGTAAAATCATAGGCGGGGGTTGGCATATCGGCCTGCAAATCAGCCAGATATTCCATAGGATGCTTTCCTTCTGCGCCAGCCAAGCGGACAATTTGTTCCCAAGGTGATTCTTCATCGGAAAGCGGCTGTATCTGAGGTTCAGGTACATCGATAGAAAATTCGCTCACTTCGCCAGTATCAATGTTTACTTCACGAACATCCATTGAATAAGAATCGGAAAAGGCGCTTTCATCCTCATCATCAGTTCCTAAAACGTCATTGTCGGCAGAATGATCAGCATAAACAGGCATCACAATTAAAGAAATGATTGCCACGAGTGCCATCAATTTGAATAAAAACCCTTTCATTATAATAACCTCATTTTTTACATTATTATACTGAAAAGGATACATTTTGTAAATGAGCTGATTAAACGAATTTTTAACAACTATTTTGTAGATTCCAGATATATCCTGTCAGGGCAGGGCGATACGAAATTTCAAAGGATTGTCCAGCGGCAAAAATCCGCCGTCAAGCCGCGCATACAGTCTGTGGCAGACGGGACACGGACAGACAGGCAGCCGCGTCTGTCCGCAAACACCGGCGACCATGGCGGTACGTCCATCCTGGATGGGCATACCGCCGCAGGCACATGCTTTTAGCAGCATACGCCTTGTGACAATATGCGGCGCATAACCGCTCTCACGATCAAACCAATTGTCAAAGGAACTGATTGCAGCCGCCCCCAAATCATTTTATGATTATTATACCATGTCCGCGAAGCGGCGTGGTATAATTGGCCATCGGGGCGGCAGCGGGCCGCGCCCGCGTATCGCCCTGGCCATAAGGTGTATAATAACCGCGCTGCGGTTATTATACCATGTCCGCGAAGCGGCATGGTATAATTGCCCATCAAAAGGCGGTTGCCGCGTAAGCGGCGAGCCGTTGGGCATAAGCCGGTATAATAACCACGCTGCGGTTATTATACCATGTCCGCGAAGCGGCATGGTATAATTGGCCATCGGGGCGGCAGCGGGCCGCGCCCGCGTATCGCCCTGGCCATAAGGTGTATAATAACCGCTTTGCGGTTATTATAGCACATCAAACAATGGCTGCATAGCGGACATAAAAGTATGAGCTTGCGCCGGCGTTCGAAATGAGGGAATTTATGCGTTGTATCTTGAGTTTGAAAAACGGTGTGCTACTATAGAGAAAATACCAAATAAAAATTTTTCCATTCAATGCAAGGATTTACCTGGCTGCGTCGTATAATAAGTGAATTCCAATTTTGATCAGGAGGTATTTAACCATGAAGAGATTATTGGCTTGCGTGGTGGTGTGCTTTTCCATGCTTGGGTTGACAGTACCAGCCTTTGCGGCTGAAAATACTCCATCTGTTCGGCGCAGCTGCTATTGGCAGACCTGCTATACAAAGTCAAGTGCCGCAAACGCCTGTGTGAACGGCTGCTTTGTTGACGAAGACGGGGACGGCGTCTGCGATTTCGTTGGGGAAGGTTTGGGATGCGGCAGTTTTATAGATGAAGACGGGGACGGCGTCTGTGATTTCGCCGGGGAAGGCTTGGGATGCGGCGGCAGAGCAGCTGTTAGAGGCGGCTGTAGGTGGAGAGGCAGATTCAACTGACAGCGGTCGACAAACAACAGGGGGCCATATGCGCACAGAGCAGGAGACAAGTCGTGCAATAGAATTATATTCAGACATGATTCGCAGGATTTGCCTCCTGCATTTGAAAAATCATGCGGATACTGAGGACGTATTTCAGGAGGTTTTTCTGAAATACGTCCTTTGTGGCGTTGTATTTGAAAGTGTGGAGCATGAAAAAGCATGGCTGATCAGAGTGACAGTGAACGCTTGTAAAGACTTTTTAAAAAGCCTGTTCCATCGCAGGACGGTGCCGCTGGAGGTATTGTCCGAGGAAGCCGCAAGCGTTTCGCCAGAACAATATGAGACGCTGGAAGCGGTGCTGGCATTGCCGGAAAAATATAAGGATGTAATTTATCTGTATTACTATGAAGGGTACAATGTCCGTGAGGTCGCAAGCATTCTAAAGAAAAAAGAGAACACCGTGTACACCCTTCTATCAAGGGGAAGGGAATTGCTCAGGCAGGAGCTTGGAGGTGACGTGGTTGGATAAGCGGATTGGTCAGGCGTTTGCACAAATTCATGCGACAGATCAAATGAGACGGTCCGCTGCCGCTTGCTTTTCACAGTGCAATCAAAAGAAAAAATACCGTTCCAAAGCGGTCAGGCGTCTGACTATTGTATGCGGGCTGTTTCTTTGCTTGGGAATTGGAAACTGGTATGTGTTTACCGCGCCGGTTTCCTATATCAGTGTGGATATCAATCCATCTATCGAGTTGACGTTGAACCAGCTCGACCGCGTAACCGCGGCGGAGGGGAAAAATGCAGATGGGCGCATGCTTTTGATGGACCTTGATTTGACTGGGAAAAATTATTTGGAGGCAGTGGAGCGGTTGGTGGAAAGCGACAGGCTGCAAGCCTACTTGGCTCATGACGCTGCGTTGATGGTTACGGTTGCTTCTCCACGTGCAGATGAACTGCTTTTAGGGTTGGAAAACAGCGTCGTGGCAACACAGTATGGGGGAACATGCAGGAGAACAAACTTGGAGGACGTTTCGGCCGCTCATGCATGTGGGCTTTCTTTAGGAAAATATGAGATGTATTTACGCTTGGCCCAATATGACCAATCAATTACGCCGGAAGCTTGCCATAATATGACCATGCGCCAGATGCGCGACTTGCTTTCGCAGTATGAATCGATCGAGGCCTGTCCTTCGGATATGAAAAATAAAGGGCGTTGTCATAATAAAGGCCACGATCAATATGGGGGATGCAGAAACATGGAAGATAGTAAATTCTGTATTGACAAACCTTTTCCACATTGATATACTTATTCCAGAATTCAATATGCAGGGTGCCTGCTTAACGCAGGAGAATAGGAAAGATGAGTGAAAATCTCACACGGTCACGCCGCTGTAAGGGAAGAATTGCATTTGCTCGCGCCACTGGTAAAACCGGGAAGGCGAAATGCAGTGATGAAGCCCAAGTCAGAAGACCTGCCTTGTATATGTGATTGGCACAGGTTACGAACGATGGCCGTGTGTGGAAGCAGGTTGGCTTACGATAGTCATCCTGTTTTGTTGGCCTGTCAGTGATCTGACAGGCTTTTTACATTATCTGAGAAATGGGAAGGGAGACAAAAAAAGATGAGTCAAAAACAAAGGAAGCTGATTGTATGGGCAAGCGCCTTTGCGCTTGTATTTGGTATCACCCCCGCAGTCAATGCCATGCATATTATGGAGGGGTATTTGCCAGCTGGGTATTGTATTTCATGGGGCGTTTTATGTATCCCATTTCTGATTGCAGGATTTTTGTCCATTCAAAAAACACTGCATGAGCATAGAAATCTTATGACGCTTCTGGCAATGTCGGGCGCTTTCATCTTTGTAATTTCCTCTCTGAAAATCCCATCTGTGACGGGCAGCTGCTCCCATATGACGGGGACAGGTCTTGGCGCGATCCTGTTTGGACCTGTTGCTGTTTCCATTTTGGGGCTGATTGTGTTGCTGTTTCAGGCGATTCTATTGGCGCACGGCGGCTTAACCACAATCGGAGCAAATACATTTTCCATGGCAATTGCCGGCCCGTTTGTTTCTTTTGGAATTTATATGCTTTGCAAAAAATTAAATGTAAACAAAAAGGCCGGAATCTTTCTCGCGGCTACCTTGGGAGATTTATTTACATATTGTGTGACAGCAGGTCAGATGGCTTTGGCCCATCACGCGGACACGACGGCGGGCGCCGCTTTTGGCAAGTTTTTGCTTGTATTCGCGCCGACACAGGTTCCGCTGGCAATTATTGAGGGGATTATCACCGTGCTCATTGTTGTCGGACTTGAAACCTATGCAAAGCCGGAGCTTTGTGCAATTGGATATTTACAGGAGGCGAAATAATATGAAAAAGAAAGTAATCGCAGGAATTCTTGTGATTTTCCTCATGGCGCTGGTTCCGTTGTTTGTATTAAAGGACGCCGAATTTGGCGGCTCTGATGATGCCGGAAGTGTCGTAGTAGAGGAAGTGAACTCCTCTTATGAGCCGTGGGCGACGCCGGTTTTGGAGGCGCTGATCGGCGGGGAGCTTCCGGGAGAGGTCGAAAGCTTATTCTTCTGTATCCAGACGGGGATTGGCGTGGGGATTATCGCTTTTGTAATGGGCCGGTTTGTGGAACGGAAAAAATGGACAAAAAGAGAGCAATCATTCTCTGGTGAAAGGATATTGTGATCATGATCATGGATGAGCTTTGTTATCATTCAAAGCTTAGATATGAAAATGCTGGTGAAAAATTTGCTTTTGCGGTTATTACGCTTTGCATTTGTGTAGCAAGCCGTTCCATTGCAGTGGCATGTATTGTGTTGGCAAGCACAGGGATTCTTACCGTTTTTAAGGGTGGAGTCCCTGTCTCGCGTTATATGAGGTTGCTCACCGTCCCACTGGTATTTCTATTTTTTAGTACGGCTGCGATTATGTTCCATATCAAACAGACACCATTGGATTTGTTTGCATTTCCTGTGGGCAATTGGTATATCACAACCAGCCGGGCTTCGTTTGTATATGCGCTGCAATTGATATTGACAGCTCTTGCGGCCGTTTCATGCCTCTATTTTTTGTCGTTGACAACGCCAATTCCGGATGTTTTGGAGGTGATGCGCAAACTGCATTGCCCGAAACTGATCATCGAATTAATGCTGTTGATTTATCGGTTTATTTTTATTTTGTTAAATACTGCTTCCGCGATTTCGATCTCGCAAAGCTGCCGGTTGGGAAATAAGGATTATAGGACATCAATCAAATCCTTTGGCATGCTGGGTTCTGTTTTAATGATGCGCGCAATGCTCCGTTCCAATCAATTGTATATTGCAATGGAAACCAGATGCTATGATGGAACGATCCGGGTTTTATCCGAAAGTCAACCTCCCAAAAGGCATGTGGTCGCCGCTATCGTCGCATATGATGCAGCTCTGTTGGCATTCACTGTGTGGAGCATCTTTTAGCGTTGGAAATCCAACGCATTCATATTTCATGTTGGCTTTTATGTTTGGATATCTGCCATGACGATGAAATTCTGTGCGCCCACCAGGAGCGCTTTTCTGTTTGTACCGCACAATGCGGTAGGATAGGTGATTTTATGAATACAGACGTTATTTTAAAAGCTGAGAATCTGGATTTTTCATATGACGAGGGAAGGTCTTATGCTTTAAACGGCCTTTCCTTAGAATTGAAACGCGGTCGCAAAATTATTTTTATGGGAGCGAATGGGAGCGGAAAATCTACTTTTTTTCTCTGCTGTGCGGGGGTCTGCAAACCGCAAAAGGGAAAATTGTATTTTAATGGAAAAGAAATTGTCTATGATAAAAAGAGCCTGCTGGAATTAAGGAGCAAGGTCGGAATCGTATTTCAAGATCCTGACAATCAGCTTTTTTCCGCCAGCGTTTACCAGGAAATTTCTTTTGGGATTTTAAATTTGGGGGTATCGGAGGAGCAGGCTAAAAAAGAGGTAGAAACAGTTATCGCAGACTTGGAAATTACACCGTTCCGGCACAAGCCGACACACGCTTTAAGCGGCGGACAGAAAAAACAGGTGTCGATTGCTGATATTCTGGTGATGCATCCAGAAGTCATTTTTTTGGATGAACCTACTGCGGCGCTGGACCCTAAACATACCAATATGGTCAACCAAATTGCAGATAAAATGATAGATAATGGAATAACTGTTGTGATGTCAACACATGATGTCAATTATGCCTATGAGTGGGCGGATGAAATTGTACTTTTTCATGAAGGAAGTGTGCTTTTTCAGGGGATACCCACAGATGTTTTTAGAAATCATTCAGCTTTAAATAAAACAAATCTGAATGTGCCAATCGTCATGGAGCTTTTTGAACGCCTATGCAAAAAGGGTATCCTAGATATATCGCTGCCATATCCAAGGAGTTTGGAAACATTGGAGCGATATATTGAGAATATCCAGTGAGTTTACTAGGGTGATTTGTTGTAAAGGTTATTCTATTTCACACAGCTTGTATGCCCCTTTCCCAATCTTTTTGACGAATCCAGCACTTTCACTTTGATTCAAAATCCTTTGAAGCTGTCTTGCGCTGCAATGTAGGTGAAAAGCCGCTTGCTCTATTCCTTTTTTTCATCAAATATTCTTTCCATGGAATCCTCCGAACAAGACATATGTCTTGTTTTTTGAATTGATTATACGATATAGTTAAAGAAGATTCAAGGGAGGAAAGGTAAATATGCCGTCTGTTTTTGAAGAAAAGAACAGCTCCAAAGCAATTATGCGGGTTGGATTGCCCGCTATGCTGGGACAACTTACCACACTGGTCTATAATCTTGCCGACACATTTTTTGTCTCTTTGACCAAGGAACCGGCCATGATTGCCGCCGTAACACTGTGCGCCCCTATATTGCTTATCATCATGTCGATTGCCTGTGTTTTTGGGATGGGCGGCAGCAGCGTGATTGCCAGATTATTGGGTGAGGAAAAGAAAGAGGAATCCGGCACGATCATGAATTTTTGTGTATATGCCATGGCCATTGCGGGCATTGCTGTTCTGGCCTTGGGACTGACATTTTTGCAGCTATTGGCAAAAATCTCTGGCGCAGACGCAGATAATATTGCCCATACCTGCGATTATCTGAAATGGATTTTCCTCGGCGCTCCATTTATCATGATGGCAAATGGATTTGTTCATTTGTTCCGTTCGGTGGGCATGATTAAGGAAGGCACGATAGGACTGGTACTTGGGAACGCAATCAATATGGTGCTGGATTATGTTTTCATTGCAATCTTTCAATGGGGAACAGCGGGCGCCGCGCTTGCCACATCATTAGGATTTGTGTGTGCGGCGATTTACTACATTTTCTGCATGATTTGTGAAGATCGCAAGGGCAATCAGTTGGTGCCATGGACACCTAAACGTTTTTCGCCGAATGGGGTTATGATTCGCAGTGTAGTCAGTATCGGCATCCCAGGCGCTCTCATTACGGTGCTATTGAGTGTATCCAACATTGTACTAAACAACTATATTGGCATTTATGGGTCTGACGCAGTGGCCTCCTATGGGATTGCATATAAACTTGATATGATTCCCATTTTGCTGTCAGTGGGATTATCCCAACTGGAGTCCGCAGTTGCAGCACCCCTGCAATCCTTGCAATTGCCGCCGCGAGTGCGTCAGAGAAAGATCTGCTGGATTGGGTCAAAGAAAGAATATAACGGAATGCAAGTGGGCCTCCATACCGGAGGCCCACTTTTGCATCTTCAGGATGTTACCAGCTGGTTTTCGGCAAGTCGCCCTTGGGCTTGTTAAAGGTCACGGCGGTCCAGCCATCGGTGTCGTAGACCCACTCGTCGCCATACATTTTCCATGGCGACAAACTGGGAGGATACCTCCCCGATTTCAAATCCAGGAGGCGCCTCCAGTTCCCCAATCACCAGTGTGCCGGCGGCGGGTAGCGGGTCTATGGTGATGGTTCCGTCTGCCTTGGTTGTTTCCTCCCACACCTGGGCGCTAACGCCTGGGTCAGCATAGCGGATTCGGAACTTAGCACCAGCCAGCGCATGACTGTAATCCCCTTTATCATATTTGTAGATGGTGAGGGAACAGGGGACTGGGTAATTGACAAAGGATAGGAACTCTTTCCATTGGTGAATAAAAAGAGCTACCAGCAGTTCATCTTCAAGGCCCTTGATTGGCCATCCGCAATGGAGGCGGATTTTACAAGGTCTTGTGTGAACTACTGGTAGCTGGGTTGCTGGTTACATTCAGCAGAATCGAAGGGCGTCATTTCATATCAATCTGTCTTTTTTATAGGGCGGGAAAATTCATTAAAACCACTATTGGTTCCAATGGCATATTTCAAAAATAAAAGAGTAATTTAGGCTTTGCTTCGCATTCAGAAATAGTACAAGCTTCCTCTATCTTAAAACGCACTGTACACAAAGGTGATCTCCCCCTCGGGGCTGCAGAGCCAAAACGCCAGCAGCCCCAGAGCCGCCAGCAGGTACCAGCCGTACCGGGCGGCGGCATGGGCAAAAATCCATTCCTTAACTGTCGTAATAATAGTCGATAAGCGCCTGATCAACCGCAAGCCACCCCTTCCATCCCAGGTGCATGGTGTCGCACATAAAATATTCCTCGTATTCGTGTCCGGTGAGGTCCAGCGTCCGGACGCCGTATTCCGCCGCAATCTCCCGGACATTTTCGTAATACTCCGCCCGGCGGCCGGCGTCAAAGCCGGTGTAGTCGCTCCATTTCCCGTGCAGCGGCACATGGATAAACAGCGGCTCAATCCCCTTTTCCCGGCAGATAGCAAAGAGGATCCGCAGATCGTCATATTCTTTAGATACTGAATAGCTGAGGGCGTTCTCCCTGTCCTTCTGCCGTTCCAGCCGGGAGCCAATGTAGGTGGTATAATAGTCGTCCAGCATCCAAAAGTCGTTGTTGCCGCTCATGGCTTTGCCCTCTGCGATGGCAGATTCTTCCTCGGCGGCCCAGTCGATGGCAGGCAACTCTGTAGGAGCGGGAAAGTCCTCTCCTATCGCCAGAATACCCCGCACTGAAACCTTGTCCTTTAGGTCGTACAGCCAGCGGCTGAACCCATAGTAGGGGGCAAGAGCTGCATTTCTCATTCCTGAAAAGAGAGTTGGGTCTGTGGTGTGCTTTGCCAGCGCTTCGACTGCCGGATCCACCGGGGCGGCGTCCGGCAGGGCCTTGTACTCCTCCACCAGCTCCGCCACCCGCCGGGAAAGGTAGGTTTTCACCTCGTCTGAGAGGGACTCATCTGCCAGCAGTTCCAGATATTGTTGAGTCGAAAAGTTGGCCATAAACAGGTCGGGGGCGATGCCGTCCTCCACATAGGACTGGGGCGAGGTGATGAGCACCACCTTTTTGTCCCCAAGGGCGTCCCCGGAGGCGGCAATCTGCATGGCATGGATCAACGACTGACAGGAGCCACGGCCGATGAGGTCCACCTGGAAGCCCGCCCGTTTTCCGGCGAAAAAGTTGGCGGGGTGGGTGGGGATCTCCGTCGTCCGCAGTTCGCTGGAGCCGAAGATCAGCAGGGTGTCCTCCTGGGCGGCGGACTGCTCCATAAGATAAGTCCCGGTGATCTTTTCAGTATGGTTGACATTTCCTACGCTGTCCCGCCAGGGTGGTATGGCGCTGATGGCAGCGGCCCCTACGCCCCAAAAGAGGATGGAAATCGCCAGTACCATCGCCACTGCGGGGAAGAAAACCTTCTTTGCCATCTGCCTCATCCCTGCTTCTCCCGAATCAAAGCGGCGATGGCTGCCGGGGTGGCGATACGCTCCCGCGGGAGGGACGCTATATCCAACGAGACGCTGAAGTTTTCCTCCAGCGCCAGCACCAGCTGGATGGCCCCAAAGGAATCCAGCAGGCCTTCCTCGAAAAGCTCCAGCTCCGGCTTGATCTCCTCCGGCTCCACGCCGCAGAGTTCGGCGAGGATCTCCGCAATTTTCTGTTCCATCAGTTCACGCTCCAATCAAAATAATCTGCCCGAAAAGATCAGCAGCCCAAAGGCAAACAGGTGGAAGGTCACCAGGACGCAGACGATCTGCCCCATGCCCTGTTTCTTCCACCGCTTGAAGGGTTTCCAATGCAGATCCAACGCTTCATTTAGGCACATGAGGGCGCTGTGGTAGGCTCCATACGCCAGGTAGCGGGGCGCGAGGCCGTGCCATACCCCCATGGTCATCATAGTAAGAAGATACCCCAGGTAGGAGGCGGTACGCTGGTTGCGAAACCGCTTTTTCTTGAGAGAATCCATCACAAACCGGGTGTAAACATAGTCCCGCAGCCAGGTGGAAAGGGAGATGTGCCATCTGGCCCAGAAATCCTTCATGTCCACACTGAGGAAGGGCTGGTTGAAGTTTTCCGGCACCTGGATACCGAGGATGTACCCCGTCCCGACAGCCATACTGGAGGAACCAGCGAAGTTGAAAAAGAGAAACAGGGTGTAGCCGTACATATAAGAGAGGGTGGGCAGAAAACCTCTATCCGGCAGCGGGGCCAGCCAATATTGCCAGATGAGCTCCCCCAGAACGATGGCGGAAAAGGCCCCGCCCACCAGCTTCCAGACGCCCCGCCGCAGCAGTTCTATGTATTCTTCCGGGGTGATTTCCCACTCCAGGTCAGAGAGGAACCGGCGGCAGCGGTCGATGGGGCCGCTGCTTATCGAGGGGAAGAACAGAAGAAAATAGCTCCACTGGAAGAGGGAGAGGTTTTTCACCGTCCCGTCGTGGAGGTTCAGCAACACCTCCACCGCCCGGAAGGTCATGTAGCTGACCCCCAGTAGCCGGAAAAGGGCAAACGCTGACCAGACCTCCCCCACCTTCACCAAGGCCAGAGGAAGCAGGGCCAGCGGCACCACCAGCCAAAGGGGAATTTTTTCCCACCATCGGCGGTAGAGGAGAAATATCACACCCTCCCACAGATAGAAAGCGATGAGGGCGGGGAGTTGTCCCCCTTCCCCAAAGACCAAGACGAGCATGAGAACGGAGAACACAAAGCTGTAGCCTCTTAGGGATTTTCCCCAAAGTCCCAGCACCACAGCGGGAAGGAGCAGCAGCGCCAGCAGATAGAAAAACAGCAGGCCGGAATAGGGGGTCATGGCGTTCCCTCCAATCGGGCGGCCAGGGCCTTGCGGTCAATTTTTCCGTTGACATTGAGGGGGAAGGCGTCCACCGCCATCAGCTTGCGGGGAATCATGTAGGCGGGCAAAAATTCTGCCGCCTGCCGCTTGAGGGCGATGGCCCGTTTCAAGGGGGCAAGCCCATCCGGCTCCGCCAGCAGCAGGAAAGCCGCCAGATACTGGGCTTTGCCGTCGGCATCCCGTATCGGTACCACCGCCGCCCGCTGCACATTGGGCAGCTTTTGCAGGTTCGCCTCTATGTCCTCCAGCTCAATGCGGTAGCCGTGCAGCTTCAGTTGGTTGTCCGCCCGGCCGCAGTAGTAAAATGATCCCTCTTTTTGATAGCACAGATCGCCGGTGCGGTAGCCCCGCAGGCCAGTCTTTTGGTCGGTGAAGAAGGATTTCTCGGTGAGGTCGGGCCGGCCAAAGTAGCCTGGGCCCACTGTGGGGCCCAGGATCAGCAGTTCGCCGGTCTGGCCGTCCACCGTGACCTCGTTTCCGTCCTGCTCCAGCCGCAGGGTCACGCCGTCGATGGCTTTGCCGATGGGAATGGGGCGGCTGTCCCGGCGCATTTCCTCTGTAATTTCGGCGGTGGTAACTAAAACGGTTGCCTCGGTGGGGCCGTAGGTGTTGAGGATTTTCGCCGTCGGGAACCGCTGGGACAGGGTATCGCAGAGGGTATGGGTCAGCACCTCCCCGCAAAAGAGAAACTGCCGAAGCTGTGGAAGAAGTCCTGCCCCAAAACGCTCCGACTGGACGCACAGCTCCGCAAAGGAGGGGGTAGACACCCAAAGGGTCAGCTTGGATTTTTCCAGGGCGGCGAAGCACTCCTGCAAATTGGCAACCATAGCGTGGTCTACGGTAAAAAGGGTCATCCCCTGGCTGATGCCAGCGTAGACCGCACAGCCGGAAACATCGAAGGAGTAGGACACCTGATGGAGCACAACACTGCCTTCCGGGTAAAATGGCAGCAGCCCCCGGCAGAAGGCATCCAGGTTCCTGGCGGTGATGGGCACCCCTTTGGGGCGGCCGGTGCTGCCGGAGGTAAAAAGGATATAGGCGGGGGCGTTTCCCGGTATATAGTTTTCAGAAGAAATTTCCTCTGGTGTGGAAAAGATGGCTTCCAGGTCTGCCAAAGCCAGCACCTTTGCCCCGCAGTCCAGTTTTCTACCAGTGAAGTCCACCACTGCTTTTGGGTTCACATCCGCCATGATCTGGGCGGCCCGGTCATCCGGTACCACGCTGTCGATGGGGACATAGGCCCGCCCGGCCTTCAGCGCGCCGAAAATGCAGGGCAGAAGGCCGGTTTCCTTGTCCCCGCAGAGCACCACCGGGGAGCGGTCATCCCCGAAGGTATCCAGCAGCCAGGCGGCAAAGGCGTCGGAACGGGCGTCCAATTCCCGGTAGGAAAGCTTATCCTCCCGGCACACCAAAGCAATCCGGTCGCTTTTGGCGTAGTGTTTCAGTCGTTCCAGTACAATCATAGATGCCATCCCTCCCTTACACCGGGTCTACGGTGAGAAAAACGGCGGTGACGGTGTCCCCTTCCAGCTCAAAGCAGAGGGAGGGGGAGCCGATCTCCTCTGAGGCCCGGTAAATGAGGATGTATTCATCCTGCTCTGTCGGGTCGCCATAGGCAGCCAACACATCCGCCTTTGTTGCGCCGGGGGAAATTCCTTTGGAGGTGGAGGTCTCCGGGCTTTCCGAATAGATCTCCGCCAACAAGTCCCCCTCTGTCAGAGGGTTGGTGTAGAAGGTGGCGGCTTCGTAGGTGTAGGTTTTGTCCAGCCCGTCGTAATCGCAGGATCTTCCCTCGGCGTATTGGTAGCCATCCCCCAGAACTTCCATCACCGTTTCGATGTTATCCCGGGTGTGATATTCCTTTCCGGCGACGGTGAGGGCCAGGTCGCTTTCGGAAAATCCGGCGGCTACCGTTCCCCTGCAGCCCGAAAAGGCCAGCAGCATCGCAATAGAACAAAAGAGCAGCAAGAAACTTTTCCGCATAAGAACTCCTTTCAGGCCCCGCAGGCGGGCAGGATATAATCGGTGAAGTAGGCGCGGGAGGCGTAGCTGTTCTGGGGGCCTTCGCTGGCGATGGCTGTCACCAGATTCAGCTCGGGGACAACAAGAATATACTGCCCCCAGGCTCCAAATGCGTAATAGCAGTCATATCCGCCAAACTGCCGCACCCACCATTGATAGCCATATTGGCCGGTGCTGTCCCCAGGTCCGGCATTCTGTACCGAGGTGGATTCCGTCACCCAATCGGCGGGAATCAGCTGCTCCCCATTCCAAACGCCGCCCTCTAAAAAGAGCTGGCCGAACCTTGCGGCGTCCCGCGCGGTCATGACGATGCCGTTGCCACCATCGGCCACTCCTTGGGGGTCGGTCCCCCAGACGACGCTCTCCATCCCCAGCGGATCAAAGAGCTTTTCTTTGGCATAGTCCATGAGAGGCCGGCCAGTGGCGTTTTCCAGCGCCGCCGCCAGCAGATGGGTATTTCCAGTGCTGTAATTGAATACCGCCCCCGGCTCATAGACCAGATTCCGGCCGAGGATATAGTCCACCCAGTTTTCGGCTGAACGGAATTCATTCCAGTTGCTGTAACTGCCGCCCCATTCATACCACTCCAGGCCGGAGGTCTGGGTGAGCAGATGGCGCAGAGTAAGGGCGTGCTTGCGGATGTCCTCCTGTTCCAGCACCTGGGGCAGATATTTGGAGAGAGGATCGTCGAGGCTGTCGATATAGCCTTCCTCCATAGCGATACCAAACAATGCGCTGGTAACTGATTTGGAGGCGGAATGAAAAGCATATCTGCTGGTTTCATCATAGCCAGCCTGGTAATACTCGTCGATAATCACGCCGTCCTTTGCCGTCACCACCGCATAGACCGGTGCGTTGATGAGTGCTGTGTGCATCTGCTCCAACACCGCAGGATCTACGCCGTGGTTTTCCGGGGCGTCAAGCTGCCAGCTGTTGTCGATCTCCGGCGCTGGCTCCGGTTCCGATTCAGGAATGGGCTCCGGTTCGCTGGGCGTTATAGCCGATGATGGCTGCGGTTGTGGTATCGTTGAAGCGGTTTCCTCCTCCGTCGAAGAACAGGCGGCCAGCAAAAGGCTTCCCACCAGCAGCAGAACAAACAACTTTTTCACGGAAATCCTCCTTTATAGATCATCCTTCATCCGCCGGGCCATAGCCCTCCAGACCAAAGACCGGCGGAATGGTATTCAGCGTCATCTCCGGCAGTGGGCCGTTTTCAGCCTCCCAGGCGGCCAGCTCCCCATCCGCCTCCCTTTGTAGGGCGTCCAGATCTGGCGCAGAAGTTTCCTCAATGGTCAGCCGTTCCGGTGTAGGATAGTCCTGGGGCGCAGCGGGAAATAAGAAATTTTCCGCCAGTTCCCGGTTTTTTTCCTCGGTCAGCAGGCGGGCATCAATGAGGTTTTGTCCCCACCGATGGGAACCGGAGAGGGTGGCATCACCCCGGAGAAAGTATTTGTACCGTACCGAGCCACGGCGGGAGATGTTGTCCTCCAGCTGGCAGTCCAGGTGATACCAGGTCCCGTCGATTTGCACCATCGTCCAGGCGTGGTCTACTAGGTTGCCCTCCGCCGAAAAGGTGAGGCCGGGGACATATTCGGCCGAAAGCCCCATTCCGCGCAAAAGCAAAGTGAGGGCGGCGGCGTAGTCCTCGCACATCCCCACCCCGAAGCGCAGGGGACTTATCGCCCGCTGTTCCACAAAGGGGATTGGCTCTTCACCGCCGCCGTGTATCCGCCACAGCTCCGCGCCAATGGGTTCCCCCATGGACACATGGGTGATCATGTAGTCGAAGGCGGCTTTGGTTTTCTCATACTCGCTCATGGCGGGGGTAGTGATCTCCTCCACAATATCGGAAACCAATTTTTCCAGATAGGGGGGGAGGGTATCCGATGGATGCTCCTTTTCAGCAACTGCCAAACTTTCATCTGTAAAAATCTCATTTTTAGAAGCAGCTTCAGATGAAATCGTTGGCGGTGACATAGAGACGGTATTTTCCTGATTCACCGGCAAATGGGCACATCCGGCCAGAAGAAATGCTGTAAAAAGAAAACAAAATAAGCCTTTCCTCATGTTCATGATCTGGCTGCTGGTTCATCGCCAGTAAAGGGGACCACATCCTTGACAGCCTCCTGCAAGGAAATCACCGTATCCTCATGATCGATGTCGATAAGCTGGTAGCGGTCGTTCCCCATACCAAGTTCCTTCATATAGGTCATCTGCCGCAGGCCGTGACGGCTTTCCATCCGCTCAACCAGTGCCTTGCGGTCGTTTTCTTTCAGCGCATAAACCAGATCCACCGACGCCTGATCGACCGCAAGAATATCATGGGAAGCCAAAATGCCAATGTTTGGCGTCACAACGGGTATCGCGGCGGTCCCCTCGCAATCACAGGAAACCGACATATTCCGCAGCACATTGACAAAGGTAATATGCTCCCCGAAATAGTCCACCACCGCCTTGGCCGATTCGGTCATGCGCTCCATAAATTCTTCCTTTTGAATGTCCCACATATCTTCTGAGCCGGGGGTGGTATGAATCATGGCCTTCCCGATCCTCCCATCTGCACAGCCGATGCCGATGTTTTTGCCTGACCCGCCAAAGCCGCCTACCTGATGGCCCTTAAAATGGGTCAGTACCAGCAAGGAATCATAGTTCTGGATATTTTTCCCCATGGACATTTCGGTGAACCATTTTCCCCCTTTTACAGGAAGAAAAACCGTTCCGTCCTCGTCGATAATATCCACCGGGCAGAAGGTCCAGCCGTTTACCTCCAATGTTTTCCGGTGCTGCTCGGTGGTGTAACGGTCCCCCGCATAGTAAGTGTTTGTTTCGAGGATAGCGGCCCCTGGGAGAGTGGTATCGACCAGCTCCTTTACCCAAGGCCGGGGGATAATGTTGGGGCCGTGCTGCTCTCCAGTGTGCAGCTTGATCCCTACCTTCCCAGAGAGTCTTCCTCCAACACGGTCATAGATTTTCCGCAAACTCTCAGCGGACAGATCTCTGGTAAAATAGACCACCGATTCCGCCCCAGAACGCTCCTGATAGGGGATGTAGGTTGCGCGGTTTTTCTCTGCCATTTCAAAAACCTCCTGTTTTATCGGTTGGGCAGCATGGTATCCAGCCAGGCCGTAATTTCTTCTTTCGATGTGCTGCCGGCAAACCGTGTTCCGTCCCTCCAGTTTGTTGTATCAGAACACAGCTTGTACAAATTGCTGGCGCTGGAGCCCACCCCGCTGCTGTGGGAGGTGCAGAAGGGGATAATCGTTTTCCCCGAAAAATCATAGCTTTCCAAAAAGGTGCTGATGATCCGGGGAGCCTGCCCATGCCAGATGGGGTACCCCAGCAGAATGGTGTCGTACTGCTCCATATTTTCTACACCGCCAGAAATACCGGGGCGTGCGGATGGGTCGTCCTGCTCCTGGTCGGCTCTGCCACCGGTGTAATAGGCCAGGTCAGCATCGGTGTAGGGCTCCGCCGCGATGATTTCATACAGTCCGGCATCCAAAATTTCCGCGGCATACTCCGCCAGAAGTTCTGTCGTTCCGGTTGCCGAAAAATAAACGACTAAAATTTTCTGATCCACCTTTTCTTCTTCCTGTTCTTCGGGCTCTGCTGTGGAAGTTTCCGTGCCGCCAATAGCTTCCGATCCCTCGGAAGGAGTCTGGGGCACTTCGGGGATGGCGCTGGACGATGGTTCCTCTGTGCCGGGGGAGGGCTCGGCGCTGTTTGATGAAACTGCCACCTGGCTTTGGGAAGAACTCTCTGAAACCGCACTCTGGCTTTGCGATAGGGAAACGCTTTCCGGGGCAGAGCTTTGCGGCAGGGAGGAGCTTCCCGAAGATGTGGAAGTTCCACAGGCCGCCAGGATGACAGCCATTACAACTGACAACAGAAAAACGATGATCCTCTTCATTTTGCTCCCTGCCCTTCCGCCATACAATTTAAGAGATAGGCCATATTTTCCCAAGGTTTGTCATGGTTTCCATCCCTTCGCCATCCTCTGCGACTTCCCCCGGCATCCGGCCATAGGCCATCGCCCAGTAGGATGAGCCGACCACAAACATCTCTTGCAGGAGGAAAAAGTGGTTCATGGCGTCGATGGCGTTGAGGGCGCCGCCCCGGCGGGCCGCTGCCACCGCCGCTCCGGCCTTATGCCGGAACATCCCCCGGTTCATATCCGATACCACCGCCGCCCGCTCCAGAAACGCCTGCATATTGGCGGAGATGTTGGCGGAATAGACCGGCGAACCGAGAATAATTCCATCTGCGGCCTTCATCTTCTCAAAAACTTCCCGGAAGATGTCCTTTTGATGGACGCAGTTCCCCTTGCCGCCGCAGGCCCAGCAAGCCTTACAGGGCTGGATGACCTCGCCGGAAAGCTGGATCAGCTCGGTTTCGATGCCCGCTTTCTCCAGTTCTTCAAACGCCTTTTTTATCATGATGGCGGTATTGCTGTCTTTTCTAGCGCTGCCGTTGATCCCTAAAACCTTCATTTTCTTGTTCTCCCTTCTCTTAATACCAGTCGTGCTTTTCGCCGCGATCCAGTGCGTTGATGCGGTTCATTTCCGGATGTAGGTCGTGGTTGATGGTAGCCAGCACCACATTAGGCCCGATCAGCGTCCCGTCCCCGATCTCAATTCCTCCCTGATCCTGGAAGTGGCAGCCGGAATTGATCAAGACATCCTTGCCGATTCGGATGTTTTTCCCAAAGTCGGTATAGAAGAGCGGGAACAGCCGGAAGGAATCATCCACAGGCCGGCCTGTCAGCCGCCCCATGATTTCCCGAAGCTCTTCCGGGGTGTGATATTGGCAGTTCAGCTCCATTCCGATACGAATTGTTTCCTGAAACAGCTCATTTGCGTATGCGTCCCGTTCTGGGTCTTCCTTTGCGCCTTCCCGAAATCCGCTAATCACTTCTTCTATTGTTATGGATCATTTCTTCCTTTCTTCTTAGCAGTCGCTCTGCTGCCTATAAGGCTTTTTTGCTCTTTTATCATAAACGAAACGGATTAAAGTATCAAATACATATATAATATAGATATTGATACCTAAAAGGTATCAGTACGGACACTTGATGAATCGGCTTTACAGGCATATCTTCCCTTAATAAGAACCTTTCAGCAGAAACGGCATTACCGTCAACAGCAAATAAGAACCCAGCCGGAACCACTTGATACAGCCAGGAATCTCCTGGCGCATCTTTTTGGACAGCGCCCCGGTAATCACTGTCAACAGCAGCACAGGGCTGGCCATGCTCGCCAGGCTGAACGCCACACCCGTGGCCCCGGCCAGGTAAAGGAATAGCCAATCATCAGCAGAAGCGGCGCGCAGGGAGTGAAACCATAGGTCAGTCCAGCGCACAGCATGGGCAGGACGCCTGCTTTGCCCTCTTGCTTTCCACAGTCGTGGCAGTCACAGCAGGAATTATGCTCTTTTTTAGCTCCAGCAGCCAGCGTACCGTCAGAACGGCGCCGATGCCGCTCATGGCAAACTGCGCGGTCAGCCGGAGATTGAAGCTGCCAATGTACCCATCCTGGCTGATAAACTGCCTGCTTACCACTGCGGCCGTCATACACAGAAAAGTAGCGCTGATGAGTTTCCCCACAAAAAAACTGAGAAAGGATAATACGCCTTTTTTCACCCCATTGGAGTAGGATACCACAACGGATGCGAAGCTGTTCCACATCCTGCTGATTGTAGTCGGTTTCCAGCCGGAATACCGGAACAGCCATCCCGATAAAACCTCTTTGCAAGTTCAAAGACGGTACTGTAAAAAGGCAATAGAAAGCACTGAGCAGATTCAGCATATTGCGGAGGTTCTGGACAAACCGGAATTGCTCGACAAGTATGCGACGGAAAATCTATTCAGCGGGTTCTATGGCCACTTTGGATTTGATCCAACACCGTTTATAGCAACAACAGAATCCCCTATTTGCAAGAACTGCGTCCGATTCCAGAAAGGAGTCTGTAGCGCTTATTGGTCCTTTATTGAAGAAACTGAACCGGCCTGCGACCTTTTTGAAGAAAGGCCGTACAAATGATGTATCGGGAGGAATCAGCCATGATGATAAGTGAAATTCAAAGCCCTTTTCACTGAAAGAAAATGATTGCCTATGCAAACGATGGCTGTACCTCTGTCACAAAGCAGATGATGTTACAACAGATTTTCGGCTATCTTTAATACGGCGTGAATATCCCCTTAAAGGTGCAGGGCTGGATCAACGGAAAGCTGATACATGTATATGTCCAAAACAGCCATGCTGAGAGTATTCGCCATGCAGGGAAAGTTTCCAAAACTATTTGGGGGTATCTGAGCCAGCTCTTTGAGGTTGCTCGCCAGGAGCAAGGCGCGCCTGGTGAGGAGGACAGGGCTGCTTCATAATTTCCTATCGAAAGCGCAAAGTTGATGACTTAAGGAAGATATGGTGTCCGCCTTATATTGACAAAGCAAGAGGTAAAAACTCAATCTGAAAACTAAAAAGTGGCTGGGAAGCTATCCCGGCCACTTTTCAGTCTTCTTTACCTTGGGCGGAACAAGAGACCGCGCCACACTCCTACCTGAAATACAGGTCTATTGTAGCACAGGGATGAGGGAGTGTGCACTTGCACTTTTCAAGGAAGTCCGGGAGTATATATTGATTATGCTTTCCGGTTATATCAATCCATTGAGGATAGGTATTTGACCTACCACACTACCAGGTGATAAAATTAAGAAAACACATCAAGAGGGTTTCCTATGAAAATATTGGTACTGAGTGGCAGCCCCCGCCCAAGCGGCAATACCGCAGCTATGGTGGCTGCTTTTTCCGATGGAGCCAGAGAAGCAGGCCACGATGTGACCGTAGTGGAGGTCTGCAAAAAGAAGATCGCCGGCTGTCTGGCCTGCGAATACTGCCACACAAAGGGTGAAGGCCGGTGCATCCAGCAGGACGATATGCAGGAGATTTATCCAGTTTTGAAAGAAGCGAAGATGATTGTGCTGGCTTCTCCCGTCTACTACCACAGCTTTACAGGACAGCTGCAGTGCGCCATCAACCGTATCTATGCACTGGATAAGCCCAAAAATCTGAAAAAAGCGGCACTGATCCTCAGCTCCGGCAGCAACCATGTCTACTGCGGCGCTTTTTATGAGTACCAGAGTTCCTTCCTGAACTATCTCCACTTAGAGGACATGGGGATATTCACCGCCTATGGCAAGGAAAACAAATCGGAGGAGCTTCTTTCCCAGCTGCGGGAAGCCGGGCGAAAGCTGAAATGATCGGGGGAAATAAGATGGAATACAGAACCTTGCCTCATGGAGGGGAAAAAATCAGCACGATAGGCTTAGGGGCAGGTAGCTTGCCGGAAGATGTGGAGCAGTCTACAAAAATTTTAGATACTGCCATCCAAAGCGGCATCAATTTCTTTGACATGGCGCCGTCCATTCAGGCGCCCTTCTATGCCTATGCCCAGGCTTTTGCCGGGCGCAGGGACAAGATACTCACGCAGATGCACTTCGGCGCGGTGTATGCGGGCGGGAAATACGGCTGGACCAGAGAACTGGAGGAAATCAAAGAGCAGTTCGCCTGGAATTTGCGGACAGTAGGCACCGACTATACCGATTTTGGCTTTATCCACTGTACTGATGACCAGGAGGATCTGGATAAGGTATTAGCTCCCGGCGGGCTGTGGGATTATATGAAGTTTCTGAAGGCGGAGGGGAAAGTCCGGCACCTGGGCTTTTCCTCCCATGATCCCGGCATCGCCCGACAGCTCCTGGATACCGGGCTTATCAACCTGTTTATGTTCAGTATCAATCCGGCCTATGATTACCAGAAGGGTGAATATGGCAAAGGAGAAGTAGCGGAGCGCGCCCGGCTTTACTGGGACTGTGAAAAAGAAGGGGTGGGCATCTCGGTGATGAAGCCCTTTGCAGGCGGACAGCTGCTGGATGAAAAAACCTCTTTATTTAAGCGCACCCTGATCCATACCCAGTGTATCCAGTATGCCCTGGACCGTCCCGCTGTGATGACGGTTCTGCCGGGTGTCCGCAGCTTGGAGGATCTGCATACGGTTTTGCGCTATGTGGCCGCCACCCGGGAAGAACGGGATTACTCCATCATTGGGGAATTTACCCTGGCTACTGCGGAAGGGGTCTGTGTCTACTGCAACCACTGCCAGCCCTGTTCTATGGGGCTGAATGTGGGCCTTATCAATAAATATTACGATTTAGCACTGGCCGGAGACGAGATGGCAAAGGGACACTATGACAAGCTGCCCCTCCATGCCGGTGATTGCGTAAAATGCGGACACTGTGAAAGCCGTTGTCCCTTCCATGTAAAACAGGAAAGCCGTATGGTTGAGATCGCAGAGTATTTTTCAAAATAAATATTGTCAGGAGGGTTTTCCATGAACGCCAAAAAGCTGGGCTTCGGCCTGATGCGCCTGCCCACAAACGACCCCGCCAACGCTGGGGACATCGACATAGAACAGGTCAAAAAGATGGTAGACCTGTTTCTATCAAAGGGCTTTACCTACTTTGATACCGCCTGGATGTACTGCGGCTTTAACAGCGAAGCCACAGCCAAAACGGTCTTGGTGGATCGTTACCCCAGGGACAGCTTTACTCTGGCTACCAAGCTGCACAACGGCTTTTTCAATTCCCTGGAGGACCGGGACAAGATACTCCGGGAGCAGCTAGAAAAGACCGGTGCGGGCTATTTCGATTACTATATGCTCCACGGCATTGAGGAGGGCAGCTACCCCAAATATGAGCAGTTCGACTGCTTCCACTGGCTCAAGGAGAAGAAGGAGCAGGGGCTGATGAAAACCATCGGCATCTCCTTTCATGCCGGCCCGGAGATGCTGGATGAGATCCTGACAAAGTATCCCTTTATCGAGTTTGTCCAGCTTCAAATCAACTACCTGGATTGGGAAAGCCAGTGGATCCAGTCCCGACGCTGCTATGAAACTGCGGTGAAGCACGGCAAGCCGGTCATTGTTATGGAGCCGGTGAAGGGCGGCACCCTGGCCAGGGTGCCTACAGAGGTGGAGATGCTGTTCCGGGAGCATACCCAGGACGCTTCCCCCGCCTCCTGGGCCATCCGGTTCGCCGCCAGCCTGCCGGGGGTGATGATGGTGCTTTCCGGCATGAGCAGTCTCAACCAGATGGAGGATAATCTCCGCTTTATGGAGAACTTCCAGCCGCTGACCGAGGAGGAAAAAGCCCTGACAGTAAAGGCGGCGGAGCTGATCAATGCCCAGATCGCCGTTCCCTGCACCGGCTGCTCCTACTGCACCGAGGGCTGCCCCCAGAAAATCGCCATCCCCCAGTATTTCTCCCTCTACAACGAGGATATGCGGGAACATCTGGAGGAAAAGGGTTGGACGGTGAATTTCACCAACTACGAGAATTTGACGAAAAAATTCGGCAAGGCCGGGGACTGTATTGGCTGTGGCCAGTGTGAGGAGATGTGTCCCCAGCATCTGCCCATTATCGAACATCTGAAAGCGGTGTCCCAACATTTTGGCGGGTAACATCCGCCGGTGCAAAAGGCCCAGGGCTTCCCATCATCGGGGAACCTGGGCCTTTGCTATGCCCCGCACAACTCCCCCATCTTCTCCAAAAACTTCTGGGCGGGCTTAGAGAGCAACTGGTACTTCTTCCAAATCATACTGGCCGTTACCTCAAAGGCGGGGCGCAGGGGACGAAAACAGAGGTTTGTCCCCTCGGTGTTGATGAGCCTGTCGAAGCAGACGGCGTACCCCAGCCCCTCCGCCACCAGGAGGGAGCCGTTATACAGCAGGGTGTAGGTGGCCACTACATTGAGTTTGGAAGGGTCCTCCGAAAGATTCCGAAGGATCTGCCAGCCCTCCTGGCGCTCCTGGGCCGAAACGATGAGGGGCTTGTCCCGAAGGTTCTCCAGGGTGATAAATGCACGCTCAGCCAGCTCCGAGTCCCGGCGCATCAGCACACCGAAGATGTCGGGAAAGGGCAGCTGGATAGACTCATACTTGGCATGATCCACCGAGCTGTACACCAGCCCGAAATCAATGAGGCCCCGGTCCAGCTGCTCCAGAACAAAGACGGCGTTGCCGCTGGAGATATGGTAGCAGATGCCCGGATAGCGCTCCTGCAACTCATAGGCCGCCCGGCCCAAAAGGCGGTTCACATCCGATTCCCCCGCCCCGATGTAGACATCCCCGGAGACAGCTTCATCGGAAAGGGTGATCTCGTCCTCGGTCTTTTTCATCAGCTGGACGATCTCCTCCGCCCGCTTGCGGAGGATCATCCCCTCCTCGGTGAGGGCGATGCCCTTGTTGCTTCGGGTAAAAAGCTGCTTGCCCAGCTCGTCCTCCAGGTCCTTTAACTGCCGGGAGAGGGTGGGCTGGGAGAGATGCAGATACTCCGCCGCCCTGGAAAGACTCTGCTCCCTGGCCACCGCCAGAAAGTATTGCAATACGCGAAATTCCATAAGGAACCACCTCCAATATTGTCAGTATAGCACAAGTTGCTATGCCTGTCGAACATAAACAAGTATTTAAGATAAGAATTTGTTATTTGATTTTTCTCATGCTATCATAAAAACACAACCAATCTTATGGGAGGATCAAGCCCCATGAAAAAAGGACTTTCCTTGTTCAGCCTGTTTTTGACCTGCTCCTTGCTTCTGACAGGCTGCGGTGGCGGACAGGCCGCACCCCAGTCTCCGGCTTCAGCCAATAGCGGCTCTGGTGGACAGAGTGCATCTCAGACTTCCCCTCCGTCCAACAATTCTTCTGACAGCCAAACGGCCCCCATCCCGGAAAGCGAGGCTTTGGTGCCCCAGCCGGAGGCTCCTCCGGCAGACGCCATTTCCATCACCACAAAAATCACGGAGCTGGAGCCCGGCCTTTCCGCCGTCCGGTATGACGGGGATTGCGGCTTTGACGGCTTCTTGGAACAGGGCGGCGCATCCTCCGACCGGGAGGTGGTGCAGTACCTGGCAGAAAACCTCATTTGGGAGCTGGGGCTGGACTTTTTGGGGAATATCTTTGGGTGCAGCACCATCGCAGTGGGCAGCCCTGACGGCGGCGTCCTCTTTGGTCGCAACTTTGATTGGAACGCTTGCGAGGCAATGGTGGTGGAGT
The DNA here is from genome assembly GCF_010206195.1 of Anaerotruncus colihominis. Classification (GTDB taxonomy): domain Bacteria; phylum Bacillota; class Clostridia; order Oscillospirales; family Ruminococcaceae; genus Anaerotruncus; species Anaerotruncus colihominis_A. The sequence continues at coordinate 136,999 of NZ_VIQT01000010.1, read as the reverse complement.
CCCACCCGGAAAACGGCTACGCATCCCTTTCCACTGTCAATATGGACTTCATCACCATGGGGGCAGGGGGGATGATGGATACCGCTCTCAAGCTGGACCAGGTGCGGACATTGGCAGCCCTCTACGCCCCCTTGGATGGGATGAACGAAAAAGGGTTGGCGGTATCGGTAAACATGATTCAGGACAACGCCACCATCAATCAGAACACCGGTAAGCCCGGTATCACCACCACAACCGCCGTCCGGCTGCTGCTGGACAAGGCCGCCACCGTAGAGGAGGCGTTAGAACTGCTCCGGCAGTACGATTTCCACGCCTCTATGGGGTTGATGGTACATCTGGCCCTGGCGGACAACACCGGCCGTAGTGTAGTGGTGGAATACATCGGGAACGAGATGAGCGTCATCGAAACCTCTGCAGTGACCAACTTCTACCTCACCCCCGGGGAGAAATACGGCATCGGTACCAGCCAGTCCCACACCCGGTACGAGATATTGACCGGGCTGTTGGAGGAAAAGGACACTTTTACTTCGGAGGACATCCGGGACGCCCTCTCCAGCGTCAGCAAGGGGAATTTCGGGGAGTTTGAGTCCACCGAATGGAGCATCGTCTTTGACCTCACCGCCAAAACCGCCCAGTACTACCACCGGGAAAATTACGAAAACAGCTGGCTTTTTGCCCTGTTGTAAGGAGGACGACAACATGAACATTCCCCGCACCCTTTGGAACCTTTTGGGGCTAAAGCGAAATGAAAGACTTTCTCCCGCCAAGCTCCAATCGATACAACAGAAGAAGCTGCGGCGGCTCCTCCGTTACGCCTGGGAGCATTCCCCCTACTACCGGGAGGCCTTTGAAAAAGCGGGGATCACGGCGGAAACGTTGGATACTGCCCCCCTCTCCGCCTTTCCCACCATGGACAAAGCCGCCCTGCTGGAACACTTTGACCGCCTGGTCACTGTCCCGGACCTCCGGCAAGCGGAGCTGCGCCGCTTTGACGCCCATAACACCACCGACCGGCGGCCCTTTTTGGGGAAATACCACCTGGTCCATTCCTCCGGCAGCACTGGGGAACCGGGATACTTTGTCTACGATGAGGCCGCCTGGGGGACGATGCTGCTGGGCATCCTCCGGGGGGCTTTGTGGGGAATGACCATGCCCCAGATCCTGCGGCTGCTGGCGGAGCGCCCCCGCATCCTCTACATCGCCGCCACCGATGGACGCTACGGCGGGGCCATGGTAGTGGGAGACGGTGTGGACGGGGTAGGCGCCAGCCAAAGGTATCTGGACATCAAGACCCCCCTTTCCCAATGGGTACAAGAGGTGAAGGAATACCGCCCCAATTTCATCATCGGCTACCCCTCCGCCATCAAGATTTTGGCCGAGCTGGCCCAACGGGGAGAGGTCTCCCTTTCGGTGCTGCGGGTGGTCTCCTGCGGGGAGCCCTTGGGGGCTAGCCTGCGAAAATTCCTGGAGGACGCCCTCTATGCCCAGGTCATCAACTTCTACGGGGCCAGTGAATCCTTGGCCCTGGGGGTGGAAGGGGACCCGGCAGAGGGGATACTTCTCTTTGACGACCTGAACATCATCGAGCAGGGGCCGGACGGCCTTTATCTCACCTGTCTGTATAACTTCGTCCAGCCACTTATCCGGTATAAACTGACCGACCATATCTCTACTGAGGAGCCATCGGGCCGGTATCCCTTCTCCCGCGCCGTGGGTCTTTTGGGGCGCAACGAGGATGTCCTCTGGTTCGAGGACGGGGAGGGGCGCCGGGAATTTTTGCACCCCCTGGCCATTGAGGGCTTCTGTATCCCCGGGCTGCTGGACTACCAGTTCTGCCAGACCGGGCCGGCTGCCTTCCAGATGATGGCGGAAACTGCTCCGGGAGCAAACCGGGAAGCCATTCTTCACGAGATGCACCGGCAGATGGGGAGCATCCTGCTGGAAAAGGGTCTTTCTTATCTCACCTTTTCCATCCGCTTTGTGGAGGAAATACGCCCCGACCCGGCCACCGGCAAAAAACGGCTGATCCTCACGCTGCCCCAGGGGGAAAGGAGGAATGTGGGATGAAGGAAACCATTTTAGAGGGGCGCGGCCTCTGCAAAGCCTTCCCCAGCGGCGGGGAGCTGTTCCACGACCTGGAGGTGTCGGTTTACGGCGGAGATTTCACCGTCATCATGGGGCCTTCCGGGGCGGGCAAGTCTACCCTCCTTTATGCCCTCAGCGGGATGGACTCTGTTTCTGGCGGGACGGTCCGCTACAAGGGCCATCCTGTCACCGGGCTTTCGGAGGACAGGATGGCAAAGCTGCGGGCGGAGGAATTGGGCTTTGTCTTTCAGCAGACCCATCTGGTGAGCAATCTCACCCTCTTGGAAAATGTAGCGGTGGCGGGATATCTTGCGGGTAAGGAACCGCCTAAAACCGTCCGGGCCAGGGCGGAGCATCTTCTCTGGCAGATGGGAGTGGAGGGGGCCAAGGACCGGCTTCCCGCCAATGTTTCGGGTGGAGAGGCTCAGCGGGCGGCCATCGCCAGGGCGATGATCGGCGGCCCCGGCCTTCTCTTTGCCGATGAGCCCACCGGGGCGCTGAACCGCCAGAGCAGCCGGGAGATGCTGGATCTTCTCACTGATCTGAACCGACAGGGCCAGACCATCCTTATGGTGACCCACGACCTGGGGGCGGCGGTGCGGGGGAGCCGCATCCTCTACCTGGAGGATGGGAAGATACTGGACGAATTGATCCTTCCGCCCTACGAAAAGCCGGACAAAGAACGGGAAGAGCATGCCAACGCCTGGCTCTCCTCACTGAAATGGTAGGGGGGAAACAGATGGAATTTTGGACACTGCTGCGGATGAGCCTCCGGCGGCATCGGGGCGGGCTCATGGGGATATTTCTGCTGATTTTTCTTGTTTCCCTGTCCCTCTCTACGGTGCTGACGGTATGGCACAATTCCGGCAGCTACCTGGAACTGGAGCTGGACCGGGCCGGGTACGGGGGTGTTACCGCCTGGGTGGCAAACGCCCCGGACAGTCTTTTTGAAGAAATCGCCGCCCTGGATGTGGTGAAACGGGTGGAGGAACAGAAAATTATCCACACCAACTATCAGTTGAACGAACAGGAGTCGGATAGCGAGGGGCAGCTGATTTTGTACCGCCCCGAGGAAAACCGCTATCGATTTTTCACCGCTGACCTGTCCGGCTATGCTCCACCCCCGGAGGAAATACAGCCGGGGACAGTCTTTGTATCCCCCTCCCTGGTTTCCATGTTTGGGGCGAAGATTGGGGACGAAATCACCTTCCCCATCGCCCAGTCGGGGAAAAACCTGACCCTCACCATCGCCGGGTGGTACGAGGACCCCTTTATGGGCAGTTCGATGATCGGCATGAAGGGATTTCTCATCAGCGAAAGGGACCGGCAGGCGGCCCTGAATATTCTGGCAAACGCCGGGATAGACACCCTGGCGAGAGACGGGGCCATGCTCCACCTCTTTGCCGCGGAAGAAGGACTTACCGCCGCCGACTTCAGCGCGGCGGTCAACGGAGCCACCAGCCTTCCCCGGTACGCCGAATTCGCCCACAGCCGGGAGGCCATCCTTGGCTTTATGCTGGTGCTGCAAAATGCCTTTGGCGGCTTTCTTTTAGCCTTTGCGGCGGTTCTCCTTTTGGCGGCAATGGCGGTGCTGAGCCACCAGATCGGCAGCAGTATCCGCCAGGACTTTGTTGACCTTGGCATCCTGAAAACCCTGGGGCTCACCGGTGAGGGATTGCGGAATATTCAGCTGGCCCAGTATGCTGCGGCCATCCTGCCGGGGATGCTGCTGGGGCTTCTGCTGGCCCCTGCTGCCAGCGGTCTTATGGGGAAGATGACCCTGACTACCACCGGCTTTCGGATACCGGTGGAGCTTCCTTTCTCCCTTTGCCTCATGGTCTGTGCTGTGATACTGGGTCTGCTGGCCGCTTTCCTCCTGTGGAAGCTGGCAAAGCTGCGCCGGGTGACCCCCTTGGGGGTCATTCGGGGGGAGGGGGACAAAAGGGTGGTTTCCATTAAGGGACTTCCCGGCGTTTCCGGGAACTGGCTGGACGGGAGCCTGGCCCTGCGGCAGCTGTTCACCGGGTGGGGGCAGTATCTGGGGGCCCTGACGGTGGCGGCGCTGCTGGTGTTCTTCGCATCCCTCATTGGGCGGATGGACAGCTGGCTGGGGCCAGACGGCAAGGGGATGATGGATGCCTTCAACCCCGCTGACCACGACATTGGGGTGCAGTCCTTTGGGAGCTTAACACGGGAGGACTTTGAAGCCACCATCCGGCAGTATTCGGAAATCACCGACACCTATGTCCTGGCCATGCCCGGCGTCACGGTGAATGGCGTGGACCACACCGCCAATGTGATAGACCAGCCGGAGCGGTTCCACCTGCTGGAAGGCCGCCCCTGTACGGGAGAAAACGAAATTGTCATCACGGAATTTGTAGCCGCAGACTTTGGTATCACTATCGGGGATACCCTGACGGCGGGGAGCGACCGGGGCCGGGAGGACTTCACCGTCACCGGTATCTATTCCTGTGCCAACGACATGGGAGCCACCATCGGCATGAGCCGGGAGGGATACCTGCGTATCGGTTCCGACCATCCCAATCTCTGGTGCTGGCATTACTTCCTGGCTGATCCCAGCCAGAAAGGGGCCATCACCCGGGCACTGGAAGCCGCCTACGGCGGGGATGTCCATATTCACGAGAACACCTGGCCGGGGCTGTTGGGTATCATCAGCGCCATGAATGCCCTCACCACTTTTCTTTACGGAATGGCCGCTGTCTTTATCCTCATTGTCACCGCCCTGACCGGAGAAAAACTGCTGGCGGCAGAACGGCGGGACATGGCCATCTACCGGTCCATGGGCTTTTCGGCGAGACGGCTGCGGCTGGCCTTTGCCCTGCGTTTTGGAATGACCGCCGCTGTGGGGGCCGCCGTTGGGACCATTCTGGCGGCGCTTTTCACCGACCCGCTGGTTTCCGCCGCCATGGGCCTGGCGAGCATCAGCAGCTTTTCCTCCCATCTGGGGCTGGGGGCGGCGCTGCTGCCCGGCGGCGTGATGGTCCTGCTGTTCTTCGCCTTTGGCTGGCTCACCGCCGGGAAGATAAAACAGGTCAAAATGACCATGCTGGCGGCAGATTAAATATATGCTTATTGGTTATAGATATTTGTTTAACATAAGTATTTGCTATTAAACAAAAGTGGCTTTATAATGGGAGCCAGAGAGAACCAACTCCCCCAAGAAAGGACGAACCACCATGAAAAGAAGATTCTTCAGCGCTGTTTCTATTTTGATGATTCTGACACTGACCATTTTCCTCCTCCCCGGATGCAGCCAGGGGGAAAGCACCCCGGCCCCAAGCAGCTCCGGCAGTCTGACGGTGAACAGCGGGGCAGAAAGCAGCAGCACCGTCCCAGAGAGCAGCACCGCCTCGGAAAGCAGCACCCCTTCCTCTGCCCTGGAGGAGAGCGAAGCCCAAACGCCCGAAAGCGGCGATAACTCCGGGGAAGAAGCCGTGGCGCCGGAGGCAAGCGGGGAGGCCGGGACCTTGTCGGTAGCCTTTGGCAACCGGAACGCCCCCTTCACCCTGCATCTCTACGACAACCCCACCGCCGCCGCCATCGCCCGCCATGTGGGCACCGCCAGCTGGCAGCTGCCCATCTACCACTATGACGACTACGACAACTGGGAAGTGATGCAGTATTACGACATTCCCAGCCGCTACGAGATTCCCGACAACTCGGAAACCATCACCGGTGAGGCCGCCGGGACGGTCTACTATTCGGAACCAAACCGCATCGTCCTGTTCTTCCACGAGGCCCAGGTCACAGAGGAATACACCCCGGTGGGGTACTTTGACTACACCGAGGAGTTTGTCAAGGCGGTGGAGGAAAACCCGGTGCTGGAGGGCTGGGGCAACAAGCTGGTATTTATCAGCAAGAGCGAATAACCACAAAACAGAGAGGAGTGGAACACCATGATCAGCGGACGGCTTTGGGGGATCCTCACCGATTCTTTTGGGAAAATGCTGGTGCCGGGGCTTATCGTCACCATTCCCCTCACCCTTGTTTCCTTTGCTTTGGGTCTTGCCCTGGCCCTGGTCACCGCCCTGGTCCAGTTTGCCAGGATACCGGTACTGCGGCAACTGGCCCGGTTCTATATCTGGGTCATTCGGGGCATCCCCATGATCGTCCAGCTGTTTGTGGTATTTTTCGGCCTGCCCAATCTGGGCATTGTTATCGACCCCTTTCCGGCTGCGGTCGTTGTTTTTTCGGTGAGCCAGGGGGCCTACTGCGCCGAGATCATCCGGGCGGCACTGGAATCGGTGCCGGCCGGCCAGATGGAGGCCGGATACTGTGCCGGGCTTACCTGGCTGCAAACGGTGCGGCGGATCATCCTTCCCCAGGCGCTGCGTACCGCCTTCCCCTCCCTGGGCAATTCCTTTATTTCCCTGATGAAGGATACTTCCCTGGCGGCGAGCATCACCCTTACCGAAATGTTTATGATCACCCAGCGCATCGTGGCCCGGACCTACGAAGCACTGGCACTGTATGTGGAGGTTGGGCTCATCTATCTGCTGTTCACCACCGTTCTTACCTGGCTCCAGCGGCTGGGGGAAGAAAAACTGAGCAGCTATGAAAGAAAGGCGGGTTGAATCAATGTTAGAGGTTAGGAACATCCAAAAATCCTTTGGGGAACTGGAGGTGCTTCGCGGGGTGGATCTCAACATCCGCCAAGGGGATGTTGTGGCGATCCTGGGCCCCAGCGGTTCCGGCAAGACCACCCTGCTGCGGTGTCTCAACTTCCTGGAACCGGCAAACGGCGGGGAACTGGTTTTTGACAAAGAGGCTTTTCCCCTTGGGAAGCTATCCAAAAAGGAGATCCTTCGGCTGAGGAAAAAGACCGCCTTTGTCTTCCAGAACTACAACCTCTTCCGCAACAAGACAGCCCTTCAGAATATCACCGAGGGACTTATCATCGGACGAAGGATCCCAAAGGCCCAAGCGGAGGAGATCGGCCGCCTGGCATTAGAAAAGGTGGGGCTTGCCGGTCGGGAGGACTATTATCCCAGCCAGCTTTCTGGCGGACAACAACAGCGGGTGGCCATCGCCCGAGCCATCGCCACCCAGCCGGAGATTATTTATTTCGATGAACCCACCTCCGCCCTGGATCCGGAGTTGACCGGAGAGGTGCTGTCGGTGATGCGTCAGCTGGCAGAGGAAGGAATGACCATGCTGGTAGTGACCCATGAGATGAACTTTGCCCGTACTGTATCCAATCGAGTTGTATTTATGGAAGACGGTGTTGTTGTGGAAGCGGGGAACGCCAGGGACTTTTTTGAGCATCCCAAGGAACAGCGCGCCCGGAAATTTTTACAGATGGTAGACCAAACGGTACACCCAATCAGTTGAATATCAGAAATAAGGAGTGCTTGACCATGAAAAAAATAATCGCTTTGTTTGTGGCGGTTCTGATAACTGCTGCCTTTGCCGGATGCAGCGGGAACATCTCCCAGCCTTCCGAAAGCCCATCCCATGCTTCCGTATCTTCTCAAAACGAGCCAGAGACCGCCTCCGGCGACCTGCTGGAACAGATCCGGCAGCGGGGGGAATTGGTGGTTGCCATGGAGGGAACCTGGTCCCCTTGGACCTACCATGACGAAACAGAAGCCCTGGTAGGCTATGATGTAGAGGTCTCCCGGAAGATCGCCGAAAAGCTGGGGGTCTCTGTTACCTTTGCCGAGGGCCGTTGGGACGGTCTGCTGGCCGGGCTGGATGCCGGACGGTACGACCTATTGGTAAACGGGGTGGATATTACCAAAGAGCGCCAGGAAAAATACGATTTTTCCACCCCCTACGCCTACAATCACACGGTCATCATCGTCACCGGGGATAACGAGGACATTCAATCCATAGAGAATCTTGCAGGAAAACGCACCGCCAACACCATATCCGGTATTTACGCCCAGATGGCAGAAGACTATCAGGCTGAGGTGGTGGGAGTAGAAACCTTGAATCAGAGCTTTGAACTGCTTCTTGCCGGGCGGGTAGACGCCACCCTCAATGATGAGGTGACCTATCTGGATTACCTGAAGGCCCACCCGGATGCCAACATCAAGATCGCGGCCCGCACCGAGGACACCTCCAGAGTAGCCATCCCCATGCGAAAAGGGGAGGAAACGGCGTCCCTGCGAGAGGCCATCGACCAGGCGCTGGAGGAACTGCGGGATTCCGGGGAGCTTGCCACCCTGTCGGAAAAATACTTCGGCAGCGATATTTCCAAAGCGGGATAAGCTGTCTGTGGCGTGAGGAGGGACCATTGTGGAGGGTTATCGTACACAGGAAGATATTGTACAGAATTTGCGGGATGCTGGCTGTGATGAGGACATCATCTCCAAATTTCTGGAGTGCGTGGAGAAGGGGAAAAAGCCGGAGAGCCTGCGGCTCCTGAAGCGCCAACGCAGTGAACTGTTGGACGCAGTCCACAAGGAGCAGCGGAAGATCGACTGTCTGGATTACCTGGTCTATATGATGCAAAGGCAGCAGCCTCATAAAGGATAGAAAGGAGAGCCGTAGATGACGGCCTATTTATGGAAAGGGGTCCTCATCGGCCTGCTGTTCGGGCTTCCCGCAGGGGCAGTGGGAGCGCTGACGGTACAGCGGACCCTCCGCTACGGGCCGAAAGCGGGGCTTCTCACCGGCCTTGGCTCCTCGGCGGCGGATTGCTTTTATGCTTCTTTGGGAGCCTTGGGATTGACCTTTATCTCTGATTTTTTATTACAGTATAAGGCCGCCATCTACCTTGTGGGCGGCGGCCTTATCCTTTTCTTAGGGATTGGCCTGCTTTGCCGGAAAGAGGATACTCCCGGCCAGGAAGGAAAGGATGTTGGCCGGTGGAGATCTTTCTTCTCCTCCTTCGCTATCGGTATCACTAACCCCGCCGCCATCTTGACCTTTCTTTTTGCCTTTTCCTGGTTTGGGCTATCCGGCGGGCTGGCTTTTGGAGAAGGGGCTCTGCTGGTTTTTGGAGTGTTCCTTGGGACCTATCTTTGGTGGGGCGCTCTTACCGTTGCCGCCAGCTTTGCAAAAAAGAAAACCAACACCATAGAGCCAGCCCAAATGAACCGCCTTTTTGGGGTTATCCTCTGCCTGTTGGGGGCAGTTGTTTGGCTTCGGCTGATACTTTGAAAGGAGCGTTCTCATGACCTATGATTTTGACACCATCATCGACCGCCGGGACAGCCGCTCCCTCAAGTGGGAGGTGGAAGAAAACGCCCTACCCATGTGGGTAGCGGATATGGACTTCGCCGCCGCCCCGGAAATCCGGGCGGCGCTGCAAAAACGATTGGACCACGGCATTTTCGGCTACTCCATCATACCGGAGGATTGGTATGACGCCTATACCGGCTGGTGGCGGTCCCGCCACAGCTTTGCCATGGAACGGGACTGGCTGATCTTCTGCACAGGGGTCGTGCCTGCGATCTCCAGTATGGTGCGAAAACTCACCACTCCGGCAGAGAAGGTGGTTATCCAAACACCGGTCTATAGCATCTTCTTCAACTCCATCCTCAACAACGGTCGCCAGGTTCTGGAAAGTCCCCTCCGGTACCAAAACGGCGGCTACGAGATGGACTTTGATGACTTGGAAGAAAAGCTCTCCGATCCCCAGGCCTCGCTGATGATTCTCTGCAACCCCCACAACCCGGTGGGGAAGATATGGGACAGTGATACCCTATCTCGTGTTGGAGAACTGTGCCGAAAGCATCATGTAACGGTGATTTCCGATGAAATCCATTGCGACATCACCGAGCCAGGCTGTAATTATATTCCCTTTGCTTCGGTTTCTGCACCCTGCCGGGAGAACAGTGTCACCTGTATCGCACCCACCAAGGCTTTCAATCTGGCGGGCCTGCAAACGGCGGCGGTGGTGGTTCCTGATCCTGTCCTGCGCCACAAGGTCTGGCGGGGGCTGAACACCGATGAGGTAGCGGAGCCGAATGCTTTTGCGGTAGAAGCCACCATCGCAGCTTTCACCCAAGGAGCCGGTTGGCTGGACGCTCTGCGGGAGTACATTGTCGGGAACAGACGGCTGGCAGCAGACTTCCTTCGGGAAAAGCTACCGCTCATTCATCTGGTTCCGGCCCAGGCCACCTACCTCCTCTGGCTGGACTGCGGGAAATATACGGCTGACTCCGGAAAACTGGCAGGTTTCCTGCGAGAAAGGACGGGACTGTATCTCTCCGAAGGGGCACAGTATGGAAAAAGCGGCCAGCAGTTTTTGCGGATGAATATTGCCTGTCCCCGCTCTGTTCTGAACGATGGACTCCAGCGGTTGGAAAAAGGGCTTTCTCAGTATTGGGAGGGCATACACCTCAAATAAAAGGAGTGTTGATGATGAGCAAAGGTTTTTTCGTGACCGGAACAAAACGGAGGGGTTCGATCTTCCTTGCGGGCTGCATTCTGTCCCTTGCACTACTGTTTGCTGGATGTTCCGAAACATCAGAAAATATGTTGTCATCCAGTACGCCGCCGGTGCCGTCTAACGAGGCTTCATCCTCCTCTGTCATCAAGGCGTCGGCCATATCTTCGCCGGCCGCATCGAAATCAACATCGTTAGCTGCGGACTCTGAACCCAAGTCGCCTGATCCATTGCAGAAGGAATTGGAAACACCACTGAAAATTGTGCTGACAGCAGAGGACAGGCAGGAGATTCTATTCCAGCTTAATGGAAGCCCTGCCGCACAGGGCTTATACGATCAGCTTCCGCTCTCGGTTCAAATTGAGAATTACGGCTCCAACGAAAAGATTTTTTATCCGCCTGACAAGTTGGACACCATTGATACCCCCATAGCAGAAGGCCCTCCAGGAACTTTGAATTACTACGCACCATGGGGGAATATTGCGATTTTTTACAGTGATTTAAGCGATGGCGGCAGCGACTTGTACGAGTTGGGTGAAGCAATTTCCGGTGTGGAGCATATTGCCGGACTGAACGGCGAAATCCAGATTGAGAAAGTAATGGATGATGAACCCCTGGAACCAGATAATAGCCAAAGCAAGCCCCAGCAAAGTTCTCCCTCAGGAAATGTACCTTCACGGGAACCCTCCCAGGAAACACAGGAGAGAGATGAAATGAAACTGAAAGTGCAGGTTGGCGGGCAGACCTTTACCGCAACGCTAACAGAGAACGCCGCTGTCGATGCCTTTGTAGAGATGATGCAGGAAGCCCCGGTGGTGATCCAAATGGAAGATTATTCTGGTTTTGAAAAGGTGGGTCCATTGGGAACCAGCCTGCCCACCAACAACAGTCAGACCACAACGCAGGCAGGGGACATCGTGCTCTACACCGGCAATCAAATCGTCATGTTCTATGGCTCCAACTCCTGGAGCTATACCCGGCTAGCGCGTATTGACGACCGCACCGGCTGGGAGGAAGCTTTGGGGAGTGGAGATGTGACCGTCCGCCTTTCCCTGTGACAAAATATCAAAGGAGGTTTCCTGTTTATGAAAAAGCGACTGCTCTCCTTCCTGCTGACCGCTCTGCTGACCGCTGGCTCCCTGGCTGGATGCGCCGCTCCCGCAGAAAGTGTTCCGCCGTCCACATCCACTCAAGTCAGTTCCCAGCCAGAGGCGGTTTCCAGCATTCCTTCCGGGGCCTCGGAGGAGTTCTCCCAGGAGCCATCCAGTTCAGTATTTACTCCCGGTTCTTCCAGTGAGGCGGTGAGTCAAGATACACCATCTTCTGCACCGGAGGAGGATACACAGAACACCGGAGGCCCCATCGTGTATATGACCTCGGAAATCACCCCGGAATCGCTGGTTGCGATCTATGAGGCGCTGGGCGCCTCCCCCAGCGGGAATATCGCCGTCAAGCTCTCCACCGGGGAGCTGGGGAGTAACTACCTGCGTACCGACCTGATTGGAGATCTTGTTCGTTCCTTTGACAGCCCCACTATTGTGGAGTGTAACACCGCCTACGGCGGCTCACGGGCTAATACCGCCATGCACTACCAGGTGGCGGAGGACCACGGCTATACCGCCATCGCAAAGGTGGACATTATGGACGAAAACGGCTCGATGACTCTGCCAGTGGCCGGTGGCGACAATCTGAAGGAAAACTATGTAGGAGCAAACTTTGCAAATTATGACTACTATGTTGTCCTCTCCCACTTCAAGGGTCATACCATGGCAGGCTTTGGCGGGGCCATCAAGAATATCTCCATCGGTATCGCCTCCAGCCAGGGGAAGGGCCACATCCACTCCGGCGGTACCGGCGGCAGTATGTGGGGCGGTGACCAGGACGCTTTTCTGGAATCTATGGCCGAGGCCGGAAAGTCGGTGGTGGACTATCTGGACGGAAACATCCTCTATATCAATGTGATGAACCGTCTTTCGGTGGACTGCGACTGTGACGGCAATCCTTCCGAGCCGGATATGCACGACATCGGCATTCTGGCCTCCTATGACCCAGTGGCGCTGGACCAGGCTTGTGTAGACCTGGTTTACAGTGCGCCGGATGGGCAGTCACTTATTCAGCGTATGGAGTCCCGCAACGGCATTCACACCTTGGAGCAGGCGGAAAAGATCGGCCTGGGGAGCCGCAGCTACCAGCTGGTGAATATTGATGGCTGAAGCCATCCGCCGAGAGGCGGTGTATCTGTGGTACTACTTTGACCTCCAGTTTCGGCAGATCTTCTGGTACTGGGTGCTGGGGATGGTGTTGGGCTCCGCCATTTCGGTCTTTGTCAAGGATGCGATCCACAACAGCCTCTGCTCTCTTGGGGGGCGGAGGCTGGGGATCTTTGGCATCGTATTGGCAAGCGCTTTGGGAATCGCCTCGCCGCTGTGTATGTATGGCACTATCCCCATCGCAGCTTCCTTTTCCCGCAGCGGCATCAAGGACGACTGGCTGGCCGCCTTTATGATGAGCTCCATCCTTCTCAACCCCCAGCTGGTGATTTACAGCGCTGCCTTGGGGACAACCGCCCTTACGGTACGCATCATTTCCTGTTTTCTTTGCGGTGTTATCGCTGGGATGCTGGTGCGGATATTCTATCGAGAAAAGTCTTTCTTCAATTTCGCTGGCTTTGATGAACCGAAAAGCCGGGATACCGACCCAAACCTTCTCTTGCGATTTCTCAAAAACCTGGGGCGGAATATCAAAGCCACTGGGCTTTACTTTCTGTTCGGTATCGCCCTTTCTGCCCTGTTCCAGCGGTATGTTCCCCAAGAGCTAATGACCTCCCTCTTTGGGGGCAACGAGGCATTTGGGGTACTGATGGCGGCAACTATCGGCGTCCCCCTTTATGCCTGCGGCGGGGGTACCATCCCTCTACTGCAAGCCTGGCTGCTGGATGGGGTGTCCATGGGCAGTGCGGTGGCCTTTATGATGACAGGTCCTGCCACCAAGATCACCAACCTGGGGGCGGTGAAGATTGTGTTGGGGATGAAGCGGTTCCTCCTATATTTGGGGTTTGTTATGGCTTTTTCGTTGCTGTGCGGGCTGATAGTGAATGGAGTGGTATAATCAGCCTAAAAGCCGAATGAAAACGGAACAGAGGGATACACTGACACCTCTATGTATCGGGAGCAATATTTATTTTCTGACAATATTTATATTTTAATGGGTGAAAACATCCGTACGATCCACCAACGCATGGGAATCAAACAGACTGCGCTTGCCATTCAAATAGATGTTGGACAAAAGCAGTTATCCCTGATCGAAAATGGAAAAGCGCGGCCCCGGTTATCGGCCTATCTTCGTATTGCCAATGCTCTCCAGGTATCCATCAATCAGCTTTTTGCGGAATCCAATGTAACAGAGCGGGAGCAAACAGCATATCGGAATGAGAAAACGACAGGTGAAGCAAGGCAGATGCTGCTGCAATTATTGGATATGATTGATGAAATGGGCTTTAAGAAACTAGTATTTATGTGGGTTTCAAGCAAATTTGTTTAGGTGCTGGCAACATTTTTTACATCACGCACTAAATGATTACATCAAAGGCATAAGAAAACCTTGCTGATTTTCAGATATGGAAACTGAATATCGGCAAGGTCTTTTTATGCTTATTTCTGCTTTTTCTTTTTAGCTGTTTTCTTTTCTTCTTTCTCGATTTTCTGAAACTCTTCCATGAGCATATCACTGACCGCCTGCGAGGGGACTTTTGCCCAATGCTTTGAAGTGACCAGTTCCGGGTACTTGTACCGCCACTGGTCATATTCCTCTTTTGTAATCTCGCCATGTTCCAGTTTGGCGGCTTGCTCCTGCCATGCGTGGAACATATCGAACATGGACGTATAAGTGGAATAGTCGGACTTGTCAAGGCGCAGGCAGATTTCCCCGTCAATCTCCCCAATTTTCAGCCCGTACATATCTTCCAACGCAAAGAGCGTGTGCATAAGCCCGGTATAGGTATCAATATCCGGCACGGTGAGGGCGTGGGTGCTTATATTAAAGATACCCGCCATTTCTTTTACAAGGTCGTGCTTTGGTGTTCTCGCTTCGGTTTCATACTGTGCCATGCGGACATCAGAGGTCTTTCCGAGAAAGCCGAGGATTTCGCCTAACTGTTTCTGTGTCATGCCCTTTCGGTTTCTGACATATGAGCCACATAGTTTTCATCAAAACCATTTTCCTTTGAAATCAAAGCGATAATTTCCTTATCATAGCAGGGAATACCTAAAGTGTCTGACAGTCGTTTTCCTAATTCCCGTCCACCGCTGCCAAATTCTCTGCTGATTGTAATAATCATTTTGTTGTTATCCATTTTCTTTTCCTCCATTTTGTTTGAATATAATATTTACAAGGACATAATGATTGTTAAATGCAGATAAAAGGAAATCATCATGCTTCCGCTGTTAGTTCATTTTTCTGTATGCTTAGTTTTTTGTAAGTGTTGATATACAAACCGGCGGCAAGTGCCAGTGAAAGTATATCGGCTACCGGCTGTGCCCTAATTAACCCGTTAAGCCCTAAAGCAGCTTTCAAAATGAACAATGCGGGAATGAAAATAATTCCCTGTCTGCTCAAATTGATAATTAGTGAAGCCGTGGCTGCACCCATAGCCTGTAAAGCATTGGTAAGGACATAGAACACGCCAAACAGGAAACTTGTTGTAAGTAAAATTCTTGCAAAGGAAACGGCATAATCAAAAGCGGTAACATCTGTTAAAAATGCGCTGACAATCTGGTTTGCAAACAGGTAGCAGACCGCAGTTAATACAACACCTAAAATCAAGGAAAAAATCATAGAGAACTTAAACACGTCATTAAAACGTTTCCATAATTTTGCACCTACAAGATAGCCAAGCAAAGGCTGTACGCCCTGTCCTAATCCCATACATACCATTCCTGCAATAATGACAACTTTCATGACAACGCCCATTCCTGCAATCGCCATATCACCATATTCAGCCATTTGGCTGTTGATGATGATTTGTGAAACGCTCATTAACAAAGAGCCTAATGCGGCGGGGATACCAATTACAAGTACATTGCTGCAAACTTTGTCTTTTAATGTAAAGTCTTTGATATTGATACTAAGTATTGACTTTCCACGTAGAAAATAGAAAATATAGTAACCTGCGCCGAAAAGATTTCCTATTACCGTAGCGATTGCCGCACCTGCAATATTCCAGCCAAAGCCTAAAATCATAACTGGGTCAAGAATAAAATTCAGAAGATTTCCAAGAAGCTGTCCCATCATAGCTTTCCCGGCTTCTCCCTCGGCACGGATTATATTTGCATAACAGTTTGAAACCAATACGAAAGGACCGCTGCACGCTACGATACTTAAATAAGTTTTTGATAAGTCCCATGTATCAGAACTTGCTCCAATCAGTGACAGGATAGGGTTCATAAAAATCAGAAACAGGGCAGCCATTACAACGCCGACAACAATACAGCTCCACATACAGAAAGAGCAGACTTTTTTTGCGTATTCCTTTTTTCCCTCTCCCAAAGCACGGGATATGACTGATGTGCCGCCGATACCAAAAGCCGTGCCTACCGCCATAAACATTAAAAATACGGGCGTTGCAAGCGAAACAGCCGCAACCTGTAAAGCGTCATGCGTCTGCCCAATAAAGAATGTGTCAGCTAAATTGTAGACCAATACCATTAACATAGCTGCTATTGCAGGCAAGGCGTTTTTGAATACTGCCTGTGAAACAGGGGCTTTGCTGAATACTTCCATTGATTTTTGATTATCCATTATTATTCCTCCTAACATAATTGCTTACGATTGATAGTTAGCGATTGATAAGAGCATTTTTTGGTCTGCTTTATATAAGCAGACTTTATAACTCTTTGATTATTAAATTTACTTTTTTTAATAAGGACAAAAGTGTTTCTGCTTCTCCTGCTGAAAGATTTTCCAAAAGTTTTCGTTCCGTATCTTCCATTTCCTGCCTTGCTTCGTTGCAGAATTTTTCTCCAAGAGAAGTGATTTCAACATACTTTATCCTTTTATCGTCCCTGTCCCTGGAAACAGAAACAAGTTTTTTCTGTTCCAAACGGGAAATCAGCCCGACTGTTGTGGATTGCGCCAGTGACAGACGCTTTTCCAATTCCTTAAAAGTGGTTTTTCTTGCAGGCATATTTAATATTTCAATTAAAGCGGACATTTGGGAAAAGGTAAGGTCTTTTTCTTTTAGACGGTTATTTGCTTTTTTCTCAAATGCGTTGTTTATTTGACGTATACTTCTCCCTGTTTATTTGGATACAGGTGGGAATAGGTCTGCAAAGTAGTTTTTATGTCTTCATGACCCAGCCGTTCACTCGGTTTGTAATCTACAAGCTTTTCGGCATAAGATTTTACAAGGTCGCAGAGAAAGGGCGGCAAAGCGACTTTCCGTTTGCTTTTTGGTGTTTTCGGTTCAAGGATCAAATCCTCGTTGTCGAGCCGTGCATAGTTTTTGCTAATTGACACTGTGCTCTCATCAAAGTCGAAGTCATTTAAGGTCAGCGCAAGCATTTCTCCAGAACGCATCCCTGACCAGAAGAGCAGGTTAAAAATCGTAGTGGAAACGATCTTGTCACTGACAGCCTCAATGAACCGCTTGAACTCATCCACCGTCCAAAACAACATACAGTCTGCATTCTTCTTTCCTATAGAACCACAGATTCGGGCCGGATTCTCTGGAAGCCTGTAATATTTACAAGCAAAATTAAAGATTGCAGACACCTGATTATGTACAGTCTTCAGGTAGGTTTCACTGTAGTCGGCGGGATTCGAGATCAGTGTCGTTTGCCATTGCCGAATTGTAGTTGCAGTGTCCATCTCCACACAGGCGGGGGGTTCTTCCTGTGCGGCGAGTCCCGTATTGATGCCGCTATCCAGCGACTGCTCCAATCCATCTGATGTTCTGTTTTCCTCGGACAAATCTCTCCCCTCCTTTCCATCTGCTGGGAAAAGGAAAGAGCAGCCCAAAAGGACTGCTCTTTTCCATAAATTTTGTTGTTCGGTTGTTTTAACCCGGTTTCCCTTATCAAAGATTTTCGGGAAACAGTTTTTTGATATAATCGGTGCTTCTGTGAACAATATGACTGACATAAACGGTATCGCCATCGATGTGGTAAAAGCAGAGGTAATGGCCCACTACCAGCATCCGGTAGCCGTCCAGCCGTTTGCCTGGCAGCTTTGCGCCCATTTCCGGGAAGTCTTCCAGTTTATCAATCGCGTCCAAAATGCGGTCGGTGATCTTTCTGGCGGATTGCGGCCCCACATTCAGAAGATGATAGGCAGCAATATCCCTCAGCTGTAAGCGTGCCTCTGTCAGCAGATGAACCTTATGCTTGCTCATATAGCTCCTCTAGTTCAGCCCTTACCTGACCAGTGGTATAGGTGGGCGAACCCGCCAACCGATTCCTTTCGGCAGTGAGCAGCTGTTCCAGCAGCTTCAATTCGGCCTCTCGTTTCTCGTAGTCCTCAATGGAAAGAAAAATCATTTCTCCTTCGCCGTTTCGGGTGATATAAATAGGCTCACCGCTCTCTTTGGACAACTTTACCAGGCTGTCATAATCATTTCGCAGAGCGGTAGAAGATTTAATCAGCATCTATCCCGCCTCCTCTAAAGTTATTCTGCTATTATTATACACGAATTTAGTTAGAACAGCAATACCATTTTCACCCATTTGGGCTGCCTTTCCTGTCACCGCCGTCTCTTGCGGTCATGTGCCGCATAGGGTCCAGCACCTAAGACGGCCAGGCAAAGCAAGCCAGCTACCATTCTGATCCATCTCATTTTTTCAAGCGCCTCAATCCGGCTGCCATTTCTGCGAAACACCTCCAGATTAGCGGGGTTATTTTTAGAAAAACGCCTGATTTGATTGGCTGGCGGCATTCCGGCAGCGATGGGCGGTGCTTCTGCGCTGTGCTGCACCTGCTGAACGGTTTCCTCATGGATACTGCGTTCTCCCAAAGGTTCTTGTCGGGGAATCTCTTTCATAACGGCTGGAGGTGTGACAGTACCGCCGCCTTTCGCCGGCTGAGGCTGGAGCAGGTCCAGCCATATTGCTGCCGCCCACAGTGGTGACAACGCCGGTATTTTCTGCATCGCCACTTGGTACAAAGGCGGTTGTTATTCCGTTGCCTGTAGCGGAAATTTTACTGCTGCTGTCAGGAGTATAGGAAGATCCCGACATGGTACCAACCTTGTTTGCAGCAGAAAAAATGGTGGTATCCACCTTTGTTGATACATGGTAAACGCCCCCGGATGGGTCGCGGACCGGTACGGTGTGGCTACTGAAGGATTCTGCCCCCGGCACACTGCTATGTACGGCTTTGAAGGACTGAGTTTCACCCATCTTGCCAGTCGCTAGGTCTATTTTTGAAATGGCTCCCTGGATTATACCGTTGTCCACGCTGGAGAACTGCATCATGTGTGCCTCTCCCGTGTCGGGTCTGCAGTAAACGGTACCGGTGGAGCCATCCGCCCATTTGTGGCCCCACCGATATTCCCCGATCCGTTCCTGCACCATTTCGGTCAGGGTGGGGGCGGATTCCAACAGGGACAGCCCCTGCTCTTCACGGATACGGTTGATCTCTGCAAAATGGACGGCAGCAACCTCCTCCAGGGTATATTTCTTCTGTTTCCTCTTCGGGCTGAGGATCCTCTGCGGGGGTTGAAACCGCCGGCAGCTTGTCCGATGGAGAACTGCGCGGCATTTCCTGTGACTTCTGCCCGCTGTCCGGCGTAGTCCCCACTGTAACGGTGGATCGGGGCGAAGGCACAAACAGGACATACCCCTCCGGGATAACGCCCCATTCGTTTTCATCCTCGGCGGCATAGGCCATCGCTGTGCAGGACAGGCATAATTGTTTTGAGCGATCTTTTCATCATCTCCGTCCCATGCGCTGGTAGAGGAAAAATGTGCGACGCCTTTGGTCATAGCCTCCATCTGGAATGAATCCCCTCCTTAAAATTAACGGAATATCCTGTCGAGTATGGTGCGAATGATTCGCTTGCCCGGATGCTCCAGCCTTATGTCCGGCAGTTCGATCTCACGATAGAGATCAGCAGACAGATTTGTTTGGATGCCCTGGCTGATCTCCCCGGCCATCTGCGGTTCGGTGAGATACCGCTGGAGATCGTCCACATTGATAAGTGCCGGAAAGTCTTGGACCATTTCAAGATCCACCGCTGCTTCCACAGGGAAAAGGGCCTGTGCAGTACCGGACAGGTATTCATGGCGTCTGCTCCCATGTCGCTTGCCCGTTTTATCAGGCAGCAACGGGAAAACAGCACGGATACTGGATATGAGCGACAAAGAGGCCACTGTTTGTCAAGGTAGGGGAAAGGAAGTCAATGTCCTTTCAATGACCAGCCCGGAGAAAGCGCATTTTTGAAGTCTCCGAAGAAAAAATAGACAGGGGGCCACTGCACGAGGCAGCAGCCCCCCATTTAAAAATTTTCTGGAAAACTACAGGAGTGTGTTCAGCTTTTTCAGAGCAGACAGAATGCTGTACCTGACCGCTTGCACACTCACCCCCTCCTCATCGGCGATTTCCTGGTAGGTTTGACCTAAAATAAAGCGTTTCACGACCCATCGGCGCTGTAGCTCGTTCAGCTGTTCCAGCATCTGCAAAAGGGCTGTTTCAAACTCATAGGAAGGTTCTGGTTCTTTAATGAGCTCTAAGCGAGTTTCCTTTCTGCGGCTACGCTTGAAGTGCTTGTTCTGATAAGCGTGATCCACAAGATAGATACCTACTGTTTCCTGCAGAATATTCTGGATTGTCTGAAAAATATGCAGAAGCACCTGGGCCTGTGGAGAATAATCTGACGCGAAACCTACTTCCAGGCAGGTACAGTAATCGGAGAAGGCCACGAGAAAATAGTCCCGATTCTTGGGATTGTATGGAACGGCATAGTGTTGGTCATTGAACAGGTAGATGCAACTGTACAGCTTGTCCGCCTTCTCATCCAACTGTTGTGCGATGTTCCAATAGGCCATGAAAGCCCTTCCGTGTAGAGCCGATAGCTGCTCAACAATAGCGGTATGAATAGAAGATTTGCCATCAAGGCCATTCCAGTTTACAGAAATGGAATACTGGATATTTTGATAGGTGTAATTTAGCAACACCTTAAGCTCCTCCCGTCTTCAAGTCATTTTGAGTTGGAAATAACTTGAAACGGGAGGGGAACGGCAACGAGGAAAAGAAAAAGGCGTTTCAATGTGATTTCGTATCACATTGAAACGCCGATAGAACCAATATATAACTACCAGCAGTTCATATTCGAGGCCGCTGGATTTAGTGCTATGATTGCGGCAAATTTGAACAAGGTACCAATGAACTGCTGGTAACTGGGCTGCTGGCTACAGCAGACGCCATCGTATGAGGCGTCGACCTCTAAAGTATTGCATAAAAAATCCTCCGTTTAGGCTTAACGGAGGATTTTAGGGTATCTAAAAAAAGGCCTCCGCTACCATCTTTTTATATGGCAACGGAAGAAATGCTCTTTCAGTTCAAAAATATGACTACCTTTGGAACATTCCACCTTTTTATATCCCATCCTACAATATGAGGTGGAGGTGAACTGATAGTGTCTAAAAAACATAACCAAGTAGTTATCAACTTGGAAATATTCTGAGAAATTTGCGAGAAGAGCGGGGCCTGACCCGAGAATGGGTGGCAGAACATGCGGATATAGGCTTGCGGCATTTGGCGGCCATTGAACTCGGAGAGAAAAATCCAAGCATCGATACCCTGTACCGCCTGCTGCGTGTTTTGGGTGCCTCCGCAGATCGGATATTTTATCCGGAGCGTTTTATCAAGGATGCCAGTCTGGAACATATCACATATCTGGCCGCTACCTGTACGCCCCAGCAACGCAAACTGCTCACACGGTTGATTGAGGCGGTAATCTCTGATGGCGAGCAAGGAAGAAGCCGCCAATAAGGAAATATGCGTTGAATTTTCCTTACTCTACTCTAAATTTTAGAGGAAAGATGCGCCACCGACAACCGAGCAACTGGTAAATTTTATGGTCCCACTGAAATATTTTGAGGAAATATGTGTCGCCTATCAGCCAATATAGGGCAAACCGCCCATATCGCTGATAGGTTTTTTAGTTGCCGTCTAATTTCTTTCTCCCTTGCTGTGAATATGATCACTCGCCATCATTCCCACTCGCCAAATGAAAGTCAATTATAAGCAATTTTGCTTAGAGAATTTGATTTCATTTGATAGGATATGATACCAGTTATCCTTATCCCAAGGGGTCTTGGGACTTTTGCTATCAAAAATCTATCAGGCCAATGCAATCAATGCTTCATTTTCCAACGCCACAATAATCCAAAATTGCCTTCATTCTATTATTTCGTTGGATTGCAGAACGAGTACGGCTGGAAGAAGCATCTTTATATTCTTTAAGTTTTCCTTCATATTTAGTGCTTTTTGAAAAATACTCGGTATAGAAATCTTCCATTGGTTTTTTCACTTCAAGAACATCAATTGCATATTTCACGCAATACCATGCAACAGAAAAGAGCGTATATAGATGCGTAGTCCAAAATAGTCGTTTGTATTTATCATAATCTAGATCTAGCTGTTTGATAAATTCAACGACATCAAGAAAATTTTGCTCACCTTTTTTCAAGGCGTCATCTTCATTTTTATACTGCTCATATTTTTCGTCCAATACTGCAGGGCTTGAATCCAAAATACGTCCATCTAATACGAGGAATAAAAGTTCAGATATAAACTCTTCGTCTTCCATGCGTTCAATTTTTAGCCGTTCCATTTTATCTTTCAAATAGTCGTTACAAGCTAATTTGTGAATCGTAGGCATTATTTGAGTATTAGAATATTTCGCATTTCTTAACTCCTGAGGATTTAATGGCTCACCATTTCTATTCAAACGATCAAACACAGACGAAACCAATTCAACATTTTCTTCGTATAGATATTCTATTTGTAGTGTATAAGTCCAAAACTGTTTAATATATTCGCTTGCAGATTCTTTTTTTATTTCCTCAAAGGTTTTTCCGGATATTATTTCTGCTGCACTTCTATTTTCTTCGCCCAAAAAACTATCCTCTGCAAAATACGAAGTAAGTGAAATGCGCCCTTCAATAAAACCTATGATAGCTTGTAGCCGCTGTTTACCATCCACTATATCATATTGAGTTCTACCGCTGTCATCTACGATTGGTCTCATAAAAATAGCTGGAATAGGATAGTTTTTTAAAATTGAATCGATTAGAAATGCTTTTTTGTCCTCTGCCCATACATCGCTTTTCCGTTGATAGCTTGCTTGGAAATTATATTTATTGAGCTTATAATTGTCATAAAATTCAGAAATCGTTAATTTTGTAGAATTTCTCTCAAAAAACTTAGCCATTATAGAATACCTCCAATCTCTGTAGATGAACTTTGCTGTACATATTTTTCAAAAATGCTAATTAACACTGCATTCAAATCTCTTGGGGGTGTCGGATTTATAAATGTAAAATTTGAATCTTGGTTCAAACTAATCAGAAGCTCATCTATCTCGCGACGGTCTACATGCCAATATGATATACCACACAGAACGATTTCATCCTTATCGGTAATTTCAGACGCAGCACGTTTGGCTTCATTACGCAAATGGTGCGACCAAGGCGCCGTTGTTTCTAATCGTGATGAATCGCCAGCAGGAGGTATGATTGCACCTTTTTCATAGTGTACAAGATCATCGTATTTTAGCTCAAGTTGCTCAATGGGTACACCTTCAAAATCCAAGTGATAGCTAATGGCATAAGTAGTAATTCGCTCCCCTTTGGGCACAAAACTTATGGAACCATGCGGCTTTATTATTTCTATTTTGCTATTCGTTTGTGTATCAAAGCCGCTAACACAAAAAGGAATTTCAAGCGTCTTTAAAATACGCTCAAGCCATATATCATAATTATATGTAACGAATGTGATTTTATCATATTTGTGTGCCTCTATGTTATTAAAGAATTTCACCCATCCCCATGATGTACCACTACCACTACTTAAAAAATCCGCTAATTTTTTATCCGAAATTATTGTGTTATAACAAGAGAAGAGATGACGCAAGTACACTATTAACTCAGAGTATGCCTTTAAATAGAGTCGTTCCTTATTTGAATCTGTTAATTCTAATCTCTTAGCCTTTTGCTCTGGTTCATTAACAAAATCAAAAAACATATTTGCACAAGTAATAATTTCTTCAATTAGTGCTGTACTTTCCTCAGGTAAACTGTTTGAACGAGCACCTAATGTCCATAACGAGGGACAGTTCCTAAAGGAAAGAAATCCTGGTTTGTCATCCCAGGGGGTGCTAATTTTGTCTCCAAACCTAAAAAGATTGCGAACATCAATATTGTCCTTCACTGTACTATCAAAAATAGAAAAGTAGTTCAGAAAATCTATTGTAAAACCATTTCCTAAAATAATAAAGGCTTTTTTCATGCAACTTTCCCCATATTTATTGTAGTAAAGCTTATGTGTCTAATACATCTGTGAGCTCTTCAATGACTTGACTGAGATTATTTTTGATTTGGCATTCCCACAAAACGATCACTTTCCAGCCAGTTTGTTCAAGTGCAGAGATATGCTCTTGATCCCGTTGCTTTGTACGTTCTATCTTTGGAACCCAGTATGCCTTATGCGACTGGCTGGTGTGAGCATACCTACTCCTGCAATCATGACCATGCCAATAGCATCCGTGGATAAAGATAGCAACTTTCTTTTTTGTGAATACAATATCCGGTTTTCCGGGCAAGGTCTTGTAATTTACACGGTAGCGGTATCCCATCGAAAACAATTTGCGCCGCACCAAAAGTTCAATGCCAGTATCCTTGCTTTTGATGTGTGACATGATCTCGCTCCTACGGGTAGAAGAAATAGAATCAGCCATCACACAGACAAATCCAGTGGCAAATCAGAAATATCCTTTAATCGCTTGCCATCTATCAAGTTTTCCAAGCTCTCAACAATATCATCTCTTCCATGTTCTGCCCCAAACTGCCTTACTGCGTCTAGCAGTTCATACAATGCACAGTGATATAGGCAATCAATATCTCCTGTTCCTAAAGCTAGAGATGCCAACCTTGACGGTAAAGGTTCATTTGTCACAACCACGATATGGGGAAGGTTTCCCTTTCTGTTTCTGATTAGGTTAAGAGCTTCCGTTCTGCTGTTTTGTGCTCGGTCACTTCTCATCGTCCATTTTGCTGATACAGAAGCGTGAAGTATCGGTTTACCACCATTCTTCTTCCTTAATGCCGCCATCTTACAAATTTCATCGTTTATACATTGCCCCTCTGCATTGATTTCCTCATCTTCATATAAACCTCGATAAACAACAATATCGGGAGCAACAACATAGTCATTACCCAAAACGGTCATCAATTTTTTATTTGTATTGACTAGCTCCATTAGATATTCCAAATGTTCATACTGTGCAAAACTAGATGCCTTTGTGGAACTCTGATTACCCAAACTCAACACAGTCCAAGAACCAGGGCGAAGATGCTGTAGGTTAGGAAATGTATCTCTGATAAACTGGGCAATCAAATCCTCAAACTTAACACCTGCACTTGTTCCCATTTTCTTTGCACCTGTTGCTTGAGGTACTCCGGCTAAAACGGCCATTTTTTGTGCTATTAAAGTAGAAACATTAAATTTACCCTCTTTTGCTTTCGCCCTATCACCCACATCAGCATTTGAAGGTACACCTATACTATCTACTCCCCACATACCGCTGGTTATAAGGCTTTGATGAAACTTCTTTCTAGCTTCCAAAATTAAAATATCGTCCATTTCAAGACACCTCCTAATTTCTTTTCCAACAGCAAGAGCAACAGGTGGGGGAAATGCGTTGCCAATCATTCGGCAGGCGATTGTTTTCCGTTCTCCAAATGTCCATATATCAGGGAAACCTTGAATACGAGCCATCATTCTACTCGTAAGTTTAGGCATACCCTCAAAATCTGGGGCAGGTGCTTCATTGGCAATTCCTAACCCATCAACGCCCAACTCTGCCCAAGCCTTACGCGCACGGGTAGGCCCAAGATCAGGCCCACCGTGTTTTTTTGAACCACCAACCAAGGTAGGAGCGATATTGTTGGCATTGTCCGCCCATTTCTTTGCGCCATTCCAACCGTTGGAAGCCATTAAATCGAAAAGAACTTTACCAACTGTTGGAGAACTATCCGGTCTTTCTTCGGGATAAGAAAAAACTCCCCGCTGGTCTTTACGAATCCCAATAATTACAACTCTCGGACGAAGCTGCGGAACACCAAAATCAGAAGAGTTTAACAACTTAATTTGAGTGATATAGCCGAGTTGCCTGATTGATGAGAGAATATGCTCTCGATACTCGTCAAAATCGGGGTCTAAAAATCCACGGACATTTTCTAGCATTACAGCGCGGGGTTTTATTTCATTAACAAGCCTAATTGCCTCTGGGAATAAATCCCTATCATCTTCTCTCCCCAACTGTTTTCCTGCTTTAGAAAATGGGGGACACGGTACACCCCCTGCTAATAAATCAACTCCTGAAAAGGGCCGCCCATCAAAATCGCGGACATCTGCGCAGATAACATTCCACTCTGGACGGTTTGTTTTCAATATTTTACAATAATCGGGTTCATATTCTACTAAAGCTACATGAACAAAACCAGCCATAGCTAATCCTAAAGCCTGACCGCCTGCTCCTGCACATATTTCAACACAAGTTAATGGCCTCTGCATAATTCGTCCTCTCGAATTTATTAGATTTTATTATACAATATACGCGCTAGTTTTACAATCGGGTTTCACTTATAAAGCATTATATTATCCCGGCAACAGCTTACACACCACTGCCGGGACGAATCACTTTGCTGTATTTTTTGTTACTTCAACAGCTCCTCTTTGCCCTGAATCAGTTCCGCCATAAGCTGCGCGCCGAGATGGAACGCATACCGGAACCGGTCAAAGTGTATCATGCCCTCAATTTTGGTGTCGGCGTCGAAATAGGCTTCCATCAGTTGCTTTTGCTCGTCCGTCATACTTTCGTTAAGCATTTCAAGATTTTCGTTCTTGATACGCGCCGTTCTTACAAAAGGCGAATCCTGTCCGCTCGGAATCCCGTGCCAGTCGCCCGGCTGGTCGTAAAATAGCTCCAAGATGTTCTTCATCTATTCAACCTCCCCGCCGGTAACAATTTCGTCGCTCGTGCGAAAAACTTCCATTGTCATCAGAACCCCCAAGCGATACCCATAGATGAATTTATCCGTCCTGCTTAAATAAGCGGCTTCATCTTGCGCCTTTGTGTAATCGGCCAGCAACCTTTTTTCCGATTCATTCAGCGCGGCACACAAGGCGCTTTCTGTATCGGCAACTTTTTTCGTCGCAAGGTCAAAAGCGGTATTTCGTCTGTAATACCGGGAATTGGGGTGGAGATTATCGTTGGCGAGTTCTTCCAAGATATTAATCATTCGGTTATCCGTCCTTTCTGCATTGATTTCACACAACACCTTGCAAGAACGCGCCGCACAGTGTATAATATTTATGCGGTTTGCCCTTGTGGTAGCTGCGTGGGGGAAGTGGCGGGTTACTTTGACGAGGGACGCGCCGCTTCCTTTCATTTTTCTTTGATGTCAGGCTCCAACTTACGAATACCATCACGAACGCCCTCAGCCCTCGATTTTCCCTTTTCCTCACAATAATCTGTTAAGATTTGGAAAGTTTCATCGTCAATTCGGGCTTTGATTTCGTGGCGCTTTGGGTTATCAGTTGGACGCCCCATCTTCTTTTTTGGTGGCAGCCAAAACACCTCCTAACTTATGTGCCCCAAATGTATTATAGAGTATTGGGGAACAAAAGTCAACAAGGCATCAAAATAAATTATCGACTGCTCACTGTATCTCTTACGCTTCGCTTCTGTTCTGGCGCACGGAGTAGCCCGTGTTGTCGGAGAACCGTTCGATACTGTTCGTTCTGCTTGCGCAAAGTGGCATTTTCCTGCTGTACCGCCGCCATGTTGATTTGTTCTTTGACGGATTTGTAGGAATCAAGTTCCTTTTTCAGCACCTGTAATGCTTTCTTCAACTCACTTATCGTCTTGTTGGCAGCGTCAAGCAGTTTTTGGAGCCTGTGCTCCTTTTTTCTTGCGCCACATACTTTTTTGCGGCCAGTGTCAGCGCATCGAAATCTTCACGCTCCACCATCACTTTAGAGGACAAGGGCACCCGCTGGAAAGAAATATTTTCCACCGCCTGTATGTCCATCTGCTTCTGTTGCAGTTTACCGATAGAGGTATCCAGCGCCTTGATTTCTTCTTGCCGTTCCTGCTTTTTGAAATCCAAAACGGACAGATGTTCCTTGTGTGTCCCGAGATGTTCCCACTCGATACCATGACGCTCCATGACCTGTGCCAACGTCTGTTTTTCCGCGTTAATCCACTGATTAAATTCCGTGTCGCCCCGGCTGCTGCCCTCAAAGCCTTGGGCCGCCAGTGCCTTTTTCATGGAAACCCGTGTATCCAATCCGCGCTTGCTGCCGCTGGTAAAGGGGACAAAGTCGATATGTAAATGTGGCGTCGCTTCGTCCATATACAGGTGGGCCGAGAACACG
This sequence comes from Anaerotruncus colihominis, assembly GCF_010206195.1. Taxonomy (GTDB): domain Bacteria; phylum Bacillota; class Clostridia; order Oscillospirales; family Ruminococcaceae; genus Anaerotruncus; species Anaerotruncus colihominis_A. The sequence goes on along the minus strand of NZ_VIQT01000010.1, from coordinate 108,900 downwards.
CGGAGATGGGGATTGCGTTCCTGAAAACTGCGCATAAATTCGTCCAGCACCGCCTTGGTCTGCTCTCCCTCTGGCGTTCCGACAGCGGTATTCTTGACGCTGCCTATCTGGAAAATGACTTCATGGAATAGCGTCTCCTGTTTGCCGGTACGGATATGCTCGTAATAATCAGCTATTTTCCGGTCGCTTCGTTTCTGTTTGGCGTTATAGCGTTCCAGCGCCGCGCCAAACAGTTCCGTATAGACAGCGCGTAAATCCTCATGCAAGTAAGTGATGTTGTCGGCTGTTCGGCTGCGGTCGATATTCTCCGCGATAAAATCGCGGTTGTTGTGTTTCAGCGAACCTTTCCCGACCATACCGCTGATTGTCCTACGCAAACATTATCACGCTCCTTTTTCGCCGCTGGTGCGGCGGCCTTTGTTACTTTCTGCGAAAGTAAACGCAAAAGCACTTTTGACAGCTACGCCATCAAAAGCGCCCTTGCGCTCTCCGAGGGGGAATAGGGGCGTTGCCCCTGTTGCCTGCGGGCAACCACCCCAACAGGGCCGCCCTTTGAAAAGGGCACCCTGTACCCCGCCTAAACTTTTGCCCGTGACAGCCGTGACGACCGTGACGATGTTTCCAACACCGCACCCGTTCCCCACAAGGCCGTCACAGCCGTCACGGTCGTCACGCTTGGGGCATAAGCGTGAGCTTGATGCTCCTGCCGGCGTGGGTTCGGACGCTGGCATACTGGATATGATAATCATTTAATAGCTTGCCCGCCCGAATATTCAGCCGCATGGCGAGTGCGTTAGGCTTCATGTCAGCCCGCAGCGCCGCCGTTAAGTCCGTGGCTGTCCCACTCCATTCCGGCCTGTCCGCCGTCACCAGCGCGGCCACAGCCTCCAACACCGGGTCGGGCGGTTCTTTCCACAGCTCATTTTCTGCCCGCTCCAACTGCCACACCAGCCGCACCACGTCCCTTGTGAGATAAAGCCGCTGTTCTTGTTGGTCGCGGCCCGAAATATCCAGTACGGCGGCATTGTCCGTCCGTCTTTCCTTTTGAAGCAGAAACGCGCCGTCCGCAGCGCCGAGCAGGCCGTTGGTGCCGGAAATCATGTCAAACTTATCGTCCGTCTGTTGTTTCCGGATATGATGTACCAGCAGGAGGCAGACGCCGTTGCGGTCTGCGATCTGTTTGAGCCTGCCAACGATTTCATAATCGTTGGCATAACTGAACTTGTCGCCGCCAGCCTCCCGGATTTTTTGCAGGGTATCAATAATGATGAGCTTTGTGTTGGTATGCTCCCGGACGAACTTTTCTAGCTGTTCGTCAAGGCCAGCGCCGAGCTGCTTCGCACAGATGGCAAAATGCAGGTTCTCCGTGCTGTCCGTTCCAAACATACGGTATAACCGTTCCTGCAAGCGCCTGTAATCGTCCTCCAACGCCAGATAGAGGACGGTTCCTTTATGGACGTTGTATCCCCACGGGGGAAGCCCGATGCTGACATGATAGGCAAGCTGCGCCATGAGGAACGACTTGCCCACCTTGGGCGCACCTACAAAGAGATAGGTTCCTGCATGGAGCAGGCCGTCGATGATTGGCGGCCTGCTCTGATAGATATTTTCGTACAGCTCGTTCATGGAAACCGTGTGCAGATATGCCGGGTCATTGTACCGCTGCATCTGCCCCAAAATTTCGTCAATATTTTCATCTGGGGGATTGTTTTCTTGAAACGCCTCTGATATACTTGATTCAATAGTTTTGGAAATCGGCTGTCCTCCGTCTGCGCCAACAGATGGAACAAGGGCAGTCGTTTTTGCTTGTTCGGTAATCGTCATTCGCAATCCTCCCTCATGCCCTGCATTGTGACGGCAATCAGTTCAATGGTTTCTAAAAGTTCATCGCTGACCGGCTCACCGGTTCCGATGCGCCGCAGTTCGTCTAGCACGGCGGCGAGCTGGTCGCGCAGGGCCTTGTAAACCCTTGGGTTGCCCTGCACCACCACATCACGGCACAGCAGACGCCGCGTAATGTAGTCCTGTTTGGTGAGGCCAGAGAGCCGGACGGCAACCTCAATTTGTTCATCTTCCTCCGGCGACACCCGAAAGGCGACAGTTTTGTTGCGCCAACGATTTTTGTTATCCCTGTTTTTGAGCGACATAGTTAAGCCCCTTTCCGTTCTGTATTCAGTTTGTCGGCCATCTCCGTTTGCCGTGTGGGAAACAGATGAGCGTATCGGTAAGTAATGTCGATGCTCTCATGGCCTACCCGGTCAGCAATCGCCAGCGCCGTGAAGCCCATGCCAATTAACAATGAGATGTGCGAATGTCTGAGGTCATGGATTCTGATTTTCTTGACGCCAGTTGCCTTACAGCCCCGTTCCATCTCGTGTTTCAGATAGTGCTTACTGATGGGGAAGATACGTTCATCTGTCCCGGCGCTGTAAAACATCTTCAAATAGTCCTGCATTTCCTCACAGAGAAATTCAGGCATTTTAATCACGCGGTTGCTCTTTTTGGTCTTGGGCGTGGTAATCACGTCCTGCCCTTTCAGGCGCTGATACGATTTGTTGATGGAAACCGTTTCTGCCTGAAAATCAAAGTCCGCGGCGGTCAGGGCAAGCAGCTCCCCCTCACGGATACCGCACCAGTAGAGCATTTCAAACGCATAATAGGACAAGGGCTTATCCATCATGGCGTCTGCAAATTTCAGATATTCGTCCTTCGTCCAGAACAACATCTCCCGCCGTTCCTCCACGCCCATGTTTCCGGCCTTTGCCGCTGGATTGATTTGCAGGCCATAGTAACGGATCGCGTGGTTGAAAATGGCGCTCAACTGGTTATGTATGGTTTTCAGATAGGTCGGGGAGTAGGGTTTGCCGCTGTCGTCGGAGAGTTCCCGCATCTCGTTTTGCCAGTCCATAATGTCCTTGGCGGAGATTTCCGACAACTTCCGGCTTTTGAAGTAGGGCAGGATTTTCTTCTGAATGATGCTCTCTTTCGTCAGCCACGTGTTCAGTTTCAATTTGGGCTTCATGTCCCGTTCGTAGAGCTGGACGAAGTTTTCAAACGTCATATTGATGTCAGCTTGCTTCTGCATCAGAAATTCCCGTTCCCACGCCAGCGCGTCCCGCTTGGTGGGGAAACCGCGCTTCAATTTCTGCTGCCGTTCTCCTTTCCAGTCGGTATAACGAAACTGGACGTACCATGTGCCGTTGTCCTTGTTTTTGAAAGCCGCCATGTTAGCAACTCCTTTCGCTCTGGCCCCGTGTGCCGTAGAATTTTTCATAGAAGAATTTCCGGTCAATCCGGCCTGAAATGGTGATACAGCCCGTTTTCTTCAATTCCTCATTCATGGAGCGAATCAGCTTGTAGGCATAGGCCACGGAAACGCCCAGCTCCTCCGCCACTTCTTCCACGCGCATAAACATTTTTCCAGCCATTTGTGTTATCTCCTCCATTTTTGTTAGATTACCCACTTTGGGCTTGATTGGAGTTTGCCGCTTCCCCCGAATGTCGTTCCTGCCCCAATTCCTGCGGCGTTCTCGCTGCCTTGGTACGCTCCGCATTTCGGCATCTTGGCGCTACTTCCCCGGCAGGGTATCCCATTCGGACGGTCATTCAATTTTCAAGGTTATCTAAGCATATTTGCTTAATGCCATTATACTAAATATTAAAGTTTAAGTCAAGGAGTTTGCAAAAGAATTTCTTAACTTTTTTGTTTAGTTTTCTCTTGACTATACTTAAACAGATATGCTATACTATATTCGACAGAAAATGTTGATAGGGAGTGGCGATAATGGCGATTGGCGAACGGATTCACTTTTTTAGGAACCTGCGGGGCATGACGCAGAAATATCTTGGTATGGCGGTTGGCTTCCCGGAGAAAACCGCCGACGTGCGCATGGCGCAGTACGAATCCGGCACCCGGACGCCAAAGGCCGACCTTACCGCCGCCCTTGCTCAAACGCTGGACGTGTCGCCGCAGGCTCTTGACATTCCCGACATTGACAGCAACGTCGGCCTGATGCACACGCTGTTTGCGCTGGAAGATTTGCGCGGGCTGAAAATAGGGGAGATAGACGGGGAACTCTGTATCCGGCTGGATAAGGCCAAAGGTCGAACCTATGAGGAAATGTATAAGATGCTTGATGCTTGGCGGCAGCAGGCCGCGAAGCTGGAAGCGGGGGAGATAACCAAAGAGGAATACGACCAGTGGCGGTACAGGTATCCCGAATTTGACACCACACAGCGGCGGGCAAGGGTGGTTTCACAAGGATTGAGCGATATGCTCATGGAAGATTTTAAGAAGTAACCAAAACCCAAAAAACAACAAAAAGGTCTTGCCAACTGCGAAAGTCGGCAAGACCTTTTTTTCGGATAAGGATATTTACCTGTAAATCACTTGTCACATGGGAGTGAAAAAAGTAAGCGGTAAAATGGCGGCTGCTATCAATCTGCTATCAAACGGCGGGTTTCGCCTCCACAAAGTGCCTGTTTATGCGGCTTTGCGGGCTGCGTTTCTTATTCCCACTCGCTCCTGTCAGATGTGTTCTAAACAGTTTTGCTTATGGGATTTGGCTCTGATTATCTGCATTGTTTCGATTATCCAGATGCCTTGGGCTATCTGATTTTTTGTTGCCATTGTGTTGCCACAGTTTGCTTTTCACATGGAAAAAGCGATTGTCTGCTTTGTTTGATTATTTTGCTTGCGGAAGTAAGGAGAGATTAATTGTTCTTTTGTTACTATTATCGTAATACTCATAATAAGAGAATGATCCACCACCCTGCCATTTTATATCCTTTGATATTCCGCTCTGTTCACCAGCTATTACACGTTCAAGCCTGCTTAATGCGTAATGGATGCTTTCTGTGCTAACATCAATTCCAATGTAAGCACGATTCATTTTATGAGCAACCGCAGCGGTAGTCCCGGACCCCAAAAATGCATCGAGGACCAAATCCCCTTCATTGGAGGCTATTTCAAAGATTCGACGTATCAGGCTCTCTGGCTTTGGCGTATCAAAAACAGTCATCGAAGGAAACAGCGCCAATAATTGCTTTTTCGCATTATTTGTCGTGCCGACAGATGATGACAGCCAAAGTGTTTCCGGTGTGAGACCGAGTTTGGCATCACATAAGAACTTCTTTTTTCGTGGAGTGCTGTTCTGATCAGACCCAAACCAAATATTGTGGGCTTCGATTTCTTTTTTCATCCTATTCTCATTATAAATCCAACACCGACCCATTGGTGGATTGAATACCTTACCTCCTGGGGCAGTAATAGAATAGAACTGACTGCTTACAGCATGACCTGCTTGTACATTCAAGGATACTGACTGCCAAGGACCTCTTGGGTCATTATCAGGATTCTTATACCTTGCAAGGACGGCATCATCAACACAAAGAAGATTGCGTGCCCTCTTAAACTCAATGGGGTCTTTAGCATAGACGAGGATATATTCATGATTATTTGAAAATGCACGCCGGTTCTCTCTGGTTGTTCTTTGCTGCCAAATGATAGTCGTAACAAAACTGTTTCTTCCCATAATCTCATCACAAAGAACTTTGAGATAATGGACTTCGTTATCATCAATTGAAATCCATAGGCTGCCATCTTTTGCTAACAAACGGAAAAGACGACTAATAATTGCTCTCATGTTATCAAGCCATTGTTCATGACTGAATACATCAGAGTAATGTGTATACTCTTCTCCGTTATTGTATGGAGGGTCTATATAGATGCATTTCACTTTATCGGTGAACTCATCCATTAAACAGTCGCAGACAGCACAGTTATCACCCTTGATTATCATATTATCAAAGCCGTTCCCATGACCACTTATACGAAACAACCCTTGAACCGGTTCCATCTTTTTCACCTCTTTATGCGTTGACATACAATTAGTAATTCGGCTTCTTGTTCTGCTTCATAATTCTTTTCGACTGCATTCAACTTACTATGCATAAAATGCCCGGGTGAAACAATCGTAACATCTTCATAGTGATACCTGGCTTTGTTTAGCAATTGCTCTATTGTTTGCAGCCGGGGAGTTGCTAAACTGCTTTCGGAAAAGGGAGAGTAAGAAAGGACAAATGGGACTTTTAGCTCTGCAACTCCTGCAAATAAATCATTAAACGCCTTTTCGGCTTTTGAACGAATACAGAATGGAGATTGATGTCTTCCCTCCCGGTATATCGCTCTGCTCAACTGAGTGCTGCCAACAAACGTAGGCGTTATTGTGGGCACATCCCTTAAACATATGGTTTCCAGCACATGGTAGTATCTGCTGTAGTGATATCGAGTATACGGCGGATCAGCATACACTACTGAAACATCACTTTGCTGTAATTGCTTTAATGCATCATGGAAATCAAGACATAACGCCTCGTGCGAAGAAAACGGGGACGGGTCCAGTGCAGAATAGGCATCTATCCATTCCTCAAGAGAAGCCCAAAATGACACTGCTCGATCATCAAGGATTTTTTTTAGTAGCTTCCGTTTTGGTCTTCCTTCTTTGTCCAGCACCTTTAATGGCTGAGCAAATTGCTTCCCGACAGTGTTAACTATTTCGCTGGTCGCACTTAGTAATGCTGCCAACAATGAATTGCGCATAGAATCATTGACCTCTTTGCTATGGATATAATCCAGTGCAGCATCAATACATATTGCTTGCTCAATAGAAAAATAGAGCCCTCCGAAATATCGAGTGACCATCGTATCAACCGAATCGCTAAGGCCCATCTTACTGAGCGATTGTAGTGAGTCTTGGATTGCACAGAAAAGTTCTTGGCTCTTAGGCAGGAATCCTTTTTCCGAGATAATAACGGAGCCATTTGCAATTAGATTATATAGAGATTCTACAGCGCCTTGTTTAGCACTTGCGGTAGCGGTACTTTCATAGGATAAAAGTGGTTCAAATGCAGTTACAAGAGCAGTATACTTCTCTGATGCTTTGACATTTGCAATAAATTCAGAGCCGCTGAACGGAAAGCTAACTGGATTAAGAACAACAGAACAAAGCACACGAGAATACTCTTGAATATCAACCGCAGTTACTGGCCGAGTATGAGCAAAGTATCGAGAGACTGTACCAGAACCGGAGAACAAATCGCATATCCGTCCATTCCCCGGACTAACAGAGTCTACTGCGCCTCCAATTGTATCTAAAATTCGAAGCTTACTACCCAAATAGTGAATGGGGCGCAATTCATGGGTATTAGTATTGTGTTCCATCCTTAATCCACCTGACTGAGATATCGTAGAATGGGTAGAGAAGGAACAAGACGCTGTAATTCTTCAGCATCTGTTTGGTATCGCACCAGCCGATCATGACGTTGCCGCTCGCCATCTAGTTTTGCTTGAAGCACAGAGTGTTCTGCATTTGCCGGGAATATCAATGAATAGAGAAATGTCCTTGATGACAGCTTAACAAAAACACCTAACACACGTCCATTGTCAGGATAAGCGGTACCTCGTTCAACGGATAGCTCAATACGATAATTATGACTTGCTACTGAAACTGGCGGCCTGTGCCGGATTTCGCCCATACTGCCGTCATATTTAACATCACGAAGAATCAGAGCCATTTGTCCAGTAACTCCCGGGGTTGATTCGAAATAGGTTCGGAATGTATTGGCATCAAAGTTAGCCTGATTCCAACGTCTTTCTCCGCGAGGAATCTCGCAAATCAAAACTGCAGAAGTAGCGTCGTATTCCCATGACCCCAGTTCATCGTCAACATAGATTGCTGTCTCAGGAGTTTCTCCACCCTCAGGCGTGACCGCTGGAGCGGGGTATTCTTCTGTTGGAGCTGTTGTTGTCTGCGGCCGTACAACCAATCGTGTATGTCGAGGATGAACAGCCCTCATACGATGAGTATTTTCCTCCGCTCTCTGCACAACTGCTTCATCATCTAAAGGAAGAAGGAACGTATCGACACTTTCAAGCCAAGAATTCCAGTATTCCACAATGGACCTAAGTTCATCGGGAGTAACTGTTTTTGCTTCAAACGCTTCCCGGTTCCTTTGCATTCCTTTCTGAGTAAGATTACCAGATCCTGTTATGACATAACCGTGGTCGCCGCAATCAAACCAGCAAAATTTCGGATGAAAGGTTGATCCTGTTGTATTGTGAAGAAACGCCTTGACCTCTAGGTTGGGATGAATTGTCATATAATGATTGAGTGCCGCCAAAGAGCGTGTGTTCGTAATCTCATCCATTCCAATAATTAGAAGAAAACGTCCACGCTCCAGAAAATTAGAGAAAAACGGGTCACCAATCAACAAATTTATTCCATCAGCAGATACAAAAGCATAAGCACCTGCCCCCGAAAGAGCGGATGGGCAACATTCTAGTATGGCATCGAGCAGCAACTTAGAATCTGCATACAACGGATCTTGAATATAAAACATAGTAATACCTCTATTCTATGCAGCAATAGACTAAACTTTATCGTTATTCTTTGGAAGTTTATCTTTTGTTGGCTTTTTTGCGTTCTCTGGAATAACCCATATTCTGCTCAACCGTACTGCACCATCAATTCGGTTGTTCTTGCATAATATTTGCACTTGACGTGGCGTGACACCCCATTTGATAGCCGTTTCTTGTACTGTAATAAATCCGTTCATTACATGGCCTCCAGATGGTTCATATTACCCAAAACAATTATATTCGTTTAAGCGAAATTAGTCAATACTCAACTTGAAAAAAGATTCCCAGCCGCAAAGATTTTTCTGCGGTCGGGACTCTCAATTTTACACAAATATCAATTTCGTATTCATAACCTCTCTTGCTCTATTGGAAATATTGTTCATTTGACACGCCCACTCTAATTGATTCTTGGCTTTGAACGTCTCGGACTCCCCATTTTGTGTCATCTGTTCCACCAGCTGAAGATACATCGCCTGCGCCTGCCGGTCGATGTCGGCAAGGTAGCTATTCAGTTTGCCGGATGTTATCAAAGAGAGGTACAAACCCTTTTTGTACTCTCGAATATAGCGCATATGTCGCTGCCCACACACATCTTTGTCTTGTAGATTTTTTCACTCATTAACCCCTATGGCCCTGGCAGCTGAAATACATCGTCAAATTTGAGTTCAATTAATGCTGAAATTTATTGCCGATTATGAAAAGGAACACGGAAAATCAATATGGACGATATAAATGATGATAAAATAGAGGATAGCGGCGTTGACACCGCTATCCTCTAAAGTTATCGCCCTGTCTGTATTCCCTGCTTCTTCGCCCACGCGCTGGCCTTGCTCCGCCGTTCCTCACTGTATGGAGCGGTCAGCCGGAAACTCAACCGTCCTTTCTCAATCTCGAAAGTCAGCCCGCCCTGCCCATCATCATCGGTCTGCCTACACAGGTCGGGGTACTGCTGGGCGTATGCTCCCAACCGTTTCTTCAAGTCAGTGTTATGGGTCTGCACCTCGATAATGCTGCTCTGCTCATCAAAAAAGATACCTGTTGTCTTTTGCCGCTTGGTAAGTCCTGTTCGCATAAAACCTCCTGATTTTTGAAATATTTCTCCACCTCTTGAGCGGGAAAATTGCCCTGATTTTTTGATAGGAAGCGTTCCAATGAAGCCAGCGTTCATTTGAAACACTCCCATCAGATTTTTTCAAAATTTCCCGGCTCTTGACTAATTACCGTTCCACAACACTTTCCCGCTGCCGCTGCATCTTGGGTGGTTGGGCTTGTTCAGCATGGAGAACATTGGAAATAAACGACATCACCCGTTCAGGCGCTTTCCTGATAGCAACGAGGAAGTCCTTCGCCTGTTCCTTCAATTCCTCATACCGCTGTTTCCATATCTGCGCATCACGCCGGGCGGATTTCAGATCGCGCTGCAAATCTTTGATGGTAGTATCCGCAGCTACTCCCTTTTTGGCAAGCTGTTTCAAATCCTTAGCCTCTTGCTGGGAAAACTCTACCTTGGGTAATCGTTTCCTTGACAGTGCCAACCAGGGACTTGTCCTTGCACCGCTTGGACCATAGGATTTGCTTCTCCACCACGGGAATGTAGACAACGTGGAGATGGTAGTGGTACACATCCCTCCCCAGCGCCTCCGACATAGCCCGATTGCGTTCATCGGCGTGCATGACGGCGGACAAAATAAACTGTTCACCGCCCACGATTTCTATTGCGCTTCTGTAAGCATCGGTGTAAAATTGTCTTGCAAAGTCATAGCCGCCGTGATTATCGAAGTAAGCTGAGTTCACATCAAAGATTAGTTCGCCATATAGGTAGGCATCCTCTTTTAGCCCTCTGGTGGAGATCACCTTGTCCGCCTCCATCTGAGCGAACATCTCAGCATAACTGCCTGACGGTTTCTTAAAGTGGATATTCAGCGCAGTCCTTTCCGGCACAATATCTGGATTGGTATAGGCGGCTTTTTCTCTCTCGTTATGCCGCTGTGTATTGCCAATTTGTGTTCTCGTCAGATTTGCATTTCTGACGCTGGTACGGTCAATCCCGTCGTTTCTTGCCATTGTACTCCTTTCCAGAATTTGCAGTTTGGATACCCTTTGGGGGACGGGGGACACTTCCTGCGGGAAGTGTAATAACCCACTATGACACTTTCATCCCTGCGGGCTGCAAAGTGTCGTGGGCTCTCCGAGGGGGTATGGGGGCTTTGCCCCCGGCAACTGCGGTTGCCTCCCCCAGCAGGGCCGCCCTTTGAAAAGGGCACCCTGCACCCCGCCTAAACTTTGCCTGTGACGGTCGTGACGATGGTGACGGTCTTTTGACCGCCGCCCTAATCATCGTCACGACCGTCACCACCGTCACGCCTGGGGTGGCATCAGCGCCAACGTGATCTTCCTCCCGGCGTGACTGCGGCTGTTTTCGTACCGAATGCCATACTCATTCAACAGCCGCCCAGCGTTCACATTCAGGCGCATGGTGAGCGTATTGGGCTTCAAATCCACGTCCAGCGCAGTCACCAACTCTGTGGCGGTGCCGCTCCAGGTGGGCTTGTCCGTTGTTACAAGAGCGGCTATGGCCTCCAACACCGGGTCGGGCGGTTCTACCCACAGCTCCGTTTCCGTCCGCTCCAGTTCCCACACAAGCCGCTCTCTGTCCTTGGTGAGATATAACCGTTGCTCCTGCTGGTCCCGGCCAGCCACATCCAGAATGGCGCTGCCGTCTGTCCGCTTTTCCTTTTGAAGAAGAAAGGCCCCGTCCGCCGCTCCCAGCAGACCGTTGGTGCCGGAGATCATATCAAACTTATCATCGGCCTGTTGCTTTCGGGTGTGATGTACCAGCAGAAGGCAGATGCCACAATCATCGGCAAGACGTTTCAGCTTGCCCACTACCTCATAATCGTTGGCATAGCTGTACTTGTCCCCGCCAGCCTCCCGGACTTTTTGGAGGGTATCAATGATAATCAGCTTCGTGTCCGAATGTTCCCGGACGAATTTCTTTAGCTGTTCCTCCAGACCAACGCCAAGCTGTTTGGCGTAAATCGCAAAGCGGAGATTGTCGGTGCCGTCCATGCCGAACATTCGATACAGCCGCCCTGCAAGCGGCGGTGGTCATCCTCCAGGGCCAGATAAAGAACGGTTCCTTTATGTACTGTGCAGCCCCACAGGGGAAGGCCGGTGCTGACATGGTAGGCAAGCTGTGCCATAAGGAACGACTTGCCTACCTTGGGCGCTCCTGCAAAGAGGTAAGTGCCGGAGTAGAGCAGGCCGTCAATGACCGGCGGACGGCTCTGGTAGACGGTTTCGTACAGCTCGCTCATGGATACAGTATGCAGGTATGCCGGGTCGCTCATCCGCTGCATCAGCCGCAGTTTTTCTTCCAAAGTTTGCTCAAGGGGATTGTTTTCAGTCAAATCTTCTGCTATACTCAGGCCAGTGGTTTTCTGAACCGGCTGTTCCCCGCCTGCGCCAACAGGCGGAATCGGAACAGCCGCTTTCGTTTTCAGTTCATCCAATCTCTCAGTCCTCCTTCATGCCATCCATAATGGCAGCGATCATGTTGATGGTATCCAGCAATTCGCCACTGACGTTGTTCCCGTCCTCAAGGTGCCGCAGCTCATCCAGAACGGCGGCGAGCTGATCGCGAAGGGCCTTGTAGACCCTGGGATTCCCCTGCACCACCACATCCCGGTTCAGCAGCCGCCGGATGATGTAGTCCTGTTTGGTGAGGCCGGTGAGCCGGACGGCGGTTTCGATTTGTGCATCCTCTTCCGGCGATACCCGGAATGCCACAGTCTTGTTCCGCCAGCGGTTGTGGCTGTCCAAATTCTTTGCTGACATAATCAAACACCCCTTTCCATGTTCAATTTATCCGCCATTTCCGCCTGTTTGGACGGGAACAAGTGCGCATAGTTGTAAGTAATGTCAATGCTCTCGTGGCCTACCCGGTCTGCGATTGCCGTTGCAGAGAAACCCATATCAATCAGAAGCGAAACTGCGCTGTGGCGAATGTCGTGAATCCTGATGCGCTTCACCCCGGCCTCTTTCGCGCCTCTGTCCATCTCCCGATGCAGATAGCTTTTGGTGACAGTGAACATCCTATCGTTTTCACCGACATCATAGAGCATTTTGAGATAATCCTGAATTTCGTCTGCCAGGAATTGGGGCATTGTAATGACTCGGTTGCTTTTCTCGGTTTTCGGCGTGGTAATCAGGTCTTGACCGTTCAACCGCTGATAGGACTTATTGATAGAAACGGTGCATTTCTCGAAATCGAAGTCTGCCGGAGTGAGGGCCAGCAGTTCCCCCTCCCGGATACCGCACCAGTAAAGCATTTCAAAAGCGTAGTAGGAGAGGGGCTTGTCCATCATGGCCTCGGCAAATTTCAGATATTCAGCTTTCGTCCAAAACAGCATCTCCCGGTTTTTCTTCTTACCCATGCTCCCGGCCTTTTTGCAGGGATTTTCCCGGAGATTGTAGTAACGGACGGCGTGATTGAAGATGGCGCTCAACTGATTATGAACAGTTTTCAGATAGACGGGGGAGTACGGCTTGCCTTTCTTGTCCTTGAAGTTCAGCATCTTGTTTTGCCAGGTGATAATCTGCTGAGCGGTGATATTGCACATCTTCAGCTTGCCGAAGTAGGGCAGCAGCTTGGAGCGAATGATATGCTCTTTGGTGGCCCAGGTGTTTTCTTTGAGGCGGGTCCGCATATCTGCCGTGTACTGCTCCACGAAGCTGGCAAAGGTCATATCCAGATTGGAAGTGGCCTTGTTCTGCTGCTCCCGTTCCCACGCCTGGGCATCCCGCTTGGTCTTGAATCCCCGCTTCTGTGTCTGCTTCCGTTCCCCATTCCAGTCGGTGTAGCGGTAGATCACCCGCCAGGTACCGGTCTTTTCTTCTTTGTAGACCGCCATTATGTATCTTTCCTTTCCGCCCCGCCGTAGCAGAGCTTTTCCATGAAGTACCGCCGGTTGACCCGGCCTGAGATCGTCAGGTATCCCTTTTCTCTCAGTTCGGCATTGAGTTTCTGGACGATTTTGTAGGCATAGGACTTGGAAATCCCCAGTTCTTTTGCGACATCGTCCACCCGCATGAAGCTGTTTTCGTTCAAATAGTGTACCTCCTGTTTTAGATTTATTAAGCGGAATTGTTTAGTTCTCTTGCATTATACTAAACAACTCTGTTAATGTCAAGCGATTTCCAGAAAATATTAAGCAAAATTATTTAGGTTTCTCTTGACTATCTTAAACATATCTGCTATATTGATTGCAACGACAGTCGAAATGGAGTTGGCAGCTATGGCAATCGGTGAGAGAATCCACTTTTTTCGCATAATGCGGGGCATGACACAGAAATATCTCGGTATGCTGCTAGGCTTCCCGGAGAAATCCGCTGATGTCCGGCTGGCACAGTACGAAACTGGGGCCAGAACACCAAAGGCTGATCTGACTGCTTCATTGGCTAATGTGTTGGGTGTGTCCCCACTGGCGTTGTCTGTGCCGGATATTGATTCTTACCTTGGTCTGATGCACACCCTGTTCACGCTGGAGGACAGGTACGGCCTCACCATTGATGAGCTGGACGGGGAGGTCTGCCTGCGGGTCAACGTGCGCCACAGCAAAGACGCTGCCCGCCTGCATGAAATGCTCTGCTCCTGGCGGCAGGCCGCTGCGATGCTCAAAGCTGGGGAGATCAGCCGGGAGGCCTACGACCGCTGGCGCTACCGTTATCCGGAGTTCTCCAACACACCGGGCCGGGTCAAGCCAATCTCCCAGGGCTTGAGTGATATGCTGGTGGATGCCCTCAAAGAGCAAACCGAAGAATAAAAACAAAAAGAGCTAACTGGCCCAATCAAAACCAGTTAGCTCTTTCCCTATGAATAATGAAAAATGTTGCCAAATCGTTGCCACAGAGGGGTCTAAGCCTTGAAAAACCCAGTCATATCAAGGCTTTTCCGTCCTCTGAAATCACTCCCACTCAATGGTTGCGGGTGGTTTGCTGGTGATATCATAAACGATGCGGTTGATACCACGCACTTCATTCACGATACGCCGGCTGATAAGATCAAGCGTCTCATATGGGATGCGCGCCCAATCAGCCGTCATAAAATCGGTGGTTGTAACGCCGCGCAGGGCAAGCGTATAATCATATGTGCGTTCGTCCCCCATAACGCCAACAGAGCGCATAGAGGTCAACACTGCAAAGTACTGGTGGATATCATGCTCCAAGCCGGCATTTGCGATTTCAGTGCGGAAAATTGCATCCGCGTCCTGAAGGATAGAAACTTTTTCAGGTGTGATCTCGCCGATGATACGGATCGCAAGGCCGGGGCCAGGGAAGGGCTGGCGATCAACGAGGTAACCAGGCAGGCCCAATTCACGTCCAAGTGCGCGCGTCTCATCCTTGAACAGCAGGCGCAGCGGCTCTATAATCTCTTTGAAATCAACGTGGTCAGGAAGCCCCCCCACATTGTGATGACTTTTAATAACAGCTGCATCGCCTGCGCCTGATTCAATCACATCGGGATAGATCGTTCCCTGTGCAAGATAATCGACATGCCCGATCTTTTTTGCTTCTTCCTCAAAAACGCGGATAAATTCCTCGCCGATTATTTTGCGTTTACGTTCGGGATCATTGATACCAGCTAATTTACTGAGGAATCGTTCGCCGGCATTGACACGTACAAAATGAATATCGCGGTTTGCGAAAGCCGCTTCGACCTCGTCCCCTTCATTTTTGCGCATCAGGCCGTGATCGACGAAAATACAGGTAAGCTGCTTGCCGACAGCACGGGAAAGCAGCGCGGCTGCCACAGAGCTGTCAACGCCGCCCGAAAGTGCGAGCAATACCTTGCCGCTGCCGATTTTATGGCGAAGCGCATCAATAGCTGTCCGTGCATAATCACCCATGGTCCAATCGCCAATAGCGCCGCACACTTCATAAAGAAAGTTGCGCAGCATTGCAATTCCATTTTCTGTATGAAGCACCTCGGGATGCATCTGAAGGCCGTATAATTTATGTACTGGGTCCTGCATGGCAGCGGTCGGACAACAGTCGGTGTGCGCTGTAGCAGCAAATCCGGCAGGCAGGGCGTCGATATAATCGGTATGGCTCATCCAGGAAATTCCCTGCTTGGGAAGCCCTTTGAACAGAGCGCATTCAGTATCATAGTGCGTGATTGTTTTACCATATTCACGAGTATCAGGGCTGGTTACATGGCCGCCAAGCGTGTAAGCCATCAATTGGATGCCATAACAAATACCGAGCACCGGGATACCCTGTTCAAAGATTGCACGGTCAATACGTGGGGAATTGTCGGCGTAAACGCTGTTGGGACCTCCTGTAAAGATAATGCCGATTGGCTTTTTTGCGAGAATTTTCTCCAAAGGCGTGCGATAGGGGAGCACCTCGCAATAAACGGAACATTCGCGTACACGGCGCGCGATCAGTTGATTATACTGCCCGCCAAAGTCAAGTACGACAATGGTCTGGTGGTCCATGCTTCATCCATCCTTTTTCTTTGATTCTTCTGTTGATATGTTTATTTTGCCATAAACAGCGAAAAAAAACAAGCGGATACATCCGGCTAGGGCTTGTTTGAAAATAGAGGAATTGCCGGATTTTTCGCAGACAGCAGGAGAACGCAAGGCAAAAAACGCAGGAATCCTTTCGGATTCCGAGGCTTTTTAACACGGCGTCCGCCGCTGTTTGCAGAAAAAGGCGGGGATTTTGATTTTTCAAACAGCCCCTAATATCCCTTCTGTAAAAAATCCCAGCTCAAAAAAGCTTAAAATTCATGATAGCCGACATATCCAGTAAATCAGCCGGCAACAATAGAATCAAAGCTATGATCATCAAAAGGAGATGCTGTTATGAAACGGCTGGCGGCGATCTTAACCGCATTCGGTACGGCGCTGCTTTGCGGCGTGCGTGTCGGCGCAGCGGAAGGGCAGAGGATTGTGACATTGCCCGCGGGTGGACCATACCGGTTGAGCGCGCAGGCTTTGGAGAAACAGATCGGTCCGTTTGACGCTTTAACATTTACTTTTACACCACAGAACGGACGAGCGGTCCTCTTTTATGAGGGAGCGCCGCTCGCGCCGTATCGAACGTTGACGCGTGAACAGGTGGAGGAAGTCATGGTGTTTGCATGTGAACCAGCTGTTGCCGGTGCAGCGCCATTTTCGCTTGTGCCGCATCAGAATCGGCCGCAGTTGCGTGTACGCTGTATAAATCCGACATTTTCCGGACAAACTATCAATGAAAAATCCTAAGGGCTGTTGAAACCCGATAACTTGTCTGCTTTCAAACAAGCCCTAATCAAAAGAAGGAGGGTTTTTAAAATGATTGACAAGATTGCTTTAATCCTGACCATCATTGGCGGCTTGAACTGGGGTCTGGTTGGAATTTTCCAGTTGGATGCCGTGGCCTGGGTGTTTGGCGGTTCGGGAAGCATTTTCAGCCGCGTTGTTTATACGCTTGTCGCTCTTGGCGCAATTTGGTGCGTTTCGCTTCTGTTCCGCCCGGAACCACGGGAAGCGGTCTGATATGGGATTTGTAACGCGGGAGGCATTTGCCTCCCGCGTTTCGGTTTTCTACCGATGCAATCCTTGTGAGGATGGCTTTGTGAGACTGTACAAAAGGGCTGAAAGGGTGTATAATAACCTCAAGAAGCCCCACGGCGTAGAGCTTGTTTGAAAAGGAGAATGGCTGGTTATCAGACAGCTTTTAACTGGGGTAAATGGAAAGGGGCGGTCAGCGTGGCAAAAAGAACGATCATTACAATCGGCAGGGAATTTGGAAGCGGGGGCCGCGAAATTGGGCAGGCGCTGGCGAGTGCGCTTGGTATTGCGTATTATGACCGGGAGTTGCTTGTTGCTGCTGCGAAGGACAGTGGTATGAGTGTGGAATTATTTGAAAACAACGATGAAAAACCGGTCAACAGTTTGCTTTATTCCTTATCGGTCAATCCATACGCAGTGGGGAATATAGCGGGCGCCAATATGCTTCCACTGAATCAAAAACTGTTTTTGGCGCAGTTTGAAACAATCCAGCGCATTGCACGCGAGCATGACTGTGTGATTGTCGGACGCTGTGCCGACTATGCACTGCGCAGCGAACCGGATTGCCTGAACGTATTTATTCATGCGCCGCTGCAATACCGGATCGCACGCGTCAAGCAGCGCCATAATCTGGATTCAGCCGCCGCGAAGGATCTGATTGTCAAAACAGACAAAAAACGCGCCGCATATTATAATTCTTATTCCGATAAGCGGTGGGGCGACCTTGGAGGTTATCATTTGACATTGGACAGCAGTGTGATCAGTACAGACGGTGCGGTTGAGCTGATTAAAAGCTTTACGTCAATGAGGAAGTGAGTCAAATGCAATATATCATCGACCGCTTTGAGGGGAACTTTGCAATCCTTGAAGCCGAAAATGGGGAATACACCGGGATGGAACGTGCGCGTTTGCCGCGCGAAGCGGAGGAGGGCGATGTGGTCGTTCATGAGCTTGGCGCTTTTCGAATCGATCATGAGGAGACAGAACGCCGCCGTGCACGCACCCGTCAAAAGATGAAGGCTCTTTGGGACGAGTAATAAAAAACACCGGAAGCTTCATGCTTCCGGTGTTTTTTAGAACCTGTATTCACAGCCGGCGCATGATGTCAGGATTGGAATAAACCCTTGAACCAGGCGACAAAGCCCGCCTGCTCCTGCACAGGCGCTAAAGCGGGTTCATCGTCGTCAGGCAGCGTAATCTCATCCGTTTTCATGACAAATTTTACATCGGTATCCATGCTGTCCGGTGCGGCTGTAAAAATGCGGTATGCGTCTGAAAGCTCTGTATAACGATCTTTACGTTCCAGTAGTTCGTCAAGATCGTTAAGCTTTTCGACGGCGCTTCCCGCCGCATCCTTGGCCTCGAGACGGTCAAGCGTTGCAATCATGCTGCGCGAAAGGGCTACTTTTTCTTCCTGAAGCATGTTGCGCATCGTTTCCATGATGTCGCGGTGCTCTTCCAGGTCGCCCTTCATACGCAGCAAGGTGTCGACCGTTTCCGGAGAGGCGTGCAGGCTCTTGTTCATTTCCACCCGATCAAGATCACGCCGCAGCGATTGTACAATCGGGCGCAGATCGGAGAGGTCCTCACGCAGATCGTCAATGTTTTCGACTTCGTCAAGCAGATTCATATCATCAAGTTGTCTGAGAAGCAGGATCAGTGTGCGCAGGTTTTCTTCGTTGTCCTGAAGGTCCTTCATCAGCTTTTCCAGATATTCCTTCAGCTCAGGCTGTTGAACCGCCGTCAACAGGTCAGAAAGATATTTTTCGCAGATCTGCGCCTGTGAAAACAGGGACGCAAGACTATCCGGACCGATTTGGCCAAGCAGTGCCTGAATGGCCTGCATGCTTTCGACCTGGCTGGCAGCCTGCGGGTCGAACTGCTTTGCCAAGGCGAGCAGTTCGGCTGGATCGGCGTTGTTCACATATGCATCAATCGCGCCTTCAATCAGGTAATAACCGGCGTTTGTATCAGTTGTAATTTCCTTGTAGAGATCGGCGCGGTCGGCAGCAAGCGGCTTGGAGGAAACCGATGGTGCGGAGGACGCGCCGTCATCCGGCGCGGAGGATGTGTCGCCATCCGGCGCGGAGGATGTGTCGCCATCCGGCGCGGAGGATGTGTCGTCATCCGGTGCGGAGGATGTTTCGTCATCCGGCGCGGAGGATGTGTCGTCATCCGGCGCGGAGG
This sequence comes from Anaerotruncus colihominis, assembly GCF_010206195.1. GTDB lineage: Bacteria > Bacillota > Clostridia > Oscillospirales > Ruminococcaceae > Anaerotruncus > Anaerotruncus colihominis_A. Next base: position 89,733 of record NZ_VIQT01000010.1, on the reverse strand, counting down.
ACGTATCGCCATCCAGTGCGGAGGATGTGTCGTCATCCGGCGCGGAGGATGTGTCGTCATCCGGCGCGGAGGACGTATCGCCATCCAGTGCAGAGGACGCACCGTCATCCGGTGCGGAGGACGCGCCGCCGTCTGCATCATTTTCTGTGAATGCGGCCAGTGTTTGTGTCATATTGACAACCGTGTTTTCGGTGGTCGCTTCAAAGACAGTCGGAGCATTTTTGTCGGGTGCAGAGGAAGTGTCCTCATCGGGCGCAGAGGAAGCGTTCTCATCGGGCGCAGAGGAAGCGTTCTCATCGGGTGCAGAGGAAGTGTCCTCATCGGGCGCAGAGGAAGCGTCCTCATCGGGCGCAGAGGAAGCGTTCTCGTCGGGTGCAGAGGAAGTATTTTCGTCGGGCGCAGAGGAAGCGTCCTCATCGGGCGCAGAGGAAGTGTCCTCGCCGGGAACAGGGGGGATGTCTGCAACGCCGTCATCGTGACGAATGGCGCGCGTCCTGGATGGATCAACAATCAGCCCGGCATAGCTGGCGGCTACAAGCTCCGCCTGCAAACGCGGATTCAGCTTTGACCTTTCCAGCGCTATCTGAAGCATACCGGCCGCCGTCTGATCCTGGACATTGATGCAGTTCATCAGCGCGTCGCGCACGCCCTGCCGCAAGGCCGCCTGGGCGCTCGCGGTCAACAGCTCCGGATGCCGGATCAGCCCGCCGAGCGCGGTCAGTCCAGCCTCCTTGATGGCAGCGTCGCGATTGATTGCGCCGTATACCTGCATCAAAAGATCAAGCAGCTTTTCTGTGTCCGGGTTGGCCGCGCCCATAAGCTGTTTAAGCGCCGCGCGCAGCTCATCGTTTTTTTGCAGCTCGGCGTAATCGTCGGCAAGCTCCTGCAAGCGGTTTGGGCTTAAATCGTCGACCAGATCAATCAGGTCGGCAAGCTCATCATCGTCCAGCAGGGAATCGAACGCGCCGTCCTTGATATCATGACGGATGCGGTCGTAAAGGCGGATATTTTCATCCGTGACGTATTTGGGCAGAATGTCAAGCAGATCCTTATTGAGATCATAAAAGTCGAATACATCATTTGTAATCACACGCGCCGCCTCGGTGCGATTTGGATCGGTCAGAAGCGAACGGATGTCGCGATCCGGATCGACGGTATTCAGGTCGTTCTGCATATCCTGTAAATCCGTGAGGTCCTGGCGCATGTCGTCGAATTCGTCGCTCTTTGTCAGATCATCAAGATCGGGAAGCTTCGGTGTGACGGCAACCATAACCGATCCCATTTCAAAATTCTGCACATCGGCTGTAATGGTGAATTCCTCCGGGAAATCCAGATCATTGATCTCCTGTACACTATATGTCCCAAGGGCCAGGCTGTCGTTAAGCCCCGGTACGCACACAAAGGCGACGATCTGATTGTTTCCGTCTGAAATAACGCTTCCTTCACTGACCTTGACATTTTGGAAGGTGTCGTCCGGCAGCGACATGCCTGCCGCAACCAGCATTGGCGTATACATGTCGGTATCCTTGCCAGCGATGGTCACGCGCTGTTTTTGCGTATTGCGAAACCGAATTGTCATGGACAATTGTCCTGATTTGCCGGGCAGCTCCTGCGGATCGATGGATTTGCCATCCAGCGTATATGTAATCCGAATATCAACAGGAGGCGCTTTGTCTGTTGTACCTGTATAATACAGGTCGCTGCCCTCCATTTTCCAGGTCAGGCTATCGCCCTGCCGGCGGGGTTGTTGCAGTCCCTTGATATTTTCAATGCCCGTCAGGTCGGACAGGTCGTTTAATACGGCGTCCGGCGTATCGCTGTGAATCCAGTCTGTGACCATCGTTTCATAGGGCTTGCCGGTCGGGTCAAGGTTGATAAAAACAGTTTCACTTTTTTTAACGCCGGTGGCGTCCGGTCCAGTGAAGGGCCCGGAGACAGCCTGCGGTTCTATTTGAGCGGCTTCGGACGAAGCCGTAAATGCGGCGGTGCTCTGCGTGTCATTGGATCCTGCGCAGCCAGAGAGCACAGATGCGCAGGTTACAGCCGTGGCCAGCACCAGGCTGACGGCTTTAATCCCCCGCTGATTCATATGGATTCCTCCTGTTTTTGCTTGGATTTGCCCGCTGCTCCTGTTTTTGGCCAACCATGCGAGGTCCTGGCGAAGAACCGTTCGCAGACCAGAAGAATGGACGGCAGAATGAAAATACTGATCAGGGCGCTGATAATCGCGCCGCGCGCGAGCATGGAGCAAAGGCTTTTGATGATTTCGATTTTTGAAATGAGGCTGACGCCGATATTGGCGCAGAAGAAAACGGATGCGCTTGTAATGATCGATTTATCGGAGGCAGTTGCGGCAATCTTGATAGCCGATACACGGTCAAGCCCATTTTCCAGTTCTTCCCTGAAACGCGTCGTCATGAGGATCGCATAATCGACCGTCGCGCCAAGCTGGATGCAGCCGATAACGATCGGGGAAATAAATGGGATGACCGTTCCGGTGAGCGCCGGGATTCCTTGGTTTATGAAAATAGCCAGCTCGATAGCTGCGACAAGCACAATTGGGATGGTGATGGATTTAAAGCAGATTGCCACGATGATCAGAATCGCAGCGATGGAAAGCAGGTTTGTCACTTGGATATCGACCGTTGTGATATCGCTTAAATCCTTTGTCATAACGCCTTCGCCAGTGATCAGCCCTGTCGGATCATATCGCTTGACGATTTCGGTCAGCGCGTCGATCTGGGCGTTTTCCTCCGGACGCGCCGCCTTGTAGCGGGAGTTGACCATGATCATCTGCATCCCGTCCTTTTTAGAGATATCGCGTACCTTTTGCGGGATGAAGGAGTCGGGTATTCCAGGGCCGACGAATTCGTTATAGGCAAGCACCGAGGCAATACCGTCCGTCTTGCGGATCTCATCTTCCATCTGTCTCATCTGATAAGCCGGTATACTGTCGTCGACGATGATAAAGTGTGTGGTCGCCATATCAAATTCATCGCGCATCTTGTTGGTCGCTACAGTTGAGGCGAGATCGGCCGGTAGCGATTGATCGATGTTGTAATAAATTTCCGTTTTGCTTTGCAGAAAATAAGCCGGCAGGAACAGGATCAGGAACAGGGCGGCAAAAATTTTGCGGTGGTCTATAATCCAGTCGTTCAAGCGCGCAAAACTGGGAACAAGCGTTTTATGCTGCCAGCGTCCGATCAGATGATCGAACTGAAGCACAAGCGACGGAAGCACAACAAGCACAACAAAAATACCGATCACGATCCCCTTGGCCATGACAATTCCCAGATCCGGCCCAAGCCCCAAGCGCATTGCGCAAAGCGCAAGAAAGCCTGCAATCGTTGTCATCGATGAACCGGAAAGCGAAACGAATGCACTCTCGATGGCGCTGGCCATCGCGTCGCGCCGGTCGGCAAACTTTGGCTTTTCCTCGTTGTAGCGGTCGACGAGGAAGATCGAATAATCCATCGATACGCCGAGCTGCAAAATAGCTGAAATGGCTTTTGTTATGTAGGAGATCTCACCTAAAAACAGGTTGCTGCCAAAATTATAGGCGACGGCGAACCCGATGCCGATGATGAACACAAATGGCAAAACGGTCGATTCCATTGTGAACAGCATCGCCGCGATCGAAAATACGACAGCCAGAACGGTGTAAAACGGCATCTCCTGTTCGACCAGATCCTTGGTGTCCTTGAGAAAGATGGATACGCCCGCCAGAAAACACCGCTTATCGCAGAGCGCGCGGATATCGTCGATGGCCTTGAGCGTTTCGTTTGACGCGCCGGGATGATCGAACTGGACAATCATCATTGTGGCGTCCGGCGTGTTTTTGCTGTAAAACACATCCTTGATCGTGTCCGGCAGGATATCTTTCGGAACACTGATGTCGGCGATGTTGGAAATCCAAAGCGCGCTGCTTACATTTGGTATTTCGTCAATGGCGTTGCGCAGGCTTTCAACATCACGCGCTGGCATCCCCTCAATCACGAGCATCGCAGTCGCCGCGCTGTGAAATGTATCCTCCAGCACGGCCTGCCCGCGCGTTGAGTCAAGATCATCCGGCAGATAAGACAGGATGTCATAGTTGACCCGCGTGCTGATTGCTCCGTACAGGCTGGGAAGGAGCATCAGCAGGGCAAAAAATAAAACCGTTTTCGGCGCGCGCGTCAACAGGCGCGCAAACCGCTTGATCAATGAAAATCCCCCTCTTTCCGACGGCGCCCTGCGCCGTCCTGAAGAACCGGCCTTTGGCTGGTTCTTTCCTTTCTGATAGATGATTATAGCGTGTGCGGTTCAAAAAGTCTTTAGACAGTTTTTACATCTGTCAAAAAATACGACAGGGAGACAATTTTGAATAAATCAGGCGCATGTTTGGACTGCCAGGTTCGCCGGACAGAGCAGCGATGCGATGAAAAAAGCCTCATGCCATCCGCATGACGGATTGGCATAAGGCTATACTTGGGGCGTTTACCGGCGGCCCATCTCATATTGCAGGCTGCCTTCAACAAGTATACGGGCACGGTCGATATAATCCTCGGGTTTTTCGCGCATCCCATGGCGCGCCCACTTCATGATCAGCCCAACGAAGGCGCACGCATAAAAATCCGCGATGAATTCCATTTCAGCCTCATCGACAATGCGCTCGCCGACCAGTTCGTCGGCCATGGTCCGAATTAATTGATGCGCAATATCGGACAAATAATCCTGAAATGAGTTCTGCCCGGAGTATTCCAGGGCGTTGATATAAAATCTGCTGTTCTGCTGCATATAGCCGCAAAGGGCGCACAAACCCTCGACCCAGTATTCACGATCGGAAAACTGCTCCAGATAGGGCGCTGCCTCAGTCGCATAAATCCAGTTGACCAGGTCGAATTTGTCATTGAAATGGTAGTAAAACGTCTGCCTGTTTAAACCACAATATTTTGTGATATCGCCGACGGAAATCTTGGCAAGCGGGGTATGTTCCATCAACTCCTTGAGGGACGCGGCCAAGGCCCGTTTTGTAATCATAGAATCAGCCATGAATCCTCCTGTCAGGGGGTATTTATGGGGATGGTTTACAGTTATTATTTTAATACAAATCCCCCCAATTTGCAATGACGGAAGATGGAAAAACCCGTCGGAACACCATGTTCCGGCGGGCCCGATGGGACTACGACTGACGGCTGCCGCTTTTTGGTTTGCCGTCATGCGCGTCACGGATGGCGGCAAACGCTTCGTCAAGTTCATTGTCGCTGCGGATCTCAGAAATCCCCTCATCAATCAGACGTAGCAGCGGGTCCTCATAACGGATTGGTTCGCTGTTTTGGCTCATTGCTTCACTTCCTTTCGGACAGCCTACAAAAATCCTTTGTCGACGCGCACAACCGCAAAGAAATTGCCGTCGAATGTGCGAACGCCCTCGCGCACACGGTCCGCAATCTGCCGGTCTGCAATCGGGCAGCCGTATGGGATAAGCAGATCAAAAACCAGATTGGTATGCGTTGTCCCTTTAACAACCCGAAAATCATGTATTGTCGCCTCGGGTGTGATCTGCGCGGCCAGGTCGGCGACGCGGTCGCGCAATGCGCGTGTTTCATCGTCTTCCGGGGCGAGCGGATCCATGTGAATGGTCACATCGCAGCCAAATTTGTGGCGCAGTTCAAGTTCAATGACATCGACGGCGTCGTGCATGGCGAGGATATCGGATGTGCATGGCATTTCGGCGTGCAGAGAAATGATGCACCGTCCCGGCCCGTAATCATGAACGATCAGGTCATGGATACCGCTGACCTCCTGATGAGCGAGAACCGTTTGTTCTATATCTTGGACAAAATCAGCGTCGGGGGGCGAGCCGAGCAGGGGCGAAAGGCTGTCGCGCGCCGTTGCGTACCCGGTGTAGAGGATAAAGCAAGCGACCGCCATGCCGCTCCAGCCGTCAATATTGATGTGAAATACCGCGCTGACAACAATACCGATCGCGACCGTCGCGGTCGCGACTGCGTCCGTCAAACTGTCCATTGACGTGGCGCGCATTGCCGAGGAATCAATCCGGCGGGCAAGGGCGCGGTTAAAATAACACATCCACAACTTGACGGCGATTGAGGCCAACAGAATGATAAACGATACCGTGCTGAAAGCGACCATTTCGGGATGCAGGATCTTCAGAAAGGAATTTTTGGCCAGCTCTAGCCCAACCAAGAGGATGGCCACCGACACAGCCAGGCCGGAGAGATATTCAATCCTGCCATGCCCGAACGGATGCTCACGATCGGCAGGCGCGCCGGCCATATGAAATCCCACAAGCGTGACAACAGATGAACCGGCGTCGGAAAGATTGTTGAAGGCGTCCGCTGTGATTGCGATGGAGGCGGTCAGCAAACCGGCTGTAAACTTCGCGGCAAACAGGCAGAGATTCAGAAAAATACCGATGCCGCCGGCAACTGTGCCGTAACGGGCGCGCACAGCCGGGTCGTTGATATTGTCACAGTTCTTGATCAACCGGCGCACCAGAAAGTCGATCATCCGTTTCCCTCCAGTCAGAATGGATTGTTGTTATAGATCACGGAATAATCTATAAAAAATCGGCCATCCGGGCTGTTTCCAGCTCGGGGCCTCTTGAATCGGAACATGGCCGCCCGCTCCGCGGGCAGTTGCGCAACTGTTTTTATTATAGCCAAAAAATGGCCGCGCGTCAATTTGGCAGGGAAGGAAAAGCGCGGAGATACAGCCCGCTATTTTGTGCAAAAGACAGGACGCCGCTCCCACGGGAGCGGCGTCCTGTTCATTCAGCGGCCATAAAAACGGCAGCATTTTATTTACTTCTTTTTGTATCCACATTTTGGGCATACGCCGTTTTCATTCAGCGCGATACCACACAGTGGGCAGCGGTCGATTTTATTTGACGGCTCAAATTCCTCTGAGGCAGCGTTTACACCGCTGGTAAAGGTGATCTTGGCGATATTGAGCTTGTCCTTCAGCAGGCTGTAAACAATTTTGATCATACCTTCAACGGTCATGGTTTCCTTTGTCACAACCAACCGGCATTCAGGATATGCGGTCGCAAGCTCCGTTTTGAAAGCCGGTCCCATCATCTTGTTATTTGGCGCGCCGTCGCGAATACCCTGCGCCTTATAAACGTCAAGAATTGCAGGCAGGAGAGGGTCGTCCTCGCGCAGCACCAGTGCGTGATCAAAATTTTTCAGAACTTCCCAAGCGGTTTTCTGAATTTCGTTGCAGGGGAAAACCATATTGACGCCGGGTTCAACGGAATCCTCAACCTCGATGGTCAGAATGCCTGTGTGCCCATGCAAATACTGGGCCTCGCCCTTGAAGCCATAAAATCTGTGTGCGTACTGTAAGTCCAATGTTGTGATACTTCTCACTGTAGCCCTCCTGATTATGTAATTTACGGGAATCTTCCCGGGATAAACAAATTATAAAATGATATTGATACTCTATATTGATAATGATTATATCGCAAATAAGACCTATTGTCAATAACGAAAAGATTTTTTGTTAATTAGTACCAAATATACAGTCGGTTTTACTGTAAAAAAGCGAAAGGAAACGCATATGCGTTTCCTTTCGCTTTCAATGGTTTCTTTATCTTGTCAGTACAGGCAGGCTCGCATTTCGTTAAACGGGCGTATTTGACAAGCCATGTTCGTACAGCTCCCAAAAATGATGTGTCGGGCCGCAGCCTTTGCCAAGCGGGAGCGCATGTGCGATCGCGGTTGTGACATAGTGCTTGGCGCGCGCGACAGCCTCGGGCATATCGTATCCAAGCGCAAGATTTGAGGCGATGGCCGACGAATAGGTGCAGCCGGTACCGTGCGTGTTTTTTGTGTCGATGCGCGCCGTAGAAAAGCGGTGGAACTGCATACCGTCATAAAGCACGTCGAGCGCGTCGTCGGCGGCATGGCCGCCCTTGATGAGCACATATTTACAACCCATATCACGAATGGTTTTGGCGGCGCGTTCCATATCGGCAGTTGAATGGATTTCGATCCCGGAGATCTTTTCCGCCTCCGGGATGTTCGGCGTCAGCAGATCCGCCAAAGGGATGATCGTTTCAATCAGCGCATCGATTGAGCCTGGGTCCATCAGTGGGCAGCCGTTTTTCGCATACATGACAGGATCGATGACAACATTGGACGGGCTGTATTCGCGCAGCTTTTCTGCGACGGCTGCCATACAGCACGGCTGTGACAGCATACCGACCTTGACCGCGTCCGTACCAATATCCTCATAGACAGCGTCGATCTGCTTTTTGATCATATCCGGGGTGACATCCATGATATCGATGACGCGCGCCGTATTTTCCGCCACAACCGAGACAATTGCGCTCATACCGAACACGCCATGCGCTGAAAACGTCTTGATATCCGCCTGTATTCCCGCGCCGCCGCTGCAATCGCTCCCGGCGATGGTCAAAACCCGTTTCATAAGCTGTTTACCTCGCATTCCTTGTAGTTATGTACGTATTGTTCCGCGAGCGTAGCAATGCGCGCTTCGTCGCCGGCGGAGGAGTCATCCGCGATGGCGACGATGCGGAATCCAGCGCGGCGCGCCGTTTCAATCGCATAAAGCGCATCCTCAAAGACGACCGTTTCGCTGCGGGGCGTTCCAAGCACGGCGCACGCCTGTTCAAAGATATCAGGGCGGTCCTTTCCAACGCCAACCTCTGAACAGGTGAAAATGCGTTCGAAATAGGGCAGAAGCCCCAGGCGTCCGAGCGCCGCCTCTGCCAGCGGCCGGTCGGTTGCCGTTGCGACGCACATGCGCACATCCGCCTGCCTGAGGCGCTCAAGAAATGCGGCGATGTCGCGTTTAAGCGGGATGGTGCGCTGATATGCGTCGGCAGCCATACCGTTGATAATCTCAATGATTTCGGCGGTTGTCTCGGAAATGCCGTATGCGTCCCGCAAATAGTCAGCCGTCTGTTCCATTGACAGGGATTTGAGCGTTTCGCCCAGATCGTCACGCGCCGCAATACCGCGCGCGGACAAAAAAGCCCGCCCGCAGTCCTCCCACAGCGGCATAGAGTCAATCAGCGTACCGTCCATATCAAAAATCGCGCCTTTGATCAACCGAAAATCAGCTCCTTTGAAGTTGTATACAGCCGTTCAGCGGCGGCGTAAACGTCCTGCTGCGCAAATAGCGCCGAAACAACCGCTACGCCGTCGATGCCGCTGCCCTTCAATTGTAACATATTTTCCGCATTGACGCCGCCGATAGCGACAATTGGAATGGAGACAGCCGTGCGGATGTCGCATAACGTCTGGAATGTGACAATTCCAGCGTCGAGCTTGGTCGAGGTGGAAAAGACCGCGCCCACACCGGCATAATCCGCGCCGGCCTGCTCGGCGGCGCGCGCCTCGTCCACCGTGTGCACAGAGACGCCGATGATTTTATCCGGTCCAAGGACACGCCGCGCCTCGCTGACGGTGGCGTCGTCCTGACCTACATGTACGCCGTCCGCGTTGCAGGCGCGCGCGACTTCAACGTCGTCGTTGATGACAAACGGCACATGATAGCGGTCTGTGACCGCCTTAACACGCCGCGCCTCGTCAAGAAATGCGGCAAACTCCATGTCTTTCTCGCGAAGCTGCACAAACGTCGCGCCGCCGCGCACCGCGTCCTCAACCAGAGCGGGCAGCGTGCGCCCATGCAGCCAGGCGCGGTCGGTTACCGCATAAAGCAGCATGGAACGGCTATCGACTTTCAATGCGCATCCCCCTGTTCAAAGTTTCCGCGTCAAGACGGCTCATCGCGTCGATGAGCGCCATGCGCAGCGTGCCCGTGCCGCCGCCGGCAGCCTGGGCGCGTGTGCGCGCCAGCTCGCCGCAAAGCCCCATCGCGGCGACGGCCGCGGCGGCAGCGTCGAGAGGATGGCTGGGGTTGGCAGCGCACCAGGCCGCTGTGACGGCCGTCAGCATACAGCCGGTTCCGGTGATTTTGCCCATCTCTGGGCAGCCGTTTCGGATGATGTAGCAGGTTTCTGCATCCCCGACAAGATCGATCACGCCAGTCATGGCGATAACCGTACCGGTTTGCCTGGAGAACGTTTTGATAAACGACACAGCATCGTCAAGCGTCTGCTCAGTCGCGGTGTCGGCCGCGTCAGCGTCAACGCCGCGCGTCGTACCAACCCCGCGCGCCAGCGTGCGGATCTCCGAGCTGTTGCCGCGTATGACGCAAAAGCGCACATCGCGCAGCAGCGATTGGGCCGTGCCGGTGCGCAGCGCTGAAGCCCCCGCGCCTACAGGGTCGAACACGACGGGGTGGCCAAGCGCGTTGGCGCGCAGGCCGGCGCGGCGCATCGATTCAACGGTGCGGCTGTTGAGCGTGCCGATATTGAGAACGAGCGCATCGCAGATCGAGGTGATTTCCTCAACCTCGTTTTCGTCGTCCGCCATGATCGGCGAGCCGCCGCAGGCCAACAGGATGTTGGCGCAGTCGTTTGCGGTTACGTAATTTGTTATGCAGTGGACAAGCGGCGTTTTTGCCGCAACATTTTGAAGGATTTTTTCAAACATACTGCATTTCCTTCCAATTTTATTTGCGGTCGAGCGCAAGCTCCATCTGGCCAAGCACACGTGTTTTTTGCAGGGCGCCGATCACCAGGACCGAGAAGGTCGCGCCGACAACGGTGCTTAAGAAAAATGCGGGCACATACGTAAACAGCGCCGCCTCCTTGCCCATCACAAGCGTGGCGATCGGATAGCAGGCCATACCGCCGAGCACGCCGGTGCCGATGATTTCGCCAAGATAAGCCGGCGGCAGCTTTTTGGTCGCTTTGTAGCAAAGTCCGCAGCACAGCGCGCCGATCATGCTGCCGGGGAAGGCGAGCAGACTGCCTGTGCCGAGCAGGACGCGCAGAAGCGAGGTGCAGAACGCCATCGCGCACGCATAGAGCGGTCCGAGCAAAACGCCGGCGATCACATTGACCATGTGTTGGATTGGAAAGCAGCGCGACGCGCCCACCGGAATGGAGAAGGTGGAACACGCAACCCCTACAGCGACGAGGACGCCGGCGACAGCCAATTTTTTGACGTTTGTTTGCATAATGATCAGCCTCTTTCTTTGATGGAACGGGCTGCCGCGCGGAAACAAAAAACAGCGGGACGCGCGTAAGCATGTCCCGCTGAATTCAGCAAAGTCTCCCTACGTTGGCATTACCCAAATCAGGTATACGGGTCGAAACGCACAGTTCCCTCTCAGCCTGTCTGCAAGCTCCCCACGATTCAATTATATATTTATCATAGCATGGCCCAGCCGTGTTGTCAATATTTGCCCGGCCGTCCGATTGGATGACGTCCAATCGCCTGTGAATACAGGTTCTTACCTGTATCCAAAAGAAGGAGTTAAAAGAAAAGGCTTCCATTGTGCGTATTTTTTGTTAAACTTAGCGCAGACTGTTGACAAGAACACGATTATGTTAAATAATAATTGCTAAATAAGATGAAAGAATATGATCACGACAGAAATAGAAGGAGTTGTAAAATGAGGGGAATTTATACATCTGTGACGGACATCAGGCGAAAGGTTTTTACAGAGGTTGCGCGCCTGGCCTATGAGGGCGGCGACTATTCGCGCATCGAGGGCCTGCCGTACAAGATCGTTCATGGGGAGACAGCGCAGCACCGCGATTCCATTTTCTTGGAGCGCGCGATTGTCGGGGAACGCCTGCGTCTTGCCATCGGCCTGCCATTGCGCCCGATGGACGAGCATGCGCCCGTTTCCATGGGAATCAACCAGAGCGCCGTCGCGGAAAAATATTATGATCCGCCGCTTGTCAATATCATTAAATTTGCCTGCAACGCCTGCCCGGAAAAGCAGTACCATGTGACGGACTGCTGCCAGGGCTGTCTGGCGCATCCCTGCAAGGAGGTCTGTCCGCGCGACGCCGTTTCCATCGTGCATGGGAAATCCGTGATCGATCAGGAAAAATGCATCAAGTGCGGCCGTTGCGCCGACATTTGTCCATACGGGGCAATTTTGAAGATGGAGCGTCCGTGCGCCGGCGCGTGCGGTATGGACGCCATTTCGAGCGACGAGTACGGCCGCGCCGTGATTGATTACGACAAGTGCGTTTCATGCGGCATGTGTATTGTCAATTGCCCGTTCGGCGCGATTTCGGACAAGGGGCAGATCTTCCAGGTGATCCAGTCGATCAAAAAGGGCGACCGTGTGATTGCGATTGTCGCCCCGGCGTTTGTCGGCCAGTTTGGCCCGGCGATGACGCCTGAAAAGTTCACCGCCGCCATGAAGCAGCTCGGCTTTGACAGCGTGGTCGAGGTGGCGATCGGCGCCGATCTGTGCACCATTGAGGAGGCCAAGGATTTTATGCGCGCCGTCCCGGAGGAACAGCCGTTTATGGCGACCTCCTGCTGCCCATCGTGGTCGGTGATGGCAAAAAAGCTGTTCCCGACGCTCGCGCCGTATATTTCGATGGCGCTGACGCCGATGGTTTTGACGGCGCGTTTGCAAAAGAAGGAGCATAAAGGCTGCAAGATCGTTTTTGTCGGCCCGTGCTCAGCTAAAAAGCTGGAGGCCAGCCGCCGTACCATCCGCAGCGACGTCGACTTTGTGCTGACGTTTGAGGAATTGATGGGTATGTTTGTTGCCAAGGGCGTCAAGTTCGGCGACATCAAGGAGGAAAAGCCGCTGATTGAAGCAACCGCGGCGGGCCGCGGCTTCGCGGTCGGCGGCGGCGTCGCCCAGGCCGTGGCGGACGCAATCAAGCGGCTTGACCCAAAGCGCGAGGTTAAGATCGCGTCGGCGCAGGGCCTGCGTGAATGCCGTAAGCTGCTTACGCTCGCGAAAGCCGGCAAATACGACGGGTTCCTGTTGGAAGGGATGGCGTGCCCCGGCGGCTGCGTAGCTGGCGCAGGTACGCTCCAGCCAGTGGCCAAATCATCTGCCGCCGTTACAAAGTATAAGGCGCAGGCGCCTGAAAAGAACGCGCTCGATTCCAAATATGAAATCACGCTCAGTCTGCTTAATGACTAGGACTTGTTTGAAAAAGAGGGAATTTTGATTTTTCAAACAGCCCCTAATGCGGTCAAAAAAAGAGCCGCCGGCAACAGCCGGCGGCTCTTTTTTACTTGTCAGCCGTGCCGGAAATAAAGTACAGATCCGGCGTGTCGGCGACCATATCGATTTGGAACAGGGGTTCCCACGCGGCCGCCTCCTCACGGGCGGGACGCAGCGGCGTCGAAATGGGGGAGGCGCTGCCGCCGTGCCGGCCGTTGATGGTCTGGCGGCTTTCGCTGTGCGCGATCAGAAAACGGCCGCCCGGCGCAAGCATCGCGCGCACCTTCTGCGCAAGGCGATGCTTATCGGGGAAATGCGGGTAGGCGCTGTAGATGATCGCCGTGTCAAAGCCGGTTTCCTCCACGTCGAACAGGTCGGACGCGAGCATTTGCAGGCGCGGGTCATGGTACTTTTGCCGCGCCTGCGCGATCATATTTGGCGACAGGTCCACGCCGGTCACAGATGCGGGATTGCGTGAAAGCAGCTCCTCAAAGAGCACGCCCGTGCCGCAGGCGATATCCAGTACGCGCGCGCCGGGCGTAACGCGCGCCAGAGTGACGATGGCGGCGAGCTTGTGCCGGTCGTGCGAACAGACAGCGTCCCATTGGGACGCGCGTTCGTCGAAATAGCCGCGTACCTGTTCGATTTCAAACATAGAGTGCGCCTCCTTTTCTGCTGGTTAACGCGCGGCAGCGGTGCGGCCCGCCAGGCCGGCCCTTTGCAGGGCGAGCACAAGCAGGGGGATGACGATCAATTGAAGCAGGATGCCGGGCAGCGCCGTCACAAACGCGCCGGAGAGGAACGCGGAAAAGCCGTAGGGCTTGTCGGCCATGCCCATAAACACCGCGTTGGCGATGCCGGAGACGACGCGGCCGCCGAGCATCGCGCCGATCAGGGAAATGTAGACGCTGCGGCGCAGGCTGTGGTATAAAAGCCCGGAGAGCAGCCCATAGGCGCACAGCTCAAACATCATTGCAGGCGCGATGGGGAAGATCGGCGGCATCCCCGTCAGCAGCGAGGAAAGCAGCGGGACGACCGCGCCGACGGCGGCGCCATACGCCCCGCCGCAGAGCATCCCACACAGCAGAACGGGAATATGCATCGGCAGAAAGACGGTGCCGGCGCCGATCATGTGGAACATCGAGGGCAGCAGCAGCCCCAGCGCAAGGCAGAGCGCGGAGGTCATAAGCTTTTGCGTAGCGGTTTTGTTCAAGACGATTCCTCCCAAATATCCAAAGATGTCCGCGCAAAAGAAAAAAGAGCGCGGGAATTGTGGGCTGCTTCTGCGGCCCTGCCTTCCTGGCTCTTTCATGACGTTGATTGGGCGCCGCCTTCATGACGGTGAACGATACCAGTATAACCCCGCCGGCCGCGCTTGTCAATCCTTTCCGTCAGCCGAAGTCGTGGCGGCCGCCGCAGCCAATGTGCATCTGATCAAACACCTGGACGATTTCCTCGATCTTTTGGAAACACTCCGCGTCGTCCAGGCGGTCGTCCGCGAGGATTGCGCGGATTTTTCGCAGGGCCTTGTAGCATTCCATTCCGACAATCTCCCGGGCGCTGATTTTCAGGCGCGGGAACAGCACGCGCACCTGCTGCCTTTGCAGGACGTTGACCAGGATTTCCCTGTATAATTCCATACGATCACCTCAAGGATATTATAACGGTAATACCGTTAAAAAGCAATACGCCGAACGGTGCTATGCTTAAATATCCATAGGGTGATGGTATGCATGATAGAATTCGTGGCTTGCGGGAGGATCGCGATTTGTCCCAAAAACAGATGGCGGAAATCCTGCATGTCGCACAAACGACATACTCCGACTATGAGTTAGGGAAAATCAACATCCCAATTGAAATACTGAAAAAGCTGGCGATTTTCTATAATACAAGCATTGACTATCTTCTGAATTTGAGTGACGATCCAGCAGCTCACAGATAAAGAAGCCATGCCGCACGGCATGGCTTCTTCATTCATCTGCTGCGCAGCGTGAGAAGGGTGTATTTACAGCTTGTAATCGGGCGGCCCGTGGACTATAATAAGGGCGTGGATACAAAACAAATCCGCAATTTTGGCGACAAAGGAGACGATAATATGTTGCTTGTTACCACGGAAACCGTGTCCGGCCGTGAGCTGGAGACGCTCGGCCTTGTTAAGGGCAGTACCATCCAGTCCAAAAACATCGGCAGGGATATTACCCAGAGCTTTAAAACGCTCGTCGGCGGCGAGCTGAAATCATACACCGATATGATGAACGAAGCGCGCTGCGTCGCCACGCAGCGCATGATTGACGAGGCGCAGGCGCTCGGCGCGGACGCTGTTGTCGCCGTGCGGTATTCGTCCGCCTCGGTGATGCAGGGCGCGGCTGAGGTGATGGCTTATGGGACAGCGGTAAAGTTCAAATAAGACAAAAAAGGCGAAAGGGGCATCATGCAATGTTGGACGAAAAAGTAGCGAAGCTGTTAAACACGCAAATCAACAAGGAGTTTTATTCGGCATATCTCTACCTGTCCTTCTCAAACTACTTCGCACAGCAGGGGCTTGACGGCTTTGCCAACTGGTACGGCGTACAGGCGCAGGAGGAACGCGATCATGCGCTGCTGTTTATGAAGTATATGCAGAACAATGACGCTGAGGTGACGCTGGAGGCGGTCGAACAGCCAACTGGCAAGTTCGCGGGTCATGCCGCGGTCCTGAACGCCGGCCTGGAACACGAACGCTATGTGACCGGGCTGATCAACAACATTTATGATGCCGCGCACACAATCAAGGATTACCGCACCGTGCAGTTCCTCGATTGGTTTGTCAAGGAGCAGGGCGAGGAGGAGAAAAACGCCGGCGACCTGGTCCGCAAGATGGAGCTGTACGGCGCCGACCCCAAGGCGCTGTACATGCTGGACAATGAATTGGCGGCGCGCGTATACGCGGCTCCGACACTGACGCTGTGACACGCTGGCGCAAACAGTGAAAAATGGAAGCGGGCGGCCCGGCAAACGCCGGGCCGCCCGCCTGTGGCGTACAGCCTGTTTTTCACGCGTCTCACTCAGCTTCTCGAGCGCGGATGGCGTTCGTCAGCACGCCATCCGCAAAAGCGTCGCCGGACGCCGTGCCATTTCATCATAAATTGCTCCCGGTGAAAACACAAGGGGTATTTGTACGAAAAACAGACAGAGGGGGATCCGGACATGATCGGCACCATAGCAAACGCGGGCGCCATTTTAATTGGATGCGCCGTTGGCAGCACGCTCAAAAAGGGGATTGGCGAACGGTACAAAGCCGTTATGATGGACGCGATGGGGCTGGCGGCCACAGCGCTTGGGATCAACGCCATCGTGCAGGCGATGCCCGCCAGCAGATACCGCGTCCTTTTTATTGTCAGCCTTGCGCTTGGAGGGCTGATCGGGACGAAGTTTTCGCTCGATACGGCCTTTGCGCGGGCCGTTTCTAAAATTTCCGGCGGTTCCAATCTGGCGCAGGGCTTGTCAACGGCTATTTTGCTGTACTGCGCGGGCACGCTTTCAATCCTTGGGCCGATGGAAAGCGCGCTGCACGGCGACAATACATACCTGTTTACAAATACGATCCTCGACGGGATTTCATCGGTTGTGCTTTCCTCCACGTTTGGATTTGGAATCGCTCTGGCGGCTGCCGTCCTCTTTTTATGGCAGGGCGGCATCTATCTGCTGGCCAACGTGATCGCGCCGTATCTTACACCAGATCTGTTGACGGAATTGTCGCTTGTTGGTGGCGTGCTGATTCTCAGTTCAGGGCTTGGGATACTGGAGATCAAACGCATTAAAACGCTCAATCTGCTGCCCGCCCTGCTGGTCCCGCCGGTTGCGGTAGGGGTACTGTCGCTGTTCGGGATTTGATACGGCCGGGGCTTTTTCGATGCCTCCGATTGACTTGGGACGGGCGGGCCGGTATACTGAAACCAGAAAAGGGGTGGCCGGCGTCTCAAATGAAAGCGTTTGCCGCCCCGATATGCTGCTCGCGCTCGCCACTGATACGGATGTGCGCATCCCAGGGGCGCTGGCGCTGCCGCTTGACGATTACGAGCAGGCGGCATGGCTGATTTTTTCCTGTGCCAGGCTGCTGTAAGCGGCGGTATGTACGATGCGAACGGCGCATATATTCGTTAATAGTTATTGACATTGAATAAGGGAACGGGACTTCATGCGAAGTCCCGTTCCCTTTTCCTTTTCAGCCCTGCGGCGCCTGTGCGATGATCGTCCGCACACCGATCGATTCGCAATACCGTACAAAATCCGCGGGAATATTTGAATCGGTGACCAGCACATCGACCTCGGAAAGATTGCCGATCGCAAGAAAATCCGGTTCCCCAATCTTGCTGCTGTCAGCCAGAACAACGACCTGGCTGGCGTGATCGATCGCGGCGCGCTTGATTGAAAGCTCGCTCATGCTGGAAGTGGAAAGGACGCCCGTTCTGGAGATGCGCGGCAGCCCAATAAAAACCGTGTTGAAATACATCGTTTTCAGCATTTGTTCAGCAAATGTGCCGGTACAGGAGCCGGTCGTTTTTTTCAGCTCCCCGCCAAGACAGACGACGCGCAGGCTGGTGCGCGCATTCAGCTCTATGGCTGTGGAGAGGGTATCGGTCACGGCAAGAAATTTTTGCGTATTCGAAATCAGACGCGCCAGGCAATAGACCGTGGTGCTTGAATCAAAGAACACCCGGTCGCCGTCGCTGATAAATTGCAGCGCCTCGCGTGCGATGGCTTCCTTTTCCCGCAGGTTGCGCGTGATGCGTATTTCGTAAGGCCGTTCGGTCAGCATGGTGTCAGGCGCAGCCACAGCGCCGCCGTGGCTGCGCACGGCAAGATTGCGGGCAACCAGATCGTTGAGATCACGGCGTATGGTCATTTCCGTCACATTGAAGATGCGGCAGAGGTTGCCGACCTCCACCTTTCCGTTTGTTTGCAGCATGGTTTCGATTTCCTTTAAACGTTCGTCTTTTAGCATTCGAACATCTCCATCCGCGATAGGTTGTGCGGTGTGATTGATTTTCCAAACATCCGCTTTTGAAGATAAGGATAACAAATCAAGATACTTTTGTAAATGCTTGCAGGAAGGAATTGAGCAAATTGAATAATATTTGTGTCGGAAAATCTATAATCGTGCTAAAGTTTGCAAAATCGGGTTGACAAATCAATGTGAAGTAATTATTATTTGATCTAAAGTGATCGATTAATAAAACAAAATAAAACATTATTAAACAATTTCAAGGAGGAAAAAGCGAATGAATCAGCAGCCGCTTGGATTTGTAGCTTTCTGGAAGGCAACCGACAGCTGGTTTTGTGCGGATGATCAAACAAAACAAACGTTTATGGAAAAGCTCCGTTCAGTGATGGACGAGGCGCGTGCCAAGGGGGTGCAGACCTTCGGCAATTTTGATTGCAGCTGGTCGTGCGAATGGCGGTATTTCACATTCTGGCTCTGCCCGAACATTGAGCTCCTTGAAGAAACCATGCGCAAGCTGACGGAAATTGGCGATATCAACCTGTTTAATGCGCAGCATCATTATGTAGGCCGGCGCACGGCCGAAGAATTTGTGCAGTGACGCCGCGGCAAGGAGGAATGGAGTATGGTACAAATCAAACCTGAAGAACTGACAATGGAAAGCTTCGCCCCATACGGCCGCGTGCTGGAGGTTCCGGATCACGCCTGCACAAAGCAGGGCGCGGGATGGGTCTGCTGGTCTCCCGTCGACTTTATGCTGCCCGATGCGCCGGTGGGCGTTGGAATTGTCAGGTGCGGGCAGGCCCCCAAGATCACAGCGTTGGAACGCCATGTCAGCCGCGAGGAGCTGCTCTGGACCACAACGCGCGACGTTGTGATGGCTGTGGACCTGCCGGTACGCCTGGGCGACGCGCTGGCCCGCCCGAATATAGAAACAACGCGCGTATTCCGGATTCAGGCGGGACAGGCGGTCATCATCGCGCGCGGCGCCTGGCATTCGCCGGCTTTTGCGGTGCAGGGGGAAGCGGAATATTTCTTCCTGGTGGAACAAAAAGCGGATCTGGTCGATCAGGACGCGCAGCCCTGGATAGGCTTCGCGGGCGGCGAGACATTGGAAATCGGATAGGGACAGTCCCTAAAAGCAGAGGGGTGTTCGGATGGAATATAAAATTGAAATGCGCGGCGTCTCCAAGTCGTTTCCAGGCGTCAAGGCGCTTGATAACGTGTCGCTGAAGCTTCTGCCGGGCGAAGTAATGATTCTGCTCGGGGAGAACGGCGCCGGCAAATCGACGTTGATGAAGGTGCTTGCGGGCGTGTACAACGCGGATTCCGGAGAGATTTATTATAAGGGAAAGAAAGTGGATATCCGCAGCACAAAGGACGCCGAGGCATGTGGGATCTATATGATCTATCAGGAGTTAAACCTTGTGCCCGATATTTCGGTCGCAGAAAATATCTTTCTGGGGCGCGAACCGCGTAAAAAGGGCGGGCTTATGGATTATAAGACGCTTTACAGCAAAACGCGGGAAATTTTGGCGGAGATGAATCTGCACATCGATCCGCGCACGCCGGTCAAGGACCTGAGCATGGCGCAGAGCCAGATGGTGGAAATTTCACGTGCGCTGATGGCCAAAGCGGACGTTGTTATTATGGATGAACCGACGACCGCGATTACAAATCAGGAGACAGAGGAGCTGTTCCGCCAGATTCGCAAGCTGACAGCCGCAGGCGTATCGATCCTGTATATTTCCCATCGCTTGCAGGAAGTCATGGAAATTGGGGACCGCGTCTTTGTAATGCGGGACGGCGCCTATGTGGATACTGTGCCTGCGAAAACAACCGCACGCGACGACCTGATCAAAATGATGGTCGGGCGGGAGATCGGCGACCTGTTTCCGAAACAGTACAGCGAGCCGGGTGAGGAGCTTCTGCGCGCCGAGCATATCAGCCGGCCGGGCGTGCTGCGCGACTGTTCGTTTTCCGTGCGGCGCGGGGAGGTGCTCGGATTCTCCGGCCTGATGGGTGCGGGACGCACCGAGCTGATGCGCGCCATCTTCGGCGCCGACCCAGGCGTGACGGGCGACCTCTATATAAAAGGGACGAAAACGAGGATTTCATCTCCAAAGGCGGCCGTGCGTCACGGGCTGGCTTTTGTGACGGAGGACCGCAAGCATACGGGCATCATCGCGGGCATGGCGGTGGATCAGAATATTACGCTTTCTTCCCTTCAAAATTATGCGCCGGGCGGTTTTTTGCGCCATCGTCTGGAGGAGGAGACGGCCGGGTCATATGTGAAGGAGCTTAAGATCAAAACGCCGACGGTCAACACAGACATCGCTTCTTTGAGCGGCGGAAACCAGCAGAAAGCATTGCTTGCCCGCTGGCTGTGCACCGAAGCGGACGTGATCATTATGGACGAGCCGACGCGCGGGATCGACGTCGGCGCCAAACGCGAGATTTACATGCTGATCAACCGGCTTACCCAGATGGGCAAAGCGGTCATCATGGTGTCGTCGGATCTGCCGGAGGTGCTCGGTATGAGCGATCGAATTATGGTCATGTCGGGCGGCGCGATCACCGGCGAACTGGATGCACGGAAGGCCGGCCAGGTCGCCGTGATGCGGCTTGCGACAAAGGATGTTCAGGTGTAGCCGATAAAGGCGCGCACCTTGTGGGAGGGATTGTTTCAATATGCTCAAAAAATACGGACCTCTGTTTATCTTAGCGGGGTTGATTGTGATCATGGCGATTGCAAGCCCGTACTTTCTGACAGCTGATAATCTGGAGACGGTCGCCAAACAGACCGCAGTTATCGGCGTCCTGACAATCGGTGAGCTGCTGGTTATCATCACAGGCGGCATCGATTTGACGGTCGGCGCGGTGCTCGCGTTTTCTATGGTTATTTCCGCGCTGATGCTGAAAGCGGGCGCGCCGCTGGCGGTTTGTATCCTGGCGGCGCTGGCAATCGGCGCCGCGGTCGGCTATCTGAACGGCTTTATTGTCACAAAGATGAAGCTGCCGCCGTTTATCGCCACGCTCGGTATGACAGGCGTGCTGCGCGGCGCGGCGCTCATCATCACGGATGGACTGCCTGTATCCTCGCTGCCGGAGTCGATCAACTGGTTCGGAAACGGTACGGTGCTGTTTATTTCCGTGCCGATTCTGATTCTGGCAGTGCTGGCAATCATCTTTCAGATCGTGCTTTCAAAGACGATCTTCGGCCGTCAGATCTACGCGCTCGGCAGCAACACCGAGGCGACGCGCCTGGCCGGCATCAATGTCGGCTCGCGCACGCGCTGTATCTATCTGCTTTCCGGTATGCTGGCCGCTGTTGCCGGTATTCTGCTGATGGGCCGCCTGTCGGCGGCGCAGCCGACAGCGGCCACTGGCTATGAATCGAACGCGATCGCCGCGTCGGTAATCGGCGGCGCGAGTATGCTCGGCGGCGTCGGCACGGTATGGGGCGCGATTGTCGGCGCGTTTATCATGAGCATTCTGACAAACGGCTTCACGCTTTTACATGTCAATACATTTTTCCAGCAGAGCGCGATCGGATTTATCCTGATCATGGCCGTCTACCTCGATATTTTACAGCGCAGCAGCGGCTCGCCGCTCAAACGCCTGCGCCTTTTCCCAGGAAAAGAAAAGGCCACCAAATAAGTGCATTCATAATCAGAAAATAGAATCAGGAGGAAATCAAATGAAACGGATACTCAGCACAATTTTATCAGTCGCCATGGCGGCCTCCCTTGTGGCCTGCGGCTCATCGCAGAGCCAGCCCGCGCCCTCTGCGGCTGCTCCGTCGCCGTCCGCGGCGGCGGGAAACACGGCCGATACATCGGATGATAAGCTGACATTCGGTCTGGTCGTCATGTCGACGAACAGCGACTATTGGCTGACGCTCAAGGACGGCGCGCAGGAGGCGGTCGATGCAATCGGCGGGGAGCTGGTTTTTACCGGGCCTGCCGACAACAACGATATCCAGGGACAGGTTTCGCTGATGGAAAATCTGATCAACAGCAAAGTAGATGCGATCCTGCTGACTCCGCTGGACAGCGACGCGCTGGCCGCGCCGGTTGAAAAGGCGATGGATGCCGGTATCCCGGTGGTTGTGATCGACTCGGCCGTCAATACAGATAAATACACTTCGTTTATTGCGACGGACAATATCGCGGGTGGCAAGATGGCGATGGAACGTCTGATCGAATCGATCGGCGGCTCCGGAGAAGTGGTCGTGGTAAACGCGCTGGCGGGCATCCCCTCCAACGACGCGCGCGGACAGGGCGCTGAGGAATACGCCGCGACAGTCGACGGCGTCACGGTGCTGCCGCAGCAGCACTGTCTCGACCAGGCGGAGGCGATGACAGCGACGGAAAACGTCATCATCGGCAACCCGAATCTTAAGGGAATCTTTGCGACGTTTAACCGTGGCGCACTTGGAGCGGCACAGGCGATTGTCAGCAAGGGCAAGGCCGGGGAGATCAAGATGGTCGCGTTTGACGCAGATGCCGACGAGATCAAGCTGCTTGAGGATGGAACCATCGACGCGCTTGTCGTCCAGCAGCCGTATGAGATGGGGAAAATCGGGATCGAATACGCTGTCAAAGCGCTTGATGGCGAGGAGGTTCCCAAGACCGTCGCGCCGGAGGTTGTGATCGCGACCAAGGACAACATGAACGACGAGGCGATTCACAAGGTTTTGTATCCAAAGGGATAAACAGCCAAACGGCGGTCCGGGGCGCGCGGCGTCAGATCGCACGCCCCGGACGGGCTTGTTGAAAGGAGGGGCTATATGCTGGAGATTATCGGCGTGGGGGAATCCGATGTTGACATCTATTTACAGGTGGACCATCCGCCGCGCCGCGGGGAAAAGGTCCGGGCGCGCGAAATCGGGAAACTGCCCGGCGGCATGATCGGCAATTTCTGTGCAGGCGTCGCAAAGCACGGCGTCAGATGTGGGATTGTTTCCGTGGTGGGCGACGATGAGAATGGAAAAATAACCCTGGCGGACTATCAGGGACGCGGAATCGATACGGCAGGGCTGACCGTTGAGACAGGGAAGGCGACGTTTTACTGCGTGGTGCATATCGATGGAACCGGCGAAAAATGCCTGACCGCTGTGCAGACGCCGCTGATGAGCCCACGGCTGGAACAGGTGCCGGCCGATTATATCCGCCAGGCGAAATATGTACACGTCAATTCCATGGATTATACGCTCGCTTTGCATGTCGCAAAAACGATTGCAGGCAGCGGGGCGGGCCTGTCGCTTGATTACGAGGCGCATGCCGAGCGCCCGGGATTTGACGCCTGGAAACCGGTTTTAGAACAGACCTCCGTCCTGTTTGTCAACGAGGACGGACTGGAAAGCCTTTTACCGGGCCTGACGATGGATCAAGCCGCCGAACGCATTCTGCCTCTTGGCGTGCAGTATATGGTTGTCACCTGTGCGGAGAAGGGCGGCGCTGTCTTTACAAAGGATCAAAGCATTCAATATAGCGCGTACCGGGCGGCGCATGTGGCGGATACGACCGGCGCGGGCGATTGCTTCAACGCGGCGTTTCTCTCTGAAATCGTGCGCGGCAGCGATCCTAAGGCAGCGGCGCGTTATGCGGCCGCTGCGTCCACAATCTCCATTGGGGCGGTCGGTGCGCGCACAGGGCTGCCGACACGGGAGCAGGTGCTCGCCTTTTTGGCGACAGGCCCGGAACAGATATAACCGCGTCCGGGCTTCCGCCTGCTCCGAAGGTCCGAAAGTAAAGACATGCGGGGAAATTTGCGAACCGGAGCGATCAACAAAGAGGGGGGCTTCATTTGACGGAAGCGGAGATCCGGTCGATTCTGCCGGAACCTGAGCGGTCCAATTTTGACGACATTGTTTTACAGCGTGTGCTCGGCGCGAGCCGGCATATCGCCATGATCGGCGCGATGCTGTGTGCGATTGCGGCGGATTACGCCGCCAAGAACGGCGATACAAAAGCGATGCTGCGCGATTTAACCGCGCTGGCAGACTACTTTAAGGCGACGCGCGGCCAGGCCAGCAGCGCGATTGGAAATGCGATTGATCTGATGACGCGGGGCTTTGGCACGCTTGACAGCCTGCCCGCCCCCGAAGCGGCCGAAGCGGTGGCGCGCGCG
This sequence comes from Anaerotruncus colihominis, assembly GCF_010206195.1. Classification (GTDB taxonomy): domain Bacteria; phylum Bacillota; class Clostridia; order Oscillospirales; family Ruminococcaceae; genus Anaerotruncus; species Anaerotruncus colihominis_A. The sequence goes on along the minus strand of NZ_VIQT01000010.1, from coordinate 65,588 downwards.
GTTTCATCCTATGGCAGGCAGGCGCGTCAAAGCATTGAAACGCTGACAGACTATGCCGTTTCCCTTGCCGCTGGCATGCGGCGTATTCTGGTATTTGACTATTCCAGTACGGTTGCCCGTTTTCTCGAAAAATTCGGCGCGGCCTGCCCCGGCGCTACAGTTGTGATCCCCGAAAGCCGGGTAATTAACGGCGGCTATGCTTTTGTGCCGGGCGCGCTTGCCGCGGGACTGCGTGTGCATTTTATTCCGGACGCCGCTATCCTGTATGAGCTGAAAACATGCGACGCCGCTTATTTCGGAGCGGAAACCTTTTATCCGGATGGTACGGCCTTCAATACGACAGGTTCCGATATTGTCGGCTTGGCGTGCCGGGAATACGGGGTGCCGCTCTATGTGCTGACGCCTCTGATGAAGCTGGACATGCGCCCGCTGCGTGGGTTTGTGCGCAGGCTGGTAAACAACAATACGCGGGAAAAAATGAAAACGGCCGGTTTTTCAGAGCAGGAATTGGAGCAGGTTGATTTCGACTGTCCGGAGCTTCTGCCGGTCGGTGCGGATATGATCCGCGCGTTTATCACAGAACAGGGCGTGATTCCCGCGCGGTCAATGTTTGAACGATCTGTGAAATACGCTGAATTTTTAGCCGGAGGAAACGACTGATGCTGAAAGGAAAAACAGGCCCGCTGGCTTTATGCATGATCCAGCCGGAGCCTTTGCCGGGCAGTTACCGCAACGTGGGCATGAAGATCGATGAAATCATTGATCTGGCGCTACGTGAAGCCGAGATGGTAGCTGAAAACGGTTTTGATGGATTTATTCTGCAAAATATGAACGACATGCCTGTCAAACAGACGGCTCCACCGGAAGCGGTGGCCGGAATGACCGCCATCGCGGCGCGTCTGCGCGCCGCTTTTCCGGAGCTTATTATGGGCGTTCTTGTAAACTGGGACGGCGTGGCCGCATTGTCGGTGGCCGAGGCGGCCGGCGCGGATTTTGTGCGCGTCGAACACCTGTTTACCGGTGTGGAGGTGACAAGCGCAGGTCTGCTGGAAGGGCAGTGCTGTGAGATCGCGCAGCTGCGCAAGCGCCTGGGCAGCACAATTCCGGTGTATGCCGACGTTTACGAGGTGCACGGCGTCCCGCTCGGCGCCAAACCCATTGAGGACGCCGCATGGGAATCGGTGCATGAGGCGTTTGCAGACGGCCTTTTTATAAGCGGCCGGACGGCTGCGGAAAGCATTGAGCTAGTCCGCCGCGCGCGCACACGTGTGCCGGAAATCCCGATTTTTCTCGGCGGCGGCGCGACCGGCGACAATATCTGCGAGCTGATGCAGCATTTTGACGGCGTCAGCGTGGCGACCTGGGTTAAAAACGGCGATATGAAAAACCCGATCGACCCGGCGCGTGCGAAACGCTTTATGGATGAAATCAGACGCGCGCGCGAGCTGCGCGTCTAAACGAAAAGGCGCCCCCGCACTGCGGGGGCGCCTTTCATGCTTATTCCGGAAGAATGCGTCCGTCGGTGGAGATCACCCTGACCTGCCAGGGGATCGTCTTGCCGCACTGGGAAAGCGCGCGCTTGACGGCGTTTTCAATCCCGCCGCAGCAAGGGACTTCCATGCGCGCGACCGTGACGCTTTTGACATCGTTTTCACGCAGGATATCGGTGAGCTTTTCAGCATAATCGCTTTCATCGAGCTTGGGACAGCCGATCAGCGCAACGCGCCCGCGGATAAACTCCTGGTGGAACGCGCCGTAGGCATAGGCTGTGCAGTCGGCGGCGACGAGCAGGCGCGCACCATCAAAATAAGGCGCGTTGACGGGGACCAGCTTGATCTGTACAGGCCATTGCGCCAACTCGCTCTGCACATCAGGGGACTGCGCGGCCGGCGCGGGCGCATGTCCGGCGCGCGCGATACGCTTCGACTGGCTGCCGGGACAGCCGCACGGGAGCGGCTCGCCGGCCTGTTGCTTTTTGGCTTTGGCAGCCATGACCGCCGCATGGTCGTAAGCCGGGGCCTCGCGATCCTCAAAGGAGATCGCGTTTGTGGGACATGCAGGCAGGCAATCGCCAAGCCCGTCACAATAATCCTCGCGCAGCAGCTTTGCCTTTCCATCCACCATACCGATGGCGCCTTCGTGGCAGGCTTCGGCGCACAGACCGCAGCCGTTGCATTTTTCTTCGTCAATACGGATAATTTTACGTTTCATAGGAACGCCTCCAAAATCAAAGTCGGATGTGACTTGTTTTTCTGTTCTGATCGTACTATACTAAACTAAAATGGATTTGTATGTTGTTTTTCCAACAACGGAGGCTGTATGGAAAAATATTTTGACATTTTAAAAAATGTTTCGCTGTTTCATGGGATCGATCCGGCCGATTACCCGCGGATGCTGGCTTGTCTCAAAGCGTCACCCAAGCGTTTTTTAGCCGGCGAGTCCATCCTGCTGGCGGGCGATCCGGCCGACCGTGTCGGCATTCTGCTTGAGGGCCGGGCGCAGGTCGTGCGCGAGGAGCTTTCCGGCAGCCGTACGATCCTGACGGCGCTCGAGCCGGCGGACCTGTTTGCGGAGGTGTTTGTGTGCGCTTCTGGCGGTAAAAAGACCTTGCCGGTCTCGGTCTTTTCCGTGACGGACAGCGCCGTGTTGCTGCTCGATTACCGGCGGATCATCTCATCCGGGCCGGAAGGCTGTGCGTTTCATGACCGGCTTGTCGAAAACATGCTGGCGGTGATGGCTGATAAAAATCTGATGCTCAACCGCAGGATCGGCCACCTTTCCCGGCGCTTGACACGTGAAAAGCTTCTGTCCTACCTGTCGGAACAGGCGGCACTTTGCGGCGGCTCAGAATTTGATATCCCGTTTGACCGTCAGGAGCTGGCCGACTATTTGTGTGTGGAACGCAGCGCCATGTCGGCGATTTTATCAAAGCTGCGCGCGCAGGGCGTTTTGGAATACAATCGCCGCCACTTTCGACTGCTCGCTTTGCCAAAAGAACATGCAGGGGAATCGTTTTTCCCGGACTGAGCGGGAATACAATCAAAAGGAGGGGGTCTTTTGTTTGAGGAAGAATTTGCGGCCGCCGCCGCGGCCGCTGGAACAAAAGCCGCGTTTTTAAAGCGGAATCCGGTCGGGTATTTTCTGGCGTCAATGCTGGTCGGCGCGTTTATAGGCTTCGGCGTTCTCCTGGCGTTTACAATCGGTGGACTGCTGGAGGGCGCGGCGTATACAAAGGTATTGATGGGGGCGTCTTTCGGCATCGCGCTCAGCCTGGTGGTAATGGCGGGCGGCGAATTGTTCACCGGAAACAATTTCGTGATGACAGCCGGGGCTGTTTCCGGGACTGTCGGGTGGGGCGGCGCAATCAGGCTGTGGCTTGTCTGCTGGCTTGGCAACCTGGCGGGGGCGGTTCTGCTGGCGCTGCTATTTTATGGCACAGGGCTGACAGACGGCGCGGCAGGGGCGTTTATGGCGTCCGGGGCTGCGGGAAAGATGGCGCTGCCGCCTGTGCAGCTCTTTTTACGCGGCGCGCTGTGTAACGTGCTTGTCTGTCTGGCGGTCTGGTGCGGCTTTCGCTGCAAAAGCGAAAGCGGAAAGCTCATCATGATCTGGTGGTGTCTGTTCGCGTTTATCACCTGCGGATTTGAACACAGCATCGCCAATATGACGCTTTTGACCATTGCGCTGCTGGAGCCGGCTGGCGCAGCTGTAAGCGCGGGCGGATGGCTGTATAATCTGCTGGTTGTGACAGCGGGGAACATGGCCGGCGGCATCCTCCTTGCGGCGGCTCCGTACGCGGTGATTGCCGGTTGCCGGGGTAAAGTGAACGGCTCTTAGGCGCACGGACCCTGGAATATTCCGGTACAGCTGTCGGACGGGCCGGCGCAGCCTTTATATTCAAAAAGCACTTGCAATTTTTTAAGGACATGGTATGATAGAAACATACTCGTAAGCAGAGTAGGAACCGGCGCGTTAAGTGCCGTCTGAACGGGGAGTTGTCAGGCGGACGAAAAGAGTTTCTTGCGGTGCCGGTTTCGCATCCCGCTGCTGCATCCAAAGAGCATATCCTCTTTTCATGTGGCATTGATGTTGCATGAAAGGAGGTTTGTTGTTTTGATGGAAAAAATTTCAAATTATTTGCGCGGCGTCTGGTCCGATATTGCATCGGTGCCGCGCCTGACCTGTGAATCCGCGCAGGAGATGCGCGATGTGCGTTCACTGGCCGGTTCCTCGATGTTGACGGCGCTGAGCGTCGTGCTCAATCAGTTTACGATCTTTTTTACCCAGGTTCTGCGCCTGAGCGTAACGTTTTTACCGGTTGCGATGTGCGCGATGCTGTATGGCCCGCTGCTGACCGGCGTTATGGGCGCGGCGGTCGATATTCTCAAGTACTTTACCCGCAACGACGGCAGCGCGTTTTTCCTGGGATTTACCGTCAGCGAATTTATGCGCGGATTTCTTTACGGCATTTTTTTCTATCGCCGCCGGGTGACGCTGCCGCGTGTGGCGGCGGCGCATTTGTCTGTGGTCGTCATCGTGACGCTTGTGCTCAATCCTTTGTGGCTTTCAATGATGTTTGGCGATGCGTTTATCGCGCTTGTGTCCATGCGCCTTGTCAAAAATATCGTCATGTTTCCGATCGAGGTTGGGCTGTTGTATTTCCTGCTGAAAAAGACCGCCGAAATTTACTCCCGCGTCCGGTCTTCAAGCGGATATGTAAAAAAAATCTAATGATAAAAAAGAAGAAGCCCGCGCGGGCTTCTTCTTTTTTATAGATTGCGGAGCGCAATCTATAAAAAATTGGCCATCCGCGCCGTCCCCGGCGCGGGGCCGTTTGATTAAAATGCGCCTGCCCGCAGAGCGGGCAGCTGCGAAAAAAATAGCTACAGATGTTAAAAGGTTCAGCGTCAGACGATTACATTCTGCGGATTCCCTTCAAGATACCGCAGCAGATTGTCGGCAGCGACACGCAGAAGGCGCGCGCGCGTTTCACGCGGCATCCAACTGATATGCGGCGTGCAGATGACGCGCGGATGACGGGCAAGCGGGCTGCCGGGCGCGGGCGGCTCGTCGCAAAGCACATCAAGCCCCGCCATATAGAGCTTTCCGCAGTCAAGCGCATCGGCGACATCCCGCTCGCAAAGCAGGCCGCCGCGGGCGGTGTTGAGCAGCACAGCGCCGTCTTTCATGCATTCGATGGCGGCGCGGCTGATCATACCGCGCGTCTGCGGCGTCAGCGGACAGTGCAGGCTGACGATATCAGATTGCGCATAAAGCGTACCGAGATCAACAAAGCGGATGTGCGCTCCGGCGGAAGGGTCGGGGTGGCGGCGGTAGGCAAGCACCTGCATACCAAATGCTGCTGCGATACGGCCTACAGCTGTGCCGATGTCGCCGCAGCCGACCAGGCCGATCGTTTTTCCGGCGAGCTCAAACATGGGGACAGACGCCAGGGCGCGATCGGTGGGATCGGTCCAGTGTCCGGCGCTGACATAACGGTTGTGTATATGCGTCATTGAGGCGATATTGAGCAGCAGGGAGATTGTATTCTGCGCGACGGCCTCGGTGCTGTAAGCTGGGACGTTGCAGATGGTGACGCCCGCCCGGCGAGCCGCGTCGAGATCGATCATGTTGTAGCCGGTGCCAAAGGTGCCGGCAAAACGCAGCGATGGACACGCCTCGAATACCCGCGCGTCAAGCCGCAGACGGTTCACATAGACGGCCTCGGCCGCTCCGATGCGTTCGATCGATTGTTCGGGCGGCGTGTTGTCGTACCAGTCAATTTCAAACGTATCAGGAAGCGGCAGGCCGCTCAGGCCATATCCCGCAAGAAAACCATCCAATACAACAACCTTCATGAAAAAATCCCCCATATATGGTCAAAATAAAATCATTGGAAAAATCTGCGCAGATTTGATTGTAGCAGACAGCGCGGCGGCTGGCAAGCAGGCCGCCGAATGTTACCAAAATGTTAAATCTAATTTTATTAGAAAAAAGGGGTTGATTTTTAGAAATTTTGTATTAAAATAGTCTTAGCACTCAAATGGAAAGAGTGCTAAGGATTCATCGCTGTTAAATTATTTTATATAATTGGAGGAGTTCATTATGACGATTAAACCATTGGCAGACCGTGTAGTCACGAAAATGGTGGAAGCGGAAGAGACAACCAAGAGCGGCATCATTCTGGCTGGCTCGGCAAAGGAGAAGCCCGAGGTTGCCGAGGTCCTGGCTGTGGGACCGGGCGGCATGGTTGACGGTAAGGAGGTCACAATGACCGTCAAGGTTGGCGACAAGGTGCTCATGAGCAAATATTCCGGCACGCAGGTGAAGGTCGACGGCGAGGAATACACCATCCTGCGCCAGGGCGATATTCTTGCGATCGTTGAATAAATTCCCATATTTTATTTAGAACAGGAGATTGATGGATTATGGCTAAGACTATTTGCTATGGCGAGGAAGCGCGCAAGGCTCTCCAGGCCGGTATTGACAAGCTTTCCGATACAGTTAAGATCACCCTGGGTCCCAAGGGCCGCAATGTTGTGCTCGATAAGAAATTCGGTGCTCCCCTCATCACAAACGACGGCGTGACCATCGCAAAGGAAATCGAGCTGTCCGACGCATATGAGAACATGGGCGCGCAGCTTGTCAAGGAAGTCGCGACCAAGACGAACGATGCGGCCGGTGACGGCACTACAACCGCCACGCTGCTGGCGCAGGCGCTTGTACGCGAGGGCATGAAAAACGTTGCTTCCGGCGCGAATCCGATGGCAGTCAAGAAGGGAATCGCCAAGGCTGTCGCAGCGGCTGTCGAGGGACTCAAAGAGAACTCCAAGAAGGTCAAAGGCAGCAAGGATATCGCGCGCGTCGCGTCCGTTTCCTCCGGCGACGAGTTTATCGGCGAGCTGATTTCCGAGGCGATGGAAAAGGTTTCTGCGGACGGCGTCATCACCATCGAGGAGTCCAAGACCGCTGAGACATATACCGAGGTTGTTGAAGGCATGCAGTTTGACCGCGGCTATATCACGCCGTACATGGTCACTGATACCGAGAAGATGGAAGCGGTTCTTGACGACGCTTACATCCTGATTACCGACAAGAAGATTTCCTCCGTTCAGGAGATTCTGCCGCTGCTTGAGCAGGTGGTTCAGGGCGGCAAGAAATTGCTCATCATTGCTGAGGATGTCGAAGGCGAGGCATTGTCCACGCTGATTGTCAACCGTCTGCGCGGCACATTCACCTGTGTGGCCGTCAAGGCGCCGGGCTTTGGCGACAGGCGTAAAGAGATGCTGCGCGACATCGCTGTTCTCACCGGCGGCGAGGTCATCAGCGAGGAGCTCGGCCTTGAGCTGAAGGAAACCCAGATGTCGCAGCTTGGCCGCGCGCGTCAGGTTAAGATCGAGAAGGAAAACACGATCATTGTCGACGGCGCCGGCGACAGCCAGGCCATTAAGGATCGCGTCAACCAGATTCGTGCCCAGATTGAGACAACCACAAGCGATTACGACAAAGAGAAGCTCCAGGAGCGCCTGGCGAAGCTGGCCGGCGGCGTCGCGGTCATCAAGGTCGGCGCTGCGACTGAGATCGAGATGAAGGAGAAGAAACTGCGCATCGAGGACGCTCTGTCCGCAGCGAAGGCCGCTGTTGAGGAAGGCATCGTCGCCGGCGGCGGCGTGGCGTTGCTCAATGTCATCCCCGAGGTTGACAAGCTGCTCCCATCGCTCGACGGTGATGAAAAGACAGGCGTCAAGATCGTTCGCCGCGCCCTGGAGGAGCCGATCCGTCAGATTGCCGATAATGCCGGCCTGGAAGGCTCTGTCATCATCGACAAGATCAAACGTTCCCGCAAGGTCGGCTACGGCTTTGACTTTGCAAAAGAGATCTATGGCGATATGATCGAAATGGGTATCCTCGATCCAACAAAGGTTACACGCAGCGCAATTCAGAACGCCTCCTCTGTCGCTTCGATGGTTCTGACCACTGAATCGCTCGTTGCTGACGAGAAGGAAGAAAATCCGGTTCCGGCAGCTCCGGCCGGTGGCATGGGCGGTATGTATTAATCGGGCGCCCGCACGCTATCATAGAAAAAAGGCCGCTCCCCATTATGTGGGGAGCGGCCTTTTGCATTTATGTTTGGATTTGTTTGCCATCCGTTATTTTTTTCTGTGTGCCGTGATAATGGTGTAACTGTGTGCATTTATCGTTATGATGCAATGGTCCACATCTATATACCAGTTCTTTCCGGACCTGGTAACGATGGCATTGGGCACGGAGATTTTTGATTTGCACCAATCGACAACCTGGTCCGTATTCAGGCAAAGATTCCTTTTTATGCGCATGACGCCCAATTCGGTCGTATGCAGTTTTTCCAGATTAGCAAACAGTTCTTTCATATAGCGTATCACCTGAAACGATTGTATCATGTCCGCGAAGCGGTATGGTATAATTGGCCGTTCGGGCGGCAGCGGGCCGCGCCCGCGTATCGCCATGGCCATAATCTGGTATAATAACCGCTTTGTGGTTATTATACCACAGCAACAAGCCCTTTCGGGCTTGCCTGCCGCAAAGCGGCAGCGAAACCGGCTTTGCCGGTTTTGGCTGTGGTGTAACATGCGCAGTCCGCTGCTTTGCAGCGGGCGCCGCCAGACGGCGGCTACAAACGGCAAAGCCGTTTGCCCTGCGCATATTATACCAGATCGCGCCTACAGCCTGCAAGATGCGGTATCAGACATGATCTTACACAGGAACCGCGGACGCAAAAGTTTACAGCGTTTCGCTGTTTTCCGACCGGAAAACATGCTATACTGGCCGTATGACAAATGCGGCGTTTGGGCGCACGCGGGACAGGAGTGACAACTATGCGGATTGTAACATCCGGACAGATGAAAAAGATTGAAGAAAATGCGCTTCACTATGCGCTCAGCTATGAGCGGATGATGGAAAACGCGGGCAGCGCGGCGGCCGCCGCTATCCGCCGCCGCGCCGATATCAGTGGACGGTACATCACGATTTTCTGCGGACGCGGCAATAATGGAGGAGACGGATTTGTCGCAGCGCGCAGGCTGTATGAAAGCGGCGCGAATGTGGCGGTGATCCTGACGGACGGCGCGCCTAAAACAGGACAGGCGGCGGTGATGCTGGAACGCATCGGCGATATGGATATCGCGGTGGTTACATACGGCGACGATCAGCCGTATCTTACACAGCGCCTTGCGGAGACAGATATTTTGATTGACGCAATTTATGGGACAGGCTTTCATGGAGAGCTTGACGAGCGCCATCGCGATATCTGCCGTCTGATCAACGGCGTTGATGCTGAAACGTATGCGCTCGATATTCCGAGCGGTGTCAGCGCCGAAACAGGCCGGGCCGACGAGTTTGCTGTCCGCGCCGATGCTACAATCGTATTTGACAGCGATAAGCCTGCCACGGTCATGCCTGCGGCGGCAGCATGGTGCGGCGAGGTGATTGTCGCGGATATCGGTATCCCGCCGGAAGCACACGAGGGAATTGAACGTCAGTTTACGCTGGTGGATGAGGCGTATGTGTTTGGCCATCTGCCGCGCCGCCGCCGCGATACGCATAAGGGCGATTACGGAAAGCTTCTCAATGTGGCCGGTTCGCAGCAGTATATGGGCGCCGCCGTGCTATCAACGCTCGCGGCAATGCGCACAGGCGCGGGATATGTCACGCTGGCGTCGACCAAGGAGGTCTGCCGCACGGTGCTGCCGCTTCTGCCGGAAGCGGTGATGCGTCCGCTGCGCCAGAATCCAGACGGTGCTCTTTCATGGCAGGCAATGGACGAGCTGCGCGGCGCGATGAAGCGTGCGACGGCCATTCTCATTGGAAATGGACTTGGAACAAGCGAGGATACCGTGCGCATCGTCGGCGAAGTCCTGACGACAGCCAGTTGTCCGGTCGTTGTCGACGCCGATGGAATAAATGCGCTCGCACAGAATATAAATATATTGAAGCGGGCAAGCTGCGACGTGATTCTGACGCCGCACCTCGCGGAACTTTCAAGATTGACCACGCTTCCAATAGAACAGCTCAAGACGGATGTGCTGGCAGCGGGGCGGACTTTGGCGTGTGAATATGGCATTACAGTTGTGCTCAAGGGCGCATACACGTTGACAGTCGGGCCGGATGGGTGCGTATGGATCAATACAACTGGAAACGCGGGGCTTGCGAAAGCCGGCAGCGGCGACGTGCTTGCCGGGATGATCAGCGCGCTCGCAGCGCAGGGACACAGCGCGCCGGAGGCGGCGGCCTGCGGCGCATGGCTGCATGGGCTGGCTGGCGATTATGCGGCGGATAGCCATTCGCAATATGCGATGCTGGCGCGCGATGTGATTGATGCGCTGCCGCTTGTATTTGCGGATCATGAGAGATAAAGCCCGGCCGGTACGTCCGCGCCGGAATGTGGAGGTGCGTTTATGCGCAGACGGATTGGCTGCTGTATCCTGCTTTGTGCGGCGCTTTTATGGACCGGAACCGGGTGCGCCCGGCGCGATCAACAGCATCAGGCTGAAAATCTGGCCAGGCAGAGCTTAAGCCAGAATTTTCAGACGACGGCTAAGGTCCGGTATAAGAATATTGAAACGGTGATGACCATCTATAAAAAACCGATGAACTGCGCGGTCGTAACGTTTGAAGCGCCCGACAGCCTCAAGGAAATGAAGATGACGTTTTATACCGATCACGTTGCGCTTTCCTATAAGGATCTGTCATTCGATTTCACACCGGACAGCGTTCCAGGAAAAGCCGCGTCAAAAATGGTATTGACCGCTCTGAATGCGGCGCTGAATGACGACGGTATCTCTGTACGTGAGGAGGAAGGGCGTCTGATTGTCGATGGAACGATTGATGCGGGGGACTTCTCTCTGATTATTGATGCAGAAAATGGAAATATCCTGAAACTCTCCATACCAGAAAATAATTTGGAACTTGAGGTATTGAATTTCAAGTTTCTTGAATAAAACGTCCGTTTTAAAAAGGCCCGCGCCAACTGGCGCGGGCCTTTTACTGTCAGAAAACAGAAGCCGGCAATAGTATATAAAGGGCGCGTCAAACCTTTTTACATGAATTGTTTTACAATTCATGTAAAATCGCCGGCCAAGGGTTAATGATAGTACGAAGTCGATGAATTCTTTCGGGAGTCTATCAGGCCGGACGACGGGCGCATGATAAAAAATAACCGTCCAGCAACTGTTTTTTATAGATTGCGTTTTGCAATCTATAAAAAATTGGCCATCCACGCCGTCCCCGGCGCGGGGCTGTTTGATTAAAATGCATCTGCCCGCAGAGCGGGCAGATGCGCAAAAAATAGTTGCGAAGCAACTATTTTTTTGTCAACGCTGTTTAAAAAACGCCCAAGATGATCAAAATATGGATGCATGAGCATGCAATATATTTCAGCGCGGCAGCAGGCCTGTTTGAGAGCTTTCAGCCAGGTGATGAGACGGCCTTGAACCGCCAATAGCCACGGAGAGTGATAAACGTGACCGTAAAAAGGGGAGATATCTACTACGCGGATCTAAGTCCGGTGGTGGGTTCCGAGCAGGGCGGCGTGCGCCCGGTGCTGATCGTACAAAATGATGTTGGAAATCGATACAGTCCCACCGTGATTGCTGCGGCGATCACCAGTCAAAAGGATAAATCCAAGCTTCCGACTCACATTGAAATCAATTCGCAGGTATGCGGGCTTTCACGTGATTCGGTCGTGCTGCTTGAACAGATCCGTACCATTGATAAACGAAGGCTGAAAGAAAAGATGGGCAGGCTTGACGACGGCTCCATGGGGCAGGTCAATCATGCTCTGTCGATCAGCTTTGGGCTTGACGGTTTTGGCAATCCGCTTGCGCCTACATAAAAACTTACGTAGGCGAACCGCTGCGCCCCGTGAATGCACTGTGTATAAAAAGGCCGGCGCTTTTCTTGCGCCGGCCTTTTCCCAATCGTAAAAAGAAAAAAATGATACCTTATTATATATACGCAACATCCCCACCGCAGACATCAGCCTGCGGTGGGGGTGTTGTCAAGTCAGAACGATATTGTTAAATCCAGCGGCGCGCGCATAATCGGCGTGCGCCTGCATGGTTTCAAGGGAGGGGGAGGGCGTCTCGGACAGGCGTCCGCGTACGCCGTTTTTGCGGAAAGTAATCAGTTTAAGCCGAGTGCCCGCCCTGCGCGCTCCGATTGTCCGGGCGATCCCGTCGATCGCCGCGCGCGTGTCAACCAGTTCGTCAATACAGACGATGCGAATTTCCTCCAGCTTTTCATGTTCGCTGAGATAACCAAGGTTTTTCTTTACATTGGCATTGTCGGAGTCCGTGAGCGCGCGATGTATTTCGCTGTCCCATGCTTTGACATCGAGCATCACGCCGTCGCAGACTTCCATCAGTGCGGGATATGCGGCCAGATCGACAATGCCGTTACTGTCCATCAAGCAAGTAAGGCCCTCTTTTTGCGCCATCGCAAACAGCTCTGTCAGAAAATCGGCGCGCAGGGAGCATTCACCGCCGGAGGTCGTAATGCCGCGTATGAACGGGATGTTTTTGCGCACCTCATCCATCACCTGCTGCGGGGTCATGGTTTTGACACGGGGCGAAGCCAAATGCGGGCAGGTGATGATACACGCGTCGCATTCAACACATTTGTCCGCATCCCATACGACGCGGCCGTCCGCCATAGAAAGCGCCCCCTCAGGGCATCCCGGGACACATGCGCCGCAGTCGCGGCACATATTCTGCGTCTCGGGATTGTGGCAATAGGCGCAGGCGATGTTGCACGCCTGAAAGAAAACGGAGGTGCGGCTGCCCGGTCCGTCGACCGTGCTGAAAGGGATGATGCGATTGACCGGCGCTGTTAACGTCATGCCATCCTGACCTTTCTCTGCGCAAGGCGGTTTACATCGTAGTTCGGTGCGCCCAGATGTGTTGTGTTCTGAAGCACAACCTCTTTGTTGCGGTATTTTTCCATCTCGCTGCGTTTGACCAGATAGCCTGTGATACGCACCAGGTCAGCGTCGCCCGCATAGAAGCTCATGTAGTGAACGCCCGTTTGGAACGCGCCTTTTACAACGTCGAGCAGCGCAGCTGGATTCCGGCTGACGTTGGTCGCGATCGGGAAGATATCGCCGACGCCTGTCGGGAAGTACTTGTGGAACTTGGCGCAATGGCGCAGATGCTCCGCAAAGGATTCCGGCTCATCGCCGACCGGGATACGCACGCCGGAGGTGATGCCGAGATCGGAATCAAGCCCCACCTGTGCGTGTAACATGAACTTGCCGCCGGCGATCGGGGAATACTCCGCGTCAAAGCCGCTGACAATGCGCTCGATGGCGTCCATGATGCGCACGCCAAGCGCGTCGGCGTCAGGATCGCTGCCGTAAAGCTTGCCGGTGCCCTTCAAAAGCGTGTTGACGCCTTCGGCCAAGCCGGTAACGCCGAACATGCCGACAAAGCGGTCCTTGGAGAGCAGCCCTTCTTTGACGAGGAAGTTGGAATCAAAGAAGCCGGACTGCTCGACGATGAAGCGGATGCGCTCATTCATATAATCGGCGATGAGGCCAAGGCACTCGGGGAGCAGCTCATCAAAGAAGTGGTCGATATCGCGCGCTTCCTCGGCAAGCTTTGTCAGAGTGACGCGTGTCAGCGTGTAAGCGCCGCCGCATATCGGCAGGATGTTGTAACAGCTGGAAATTCCATAATCGTCGTAGGTATCCTTGTTCGCCTTGTGGTTGCAGATGGCGGGATTGGAGCAGACGAGTGAGCAGTCGATCGCCGCCTCCATGAAATCATCCGGCGTGATGTCGGGATCATACTTGATCGTCAGGTTCGGGACAGCGTTCTGAAACTCTTTTTCAACCTGAAGGATCAGCCAGCCGGCGCGCGTGGCCTCGGGTCCGATGTTCGCGTGGCAGAACGAGTCGGTGATCGTGCGGTCGAGATAGGTCATGAACAGGCGCAGCTTCTTGAGGACTTCCTCGTCGCTGAGTCCCTCGATGAACGGATCGATCAGTTTGTCAATATTTCCAAGATAAACCGGGAAATTGGTGATGGAAGGGACGTGGCGATAAAGGATCATGAGGGAATACAGCAGCTCATCCAGATCCTTCGGCGGGTCAATCTTCAAAAAGGCGCTGCCGTTCTTGACGAAACGCTCATAGTCCGGCATAATATAGCGCGGACGGTACGGCGCGCCGCCCTCGAACAGGTCGTTGATCGCGCCGGTGCTGAAATAGTGGCGCGCCCGCTCGGGGATATTGAGCACGTCAAGTCCGTTTTCGGCGCATTTGGCCAACTGCATCAGCTTCTGCTCGTGAGTCAGAGAGCGGGATGAAACAATTTTGTAGGCGTTTTCCTTGTCAAACATAACCTTTACCTCCAAATTTTTAATGGCCGCCGTCTCGGGCCTGTATGCGTATCTGGTTTGACGTTCATACGGGCATTACTTCAACGTGCGGTGTTCAAGCTCGGTTGTGAGCATTTCGTACTGTTTAGCTGTCAGGCGGACCTTCCCGCGCTGAATGGTCACAAACCCTTCCTCCGCAAGCTTGCGCAGGCTGCGGTTTACAGTGCGCGTGCAGAATCCGATTTCCTCGCTGATGGCGGGCCGCGTCATGGCGACCGTGGCCGCCGCGCCTTTTTTGGCGTTTTTTTCGTAGTAACGCGCAAGAAACTGCATCATGCGCGCGGTGCCGTCGAGAAAGAGCGAGCGGCGTTCCTGCGCGGTCTGCCGGACGAGGGTTTGTAGGACGCTGCGTACCCGCGAGAGAAACATGCGTCCGTCGCGCATCATCCAGTTCATATAGGTCTGTGCAGAAATCACAAGCAAGCGGCAACGTGTTTTTGCCTTGACCTCGGCCAGATAAGAGGTCATTTCACTGAGCACCTCATATTCGCCGAACAGCTCGATCGCCTCAAAGTCCCAAAAGGCATACGTGTTGTAACCGGGCTGCGACGCGAGCGTGGTTGTCTGTCCCTCCAGAAGGATATATACCGATCCACACGGGTCGTCCTGGCGAATCAAAAATTGACCGGCGGGGAGTGTAAGCGGCGATACGGGCGCATCGGCGGGAAAATTGGCAAAGAAGCGTTCAAGCTCGCTGCGCAGCGGCTCGTTTTCCCGCGCCAAATAGTCCGCCAATCTCATTTCGCCACCTCCTGAATCCAATTATAATCGGGCGGACCATCAAAAAAAAGGACGTATGTCCTTAAAAACGATCTTTGGATAATCGCACAATTATATGCGCCAAGCTATGGACATTGTGCCGAACATCGTGGCTGTATGATTTATGAGTTGCAGAGTTGGCCGCCATTTGTTATAATAATCACACAAAACATCATGCTTGAATTTGTTTGTCTAAACGTTGGGTAAACAAATGTTTATGACAACATCAACAAATATAAGCTCATGCTTTCAGGCCATATGGTAAAATATTGTTTTTTTGACTTTACATTTTAAATTTTTATGATATACTAGATAAAAATCGTCAATGTGAACAATAAATCACCCAAGAGAGTGGATGAAACATCACGAATCTATAAAAATGCCTTTGTTATATGGGATAAATATTGTTCATTGATTACTGCTTGGAGGGTACATATGGATAAACAGGAGCTTATTAAACTTGCTTTTGAGGCGCGCGAGCACAGCTATTCCCCCTATTCCGGCTTTTGTGTAGGCGCGGCGCTTTTGACATCGGGCGGCAGGGTTTACCAGGGCTGCAACGTTGAAAACGCGTCCTATGGCGCTGCGATCTGCGCGGAACGAAACGCCGCAATGAAGGCCGTTTATGATGGAGAACGGCGTTTCGAAGCGATTGCAATCTGCGGTTATCCGCGCGACGGCCGTCCGGAGGACGCCGGTTTCGCATATCCCTGCGGTATTTGCCGCCAGTTTCTCAGAGAGTTTTGCGATCCTAAGCAGATGAAAGTCTATGTCGCACGCACGCCGGACGATGTACTGGAATCGACGCTTGAGGACATGATGCCGCATTCATTTGGGCCAGAGGATCTGATCGGCGACGCGCCTGGCGTGTGAGCGCGGCCGCTCCTGGAGGTTTGTTCACCCGCCCTTTTTACGGGCGGGCGTTCATAAAAACATCCCCCATTTGGGGGATGTAAAACACTGTAAAAGCAAAGGAGAAACAAAATGAAAAAACTGCTCAGCTCTGTTTTGGCAGCGATCCTGGCAGCCGGTATGCTGACCGCATGCGGCTCCAAGCCGGCTGAAAGCACGACTTCGCAGGCTCCGGCCGGCGACGCTTCGACCGCGCAATCCGCCGCGCCTGCGGGCGACGAGGCTTCCACTGCGGAAGACGGCTCGACCGCCGCTTCCGGTGATTTTTCGGCAGCGATGATCACCGACGTCGGCGGTATCAATGACGAATCCTTCAACCAGTCCGCGTGGAGCGGTATGGAGCAGCTTGAAGCGGACAAGGGCGTTTCGGTCAGCTTCCTCGAATCCAAAAAGGACGCCGACTATGCGCCGAACCTTGAAAAGAAAACAGACGAGGCTCCCGACATCATCTGGGGTATCGGCTTTCTGATGAAGGACGCCATTCAGGCGGCCGCCGAAAGCTATCCGGATCAGCTCTATGCCCTTGTTGACGATCAGTTCGAGGAGGGCACTGTCCCGAATGCGATCGGCGTTGTGTTCCAGGCGGAGCAGTCCTCCTTCCTGGCCGGTTACGTCGCGGCCAACAAGACAGAGACGGATCATGTCGGCTTTATTCTCGGCATGGATTCCCCGACAATGGACCGCTTCAAATACGGTTATTTCGCGGGCGTCCAGTATGGCGCGAAGGAGCTTGGCAAGGAGATCCCCTGCGAGTATCAGCTCGCCGAGAGCTTCAGCGACTCCGCCAAGGGCAAGGCGATTGCTCAGAAGATGTACACAGACGGCGTTGACGTGATCTTCCATGCGGCCGGCCAGACCGGCTCCGGCGCGATCGAGGCCGCCAAGGAAATGAACAAGATGATCATCGGCGTCGACCTCGACCAGAACTGGATGGCTCCTGACAATGTCATCACCTCCGCTCTTAAGAATGTCGGCAATGCGGTTTATAACGTCACCGAGCGCGTCATGAACGGCGAGCAGCTTGGCGGCACAAATGTTATCATGGGTCTTGCTGAAGGCGGCGTGGGCCTTGCTCCGTCCTCCGATAAGCATCTGTCCGCCGAGCTTCTTGCAAAGGTGGCTGAGCTTGAGCAGAAGATCATCGACGGCGAGATCGTTGTTCCTTACACCGAGGGCGACTACAATACGTTTGTCGCGTCCCTGTAAGAACTTTACCCGGACTGCCTGTCCGCGTAAGATAACTGTTTTGGCGTCGGGACAGCCCGTGCGCAGGCAATGCCTGCGCACGGGGGCGTTCCCCGGCTGAGACAGTTTTTTTTTAGAAAAGTTCCAGAAAGTATCCCCTGAAAAGGGGGTGCTGGCGCGGGCTCGGTATTGATAAGCCATGCGCCGGCGGCCTGTTCCGGCCTGTGGCTTATCAATATGGAGGACGCGGCGGCTGCGCGTCTTTCGGGAAACCTGCAAGGAGGAGGATGATTATGGCAGCAGATAACCCTCAATACGCAGTACAAATGAAGGGCATTTCCAAATTCTTTGGAAGCTTCTGTGCGCTCAACCACGTGAATTTGGATGTCAAAAAGGGTACGATTCATGCATTGCTTGGTGAAAACGGCGCGGGTAAGTCAACCTTGATGAATGTGCTGTATGGTTTTTACAGAGCGGAGCAGGGTGAGATTTATCTTAACGGAGAAAAAGTTGATATAAAAAATCCAAGCGTCGCAATCAAGCATGGTATCGGCATGGTGCACCAGCACTTTATGCTTGTTGAAAATTTCACTGTGACACAGAATATCATGCTTGGCGCCGAAACGACAAAATCGCTTGGTGTTCTTGATATGGACGCCGTTAAAAAGCAACTGGTCGAGTTGTCGGAAAAGTATGGGCTGTATGTTGATCCAGACGCAAAAATCCAGGATACATCTGTCGGTATGCAGCAGCGTGTCGAAATTCTCAAGGCGCTCTACCGCGGCGTCGATATCCTGATCCTCGACGAACCAACGGCTGTTTTGACGCCGCAGGAGATAGAGGAACTGATCGCAATCATGCACCGCCTGACCGACGACGGCAAGACGGTTATCATTATTACACATAAGCTGGCTGAAATCAAAAAATCCTCGAATTACTGCACAATCATCCGCCGCGGCCAATATATCGATACCGTCGATGTTTCCAAGGTGAGCCAGGAAGATCTGGCAACTATGATGGTCGGACGGCAGGTAACGCTGCATATCCAAAAGGAAAAAGCAAAGCCGGGCGATGTCGTTTTTAGCATTGATAATCTTTTGGTGCGCGACGCGCGCGGGATCGCAAAGGTAAACGGCTTGTCGCTAAATGTGCGTGCCGGCGAGATCCTGGGGATCGCGGGTATCGACGGCAACGGCCAGAAGGAGCTTGTCGAGGCGATCACAGGGCTGACAAGGGCGGAGAGCGGCACGATTTCCATCAAGGGCGATCAGATTCAGAACACACCGCCGCGCAATGTTTTGGAGCATGGCGTCTGTACAATTCATGAGGACAGGCACAAACGTGGGCTTGTTTTAAATTTCACCGTGGCGGAAAACATGGTGCTTGAAAATTACCGCAAAGAGCCATTCAGCAAAGGTCCGATTTTGAACTTGCCCAAAATTCAGGAAAATGCCAAGAAACTGACTGCGGAATTTGATGTGCGCCCTGCGGGTTGTGAAAAAACGCTGGCCCGTGCGCTCTCTGGTGGAAATCAGCAGAAGGTCATCATTGCGCGCGAAGTGACAAACGACCCGGAGCTGCTCATCGCCGTACAGCCGACCCGCGGACTCGATGTCGGCGCGATTGAGTTTGTGCACCGTTCGCTTGTGGAGCAGCGCGACAAGGGAAAGGCCGTTCTGTTGATTTCTCTGGAATTGGATGAAGTTATGGATCTTTCCGATCGCATCGACGTGCTGTATGATGGAAAGATTGTGGGAGAGCTTGACGCCGAAGGCGCCGATGAAAATGAAATCGGGCTTCTTATGGCGGGAGGAGGCGCACAGAAATGAGATCGAAAGTCGTAAGTCTTTTGAAAAAACCGATGACCGGCATTATCATTTCGGTGTTTGTCGGCTTCATTGTGGGGGCGATCGTCCTTGGAGCCGCCGGATACAACCCAATCGAAGCGTATGGGTCCATGTTCGGCGGTATGTTCCGAAAACCGAAATATGTTTCGCAGATCATTATTAACGCGATCCCGATTATTCTGACCGGCTTGAGCGTATCGTTTGCCTTTAAGACGGGATTATTTAATATCGGCGCTGAGGGTCAGTATATCATGGGCACTGTGACGGCGGCGATGCTTGGTTATTATCTCTCCCTGCCTGGCATTATCCATCCGGCGGTCATTCTGGTTGCGGCCTTTTTGGTCGGCGGCTTGTTTGGCGCGCTCGCCGGCTGGCTGAAGGCGCGCTTCGGCGTCCATGAGGTTATCTCAACAATCATGCTCAACTGGATCGCGCTTTATTTCAACAACTTCATCCTTTCCTTGCCGGGGGTGAAAAAAACTGGTACCCAGGCGTCCTATGAAGTGCTTGAAACAGCGCGTCTGACCTTTATGGGGGCGTGGAAAAAGTCGGACGCAGGCAAGGATTTTATCCGGAACAACCCCATCTGGGGCGACTTTATGCGTACGGATGTCCATTGGGGCGTTTTGATTTCGATCATCGTTGTTATTGTTGCCTGGTATTTCTTAAACCGCACGACAAAGGGCTTCGAGCTGAGGGCGGTTGGCTTTAACCAGTATGCGGCTGAATTTGCCGGTATCAACGTCAAAAAGAACACAATTATTGCCATGTTCATTGCGGGCGGCATCGCCGCGCTGGCCGGCGCAATCCATATTCTCGGCACCAACCCTTTCAGGATCAGTGTTCTGCCGATCACGGAAGGATATGGCTGGGATGGCATCTCCGTTTCCCTGATTGCGAACAACAATCCAATAGGATGTATTCTATCGGGCCTGTTGTTCAGCGGACTTAACTACGGCGGCGGATCGATTCAGTCGGATATCGGCGCGCCGAGTGAAATCATCGACATCATGATCGGCTCGATCGTATTCTGTGTGGCGCTTGTATCGATCTTCCCGATGATTGCCGACAAGATCAAGAGAAAGGGTGACGCACATGCTAAATAACATCTTGCTGGCGATCAATATCACGCTGATGTATTCCGCGCCTTTGATTTTCGCTGCGCTTGGCGGCGTCATCACACAGCGTTCCGGCGTTGATAACATCGGTATCGAGGGTATGATGACCTTTGGCGCGTTTGCAGCGGCGTCAGTTGGTTATTTTACAGCAAATCCATGGCTTGGACTTTTGGCCGGCGGTCTTGCCGGCGCGGCGTTGGCGGTGTTTCATGCTGTCGCAGCGATCCATTTACAAGCCAATCAAACAATTTCAGGCGTTGCAATGAACTTCATCGGCCCAGGACTTGCTTTGTTCCTTTCCCGTATGTTTTTTGAGGGTGCAACGCAGACAAAGCCTGTTCCAAACAAGCTGCCGAAAGTTCTTTCAATGTTCGGGCTTGACACATCGAATCTGACCATCAATGCGATCAACATCGACATCACGGTTCCAATTGCGTTTTTACTCGTACTTATCATGTGGTTCTTCCTGTATAAGACCAAGTGGGGCTTGCGGGTACTCGCCTGCGGCGAGCATCCGGCCGCGGCCGATTCGCTCGGCGTCAATATTTATGTGGTTCGTTATGTTTGTACGATTCTTTCCGGCCTGTTTGCGGGCTTCGGCGGAGCGGCTATGACGCTTGCAGTTGTTGCGAACTTTAGCCCAACCGCGATTTCCGGTCATGGATTTATTGCTCTGGCGGCTGTTATTTTCGGAAAATGGTCGCCGCAGGGCGCCTTGCGGGCCTGCCTGCTGTTCGGTTTTGCGCAGGCGCTGGTCGTTATGCTGGGCGGTATGGATTATATCCCGTCACAGTTGCTCGCAATGTTGCCGTATGTATTGACGATCATTGTTCTGGTTTTGTTCGTTGGACGTTCCGAAGCTCCAAAGGCCAATGGAACCCCGTATCGAAAGGGCGAACGTTGATATTGGCTTATTCTGTTCTTTGAAAGGAAGTCTAACCAACATTTCATTTTGTTGCAACGCGAACAACGGATAAAAAAGAAAGCGCGGCGTCTCTATTCGGAGATGCCGCGCTTTCTTGTGAACAGGCGTCTGCAGCATATCCATATTCGCGATGAGTTGGAACAAGTCAGCAAGGCTCTGCTGGAATAGATGCATGTGCATTCAAACAGCCACTCATTGTTAGACGGCGGCAAAGATGGGGATGCTGTGCCTGAATGAATGAAAATTCTTGTGCATACACATACTCAGGAGGGATCTGTATGTATAGGGTGTTTGCATTCAAGCGCGCCTTGATGGGCGTTTTATGCCTGCTGATTGCTGCGCTGATCCTGCTTGGCACAGCGGTGAATATCATGCCAGTCGGCGCGTCGCAGCGTGCGCTGCCGATCTATTCCGTTGAAACGGAAAAGCCGCTTGTCTCGCTTGGAATCAACTGTGCGTGGGATGACAGCGATATCGACCGCCTGCTGGAGCTGCTCGACCGGCACGGCGTGGAAGCGACATTTTTCTTTGTCGGCGATTGGTGCGACAAATATCCTGATGCGGTCAAAAGGATTGCTGCCGCCGGACATGAACTTGGCAGCCACTCCGACACGCATCCGGATATGACAAAGCTTTCACGTGAACAGATTGAACAGCAACTAGCGCGTTCCGGAGAAAAAATTGAGATGCTGACCGGTATACGGCCGACCTTGTTCCGTGCGCCGTCTGGTGCATACGACAACGAGGTCGTCCAGACTGCACGGGCGCTTGGCTGGGAGGTTATCCAATGGTCGAACGACAGCCTGGATTGGAAGGGACTGAGCGCGCAGGAAATTTCCACGCGCGTCATTAAACAGGCGGCGCCCGGTGATATTATGTTGTTTCATGCTGGAAAGCCGAATACAGCCGCGGCTTTGGACACGGTCCTGACAGAGCTGACAGCGCGCGGATACCGGTTTGTGCCAGTGGGAGAGCTGATCTATCCGGCGCCATATACGCTTGACCATACAGGCAGACAGTTTGCAGGCGGATAGCCGCCCATAAAGCTTCATGCATTGTGGATGCGCCGCGATTATAGGCAAAATTGGCGACACATGCAGTGGGGCAAAAGACCCGCCCAGACAGCGTTCAACAGGCGAATACAGGTCCAAAAACAAAGCGGGACGGATACCCGCGGAAAGGCGGTGGCGGTATGACGGCTGTAACTGTCGGCGGCGGATGGGCCGGCTGTGCGGCCGCGCTTGGTGCGGCAAAGGCCGGCGTGCGCTCCGTGCTGCTTGAACGGACAGATCAATTGCTTGGCACAGGACTTGTGGGTGGAATTATGCGCAACAATGGGCGCTTTGTGGCCGCAGAGGAATTGATTGCAATGGATGCAGGGGCGCTGTTTTTACTTGCAGATGAAAATTCGCGCCACAGAAATATTTCCTTTCCGGGGCACATGCACGCATCCCTATATGATGTGATCCGTATGCCGGCTCTGGTACAGGGCCTTTTGGAGAAAGCAGGCGTGGAGATCCATTTCTGCACACGTGTCACAGCTGCACAAATGGACGGCGCACGTATTATATCCGTCAGTACGCAGGATGGCCAGACATTGAGCGGCGACCAGTTTATTGATGCAACCGGAACAGCCGGCCCGATGGCCAACTGCGCCAAATATGGAAACGGCTGCGCGATGTGCGTGCTGCGCTGCCCGTCGTTCGGCGGACGGGTCAGCCTGACGGCACTTGCGGGTGTGAAGGAACTCTGCGCAGAACATGCCGGCGCGCCGTCTGGGGCGATGAGCGGCTCGTGCAAGCTGCTCAAGGAATCGCTTTCCCCAAAGCTTACAGCACGGCTTGATCAGGAAGGAGTCGTCATCGTTCCGATCCCAGCTGAAATGGCGGCCGACCGTTTGGCGCTCAAGGCATGCCAGCAGTATGCGCTGCCCCAGTTCAAAAACAGCCTTATTTTGCTTGATACAGGCGGCGTCAAGTTGATGTCTCCGTATTTCGGCCTGCGCTGCCTGCATATGCTTCCGGGTTTTGAAAACGCGCGCTATTTGGACCCATGTGCCGGTGGCCGTGGAAACTCCATGCGCTTTTTTGCCATGGCTGCGCGCGACGACGCCATGCATGTGGCTGGTGTGGAAAACCTGTTCTGCGCCGGAGAGAAAGCCGGACTGTTTGTTGGTCATACAGAGGCGATCGTCACAGGGACATTGGCCGGGCATAATGCCGCGCTGGCAGCGTGCGGCCAGACGCCGCGTGCCTATCCGCGCGATCTGGCTGTCGGAGAAGCAATCGCGTGGACGCGTGAACAGATGGCGCAGCCCAAAGGACTTGAAAAGCGGTATACCTTTTCCGGCGCGTCGCTTTTGGAGCATCTCAGGGAATGTGGACTCGACTGCGACGACCGTGACGCAATTCGGGAGCGTGTACGGCTGACCGGCGCACAAAATTTTTTTACACGTGCCTGATTGTGAAAGAAACGGCCGGCATATCCTGATTTAGAAGGATATGCCGGCCATTTCAATTTGAAGATAGAGGGACAGTATCGATCGCTCAGGCTCTTTTGATCGCGCGCCCGATACGGCGCTCTTTTCGCCGATGGGCAGGAAAATGCCGTCAAGACTGCAAATGGAGCCGCCGGCTTTGAAAGGATGGTACAGGGCTGTGCATACATAGCGGGCCACCCAATCGGACATTTCGGCGCTGCCCAGCCAAAGCACCGGACAGGCGCGCAACACCTCGTAGTTTCCAGTTTAAGCGTCAAAAGCGCAGAGGGAACAGCAGCGTTTAAAAATGCGGCTGCCAAAGATAAAAATTGTTGTTTCGGACAAGCCTGTACCAGTAAAGACAGGAACCGAAACAGCGATTTTTTTGTATGATGGAAAGGCGGCTTTCTTATCGCGCTGCGGTTGCGGCGTGTGAAGCGCAAACCATGAAAAGGAGATTCCATTATGTCGCCTTATAAAATTCAGGTATGCGGCGTGAGCAAATGCTTTCGCCGGGACGGCGCGCAGGTGCAGGCCATGCGGCCGACCAGTCTCAATATCGAGGAAGGAAAATTTATCAGCATCATCGGGCCGAGCGGCTGCGGAAAATCGACGCTTTTCAATATCATCGCGGGGCTGACCCTGCCAACCGAAGGCGACGTACTTGCCGACGGGCAGAGTATCATAGGCCGGTCCGGTTATGTCGGCTATATGCTGCAAAAGGACCTGTTGCTACCATGGCGCAGCATCCTTGACAACATCATCCTTGGTATGGAGGTGCGCGGCGTACCGCGCATGCAAGCGGTGGCCAAGGCCATGCCGCTGATAGAAAAATATGGACTCAAAGGGTTTGATGGCCATCATCCAAGCGAACTGTCTGGCGGTATGCGTCAGCGCGCCGCGCTGCTGCGCACACTTTTGTACGATCGGGATGTGCTGCTACTTGACGAACCGTTTGGCGCGCTTGACGCGCAGACGCGTTTATCCATGCAGAATTGGCTGTTGCAGATCTGGAGCGACTTTAAAAAGACGGTATTGTTTGTAACGCATGACATCGATGAAGCGATCTACCTTTCGGACGATGTCTATGTGTTTTCACCGCGTCCCGGCTATATCAAGGAAAAGATCACAGTGGATCTGCCGCGTCCGCGCACGCCCGCGGCGATGACATCGGAACCATTTATGCAGCTTAAGCACCAGCTGCTGGACCTTTTGGCACAGCCGGCGGAGGAAGTGGACCAATTTTATGAAGATCGGGGGGAGAAAGATGGAAGCGACTGAAAAAGCGGACCGGGCGGAGTTGACATACCGCCGGGGTTCAGACATAAAAACACCTTGTGTACACACCGCCGTGAGGCGGATTGCTTCAGAGCCGCATCCCCACAGACGTAACCGGATCATTCGGGCCGGGCGCGCCGCTGTGGCGGTACTGCTGCTGTTTGTCTGGGAGGTTTTTACACGGATCGGCTGGCTGGATCCATATTATTGGAGCCGCCCAAGCACCATTCTTAAAACAGCGGCCGTACAGCTTTCACAGGGAACGCTGCTGATGGATATCGCTTATACGTCGGGTTCTACGATTCTGGGCTTTGCACTCGGCACAGTGATCGGCTCGGCGCTCGGGCTGACCTTCTGGTGGTCGAAAACGTATGCTGGAATCAGCGAGCCATATCTGATCATTTTAAATGCCCTGCCAAAGCTTGCTCTTGCGCCAGTGCTCGTCATCCTGTTTGGAATTGGGTTTCCGTCCAAGGTGATCTTAGCTTTCTCAATGACGGTCATTGTATCGGCTCTTTCCGCCTATAGCGGCGTGAAAAGCGTTGACCCGGCGATGGAGACGCTGCTTTATTCGTTGGGAGCCAATCGCTGGCAGGTATTTTCCAAAGTGGTGGTGCCCTGGTCAATGCCATGGATGGTCAGCAGCCTGCGTGTTAACATCGCATTGGCGCTGGCAGGAGCGATTGTAGGAGAATTTATTGCGTCGAGCCATGGTGTTGGGCGCATGGTCATCTATGCGGGGACGATTTTGGATATTAACCTCGTCTGGGTGGGCGTTATGGTGCTTTCGATTCTCTCAATGGCGATGTATTGGGGTGTAATCCTTCTGGAAAAAAGCCTTTCCAAACGTCTTTCAATCATTCAATCATAAAGCTTAGGAGGAACAGTATGAAACGATTTCATCTCAAACACGCGGGCCGTGTCCTGCTGGCTGCCCTGACAGGCGCGGCGGTCGCGCTGCTGCCCGGCTGCGGCGCGGCCGGATCTGCGGACGCGCAGGCGCAGACACGAAAGCTGGTAATCGCCGAGCCGGTACACCTGATCGGATATCTGCCGCTGTATGTCGCGCAGCATGAAGGATATTTCGCCGAACAGGGGCTTGATGTGGAGGTGATCCAGGCGACAGGCGGCGCGCATGTCACTGCGGTCATCAGCGGCGATGCATGGGGCGTGATAGGCGGCGTTGATTCCAATGCGCTCGGCAGCAAAAACAGCTCCGACCCGGTGGTCGGCGTGTGCAATGTGGTCAACCGCGCAAACGTGTATCTGGTAGCCAAGGAGGGCCTTGCGCCGTCCGGTAACAGCGATGATGACCTGCGCGAATTTTTGCGCGGCAAACGCATCGTAGCGGGCCGTCACGGCGGGTCGCCGAATCTGCTTACCCGTTACTTGCTCATCAAGCTCGGGCTTGATCCGGATCGTGATGTACAGCTTCTTGAGCCGGCCGACGCGGCGACTGTAGTTGCAATGCTCCAGCAGGATGCCGGCGACATCGGAAACGGCGGCGAGCCGCAGATCAGCGAAGGCGTCTCGGCCGGCGTTTGGGGTGAACCGTTTTATAAGTTCCCTGATTTGGGGGATTTCTCCTATTCGGTCATCGGCGTAAAACGCTCCACCATTGAAAAGGACCCTGAAACGGTTCAAAAATTCACCAATGCGATGCTCAAGGCGCTTAAAGCTGTGCAGGAGGATAGGTCGCTCGCTGAACGCGTCCTTAAAATTGAGTTCCCGACGCTCAGTGACGAGGCGCTCAAGGCTTCACTCGACCGAGCATATACGGATAATCTTTGGAGTCCAGACGGTGTCATTTCGCGCCAGGCAGTTGACACGGATATGGATGTGTTGATCCAATCAAAGGTTTACGAGGGAGCGTATGACTATCATGAACTGGTCGATATGCAGTTCGTCGAAGCGGCACAGCCGTAGCTAAAATACCGAAAATATGGGCAGGGCGCACTGTAGCCGCAGTTAAATAGGTATGAAGGATGGAAAATAAATTGGAAAATTTCTATTGACAACATTTATTACATTTGGTATAATACGGTCATCGGCATAAAACACATTGAAAGGAAATGGAGGGGACTGCTATGACAGCGATTATGTATATCAGGCAAAACTGCTTTGGACTGCACAGTGATGTTCATTGCTACAGGCTTTTTGTGATGCAGGATTCGGTTTATATAACCATGCGTTGTAAGGGCAGGCCCGAGAATCCCGGATAATGGGTTGATTGTGTCCCCGTATATACATCGTATTTTGGAAACACCGGCCGCGGCGTCACTGTCCGCGTCCGGTGTTTTTGTTTTTGTACATTTGTAAGACAGCAATTGTAACTGAATAGACGCCTGTATGGGCGCTCGGCTTTCACATGGAATTGGTGAGGGCCTAGTTGGTTATATTGTATACAAATAGTAATATCTTAACAGAAAGCCAGCCAGTCAGGCGACAGACTGATGAATGATGACGAAGGAAAAGGAGGGCCGCCGCCCTATGTTAGAGGTTAAAGGAAAATATAACAGCGCAAAAATTTTTACCGATGTAGTTGACGAAGCATCGGTCGCGCAGGTGATTCAACTGTGTAACCAGTCGTTTACAGATGGCAGCCGCATCCGCATGATGCCCGATATTCATGCGGGCGCGGGATGTACCGTCGGTACGACCATGACGATTACCGACAAGGTCGTGCCGAACCTTGTCGGCGTCGATATTGGATGCGGGATGGAAACGGTGCATCTGCGGGAACAACATTTGGAACTTCAAAAGCTTGATAAACTGATCAGAGCGAAAATTCCGTCGGGATTTTCTATCCGTGAGAAGGCGCACCGCTATTTTAATGAAATCGACCTGACAGAGCTTTACTGTTACCGCCAGATTAACCCGCTGCGTGCGGAAAAAAGCCTCGGGACGCTCGGCGGAGGTAATCATTTTATCGAGGTCGACCGCGATGATGAAGGCGGACTGTATCTTGTGATCCATTCAGGCAGCCGGCATCTGGGGCTGGAGGTTGCGGCCTGTTATCAGAACGAGGCCTACCAGAGGCTCAATAAAAGCAGCAAATCCGATGAGGCTGCACTGATCGCACAGCTCAAAACAGAAGGCCGCGAGAAGGAAATTCAAAAAGCGATCAAGAAACTGAAAAATACAAAACAGACATCGATCCCGAAACCGCTGGCCTACGCCGAAGGCGAGTTGTTTGAACAGTATATCCATGATATGCGGATCATCCAGCGCTTTGCTATGCTCAACCGCCGCGCGATAGCCGACGACATTCTGAAAGGGATGGGGTTGCATGCACAGGACAGTTTCACGACGATCCATAATTATATCGATACTGATGCGATGGTTCTTCGCAAAGGGGCTGTTTCTGCAAAGGATGGCGAACGCCTGCTGATTCCGATCAATATGCGCGATGGCAGCCTGATCTGTATCGGGCGCGGCAATGAGGATTGGAATTGCTCCGCGCCGCATGGCGCGGGCCGCCTGATGAGCCGGTCACAGGCCAAACAGAGCTTTACGGTATCGGAGTTTAAACATCAAATGGATGGAATTTATACAACTTCTGTTGGAAAAGCTACGCTTGATGAATGCCCGATGGCTTATAAGCGCATGGAGGATATTGTGTCAAATATCAGTGAAACAGTCCATATCGAACGGATTATCCGTCCGGTTTATAACTTTAAAGCCGGTGAGGAATAAATAAAAAGGGAGGACAGTTTGAATCTGTCCTCCCTTTTGGGGCTTAAAAACAGCGTTCCACAGATAGCGCGCCCATTTTTAACAACCGTGACAACCATGTCTAGATGCATGATGATCGCTTGAATAGGGGACGCAATTCCCGTCATATGGACAATTGTCGTCATGTACTGCGCAGACCTGTTGACAAACACTGTTGTAGTGGCATTCCGCGCCATGTACTGGGCAGGCCGGCTGTGTGGCAACACGCCGCCCATGATGGGCATAAATACCAAAGGAGAGATATAAAATGGATAATGCCAATACAGCAAGAAACATACCAGCACGGCGAACCAAAGCTTTCATGGTTTAATCCCACCTTAATATAAATAATAAAATGAATTGTTTATTTTAATTATAGGATGTGTGCCATGTCCTGTCAAGCGCAGCGTTAAAATTTGTTATCAATTATAAAAATAAAGAAGGATGCTTGTTCGTGCTTACAAATACTAGTATAATAAATGAAACAGCAAACGGAGGGATGGACCGATGATCAAAATGGTTGCCAGCGACCTTGACGGGACGCTTCTGCAAAACGGCGCGCAAGTCCTAAAACCGCCTGTATTTGAGCTGATTCGAGGTCTGCGGGAAAAAGGGATTTTATTTGTAGCAGCCAGTGGACGACAGTATCCCAATATGCGGCGTATGTTTTCCGAGGTGTGGAAAGATATTCTGTTTGTGTGCGAGAGTGGGGCGCTGGTGATGTCGCATGACCAGGCAATTTTTACCTCTCCTGTGCCGCGTGCGTTGGGTGACGCCATTATCAGCGATATTCTTGAGCATGAGGGCTGCGAGGTATTGCTTTCAGGTGTGGATACAAGTTATTTCACTAGTCGTTGCCGTGAATATGCTGATTTTATAACCTATACGATGAAAAATACGGTTACAATTGTGGACGACCTGTTTTCAGTAGACCGTGATATCCTCAAGATTTCGGCGTTTGTCCATAATGGCCGTGCTGCGGAGCTTGTTCCCGCATTTACAGAACGTTGGGGTAGCCGCATAAGCGTGGCGCTTTCGGGCGCTGAATGGATTGATTTTACCACTGCGAATAAGGGCACGGCAATCCGCGTGCTTCAGGAACGCTTCGGCTTTGAGCGCGATGAAATAATGGCGTTCGGTGATAACTTCAACGATCGGGAAATGCTTGAGGCGGTCGGTCATCCATATGTGATGGAAAATGCGGCGCCTGATGTCCGCGCGCTTTGCCCAAATCATTGCCGTCGCGTCGAGGAAGTGCTGGAGGCTCTCCTTTCCCGGCCTTTTTGAAAACGACCCTGGCAAAAAACTTCCCAGTTTT
Organism: Anaerotruncus colihominis; assembly: GCF_010206195.1. Taxonomy (GTDB): domain Bacteria; phylum Bacillota; class Clostridia; order Oscillospirales; family Ruminococcaceae; genus Anaerotruncus; species Anaerotruncus colihominis_A. The sequence continues at coordinate 35,641 of NZ_VIQT01000010.1, read as the reverse complement.
TTTGAAGAAAGCCCCAGCAAAAAACTTCAGCCGGCTGCGCTGCAAACAGTGGGGACAGCCGCTTTACAATGTCAGCAGGCTATGTTGCGGCCAGAGCGGCAGATGTTTTAAAATAGCCGTCTGTGCCGTGGCGGCTTTTACAGAACAAAAAGGCGAACAACCTATAGGTTGTTCGCCTTTTTAATGTAATACAAAGAGTAAGCGTTAGGGCTTGTTTAAAAATAGAAAAATGCGAGAATTTTGATTTTTCAAAGAGCCCCTAGGAGCGCGTATTGAGATAACGCATAATTTCGCCACCAATTTTATCAAGCGGAAATTGCTTTTGGACCGCGCCGATATTAAATGCGACCATGGGCATTCCATAAACGACACAGCTTTCCTGATCCTGCCCAACCGTATAGGCACCCGCCTTGCGCATTTTCAAAAGCCCTTTAGAACCATCCGCCCCCATCCCTGTCAGGATAACCCCCATCGCGTTACGTCCGGCAACCTCGGCAACAGAATTAAACAATACGTCAACCGCAGGGCAGAAACCACCAATCTTTTCACTGCCCTCACTTTTGACGTAATAGCCGCGCGCGTCCTTGGCCAAGCGAAGCTGAAGACCACCCGCGCCGATGATGACCTGTCCGGGCACAACGCGGTCGTTGTTTTCGGCCTCCTTGACACGCATACGGCAGATGCGGTCGAGCCTTTGCGCATACATATTTGTAAAAACAGGAGGCATGTGCTGTACGATTACAATGCCGGGCGTTGTCGGGGGCAGATCGCGGATAACGGCTAAAATGGCTTCCGTCCCACCGGTTGAAGCGCCGATAGCTATAATCGTGTTGGTATTGCTGTGCTGTGACGCAAGCGAAAGCGCGGGCATGACCGGCGTGGTGCGGACAGATGCCGTAACAGGACGGGCTGGAGCACGCCGCGTCGGTATTTTGGCCGTCGCTGCAATTTTAATTTTGACAATCAGGTCGTCGATAAAATGATTTAGATCCTGTGACGATTTGATTTCAGGCTTTTTGACGAAATCAACCGCGCCTGCTTCCAGGGCATCGAGCGCGCTGACCGGTGCTGAACTGACAACAACAACCGGAAGCGGATGAATAGGCATCAATTTTTTTAGAAAATCGATGCCATTAAGCTTTGGCATTTCAACGTCAAGTGTAACGACATCCGGATTTAATTTTTTAATTTTTTCCATGGCGTCGAATGGGTCGACTGCCATACCGATGATTTCAATCCGTGAATCCTTGGAAAGTCCACGTTCAAGTGATTTCCGAAAAAAGAGGGAATCATCGACAATCAAAAGCTTGATTTTTCCAAAGGGCGGCACCGATGTCATCCTTTCCGTTGATAAATTGCGGGCTGAATATACGTGTAAGGGCATGACGGCCCATTGCTGATACTTTCTGAATGGCCGATAAACAGGTAGCCGCCCTTTGCCGTACAGTTATAATACTTTTGAACAAGCTGCTGCTTGGTGGGCGCATCAAAATAGATCATAACATTGCGGCAAAAAATTAAATCCATCGGCTTGCGGAATGAAAACGGTTCCATCAGATTGAGCGGACGGAAAATGACCTCGGCGCGGATTTGATCACAGACCTGATACTGCCCGTTGGCCAGGCGTTTAAAATATTTTGATACCCATTGCGATGGAACATCTTTAAGATCCTCTATACTATAGATGCCTGCTTTTGCCTTTGTAAGCACATTCATTGAGATGTCGGTTGCAAGGATTCGTGTATCCCAATTTTTTTTGCGTGCTCCAAAGTATTCATCAAGCACCATGGCGGTATTGTAAGGCTCCTGGCCAGTTGAACAACCTGCGCTCCAGATACGCAATTCACGGCTGCGCGTCTTTTCAAAATAGGGAAGAACCTGTGTGCGCAAATATTCAAAGTGTTCCTTTTCACGCATGAAATAGGAGAGATTGGTGGTCAGTTTATTGAGAAGCGTGACCATCTCGGCCCCGGACTCATCCCGAAATAGGATGTCAAGATAGTCCCTGAAATGGTTCAGACCACGGTGACGCAGTTCATTTGTAAGACGCCCTTCAATCAATGTCTGCTTTTTAGTAAGGTCGATCCCGTATTTTTTTTTGACAAAACTGGTCAATTTGACAAATTCGTCGTCTGTCATACGTATAAGACCGGCTTGTGTCTGCTCCATGTTCATTATTGATGGCTCCAATCTATTGATTTAAGAAACAGGCTGTCAATAACTCAGGTCGGCCATGAAAAATTTTTGACAGTCAATATTCATGATAATGCGGTTACCAACTTTTGCAATAGAGGTCAGATATTTGTCGGTCGCGTTTAATCCCAACTCCGGCGGAGGTGTACTATCTTCTGGAGTGATACTCAAAACCTCTGCTACCATGTCAACGATTAACCCCACATGCATATCGTGGATCGTGGTGACGATGATACAGGTTTTGTCGTCATACGCGCGCTCCTCCTGATTGAATTTCAAACGGACATCAATCACAGGGACTACCTTGCCGCGCAGGTTGATAATGCCCTTGATATAGGTAGGCAGGGCGGGGACCGGCGTGATTGGTTGGATGCTGATAATTTCAATCACATGTGAAAGATCTATTCCGTAAAAAATATCGCCGATCAAAAAAGTCAGGCTGCGGTTGCTCAGATCATCCAATGCGGTATTGGCAGCCATTTCTATGGTTGTATTTGCTGTGCTCATGGCTTATCTCCTTTCCTTATTCAGGTTGAGCAGGGCGTTCGCATCCAGAATGAGACTGATGCTTCCGTCTCCAAGAATGGTACAGCCGGAAAGACCGATTTGCTTGACCGCGTATTTATTAAGGAAAGTCGGGAAAGGCTTGACAACGACCTGTTGCTCCCCAAGCAGCTTATCGGCAAACAGGCACGCGGCATTTGCACCGTTTTCGATCAAAATGACGATGCCGTCGCCCAATTCGGTGATCTGCGTTTCAACATCGAACAGGCGGTGCAGACGGATCAGCGGGAAGCACTCGCCGCGCAGCATAATCATTTCCGTACCGTCGGTATTGTGCAGAATCTGGCTGTTGTCATAGATCTTGAACGACTGCGTAATAGAGGCGATCGGCAGGGTATAGATGGTGTTGCCAATCTCAAGCTCCATACCGTCCACGATTGCGAGCGTGAGCGGAATCTTGATGATGAAAGTGGTGCCCTTGTCACGCTCGCTGTCGATGGAAAGCGTACCGCCGACCTTTTCAATGTTTTTGCGGACAACGTCCATGCCGACACCGCGCCCGGAAAATTCGGTGACTTCCTTGTTGGTTGAAAAGCCTGGCAGCATAATCAGACCAAAAATTTCCTTGTCGGTGTATTCGGATTCGGGCTTGGTCAGCAGGCCGTTTTCACGCGCCTTGCGCAGAAGCACCTCCGGATTGAGCCCGGCGCCGTCGTCCGCGATGGTGATGACGATTTCGCTGCCGATATTTTTGGCGATCATCGTGATGCGCCCGACATCCGGCTTACCCTTGGCGCGGCGTTCCTCGATCGGCTCGATGCCGTGATCCATCGAGTTGCGGATCATATGCATAAACGGATCGCCGATGGCCTCGTTGATGGTTTTGTCAACCTCGGTGTCACCGCCCTCAGTGACGAGCTCGACCTGTTTATCCAGCTTTTTGCTCATGTCGCGCACAATGCGGTTCATCTTCTGGAATATGCCGGAAAGCGGCACCATACGAATGGACATGACAACATCCTGTAATTCGTCGGTGAGCTTATGCAGCTCGCGCGTCGATTTATTGAAGTTGTCCAGACGCAGCCCCTTGAGATCGGGATTGCTGACGACCATCGACTCTGTTGTGACCAGCTCGCCGACAAGGTCCATCAACTGATCAAGCTTGGCCTGATTGACGCTGACAAGGCTCTGCTTTGTTTTGGGCAGAGCATCGGACGGCTTGGGCGCGCTCGGAGCGGCGGCCGCGGGCTTCGCCGGCGCCGCCGCAGCCTTCGCGGGCGCCTGCGCAGGCTCCGCCGCGGCGGCCGCGGGCGGCGGCGCAGGCTCGTCGTGCAGCACCGTATAATTTTTAACGTTTACAGAGCTTTCAACGACCTGGAAAATTTCAGATATTGGAACAAGCGGCTTAAAGATTATCTCAAAGCCGTTTTTGATAATCTCGGTGCAGCAGGAGGCGTCGTTTTCCGGATTGGCCGGAATCGTTGTAAGATCGGTGCACAGATCCTTCAGCTGGGAAACCAGCATGAACGCGCGGATGTTTTCCATCTGACAATCATCGTCAAAAAAGATCCGAATGTGGCAGGTTTCGTCGTCTTGTTCGGAGGCGGAAGCCTGGGCCGTCGGCGCGGCTTCGTCGGCTGCGGGCGCAGCCGGAGCGTCCGCAGCAGGCGATTCGCCCTTCATAATCGCCGCCATTTTTTCCAGCTCGGCGATGATTGCGCCCGGGTCTTTATTTGCCTCGCGGGTATTCTGGACACACTCGACCTCATCCTTTAAAAAGTCGGAGGCCTGGAAAACGAGATCAAAAATGGCTTCGCTGATGTTGGCCATCCGGGCAGGATCCTCACGGATGATGAAAAACACATCCTCAACAGAATGCGCCAGTGTGGAGATACCATTGAGATCCATCATCGCGGCGGAGCCTTTGATCGTATGCATGATACGGAAAATTTCGTTGATGTTGTCTTCACTGAAGCTTTTTGACTTCTCCGCGTCAAGAAGAATTTCATCAAGCTGATCAAGCAGCGTGGTTGTTTCATAGATAAAAACATCTAACATGGGTTCCATACTTGGATCAATCGCCATAGAATTCACCTGCTATTCTAAAGAATAAATTAGAGCCTGGCGCCGCACACAAGCGGTAGCCCCCCTCTTTAATGAGGCGGCCGCCGGTAAATATTATAACTCTATTTTTTATTATTCGGCAGGTTAGAAAAAAACTAAAGAACAATTGCTTGTGTTATTGAAACTTTGAACGATAATTATATTGAAAAGATTGTGCCAGTACTTCAAGGCGAAAAACGCCTTTGGAATGGCCAGTCCAGGTAGGAGAAGGAACATGGCGGATATTTTAAGGATCACAACACCGCTGGTCAATAAATCGCAGGCGCCCGAAGCGCAGAAAGCGATGGAAGCTACACAGCCGTTTGACCTGCACAATATCACGCGCGTGACAAAGCCCGCCGGCCAGGAGGGAATTTTACGGCAGAATACAGGGCTCAACCAGCAGGAGGAGACCTCCGCGCTGCTGTTGAATCTGCTCAAGGACCCGTCTGTTGCGGCCAGCTCGCTGAAAAACATCTATCTGCTTCAGGAGCTGATCAAGCTGCTGCCAGTCAACAACAAGCCGTTGACACAGGAGATTCAGCAGCTTTTCGATCAGTTGATGGTTGCGCCGGAGGACATCGCCGACGAGATGATGCGCCAGGAAAACGCCTCGACCTCGTTTAAGGGCGAACTGTTCGATTTTCTGCGCGAACTGCTCTCGCAAAATCCAAAGCAGGAGGGGCTGCGGCAGGCGACCGTCTATTTTCTCAAGGCGTTTAATAGTTATTCCATGCGTGAACCGATGCTGCGTTCCGTCGCGAACAGCCTGGAGTTTCTATCGGACAGTCTTGACAGCAGCAAGGCGCTCTCCGCGCGACTGGCGTCGCTGGCGGCGCGTTTTCGCGCGCCGGACGCCGCGCAGAGCTTTGATGGTTTAAAAAAAGATATGCTTTCGCTCTTTGGGGAGGTTGAAAACAGCATTCTGTTTTCGCCGAAACTGGCTAAGGTGTTGTCCATTGCCACCTATAATCTCTCGCGCTTTAACGATAACGAGCTGTTCTTCCACGAGGCGACGGCGCGGCTGCTTTCGCAGCTCCATGGAGAACAGGCGCGCACGCAGTTTTTGCGCTACATTGAGCAGAGCTTTTCCGGACGTCCGGAACACAGCCGTTCGGTGGTTGAGACGCTGGCGAAGCTGATTGACCGCCAATCGCAGACCGACGAGATTATGCTTATGAATTCCGAAAAGGTCGAAACCATTATCCGAAGCCTGCTTTCCTCCCCTTGTAACTTTACGCCGCTGCTTCATTTTGTGGTGCCGGTGCTGTATGAGGATATGCAGTCGTTCGCGGAAATCTGGATCAATCACAACGGCGGCGAGGATAAGGAGAACGGCCGCGGAACGGACGACCACTCGATCCATATGCTGCTGGTATTCGAGATCAGCGACATCGGACGCTTTGAGCTTGAATTGTATGTGCGCGACAAGACGATCGACCTGTCTCTGTTCTGCCCGCCGGCCTATGTGGACTCTTACGCGCGGATGGGTTCAAGTATTGCCGGGTGCTTAAAGGCGCTCGACTTTCGCCTTGGCGATGTGCATTTTGAAAAATTGGAGCGGGCACGTTCGCTGATGGACGTGTTCCGCTCACTCCCATATAAAAGGACGGGTATCGATGTCCAGATCTAAAAAAAACAAGGCCGTTGCGCTGAAATACAACGCCGAGGAGGATGTCGCTCCGATTGTAATCGCCTCGGGTTATGGTGAATTGGCGCAGCGCATTATTGACGTGGCGGAAAAACAGGGGATTCCCGTTTTCCGCGACGACAGCGCCGTATCGCTGATGTGTATGCTCGAGGTTGGCAGCAACATCCCCCCCGAGCTTTATCAGGTTGTCGCGGCGATTTACTGCCAGCTGCTCCAGACCTCCAAGGAGATCCGGGACGGCATTTCGGCGGCCGGGCGCGCGGCTATGGGACTGCCTGCCGGCGGTTCCGGCCAATCGGCGCAATAAAACCGGGAGGAAGCGGTCAGGATGAATTTTGAACTGTTTACAGGCCGTGCCTGCGAATTGAAGAAGATGAACAATGCCCCCATATTGTTTGGGAAAATCGACCGGGTGTCCGGCGACAGGATGGAGGTGGTCGGCGTCAAGGAGCAGCTGCCTGAGGTCGCGTGCGGGCAGCATGCGAAAATTCTGATTTATGACGAGACAGGCGGTTTTGAAGTGCTAGTTGGGCGTGTTGACGACTGGGAGCCGAAACGGCTGATCTTGCGCGAGGTTGTCAGCCTTGTTGAATATGAGAGGCAGCGGTTTTTTCGTGTCGGGGTGGATCTGCCGGCGCGCATTTATGAAATTCATGATGATCAGCTATATGGTCCAATCCCCATCCGGATCAAGAGCATCAGTCTGAACAGCGTACTGTTTGAATGCGCGCAGACATTGGTGGCCGAGCAGCGCATTGAGATGGATCCATCTTTTTTCAGTATAGAGGTGGAGCATCTTTACGCGACGATTTCACGTGGGCAGCGCATGACAAACAGTATGGCCTATGTCGCTGATTTTGATCCGCTGGCCGAGTGGGAGGAGCAGAAGCTGTGCGGCTTTCTGTTCGCAAAGCAAGGGGATGAAATCCGCAGAAAACGGGGGACGATGGAGAAGTGACGGACGCGGCGGACAGGAGCAGGGAAGAACGGGTTATTTTCGCATTGGATATCGGCACGCGCAGCGTGACCGGTGTGGTTGGCGAGGTTGAAAACGGAATGCTTCGTGTTCTCGGCGTCGAAACACAGGAGCACGCCGAGCGTGCTGTTGTCGATGGGCAGATCGAGGATATTGAACAGACGGCCCGCGTGGCGCGCATGGTCAAACAGCGGCTTGAGCAGAGGCTCGGCTTTACGCTGCACGAGGTCTATGTGGCGGCTGCGGGCCGCGTACTGAAAACAAAGCGTGTTACATGCGCGTTGGAGCTTGACGAAAAGAAGCCTATCGGCCAGGAGGAACTATTCAAGCTGGAGTCGAAGGCGATTCAGCAGGCGTATCAGGGGTTGCTGGAGGAGCTTGGCAGCGACGGCGGGTTGACCTATTACTGCGTCGGACACTCTGTTATTCAGTACACGCTTGATGGATATGCCTTTTCGACACTGGTCAATCACCGCGGCCGTCAAGCAGTAGTGGAGCTGATCGCGACGTTTCTGCCGAGTGAAGTTGTTGAAAGCCTCTATGGGGCCATGCAGCAGACAGAGCTAACGATCATGAGCATCACACTTGAGCCGATTGCCGCGATCAGCGCGGTGATTCCGCAGGAGCTGCGCCTGCTCAATATCGCGCTGGTGGATGTCGGCGCTGGCACATCGGATATTGCGATTACCAATAATGGGAGCGTCTGTGCCTATACGATGGCCACGATGGCCGGCGATGAGATTACAGAACGTGTGATGCGGGAATTCCTGGTCGATTTTCAGATGGCCGAAAAGATGAAGTTTATGCTCAGCGAGGGCAAAGAGCTGATCGCCTACTGCGATATCCTTGGTTTTGAATACAATATCCCGTCGGAGGAGCTGCGCCAGCGGATTCTGTCCGCCGTGGAGGAGCTTGCACAGATGATTGCGCAGCAGATTCTTGAAATCAACGGGGCGCCGCCGATGGCGGTCTTTATGGTCGGAGGCGGCAGCCGTACGCCCGAGCTGTGTCGTCTGGTGGCGCAGAACCTTTCGATTGATGAAAAAAAGGTCGCTATCGGCGGCAACAATTATATGAAGCGGATGGTAGAAACGGAGCCGCAATATATCAGCGCGGAATATGCGACGCCAATCGGCATCGCGATTTCGGCGATGTCCGCGCAGGGGCAGGAAAATTTGTCGGTTGTGATCAACGGCCAGCGTGTGCGCATGATGCGCATTGGCGCGATGACCTTGCTGGAGGCGCTGCTGCGCGCCGGCTATCAGTATGGCCAGATTATGGGGCGTTCGGGCCGCAGCGTGACCTATGCGCTCGACGGCGAGAAAAAGGTGGCGCGCGGCGGTGTGCCGACGCTCGCCGAATTCGAAGTCAACGGCCGCGCGGCGAATATTACAACGCCGCTTGAAGCCGGTGATTCAGTCCGGTTCACACCAGCGGTCAACGGCATGGACGCGCGGCCTTTGGCGCGCGACACTGTGAAGGATTTCGCCCCGTTTGCGATTGAATACAACGGCGAGACGGTCCAGGCGGGCGTATATGTGACTATTAATGGCACGCTGGCTGAGGCGGAGGATGAAATCCATGAAGCGGATAAAGTGCATGTCCTGCGTATAACCACCCTTGGCGATCTGCTTGCACAGACGGATGGGGCGCTTGAGACGACTGTTGTAAACGGCGTGCAGTGCACGGCCGATTACATATTGAAAGAAGGCGACTGTGTGAGCGCGGTCGCATCAGCGGCGCCGGCGCCGCCGGTTCTTCAGCAGCCCTTGACCGTGCCGGAGCCTGTGCCGTCAGTCGTACCGGTGGATTTGCAGATGACGCAGGCGCAGCCGCCCGGCCCGGATCTTTCTGTAACGCCGCGCGCGGAAGCGCCTGCGCTGTCGCAGGAGCCGGCTGTACAGGAGACGCCCCGGCACGGCGCGGTGCAGATCATCCTCAACGGTTCGCCGGTGCTTTTGCCGGGAAAGCCGGATGGTACGCCGAATCTGTTTTTTGACGTGCTCAATTATGTTGAGATCGATCCGGACCATCCGCAGGGAGAGCCGGTTATCCGCCGCAATGAACGCGCAGCCTCCTATATTGAGCCGATCCATGACGGCGACCGGATTGAAGTCTATTGGGGGTAAAAGTCTGCTTTGTTTCCAAAAGCGGCTGTAAGCCGCTTACGCTTAAAGAAGATAGAGTGAGGAGCTGAAATGTATGGAAACCTATATTGTCCGACAGCCGATTCTCGATAGCAGCGGAAAAGTGACCGCGTACGAGATCTTATATAAGGAGGACGAAACGGCACTTTACAATCAGCGTGATTCCCGGGTTGCAAACGCGATCGAGGAGTTTCTGACAGAACTCAGCAATGAAAAATTTCTTGGAGGGAAAACAGCGTTTCTAACGTTTACGCCCAACCTTCTTATGAAGAATATTCCGCGCATGTTCTCCCCCGAGCGCCTCGTCATTCAGATCGAGGATAATTCCATCGTGCATCCTGTGGCGCAGAAGATGATTTACCGCTATCGCAAGCAAGGCTACAGTATTGCTTGCGCCGGGTTTGAGTTTTCGCCGCGTTATTTTGGGATTATGGACGCGCTGGATTATATTAAGGTCAATTTCAGCGAAATTGATGAAACCAAACCAACCAATTCCAGCGTGGTCAATGTTGTAAATATTGCGCATAGTTTCCAGAAAAAGGTTGTTGCTTTTAAGGTTAATACCCCAGAGGCGCTCGCATTGACAAAGGAGCTTGGCTGTGAAATGGTCCAGGGCACCTATGTTGCGGAGCAGAAGCAATCGAAGGTACACCGCGTCGATCATATGCAGAGCAACTTCTTCCAACTTATGATCGCCGTGACAAAGGATGAGCCGGATATCGACGAGATCGCGCGCATCATTTCACGCGACGTCACGCTGGCTTTTTCGCTGATGAAGCTGGTCAACTCCGCCTATTTTGCGCTACGCAATCAGGCGAAATCCGTGCAGCAGGCGCTCGTTGTGCTCGGCCTTGGACAGCTCAAACAGTGGATTTATCTGTTGAGCTTCAAACGTGACAACGGCGGCGCTTCCGATGAGCTGATTAAACAATCGTTCCTGCGCGCCAATTTCTGTATGGAGCTGTCCAAGAATATCAGTGATTTCCCGATTTCGCCGTCGGAGGCGTATATGATGGGCATGTTCTCCACGCTTGACCAGCTGATGGAGGTCCCGTTGGAGATGGCGCTTGAAGAGTTGCCGATTTCAGACTATGTCAAGACGGCTCTGCTCAAAAATGAAGGGCGCTGCGGCGCGCTGTATCAGCTTGTGCTCTGTTATGAGAAGGCCGATTGGAATGAAATGACCTGGCACGCGAAGCTGCTCCAGATCCCGATGGACATCATTACGCGTATTTATTTTGAATGCGTTGAATATGTTAATTCCATCTGGAACAGCTTGCTTTCCCAGAATGTGGACGGCGACGCGCAGGCTGCGGCGGACATGGCGGACACGGTATCCGCGCAGTAAGCGTTTGTTGCGGTATTACGGCTGGCAGCATAGGTAAAATGTGCTTGCATATGTCAGGATGGATTTGGACAGTTCATTTTACCTGACTCAAAAATAAAAAAATTGTTGGATTTGCTTTGGTTTTTAAGAAACGTGTCGAATATAAAAAATTGGAGTATTGCAAATTAAGTTTCAAATTAGCGTATCTTGAGGGAGGAGAAGTCATTTGTTCAGGAATCTAAAAGTTGGTAAGAAGATCACATGTTCGTTCGGCGCTGTTATCGTGTTGTATATCATTACTGTTGTTGCGTCGACAATCGGCCTGTTCAGTGTGTCAGGCGGTTTGGAATCGTTTTATAATCATGCGTATCCAGTCGCGCGTGATTCCGTACAGATCGGCAAGCTTACCGCTACTATTCAGCGCGACATTTGGCATGCTGCTGAGTTGACGGACAATGCGCAGATCCAGTCGCTTATTACGGACATTGAGTCGAATGCGGCGATGATGAGCACTTATGCCGGCGAACTTGAAAAGGGTTACAATGGCGACCCGCAGCTACTGTCCAATTTCAAATCGGCTTTGACGGCGACAAAATCGCTGCGTGAAGAGACCGTTCAGTATATCAAGTCAAAGGATACTGATAAGGCGTTGGCCATGCTGACCGGTGAATATGCGGCTGCCTGCGGCAATCTGGATGCGTCATTGGAAAACATCATCAATTACGCCGAGCAGAACGCGAAGGATTCTTATACAAACGGCATGTCTATTCGTGTGGTCTGCGTTGTTATTTTGTCAGTGCTGGCGTTGGCCAGTTTGATCTTTACAATCCTGCTTGTGATCAAGCTGACAAAGGACATCACTTATCCGCTGGCGGAGATCAAGACGGCTGCGGAGGACTGGACAAGGGGCGCTATGAAGTCCACGGTTACATATCAGTCCAAGGATGAGTTGGGCGAAGTCGCGGACAGCATGCGCTTCGTTTCCAAGACGCTGTCCGAGTATATTGACGATATCACCAGCCTGCTTTTGAAGATGGCGCAGGGCGATCTGACGGTTTCCGCCGATATGGAATACCTTGGCGAGTGGGCGTCGATCCGGACTTCTATCAATCAGATTCTAGAGGCCCTCAACGATACGCTTGGACAGATTAACCGCTCCTCGGAGCAGGTTTCCAGCGGTTCCGAGCAGGTTTCCAGCAGCGCGCAGGCGTTGTCGCAGGGCGCTACACAGCAGGCGAGCGCCGTAGAGGAGCTGGCCGCGACGATTAACGAGATCTCTCATCAGGTTATGCAGACCGCTGAGAATGCGCGCGATGTTGACGGTTTGGTCACTTCCACAGGCGAGAATCTCCACGCCTGCGGCGATAAAATGGCGCAGATGGTCGAAGCGATGAGCAAGATCAACGACAGTTCCGCTCAGATCGGCAAGATCATCAAAACCATTGAAGACATTGCTTTCCAGACCAATATCCTGGCGCTCAACGCGGCGGTCGAGGCCGCGCGTGCTGGCGCGGCCGGAAAAGGCTTCGCCGTTGTCGCAGATGAAGTGCGCAATCTGGCGGCCAAGAGCGCCGAGGCTGCAAAGAATACCACGACGTTGATCAGCGGATCGCTCAGCGCAGTTGAAGAAGGATCGCGGCTTGTTGACAACACACAGCAATCTTTGCTTGATGTGGTCGGCAGTGCATCCCAGATCACAGATGCGATGCAGAAGATCACAAATGCGACCAATGATCAGTCGAACGCGATCCAGCAGGTTACACAGGGAATTGATCAGATTTCCGCCGTTGTACAGACGAACTCCGCAACCGCAGAGGAGAGCGCGGCTGCCAGTGAGGAGTTGTCCAGCCAGGCCAATATGCTTAAGAGTCTTGTTGCACAGTTCCAGATTAAGAATGTGGTTTCTTCCGGTGCGCCACAGCTCAGTTATTCCCATATTCCGGATGAAGCCGGATCGAACGATTTCTTTGGTGACAATAAATATTGATTCTATCTCTGGAAATCGCTCCGCAAGATACGTATACAGGGGACGCTGCATCTGCAGCGTCCCCTGTTTTTGATATGTTGGATAGATGTGGGCGGTGGAATGGAAAAATTCTTTGCCAATACACTTTAGTTTTTGAAAAAGACAACGAATATAAAGATTGAAGGGCAAACGGCGGGGCTAAGATGGCCGGCCGGCCGCTTCACAGATAGCCTTTAAGCGTCCTTGCGCGGCGGCCGCGCGCAGGGATGTAAAAGGAACAATTTATACGAACGCTTTTCACATGGACGTGGGAAGCACACCCAATTACATGGAGGTATAACTATGGGAATGGTAGTCAGAAGCAATATCATGGCGGTCAACGCTCAGCGTCAGTTGGGCATGAACAATTCGCAGGTCGGCAGGGCGCTGGAAAAATTGTCCTCCGGTTACCGTATCAACCGTGCTGGTGACGATGCGTCCGGTCTGGCGATCTCTGAAAAGATGAAAGCGCAGATCAAGGGCCTTGATACAGCTTCTCTCAATGCTCAGGACGGTGTTTCGGTCGTGCAGACGGCTGAAGGCGCGCTGACTGAGGTTCATAACATGCTCAACCGTATGACCGAGCTGGCGACCCGTGCGGCCAACGGCATCAACTCGGATCAGAACAGGCAGTCCCTGCAGGACGAAATCAAGGAACTCCAGACGGAAATCGACCGTATCTCCAAGGCGACGAATTTCAACAGCATCAACCTGCTTGACGGCTCGCTCGGCGGCGGTAGCACATCTGCGGTTGACAGCATTAAACTTGATGGCGGCCTGACGACCACCAATGTTGACGCAACAAAGTATAAGAGCGCTGCTTTGGCTGGTACAAGTGTTTTGGCTAAGACGGCAACCGATGGCGATAAGGTTTCCTTTACAGTTTCTTATACAGTTGGCGGAAAGGAAAAGAGCCTTACTGTTGATCTGACGCTTAGTACAAACGAAGATGGCGATAAGGTTTTGATCGGTAATTCCGGCAAGGAATATGCGATCAATGATTTCGCAACCGATGGTGTTACTGCAGACGATCTTGATACTGCCATGACGGCGGAGCTTGGCAAGAGCGCTCTTGCCAACGATTTTACAATTACAGGCGATTATCAGAATGGCTTTGTGCTTGAGGCCAAAACAGCGGGCAGCGGAACGGGAGTCACGTCTGCAAGTACATCGGCTACGGTCGGCGGGACCACAACTGTGGCTGGTATTACAGTTGGCGCTCCTGCTACAGTAGGTGAAGATGCTTATGTAAAGGGTAAGGCTACGCTTTACGCTGCTGGCGATAAGGTTGATGACAAGGCTTTCACTGTGAACGGCAAAAAGTATATCCTCGCGGCGGACGGGACGGATACTAGTGCTGTTGGCAAAGATATTACTGTGATCTTCGGCGCGGATCTGGATAATGCCGGCGCCAATGCGGCGAAGGAGATTTCCAAAGACACCGGACTGAACGTAACATACGATACAACGGATGGTCTCGTTTTCAAGGGCGGCACAGCCACAGTCAGCGGCAGTGGCCTTGTTCTCCAGATCGGCGATACAGCGGACAGCTTTAACCAGATTACAGTCTCAATCGACGACATGAGTTCTAAGGGAATTGGCGTTAACGGTATTGATATTTCTAGCCGTGAGGGCGCTGCGGCCGCGATCGATACGATCCGCGCCGGCATCGACAAGGTTTCCGCGCAGCGTGCCGTTCTCGGTGCTACGCAGAACCGTCTGGAATATACAATTAATAACCTTGATACCACGTCCGAGAACCTGCAGTCGGCCAACAGCCGTATCCGCGACACGGACATGGCCAAGATGATGATGGAGTACACGAAGATGAACGTGCTGACGCAGTCCGCGCAGGCGATGCTCGCGCAGGCCAATCAGCAGCCGCAGAGTGTGCTCCAGTTGCTCCAGTAATAAACAGTTAAGCGGCCCTTTCCAAACGGGGCTTGACGTATTCCGTTATGATGAAGGGAGCCGCCCGCCCGGGTGGCTCCCTTCTGTCTATATTACATGATCTATCCGAAAGGAGGTGAAAAAATGTATCCAATTCAGAACAGCATGTATTCCCTCAGCAATACCATCCTGAGCGGATATACACAGATGAACCAGATGCGCGCGATGCTCGCAGCTAGGGGCAACAGCAAGCTTTCAGCGATCAGCGGCGTATCAAACGCCACCAGTTCGACGGCAAACAAGCTTGATGCAGACAGCGCGGCGTTCCTCAAGGATTATCAAAAGCAAATGACGGCCCTCAAGGATGCGGCTGACAGCGTTCTTAATCCCAAGACCGATAAGTTGGCGGCAGGTTCGTCCGATCGCACAGTAGCGACGGCGACCGGAAAACTGGGGAAACAGTCCGATTCCTACGAGCTGACGGTTCAGCAGACGGCTGCCGGGCAGGTAAACTGCTCCACGTCGTTTGCCAGCAGCGGGGAACTGCCGTCCATGGGCGGCGGCTTGCGGATCAAAACAGCTGCAGGGACCTTCGATTTCAGACTGAGCGCCGCCGGCGCAAAAACCAATCAGGAGGCGCTGCAAAAATTCGCTGATTCGATCAACGCATCGAAAGCCGGCGTGACCGCGCGCGTCGTCACAGAGAACGGCCGTTCATCCCTTGAGCTTGAGGGAGCGTCGGGCAGTGACAACAAGTTTACCGTTTCCGGAACGGCCGCTGAAAGCCTTGGACTTGACAAGGCTGTGACCGAAAGCCGTGATGCGATTTTCACCATCACCAAAAATGACGGTGAAACGTACAGCGGAACGTCGTCCACCAATGCGATTGAAGTCGATGGAGTCAGCATCGCCATTGCCGGTGAGGGAAAAGCCCAGATCAAGGCTGGAGTCAACGACGGCGCGACTGCCAGCGCAATGCAGGACTTGGTTGACGCGTACAACAGCACGATCAAATTTTTAAGTTCCAACGAGAATCGGGGCGTCGGTGTTCTCCAGCAGATGAAGCGTATGATTCAGCCTCCTGTTTCCGAATCGTCCATGGCGATGATTGGGTTATCTGTAAAGGCGGACGGTACGCTGTCGTTTGATCAGAACGTCTTTAATAAGGCGATGGATGCCAGCCCGAGTCTGATGGGCAGCATTACTGAACGTGTTGCCAGCGGAATCAAACAGGATGCCCAACGCGGCCTTGATGCGCCGTCCGCCAGCCTGGTGGGTTCGGCTGCCAAGCAACAGCAGCAGAATCTGTTCGGTAGTTCTGCGTTCTCATCCAGTCAGATGGATTCCATCAGCATGATGAGCATGTATAACCGTCTGGGCGCATACAACATGTCCAATTTTTATGCTGTCGGCATGATGATGAACATGTTTGTATAACGGGTGAAAAAAGATTCGAATCCGCCTGCGGCGGATTCACAGGGAGAAATGTATCATGAATATTGGAAACGTCGGACTGTCTGGTGCGCGTTACACGGCTGCGATGGCGACTGCCACGCAGGCTGATGAAGCCGTATCCGCTAAGAAGGAGGGCGCGACGACTGAAACAACAGTTAACCGCGACACCTTCGAAAGGACGCAGCCAGAGCAGTCGGTTACGTACAGCAAAAACAAGCTGAACAAGGCCCAGGCTGATCAACTGATGGCGGCGGAAGAAAGCCGCACGCAGAGCTTTATGAACATGCTCAAGAGCATGGTTGTCAAGCAGGGTCAGAAGAGCAACTTGACATTGTTCGGTATGGATCTGTTCGTCACCCCGGAGCAGAGCGCGAAAGCGGCCGCTTCTATCGCGGAAGGTGGCGAGTATTCGGTCGACGCGGTTGCGGGGCGGATCATGGATATGGCGAAGGCGCTTTCCGGCGGCGACGCTTCCAAGATCGAGGAGCTGCGTAAAGCGGTTGAGAAAGGCTTCAAGGCTGCCGGCGTCGAGTTGGGCGGTAAATTGCCCTCGATCAGCCAGCAGACCCATACCGAGGTTATGAAGCGCTTTGATGAATGGGCTGCGGAAGCTAAGAAAGCATCAGCGGCCTCTGACGATGCATAAAATGCATAACAGGAAAAGTAAAAAAGGCTGCGGGAATTTCCCGCAGCCTTTTTTGTGTATGTAGATTGCATTATTTGCCGCCCTGCGCACGGATGTGCGCGGCAACCTTGACATCCTCACACTTAATATGGCTGATCAGCCAGCCGGCAATGCTGTTGTTGACCTTACCGACAAGCACAATCGTCGGGCCTTCCTTATTGAGCTGTTCCGCAAGCTCACGCACAACGCGTTTGAAGCCCTCATGGTATTGTTTGTGGTTGGCGTAATCAGGATATTTGTAACGAAGCTGGAGCGCCTCCTCGTCGCCAAAATGCTTGGAGGTGTAATCATATAGGAATCTAGTTGTTTTTGCAACTTCCGCACGGCCCTTGCCAGTCCCGCAAGCTGCCAACAACGCGTTGATTGCTTCAATCAGTTCCTTGTGTTGCGAATCAATCATTGCATTGCCTGTCTCAAGGTCTTTGCTCCATATGTAAGCCATTTTTCCCTTCTCCTTTTTAAATGAGTTTTAATTTCCACCATTATATACCTAATTTGTGTACAATGCAAGAGCTTTTGGAAATTTCTTTATAAATCAATGGCGCGGATGGGCGCGCACTTGTAAAATTGCTTTCACAAGCGCGGCGGAAACCTCTTTGGTGGAATGCTTATACCGCAGGGCGTCGATTTCATCGACCTCGGCAACTACATATTCTGGAGGAAGAAGATTCAATGCGGCAGCTACCGCGTCCTTGCGGCATTTGTCGCACTGGCAGCAGTTGAATTTTGAGAAAACGCTGTCCAACCGATCGGAGACAAGCAGCTCCATAATATTGACGACGGCATATTCGCGCTTGACCGCTGGGATAGCGACACCCCCGCTCTTGCGTGAAAACAGACGGCTGCGCAGATCAGAGATCGGGCTGGCCTCGTCCTCCTCGGCAGATGGGGCGGCCGCGGTCTCAGGTGAGGAGGCGGGTGTATCCACGGAAATCGTGGGCGGTTCAGAGGTGTCATCCAAAGACGCGCTTGGCATAATCAGGTTATAAATATAGTCCTTATCAAATTCCATTTTGGGTTTTGCCATTATAAAACGCCCCTTTCGAACAGCTCGTCAAGCAACCGCTGATAGTCCTGGACAGCTTTGCTTTTGGGGGCATAACGGATCATGTCGCGGCGCAGGATCTGCGCCTTTGTTAAATCGACGCCGGTTCGGATGGTCGTGCGCAGCAAGGGAATATTGAAGGTTTTCGCCATGTCGGAGGCTGTTTCACGGATGACGTTATTGATCTGACCACGCGGATTAAAGCGTGTCAGCAGAATACCGGCGTTTACAAGGTTGGGATTGTTGCGCGCCCGCACATGCTCAATGGTTTCGTTGAGCTGCACGATCCCCTGCAAGCTGTACAGGTCAGACAGCACCGGCATCAGGATCACATTGGATGCGGAGAAAGCGTTGACAGTCAGAACACCGAGCGCAGGCGGCGAATCGATAAGAATATAATCATAAAGCTTTTCAACGGATTTAAGCGCGGATGAAAGCAGAAATTCACGGCCCTTTCCAGTAAACTCCAGCTCGATGCCGCTTAACATCATGTTGGAGGTGATAACGTCGGCAAGCTCTGTGTGCTGGATTGCCTGGACAGCTTTCAGCTCACCCTTGAGCACCTGATAGATCGAATTTTGCAACTCAACGCGATTGTCGGCACGCAGACTAAAAGACAGGTTTCCCTGCGGATCGAAATCAACGCACAGCACACGGTATCCCTTGTGCCGCAGGCCCATCGCAAGGGCATTTGTCGTTGTCGTTTTTCCGACGCCGCCCTTTTGATTGGACACGCAAATGATCTTGTTCATCCTGAGTTTCTCCTTTTTTGCGCATGTAAAATCCGTATTTTTTATTATACTTGATCGTACCCCTGCTTGGCAAGCGGAGAGCGGAAAATCATATGTGGTTTCTGTTGGGATTTTATTCTATATGCAAAATATAACAAAAACTATACAAATAGTCATTTCCTCGCTCCTTTGGGAGCGACCGAAAATAATGCGCAAAAACTTCATGCGCGGCAACCTTTGCCTTTTTTTGCGGCACGCGTACTGCGCGTGAGGTTTTCTGTCAAAAATAAAAGAGAAAGTCTGGTTAGGGCTTGTTTGAAAATAAAAAGAGTTGCCGAATTTTTCGCAAACAGCAGAGAATGCAAGTCAAAAAACGCAGGAGCCCTTTCGGATTCCGAAGCTTTTTAACGCAGCCTCCGCCCCTGTTTGTAGAAAAAGACGGAAATACGGTTTAATCAGCCCAAAACAGGCAGGGAAAAAGCAGCCTGCTCGTGTAGCCGGCCGGTCCGTGCGTGGATAGATGTGCAAAAAATAGTTGAGTAGTCCGTGTTTTTTAGGAAAGATTGTTTAGTTTTCGCCAAGTCGGGCGATAAGAAATAGTAGGAAATAGTTTAGGATTATTCCATCCGTTACGGCAACGGTTAAAGAATCGAGGGATATTATGAAAATCAATCCGGCCGCTGCACATGGAATTTATAGAACAAATCTTGCCGGCTACAAGTCCACTTTGTCTGCGCAGGATTCCCAGGCGACCGCGGGGAAGCTTTCCGGAAATACAGACCATATTTCCATCAGCCAGTCCGGCGCGCGTCAGCTTGAAGCTGAAAAGGTGAGCAGAAGCATTCTGGATGAAATCAATACGCCGGCCTCCCCGGAGCGTCTGACACAATTGCGTGAGCGCGTGCAAAATGGCGCCTATTACATTCCGACTGACCAGCTGACCGGCGTGCTGATGCAACGCTGGTTTGGCCTTTAAGGAGCGCGCTCATGACGGAAGAACTTGATATATTTTATGCCTTTCTGGAGGATTACGCCGATTTTATGGAAGGTTTATCAGACCAGGAGGATGGAAAATATGCAGCGCTTTTGTCTTTTGACGCGCAGAAGGTTGACCATGTAATTTCCGAGCAGCAGGCTGCGTTGATGCGTCTTGACGCTATGGAAAAGCAGCGTGAAAAGCTCCAGGCGGAGGCCGGGCTTGGCGGATGCTCCTTTCAGGAGATCGTCAGGCGCGCCGACGAGGAGGACCGCGATTATCTGCATGCGCTGATGATGCGTATTGAATCGGCTGTGATGGATATTCGTTTCCGCAATGCGAAATCTACGTCGTTCGCAAAGGACAGCCTGCGCGCATTCAGTGGAAACGCCGATTCGCCTGAGCGGCAGGTTACGGGCGGCTACACGTCCGAAAAAAAGGTAGTGGAGGGTCCAGGCTCGCCGCTGTTTGAAACAAAAATTTAAGTGGAGGGGAATCTGCTTTGTCGACATTACGACCTACATTTATGGGATTTGATGTTGCAAAACGCGGCATTATGACTGCCCAGAAGGGCATTGATATCACAGGACAGAACCTTGTTAACTGGGACAGCGCCGGCTATACGCGTCAGCGTGTAGAGCAGGTGGCGGTTGGGACAAATCCGTATACGTCGCGTTATGGCAGTAACCGGATCGGTGTTGCCGGCCAGGGCGTCGACATCCTCGGAATCGGCCAGACGCGCGATAAGTTTCTTGATACACGTTTCCGCGAGCTGACCTCAGAAGCGAGTTATTACGATCAGGTGCAGACGATTTTAGGCGACCTTGAATCGGTCATCAGCGACTTTGAGCCTGACAGCGACAGCGGCATCGGCGCCATGCTTAACGGCATCTTAAACGCCTTGCAACCAGACACGGAGCAGGCCGATTCTGAGACATACGCCTCTCTTGTGCGTAGCGCTTTTAAGGATATGACGCAGACGCTTCAATATTTAAGCGGCAAGCTCGATCGCGTTGCGGAGCAGCAGAAATTTGATCTTGGTGTATCAGTGCAGAATTTTAACCAGATCCTTCAAAAGATTGTGGGATTGAATGAGGCGATCAGCAACGACCGCAATGTGCTTCAGAATT
The DNA here is from genome assembly GCF_010206195.1 of Anaerotruncus colihominis. Lineage (GTDB taxonomy): Bacteria > Bacillota > Clostridia > Oscillospirales > Ruminococcaceae > Anaerotruncus > Anaerotruncus colihominis_A. The sequence goes on along the minus strand of NZ_VIQT01000010.1, from coordinate 14,823 downwards.
CGCATTATGGTCCCAATGAGCTGCTTGACGAACGCAATTATCTGCTTGACCAGCTTGCAGAGTATGGTGAGATCGGTGTTAGAACAAACGTGGATGGGACTGTTACGATCGAGATGAATGGCCATACCATTCTTGACGGTTCCAAATATGAAGCGATGGAGATGGGTGAGAATCCCAATGGTACGGTTGTGCTCAAGTGGGTGTCGAACGGCGATAAAATCCAGGTGACGGACGGGGTTCTCAAAGCGACGACGGACTTTCTTAATGGTCGCGGTCCCAATATCATCCAAGAGGGCGAAACGACATACCGCGGCGTTCGTTATTATCAGGATGCGCTGAATATTTTTGCGCATCAGCTCGTTGAGGTTGCCAATAACAGCATCCCCAATTACCAGGTCGATGCGGCTGGAGCATTGATACTCGATGCGGATGGTAATCCTGTGCTTGATCCAGATCAGCCGTATCGCAAGCTGCTTGGTTCGATCAGCGATCGGCCGGACGCCAATGGAAAATATGTGGTTGACCCGGACGGCCCTGTTACAGCGGCAAATATTTCCATTACGGACGAGTGGGATGCCAATGCATCTTATTTTATCGCGCGTAAGGATAATCTCGACAACAAGTATGTTGTGGATTTGTATAACAAGCTCAAAAATGACGACAATGTTTTTCAGGGACGCGGCGAGTCGTTCACAGGAACGTTTAAGGATTACCTGACGGGTTATTCCGCGACGCTTGCGGGGGATCAGAACTATTATAATAATCGCCTTCAGTCAAGCAAAAATCTGCTCTATACAACGGAGGACAGCCGTGATGAGGTTTCCGGCGTTGTGATGGATGAGGAAGTTGCAAATATGATGCTGTATAACAAATCGCTTCAGGCGGCCTCCAGGCTGATGACGACGCTTGATGAGGCGCTTGACGTCCTGATCAACAGGACGGGTCTTGTCGGCCGATAAGCAAAGGAGTTGAACGTAACAAATGAGGATTACACAGCGTACGATCAGCCGCAACTACAAGCGGCAGCTCAATACTGTGATGACCAGGCGCGCATCCACAATGGAGAAAGGCCAGAGCGGGCTTGCGTTCAACCGTCTTTCTGACAATGTGGCGGCGGGTGTGCGCGCTATGAAGGTTCAGGAGGAGCGCCTGACGAGTGAACGCCAGTTAAATACAATTGAAAACTTCCGTGAGGAGTTCAAATCGATCGATACAAACCTTGATGCAATCGACAACCTTCTGGTCAGCGCGCGCGACAAGGTGGAAAAAGCCCTCAATGGGACAAATGGCGGCGATCCGCGCGATGTTATTGCGAAAGAAATCGGGAGCCTGAAGAAACAGATTTTACAGTTTGCAAATTCACAATATGCTGGAAAATTCCTGTTCGGCGGTACAAATAATGGGGAGGCCCCTTTCACCGATAATGGTAACGGGAAGCTTTGCTTCAATGGCGTTCCGGTTGAGGATATCCGTTATGATAATGCGCGTCAGACCTATTATTATGTGGCGCCGGGGACAAAGCCGCCCAACGATACGTATAACGACCGGGCGGGAATTGTGCCGGGCAGTGAAAACATTTTTGTTGATATCGGCTTGGGACTCAGGGTAAACGACAACAGCAGCATTGATCCACGCTCTGCTTTTCAGACAAATTTCAATGGGCTTCTTGTGCTTGGGTTTGGTCCGTCAGTGACAGGGGCAAAGGGAACCGAGTCGCCCAATAGTGCGTATGATATTATGTCCGAGTTGGAAGAGGTGCTTTCAGACCCCGATTTTGACCATGATAAAGCCAGCGACCTGTTTGATCATTTCAAAACCGTTATTGATGATATGCGTTTCTCCCGCGTCGATTTGGGCACTCGCATGAATTTTCTTGACCGTTCCGCCGATCGTATGGAAAATGACATACTTAATTTGTCGACGACGGAAACAGACCTGATTTCGGCCGATCCCTTTGACACGGCAGTTGACCTGAAACAGTGTGAATATACATGGATGGCTGTGCTGCAGCTTGGAACCATGTTGTTGCCGACTTCGCTGCTTGATTTCCTGAGATAAGTCGGGTTTTTCTAGGTTTTCACCAGAGGAGAGAGAGTTAAATGAATTGGGAAAGGAGATGTTTTGGTGCAGTTAATTAACATTACAAGTCAGCCGTTGAAATATGAAATTTACACAGAAACGGCGCGGCTGGAGATGAATGTGCCGAAGAACCCGCAGGGGACGGTGAAACGGGCGCCTTCCCAAATGCGTATCCGTACGAAGGATATCGAAGTACGGCTCGACACCACCGAAATGCGCGCCAGTTTGAATCTGCGGTCGATCGCCTCATGGAAGCAAGTGTGGGCGCAGCAGGGGCGGCAGGCGGCGTATGAAGTGATTGGCGAGAATGTACAGACGGGCAATCAGATGCAGCGGATTGATGATGGCGTGACAATTGGGCAGATTGTCCGACAGAAGATGCTGCAGGCCGCTGACTGCACGACTTACACAACGTATATCCCTTCGGAGGGTACGGAAATCTCCTGGAACCCCGCGCAGGTCAATATCAACTACGATCCTGGTTCTGTTCAGACGGAATGGCAGATTGCGCAGAACGTTATGAATTATGTTCCGGGTAAGTTCCAGATGGAGATTTTGCAATATCCCAAAGTAACGATCGAATACTTGGGCGAACCAACATATGTTCCGCCCAGTGCGGCGCCCGGTTATGTTGAAGAATAGGGTATCCGCGAAAACAAGCAGCCAGGGAATGTCTCCCATTTACCCGGCTGCTTGTTTTCATTATCATATTGACGGAGGTGTAAACCGTTTATGTTGAAAATAGCGACAAGGGATTTTGGTGAGGTTGAAATCAGTGAAGACGATGTGATCACGTTTACAGAACCGATTTTTGGCTTCAAGGATTATAGCCGTTTTGCTGTGCTGACAGAGGAATCCATAGGCCCCGATTTTGCCTGGCTTCAATCGATTGAGGATGCGTCCGTCTGTTTTATTCTGGTCAATCCGAACGCGGTGGTTGGCCCATATAATCCCACCTTGCCCAAACGTGTGGCGGAAATGATCAAAACGGACGAGCCTATGTTCTGGCTTGTCGCCGTACTGCGGGATACGCTCGAAAAGTCTACTGTCAACTTGAAAAGTCCAATTGTAATCAATCCTGTGAGTAAGCGCGCCGCACAGGTAATCCTTGAGGACGATCTGCCGATTCGCTATCCGCTGATGGGATCGAAAGGGGGGCTTTAGTTGCTGGTGCTTGCAAGAAAACCCGGCGAATCACTTATGATTGGCGATGGGATCGAGATCAAAATTATCGATGTGACCGGTGAAAAAGTGCGGATTGGTATTTTGGCGCCCGGAGATATAAAGGTTCTGCGCAAAGAATTAATCCAAACAATTGAGGAAAATCAGCAGGCTGTCCGCAATGATATTGGGCCAGGCGCTGTGCGCAGCCTGCTTGGAGGGATGGATACTGTTTAAACGGATGATGAATACCGGGTTTAAACAGTACCCGGCCGTTCCAATCAGCGGAACGCCTGACCCTTTTGATTATTGAGGCCGGCGATGAAATTCTCAAGATTTTCACGGGATTCCCGGTCGATATCGCGGATAACGCACTGATAACTGCGCGTTTCCTGCCCCATGTCAATTGCCTTTTTGACATCAAGCAGGACATCTTTCAAACGCGGCTCCTGCATATTCAAAGAGATGGTCTGCTCGTCCTCCAGAATATAGGGTGTTGTAAATTTGACGCCACGCAGGGCGATGGAATGGATTTGAGCGTTGAAGATGGTTTCGCGATAACGCGGTTTTTTACCAAAGAATAAAAACCGTTTATGTGAGGTGTCAAGCACACGGGCGATCAATTTTCCGCTGAGATCGACATTGTAGGAAAAAACTGAACGCGCCGCCGGAAGAACGGTCTCTGTGACCGATACGAGACGGAGGATATGCTGTGAGGAGAGATAGACCTCGCCGACATAGCTGACGACTTCGACACCATCCTGTATTCTGACAATTTTCAAATGATCGCCCAGCTTGTAAAGCGGAATAAATTCGCTTTTAAAATCGACGCTTTTATCCTCAATTGAAATCTGGATGACGCCGGTATCGGCAACGATTTGGTCGTCAAGCGTCTTAAGAACCGCAGGGAATCTTGAATTAGACATGTTATAGCTCACACTGATAAGCCTCCTTGAACAATCAAAGCCGCAGCTTTGCCCAAAAGGCGCATTGAAATGCCTTAGACAAAATGCGGGCGATAACTATCATTATTGTACACCAAAAATAGCGGCTTGTATAGAGCGCAAGCTGCGATTCCTGCAATGAAATCTATGAAAAGAAGGGTTGAATATGAGCGTTGCTTTGAATGCGATTCAGCGTGTAATCGATCTCTTGGAGGAGAAAAGGGATTATTTCGCATTGTATGAGCAGGCGAGCCTTGAGATGCTGTCCTGTGAATTGGACGGGCTTGAGGAAAAACTAGAACACCGGGCAGTGATGATCGCCGGGATTGACTGCTTGGACGAGCAGATCGACGAGGCCTGTGACAAGCAGGAGCTTTATTGCCAGGCCGCGCGCGCGGCTTGCGGCCGCGGCGAGCTGCCGGATGAATGGAAGCCGGTTTTTGATCGTGCGATGCAGGTCCGGGCTATAGTAAGCCGGCTGCCGGACATTGACCTCCAAATTGAGATGCGCTTGGAGCAGGAGCGCGACCTGGCGATGGAGCAGATCAAGTCAAACAATCGTGGTCAAAATGCCCAGGCTGCCAAATATTATGGCGCTATGGTGGGTGGGACGGCGCCGCGTCCCGGACGGTTTGGATCAGCTTGAACCGGTGCCCAAAATATAGCTGTGTAATCTCTACTTTTTGGCTGACTTTTTTGATTGTCGCCTTTAGTTTTTGGCATTTTGTACGACAATTAAGTTAAAGAGATTTTAGCAACGGAGGCTTCGTCATGAATATAAGTTCTTCAAGCAGCAGTACCTATGTAAATAATCCGAGCAGCAACAAGGGCTTTTCTGGTCTTGCATCCGGTATGGATACTGAGAGCATGGTCGAGGCCCTGCTCTCCGGGACACAAGCCAAAATTGATAAGCAGAACGCCTTGCGTCAACAGACTGTTTGGAAACAGGAGATTTACCGCGAAATCATCACACAGATGAATACATTCCAGAACAAATATTTTGGAAGTTCATCGAGCACGAATTTCTTGAGCAGCACATTCTTCAATGCAATGAACGCGGTCGCATCTTCAAGCGCTTTCAAAGTCAGTGCAACAAGCGGCGCGGCGGTCGGCAGCACCTCGATTGCGGTTTCGCAGCTTGCCGAAGCGGCGAAGCTTTCGTCGGCTTCCGGTACGCGCAAGCTGTCCGGTGAAATCAACCTTGATGAGATTCAAAAGCAGGTTGCGGGACAGGCGCGCGATGTGACCTTTATGGTCAATAATAAAGCGGTTAAGGTCGATTTTAAGGACCTGTATGTCAACGACGATGGCACCTTCAAAACACCGCCGGCCACGCAGCAGCAGATTGCAGACCGGTTAACAGAGGTGTTTGCTGCGCAGGGCTTTGATAAAATCAAAGCGGAGGTTGGCAACGACGGCGAGATTGTGATCACCAGTTCGACTTGGGATGACGACAATGCTGTCGGCGATACGATCACCGTATCCAGTTCTTCAAGCGCGGCCGGCTTGAAAATCCTGGGCTTGAACGCTAATGCAAGCGCACAGGTTTATACAGGCGCGGATGGTAAAAAGGGTATGAAGCTGGAGGCTTCACAGCCGATTGCGACAGGAAACTATTTTTCTGTTGATGTAACCTTTAATGGCAGCAAGACGACGCTTAATATTGATATGAACGAGGTCATGTCAAAGGGGACAAAGGCGGAGCAGTATCAGGCGTTTGCCAAGCAGGCCAACGAGCAGATGGACACGGCTTTTGGTAAGGGCAACGCCGTTATGGTGATTGATGATCCGGCGACCGGCGCTTTCAGCTTTGATGTCAGCGCGATGAAGGGCAGTTCGATCATGCTCTCGGGGCCAAACGCAACAGAGAGCTTTCTTGGCGTGCTCAACGGCGAGAGCAATCGCATTGGACTTGGTGGATCAGTCAAGATGTATTTCGGCGACGCCTTTGTCGACGGCAAGGCACAGCTTGAGATCAACGGCAAAACCATCACCATCACCGAGGATATGACCGTTGGCGATATGATCCGCAAGGTGAATGCGAGCGGTGCAGGCGTGACAATGACATATCAGGCTGAGGCGGACCGTTTCACGCTTACGGCCAACAGCACTGGCGCGGCGTTCGATATCCAGCTCGGGAACACATCGCTGTCCGAGGCGATCTTCGGAAAAGCGCCCGCCGATCCATCCAATCCGGGTGCGGGGGAATATACCTTTACTGCTGGCAAAAATGCGAAAGCAACGGTCGATGGCGTTGAAATTGAGCGCAGCAGCAATACATTTGAATTCAACGGCCTGAATATTACATTGACCGGAACCACTGATAAAACGGAAACAATCACTGTTTCGCGTGATACAGATAAGATCGTTGGCGGTATCAAATCCTTCATTGAGGACTATAACGCACTGATTGATAAGCTCAATTCCCTAATCGAGGAGGACACCGACTATCGTGACTATCCTCCTCTGACCGATGCGCAGAAAAAGGAAATGAGCGAGAAAGAGATCGCGCTTTGGGAGGAGAAAGCCAAAAAAGGCCTGCTGCGCAACGATAGCACGATTTCGAATTTCCTCCTTCAGATGCGCAGTACGCTCTATCAGCGCCCGGCGGGCAGCCCATTTGCGATTTATGATCTTGGTATTGAAACAGGCGAGTGGGAGACAAAAGGCAAGCTGGTCATGGATGCAGACGGTGAAGCGACGCTACGTGCGGCTATTGAGAGCAATCCGGACGGCGTAGTTGCCCTGTTCACCGGTGAACAGGGGCTTGCAAGCCAACTTGATGAAATTCTTAAAAATACGGCAAGTACGAGCTTTGTAAGCGGCAACAGCAGAGGTTTGCTGGTGGAAATGGCTGGTTACGCCCAAACAGCGTCTGATAAGGACAATACCCTATATAATACCATCCAGCAGATTGACCAGAAGATTAAAGATCTGAAGAATGCGTATGAACAGGAAAAGACCAGATACTGGAATAAATTCAACGCGATGGAAGCCATGATCCAACAGATGAGTTCACAGAGTTCATGGTTGGCACAGCAGTTCGGCTGATCTTGCTGAATAATCAATGGGGTGAATCAAATGCCGGTCAATCCATACCAGCAATATCAAAGGCAGTCTGTTATGACGATGACACAGGGTGAAATGCTGACAAAGCTTTACGACGAGGTCATCAAGCAGATGAGCGGCGCAAAGATTTGTCTCACAGAAAAGGACCTGAGCGGCGTCAACAATGCCTTACAAAAAGTGCAGCGTATCTTATTCTACTTGAAATCCACGCTCGATTTTAAATACGAAATTTCGGGCAGTTTGGACGCTTTATATGATTTTTTCATTGAACGGATCGTGCAGGCAAATATGAAGAAGGATGTGGCGATTCTTGACGAAATTATCCCTATGATTGAGGAATTACGGGATACATTTGTTCAGGCGGATCGCAACATGCGGAGCAAATAAACTATGAGAATGTCCGCGGCTCTTTTGGCCGCGGACATTTTTTCTTTCAGAAGATGCTTTGTTTTTTAAGAAATCGGTCGATAAAATAATTTATAGAGTTATGTTTAAAATCTATTCGATTTCTCGGCCGCCCCGGCGGCCGGCTGTGAGGGATGCATATGGTCTGGAAAAGATTCACGGCGTTTTGTCTGGCAACCGCGATAATGACGGCAAATGTTGCTGATCTGGCGCTGCTGGCCGCGCCGTTTACAACGAATGCGCGCGCTTCGGGTGATGTTGAGGCTGCGACGCTTGGTTTTATAAAGAAACCATGGGACGATGATAAAGACCATCCAGAACGTACGACTGTTGTTTCAGGCGGTTCCGTTGATCTGTCGGTTTTCATCAAATCGGGTTATGAGGAGAATAAGGAAACCAGCTTTAATTACGATTCGACAGACGGAACAGCGCCGCAGGGCAATGATATAGTGATCACAGGAACTGGAAATACACGCCGGCTGGATGTATCGGATAGCTTTCCGACGATTGAAAAGCAGACGGTCATGATCACGGGCAACTATTATGCGATCAAGGGACAGGGCAAAGCGCTTGAGAAAATCAATGGTGCAGACCGCACTAAGATTGACGCATCGGTCGACCCGGAACGGATTATGCAGTATGGCGAATTGACTATAAAAGCAACCCAGGGTGAAATTGTCGCAGATGGAAAGTCCCAGGGTGGAGCTACTTTTTCAGTCTCTGCACCCGCGAACCTTTCGAATGGCGGTGCTGAGAACGGCCTGCATGGCTATGATGGGGGTACAGTTGGTTCGAGGCGAGTGGATAACGGCGATTTGATCATTGAAATCCATCCGCCGACAACTCAGACGGGCAGGCTGGATGATTTAACCTTTACAATTACGCCTTCCAAGGCATATGAGTATTTTGTTACACCGGATAAACAGAATTCGGCTGGTACAAATAATTTTTATTTGAAAGAGGACGGCACGCCATATGCAGACGACGAATTGCTCGACAACAAGCTGCCGCCTGTCAAGAAAATGAACGACGTTATCCAGATGGACGAGGAGATTACATTTTATCTGGATCTGCCAAAATCGAATACACTGCTGCTGACAGTCATTCAGGCAAAGGCGGCGGTGGAGGAAATTGCCAACGATATTAAAATCAGCGCCAACCGCAACGATGAAAAGTTTATCAAACTCGATCCGGGTGATGCCTTGAATTGGATCACCACTGATTTTTCGCTGCGCAATTATCAAAATCAATATAACGACAAATTTACAATTTCATGGAAGTGGAAAGCCGATAATTCCGCCTACCAGAATAACCTACATATCGGTGAGAGCAATAACGAGTGGATCGGCGCGACGGTTGAGCGCGAAATTGCCGATGTGAAGGGCAAACTTGTTTATACAGTGACCTTTAAGGATCGGAACGGTAAGGAAACGACGTCCACACCACAGGAGATTGAAATTGTCATCCGCGGTACCGGCGATCCGCCGGTGGCGAAGCTGACCGCCCAATGGCTCAATAAGGACGATCTGAGCAGCGGCGTCAACGACGACGCCAACAAGATCGCGATGAATACGGAGCTTAACAACAATGGCCTACAGCTCAAAATGGACGTTTACAAGGGCGGCGTTGTTGGGTATAAGAACCCGCAGAGCCCGTACCGTTATGAAATCACCGCCAGCATGGGCGCGCGCCAGAGTTGGGCAAAGCACATGATTATCGACGCGTCCGGCAGCACGGATGCGGTCACAGTTCAATTGAATACAACCAGCGGTATTCAGGATTATACGTTTGGAAGCGAATTTAATAATCCATCCATTTCCAATAAGGATGTGGCCGTCAGCATTCCCATTCAGATCAATGCGGCAAAGCCCGGAACTGTGACGCTGACATTCAGCTTTTTTGTTGAAGATTCAAAGGGGAATCCTGTGGAATTGGACTATAAGCCCCGTGTGACGATTACGGTTGTCGATACCTCCCCAAGCGAGGACGCGACGCTTTCTTCGCTTGTTATGAAGGACCCGAAGGGTCAGTCGATCGACTTTGGGTTCACGCCGGAGGCGACGCAGCCATTTGTGGTCAAGGTGCCGTTCAAGACGGATTCGATCACGCTGGAAGCGTTCCGCAACGACGACGCGGCCAACAAGATGATCGCCTATTACGCCTATCACCGGGACGGCGGGCTGACGCCGGTTTACGGTACGGAGGACAATCCGGAAAAGCTGGAGGCCGGTAAACCGACAGAGAGAATCAAACTGATCGAAAATGTCCCGGTTTACATTGAAGTGACGGTGACGGCGCAAAATCCAAATTTTACAAAAACGTATACCATTCAGGTAACACGGACCCCTGCGAGCACCGACGCGACGCTCTCAAATATTGAGATTTACGATGAGAGCGACGTCGACATGAAAAACAACTATCTGAAGGACTTTAACCCCCTTCAGATGGACGGCTATATGATCGAAGTGCCGTATAAGACAGATTGGCTGCGTGTGAAGGTCCCGACTACCGACGCCAACGCTGTCGTTCAATGTGATCCAAAGCTGGAAAACAAGGTGCTGTTCGGCGATCCGGAATGGATCAGGCTCAGTAAAATGACCCCGAACGATCAAGGGGTGTATGTGCTCAAGGTCAAGGTTGTTTCCGAGCAGAGCATTGACCGTTCAGCAAATAAGCAGCCCGATTTTACAAAACCTGACCGCGAATACACAGTGCAGATACGCCGGCGCGATCCAAGTGATGTGTCGACGCTGACAGAGCTGAAGGTATATGATACCGATGATAAGCAGTTGACGCTATCGCCTACCTTTACGTCGGCCCAGAGCGATTATACCCTGCGCGTCCCGTTCTCAACGTCAAAAATCAGGGCGTCGGTTACACCGCAAGAGGATTCGGTCAGCCGTGTCTTTGCAGTCTATGGGCGCCGTGGCCAGAGCGATTACAAGAAGTGGAAAACCGTCGATATCAATCCAGACGGTTCGATCTCCAAAGATATTCCGGTAGACTTCATTACAGCGACTTACGATCACGATGAAATCTGGATTATTGTCGGATCCGAAATGGCGTATGGCTATACAGAACAGGAACTGATCAAGATGGTGATTGACGGCGACAAGCCGCAATATGTTTCGCTTTACCGTATTCGTGTGGAGCGCGCCGAGCCGAGTGATGACGCAACGCTGAAATCGCTCGTGATCAATGATCAGGACGGTGTTGATACAAAGAAGATTTCGTTCAATCCGGATGTAGAGATGTATGAAATCAGTGTGCCTTATGAGACAAAAGAGGTCAGCTTTATACCGACTGTCAATCACGAAGGCGCGCGTGTCAAGATTCAAAGTAATCGCGACAGTGTTTTGCCAGGTGTTATACCGCCCAGATGGTACACTGTGAATAGTGGAACCGCATCCAAGAATTTTAACCTGCCGTATGCGGTCGGTGACGCAACAACAACCTTCACAATCCGGGTTGAGGCGGAAAACTACGATTATGTCAATCCGCCCTCCTATAAGGAATACATCGTCAAGATCACACGTGAGGAGCCAAGCCATGACGCGTATCTGAAAGCGCTTTCGGCGACCAATACCGAGGATTGGCAGCCGGATCCGTTCATCCGAACTACGCTTGATTACGAGGCGACAGTCAAAGAGGGTTCGTCGACGGTGACCATTACGGCGACGACAAACCATCCTAGCGCGACGCTTACGATCAATGGTATGGCGGCTCAGAGCGGCGTCGCAAGCGATCCGATCGATTTGGTTGATATTTATACAACGATCGAGATTGTGGTAACGGCACAGGATGGAACCACGAAGATGACATATACGATCAAGTTCTATAACCAGAATCTGGTCGAAAAGACAAACAATGCGGATCTGCGCAGCCTCAAGGTCAATTACGGTTTAATGACGCCGAATTTCAAGCCAGCGGTCACCGAATACGAAGTGGCAGCCACGGAGGATACATATTCGGTCGATATCATCCCACGCACTGACGATCGCCTCGCGACCTACGAGGTATATGCTGGAACCAGGCAAATCGGCGACTATAACAGCAATTACTCCCTGGCGCTTGAAGATGGGGAGAATGAGGTGCGTATTGTTGTGACGTCGCCGGATAAGACCGTGACGAAGGAATATACCGTCATGATCTACCGCAATGAGGAGGATAAGCTGAAAAACCTGACTCCGCTTGAGTCGGAGGACGTTGATTATGAGGGCAGCGGCGATACGATCATCATCATGATTGACCAGTATCCGCGCATTGGAGCAAGCGTCTTTGAGGAGCTGAAAAATTATCCCGATAAGACGATTATTTTCCAAGGCAATGACTATTCGCTGGAGTTCAAGGCGTCTGATCTTGTAGGCCGCGTGATTCCCTCGACGGAGATTTACGATTTCCGCATGTCGTTCAGCCCGCCGGATGAGCAGGAGGATGCGATTTGGGACATCATCGAGTCGCGCAGCGGCAATGACGATCTCACATCCAGCAGGGTGGTAATGGCATATTTCCCGCATCATGGGTCACTGCCCGCGACTGCAATTTTGCATATGTCCATTGGGAAGCGGTACGGCAGTGAAACCATTTACTGGCATTATTACAACGAGGAACGAGACAGAATTGACTATTATGGTCCGCTTCAGACGAATGCACAGGGCACCTTCGCTGTAAAGATCGACCACTTCTCGACCTATGTGATGACGGAACGTCATTCCATCGTCGGCGCTGAATTGCGTGTGGGCGAAACTACATTGGCTCCGAACGGTGGATTCCTGAATGGCGCGGCGGATATCGTCAAGGTCAATCCTTCGACAGGCGTCGCAGAGGAGTGAAAATGAAAAAGTTTCTTGTTGCAATTGGCGCGCTGCTATTTGTAGCCGCTTTGGCTTTCACTGGCTTTAAATTGGTAAAAATGGTTCAAAAACAGCATCCTGCGCCGGCGTCGGCGCAGGATGACGCCGCAGATGCGGCGTCATCCATGGCCGCTGCTCTGCCGCAGCCGGAACTTGGTGTCTACAAACTGGTGGAAACGGAAATGGATCTGCTCGAGGCGCTCGACTACGAGATCAAGCAGAATCGAGATACGGTTGGCTGGCTGATTGTTCCAAATACGCAAATCAGCAACAGCGTTTTGCAGGCTCATGATAATACGGCGTATCTGCGGACAGATGAACGGCATAAGCCAAGTGTTTACGGATGCTATTTTGTGGATTATACTTGTTCTGTCGGGCCGCGTGAGATCCTTTCGCCCAACACGGTCATTTATGGACATAGTGATCTCAAGGATAATCCAGATGGTCCACGGTTTTCACAGCTTTTTAAATTTACCGATCCGGAGTTTGCCAGGCAGAACCCCTATATTCAGTTCTCTACTATTGATGGTTTCATGGATTGGGAAATATTTGCGGTCTTTTATCCCAGCGTTGACATGAATTATATTGAAACGAATTTGTCCGGCTCCGAGCTTGTTGCACTGGCAAACGAAGCGAAGGCGCAATCAATTTACGATTATGATGTGACAGTCGGTGAAACCGATAAGATTTTGACCTTGTCCACCTGCACAGTCAAATATGGGGCAAACGACTATGAACATCGGTTCGTTGTGATGGCAAAACTGGTTCCGGAAGGGACAGAGAAAAAAGCAAACGCTGATCTGAAAGAAAAAACATCAACAGATCAACAAACGGAGGAATAAGCATGTTTTACGACTCTTTGGCTTTCCAGGCAATGAGAAGCAGCTTAAACGGTTTGGCGCTCGAACAGAATGTAATTCTGCACAATCTCGCCAATTATGAAACCCCCGGTTTTAAAGCAAAGAGCGTCAAGTTTGAGGATGTTCTCAAAGAATCTTCGCGCAAGGATGGGAGCGGCCGGTACGACTTTAAGGCGACAGTTTTTGAGCAGGAGGACACAACGATGCGTCCTGACGGCAACAACGTCGATTCAGATGTCGAAAGCCTAAAACTGTATGAAAATTATACACAGACGCTTTATCTTTATCAGAAGATCAGCAGCCAGTTTAGCAACATGAATTATATTCTCGAGCAATCCGCTAAATAAGGAGGGAAAAAGATGTCTTTCATGAAGTCAATGGATATCGTAGGTTCGGCGTTAACTGCGGAACGCTTTCGTATGGATACGATTCTACAGAATATCGCAAATTCCAGTACGACCCGCACACCGGAAGGGGAGCCTTACCGCCGCAAACAGGTCGTGTTCCAGGAGCGCGCGATCGATTTTCAATCGGCGCTGGCCGATGCCTCTAATCGGATCGAGCGCGGCGGTGTGCGTGTGACCGAGGTTGTGGAAAGCCAACGTGATTTTACACCAGTGTATGACCCTTCGCATCCTGATGCAAATGAGGATGGTTATGTTATGTATCCAAATGTTAATCTGACAGAGGAACGTGTGGATTTGATGGCTGCATCCAATGCTTATGACGCAAACCTGACGGCGCTCGCTGTCGTTAAATCCTTGGCTTTGAAAGCGCTGGAAATAGGGAAGGCTTAGGTTGTATTGCCTGTTTGAACATTTTGGGTGTAAAATAAAAAGTCCGATTGTATCCCCGCCCGTTTTCTGGGCGGGGTTCATAGATTTGCGAAAGAGGGGTTCGGCCTGTGAGAAACGGGATCGACACGGAATACTACGCGCAGCATATCCAGTGCACGCGCGATGCTAAAAGTGAGTGTCTGTATACGGTTCAACAATTGTTGGAGCTGTGTTTTGCGGCGCGCGAACATGGGATGCTGAAAATGGATGAGTTGATCAACGACCGTGTCCGCTATCCGGATGCTTTTTTGAGAAAGGCTGTTGCTTTGGTGATAGAGGTCTCCAATCCGGATAATATCCGCGATGTGCTCCATAATTATATATTTACATCGAGCAATGTTGGAAACCAGAAGTTCTTAAATTGTATGATGATCACCGAGGCTATGATCGCACTCAGCAGAGGCGAAGATCTCGATTATATATTTACCTATTTGGTTCCATCTTTTTTTGGTTTTGAATATGAAGCGGAATCTCGCAATATATACCAACAATTCAAGCAAAATCTGCGGACGCGTGGAACATAATGGAAGCCTGGTTGATAATAAAAATAGCCGTCGCGGTCTAATTTGAATAAAGCGATCGTAATATTATGCTAGGGCTTGTTCTCTATATTAGG